>MGMF01000009.1 GCA_001796335.1 Chloroflexi bacterium GWB2_49_20 | reverse complement strand
TTGGAAGATAAAATACTAAATAATCGAAAATTTATTCAGAAATTCTGCCTTTTGGTCCAAGTCTGCTCGTTTTATGGATTTCTTAAACACCTTCATACATCCAGAATGACATTGTGTGTGATAAAATACTAAATGCAGGATACTTGACGATTCTTTTATCTTGTGTTAATCTACTTGATACCATCCTGGCATAATAGGCTCATTGCCAGGATACTATTCAGAGCCTATCCGATCCTTGGAAACTCTCTATACGTTGGATTATTTTTCGGATAGTTATTCAGTAAAACGATTTTACAAAGGAGGTGATTCTTTAGCAAAAAAGAGAATCTCATGTTCTTCGTTTTTCGTATTTAACCCTAACCTGTTCAATTAATTTTGGAGGAGAAAGACAATGTTAAGAAAACGCTTAATGATGGTTCTCGGCGTAGTACTGGTTGCCAGCATGGTGCTGTCAGCTTGTGCACCGGCAACCCCCGCAGCGACTGAGCCCCCGGTTGTAACCGCGGCTCCCACCGCAGCCCCGACCGAGGCTCCGACCGCTGTACCGACCGTTCCCCCCACCACCCGCCACGGCGGCTGGCTGGATGAGATCGATTATTCAGTTGTTGATGGCCAATCCGCCATTACACAGATCGGCGCCGGGGCCGTTGATCTTTTCAGCTATGGTCTGGCTGCTGACAAGCTGGCTGAGATCAAGGCTGCCAATTTATGCTACACACAGTCGTATGGAACCTACTACGATATGATGTACAACCCGGCTGTCTTCACAGACACCACCAAGTTGAACCCCTTCTCGAATCTCAAGATCCGCGAAGCGACCAACTGGCTGATCGACCGCAACTACATCAACCAGGAAGTCTTTGCCGGCGGCGCTCTGCCTAAATTCTTCGCGCTGACCACCCAACTGGTGGATTACACCAGCATCATTGATGTAGCGCGCGGCCTCGAAGCTTATTATGCTTACAACTTCGACAAGGGCAAGGAAATCATTGTCGCTGAAATGGAAGCCATGGGCGCTACCGTGGGCGCAGATGGAAAATTTGAGTTCGGTGGCGCACCTGTCACCCTGATCTTCCTGATCCGCAACGATGGTGACGGCACCCGCCTGACCATGGGCGAGTACTTTGCCAAGCAGATGGAACAAGTCGGCTTTACTGTCGAACTCCAGGAAAAGAAATCCTCCGAGCTCTCTCCCCTCTGGATCGGTTCCACACCCAGTGACGGACTGTGGAGTTTGTACACTGCCGGCTGGGGCTCCAGTGGCTTGAACCGCGACGAGAAGAGCATCTTCCAGGAAATGTACCTGCCCAGCAGTGCCCAGGGCATCCCGCTGTTCCTTGACAATGCTGTCGATCCTGTTTTCCAACAGGTCGGCGATGATCTGGCGAATGGTAATTTCACCACTCTTCAGGAGCGCCATGACCTGATCGTCCAGGCTCTCCCGCTCTCCCTGCAGGATTCACTCCAGACCTGGATCGTTGACCTGCAAACCTATGCGCCCTTCAACTGCGACCTTCAGGTCAGTGCAGATGTGGGTGCCGGTGTTGAGACCACTTTCATGGGTCCTTATAACCTGCGCTTCGCAGGTGTGGAAGGCGGCGTGGTAAAGAACGGCTCCACCGATACCTTCTTCACCGATCCCTGGAATCCGGTCGACGGAGCCAACTGGGTCGGAAGTGCCTGGATCCAGAATGCTACCAATAGCCGTGCCTTCATGCCCGATCCTTACACGGGTCTGGCCTGGCCGCTGCGCGCCGAGAGTGCAGATGTTGTCATTCAGACTGGCCTGCCCGTTGCCACGAACCTCGATTGGGTCAACCTGACCTTTGAAGACACCATCACCGTGCCTGCAGATGCCTGGGTTGACTGGGATGCTGTCAACCAGGTCTTCATCACCGCTGGCGAAAAATTCCCCGACGGTCTGACCGCCAAGACAAAATCTGTCGTTTACTATCCAGCCGATCTGTTCACAACCGTCAAATGGCACGATGGCTCCAACCTGTCTGTGGCTGACTTCGTCATGAACATGATCATGACCTTTGATCGCAGCAAAGAAGACGCTGCCATCTACGATGCAGATACTGCCGGAAACTTCGAAGCCTTCCTGACCCACTTCAAGGGTGTTCAGATCGTTTCCACTGACCCGCTGGTCATCGCCACCTGGGATGACAACTACTTTGCCGATGCAGAGCTGGATGTCACTGGCTGGTGGCCGAACCTCGGCTACGGAGAAAATGCCTGGCAAGCCCTGGCTGTTGGCAACATGGCCGATGGCGCTGGCGAACTGGCCTGGTCCACCGGAAAGGCTGATCTGAAGGAAGTTGAATGGATGAGCTTCATTGGTGGTCCGAGCCTGGAAATCCTCAACAAGTACCTTGACCAGGCAATTGCCGAAGTCACCATCCCGTATGCCCCCACCATGAGCGCCTTCCTCACTGCTGATGAAGCTACTGCCCGTTATGCTGCCTTCAAGGCATGGTTTGCAGCCAAGGGTCACTTCTGGGTTGGTACCGGTCCTTACTTCTTGGATGCGGTCGATCTCAACGGTTTCACCGCTGTGGTCAAGAACAATCCCGAATTCCCCGACCTGTCTGACCGCTGGGCTGCATTTGGCGTGCCTCCCATGGGTGAAGCCGCACTGGATGGCCCCGCCCAGGTCAAGATTGGTGAAGAAACCGTCTTTACTGCTACCCTCACCAATAGGAACACTGGCGATGCGTACCCGACTGCCGATGTCAAAGAGCTCAAGTTCCTGCTCTACAATGACAAGGGCGAAACCGTGTACGTAGGCGCTGGCGTAGCTAGCGCTGACGCGGGTGTATTCACTCTCACCATTCCTGCCGATGTATCTGCCGCGCTCGTTGCTGGCACTGGCAGTATCGAAGCGGCCGCGGTGCTTGTGCCCGTTGCCATTCCTGCTTTCACGTCGCTGGACTATGTGGTTATTCCGTAAATTTTAGTTCTGCTTGTTGAAAAAAAGGGGCAAGGCTAAAACCTTGCCCCTTCATATTATTTTACGAAATTATTTTTACGAACAGCGAGAATCATATGACCTCTGAAAAAATAGTATCATCAGAGCCCGCTCCCCCTTCCAAAGAAAAAACACGCAAAAACAGCACCTTTACCCGTGTTTTCAGGTATTCATTGGTCAGGCTTTTTTCGATGATGATCACGGTCGCCATCGGTGTTTATCTGACCATTTTGATCGCCAACATGGGTGGCTATGTGGACACCATCATGCGAAATGAGATCAAGGATAATATTACCCAAGGTATCCTGGCGAATCCTGCCTTTCGCAGCCTGTCCACCGAGGCCAAAGCGAACCTCATTCAAACAAAGATCGAAACCGAGATTAACCGCCGGGGCCTGAACCAGCCTTTTGCGATTCGTTCGGTAAGATACCTGAAGAATGCGCTTACTTTGAACCTGGGCCGCGCCATTTATATGAAAAGCGACCAGGGATCCAAGGAAGTGCGCCTGATCCTGCTTGAACGCCTGCCCGCAACACTACTGTTCACGGGTACCTCAAGTCTGATGGTATTCTTTGCAAGTGTTTATATCGCCCTGTCCCTGTCCAGAAAATATGGCAGTTTTTGGGACAAGATCATCATTGCTTTCTCGCCGACCTCTGCTGCACCTCCCTGGTTTTATGGAATTTTCTTAATACTCATTTTTGCGGCCATATTCAAGGTATTGCCCTTTGGGGGATTGGTTGATTCGCCCTCTCCACGAAATCCGCTCGATTATGGCTTGAGCGTGCTCAAACATCTCATCCTGCCCATCTCGTCTGTGGTCATGAGCTTTATTTTTCTCAGTATTTACAACTGGCGGACTTTTTTCCTGATCTACTCCAGTGAAGATTATGTGGAAATGGCCAAAGCCAAGGGTCTGTCCGCACGTGACGTCGAGCGCCGCTATATTTTGCGACCCACCCTGCCAACCATTATCACAAATTTTGCCCTGCTGGTGATCACCCTGTGGACCGGCTTCACAATTACGGAAACCGTTTTCCTGTGGCCCGGCCTGGGGATAACCCTCTTCCGAGCGATTGGTTTTTATGATACCCCGGTCATCGTTGGTTCAACGATCATATATGCCTATTTGCTGGCCATCACAGTCTTCCTGCTCGATTTTGTTTATGCGCTGGTTGATCCACGCGTCAAAGTCGGTTCTGGCGGTGGAGGTTCACAATGAGCGCGCTTAAGAAATCATTCCGCGAACTTCTCCGTTATCCATCCGCCATCCTGGGGATGGCGATCATCCTCTTCCTGCTGGGGGTTTCTGTTTACGCCCTGGCTACAATTCCATACAGCGAGGCCATCCGTCTCTGGCGGGGGGGCGAGGAGGTCTGGTATCAAAACCCAAAATACGCCCCTCCGGCCTGGTTTAACTATTTTTCGAACAAGAAAAAACCAGTGTCGTTTGCTGTGAGGACAACAGATGGGAGTATGACAAAGACCACCACCCCCAGCAGCGACCCGAATATTTCCACCGTGGATATCACGTACGCTTTTGATTATGCCTATGATGATGTCCCACAGGAATTGATGATCTATTTCACTTCGCAATATGAAGAGAAATTTACGTTTGCTTCCGTGAGCTGGATCACCCCGGATGGCAGAACGATCCGGATTGCCGACATGGCCGTAGAACACACTCAAAACTTCCGGTTTTCGCAAGATCAAAAGCTTCAAAAAAGACTCAAAACCGACCATGTGATGCAAGCCCTTTTTGTGGATCCCGAATCCTCGACACAGAAACCTTTAAAAGGCCAGTATCAACTGGTTATTTCAGGTACCGCCTTTGAGAAAGATGCCAGCATTGATGCTGAATTTGTGCTGCATGGAGAGCTTTTTGGTGCAGCAGGCACCGACAAGTACCGCCGCGATCTGCTCTTACCCTTGCTATATGGCACACCCATTGCTTTGGCATTTGGCCTGCTGGCCGCCCTGGGGACGTCCCTGCTGACCATGGTCATCGCGGCTACCGGCACCTGGTATGGAGGTTGGCTGGATGAATTGATCCAGCGCGTCACCGAAGTGAACCTGGTCCTGCCGTTCCTGGCTATTTTGATCATGGTGGGCACCTTCTACTCGCGCAGCATCTGGCTGATGCTGGGCGTTACCATCCTGCTGAGTATCTTCTCCGGTTCAATTAAAACTTACCGCTCCATTTTCATGCAATCCAAAGAGTCAAGTTATATTGAGGCTGCCCGAGCCTACGGCGCTTCCAGTTCGCGCATCATTTTTTCATACTTGATCCCGCGCATGGTTCCCTTGTTGATCCCGGCCCTGGTTTCTTCCATTCCATCCTTCGTATTCCTTGAAGCCTCGTTGGCAGTCCTCGGCCTGGGTGACCCGGTCCTGCCTACCTGGGGAAAAGTCATTAATGATGCATTCTATGATGGAGCTCTTTATCAAGGGCGCTATTACTGGGTGCTGGAGCCTGCCATTTTGTTGATGATCACAGGCTTTGGCTTTGCATTGTTGGGCTTCGCTCTGGATCGCATCTTCAATCCCAGATTGAGGGATATATAACCCGATGACACAAAACGACAAACTTTTACGCATAGAAAAGCTATTTCTATATTTTAACTCCCGCCAGGGCGATGTGCAGGCGGTGGATGGTGTGGATTTTGCCCTGGATTATAACCGGGCCGTGGTGATCCTGGGTGAATCAGGTTGTGGAAAAAGTTCGCTGGCCAAAGCCATTTTACGCCTTTTGCCTCGCAACGTATCCAAATACAGTGGCAAGGTTTTACTTGAAGGCTCGGATACCATGGCCCTGGATGATGAAGAATATCGCCTGAATGTCCGTTGGGTGGGTATGTCCATGGTGCCTCAGGCGGCCATGAATGCCCTGAACCCGGTACTGCGGGTGGGCGACCAGGTGGCCGAACCCGCCATGATCCACCTGGGTGTAAACAAGGAAAAAGCCCTGATCCAGGCCAAATCCATGTTCCAGCACGTTGGCGTTCCGGAAGGTTTCTTAAGCCGCTATGCCTTTGAGCTGAGCGGGGGCATGCGTCAGCGCGTCGCCATTGCCATGGCGCTGGTGACTTCACCCAATTTGATCATCCTGGATGAGCCTACTTCCGCCCTGGATGTGTTGACCCAGGCGAATATCTTTAATGTCCTCAAGCGCACCAAGAAGGAATTGGGGACCAGTTACATCCTGATAACGCATGACATCGCCACTTCCAGTGAACTGGCGGATGATGTGGCGGTGATGTATGCCGGGCAGATCGTGGAATATTCAGATGCCCCCCGCTTCTTTGCTGAACCCCTCCATCCGTATTCCAAGGCATTGATGGCGAGTGTACCAACCCTGAGAGGCAAAAAGGTGCTGGATTTCATCGAAGGTCAGCCACCCAGCTTGATCAATTTGCCTCCAAGATGCCGGTTTGCGCCGCGCTGTGCCTTCCGCTTTGATAAATGCGATCAAGATCCACCAACGATCGAGAAGGATGGTCGCAAGGTGAAGTGCTGGTTGTATACATGATCATAGGAGCAAGTCATGTCTGTTGATGTTAAAGAATTGAGCACCCCTAAAGTGCATGGCGATCATTCAGATGCCTTGCTGTCTGTCCAGGAACTAAGAGTCTGGTTTGAATTGAGACGGTTTGGGTTGGGACATGCCGGTTATGTGCACGCTGTGGACGGAGTATCTTTTGACCTGGGGCGTGGCGAGGCCATCGCGGTGGTGGGCGAGAGCGGATGTGGAAAATCCACCCTGATGAAGACCATCCTGGCGCTTCATAAACCCACCCAGGGCGAGATCGTTTTTGATGGAAAAAAGCTCAGTGAATTGAATTCCAATGAAATGAAGTGGTATCGCGCGCAGGTTGGTTATGTCCAGCAGGATCCCTATGGAGCCCTGGCGCCTTTTATGAATATAAGGAAAATCCTTGAAGAGCCCCTGATCATTGGGGGGGTTAAAAACAAAGAAGAACGCGAGCAGCGCGTCCGCACTGATATGGAAGAGGTCAAATTACACCCGGTCGAAGATTACTGGGATAAATACCCGCATATGCTCAGTGGTGGACAGCAGCAGCGCGTGGTGATAGCACGTGCCATGACCATGGAACCCAAACTCCTGGTGGCTGATGAGCCGGTTTCCATGCTGGATGCTTCGGTGCGCGTGGAAATCCTCAAGCTGTTTCAAGGTTTGCAGCAAAAGTACAACCTGTCAGTGATCTACATCACCCACGACCTCGCCACGGTATCTTACTTCTCCGAACGCATCTTCGTGATGTATGCAGGCCGCATTGCAGAGAAAGCCAGGGTCGATCCTTTATTGAAAAACCCCTTGCATCCTTATACGCACGCCCTCCTGCAAGGTACCTCCGATCCAGATGCCAAAAATGCCCTTTCTTTTAAAGAGGTTCCTCCAGGGGAACCCCCCAGCCTGATCATACCTCCACCGGGCTGCCGTTTTCATCCGCGCTGTGCCAGGGCAATTGCCGGGCTGTGTGAAGTGGAAGAACCACCGGAGTATGAGCCTGAAACTGGTCATTTCGTTTCGTGCTGGTTGTATAAAGAATGATCTCCAAGTTCTTTTCGAAACCAAGAAGAATGATCCTTCTTGGATTTATCCTGATGTTACTGGGCGTGATCTTTCCTTTTTTAATGGTGATTCATATCCTTAAATCAACTTTCTTTCTGAATTTCTTTTCTTATACACTCTCCCTGCTGGGAATGATTTTTGGAATAATGGGAATCGCTTTTGATTTTAAGGGGAAGTGATCTTTGTTAAGGTAAGAATGGAGTAAATATCCTGGCGTGGCTTTTGCCACGCCAGATTTTGTTTTGGAGAGGATCGATGATCTCCATTTGAAAATTCTCCTGAATGGACCTCAACACAAGGACGAGCACAGGACTGCTGAAGATTTCAAGACTTGTGATAGAATTTAAACATGATTGCATCCCGTAGAATCATGATCGTTGACGACCAGCGCGAGGTCAGCCGTCTGCTGAGCTCGGCGCTGGTCACACTGGAACATAAACTGGAAATCGTGGAGATACCTTCGGGGGAGGAGGCCATCCTGGATGCCACTAGTAACAAAGTGGATCTTCTGGTGGCAGATTACCGCCTGCCGGGTATTTCCGGTCTCGAGTTGATGAAAAAGATCCGCGCTTTTCATCCAAATGCCAAAGTGATCCTGATAACGGGGATGTCTGATGCAAATGTGCGCAAGGAAGTGGCCCAGGCTGGAGCAAACGCTTTTTTCATAAAGCCCATCTCCATTGCCGATTTTTTGGACTCTGTGGAAAGGGTGCTCGGATTGGTGGAAACCATATTACCGCTTGAGCCAATCCTGAAAGATGATGTATTAGCCGATGAGCGCCAGGGGTTGGCTGACCAGTTTGCAGGATTGCGTCAGAAATTGAAGGCTCAGGCTGTGCTGCTTCTCAATGATCGCGGTCGGATTTTGGCTTGTGCGGGTGAGCTGCCAGAGAAAAGCCAGGAAGTGTCGTTGGTGGCTGCGTTGATGGCCATTTACAACGCCGGTCAAAAGGTGACCCAGTTGATCGGGAACGAGATCAAAACCAGTTGGCATATCTTTCATGGAATCAAATTCGACCTGATATTCACCCCTTTGGATTCCACGCATGCCATCCTTCTGGTAGGAGACAAGCTGGCTGACGAAGACGTAGTCCTTGAAAATATCCGCTTTTTTACAGCCTCCCGCCAGGCGATTGAAACCTCGTTGGCGGTGCTGGACGGCCCGATTATCCCTTATATCAATGAGTCGCACATTAAAACAGAGGCTGAACAGTCGATTGAAACATCAGGTCAAGATCTGGAACCTTTATTTAAACAACCCAAGAATAAGTTAAAAACAGACGAATTGGACGCGTTTTGGAGCGAGGCAACCGACGGGCAACCGGTTGCACCGCTGCACGCGGATGGTTTATCCTACGATCAGGCCCGGCAGTTGGGTTTGATCCCTGAGGATAGCCAGGTTTAAACATTGCCCTACCGACCGGCATATGTTACAATTCGCCCCGCCTCCCGTGCGGGAACCGGGATTATCATTGGGGCGTGGTGCAACGGCAGCACACCGGCCTTTGGAGCCGTGGATCTTGGTTCGAATCCAGGCGCCCCAGCTTGTTTTGAAGTTGCTGCTTTACATTCGACCTTGCGTTGCCCCGCTGGCAGCGCAAGGTTTTTTATAAGCCATTGGGAATTCCCGTGATTTTGGGAAAGGTACGGGGGTGTTGGTCAGGTTTTGCCCGCCCAACACCCCCATCTACTCCATCACCCCACCTTCCCCCTTGCTTATTGAGAGACAAGGAGATGTCTATGAAAATAACTGCAATATTGCTGGCTGCCGGTCAGGGTGTGCGCATGAGATCCGACCTGCCTAAAGTGCTGCATCCGGTTGCAGGGCAGGCTATGATCCTGCATGCTCTAAGGGCAGCCAGCCAGGCCAGCACTGAAAAACCAGTGGTCATTGTCGGACATGGTGCGGATAGTGTCCGCAAAACGGTTGCAGACCTGGCTGTGTGTGTCCTGCAGGAACGGCAGCTTGGCACTGGTCATGCGGTTCAGCAGGCTGAAAGGATGCTGGCTGGTAATACAGACCTCATCCTGGTCACTTATGCAGATATGCCATTGCTGCGCGTGGAGACTCTCAATAAACTGGTTGAAACCCAGCGTAACAACCCCGGCCCGCTCAGCTTGTTGACGGTCATATCGGAGGAACCACGCGGCTTCGGGCGTATTCTCCGAAAACCGGATGGCAGCGTTCAGGCCATCGTCGAAGAAGCTGTTGCCACTCCGCAGCAATTGATGATCAGAGAGTTGAATGTCGGTGCGTATTGCTTTTCAGCAGACTGGTTATGGAAAACTTTGCGGGAGATAAAAGGTTCACCCACAGGGGAGTATTACCTGACCGATGCTGTCGAAGTGGCTGTGCAAGCTGGGTTGCCGGTGCTGCCGCTGATCCTGGAAGATCTGTTGGAGACGATCGGTGTAAATACCCGGGTGCAATTGTCCGAAGCGGAAACCGCCATGCGCCAGCGCATCAACCGGGAGCACATGCTGGCTGGGGTGACCCTGGTTGACCCACACAATACCTATATCGAAACCGGAGTGAGCATTGGAACGGATACGGTCATCTGGCCGAACACCCATCTGCAGTCCGGCACACAGATTGGTGAGCGCTGCGTGATCGGGCCGAATTCCATAATTCGGGCCACCCGGATTGGGAATGATTGCAAGGTGCTGGCCTCAGTGCTGGAAGGGGCGCATCTCGAGGATGATGTCAATATGGGCCCATTTGCACATCTGCGCAAAGGTGCCCATCTGGGCAAAGGGGTACACATGGGCAATTTTGGCGAAGTGAAGGATTCCAGCCTGGGTGCGGGTACCAAGATGGGACATTTCTCTTATGTTGGAAATGCCACCATCGGTCCCAATGTCAATATCGGTGCAGGAACAATCACCTGCAATTTTGATGGCGAGCGCAAGCATCACACCGAGATCGGCGAAGATGTGTTCATTGGAAGCGATACCTTGCTCGTGGCGCCGATAAAAATTGGTGACCGGTCGCGTACGGGCGCGGGCGCAGTAGTGACGAAGGATGTGCCGGACGACACCCTGGTGGTGGGTATGCCGGCGCGTGCCATCCGAAAATTGGAGAAGAGAAAAGATGAATGAATGGGGTTACCCCATGTTTGTTTTGTTATTAACGCTGGACCTTGCCATCGGTGCAACACGTGTCAGCTTGTTGAACGCGCGTCCTTTGCGCTTGCTGAAAAAACATGACAGCCAACCTGGCAGAGTCGATCGCACGCTGGCTTTAATAGAAAGTCCACGCTTGCGCGCCAACCTGCGCTTGAGCCAGACCTTGATGCGATTCCTTCTGGCAGTATTGGTGGTTCAATGGGTGCAGGGCTGGTATACAGATGTGCGTACGCAGGTTATCGTGGAATTTGCCAGCCTGTTGGTATTGACCATGCTGATGTTGATCATTGAATTCAGCCTGGAGCAGCGGGTGATGCGCGATCCGGATGGTTGGGCTTTGGGCCTGGTGAATTTCGGGCAGGCTGTCATGATCCTGTTTTCTCCGCTGACATTTTTACCCCTGCTGGTACTGAAACCGACCGGTGGGCATCAAAGCTACGCGCAGTTTACTGAGGATGAGCTGAAAACCTGGGTGGAATCCGACCAGGAACCTGGCAGCCTGGAGCGTGAAGAACGGCAGATGATCTACTCCATCTTTCATTTTGGGGATACGCTGACGCGTGAGATCATGGTGCCGCGTATTGACATCCTGGCTTTGGACGTAAATACCACCCAGGCAGATGCCATCCAGGCTTTCCTGACTTCAGGGCATTCACGCCTACCTGTTTATGAATCAACCATCGATAATGTGATCGGTTTGCTGTATGCCAAAGACCTGCTTAAAACATCACCCAACCATGATGTGCGGTTTTCGCAGCGTGAGCTGTTGCGACCTGCTTATTTTGTGCCTGAAACCAAGAAGGTGGATGAGTTGCTGGCAGAGATGCAATCCCAGCGCATCCATCTGGGCATTGTCGTGGATGAATACGGGGGTGTGGCCGGGTTGGTGACTCTCGAAGATATCGTTGAAGAAATCGTCGGTGAGATCCGGGATGAGTATGATACCGCCAGTGAAGAAGTACTCTATCAGGAAGTGGGTCAACAAGAATATATCTTCCAGGGTCGTATTGATCTGGATGATTTCAATGAAGTAATGGGCTCTCATTTATCAAAAGACGAAGCCGATACCCTGGCAGGGTATTTATATGACCAGATGGGGCGTGTGCCACAAGGCGGCGAATCCATTGTGGTGGGTGGTCTTTCGTTTACAATCGAGCAGGTCAGTGGCCGAAGGATCCGGCGCGTTCGTGTGTGCCGGGTTTTGCCCTCTGAGGAGAAACAAGGGAATGACAAACATGACTGAAGAAGAACGCCAGGCTTTGATCGATCTGGCCAATGAAGCCCGCCGGCGGGCTTATGCACCCTATTCGAAATACCAGGTGGGCGCTGCCTTGCGGACAGCCAGCGGACGTATTTATACAGGTGTGAATATAGAAAATGCGGCTTACCCGACCAGCATCTGTGCAGAACGGGTGGCTGTATTTAAAGCCGTTTCGGAAGGGGAGACCAAATTTGAAGTCATCGCCGTGACCACCCCCAACGGTGGGGCACCCTGCGGGAGTTGCCGGCAGGTGCTCGCTGAATTTGGGCTGAATACGGTGGTTTTGATTGCCGATGGCCGCGGCAGGCTGATGAAAGAGACCAGTGTAGGCGAGCTGCTGCCCGATGCATTCAGGCCGGATGACCTGAAAACTTCCGGGTAATTGCCCGGGTTGATTGTAAATATTGATGAAAGAACAGCGCTCTTTCCGGGTGGAAGCCGTCGTTCTGCGGCATTCAAATTTGGGAGAGGCTGACCGCCTGCTGGTGATCTATACCTGCCAGAGGGGCAAGCTGCGGGTTGTGGCCAAAGGGGCGCGCAAGATGCGCTCACGCAAAGCCGGGCATGTCGAACCTTTTATGCAGGTCAGCCTGCAGCTTGCCACAGCCCACGGACCTTTTATCGTTACGGATGCCGAAACCATTGAAGCTTATCAACCCCTGCGTGAAACCCTGCTGCGCACCGGTTATGCGGCTTACGTGGTGGAGTTGATCGACCGGTTTTCCTACGAAGAAGAAGGTGAGAATCCGGTCATCTTCCGCCTGCTGACCGATACCCTCAACCGGATCGCCCTTAATCCGGATCCCTGGCTGGGGGTGCGTTACTACGAAGTGCGCTTGCTGGATTCTCTCGGTTTTCGTCCCCAATTGGTTAAATGCATCAACTGCCAGGCTGAGATCAAACCGGAAGATCAATTCTTCTCCCCCTCACAGGGGGGTGTGTTGTGTCCCAGGTGTGGGACGGGCTTGCCGGGTGTTTGGAGTGTTTCAGAAGAAGCGCTCAAGTACTTGCGCCACCTGCAGCGCAGCAGCTACCCGGTGGCTGCGCGTGCCAGGCCTGGTCCCGCCGTTCAAAAAGAAATGGAAACGCTCATGCAGGCATATTTTACCTACCTGCTTGAGCGTGAGTTAAATACCCCGGGCTTTATCCGGCGGGTGCGAGAGTAGTCAGAGGTTTTATTTCAGTCTTTTCCCCCAGTTGATCACCAGCAGCCAGCCGGCAAGTTTGACCAGTGGGTGCAGAAAATGCCACACCAGGCGCTGGAACCAGCGCCAGCGAAAAGTGTAGAGTACATACGTGAACAGGGTGCGCAAGATCAGGGTTTGCCCCAGGGAGGAGCACAAGATGCGTCTGCGATAACCCTGGAAGCCGAAGTCGCCGTGTTCAAATGCAGACTGAATAGTGTGCGCGGCAAGGCAGCCATAACCGAGCGCCATGCTGATGCCCTCCCCGAAGAGTGGGTCGCTTCCGGCTGCATCACCGGCCAACAAGACACCGGGAACGGAGAAGCGCGCAAACGGGTTGAACCAGCGGATGGGATGTCCCTTCAATTCACTTTCTGCCAGGGAGTAGCCGCAGCGCTGCATTTCTTCGGCCAGTTGTGAGCGGAGCGGCGGACGCGGGCTGTCTGCCAGCAGGTTGTTGTCAAAAATGCCCCAGCAGCGCATGGGCTGACCGTTTAGCTGGGTGGGAAAATCCCAGGTGTAACCGGCAATGCCATTGGGGACACAGAAGAAATCGAAATAAGCTGAACTGGAATGGTGTCCGGAACTTTGACCGGGTTTGGAGAGCGCCTCGAGCAGTCGGGCGGAATGCAGTCTGTCATCGGGCAGGATGCAAGAGCGCACGATGCCGTTGGAACCATCCGCGCCCACCACCACCCGGGCCTGGAAAATGCCGGCATCTGTCTCGACGATGACCTTTCCATCCGCAGGACGGACGGCACTGACATGGATATTTTCGAGAATTTCGATACCCTGCTGGCGTACTTTTTGTGCCAGCCAATGATCAAACTCATCCCGCCGGATGATGCGCAGGGCCGGGCGTTTTGGCGTGCGCAGTTCCAGGCCGCGGCCTTCAAAATGCAGGTGGGCGCTTTCGGCCCAGGCACACGGGATCTCGTTCACATCCAGCCCCAGGCGCTGCAGGATGATCTCGGCATCCACTGTCAGTCCCCCGGCACACAGCTTGGGGCGCGGATGCCGGGCTTTTTCGAGCACCAGAGTACGTTTGGCCAGGTGCGGGGCAACCTTTGCAAGGTGCAGGGCGGTGGATAACCCCGCCGGCCCGGCGCCGATGATCAGAATATCGTAAGGGCAGGCCCTAAAGGTTTCTTTCGTTATCACGTACCGCATCTCGCAAAGGAACCTGGCATAATAAGGTGAAAGTCAGCCATGAAAACCTTTGGGTCTCTCTAATCATTATCTTCCTCCGAAAACCATTTGTTCTGAGCCTGGTTTACCCACTCCTGGTGCAATTTAAAATACTGCTCTTTCCCACCGAACCAATCCAGGACCAACCCGCGATTTAACTTTGTCGGTTTTTCGGCAGGGATGATCCCATAGGATGACCATTTCCATTCCCGAAAATCATCTACAAATCGATGTTTTTGCGGGTTCTGGTGAATATATACGATCACGTTCCAAAATTGTCGATCACTGGTGACCAGTACACGCCCAAAGGGATGCTGGAACAAGCTGCCGGATCGACCAAACGTGTTGTTGATGGCTTTGGCGTAAGCATTGAAAAAATCGGAGAACTGTTTACTCGGATAACCAGACCCTAAAGGTTTCCCTGGCAGTTTCGTTTCATTAATTGCAGAACTTTCTTGCCCGCTTGGATCTAGATTTACGGGAAAAACCTTTAGGATCTCATTGTTCAAGGTCTCAATTATTTCTTCTTCCGACTTGATCCTTACCAGCAGGTGAAAATGATTACGCAACAGGCAATAAGCAAAGGTTTCTGTTACTGGTTCGATGTATCTGGCATACAGGTTCAAAAAATGATCGTAATTGCGTTCCTGTAAGAAAATATTCTCCCGGTTGTTGCCGCGGTTGTAGATGTGATAATAAGTGTCGTAGTGTAATGGCGCTGGGCTGGTCATTTGGTTAAGATCCTATATGTTTTCTTGGTTGGTAATAGACCCTAAAGGTTTCCTTTTTTATCACTCACCAAATCCTGCAAAGGAATCTGGCATAATAAGATGAATGTCAGCTGAGGAAACCTTTAGGGTCTTCCTGTAACCTTATTTTAATGGAGAATGGAGTTTTTTGAGAATCACGTTTGCTTGAAAGCGAGATGCAAATTACCATAAAAGCGCGATAATTGAGAATGAGTCTCGCAATAAAAATGGATGGACTGAGGTTTTAAGAGGAGAACCTTTATGAAAAAAAATTACACATCGATTGTTTCTTTGCTGGGCATGTTCCTTTTAATTGGCGTTGCCTATGGGCTCGATATTTGGATGGATGCCCTTAAGCAGGTTGCCCTTACACAATTCAAGATGGCAGCCTGGTTTTTACCAGCTACCCTCGCAAATTTGTTGATTGCCGGGCTGTTAATGGCCTGGCTCTGGTTTATCTATTCCCGGGCTGACAACCATCCGGTTGTCGCACTCATTTACATTTTGGTGGGTCTGGGCTTGCTGTTTTATAACTTTGTGGCAATTGCGTTGGCGTCAAGCTTGCCGCTGCCAATGCTCTTGGCGCTCATCCCGAAATCGCTGTCTTCTTTTACGTGTGCAATGGTCGCAGTCGTCGGATTGCAGAGATTGATCTTCGGGAAAACAGTTAGACTCTAAAGGTTTTCCCAGCTATCGGTTTGCCTGGAAATACCAGGCCACTTTGCCAGACAAGACGAACGTTAACAAAGGAAACCTTTAGGGTCTGCCGTCAAACCTGCCTCTTTGTACTCAGCGCTGAAAATGACCCAACCCAGAACAAAAAAGATATTCCCCGCTGCCAAAAACTATTCCACCGGAAGGTGGATGTGATCAATATGGGTAACATGGGGCACACCGCGGCTCTCTTCAACCCGGATGAATATGTCAGGTTGTTCGAACAAGCTTTGGCTTAAAACATCTTTTAATTGTGTTCACATTTGTGATAACATGGGGATATGCGGACGGTAAGCTTCTATCGCCTTCTTAATGGCAAAAGCCCTGTCGAGGAATTCCTTAATTCTTTACCTGGCAAGCAAGCCCAAAAGGTTCTTTGGGTTTTGCAATTGGTGGAAGAGTTGGATGTTGTTCCCCGCCAATATTTCAAAAAACTGGTTGATAACGAAGGTCTCTGGGAAGTCCGCATACAATTTGGAAGTGATATTTTCAGATTATTGGGTTTTTTTGATAGCGGTACCTTGTTGATCTTGACAAATGGGTTTGTCAAGAAAACGCAAAAGATACCGCCTCAGGAGATTGAACTTGCTTTTCGCCGCAAGGAAGAGTTCCTGGCAAGGAGAAAAAAGGCATGAGTGATGTAAAACGATATATTAAAAGTCGCGCAGAGCGCGATATGGAATTTGCCGAAAATTACGAAGCCGGTTATTCAGATTTCAAAATTGGTGTGATTCTGCGCCAGGCCAGGGAATCAGCGGGGTTAACTCAGGAAGAAGTAGCGCAAAAATTGCGAACAAAGAAATCCGCAATTTCGCGGATAGAAAACCACGCCAATGATGTCCGTCTTTCGACATTGCACCGGTATGCAGATGCAGTTGGCTCCAGCCTTCAAATTAGACTGGCCCACTCAAAAAATAACGTAGTTAGATAAATTCTACTCGCAACTGGCAAAGGTTTTGCTCAGCATCCCTGCCAAATTGGTTGGGGGCTGATTTTGTCGCGCCCCGGCCTCTTTTTCCGGGGAGGGGCGCAGGGGGCCAAAATTGCCTCTGACCAAAGGGAGCCCCCGTTTAACTTCCTCATGGAAATGGGAAATTGGGGGTTGCAATATTAGAATATATGTTCTATAATAACGTTGTATCTACTCACGTCCATAATTGCGATTAATTCCACAGTGGCAGAACGCTGCTGTTCAATGCAAAAAAGCTCTATCTTCTGTCTTTGCG
>MGMF01000008.1 GCA_001796335.1 Chloroflexi bacterium GWB2_49_20 | reverse complement strand
TTATTGCGCTGGCAAGTCATTTAATTATTAAAGAACTATGGATATTTGTGACTCAATTTACAGAAAAAAGGTTGCGTAATCTGGGGAGATTACCAAAATCGAAAGATTTCTTTAATAAATAGTAATTCTAAAAGTTCTTGGAATATATAACTTTAAATATATGAAAAAAGGGATAAATGTCGATAGTTTTAGGAAATTTGCCACTAGAAAGCAACGGGGGGTTTGAATAATATCCTTGTATGGCATTGGTTATGTTGAGAAAACTATCTTTTTTCGAAGGGTTAAGTATGGATGAACTGAATTACTTAACCCAATATTTTACGGACCAATCCTTTATTGCAGGACAGGTGATTTTTGAACAAGAACAATATGCTGAGTTTCTTTATCTAGTATTAGAAGGGAGCGTTGAAATTAGATATAAACCAGATGATGGCCCACCCATGAAAGTAGCTCAAATTCAATCGGGTGGAGTATTTGGATGGTCTGCGGCGATGGGGAATGTGGCTTATACATCAGGAGCTGAATGTGTCGTTGACTGTAAAACCCTAAAGATGCGTGGTGTCGATCTCCAGGAATTATGCAACAAATATCCTGAATTGGGAAAGTCGATTTTGGATAGGTTGGCCGCAGTCATTTCAGAGCGTTGGCAAAATCGACAATCTCAGGTAATATCTCTTTTATCACAATATGTTCAACAACCCAATAAAAATAAGAAGAAATTAAAGGAGATTACATCCGTGGAATCAATCGAAAACAAAGTAAAAGAAGAGCAGATGAAAGCCTTGGTCGAGCAATTAAGCGCTTATATTGAACACTTCCATGGTGGATCTGTTGAGTATGTGTCTTTTGATGGTAGAAAGCTTAGCGTCAAGCTTGGTGGTGCTTGCCTGGGTTGTCCCCTGTCTCCCGCCACACTTCATGGTTGGGTGGAAGGTACCGTTCGACAATTTTTTCCAGATATCGAAAAAGTTGAAGCTATTTGAAAATTACAATTTCGCTGGAAAGCAAGGGTAAAGGGACACGAACAGACTAAAATTAAAAGAAAACAAAAAAAGAAAATCCAACTGAAGCATGGTTGCGAGTGGGTAAGCGTTGCCAGGATAGATGAATTTTATGTTAGCGTTTTTGTGTCCTTAGAAATTGCCAGATCATGGATATACCACCAAGGAAGAGGGCGGCGATCCAGATATAGTCCAGAGAACCTTTGAAGGTTGTTCCCAGGAGGGAGCCAAATATCAACAAGATTGTGGCAGGAATAAATGCCCATGTCATAGTATGAGTGCCGGTTGGAAGTATTGCTAATAATAAGAATGTTAATCCAAGCCCAATAAAGAATAGGGCACCTGTATCCTGTCTATGGGCAAAATTGGATACAAAGGAGATGACACCGAGTGTGATTGATACGCCAGATGGGATAATAGCCCACCAATTCCTGCGGTTTTTGAGATATATGACAATGAAACCCAACCCGATGCCTCCTAAAAAGGTTAACCCACCAAACATATCAAATTTTGTTGGTAAACCTATCGTTAGGGCTAAACCAAGAAGCGAAAAGGCAGGTATGGCGCTCCACCAATGCTCCCGATTCGTCGCAAATATGTACAGAAATGCAAATCCAGCGATCCCAAAAATAAATGTCCAGAAGATTCTGGAAGCATTGGAGATCAGATTTAGCTTTTCAAGGATGCCTAAAATTCCTCCCAGGATAAGTAATACACCTAAAAGGATGCGGTAGTCCATGTGTTTGATTTTAATTTCCATTTGAAACCTCACCTTAGTGGATAGTGATAGAACCGACACCGGCTTCAATCGTAATTTCAGATCGCTGTGTAGACTGGTTATAATTTTGCGATTCGTAGCGATTACCTTCAATGCGAGTGAAGCGATTGTTGTCAAGATTAAGAGAAGTTAACCCATCCTTCATTCGAATCTTAGCCGCAACATTTTCGGGTATTTTAATGTCCAGAGTAGCTACCCCGGCATTTATAGAAACATATGCCAGTTCCGGTTTTCCAGGTAATGTAATTGATGTCGTGCTTGCTCCCGTAGATATTTTAAGATCAGTTATATAAAGATCGCTCAAATCTGCCATGGTTTGGCTTGCCCCTGTTTCCAGAGTTAAGGATATTGGGATTGCGTCACTGAGAGCCAGATCCCAATTGAAACCCTCTGCAAATCCTACCAGAGGCATGATATCTGAACCAGGTGAAATGCGGACATCCAGAGTGCCATTGGATAATCTGGTCTTTTGTTGGGTCGTTCCAGTTGATATACAGGTTAATAACTCGCCCAAGTTAGCGCCTGAGGTGATATTCACCCGTCCTGCGCCATGAGTAATGTGGATGTTGGCACAAGCTGCACCTTGCAATGAGACTGAGAAATTTTCTTTTCCTTCGCGTCCTGGTATCCAAATGGAATTTATGATTACCCAGGAACCTAATATGATCAGGAACAATTGCCAAAAGTAACCCAGGGCATTACCCGGAAGGCGGTCCATTGCATTAAGAAAGAAGATACCACCAAAGGCTACGAGGACTATTCCCCAAAATAGATAATTGCGTCGCATATGTTATTCCTTTGCCTGGGGTCGGATCAACCCACGAATTATCAGCCATACCCCAAACAACAGAAGTATTCCCGCCAGAATAAATTCTTTGTTTGGACCTAGAATTTCCAATTTTCCAAAAACAGACGCAAATATTAAAAACATAATTATACTGATGAAAATTAACCTGAAACCTTCCGATATGGATTTTCGAAAACTCGCGCCAAAAAAACCGGCTAAAACATTACCCAACCCGGCAAAGCCTGGTATGAGAGTCCACATATAAGCCCAACTGGAAAAATCCTGATAAGCGTTCTGATAATACAGGATACTTCCCACTCCGGCGAAGATACTTGCCGGGATAGCCATATCAGGTTCCCCAACCAATAGCCCAAACAACAGGAAGACTCCCCCGCCGATGATGATCCATGCGGGCCATGACATATCAACGTGAATGTACTCAGCCAGTGAAGGATTGGCCTTGAGGATTAGTAACCCAATTGCCAAAAGGATTAAGATAACTCCCAATGCTAAATGCGTGCGATTTCTCTTTGTCATGCTCTTCTCCCGGGATAATTTTATTTTCTAAATTTATATACGACATTGAACATAAAAAGTTTAATATAAATAATATGCAATATTATATAACGATATATGAAATATTACAAGAAAGAAGTTCAATATACTAATTGTAAAATAAATATAATGAATATATTGTTCATGTGAGGCGTTAAAGAGTCCTCTTTTTCTTGAAGTCTTTAATGATGAATGGCAGGTAAAGAAGCAGGAATACGATTAGCCCGATCAACTCCATATATATAATATAGTATGGCCATGCTGGCAAAGCATCAAGTATGCTGGCTGTGGCTGGTTTGCCATTAATAAACAGGTAATTTGTTCCCAGCAATCGATTTACAGGGAAAATTATGGCAGCGTAGATATTAACACCCATTAAGACTCGCCAGAAAGATTTCCAGTTAGGCCGAAACCCTTCAACTGTCGTCATATAAATTGTTGATGTGATCAATAACCCGTGTGAAAGGAAAGTCTGAAAAACTCGATAATGTGGAAAACCATAGATACCAGCATCCGGTGTAAGTAATGCTTGCATGGCACCACCAATCCCAATGAAATATGCAAATTCGTAAATTCGGAAATTTTTGAAAACCAGCATGAAACCTGCAAGCCAGACCAGGACACTGCATATGTGAAGAGGAAGCATGGTTTGGATGGTCCAATGTCCCCAATAAAGGTTCCAAAGATGCCAGGTAATCTCGTCAATCCAAAGGATCATGGCCATTGTCCAACGGATTATTTCACGGGTTTTCTCAGAAGATTTGCGGAAACCCAACATGGCAAAATTTATTATTACGATCAATGCCAGGGCGACTAGGTGCCAGATGCCAAATAGAATAAAAGGATTTCCGGTGTAGTCGTACGAGAAATACTGACTCATCATTCCTCCAAAAAATAAGAAAAGTGTGATACTTTATATAAACCCTTCAGCTTTAAGAATCCCGTAGAAAGCTTGGCGCCCGTTGTTAATGGCTGTATCGAGCCAACCCTTTTCGGATGGAAAATAGAGTTCTTCATAATCACGTTCGATCCAAGTGCGATATTGGGAATGAGTTTCAAGATTTAACAACTGGTTTCCAACGATGCTTGTCAGGAGACTGCGTGCCCCAGCGATAAGCCCATCTCCATATGTGCCAAATTCAAATGCGGCAGAGTACACCTTTCGATTTGTCTGATTGGCTACATCATAAATATAATCAGCCATTTCACCGTGGATTTGGTAGAATTCTTCAGGATTTGTGGCCGCCACAAGGGGAACCCCGAAGCGGGATTGAGCTTTTTGGGAGGACATAGGTTCTAAAGGAGTTTGAACGAGAGTCATTTGGTGGCGTGGTCCATAACCGGTATGCACGTCGATGTGAATGGTTTTTTGAAAACGCGGAATCCATTCCTGGATCAGATTCATCATGCACTTCGTTTCGGGCTGATATTCCTGTCCACCGAAATACATTCCGATTGGATCAAAATATTGCCCCATAAGGGCAGCCTCGCGAATGCGTGCGGATCCAAACAGTGCAAGCCATTTTAAGGTTTGAAAAATATATAAGAATTTGGTTAATCCTTCACTTCGGATGGGGGTTTTAGGATTGAAAAATGTATCCAATTTTGAATAGTCTGGATTTGTTTCTTTCATATTGGAAAAATCGGATATGAAATTGCGATTTAGATCCACATTTGAAAGATTAGTGCGATAGCGTCGATGCATTCCAGATGGATTGATGCAATGGACTAATAAAATCCCGGTTTTCGCAGGGTCAATGTGGGGTAAAAATTCATCGACGAATAGCTGGAGCATAATTGAACCAAGATATCCTTCAATTCCATGCAGCCCGGTGGTAAGGAATAATAATTTTTCAGGTGTACTCACTGTTCCAGATGAAATCCAATCAATCGTTAAGTCGTCTTTTTGTGAAACAACAAAAGATGAATATTGAGCGGCTGGCCAAAGAGATTGTATTGAACTTAAGTCTTTTAGAAAGAGCTCACGAGATTGTTTGTAAGATTTGGGGGTTATATACATTTGTTACTGAATATATTATATACAAAGGATTAGTTTTAAAAAGGTCCATAGTTGAATAATACGGCAATTCCAAGAAATACAATAGTTGCCAGCAGGATCCAGAACCAAAGTGGTAGAATCCACTTTAACCACTTGGGGTATGAGACAACAGTGAGACTGAGAGTTATTAGAAGAGCTGCGTTGGTTGGATATGCCAGGTTTGAGAAACCATCCCCGAAAGTATATGCGCTTACTGCTATTTGGCGATTTACGCCGGCGAGATCTGCCAGGGGAATGAGTATCGGTATTAGCAAGAACGCCTTGGCGGAACCAGACGATATAAAAAGTTCCAGAATAAGGGTAAGCCCATAAATGGCTAGCGCAGCGGTAAGGGGGTTGAGATTCGCAGTAAAGGTAGAAGCTGAGTGTAAAAGGGTATCCAATATTCCCCCCATTTGGACAATATATCGTACAGACGCAGCCATTAATAGCAGCGGAATCGCAGGCGCGATACCCAGGAATCCATCCCAGGCAGCTTGCCACGTTGCTTTTCCAGCACCGGCTATCAGACCGGATCCCACACCACCTATCACAAAAAGTAATCCGGTTAGTGGCAGGGCATAATCTGAAAGAAAAGTAATGAATGGAGATGCCACCAGGACAGCCAAAATAAGGGAGAAGAAAAGAATTAGGAAAATTATGGCGCGGCGCATTCGAGGATCATCAATTTCGTCGACTTCAAACGAACCCAGGCGTTGTTTCTCTACCAGATCCTCTTTATAAACAGATGATTTTTCAGGATGCAAATCAATTTTCTTGGCATAGGTTGTCAGGAAGACAGCAAAGATAGCATAGCCGACTATAAATAGAATAATGCGGGGAAAAGCTCCTGAAAACAATGGCAGTTCAGCCAATTTTTGGGAGATCCCGATCGTAAATGGATTGAAGATAGCCATAGAGAATCCAAGGTTGGTTGCCAGAATGGACATTCCCAGGCCCACCAGGGAATCCCAGCCGAGAGAAAATGCCAGGGCAATTAGGATGGGGACAATTGGAATCACTTCCTCAAAAATACCAAAGAATGCCCCCAGGGCCATAAAGAAAAATGAAATCACCATCAACATGGCGTATTTGCGCCCACCGAATGTTTTGATTATGCGGGAAATAACTGACTTGAGAATGCCGCTTTTATCCATCACTGCAAAGGCGATACCAACCAACAGAATGAATAAAATAATCGCGATAACAGTGATATTCCCCTCTGCTCCCAATACCTCAAAAGGTGCGGTGAGCCAGCGCCAAATCGGGTAATCGGGTTGAGTCGTCAGCAAATAGGAATTTGGATCGATTACCTCACGCCCATCCACGAGATTGCGTGAGTATTGCCCGGCTGGAATTATGCGCGTTAAAACGCCTGCGAGCATCATCAGGACGAATATTATTGTGACAGCTTGAAGAAATGCTTTCGTACTGATCTGGGCGCCAGATTTCTGAGTAGTCATTAGTTTCTCCTGTGGGACAAATTATTTTGCAGTTAATGCCAGACTTATCTGCCAGAGCTTTAACGCGACTGTTTTGTTGTTTGACCGACAATAGTCACCAATATTCCTAATAGCGATAGTTCAAAAACTGTTGCCTTACCAATGCCGTTTATTCCACTTGTAATATGAGCGGTTGTTCCCTCATTGTCTATGATAGTGAATGCTTCCAAAGTGAAAAAATTTACCTGATAATATCTTTGTAGAAAAAACTGTGGTTGAAATTGGATATTATGAATTAGTTTATAGCATTATTCTTATCACGTCAAAGGATTAGTAGTAGAAATCAGAATCAATTTATGGTAAAGTAATAATAACAGGGGGTTGGCAGATCTGGTTTGTCGAAAGGAGGTTTTGCATGAGTGCTATTAAGAAGAAATCGAATTTTTCGATTTTATTGGCGGACGATGGATCTGAACATGCACGCGCAGCTGTATCCTTGTTAGCGGATCTAAAAACCCCTCAATCCAGCCAGGTTCATATACTTCGGGTAATTACACCTCTGCAAGCCGCAGAACATGAAGTGTTTGAATCTGCTTTGGAAGCAACCCGTAAATTACTACTAATGAAAGGTATGAGTGCTGATGCCGAATTACTTCTTGGGTATCCGGCAGAAAAAATCATTGAATATTCTGGGGAGCACGAACCCGATTTGATAGTTCTGGGAGCCAAGGGGTTACGCTCCACTTTCGGAATTCTTTTGGGAGGAGTTGCTCAACAAGTTGTGGAATATGCCAGTTGTCCGGTACTTATTGTTCGAGCCCCATATAATGGATTGTCCCACATCTTGGTGGCTTCAGACGGCTCTTTATCGAGCATTGCTGCAATTAATTATTTTGGAAACTTCCCATCTTTAGTGAAAGCTAGCGTAGATGTAATCCACGTCCTTCCCCCACCCCCTCTTCCGATATCGGTGGTTGAACCAATGTTCATGGATCTCTCACCAACCGAACCATGGGAAATTACAGAGGAAGAAGCTGCGAGAAGGATAAAGGAGGAAGAGGATGGAAATGTTTTGTTGACCACCTGCTGTGATCAATTGAGAAGAATTGGTTTTGAAGCAACTGGTATCTTAAAACGTGGAGATGCTGCCACTGAGATTATTGAATATGTCAAAGCCGAAAAAATCAATATGATCGTTACCGGTTCGCGCGGACTCAGCCGATTAAAAAGCTGGTTAATGGGAAGTGTATCGAGAAAATTAGTACATTACTCGGATTGCTCGGTCCTGGTTGTGAGAGGCAGTTAGTATTTGGGAGAAATAATGGATTTTTTTTAAATTAGTGTCTGAACATTCCATAAGATCCTTTTTGAATAAAAAAGTTGAAGCGGAGAAAATTCAGAAAATTCTGGAATGTTCAAATCAAGCTCCTTCAGCTGGAAATTTAAAGATTTATGTAATCTTCATGTTGGCAGCAAGATATAATGAGCGCGGTGAGAAGCTATATACCATTCAGGGCGCCACAATAGCATGAACTTTTGCAATGCTGGCAACCACAGCGTTGGGTTTTTCCACAGTATGGGTAGGTGCATTTGATGAAGCGGAGGTGATGAAAGTTGTGGGTATACTTGGATCTCTCCGACCGCTTGTTTTACTGCCAATCGGCTATGCAGAAATGCCGCCGCGAATCACTTCCCGCCGGTCTTTGGAAGACCTGGCTCATTATTTGGGTGACTAAAATTTAGTAATATATTTCTTCGAGGAAAATAATGTCTGATTCAAACCAAAACATAAGTCAGCAAACTATTCTGGGGGAGGCACGTGCATTTGTAAAAAATGAAGTACCCAGACAATTGCTTTTAGCTATGGACGCGGAAAAAGTGCGCTATCCTCGTAATTATGTTGAAAACCTTGCCAGGCATAATTTGTTGGGAATCCGATTTCCAATAAAATTCGGTGGGAGGGACCTGGACTGGTCGCATGAAATTTTGGTATTGGAGGAAATAGGGGTATTGGGTGCGAGTCTGGCATGCTTATATTCACTCCCGAGCATTGTTGGGGAGGCTATTCAAGTTTTTGGCTCCAATTATCAAAAAGAAAAATTTCTATCAAAAATAATAAGCGGGAAAATTACGGTTGCAGAAGCTCTGACTGAACCCCGTGGAGGGTCGGATTTTTTCGGTGCGACGACGCAAGCTGTGCGGGTTGGAAATGAATATGTTCTTAACGGGCAAAAGAGATTTATCGTCGGTGCTGAAGGAGCTGATGTGTTCATGGTGTATGCCCGGACAGGAACGATTGATAACAGGCATCGATCGATGAGTGCATTTTTGGTCGAAAGAGGAAAAGGGTTGGAAGTGGAGCATGTGTATGGGTTGATGGGTACTCGTGGTGGGGGTACCGGTCGGGTATATTTCCGCAATGTGCGAGTCCCTGTTGAAAACCTTCTTGGAGAAGAGAACAATGCAGTAGATATTTTCAATCAGATGATGATCCCCGAGAGAATGACCAGCGCGGCTGGTGCACTCGGATTGGCACGGGCTGCACTGGAAACGGCAGCACATTATGCAAACCAGCGCAAGGCTTTTGGTCAGAAAATTCGGGAATTTGAAGGCGTTAGTTTTAAAGTATCTGAAAGCCTGACGCGATTGGATGCAGCCCGGGCACTGGTAAGAGAGACTGCCAGAATGATTGATTCTGGTGGAGACCCAGGTCAAATTCGAAGGTTGGTATCCGAATCGAAGAAATTTGCCACTGAAACGGCGTGGTATGTGGTCAATGATGCCATGCAGATCATGGGAGGCATTGGGTACACGAATGTTTATCCAATTGAACGATTGCTGCGGGATGCCCGTTTAATGCTGATTTGGACCGGAACTAACGAAATAATGAATCTGGTTATCCAGCACGAGTACTATAAGGAATTAACGACAAGAAAACCAACATCCAGAATTGTTGAAATGGATGCTTTGAATGCGGACCTAGAAACTGAAAAAATCTACGAATAAAATGTGTGATAGATTAAGATAAATGCCTAGACCCAGCGTAAGATCGGTATGAACACGATTAAAGCGAGAATTACTATCGTCCAGATTGTTCCGACGGTAATGAGTTTGCTTTTCAATGTTTTCATATCGAATACCCAAAAAGCAACAATAAAAAAGGTCAGATAGCCAAACAGGAAGATCAACCAGGGGGCGCTACGGTTCCACCATGAATAATCCCAAGTGAGGGCACCGATGCTGTTGAGAAGATATTCGACAAAGACGCAGAAGGCTGCTCCAACCACAGCGATGAAGGCTCGGTTGGGAATGCCCAGGATTTTGGTTTTCTTGTCTGGCAGGAGCATCTTTGTCCAGATGATCCCGCTGACGGCGAACATGAACATGATCTCGATATTCAAACCAATCAGGATAAGGAAAGCAGTTTTACCCGGTGCACCCCAGATCGGTGCGTAGTTTGTGAAGTGGAAAACCAAGCTGTTTATGATCTCGTTCAGCCAATCCATGCCCCAGAATGCCAGACCTGCCAAAACCAGGTTCCAATTTTGTTTTTCCACTTCAACGGTATAGACATAAAATACAAATGCAAGTAAGGGAATTACATACCATTGAAACTGAGTGCCATCTCGTAAGATTGCTAACGCCCGGTTTGCAGAATCTGTAAACATGGAAACCTCCTTGTATGGAAAAATGAATGTATTTCTGGTTGGAATGAAGTCCAATTTATCTGGCTGCTTGAAAAGATCTATTCAGGGTAAATAATCTTCTCGAACAGGTGCAAAAGCTTCTACTACGCTTGAATCCTCGAGAGCTTCAACCCCATGTGAGACATTTCCCAAAATTCCCCAGCTATCTCCAGGTTCGGCAATGAAATGTTCACCGTCTATGATGAAATCCAAACACCCAGTTATCAGGAATCCAGTCTGTTCGTGTGGGTGTTGATGAGGCGGGATGACTGCTCCCTTTGTAAGTTTAATGTTGGTTAATAAGGTTTTCTCGCCATGGGCGAGTGTTTTTAACATTACACCTTTAAGCTTCTCTATATATCCCAAAGTACTGGATTTTGTAAACATAAGCATCTCCTTAATTGGGAGTTGGAAAAAATTTTAATTTCAATAGCGAAGATCTGGACTATCCGTACGAACAACAATAATCTACAGAAAACTTTAATTTCACCTTGAATCTCGAATTGGAAGAGACCTCGAAGGATTGCCCAAGTACAAAAGTTGCCGCCTCATTTTTTGATGGAAGCATTACTTCTAATTCTCCATTCAATATTTCCATTAATTCCCGATCCCCAGTGCCAAATTCATAGTCGCCGGGTAACATGACCCCGAGTGTTTTGTGTGTACCATCTTGGAAGAGGATATTGCGGCTGGTAACTTTGCCGTTGAAATAAATATTGGCCATTTTAACAATCGTTACATTTTCGAATTTATCTGTGGTCATATGTACTCCTAAGGAATTGATTCTAAATTTGAAAATACTAATAAGCCTAAAATAATGCCATGAGACTGCATGCAGCAGTTATTAGGTAAGAAACGACAAAAGTCACTCGAAGTATTGAAGTTCTTCACCTATCCGATCGATACAGGTGGCAGCATTTTGCAGTTTTTCTGGAGAGATCACTCTTGCCAATCAACCACCAATGGGGTGAAACGTCTCCACCGTAAAGTCCGTCGCAGGGCACGTGTGGTTAGAATCTTCCCCAACCAGGCTTCCTGCTTGCGATTGATTTTCGCTTTTCTTAGCGAGATCAGCGATGAGTGGCTGGCTAGCAGATATATTTGAATTTTCAAGGTTCAGATGAGTTCGTTCTTTTTTTTCAGAGGAAGCACTTGATCTTGAATTTACAGAAAAAACCTTGCATAATCTTCAAACCAGGATTTTTCAATATTATGAAAGCCATGAGTATCCAGTTCATCCTTAAATCTCAAACAGTGAAAGCTGTTGCATCTAGAGAAGTTGGTAGTATGTGCAAATGCGAGTAGATAGATTTATACATTTATTATATTCTTTTCTTGCACCATGATATAAGCAAATGATGGTATCATCTCAATAAAGAGAGTGGAAGTGGGGTGTTTTGACTGGCTCCACCAACCAAAACACCCCACACCCCAGATTTTTGAGAAGCTACAAATGGTAGTATTGTTTAATAAAGGAGACCTCATGGAATCTACCCAGGAATTTCCTCTCTTGGTTGCAAAAGCAGGTCCTTTAAATGGGCGCCGTTGGTCTTTGTCAACCCCTAAGGTAATCGGTCGCGAAGCTCATTGTGATATTGTCATTGACGATCGCCAGGTTTCACGTTGCCACGCTCGCTTCACTCCAACTCCTGAAGGTATTATATTGGAAGATATGGGGAGTAAAAATGGCACTCTTTGTAATGGAAATCCTGTTATCAAGCCTATCGTTTTGCAAGATGGAGACGCCATTCAAGTCTCATTAATTCAACAATTTGTCTTTTTTACTTCTGATGCTACCATGCCTTTGTCTGAAACCCAGGAACAAGGCACCCGCTTAAGACTGGATGTGCGTTCCCGCCGAGTGTGGGTTTTAAACCAGCAAATTGTACCGCCACTCTCGGCATTGCAGTTTTATTTATTGCAAATCCTATTTGAACGAACCGGACAGGTAGTCAGCAGACAGGATTTGGTCTCAAGCGCCTGGGGGGAGGAGCAATCTGTTGGCGTATCTGATCAGGCACTGGATGCATTGATCAGACGCCTGCGAGATCGACTGGCTGAGATTGATCCAAATCACACCTATATTGTTACGGTCAGAGGACATGGGATAAGGTTGGATAACCCTGATATAAGTAAAAATAGTTAGCTTGAAATGAATTTATATGAAGTCTATTATTTCATGTTTTTCAGCATAGTGTATTTTAAAACAGTGCGATAAATATTCTGAATACGTTCCAGAACTTTGGCATCTTGTACATTTTCAGGCGAAGTCGATTCGGCTTCAGATTGAGCGATAATGCCACCGAGAAATTGGGTGAATTCCTGCGTTATCTCGGAATCGTTTTCCACCAATAATTTATCCAAAGATGGCTCATCGGGTGCCTCAATTAATTTCTGGAGTAGACCATATTCAGGAGGGGGAGCACTAAATTTCTGAAGAATTGCCACAATTTGTTGTAATTTATCCACAAGCGCCTGGTCTTGTTTTTGAGTAGCCTGTTGCACGGAGTTATTTAACAATTGAATAAAGGTGTCGTTTATTTCGGGCAGGTGTTTTTTCAAAGTTTCCTGCAAATTTTCTGCTGATAACAGAGTCCCCAGCAGTTCAACGGCATGTTTTTGCTCCGCTTCCATATGCTGGTCAATTTCACGTGTCAGATCCAATAATTTACTGCGGAGAGCTTCGAATTTTTGCTTCTCTTGGGATGGAGCTTTTTCAATCCGATCGGTAATCAGCTGGAAAAATTGATAATCCAATCCCTGGCGTGTGTAAGAAACCAGGGCACCCAGGCGGATATCGTTTGGGGCTTCCAGAAGAATTTCAAGCAATTTCTCCCGGGTCAATTTGTTTCCAACAGCTTTTAAAGTTTTAACCGCTTCCTGAATTTCATTCGCCTGATCTTGTAATTGTTTTCCATATTCAGTATCATTCAACAATATTTGCTGAATGGCATCCATTTGTTGAGAGATTTCTTCCTGACCACTTGACAGCGCTGATTCCATCAGGCGGGAGAATAAAGCGAAAAATTCTGCATCTACCAAGGCAGATTCTTGTTGGATGATGGATTTGCGAACTTCATTTGAAGTCGCTGAAAGAAGTTTTTCAATCAGGTTTGCTTTACCTTGCTGGGCTTTTATCATTTCAGGGGTGATGCCATCTGCTCCGAGAATGCGTTCAACCAGACTTTGGTATGTCAAAAAACTTTGCGGGCGAAACAGATAGGCTTTTCGTTTCTCGGCGGGGAGCTTATTAACTGCCTGGTTGATCAGCGGGCCAAAGAGTTTTTCCTGATCATTCAGTGGCATGCCTAATTCGGGAGGAAAAAAGGTTAACAATAATTCCTTTTCATTGTCATGGTAAACAATAGGCGTCGAGAGACCGCTAGAATAACCACAAGCAGGACAATTGGCAAAATTGGATACGCCTCCAAGGAGACGTTGTTTTGCAGCCGGGTCAGTTGTTACATCAAATAGTTGTTCGACCTGGACTGTGATAGGTTGTTGGCAGCGAGGGCATTTCATTTGGTTTTTGGGCATTGGTTATCTCATTTCGTAAAGATTAGGATTGGATGGGTAATTTTACCTTTGGTTTGAAATATGCTATACACAAATAAGGTGGATCATGAATAGAATGTGGGAATTATCGCGGCAGTGAAAAACAAATACGAGCTCCAGAATCGGGTTTGGGGTCAACCCATATCTGTCCGCCATGTGCTTCGATGATTGCCCTGGCAAGATATAATCCCAGGCCTGCACCCTTTGTAAAATTTACAGCTTTTGTGGACCGATAAAATCTATCGAAAATGTGAGGGATATCCTCTGGCGCAATCCCAGCTCCTTCATCGGATACACAGATGATTACCCGTTCTGGATCTACCTGTCCGTTAACGCGAATCTCCCCATTAGGTGCATATTTGATTGAATTGGAGATCAAATTTGACATTACTTGTTCAATGCGCCCTTCATCTGCCAGTATGATTGGAAAGTTTTTAGGGAAGTTCGCGATAATTCGATGTTTTCCTGTTTGGGTTTGTAAGCGTTCAGCCAGGCGTTGGCATAGCAAAGGCAGGGAGATGTCGGAAAGATTGGGCTTTAGTCCACCTGCCTGTAACCTGGATGCATCCAGCAAATCCTCGATCATGGATGTCAAACGATCGGCTTCTTCTTCTATTACTTTCAAGCTGTCACGCACAATAGACCGATCCCAGGTGGCATCTTCACGGCGAAGGGTACTGACATAACCTTTGATCAAGGCAACTGGTGTTTTAAGTTCATGACTTATTATTGAAACGAAGGTATTTTTGATCTCCTCGGCAGTTCGAAACTTGGTAATATCCCGAACCGTGACAATGATATTTCGTAAGGAACCTTCTTGTGTAAGGAGAGGCGCGTAAGTGATACCGACCGGGAGGGGAGGAGGTTCCGATCGTTGCAAGTCACCTTCCACATAAAGGTAAGCATTGGGTGTAAGTGGCCACCCTCCAATTTCAGCTTGTTCCAGGGTTGGTTCATCCGGTTGCCGCATCCAGCGAATGACTTCGCCGTGTAATTTTCCCTGGATCACTTTGCGAGGCATTCCATACATCCGCTCGAAGGATGCATTACATCGCTCAATTACACGGGATGAGGTAAGTATGAGAATTCCATCGGCAGCTGAATCCAATAAAGCATCCAGACGGTGTTTCTCATAATTAACCTGTGTGTATAACTGGGCGTTGAAAATTGCAATAGCCGCCTGATCGGCAAAACTTTGCAGGAGAAGTTTATCGTTTGTTGAAAAAACATCCGGGTAACTTCGGAAAATAAAAATTACTCCTATTACCTGACCATGAGCAACCAAAGGCAAACCAACTCCATTTAGCAATCCCATGCTGGCAGTGTATGCCAAGTCTTTTAACATCCGGTTCAGTTCTGTTACATTTAACTCAGCAACTTTTTCTTCTGCCAGCAGAGGTTCAAGATAACTTAAGAAGGCCGGTGGAATTCCTTGAGCCACAGCCACACGCCATACACCAGATTCTTTAAAAGCAATTATCCCAGCCTGACCGGCGAGCATTTCAATGGAGATCCTGAGAATGCGCGCCAATAATTTATCCAGGTTTAACTCCTGGGTTATGGCTCGTGCAATTTCAAGAAGATAATCTCTCTGGCGGACACGGAAATCTGGAAGCATATTGTTTTAATTGTATCACTTGCATTGGTTGCTGATATATTATTTTTGTTAAAAAGATATATCTCAATATAAAAGAGAGGAGGTATTGATGATGCATTTCATCAATACCTCCTCTCTTTGTATTAATTCATCTAATCTCTATTTATTCACAACTTAAATCCAGATTTACATAGATTCTTTTTCTGCAAGTATGATGGCTTCTTCCAAAACCTGTAAACCTTCATCGATCTCATTCTTGCTGATACTTAAGGGTGGGGAAACTCGAATTACGCTTTTCCCACATCCGAGGGTTAATAACCCACGTTCAAAGGCCAAGTCCACTACCCTGTCGCGAAGACCTTCGGCCGGGGTTTTGCTTTTACGGTCTTTGACAAATTCTATTCCGATCATCAAACCTATACCCCTGACCTCACCTATGGATTGGTGCCGTGCCATGATCTCTGAAAGGGCATCCAATGTATACTGGCCAACTTCTGCTGCGTTTTGCAGATATTCCTCTTCAATCAATTTTATTGTAGCCAGAGCAGCCGCACATGCGATTGGATTTCCTCCGTAAGTATTGCCATGTGCACCCTTGGGCCATGTGACTACAGATTTTCGGGCAATCATGGCACCCAATGGCATACCGGATGCGATCCCTTTCGCAGATGTGATGATATCGGGTTCAATATCAAAATTCTCGGTTGCCCACCATTTTCCTGTACGACCCATGCCACACTGGACCTCATCCGCAATTAGGAGGATCCCATGGCGGTCGCAAAGTTTTCGCAAGGCTGGGAAAAATCCTGCAGGAGGAATGATGTAACCTCCTTCTCCTTGGATTGGCTCGAGCAAAATACCGGCAACTTCATCCGCTGGAAGGATGTGTGCAAGGATCTCTTCTTCGATATATCGGACGACTGCCTGTCCTTCATCTTCACCATGGCGCTTATCGAGCATCGGGCGATATGGGTTCGGATAAGGTGCATGAACAACCCCGTTCATAAGAGGGTAAAAACCGCGGTGATAGTGGGGCTTGCTGGCGGTAAATGTAACTGCTCCCATGGTTCGACCATGAAATGCGCCTGTGAATCCAATAAAATTTGGTCTACCTGTATGGAAGCGGGCAAGTTTAATGGCAGCTTCTACTGCTTCAGTTCCTGAGTTTGTCATAAAGGAGATGGCAGCTTCTTCAAAGGGCGAGATCTCGTCTAGTTTTTCTCCCAGTTCCACCCAGGATTGGTGATAAAAATCGGATGAGATATGAATAAATTTTTCTGCTTGTTCTTGAATTGCTTTTACGACTTTGGGGTGGCTATGTCCAGTGGATGCAACGGCGATACCGGCTGCAAAGTCCAGGAAACGGTTTCCATCAACATCCCAAACTTCAGTCCCCTTACCGTGGTCCATGACAAAAGGGTAACCTCGGGGATAGGAAGGTGAAATGACAGACGAATCGCGCTTGATCAAAGCTTTGGACTTAGGTCCGGGCAATTTCATTGGTTCCATATACGAATCTCCTAATATTAAACATTCACGAATTTTGAAGTTTCTGACGTGCAAGAGCTAGCGCTCCCAACAAACCGGCATCATCACCCAACCTTGCTGGTACGATTTCCAAATCCTGAAGATATGAAGGTTCCATGACACTGGCGTACATTTTTTCCAACATGGGCTCAAAGAGCAAGGCTCCACTTTGGGCGACCCCGCCTCCCAGAATGATGATGGAAGGATTGAAGATATGGATTAGACTGGCAAGAGCCTGTCCCAAGTAAAAACCTGCATGGGCATATGCTCGAACAGCCAGTTGGTCTCCTGTTTTTGCTGCCAGAGCCACATCATATGCAGAAAATTCTTTATCCAAATGGAGGGTAGACGTTTGGCCTGACAACAGTGATAGCCGGACATAAGCAACAATCGCCGGGCCAGAAGCCAGGGCTTCAAGGTGTCCCAGTTTCCCACAAGAGCAAACCAGTCCATCCGGTTGGACTGTAATATGTCCAAGTTCAGCAGCCAAACCATTGTGGCCTTCCATAAGAGCATTATTGCAAATAATTCCCCCGCCAATTCCGGTACTGATTGTTAGAAAGATCAGGTCTGAGTGATCAATACCATTACCATATTTCCATTCACCCATTGCAGCCAGGTTGGCATCATTGCCGATGAAAATTGGAACTGGAAATATTTCTCTCAATTTATCACCCAATGGAAAATCTTTCCACCCTGGGATATTTGGAGCATCATAAATAAAACCGGTTTTTGGATTAAGGGGTCCGGCTGAAGCCACAGAAATGGCAGCAACTTCATGATTGACCGGCCAGATGACATGGATTAAATTAACCAATCGTTCAAATACTGTTTCAATGGGACTTTCGGTGGAAATTTTATGGCGATTTATAGGTTGAATACCTGTTGATGGATACGAAGCAGCACGCATTGATGTTCCCCCGATATCAATAGTAATTATAGCAACCATGCTGGGAATTATAACATAGGGCAAATTTTGGATATTTCATCAGGTGATCGAAGGACTTTGAGGGTGTTTAAGAAATCCATAAAACGAGCAGACTTGGACCAAAAGGCAGAATTTCTGAATAAATTTTCGATTATTTAGTATTTTATCTTCCAAAA
>MGMF01000007.1 GCA_001796335.1 Chloroflexi bacterium GWB2_49_20 | reverse complement strand
GATCCACCAAAAAAGGTATGCAGATGCCTATTGGGCCATCCGGCGCGAACATCCCTTCCCATCCGTATGCGGGCGGGTGTGCAACCATCTTTGCGAGGAGGAGTGCAGCCGCGGCTCATATGATGAACCGGTCAGCATCATGCGTCTCAAACGCTTCGTGTCTGATTGGGCTTACGAACACAGATCCGAGCTGGCGAAGATGATCGATAAATCCATGGTGGGAACCCCTTTCCAGCATAAACCCACCTCCACCGGAAAGAAGGTGGCCGTTATAGGGGCAGGTCCGGCAGGTTTGACAGCTGCATTGGACCTGGTACGGTTGGGTCATTCAGTCACGGTGTTCGACGCCCTGCCGGTGGCAGGCGGCATGATGCGGGTTGGTATTCCCCCGCACCGCCTGCCGTATGAATATTTGGATTGGGAAGTACAGCAGATCCTGGACGAGGGTGTGGAGTTAAAACTTAATACCTGGGTGGATGATATTCCAGAATTATTGAAGACAGGTTACCAGGCGGTGGTCATCGCAACAGGCGCACATAGCGCCTCCAAGTTGATGATCCCCGGTGCGGACCACCCGGACAACTGGTTAAGCCTGGAACTTCTGCGCCGGGCTTGCCTGGGTGAAGAACTTGATCTGAGCGGGCGCGATATTATCGTGATCGGAGCCGGGGATGTGGCCCTGGATTCAGCCCGCACTGCCAGCCGCCTGGGAAGCCCCAACGTGAAGATCGTCTGCCGTGGAATGCGGGCTTCTGCGAACGAATTGGCAGAGTCAGATGCGGAGGGTATTCAAATCATCCGCAACCGTGTTTTCAAGGAAGTGGTCATTAAATATAATAAAATCGTTGGCGTGCGCTGCCTGGAGGCACGTGTGGGCGAAATAGTAAAGGGCAAACGCCAGGTGCAGGAAATTCCCGGCACAGACCACATTATTCCAGGTAACCTGGTCATCTGGGCGGTGGGTCAGTGGCCAGATTTCACCTTCCTGCCCCGGGATGGCAGCATTGCCACGCGATACCCGGACGGACTTTGGTCCAATGAGGACATGATGACTACCCTGCCCGGGGTGTTTACCGCTGGAGATGTGCGCCGGGGAATGACAACTTTCGTTGTGGATGCAGTTGGCGAGGGTCATCACATAGGCAGGGCGGTGGATCGCTACCTGCAGCTGCCATTGGGGGGAGTACCTGAACCGCGGCGTATGCCGGTCGCCCGCCTGGGGAAAAACGAAGTGTCGGAGCGCATCCAGGACGGCCTGGTGTCAGCAGCAGCCCGTGCCCGGATGTCGACCCTGCCCGTTCAAGAGCGGATCAATAACTTCTGGGAAGTTGACCTGCCCATGAGCGAGGCAGAAGCCTTGGCCGAGGCTGCGCGCTGCCTGAGCTGCGGAGCGTGTTCCGAGTGCCTGGAGTGCGTGGTAGCCTGTGAGCGTGGTGCCATTAATCATGAAATGCAGGATGAAGTCCTGCATTTGACCGTGGGGACGATCATTCTAGCCACCGGTTTTAAGGACTTTGATCCTTCTGTTGCGCCCGAACTGGGGTATGGTGCGCTGGATAATGTCCTGACCGCCATGGAATTTGAACGCCTGGTAAATTCCAGCGGCCCGACCGCCGGCAAAGTGACTTTAAAGAACGGACAACCCCCCAAATCTGTGGCAGTGCTGCACTGCATTGGCAGCCGGGACAAGAAATATCATGAATATTGTTCGCGAGCCTGCTGCATGTACTCACTCAAGCTCTCACAACTAGTGCATGAGTACGTGGGCGCGGAAGTGTATGAGGTCTATCGTGATATGCGCTCGTTTGGTAAAGGTTATGAGGAATTCTATAATCGTACCGAACGGATGGGTGTGAATTTCTATCATGGCCGGGTAAAGAAGATCAAGAAAAAAGGCAAGAAGCTGCTTGTCAGTTGGGACGAGGCTTTCTACAACCAGCCAGACCACGTTGAAGTGGATATGGTAATCCTGGCGACCGGCTTTGAACCCCAGGCTGATGCCGCCCGGGTGGCTGGCACATTTGGGATCAGCCGGAGCGGCAGCGGATTCTTCCAGGAGCGGCACCCCAAACTGGCCCCGGTGGAAACTGTCAGCGAAGGCATCTACCTGGCAGGCGCCTGCCAGGCTCCCAAGGATATCCCTGACAGTGTAGCCCAAGCGGGAGCGGCGGCAGCAGCTGCCCTGTCCCTGATCGACCAAGGCAGGATCGCCCTCGACCCGGTCATCGCTGAAGTTAACAAGGTCCTGTGCGCTGGCTGCGGTTTATGTGCCAAAGCCTGTCCGTATGGAAGCATCCAGGTTGAAAACCGCACCTCCATCGTTAACAGTTTTCTGTGTAAAGGTTGCGGCACCTGTTCGGCTGCCTGCCGGAATAAAGCCATTTCCCTGATCCATTTCGACGACCGGCAGATCGTTAATGAGCTGGTTGGCATGCTTTCTGAAGATGGGCCTGTGTGTGTTTAGGAGGTGAACCCGTGGCATTTGAACCAAGAATTGTCGCCTTTTTATGTACGTGGTGTTCCTACACAGGCGCAGATACGGCAGGTATTGCCCGCCTGAAATCACCTGCCAACCTGCGTGCCATTCGTGTACCCTGTTCGGGGAGGGTCTCACCGGAACTGGTCATGCGTGCTTTTGACCAGGGGGCAGATGGTGTGCTGGTACTGGGCTGTCATATTGGGGAATGCCATTATGATACGGGCAACCACCGCACAGCCAAACGCCTGCCTTTGCTGCGTGAATTAATGGGGTTTGTGGGTCTGGAGCCTGACCGACTGCACCTGGATTGGGTGTCGGCTTCGGAGGGGGAACGCTATTCCCGTATTGCCACCGAGTTTGTAGACCGGGTGCGGACGCTTGGCCCGGTCCACTGGCGGTTACCCAAAGAGCAGCAGGTGGAGATCAACAGGCAGTTAATGGCAAACAGGACGGACACTCCCTTCGAGTTGAATGATTGCGCCTCAAAAACAGATGCCATCCGCACAAAAGCCCGGGAATTGCTCTCCAGCGGGCAGGTGGATTGTGTCATCGGATATGAGGTCGGGCCGCGCGGAAAAACCCGCCCGGCATTTATTTATGATGCAGAAGATGTGGACCGGCTGGTGTGGAACCCGGATTGCGTTTATAACTTGACCACCTATCTGGATGTGAAGTTGCGTCCACCCAAGCTAAAAGAGCTTAAACCAGTGGCAATCGTTGTCAAGCCTTGCGACAGCCGGGCACTGAATGTGCAGCTTGCTGAAAGCCAGTTCAGTCGCGAACATGTGCACGTCATCGGGGTGACTTGCGAGGGAGTACGAAACCAGAAAGGCAATCTGCGCGGCCGCTGCGAACAATGTGGACATCCCAACCCGGTCATTTACGACACCCTGGTGGGTGCACCGGTGAAGAGCCACCCGGTTCCGGAAAACCCAGCCTTGCTTGAGATAGAGACACTATCACCTCCCGAGCGGATGGAATACTGGCTGAGCCAGTTTGATCGCTGCATCCGCTGTTATGCCTGCCGCCAGGGTTGCCCGGTGTGCACCTGCCCCACCTGTTTATACGAGCGGGATGACTCGTTGTGGGTGGGGCTGGGAGTAGGGATGAATGAAAAAAGAACCTTTCATTTGGGCCGGGCTTACCATATCGCCGGACGTTGTGTGGGCTGCAACGAGTGTGAGCGGGTCTGCCCGATGGATATCCCCATCAGCCTGCTCAATATGAAGCTGGCCCAGGAAATTGAAAAGAGTTTTGGTCATGTGGCTGGACTGGAGCCTGTTTTATCCCCGGTTGTCACCGTCCTATCCGGTGAATATAAGGAGGGCTAAGATGAAACAGATCTCAGAAGCTGAACTGAAGCGCTGGTTGGATGCCCTGGCGGGTGAACAAACTTTGATCGCTCCGCGGGATGTAGCTGGCGTTCTGTTGTATCGACCTGTCCAATGCAGCGGGGAGATCGCCTGGGGTTTCACCCGGCCTGAAATGTCGGTAAAGAATGCCTTCTTCCCAATTACGGATCACCTGCTTTCCATACAAAAGAGCGGTGGACAGGTGCAAATAAGAGAAACCCTGCCGGAAGGGAAACAGGTCATCTTTGGCGTACGCCCATGTGATGCGCATGGCTTGCAGATCATGGATGCTGTCTTTATTGGGAAAGAGCCGGTGGATCCTTATTATGCGAGGCGGCGGGAGAACAGCGTGCTGATCGGCCTGGCATGCCAGGAACTGCACTCGAGTTGCTTCTGCACCAGCGTGGGGGGCTCGCCAGAGGATGGCACCCACATGGATATCATGCTGTACCAGACAGAAGAAGGGTATGCGCTTGAGGCGGTCACCCCTAAAGGGCAGGACTTGTTGGAAGGTGTGACGTTTGCACCGGAGGATACGGATAAACCGGTTTACAGCTATCCCGTGCAACAATTTCCCAATCCAGGCTCGGTAAACTGGGCTTCGCATTTTAGCGATGAGTACTGGCAGATGGTTTCGGATCGCTGCCTGAGCTGCCGGGTGTGTGCTTATGTGTGCCCGACCTGTCGTTGTTTTATTACCCGGGATGAACCAGTCCAAGGCAAGGGAGAGTTTGAGCGGGTGCGCTGCTGGGATTCGTGCAATGGCGCCAACTACCGCATGGTGGCGGGAGGTCACAGACCGCGCTCTGAAAAGAGCGAACGCCTGCGCAACCGGTTCCTGTGCAAGTTTCTTTACTATGCCTCACAATATGACCTCAGTGAGACCACCTCCTGCACCGGCTGCGGCCGCTGCGTGGATGCCTGTCCGGTCAATGTGGATATTACCGAGATCCTGAACGATTTTGGGAGGTTGGAATGACAGCCAAAGGAAATAATTCCATGCAGCCCTACCTGGGCACCCTGGTCGAGGTGAAAGACCTGGCCAACGAAATAAAGATCTTTCGTATCCAATTGCAGAATGGCGGCAACGAGGCTTTTGCCGATTACAAGCCCGGTCAGTTCGCCTTTGTTTCCGCCTTTGGGTTGGGGGAAGCTCCATTTGGAATTGCCAATACACCTGAGCGCGGTCCGTACCTGGATTTTGCGATCAACCGCCTGGGATCGGTCACCACCGGGCTGCATGAGCTGGGAGAGGGGGATACAGTGGGTGTCCGCGGACCGATGGGTAATTGTTTTCCGATGGAGGATTTCAAAGGCAGGAACCTGATCGTTTTGGGAGGTGGCATTGGCGGGGCTCCCCTACGCCCGGTCATCCAGCAAGTTCTCGATCACCGTTCGGATTATGGTAATCTGACCATCCTGTGGGCAGCGCGTCACCCCAGCCTGCTGGTCTTTACCGAGGAATATGCAGAGTGGAAGGCAGCCCCCAATACCAGCCTGCACCTGACAGTGGACCAACCTGACGAAAAATGGGATCATAATGTCGGCCTGATCACAGAACTGCTTCAGAAAGTTGCGCCCAAGCCGGATAACTCCGTCACGATTACCTGTGGTCCGCCCATCATGATCTACTATGTCAGCAGAATGCTGGAAGAAATGGGTTTTTCACCGGAGAACAATTATGTTACACTGGAAGCCCGCATGCATTGCGGGCTGGGAAAATGCGGACGCTGCAACCTGGGAGAGAAACTTATCTGTGTGGATGGCCCGGTTTTTAACATGGCGGAAGTCCTGGATCTAAAAGAGACCTTCCTGTAAGCCGGATTATTCTTTATAATAACGCCTTACAGTTAAATCCATCCTGTGAGGGCACCTAATCAATAAATAGGAGAAGGTGCCCTCCTCTTTGAGAAATTCCCTGCGAGGCGATATTTTTTTAAAAACATTATGAAACCTTCATCCATCTTCATTCTTGGAATAGTCCTGGTCGTTCTGGCTTTTTGCTGCGTCTGCCTGGTGGCACTTGGCGCCGGATCCTATTACATCATAAAAAATGGTAATGAGATCATCAACCAGATCCCAACGGATGTCTTCGGCCCCACCCCCACTGTGGTCATCACCCGCCCACCCCTGGAAACGATCCCCACCGATACCCTGCAGGTATTGGAAACAACAATTGTCCCCAATAATGACCTTCCCACTACCGCCTGCCGCCTGCTGGCAAAGTGCAATATTCCAGCGACGGTAGCAGCATCGGCGGTTCCACTTCAAATCGGCGATCAGGCCAGCTTCTGGGTCAATAACATGGATACGAACGAGAATATCCAGGTTACTTCCAACCTGCGCTCCATTACAGAGCATGTGTACTTCTGGGTGGAGGCCGGTGTTGACTATGATCCAAAAGAACTGGCGACCCTGACGGATACCTTTGAGAGAGAGATCTACCCAACCACGCGGGAATTCTTTGGCAGTGAGTGGACACCAGGTGTGGACGGTGACCCGCATATTTACATTCTGTATGCGACCGGTTTGGGGAGTTCCATCGCAGGTTACTATTCCTCAGCCGACGAGTACAATCCCCTGGTGCATGAATACTCGAATGGGCACGAGATGTTCATCTTCAATGCTAATAACAGTTATCTGAGCGACCCCTTCACCTATGGGGTGCTGGCGCACGAATTTCAACACATGATCCACTGGTATGTGGATCGGGATGAGACTTCCTGGTTGAATGAGGGCTTCTCGGAGTTATCGGCTTTCCTGAGCGGCTATGACCCGGGCGGGTTTGATTATCTGTACACATCCAACCCAGACCTGCAGTTGAACGACTGGCCCAATGACTCAAATGCCACCTCACCGCATTATGGAGCGAGTTTCCTGTTCACGACATACTTTCTCGACCGTTTTGGCGAAGCTGCCACGCGCTCAGTGGTTGGAAATCCCTTGAATGGGCTGGGCAGCATTGACAACACCCTGGAGGAGGTCCATGCCACCGATGCACTGACCGGGCAGCTGATCGAGGCGGATGATTTATTCCTGGACTGGGCCATTACCAACTATCTCCAGGATGGATCGGTGGCGGATGGCCGCTATGCAACCCATAATTATCCCAAAGCCCCCCAGGCTGGTGATACGGAAACAATCTACAATTGCCCGCAGCCTTTGGCTGAGCGCCCGGTGCATCAATATGGGGTGGATTACATCAGCTTGAAATGTGCAGGGGACTATAGCTTGCATTTTGAAGGTTCCACTGTGACGAAGGTGCTGCCCGAAGATCCTTATTCGGGCAAGTATGCCTTCTGGTCCAACAAAGGGGATGAATCGGATATGACCCTGACACGCCAATTTGATTTCACTCAGGTCATTGCGCCGGGATCCCTGACCTTCCGCACCTGGTATGACCTGGAGCAGGACTACGACTATTTATACCTGGAGGCTTCCACGGATGGAGAGACCTGGCAAATATTGAAGACGCCTTCGGGTACAGACCATGACCCATCCGGCAACAGCTTCGGTTGGGCGTATAATGGCAGCACCATTGGCTGGATCCAGGAAAGCGTTGATCTTTCCCAGTTCGCCGGTCAGAAGGTCTTCTTACGGTTCGAATATGTGACCGATGCCGCTGTGAACGGCGAAGGCTTCATGTTGGAAGATGTCACAGTCGCTTCGACCGGTTACTTCAGCGACTTTGAAACGGATGATGGCGGCTGGCAGCCGGATGGTTTTGTGCGCATCCAAAATTCCCTGCCCCAGACCTTCCGCCTGGCCTTGATCTTGAAAGGCAGCACCACCAGCGTACAGATCATCACCCTCAACCCCGATCAGACTGCGGATATCCCAGTGCACATCGGTGGGGAGGTCAGTGGAGCTGTGCTGGTGGTGACCGGTACAACACGTTACACACGCCAGTTGGCTTCCTATCAATATGAAATTCGTTGAGCCTCGGTTGTCACTCCCCTATCGGGATGATCCCGGAAGAACACCGGGACGTTGTGCAATCGGAAGCGACCACACAGCGTACCCTGGGGTAAGCAGTCTCCTCGTAACGGGAGATTGCTTCGACGGAAGAACGCCGTCTCGCAATGACAAATAATAATAATATTTTGATTGAACCCTTAGCAACCATTAAGAAAAGGAGATAATATGCCTGCCACCCCCTCTGCCCAGGTTTTACCCGTGAACGGGTTGATTAATTACCAGGAAGGTTCCATTGTCAGCCGCGTGATGCTTAAATCTGAAGCCGGGAACGTGACCCTATTCGCTTTTGATCTCGGACAGGAACTGAGCGAGCACAGTACTCCTTACGATGCGCTGGTGCAAGTCCTGGATGGGGAAGCCGAGATCCGAATCTCGGGCAAGGCCTTCGTGTTAAAAAGCGGCGAGGCCATCATCATGCCCGCCAACGATCCGCATGCGGTCAAGGCGGTCAAGCAGTTCAAGATGCTTCTGACGATGCTTAAGTAATAAGAAATATAATGCAAGCACAGAAGGCGGGATTTCCGAAGGGAGGCAATCCGGCCTCCTTGTTAGCAGAAAATATCGTCCCGAAGAAAAAATGTTGGGTTTCGCTTTGTCTGGCCAGGTCAGGAGGGTTGACGGGTGCGCTCAATCCAACCTACTGGTTAAAGACTACCGCTTCCACAAATGTAAACAGACTTCCGAAGTTTCTAAAACTTCGGAAGTCCTTAAGTATCACGGTACTATGCCGCCAGTACTTCTTCCAGGCTGCGTTTGACGTGGGTGAAGATGATGCTGAGGGGCATGTGCTTGGGGCAGGATTGTTCGCACATGCCACAGCCGACACAGTCCACCAGCCACTCAACCACATCCTGGCGCTCGTAGCGGCCATCTTTTGCACGCTGCGGGGGATTCGCAGTACAGATCGGGCAGGCCTCCATGCAGGTCTGGCAGCTTCCGCAATCCTCAAATTGATCAAGCAGCACGTCCACATTGGCGGGCAGGACTTCGGTCAGACCGGACAAGACGCGGTCACGCGTTTGCGAATGGACCTCCACGAGTTTGGAGAGCATCACTTGGCGCTTGCTGCTCAAAGCCGGATCGGCTGGCTTGTCGGTAACTTGTGACCAGTCCAGCAGGTCGGATTGGCCGTTCACCAGGATGGATTGACGCACCGGCAGCCCAAGTACACCCAGGTTGATGTCGGCAGATCTTGCGCCGGGGGAGGTGCACATCTGGCAGGCAGCCCGATAGCGATAGGCGGCGATGCCGCCCTGGGGTGCAAACTGGAGGGCTTCCTTTGTCAACCCGGCATCCGAGCCTGTGCGGATGGAGCGCCACTCAAATTCTTCATCCGGGAAAGTCCCCAGGCAGTCCACGCAGATGGTCATCAGACGTGCAGGTTCGATCTCTTTGTGCGCGGTGACTTCATTCAAGGCGCGCAGTTCGCAGGGACGCAGCAGGATGCCAAAGCGGCCGCCCGGGTGCTCCTGCAACACACCGGGGACCAACCCGGCGATGTTCATCAACATGAGAGGTTGGAAGGGATTGAACTCTCCCAGCACGGAGAGATCATCCACAACCCGCAACTCATTTTTCCTGGCAGAGGGCAGGATCATGCCTTCCAGACCGGTCTCCTGCCAGACTTTGCTGATAAAGCGATTGACCGTTCCCAGCGGGTCACCTTTTGTATTTAATACCCATTGTGTATTCATATGCACCTATTCCAATCTTTGCGCCAAAATTTCAGCAATATCCAGTATCTTGATCTCTTCTCCAAACCCTTTGGAGCGCACCGCGTCATCAAACATGATCAAACAGTAAGGGCAGGATGTGGCTACCACGTCTGCTTTGACATCCAAGGCATCCTGCAAGCGGCGCTGGTTGATGCGCGTACTGGCATCGGTTTCCATCCACATTCCGCCGCCGCCTCCGCCGCAGCAGAAACTGTTCTCTTTCTGGCGGGCCATTTCGACCCGTGTTACTCCGACATTGTCCAGCAATTTACGCGGGGCGCTGTAAATATCGTTGTAGCGTCCGAGGTAGCAAGAGTCATGGAAAGTAAGCTTTCCATTCATCTTTCCAACCCCAAGCCCCGCCAGATCCAACCCGGCCAGATACTCGCTGTAATGCTGAACGGTAAAATCTGCTCCCATCTGAGGGTACTCGTTCTTCAAAGTGTTGAAGCAGTGCGGGCAGGTGGTGATGATGCGATTGAACTTGACTTTGCCAAAGGTTTCTATATTCTGTTTGGCAAACTCCTGGAAGATATATTCATGTCCCATTCTGCGGGCGGTTTCGCCGCAGCACACCTCGTCAAAGCCCAGTACGGCAAAATCCACGTTCATTTTCTTGAGAATCTTCACAAAAGCACGCGTGACTTTCTTGTTGCGTTCATCAAAGGCGGCTGCACAACCAGTGAAGAGCAGGACATCGGTTTGTTCACCGGGAGCCAATTCACGCACATCCAATCCATCCGCCCAAGCCATGCGGTTTTCGGGGGGCATGCCCCAAGGATTCCCCTGGCGTTCCAGGTTGCGCATGGTATCTCCCACCGATTTTGGCATCTTGCCGGTGGTCAGAAGCTGGTAGCGGCGCAGATCCACGATCTCGTCCACCGGGCGGATGAAGGCCGGGCATTTTACGGTGCAGGCTCCGCAGGTGGTGCAGTACCAGGCATATTCCTCGCTGATCACCCCTGGGGTCAGTTCGCTATCCGGGCTGACTTCTGCATGCACCAGGCTGGTGAGCATGGATTGGCGCAGGTTCTGGATCAGGTCGCGCGGTGAATAGGGCATACCGCTGGAATTGGCCGGGCAGGCTTCTTCACAGCGCCCGCAGCGCAGGCAGGCGTCAAATGAAAGCAGTTGCAGGGAGGTGAATTCTGTGATCTTGCCCACCCCCAGAAATTCGGTGGTTTCAATATCTTCGATCTTTTCGATCTCTCCCACCTTGCGGCGCGTGCGCAGCAGGATGTTGAGAGGCGTATTCACCAGGTGGCGCATCTTGGTAAAAGGGATCAGCCCGACCAGCAGCAGCGCCAGGGCGACGTGGGTCCATACGAGGGCATCATGCAGAGCCGCGGCCTGGTCAACCGGGAAGCCCATGCTGCGCATCAGACCAGCCACCCAGGTGCCGACTGGAGACCACTGCGCCCAGGGTGGGGTGGTGACCAGCAGGCGAATACCTTCATTGGTGAAACCGACAGAGGCGATCAGGAAGAGCAGTACCAGGGCGAGGGTATCATCCCAGCGGGTCTCGAGTGTTTTGGGACGCAAAATATAGCGCCTGAAAGCCGCCATAAGCACGCCCAGCAGGATGAAGACTCCTGCAACATCCATGACCAGCTCATAAGCCAGGTACCAGTTATTGCGCGGGAAGGTGTTGATAGTCCAGGGCAGGAACAGTTTCATCTGCAAAGTATTGAGGATGGTTCCAATCACCTGGATGGTCACCCCCCAGAAAATGAGGAAGTGCATGATCCCCGGGTAGGCTTTTTTGAGAATGCGTACCTGCCCGAGAATGTGTACAAAAAAATCTTTCACCTGTGGCCCAAGCTGTTCCCAACGGTTGATGACAGATTTTTGGCTGCCAGGTAAAGCACCTGTGGTCATGCGCCACCTCCAACTTTAATGTAGATCTGTCCATCCACCACATCGGTCTCCAATGCCATCAGGGGAGCCGGAGGCGGCCCGGATATGACGCTGCCATCTGCCACGCTGAAATTGCCTTCATGGCAGGGACATTCCAGACGTTCGGTGTCTGGATTCCATTTGACGATGCAGGCAAAGTGAGTGCATACCGCTGAATAAGCTTTAAGTCCATCCGGCAGGTTTATGACTATTGCCGGGTAACGCCCGAACTTCACTGTTTTGGATTGCCCGACGGGCAGTTCGCCTGCGGGGCAGACTAATACCGGTTCGGTGGGCAGCTCCTCCAATATTGGAGGGTAGAAGTAGGCTACAACCGGGGTGACCATCATGCCCACACCCACCAGCGTACCAGCACCTTTGAGCAATTTCAAAAAATCACGCCTGGTCAGGTCGTTCATCTTAACTTACCTCCCCCCAAATGGTCATGGCGATGGCGATAATTACCCCGATGACGGTGATGATAAAACGAACCCGCACGGCTTTTCGGCTATCCTCTTTTTTATCCAGAAACGGCCAAAAGATCACAGCCAGAACAGCCAGCAGGATGATTACCACTCCAAATACCGTGCCATCAATGCCCAGAATTTGCGGAGGGATGTATTTCAACAATTGATACAGCGCCAGGAAATACCATTCGGGTTTGACGTGCAGGGGCGTATTCAGTGGGTCTGCCGGAGCCTGTAAACCAACCGGGAACAGCATGCCTAAAACCCCAAAGATGACCACCACCACCAGGATCCCGATGACCACATAGAATTCGGTGCGAATGTGATCGGGATAAAAAGGAACACTATCTTTTTCTTGTTCAGGATTTGTCGTAGCCATGCGCAGCCTCCTATAAAGGTTTCTTAATGCCCAGTTTGCGGATCATCATAAAGTGGGCCAGCATGAAAGTCACCGTCAACAGGGGGGTGACGATGATATGCAACCCATAGAAACGTCCGAGGGTGGCCTCACTGACGTCCCAACCCACCCTGAGCATGACCAGCACCAGGTTGCCAATGACTGGCACAGCTCCGGCGATATCAGTGCCGACGGTGGTGGCCCAGTAAGCACGCTGATCCCAGGGCAGCAAATAGCCGGTGAAACCAAAAACCAGGGTCAGTAGCAGGAGGAAAGCTCCGCTCAACCAGTTCAATTCACGCGGGGCTTTGTAAGCCCCCATGATGAAAACGCGCAGCATATGGGCGATGCACAGGACGATCATGCCATTGGCAGACCAGGCATGGATCATGCGGATGGCTGCACCGAAGCGCACCTCGTTTTCGATGAATTGAATGCTGGCATAAGCCTCGGCCGCGGTGGGTTTGTAGTAGAAGGCCAGCATGATGCCGGTGATGGCCTGGACCACGAACAGGAAAGCGGTCATGCCGCCCAGGCAGTACCACCAGCGCAGGGCAAACTTGGGAACAGGTTTGCTCAATATTTTGGCCATTGGTTCGCTGATCTCGTAACGCTTGTCCACCCATTCCACAGCCCGGGTGGTGAGCGGTTTCCACTGCCTGCGCTGGGTCCAGACGGAAGCCGAGCGGTAGATGCCAAAAACGAAGAGGAGTCCGAAGGTGCCGAAAATTACCCAGCGCCCGACAGGCGTCCAAAGATTTTTGTCTTCACCAGTGATGTGGCAGGACAGGCAGGGTTCCTGTTTGGGCGGAGGGATCACCAGCGCCGGGCTGCCCTGGCTGGCTGTCTGAGCTGTGTCACAGTTGAGCGTGCCGACTTCCCCGGCAGTGGTCATGGCGCGGGTGTGCAGGGTCATGGCAATCAGGAAGATCCCTGACACCAGAACCACCGCCAGTCCAAAGAATAGATTTCTACGTGCTTGATTGTTCACAAGCCACCTCGAATGTTGATCGTGTCGTTTCAAGTTCGATCGGCCCATTAAAGAAAGAACACTTCCCGAATGGGCTGTGCACATAGCATACAGTCTTCGGGGCCAGCCTGTCATCCGCTGCCCGCCTGATTACCCTAAGTCAGACACCTTAATTGTCGCGAATACATGGCTTAGTGGGTGGATGTTGATCTGTTTGGCATAAATCACCTGCATATCCCCGAAAGTTAAATTAAAAATACCCCTGTTGAGGTTGTGTTTGTTGAGGTTGTGTTTAATATTTCTGCGATGTGGGGAGGGGAGAATTGTGCGAAAAAAGAGGTATTCCGAATTTAATAAAAAACCTTACTGCAAATGGCCCCTATCACCACCATCCCTGAGAGACCGGACATAAGTCACGAAGTCATTGGGATTATTTGTGAATGAAGCTTGGTGACTAGTGGTAAAGACCTTTCCCAATGGGCTTATAAGAACATGGAGCTAAATGGCATGCCCTTTGAACTGGCTCATATAAAGGTTGTAGTAAAAGCCTTTGGATGCCAGCAACTCAGCATGGCTGCCCTGTTCAACGATCTCACCGTGGTCGATGACGATGACTTTGCTAGCCTCACGGATGGTGCTGAGGCGATGGGCGATCACAAAACTGGTGCGCCCGGCCATCAGGCGCAGCAGGGATTTCTGGATGCGGGCTTCGGTGCGGGTATCCACGCTGCTGGTGGCCTCGTCCAGGATCAGGATGCCCGGGTCGGCCAGGATGGCGCGCGAGATGGCCAGAAGCTGGCGCTGACCCTGGCTAAGGTTGCTGGCGCGCTCAGCCAGGTCGGAATGGTAGCCCTGTGGGAGCTGGCGGATAAAGTAATCTGCGTCTGCCATTTTGGCGGCCTGGATGCAAGCTGCATCACTGGCTCCCAGCCGGCCGAGGCGGATGTTCTCCATGACGGTAGCTGAAAACAGGTAGGTATCCTGCAGTACCAGCCCCAGTTCGCGACGCAGGTCATCCCTTTTGATGTCACGGATATCCATCCCATCGATGCGGATGCTACCGGCCTGGATGTCGTAAAAGCGGGTCAGAAGGTTGATGATGGTGGTCTTCCCGGCTCCGGTCGGCCCCACCAGGGCGATGGTCTCGCCCGGTTCGGCGACCAGGTTCATATTCTTCAGGATGGGATCATCGGCGGCATACCCAAATTTCACATTCTCAAAGATGACCTGCCCGCGGACATGTTCGAGGGGATGAGCATCGGAATTATCTTTTGGTTCGGGTTGGGTATCCAGTATTTCAAATACCCGCTCGCTGCCTGCCAGGGCGGCCTGGATGGAGTTGTAAATGTTGGCCAGTTGGCGCAGGGGTGAAATGAACTGGCGCCCATAACTGATGAAAGTTGCAATGGTACCCACCGTGGTAATGCCCTTCAGGGCCAGGTATCCACCCAGACCGGCCAGCACGATCACGAACAGGTTGCCAAGCTGGTTGGTGAGCGGCATGAGCAGCATGGCGTAATTGTTGGCGTATACTCCAGCTTTATAGACCGCCTGGTTCTTTTCACGGAAATTATCAATGGCGCTTTCATTGCGCTGGAAAGCCATCACCACGCGTTGCCCGCTAAGGGTTTCTTCCATGGTGGCAGTGATCAACCCGAGCTGTTTTTGAAGCTCACGGAAGCCCCGGCGCGTATAGCGGGCCACAAAATTGGTGAACCAGAACATGATCGGCAGGACGATCAGGGATGCCAGGGCCAGCCAGAAGTTCAACAGGAACATGGCGATCACGATCCCCAGCATGCCCAGCACACTGGCCAGGATGGAGGTCACATTTTGAGAAACCGCCTGGTTGACAGCCTCGATATCGTTCGTCAGCCGGCTCATCAATTCACCGGCCTGGTTGTGATCAAAAAAGGTCAGGGATAACCTTTGCAGGGTGGTGAACAGCTTTTGACGCAGGTTTTTCAAGGCCTGCTGTGAGACCCGCGCCATAACCCAGTTGGAGGCGATCTGAAAACCTGAATTTAATATAAAGACTGCCAGCATCAGGGTGGAAATTTTCACCAGCCCGGCAATATCCTTGTTGGTAATGTACCGGTCGATGGCACGTCCCATCAGGTAAGGTCCGGCCAGGTCGAGCAGGGTGTAGATCACAACGAACAGGAACACCAGCAGCATTTGGGGTATGAATGGCTGCAGGAAAGCGCCCAGGCGCAGCAGGGCCTGGCGCGAGTCTTTGGCTTTTTCGATCCGGCCCGGGTTGTGGGCACCGCCAGAGCGCTGCGCAAATTGCATTGCATTTGGGGTTTGTTTCGGGTTACCGGCCTGTGTGCTCATTGGATGGGCTCCCCGTTTTTAGCCCCTGAAATGGGCACTCCATTGCCCAACTGGGAAGCGTAGATCTCCTGGTAGATCGGGCTGGTGCGCATCAGCTCTTTATGGGTACCCTGGGCGGCCAAACGGCCCTTGTCGATCACCAGGATCTTATCGGCGTTCAGAACAGTGCTGATACGCTGGGCGACAATGAAAATGGTGCAGCCCCGAATCAATTTGTCCAGTCCATTCTGGACCCTGGTTTCTGTCTCCACGTCCACCGCACTGGTGCTGTCATCCAGGATCAGGATGCTGGGTTTGAGCAGGATGGCGCGGGCGATGGCGATGCGCTGTTTTTGTCCTCCCGAAAGGTTAACACCGCGTTGTTCCACCTGGGTTTCGTATCCCTGTGGCAGTTCCATGATGAAATCGTGGGCCTGGGCAGCCCTGGCTGCCTCCTGGATCTCTTCCATACTGGCATCCGGTTTTCCGTAGCAGATGTTCCCACGGATGGTCCCGGAGAAAAGCACCGATTCTTGCATGGCCAGGCTGATATGTGCCAGCAGAATCTCTTTTGGGATCTGGCGTACATCCACCCCGTCGATCATCACCCGCCCCGAGGTGGTGTCATAGAAACGCGGGATCAGGCTCACCAGGCTGGATTTCCCGGATCCAGTCGCGCCCAGGATGGCCACCTCCTTCCCGGCCTCGGCTATAAAACTGATATCCTGCAAAACAGGTTCATCGGATTCCCCTCCGTAATGGAAGTAGACATGTTCAAATGTCACCTGCCCCTGGATTTCCTGGTTAAATGCGTCCGCCCCTGGTGTATCCTGCACTTCAGCTGGTTCCTCCAGCACCTGTTCGATGCGCCCGGCTGAAGCCATGCCGCTTGCGATCACGGAGGATAACTGTGCCATGATCCCGAGTGGGCCGACCGTGGTCAGGAGATAATTGGCGAACGCCACGATCTGCCCGACGGTCAGGTTCCCCTGGATTGTGGTCAGACCTCCCGACCAGATGATGATGACCACCCCGATATTCATCAGGGCGGTCAGGATCGGGAACAGCACCGACATGACCTGGGTTACATGGATGGTCTTTTCTGCAAAATCCTGATTGGCGGTGTCAAAACGGTTGTTCTCAAAATCTGCCAGCACAAAGGCCTTGACCACCCGCACACCGGAGATGTTTTCCTGCATCACCGTATTCATTTTGTCCAGTCTCTTCTGCACCCCCAGGTAGAGCGGGCCAGTCTGGGTGGTAAACAGCGTGATGACCAGGATGGTGAAAGCCAGCAGAATTAAGATCAAGAATGCCAGGTGAGCGTTGGTCGCAAACATCAGCAAGATGCTGCCGGCCATCAACATGGGGGCGCGCGTACCGATCCGCAGGAACACCTGCACCACCCGCTGCACGATGGACACATCACTGGTCAGACGCACCATCAACTGCCCGGTCTTCATCCGGTCCAGGTTGCCGAACGAGAAGGTCTGGATCTTGACGAACAGGCGTTCGCGCAGGTCACGCCCGAAGGATTCCCCCACTTTTACGGAATAGATGTTGTTGCCGATCGCAAACAGCGTGTTGACCACCGAGATCCCCAGCATCAGCCAGGTAGTGTTGACGATCAACGTCATATTGTTTTTAGCGATGCCCTGGTCGATGATCTTTTGGATCAGGCGCGGGATGACCAAGTCGAGAAAGACAACCGTAGTCAGCAGGACCAGCGCGATGGCGCTTTCTTTCCAGTAGGGTTTGGCAAATTTGGCGATGCGTATTAGTGGCTTCATAAAAAAAACCTGTCTGGATGATTTATTACTTCAAATTTTCACCAGCAATCTGATGAAGAACCCCTTGGAGGGCAGGGGACTCTTCGTTCGCACACTTGCCCGCCCGAAAGGACATCGGGACGATGTGGCTTGGAAGTTCCAGGGAAAGAAGTTCTCTCAGTGTGACAAGCCTGAGAATTTACGATATTTCAATTTTTTTAATATGCCGGGAGACACCCCAACGTCCTGCTTTTTTTGAGAAGACCCTTATATTTCTATGATCTTCTTCTGGATGGCGTATTTGATGAGTTCCCCCCGGTCGTGAAGATCCAGCTTTTGCATGAGGTTCAGGCGGTGTGCTTGCACGGTCTTGACGGATATCGTCAGGATGCCGGCGATCTGTTTGTTGGTGTAGCCCTCGGCGATGAGCTGCAGCACTTCACGTTCACGGGCGCTCAGGATCCCATCTTTATCTGCTGGGCGGATACCACCCCAGCGCAGGTAATCTTCTATCACCAGGCGGGTGATGGCTGGAGAGAGCACGGCCTCGCCCTGGTGCACCGAGCGGATGGCGTTGATCAGTTCCTTGGCTGCGGCATCCTTCAGAATGTAGCCCATGGCACCGGCTTCCAATACCTGGCGGATATATTCTTCATTATCATGCATGGACAGGATCAGCACCCGCACCCGAGGACATTGACGCTTGATCTGGCGGGTGGCTTCCAGCCCATTGAGCAGAGGCATGGCAATATCGATCACGGCCACATCCGGTTCAAGCTGGCAGGCCAGGTTGACAGCCGCGCGCCCGTCTTCGGCTTCGGCTACCACTTCCAGGTCTGGTTCATCCTCCAGCAAGGCGCGGATGCCATTGCGCAGGATGGTATGGTCGTCAGCCAGCAGAATGCGGATTTTCTTCATTACCCCTAATTGTACTCGAAAGCAGTATCATCTCAATAAAACAGGAATAGGCAGACAAACCTGAAGGCAGGTGCCCCGCCCCGGGGTGGAATCCAGGAGAATTTCCCCGCCCAGCAATTCAGCGCGTTCGCGCAGACCGAGCAGCCCTAGGTGATGGCTTTGCAGGGCTTCATCCGAGACAGCTTGCATATCAAAACCGCGGCCGTCATCTATTACATCCAGGCAGATGGATTGAGCTTCGAGGGAAATATGAATGTGAACTGAGCGGGCTGCGGCATGCCGCAGAATGTTGTTGACCGCCTCCTGTGAGATGCGGAAGAGGGTTATGCTGATTTGCGGAGGCAGTTCCGGCATCGGTTCGGGGGCATCCACATCAATATGGATGCCGGCTGCTTCCAGGTTCGAGCGGGCATACCAGCGGATGGCAGACACCAAACCCAAGTCGTCCAGGATGGCGGGACGCAGCCCAAAAACGATCCGGCGCAGTTCAGCCAGGGCATTGGCAGCTAGTTGACGGGCAGCCTGAACATCCTGTATCAGGTCCCCGTGTTGAGCGGGAAGGTGGGCTTCCAACTGGTCCAGGCTGATGATGAGCATGGTGAGAGCCTGACCGGTATCATCATGCAGACTACGGGCGATGTTCTTGCGCTCCTCCTCCTGGGCATAGATGGCGCGTCCGGAAAGAGCGTGCAACTCCTGGTTGCGTTCTTCCAACTGGCTGACCAGCGAATGCAGCGCCGAGGCCAGACTAACCGTGTCGGCATCCGGGTTTTTCAAGCGCTCCACGTGCAGATCTCCGCCGCCGGAGATCCGCTCCGCCAGCTTGCGCAGGTCACGCAATGGTTGCAGGGCAGCTTTCAGTATAAGGAAGTTAACCAGCAAACTCAAGCTGATGCCGATGGCAGCAAATACTCCGATCAGCCAGCCATCCAGTACATCCGAGAAGTGGCGGGTGAGCAGCGTGCCGCCAATGGCTCCAGCAGCGATCACCATGGCGTTTCCGACAGCAATACGCGTAAACAGTGAGATTCGTTTGAGTTTTTCCCGCAAGAAAGACAGCCCGCTGAAGGTTTTCATCAGGGGCAGTATATCATGATGGCGTTATTTCAAGCCATACCACTCGCCTGCGTTGAAATCCCCCAGGAAGATTTTGCGGTCTTCTTCGCCCTGAATGAAGCGACCGGCTTCTTCAGCAAGGAGCAGGTACTTGCGGGCAGCCTCCCGGTTTCCATCAAGAGCGTGGGCGCGTGCCAGGGCTTCGAAGGCGTAGGCTTTGTCAAAATCCTGCAGCAGGTCTTTGTGTTGAAGGGTAAGTTCCTGGCAGCGCCCGGCGTAGACTAGGGCGGGATGCGCCTGCCCAAGTACGCTGTAGACATGGCTAAGCATCCACATGCCGCGCTGAAGATGCAGGGCTGTGCCGGCAGTCCGCCAGTGAGCCAGGGAGGCATGCGCATAGTCTATTAATTGCTCATTCTCCTCCTGGCGGCGCTCTGAATTATCCAACAATCCCCAGGTCTTGCCGTTGAACTGGATGGCAAAAAAACGTTCCGCTTCTGCTTCCGTATAGGTTTTGGGTTCATCCATGGGTCACCTCTCAATTAGGAGTATTATAATCTTAATTGGGTAGAGAAATGGGATTTAAACCAGGGGTTGATATTTATTATAGGGGTGGGTCTTGTTTTTTGTTCAGGATGACATTTCAATCGAGAAGACCCACCCCTAATGATAAATGATCCGTTGTAAAATAAGACCTGTCCCTACCGATATACGCTTCCTATGCAAGGAAAACTTTCAATGTCATATGCGCGCATAATCATCCTGACGTCTCTGGCCATGCTTGCGTTTGCAAGTAATTCAGTCCTGTGCAGGCTCGCTCTCAGCCATACCGGTATTGATGCGGCCAGCTTCACAACCATTCGCTTGATCTCGGGAGCGATGATGCTCTGGCTGGTGGTGCGGATTCGGCGCGGTACACAAACTGGGGGCGGCAGCTGGTTGTCTGCCTCGGCATTGTTCGTTTACGCAGCCGGTTTTTCTTTTGCTTACGTGAGCCTGCCTGCGGCAACCGGTGCGCTATTGCTGTTTGGGGCTGTCCAGGTAACCATGATCGGGTATGGAGTATGGTCAGGTGAGCGTCTGCTGGGGCTGCAACTTGTGGGTCTCATGCTGGCTTTTGGAGGACTTGTGGGTCTATTGCTACCGGGCCTCTCAGCGCCGCCCTTGATCGGCACAATATTGATGTTGGGTTCGGGAGCGGCTTGGGGCATCTACTCTTTAAGGGGGAGAGGTGCAGGCGATCCCACCAGGGTGACGGCAGGGAATTTCAGGCGCGCCGCTCTTTTAGCAGTAATAATGAGTATATTGATGTTCAATGGCATACCCCTGGACAACGCCGGGGTTTGGTATGCGGTTGCATCGGGTGCGCTGGCTTCCGGAATAGGATATGCGATCTGGTACACAGCATTACCCGGGTTGAAAGCCACCCAGGCTGCCACAGTGCAGTTAAGTGTTCCAGTGATCGCTGCCCTGGGGGGTATCGTTTTCCTCGCTGAGCCCATAAGCCTGCGCCTGATATTAGCCTCCACAGCTATTTTGGGTGGCATCGCACTGGTAATAAAGGATAAATAACAATCAGCGCCTAAAGCGGAATGGACGGCCGAAAACAGGCGCGTTCTTCCAGAAATGTGCGATAATAGATAAGAAGCTCACCGGTGCTGCCGCGGTCGTGAAGACAAACCATATAAGATACTTGCTCATGAGTATGTCCATTCGAAAAGAGATCTGACGTATGTCTGCACCGTGCTGCCGGCAGTTGAAGCCTTCACCCTTCGGATAGTGCACAGGGATGCCAGGCGAAGTGCCTTGTTGGGCGCTATTCCTTGATTTGCAGGTGGAGGTTGATTGCAAGTGAATATTAAAACAAGTCTTGTTGTGATGTTATGGATTGACTAACCCACCCAATGTAAAAGGAGATAAATCTTATGTTCCCAATTGGTGATGACGATTCCGCTCGCAGAACTTTTCCTGTGATCACATATGTTTTGATCGCCCTGAACGTCCTGTTTTTCTTTGTCGAATTAAGCGGCGGGGATGCATTTATTGAGAAATGGGCGTTTGTTCCCAGTCGATTCCTTGCCAATCCCACGAATGATTTTCTGACCCTGTTCACTTCCATGTTCATGCATGCCGGGTGGGTTCACCTGGGAGGCAATATGCTTTACTTGTGGATCTTCGGCGACAATGTGGAAGACCGTTTCGGTCACATCAAGTTCACATTCTTCTACCTAATCTGTGGGCTTGCAGCAACTTTTGCACAGTTGGCGTTCAGCCTCGGATCGAACATACCGAATTTGGGAGCATCAGGGGCGATTGCGGGGGTGCTTGGTGCTTACATTTTGTTGTTCCCACAGGGAAGGGTAAAAGTATTGCAAGGCCAACGAGTGATCCTGGTGCCCGCGCTGATCGTCATTGGGCTCTGGATCGTTCTACAACTTTTTAGCGGTATCGGCTCCATAACGAGCACAACGGATACGGGTGGAGTCGCTTACATGGCGCACATCAGCGGATTTGTGGCAGGGTTTGTGTTGACCTTTTTGCTTCGAGGCAGTGACAGGGCGAAGTTGACGGGCTGAATCGCAACATTAAGCTGCAAGGATTGTGACGCATTGGATTCAACCACCTGATGGTGGTTAAATAGCTAACACAAACAGCATTATCTCTGGACGGGAGGGCTTGCGTATGGTAAAATACGCCGCGCTCGTCAATTGGGGGCTCGTCTAATGGTAGGACAGCGGACTCTGACTCCGTATGTAGAGGTTCGAATCCTTTGCCCCCAGCAAAAAGGCTCTCATCACAAGATGAGAGCCTTTTCCGTTTATTTGCTTTATATGGGAACCTGGTGAGACCCCAAGCCCATCTGCGCAAAATTTATTGCGCTGCGGCTGGTTTGCGTTTGAACCAGGTGCGCCATTCCTTGTTTTCCCAAACCACAAGGATGGGGGCGGCATTGAAGATGGATGAGTATGTACCAGAGAAGACACCTACCAACAAGATAACAACAAAGTGCCGGATGGTATTACCCCCAAACAGGGTCAATGCCAGCAGGGTCATCATAACGGTAAGCTGGGTGTTGATGGAGCGGTCAAGGGTCTGCACGATGGAATGGTTGACAAGGGTTTCATAACCAATTTTCTTGTAATGGTTGGAGTTCTCACGGATACGGTCAAAAACAACGATCGTATCGTGAACCGAGAAACCGATCACGGTTAGAAGGGCTGTCAGGAAAAGCGAGTCTGCTTCCCAGCCCAGGTAATGACCAAGAATGGCTTCGAAACCAATGACCACCAGGACATCATGCAGCATGGCGATGATGGCCGCGGTACCATAGCGGAAGGCGTGTTGAACGCCACGGAAGGCATATGTGATGTACAACAAGATCACAACAGCCGCCAGGGCTACTGCTCCGGCTGCACGTGTGGCAACTTCCTGACCTACAGCCGCACTGACCTGGGTAAAATGCAGGACGGTTACAGTACTTCCGGAAAGTTCCTGCATGGCTGCCACGATCTCACTCTTGGTGGCATCCGTCATTACTTTGGAGCGGATGGATAACGAGTCGGTTCCCAGGGGTTGAATGACCGGGTTGGAAATATCGGAACCGGATTTTGAGAAATCCGCATACATGTTTGTTACCTGGTCACTTGATAATGGTGCGCCTGTTTCAAACTTTACTTCAAGGAGACTTCCACCCGTAAAATCGATGCCAAGAGGTAGGTGCCATAGAAGCAGGGCGATGATGCCCGGAATGATCACCAACAGGGAGATGCCAAAGTATAAGTAGCGATTTTTAATGATATTCATTGTGGCACTCCTATAATCCGAACCAGCGGGGATGTTCGGTAGTCTTAATATTGTCGAGCATAACATGCAGGAATGTACGTGTAACGGTAATGGCTGTAAACAGACTTACCACCACACCCAGCGCCAGGGTCAATGAGAAACCTTTAACCAGGCTGGCACCGAAGGCATTCCCAAACCAGAACAAAATTCCACAGGTAATGAGAGTGGAGAAGTTTGAATCACGGATGGATGGCCAGGCACGCGACCAACCGAGGTCAATAGCCTGGCGGAGTGTTCGCCCGGCACGCAATTCTTCTTTCAATCGTTCAAAAATCAAGATATTGGCATCCACTGCCATACCAATACTCAAGATGAAACCAGCAATACCCGGAAGAGTGAGCACCACCGGGATCAACTTGAAGAGCATCAGTGTAGTAAGTGCATACACGATCAACGCCAGATCTGCCAGTACGCCGGGTAATCTGTAATAAAATGCCATGAACAGGATGACAACCAGGAGACCGATCAAACCTGCGAACAGGCTTTTTTGAACAGATTCCTGCCCCAGGGTTGGTCCTACTGTCCGGCTTTCAACAACCTTGATAGGAATGGGAAGCGAACCATATCTTAACTGGATGGCCAGGGCATTTGCGCCTTCAAGTGTGAAACTGCCTGTAATGACACCCGCCCCATCGGTAATCTGGGAATCGATACTGGGGGCAGAAATCACAGTCTTATCCAGGACAATGGCGAGGATCTGATTGACATGCGTTCCGGTGAAATCGGAGAACAATGCCTTAGAATCAGATTTTAAAGTAAAGGCAATTTGATATTGTCCAGTGGTACCCTGGGTGACAGTGACCGTATCCAGTGCGGTTCCGGTCATGACCGTATGGTAAACAATTGGGGCAATTTCTGTGGGTGTCTGGGTGGGTGCTTCCGTGGGAGAAGCATCTGAAGGTGTGGCTGAGACAGTTGGTTCAAGTGTCGGTGATGCAGATGCTTCGGGTATAACTGTGGGAGAGACTGTTGCATCCGTGCCAAAGTCGGTCTGGATGACAGTGCCCGGATTAAGTCTCTCGGTGCCCAGGTCAACGAATTCCAATAGACCGGTTTTCTGCAATGAGGCAACTACATCCTCAGGATTACTGATGCCGGGGAATTCAGCCACGATACGGCGGGGGGGAGCTACTTGCATAACCACTTCACTCACACCAAGTGCGTTCGAGCGGTTCTCCAAGATCTGGCGGGCGACTTTAAGGTCGTCAGCGCTGACAACCGCATCTGCAGGAAGATCAGCTTCCAACAGAGTTTGCAGACCACCCCGCAAATCGAGCCCAAGACGGACTGTGACGTTGCGGTCAACGATGGCCTGTTGATTAAATGGATTCAAGATGGTAATTTGGTTGCTGAGGTCGATCCAAAGTGCAAATGCAACCAGGACCAGGATCGAAACCAGCATCACGTAGGGGCGACGAGTCATAATCGCTTTCTCCAATCATAAAAATACCAGCCAAAGGCCGGCGAGTTGGGTGATTATACCCCCAATAAAAATATATGGGAATGGTTTGGGAAAGACCATACTTCAGATCTATTCCTTTTTATTCCTGAATTCTAAGGATTAATCTTTTGCAGGAAGGAAATTACCCTGGTCAAGATTTCTTCGATGAATAGATCATCCGTGTTGATAACCAGATCGGCATTTTGGCGGGCATGCCCCAGCCTTTTTTGTTGTTCTTCAAAATCATCAATATTCCAATCAAGAAGGCGTCTTTGTTGGCTTACAGGGAAAGAGACATCCAGAAAGATCAAGATATCTGGATGCGAGAGGCGCTGCCACATATCAGGTACGTAAGAATGTTCCTGGGCAATATGGCGCGCGCTGTACCCATGTTCTCTGAGGCCATTTATTAAAGTGGTTTTTCCGGCGCTGCAGGGGCCTACGATCCCGATATTTATTTTATGATGTTCTGGAATGGGGGATTGGGTTGCATTGGATTGCGATTCGTCAATTATATTCATGCATTCGTCTATTGAGTGCTAAAGGGTTGCCCAGGATGGCCAGCATATCGCTATAATCCTGTGTGCGATCATTATTTGGAAGAACTAATTGAACGGCAACCTGACCATCATGCGGCGGACTTCATCTCCCTGGCGATGGACAACTTTTAATACCACGATACTGATGTCATCCGCTGGCCGCCCTTCGTCGAGACGGATGGCCTGGTCGAGAAGGACATCGGCTATTTCCTGCGGTTGTGGATCCTGATCATCCAATAATGCCTGAAGGTTCGTGCAGACATCCATCGGTTGACCTTTCCGTTTCCCTGCATGGACCAGCCCATCTGTATATAAAACCACGGTTAAGCCTGTCTCCAGGTTGATCTCGTTAATAAGGGGGCGAATATCCCGGGCAATTCCGAGTGGAGAGCTGTCGTTTTGCAGGCAATCCATCTCGTATCCCCGGCAAATAAAAATTGGGACAGGATTATTGCGTGTTAAAACAAGCGTATGAGTTAGCAAATCGACGGATGCAATGTTCAGAGTGCAGGAGACTTTCCCTTTCTTCTCGGTGAACAGAGAGTCAGAGGCTGCACGGGCAGCCGCGCCATCGCGTACTCCTTCAGCCAGCAAACCTATAACTTTCCGAACCACCAGGCTCGATACTGCCTTGGCCCCCCGCCCGGAGGTCTGACCATCGGCCAGGACAACCGAAAGACCTCCATTGGGTCTTTCGACTACTTCAAGGGTATCTCCACTTTCAGAGACAGCATATTTATTGATCTTCGCAACTGCTATTTGAACTTCCATAAACTCAATTTTACAACAAAACCGGGCTCCAGACCGAATCAGTACTTGGTTTATTTGTTTTGAAAAGCAAAGGCAGGTCAATACGGTTTAAAGGAAAATAATATCTAAATGGGTGGAAATAATTTCCAATAGAAACAAAACAAGGGTTTGACCAAAATGATCAAACCCTTGAATGACGCAAAATGTGCCTATTAAATTGAAGATGTATCTTCGGCTGGTTTCTTTTTACTGACAGCTTTCTTTGCCGAGGAAATTACTTCCTGGCCGCGAGACTTGACTTCTGCGGCCAATTCTTCGTAGCGGACTTTTGCATCGGCTGCAGCAGCTTCTGCGCGTGCAATAGCTTCGTCTGCGGTTAGCGAGGCTTTGTCGCGCAGTTCGATTCCTTTTTCTTTGATCACTGTGCGAGTCTCTTCACCAGACTGTGGCGCGAAAAGAAGAGCCACAACTGCGCCGGTTAAACCTCCAACAACAAAACCTACCAGGAATGAACCAAAATCATCATGATCTGACATTTTATTTATCTCCTTTCGTATGGACAATCATTTTCATCTCAATAATTCGGGGGAAGGTTGGGGTGTGAAAGCGAGCGAAGCTCGCTTTCACACCCCAACACCCCTCTTTTTTGAGAAGTTAGGATAATTATTTCTTTTTAAAACTCACGAGGTCGGTTAACTTCTTAAACCCAGCCAGATAGCTGTTCAACTTTATGATCGGCGCGACCATGTTTTCGCTCAGGAATGCAGTTGTGCCACGCAAGGTATTCACCGTCTCACTCGTAGATTTGAGGATGGGTTTGACCTCATTTTGGAGCAGGTTGATCAAACTGGCCACCTGTATCACCAGGATGACCAGGGCTGCACCGATGATCAATGACTCAAAAGCCATGAAAATGAGAAAAATATCACGGATTTTTGCAGTGGTGGCGCTATCTTGCAGCAATCCTATGATCGCAGAAACAATTCCAGCAATCACTAACAACACAATTACCACGAACCCAATGATGAGCAGGCGCTGTTTTTTTAGACCTGCTTGCCCAGATGGAGCAGTTTGCGCAGTTACTGGAGAAGAATCGATCATATCCATATGATTATAGCATAATTTAAGCTAACACCTCTTGACTTTTGTTTCCAAGTTTGCTATGCTTATTCTACCGACCGGTCGGTAGAATAAGATGAATAAAGAAATTATTCTCGAAGCTGCTGCTCAAATCATCCGACAGAAGGGCTTTCATGCCACTTCCATGCAGGATATTGCGGACGCTGTCAACCTTCAAAAAGCCAGCCTTTACCATCATGTCTCCAGCAAGCAGGAAATTCTACTGGTCTTGCTTGACCAAGCTCTGGATATGCTGACCGAACGCTTGAGGCTAGTTATTCAAGAAGACCTGCCTGCAGACGAAAAGTTACGCCAAGCGATGAAAACTTTTCTTCAAATATTGACGGAACATAGCGACCTGGTTTCGGTTCTTTTACTTGAGCATCGATCCCTGGATGCAGAATTTCACACCCAGCACATTGCCAGGCGGGATCGATTTGAAAGATTATGGCGCGATATGATCCAGGAGGGGATTGATTCAGGAATATTTTGTGCCTATGACCCGGCTTTGACTGCGCGCGCCTTGTTGGGTGTCATGAACTGGACTGTCACCTGGTATCGGTCGACTGGTCCTCTGCCTGTCGAGGCAATTACAGATCACATGTTAAACCTATTTTTATTTGGTTTGTTAACCCGCCCTCCAGAAAGATTGGCAAAATGAATAAACCACAGGGCTTTCAGAAATTTGTAACTTCTGGTGGCTCGCTGATATTTCGCATAACGCTGGAAGCATTCCCAAGATTTTGGGTATATGCATATCTGGTGCAGAGTGGGGAAAACCTGGTTTTGATCGATACAGGCTCTGGGAGTGAGTTGTCAAATAATGGCATCCTGGAAGGTTTTACCCGGGTGAGCGCTGAAATTGGGGAGGAGATAAGAGTTGAAGACTTGACACACATATTGTTAACCCACGGGCATATCGATCATATGGGTGGGCTTGTTTTTTTAAAGGAAAAATCGCATGCACTGGTTGGTGTGCATGAGCTGGATGTACAAACCATATCTCATCATGAGGAACGTTTGAGCCTGATCAGTCTCCGTTTGAATCAGTATCTGTGCGAAGCGGGTATACCGGAGGATGACCGTTCCCAGATGCTGCAATTATATAAATTTACCAAGGCCTTCTTTCATTCTGTCCCGGTTGATTTCACATATGAACAGAGCGACATGCAATGTGGACCATTCAGTATGCTGCACTTGCCGGGTCATTGCCCCGGACAGGTAGCCATCCGGCTGGATGACTATATCTTCTGTGGGGATCATGTCTTAAGTGATATCACACCCCACCAATCCCCGGAAAGATTGATCCCATATCTGGGCCTGGGACATTACCTGGAATCGTTGGAGAAATTCAATACATGGGCGGATGGATATAAAATAATTTTATCTGGTCATGATCTTCCTATTGAAGATCTGGCGGAACGCTCAATTGCCATTCGTAAAGCAATCAACACACGTTTGGATCAATGCATGGATTTCCTGTGTGAGCCTCACAGTCTGTCCGATTTAACTTCCCACCTGTACGGCAAAGTCGCTGGATACAATGCCCTGCTGGTTTTGGAAAAAACCGGGGCGTATGTGGAATATCTTTATCAACATGGATTGTTGGAGATCACTAATGTGGACGAGTTGGAGGAGACAAATCAGATCACTTTGCAGTATCGTCGCGTAATCGAGAGGACCAATTCGGTTATTTCCCCAAAGGAGAAGACTAATGTACTCATTTGAACCATCTGAAGAACAAAAAATGTTGATCGACGCTGTCAACCGGTTTGCCACCAATGATATGCGTCCAGCAGCCCACGATGCGGAAGAATCCGGTCAGTATCAATCCAGGCTGATTGACAAAGGCTGGGAATTGGGGGTTTTGCAGGCTTCCATTCCTGAAGCTTACGGTGGATTTGGCGACCGTTCGGTTGTGACAGGTGTCCTGGCAGCGGAATCCATGGCCTGGGGGGACCTGGCTGGAAGCATGGCTATCATGGCACCAGGACTGTTCACGATGCCAATCCTGCTGGCAGGTACTGAGGAGCAGAAGAAAACATACATACCGGCTGTCATCGAGGCTGCCTGGCAACCTTATACTGCGGCCCTATTGGAACCTAAATTTGATTTTGATGCAAACGACGTGGCCACCACTGCTGAAGCTTCGGGTGATGAATATCTCTTGAATGGCGAAAAGACATATGTCCCATTTGCTTCCGAAGCAAAATCAATGATCGTATATGCCAAGATGGATGGAAAAACCAGAGGGTTTATCCTGCCATCCGGTACTCCCGGTGTAACCATCCCTGCGGAACGACAGAAACTGATGGGACTTAATGCGCTTCCATTTTATTCTGTCAAACTGGAGGGAGTGCGAATACCAAAAGCCAATATTCTGCCAGGAGAGTTTGGCCCTGTGCTGGACGCCAGCCGGGTCACTTTGGCTTCCATGGCGGTAGGTGTAGCCAAGGCTGCTTTTGAGTATTCCCGTGATTATGCCAAGGATCGGGACGTGTTTGGGATGAAAGTTGCCCAGAAGCAGGCGATCGCATTTATGCTGGCTGAAATGGCCATCGAGATCGAGGCAATGCGGGCTCTTACTTGGGAGGCGGCCTGGATGTTGGATACCGGCAAACCAGATGCCACTAAGCAGGCTTACCTGGCTCAAACAGGTGCAGCTGACATGGTGATGATGGTGACTGACCGCGCTGTACAAATTTTGGGCGGGCATGGCTATATACGCGAACATCCAGTTGAATTATTTATGCGCAACGGTCGCGGCTTTGCTACATTTACCGGTCTGGCAATGGTATGAGCCAAGGAGGATTGACATGATTGAGTTTGAAGTTCCCGAAAAGATTACTGGAGTTATGAATGTGATCGAAACTGTTGCAGTCAATATGATGCGTCCGGTGGCTCGTTACTTTGATGAACATGAGCATGAGATCCCGTGGGATTATATTAACTTCATGCATACAGCCGCCAAAGCCATGGGAGGCGGGGGTACCTCCATGGCTGCCGGAGACAAGAACAGGGAAGGTCCACGCCTGGCTTACCAGCGCCTGGCATTCATGGTTGAAGGGCTTTCATGGGGAGATCCCGGTCTGTACCTGTGTATGCCAGGGGGTATGCTCGGGTCTGCGGCTGTGGCTGCCGCCGGAACCGATGAACAGAAAGAGCGTTTCCTGAAGCGGTTTAAAGGGGACACGCCGGTCTTTGACGCCATGTGCATGACAGAATCCCAGGCAGGTTCGGATACATCCGCCATCCGGGCGACCGCTGTATTGGACAAAACGACCAATGAATGGATCTTGAACGGAGAGAAGATCTTTGTGACCGCCGGGCATAAAGCCATGCTCGACTCACAGGGTTTTATTGTAGTGTGGGCGACCATTGATCCATCCGCTGGACGTGCAGGGATGCGCTCTTTTGTGGTGGAGGCAGGTACGCCGGGTGCCCAGGTGACCAAGATGGAACACAAGCTGGGTATTCGTGCCAGTGATACAGCTTCGATCGTTTTACAAGACTGCCGTGTTCCATTCATAAATATTTTGGGCAGCCCGACCGTTGAAACCACCACCAAGGGGTTTAAAGGTGCCATGGCAACCTTTGATGCAACCCGCCCAATCGTTGCTGCCCAGGCGATCGGATTGGCTCGTGCAACTTTGGGGTTGCTGAAGGAGATGCTGGCAGAGAAAGGCGTCACCATTCGTTATGGTCTTCCCCGCCAAAAATTGACTTCGATAGAAAAAGATGTGATTGACATGGAGATCCAGCTGCGCTCAGCCTGGCTGCTAGTCATTAAAGCTGTCTGGATGATGGATAATGGCAAGCCAAACTCTCTTGAATCATCCATGAGCAAGGTGCGCGCTGGTGATGTAGTTAACAAGATCACCCAGAAAGCTGTGGAGATCATGGGACCGCTGGGGTACAGCCGCGAATACCTGCTTGAAAAGTGGTTCCGGGATGCCAAGATCAGCGATATTTATGAAGGTACCGGCCAGATCAACCGCCTGGTGGTCGCACGCCTGATCCTGGAATATCGCTCAAAGGATTTGAGCTAAATTATGGAATCTTCCCAATAAGAAGGGGAGGATGGGGGTATGTGAGCGGTCTCACCGCCCACATACCCCCGCCCCCGGTTTAGTGAGATCATACAAATTATGCCTGGGTGAAGCCAATTTCATCCAGACCCTAAAAAAACGGAGGAGGAATATATGACCTACAAAGTACATAGAGCAGTTGTCATTGGTGCAGGTACCATGGGAGCAGCGCTGGCTGCCCACCTGGCCAACGCTGGTGTGCCGGTCACTTTGCTGGATATCGTGCCAAAAGATGTTCCTGTGGAGGCTGGAAAAGCAGCGCGCAATAAAATTGTGGACGAAGGTTTCGATCGTGCCAAGAAATCCCGTCCAGCCAGTTTCTTCTCTTCAGACCAATTAACCCTGGTAAAAACAGGAAATTTGGAAGACGACTTCAGCGTTATCGCAGAGGCGGACTGGGTTATCGAGGCCATCGTTGAGAATTTAAAGATCAAACAGCAATTGATGGAGCGCATTGACAAAGTCCGGAAACCCGAATCAATTATCAGCACCAACACCTCCGGTATCCCGGTTAAAGATATTGCGGATGGACGCTCAGATGGTTTCAAGAAACATTTTCTCGGGACACATTTCTTCAACCCTCCCCGTTACCTTAAGTTGCTTGAAATCATCCCTACCGCGGACACCCTTGCAGATGTGACGAAATTCATCAGTTGGTTTGGAGAATACCGCCTGGGTAAAGGTATCGTTTTATGCAAGGATACCCCCAACTTTATCGGGAATCGCATGGCTTTCGGTACGGGTGCGTTTGGACTTCATTTCATCATGGAGAACGGCTACACAGTTGATGAAGTGGATGCGATAACCGGCCCATTGATCGGACGACCTAAAACAGCCACATTCCGCCTGATCGATCTGGTGGGTATTGACGTTTGGGAGCATGTCGGCAAAAACCTGGCACCTGCCATCCCTTATGACAAACTAGGGCAGCAATACCTGGCATCTGAAAAACCGACCATGCTTATCCATGGCATGGTTGAGCGTGGTTGGTTGGGTAATAAGACCAAGGTGGGATTTTACAAGGAAGTACGTGATCCGGATGGCAAGAAGGAATATCACTCCCTGGATCTTTATACTCTGGAGCATAAACCCACCACCAAGCCGCGCTTTGATTCAGTTAAAAAAGCAAAAGATGGAGAAACTCTGGGGGAACGTTTAAAGGTATTGACTGCTGAATCTGATAAAGCTGCAGACTTGGTCAAGGCCTTGACCTATCAGGGTTTCCAATATGCCAGCACCATTATTCCAGAAGTTGCGGATACTCCCAAACCACTGGATGATGCCGTGCGCTGGGGTTTCATGCACGATGCCGGGGCATTCGAAACCTGGGATATGCTGGGTGTACGTGATACGTTGGAAGCGATGAAGACGAATGGATATCCGCCCGCCGAATGGGTTTCAGAAATGTTGGCATCTGGCGTTGAGACGTTTTACGAGTATAAAGGAACCAGCAAGGTGGGAGTTTATGATGTAAGCCAGAAAAAATATGTGAAAATAGAAAAAACCCCGGGGCTGATCGTTCTGAACGAACTCAAGGGAACCAAGAAAGTTATCAGTTCAAATGCCGGTGCCTCCCTGTATGATATTGGTGACGGTGTCGCCCTGATTGAATTCCATACCAAGATGAACGCCCTGGACGACGATATTTTCAATATCACAGTCGAAGCCCTCGACCGGGCGGAAAATGAATTTGAAGGTTTGGTGGTTGGCAATGATGGCGAACACTTCAGCGCTGGAGCCAATTTGTTCATGGTGGTAGTAGCCGCCCAACAAGGCATGTGGGATGTGCTTGATCAGGCCATCAAGAAGCTGCAGGACATGAATATGCGTATGCGCTACTTCCCCAAACCGGTCGTGGTCGCACCCGCGGGCATGGCCCTGGGCGGAGGCTGCGAAGTCATCATGCACGGCAGCAGGGTTGTGGCTGCATCTGAGACCTACATCGGTCTGGTGGAATTGGGGGCAGGTGTAATTCCGGCTGGTGGTGGAACCAAAGAGATGGTGCGCCGGATCGTCAACCCAGCCATGCGCACACCAGATGCAGAGGTGTTACCTTTCCTGCAGCAGGTATTTATTCAAATTGGACAAGCCAAAGTTGCTACCAGTGCAGAGGAAGCCCGTCAATTTAAGATCCTCGGACCTCAGGATAGAATTGTCATGCATCGTGACTATTTGCTGAACGAGGCAAAGAAGGAAGTCTTGCATATGGCAAACACTGGCTATAAACCACCGGCGCCTGAACAAATTTACGCTGCCGGGCGTGACTCCCTGGCTGCCATTCAGATTGGGGCATGGTCGTTCAAGGAAGCGAAGTTCATTACAGAATATGAAGGTATCATTGCTGGCAAACTTGCCCATGTCATGACGGGTGGGGACTTGAGCCGGCCAACCTGGACCAGCGAACAGTATTTCCTTGACCTGGAACGTGAAGCTTTCCTTTCATTATGCGGTGAACAGAAGACCCAGGAACGCATGTGGGCGCTCCTGAATACCGGCAAACCGCTGCGGAATTAGGAGGTATGAAGATGACGACAAGAGATGCTGTAATCGTTTCTGCTGCCCGAACACCTGTGGGTAAAGCCAAGCGTGGCGGCCTGGCAACTGTCCGCCCGGATGAGTTGGGTGCAGAAGTGATCAAAGAATTACTTAAGCGTACTCCCGGCCTGGATCCTGCCGAGATCGATGATGTTATTTTTGGCTGTGCTTTTCCTGAGGGTGAGCAGGGCATGAACATGGCCCGCATGATTGCATTAAGAGCCGGTTTGCCTAATTCAGTCTCTGGTGAGACCATTAACCGTTATTGCTCTTCCGGCGTGCAGAGCATTGCCCACGCGGCTTTTGCCATTATGGCTGGTCAAATGGAAGTTGCCATTGCTGGAGGCGCCGAATCGATGAGCATGGTACCGATGGCTGGTTACAAGTTTGCTCCCAACCCCCATTTTGCGCAAGACCTGCCTCATTACTACACCAATATGGGTCTGACAGCCGAGAATGTTTCTGCAAAGTTCAATGTCAGCCGTGAAGATCAGGATGCATTTGCAGTTCGCTCCAACAAAAACGCTGCTCGCGCAGTGGAAACCGGTTTGTTTGATCCAGAACTTGTGCCGATTAACGTAACCATCAAAGAACTGGATGCCAATGGAAAACCTTTCGCGCGCCAATTCACCCATAAACGGGACGAAGGTCCACGCGGCGATTCAACCCTGGAAGGTTTAGCCAAGCTACGCCCTGCTTTCAAAGAAGACGGGACAGTCACTGCTGGAAATTCATCCCAAATGTCTGATGGAGCTGCCGCAGTGGTGATCATGTCTGCCGAGAAAGCTGCCAGTTTGAATCTGAAACCTCTGGCACGCTTTGCAGCCTTTGCAACTGGTGGGGTCGAACCAGAATTGATGGGTATTGGCCCGGTGGTGGCAATCCCCAAGGCACTAAAATTGGCCGGTTTGAAGTTGAGCGATATTGACCTGATCGAATTGAATGAGGCATTTGCCGCTCAGGGATTGGCAGTGATGCGAAAGTTGGAGATCGATCCTGAGAGAACTAATGTAAATGGCGGGGCGATTGCACTCGGTCACCCGCTGGGTTGCACTGGTGCCAAGCTTTCCACCCAGTTGTTTTATGAGATGGGTCGCCGGAAATCCAAATATGGCATGGTTACCATGTGTATCGGCGGCGGAATGGGTGCTGCTGCAATATTTGAAAATTTACAATAAGGAGAAAATGATATGCCATTAACAATTGCTGATTTGATGTCCAAAATGCCCGGCGCTTTTCAATCTGAAAAAGCCGGACCGATCGATGCTGTCATCCAGTTCAAGTTTACAGGTGCCGAAGCCGGTGACTGGTTTGCTTCCATTAAAAATGGTGCCTGCACAACCGAAAAAGGTGTTTACCCCAGTCCCAAAATGACCCTGACGGCCGACTCCAGTGATTATGTAAAAATATTTACGGGAGAGTTGGATGGGATGCAGGCCTTTATGCAGGGAAAGTTAAAATTGGCCGGGGACTTGAACCTGGCGATGAAGCTGACCCAAATGTTCAAAATCCGCTAACCATTTCTTTGCACAAATAAGAAGACGGTTTGATCTCAATAAACAAGGGGGCGGGGGGTGTGTGGGCGGTCGCGAAGCATACCCGAAGGGTGCGAAGCCGCCCACACACCCCGCCTTCCCCAACATATTAAGTAGACACATAAGGCGGCAGAAAAATCTGCCGTTTTTTTAACTATTAAGAAAACACTAAATTGGCGGGTATATCGAAATCACTCACGGATGTCAGAGATAGATTCGACCAGAGGTTTCAAAGCATTTTCGACATCACTCTTTTTCAAACCGGTGATCTTAAAGGTGATCAGGCGGTTGGTGGGATCCTCACCGGTAAAAACGCCAAAAGCTATGAAGTTTCCGCCAAGCGCGGATAGTGTTTCAGTCACTTTGGCAAGCTGACCTGGCTTTTCAGCCAACAAAGCGGTCACACGCACACCTCGCTCCCGCGCTCCCATCAATTCCAGGAAGATCTTGAACAAGTCGGTTTCTGTGATGATGCCGACCACATGTCCATCCTTCATGACTGGTAAACCGCCAATCTTGTTATCAGACATGATGCGCGCAGCTTCTTCAATAGGGGTTTCCTCACTAACCGTAATCACTTTTTTGGTCATTACATCTGCAACGATTATCTTGGTCAGCAGATAATTCATCTCCCATATGCTTAAACTTGAAACCGGGGATGGGGAAGCGTTGAGCAGGTCTCTGTCAGAAACAATACCCACAAGTTTATTGTTTTTTATTACAGGAGCACGGCGGATGTGTTCACTCTTGAATAGGATTAATGCCTCGTGAACGGGCATATCCGGGGTGATCCAAATAACAGGATGAGACATTCTTTTTCCAACCAACATGAGGTTCTCCTTTATTGAACAGAGTTCAGTGACCCTTTTTTAAGAGCATATCATAAAAGAATAAATATTTCATCATAATAATCCGGGATTTATTTCACTCTTTTCCGGGCATTTCCAACTTCTTCGACGGTTGCGGGGTTCACCAATGAACTGATATCACCGGGATCATGACCGAGGTAAGCAGAGCGGATCACACGCCTCATTACTTTGGCATTGCGGGTTTTTGGAAGGTCACTGATAAAAACGATCTCACCTGGCGCAAGGGGCTTTCCCATCTGAGCAATAATTAGTTGTTTCAAGACAGTTCGCAAGGAATCACTCGGTGGATTTCCTGGCTTGAGAACCACAAACAGGATCAGTTCATTCCCTTTGATCTCATGTGGTATGGCAATGGCGGCTGACTCGAGCACAGCTGGGTGGCGCATGAGGATGGACTCCACTTCAGCAGGCCCGAGACGTTTGCCCGCAATCTTGATGGTGTCATCTGAACGTCCCAGGATATACCATAGACCATCCGAATCGATGGCTGCAAAATCACCGTGTGTCCAGATATTTTCCCAGCGTGACCAATAGGTGTCGAGATAACGTTGCTCATCCTTCCAAAATCCACGTGTCATACCGATCCAGGGTGTTTTGATGACCAATTCTCCCACTTCGTTGCGGATGGGTTGACCATTTTCATTAAAGACATCTGCGGCGATACCAGGGCAGGGGGCAGAGAACGAGCATGGCTTAAGCGGGCGCAGGGGATTCCCCATCACGATACCTCCAGAGATTTCGGTACCTCCGGAGTAGTTGATGATTGGACGTTTGCCTTCACCAACTTTCTCGAAAAGCCACATCCAGGGACCTGGATTCCAGGGTTCACCTGTGGATGCAAAGAAACGCAGGCTGGAGCGATCGTGTTTGCGGAACATGTCATCCCCATGCGGGATCAGCGAACGAATCAAAGTGGGCGATACACCCAGGGTGTTGATGCGATGTTTTTCGACCAATTGCCACAGTCGCTCTGGAGAGGGGTAGTCCGGCGCACCATCATAAAGCAGGAATGTGGCGCCTAATAACAAGGCACCAAATACCAGCCAGGGCCCCATCATCCAACCCATATCGGTCATCCAATAGATCACGTCTCCCGGATGCACATCGGTGCCAAAAGCCATATCCTGTGCGGCTTTGACGGGAAATCCGCAGTGTGTATGCAAAGCGCCCTTGGGTTTGCCTGAGGTACCCGACGTATAGATTACCATCAAGGCATCTTCTGCCGCGGTGATTTCGATTCCGGCTTGGTCGGATTGTGGTTCAACCAGATCGGACCACCAGTGATCCCGACCGGGAGTCATACTTACGGATTGGCCTGTATTCTTTACGACAATCAGATGTTTAAGCGCAGGAACCTGGCTGGCAGCTTCATCGGCAATTGGTTTCATTGCGATTGATATCCCGCGACGAAAAGCTCCGTCGGCAGTAAATAAGGCTACTGCATCCGCATCCACAAGCCGGGTGACAACTGCTCCCACCCCATAACCGGAAAACAAGGGTAGTATGATGGCTCCGATACGGGCGATGGCAAGCATTGCAATTACGATTTCAGGAGTCATGGGCATGAAAATGGCGATCGTGTCGCCTTTTTTATAACCAAGCGAGCGCAGGGCATTGGCCGTCTTATTTACCTGGAAGAATAAATTTTGGTAAGTAAGGCTGCCTGAATCCCCGTTTTCGGTTTCCCAAAACAAGGCAGGCTGCCTCCAGGTGGGTGTATTCTGATATTTGTCCAACAGGTTATGAACAATATTCAATTTTCCATCTATACACCATGCCGGTCGTTGGATACCTCTCGAGAGATCGACTGCCTTTGAATAAGGCGAGAAGAATTGAATATCGAGCCATTTCAGGATGGAATCGGTGAACCAGTTGACATCCTGGATCGAGCGAAGCAGAAGCTCTTCGAAATCCTGCATGCCGTGCAATTGCATGAAGTGACTCAAGTTTGCTTTTTGAATATATTCTGGTGTGGGTCGCCAGACAATCTCTCCACCAAATTCAGAAATATTACTCATGGATTCCTGAAGATTGCGAATCTGTAGTGTTCATTCCCAGGTATGCTCATTCCGAATTTGAGGTGCTCCCTGGGGAAGTCTGCCTTCAGGGTCAATGGGTGTCAGGGCAGCGCGGATAGGATGAAGATATTGGCGTAAATTTTGCCGGGCAGCAGATTCTGAAGCACGCGGCCAGAACATAAATGCCAGAAGGCGCCTGTCAATGGGGCGGTTTCGATTCAATATCATCCCATTGGGTGACGCATGTAATGCCCCCCGATGATATGTACATGCAGGTGTTGGACGACCTGGTTTGCATCTGGACCGGTGTTGATGATGAGCCTATAACCTTTTTCAGCAATGCCTTGATCAGCAGCGATTTTTTTGACTGCCAACAACATATGTCCCAGTAATGCTTCGTCCTGTTGGGTGATGTCATTTGTAGAAGCGATATGTTTGTTGGGAATGACCAGAATGTGGGTGGGTGCGACAGGATTAATATCATGAAATGCAGTGACCAGATCATCCTTATAGGCGATCTTGCCGGGTATTTCACCAGCAATGATTTTACAAAAAGTACAATTAATCATATCATCATCCTTTTTGACTGGTATGAGGTTCCTGATGATTATACACAGCCCTGTGTTTTTCAACAGGGCTGTGTATAATTAATATTTTTCCTTGTGCAGATTCTCTAACAGGTTACCGTTATCAGGCCTGTTTTTAATAAGATCAACGAAATATTAAAAGTTATTTCAGGTGTACATACCCCAATCAATCGCACCGGGATCTTCCATCAAAGAAAAATCCCATGGTTCCATGCCTAATTCGATATTTACATCCATGTTCAATGCTTCCAGCGCCTTTTGACGGGTGGTCTCCAGCATTGCCGGACCATAGGGACAGAAAGGAGTAGTCAGGATCATAAAAATATCGGCTTTTCCTTCCTTTATGGAGACCTTGCGAATGAGACCCAATTGAACGATATTCAATCCGATCTCTGGATCCATTACTTCGGAGAATTTGTCTCGCAATGGTTGAACCAGTTCGGGATGGGTTGAGTGAATATCCCACACAACTTCATTGATCGGGGTAGGGTCTTCGCTCATTTAGCCGCCTCCATCTCTGACTGAATTACATAAGTGCAATGGGCGTCGCCACTTAATATACATTGAACTTTTTCAGCTGGAACTGCCAGCATTTTGGATATCAGGGTTTGGTCCACGGTGCAGACTTCAGGATGATTCTGCCCAATTTGATAATATGGGCAACTGATCTCGTGGATGCGATATTGTTCCCCTGCCCGCTCCCATTCGATTGTAAAGCCTTCGTCGGCAAGTAATATTTTGATCAAATCCAGGCGCTCTTCGATATTTAAACCTTGCATTTGCTCCTGGTAATCTTCAGCCAGATCATCTGCCATTTGGGCAAATAATTTGCTAACCAGGACTTCGGGCATGCTATCTTTGAGTTGATCCAGCAAGCGGGATGTCAGCCGTAAATAACGTGTTGGGAATCTTTCCATGCCCCCTTCTGTCAGAAAATAAACCAGGCGGGGACGTCCGACACCGTGACGTTCTTCCTCCCCTGCCACCAGGCCGGCAGCCTGGAGGCTGTTCAGGTGATGCCTGACAGAGATGGGGTTAATGTCAACTGCACCAGCCAGATCATTGATCGTGGAACGTGGTTTTCTTAGCAGAGTTTGTAAAATTCGGTCGCGGGTGCTTTTCATGGGCATATTCTTTCCCCTCTTAAATCTAAAAGAGGGTGAGTTACTGCAAAGAAGTCGGAAATTCTAATTTGGAGTATATCAGTCCCATTGCAATTTGTCAATAAAGTAGATAATTATGATAAATATCCAAAAGAAACCTCCTCCTATGGGTGATGTGCAGGACGTCCCGAAGGTTACTGTAACTCACAACTGCTTTCAGCAGCGATCTTCGTGACGATGCCGTAATTTGTGTTTCTCCGAAGCTTGGAATCGTGGAAGATGTTGAAAATAATATACTAGAATAATATCATAATAATTTGACAATTCACCTATTTTTTGCTATAATGCTGACCAACACTAATTATCAATATGTAAGAGATTTACGAGTAAATAGCCTTCTTATCTCGTTGAATATCCAGCTTTGGCGCAACACCTGACTAATTGAAAAAGCCATAAAGGAGCTTTTTTTATGACTGAGTTGATTATTAAAGATCTTCATGTAAGTATTGAAGGTAAACAAATCCTAAAAGGTCTTAACCTGACTGTGAGAAAAGGCGAAGTCCATGCCATCATGGGACCCAATGGTACCGGCAAATCCACATTGGCATACACTCTGATGGGACATCCCTCTTATGAAGTCACACAGGGTGAGATCTGGTTCAAAGGCGAGAATATTCTCGAAAAAAGACCGGATGAACGCTCCCGGCTGGGTTTATTCCTGGCATTTCAATATCCGGTCGCCATTCCCGGAGTAACCGTAGCAAATTTCCTGCGCACAGCTCTTAATGCCCGTCGCCGTGCCAGCAACCCTGAGGAAAAAGGCATCCCGATCCCGGAATTTCGAAAAATGCTGATCGAAAAAATGAATTTGCTCAAAATGGATTCGAAGTTTGCGGGACGATACTTGAATGATGGTTTCTCAGGTGGAGAAAAGAAGCGTGCAGAAATCCTGCAAATGGCTACACTCCAACCGGAAATTGCCATCCTGGATGAGACAGACTCGGGTCTGGATATCGATGCATTAAGGATCGTTTCCGAAGGTGTCAATGCCCTGACAGGCCCTAATCTCGGCGTGGTTGTGATCACACATTATCAACGCCTGTTAAATTACATCAAACCGCAATTTGTGCATATCATGTTCAACGGAACCATTGTTGAATCTGGTGGACCTGCTCTGGCTTTGAAGCTGGAAGAACATGGCTATGACTGGGTGCGTGAAAAATACCAGGAACCCATCCCGGCATAGTATTTATTGGTAGTTATTGGAGGTTGGTATGGCATCCGATGCGCGATTGTTGGAGGATATGGGGACCTATAAATACGGCTTTAAAGATTCGTCCGACGATTATTTCTTTAAATCCAAAAAAGGGCTGAATCGTGACATAGTAAAAAAAATATCAGAGATGAAAGGCGAGCCTCAGTGGATGTTGGATTATCGACTGAAGGCGCTGGACCATTTTCTGCAAAGACCCATGCCCGACTGGGGAGCGGATATCTCCGGATTGAACCTGCAAGACATTTTTTATTATGTGAAACCAACCGAAGGTTCGGAAAAATCGTGGGATGATGTACCCGATGAGATCAAGAACACCTTTGATAAATTGGGAATCCCTGAAGCTGAGCGTAAATTTCTGGCAGGAGTGGGGGCTCAATATGAATCGGAGATGGTGTATCACAGCATCCAGGATCACCTCGAAAAAAAAGGCGTGATATTTCTGTCCATAGAGGATGGTTTGCGCCAGTACCCTGAGCTTTTCCGCGAATACTTTGGCTCGGTCATACCGATAGAAGATAACAAATTTGCGGCGTTGAATAGCGCGGTCTGGTCGGGAGGTTCTTTTGTTTATGTTCCCAAGGGCATTAAAGTGGATCTTCCGCTCCAGGCATATTTCCGCTTGAATATTGCCAATGTTGGGCAGTTTGAGCGCTCGTTAATCATTGTGGATGAAGATTCGCAGTTACATTATGTGGAAGGATGTACCGCACCTCAATATACCACTGACTCTTTTCATTCCGGCGTGATCGAGATTATCGTTAAAGCCGGAGCGCGCATGCGCTATACCACCATCCAGAACTGGTCGACCAATGTTTACAACCTGGTCACCCAGCGTGCCAAGGTCTATGCCAATGGCACCATGGAATGGGTGGATGCCAACCTGGGTTCAAAAGTGACCATGAAATATCCCTCCTGTTATTTAATGGAACCCGGTGCACATGGCGAAATGCTTTCCATGGCGTTTGCAGGTGCAGGGCAGCACCAGGATGCGGGCAGCAAGATGATCCATTTTGCACCAAACACCACCAGCAAGGTGATCTCCAAGTCCATCTCCAAGAGCGGCGGACGCTCCTCCTTCCGTGGTTTGCTTAAGGTATATAAAGGTGCCAAAGGTTCCAGATCTAATGTGGTTTGTGATGCCCTGCTTCTGGATCCGAAATCCCAATCAGATACTTATCCAACCATCGAAATTGATGAGTCTGATGTGAGCATCGGTCATGAGGCATCAGTTTCAAAAGTGGGTGATGAGCAATTGTTTTACTTGATGAGTAGAGGGTTGACGGAAGAAGAAGCCACCACCATGGTGGTATCCGGCTTCATCGAGCCTTTGGTGAAGGAATTACCCATGGAATATGCGGTTGAAATGAACCGCTTGATCCAGCTTCAGATGGAAGGATCGATTGGCTGATATGGAAGAAAAACCCCACATTGTTGTAAGCTCGCGAACCCGCCGGGTGGAGCCAACCATAGGCCATTTCACCTTCACGCCTGAAATGATCAGGTTGGAAGGTCCGCTAAAAGATTATCGTCAAAAAGCCTGGGAAGAGTTCAACCGCCTGCCTCTGCCCACCACCAAAGATGAAACCTGGCGAAGGACCGATCTGCGTTTGCTGCCGACGGATACATTTCATTTACCCTCCCCAGGCGTCCAGCAGGAATACCAGCCAGTACCCGGAAACCTTCTTCAACCCCTGGCAGGCAGCCAGCACGGCGGGCAAATTTTGCTCCTTCCCGACCAGTCGCAGGTGAGTCTTGACCCTGCTCTGGAAAAAAAAGGTGTCATCTTTACGGACTTGCGGACGGCTGAAGTTCAGTACCCGGATTTGGTGGAGCGCCTGGCTGGCGAGATTGTTCGCAGCCAGGAAGGTAAATTTGCTGCCCTTGCAGCTGCATTTTCCGAGAATGGGGTTGTATTGTATGTACCCAAAGGCGTTAGCATTGAGCAGCCGCTGCACAGTGTTTTGTGGGGCGGTGGTTATAACCTGGCGAATATCTCGCACCTGCTGATCTGGGTGGATGAAGGCGCCTCGGTCACGTATGTGCACGAATCAGCTTCTGCGCAACAGGTTCCAAACCTGCATGCCGGACTGGTTGAGATAAAAGTTTCCGATGGTGCCAATTTGCGTTTTGTTGAACTTCAATCCTGGGGTGACCAGGTCTGGAACTTCAGCCATGAACGCGCACAGGTGGGACGGGATGCCAACCTGGATTGGATATTTGGCGCGATTGGATCCCGGGTCACGAAGAATTTCTCCAGCCTTGACCTGGTTGCCCCGGGAGCCACAGGTCGAATGTCTGGTTTCTATTTCACCAATGGGCAGCAGCATCTGGATCATGACACCCGCCAGAACCATCTGGCTCCCCATACCACCAGCGACCTTCTATTTAAGGGCGCACTGAAAGGGAGCAGCCGTTCGGTCTGGCAGGGCATGATCTATGTTGCACCCGATGCCCAAAAGACGGATGGCTTTCAAGCAAATCGAAACCTGGTGTTAAGTCCAGCCGCACGGGCGGATTCGATACCTGGTTTGGAAATTTTGGCAAATGATGTACGTTGCACACATGGAGCCACTGTTGGCAAAATAGATCCTGAACCCATGTTTTACATGCTCAGCCGGGGCATCCCAGCTGAAGATGCAGAGCGTCTAATCGTTGAAGGCTTCTTTGACCCGATCATGCAACGGATCCCTTTTGAAGGTGTACGTGAGCGCTTTCAGCAAGCCATTTTGGAAAAAACAGTTGGCAAATAATCCATCAGGAATGTGTCAAACATCGGTTTCAATGCTAATATAGATAGAATAAAACGGCATCATTATTTTTTTGAGACAGTACAGATGACACCAAGTTGCGGATGTACTGTTTTCGGAGGGTTTTATGGCTCAATTTGCGTATATGCGGACCCCGGATCTGAAATCCGGGTTTGAGGTTGGGGATACAGTGGAAGTATTTTGTGACCACGAGAAGAATGCAGACCGGATACGAGGCTGGTTGCGGGGAATTATTGTGCAAGTGGATCCCAAACTTGTAGCAGTTCAATTCCGCACCAATGTATATCTTACCGATGGCTGGATGGTTCCGGATCGGATCCTGTGGTATCCACCACATTCCGAGCATATTCGCCCAATGCCAAAGAAGAAGAAAGCAGTCAAGGAATCATAAAATGACAGCGTTGGATGTTAAAAAGATCCGCGCCGATTTTCCAATTTTGGATCGTCAAGTTCATCCAGGTGTACCCCTGGTTTATCTTGATTCAACAGCCACTTCTCAGAAGCCCCTAGTTGTTATTGAGGCTTTGAATTCGTTCTATCGCACTTATAATGCCAACATTCATAGAGGCATCCATGTTTTGGCGGAAGAAGCCACTGCAATGTATGAAGACAGCCGGGTTAAAGTAGCCCGGTTCATTAATGCGCCATCAGCCCGGCAGGTGATATTTACACGTAACACTACTGAATCGATAAACCTGGTGGCATATAGTTGGGCGCGTGCCAATTTGAAATCAGGTGATTTGATCATTCTGACAGAAATGGAGCACCATTCCAACCTGATACCCTGGCATATGTTGGCGTTTGAGGGCGGCGTACGACTGGAATTTATCCCGGTCAATGAGACTGGATCATTGGACATGCAGGTTTACCAGGAATTACTCAAACAAGAGCCCAGGTTGGTAGCCTTTACCCACATGTCCAATGTGCTGGGGACGATCAATCCTGCCGCAGAGATCATCCGTCGGGCACATGCAGCCGGAGCCATTACACTGTTGGATGGCGCCCAGTCTGTTCCACACCTTTCCGTGGATGTGCAAGAATTGGATGCGGATTTCCTGGTTTTTTCTGCGCACAAGATGCTGGGGCCCACCGGTATTGGCGCCCTTTACGGCAAATTGGAGCTGCTTGAGAATATGCCTCCTTTTCTGGGTGGTGGCGATATGATCAAGACGGTTCACCTGCGCTCATTCTTACCCAATTCTCTGCCCCACAAATTTGAAGCGGGTACCCCGGCGATTTCTGAAGCCATCGGGTTTGGCAGTGCGGTGGAATACCTGGAAGGCCTTGGGATGACGCAGGTTGAAGCGCACGAACAGGAGATGATCCATTATGCTCTCGAAAGGTTGGAGGAGATCCCGGGCGTGCGTGTCTATGGTCCGCCAGCAGAACATAAGGGCGCAGTGGCAGCATTTACGCTGGAGGATATCCATCCGCACGATGTTGCCCAGATCCTCGACAGATATGGAGTAGCCGTCCGGGCGGGTCATCATTGTGCCCAGCCACTGCATGAAAAATTGGGTATTCCTGCCACGACGCGTGCCAGTTTTTATATATATAATATGCCTCATGAAGTTGACCAATTGGTGGCAGGCATTTATCAGGTAAAGAAAATGTTTTCGTAAATTCTTGGCTTCTCAAAAAGTGGCAACATCCCCCAACTATGGGGGTGAAACCGTAATATTTTACCCAGGTGAAAAATGGAAGATTTATATCGCGAAGTAATCATTGATCATTATAAAAACCCCCAATATCGCGGCAAACTTGAACCGCATGATATTTCATTTGAAGATGATAACCCTCTATGTGGCGATCACATTCGTATTGACTTGCGTATAGATAAAGACAGTCGCGTAAATGAGGCCCGCTTCGATGGACACGGATGCGCCATATCCCAGGCTTCGGCAGATTTGTTGACCGAGTCGATCATTGGAAAATCACTTGAGGAAATAAAAACCTTAAACAAGCAGGATATTCTAGATATGCTTGGCATAGAACTGGGACCGGTACGCTTGAAATGTGCTTTGCTATCCCTGAAGGTTCTAAAAGCCGGTATTTATGGGCTGGGTGAAGCCAGTGACGACTTGGTGGAGTGAGCATGTTTAACTATATTCATAAAGATCCATCTGAATGTCAGTTTGTACAAATAGCTCCCCTTGAGGAATTGCCTAGTGGGGAGCGTTTGTTTGTTGAAGTGGATGAAAAACAAATTGTTATCTTAAACCTGGGGGGCAATTTATATGCCCTGGGAGACGTGTGTACCCATGATGGTGGGCCAGTAGGTGACGGCGAGATCGAGGGCATGGATATCATCTGCCCGAGGCACGGCGCCCGCTTTGATATCCGTACCGGAGAGGCTCTGCTTCTGCCAGCTACTGTGGATATCCCGGCTTATCCTGTCCGGATTGTGGATGGTATGATCGAGGTTGGGGTCGTCTAGTTTCCTATTGGCTCAAACTTACCGATGATTCTGAGGATATCAAAACCCTCTGCATAGGTGCACTCAGCCAGTGCACCATGCCGCAGCATGGTGGCTTTTAACAAGGACGGGTCAAAGTAATATTTATCCGAATAGGTATTATATTGTGCCAGGGCTTCAATTTTCTTTTCAACGTCCCCGGCATTGACTTCAATCAGGAAATGGGGGAAAAAGCCATAACTTGAGCGTACCACGTCAAACCCCAATACAGATGTGCCGCGGTAGGCACGCAGGGCCTCTTCGGTAGCGACATTGTGATCCTGGTGAATGTCTGCCCGGCTATGCACAAAAACCACATCCGGTTTGAACTCCCGTCGAATTTTCAGTAAATATTCCAGAATATCCTGGCGCAGATCTGGAAAATCACGCGTGGCGAATTTTTCCACGATCACCCGGTCTGTAGGCACTCCCAACACCTGCATGCTGGCATGCAGTTCATCCACTACTTTCTTGAGCATCGGATTTTTTTGGTTGTCGGATAAGGTCAGACAGAGAACATCACTGGATGGCAGAATGTGATGGATTAATGCCCCTGCTCCCAATTCGATATCATCTGGATGTGCGCCGATAAAAAGAACACGTTTTCCGTAGAAGATCATAATTTCACCAATCTTTTATCACTTGGTATTATCTCATAAACCGGGAGTGCGGAGGGTGTGAGATGGCGAAGCCACTTCACAACCCCCATCCTACCCTATTTAATGAAAAGATAAATCACTTGGTCGCAACAAACCCGCCAACAACCTTGGTCATCACCAGGCTGCCTTCTTTTTTCAGACGCTGTGTTGCAACAATTTCAATGGCTTTAATAACCTTGTTAAAATCTTCCGTGCCCTGGAACAGGCTGGTCCAAAGCTTCCGGTCTTCTGCCAGAGAGGCGCGCGTATATTCGATGAAAGGTTCCACCTCCGGAAAGGTAAGCGGATTCTCAAAGATGTGGACCTCCACAGATGAGAATGTCTTTTTCATGGCAGTCAGGATCTGCGTACTGTAACGTGAGGAGCCAGGCATAGGGGGGATGGCCTTGCCTGTGGCTTCTTTAATGACATCATAGAAGAGCTGTTTATTTTCCGGCATGGGACCAGTGGAAAACAAACGACCGCCCGGTTTGAGGACACGCTGCATCTCACGGATGGTGGCGGGAATGTCGCTGGCATAGTAGATGGCAAAACAGCATGATTCAAGATCAAAAAGATCATCCTCAAATGGGAAACGCTTGTTAAAATCCAGTTCGATGAACTTGACCGGACTGCTGATCTTGGCATTTTCACTATGTGCTTTTGCCAATAGTTCGGTGTTAACATCTCCACCTGTTATATCTGCGGTGCCTCCCGTGTATTGATGGTAGAGAAAACACTGTTTTCCAGCGCCGCAACCTACGTCCAGTATCCTGGAACCATTCCTTGGATTTAAGAGATCCAGCATCCATCGGTCAATATCCCGACCGCCATATTGCTTATGGATGTCGATGCGTTTTAGCAGGTCGCTGGTGGTTTCCTGATAATTGATTTCCATGGATCCTCGCTTGAAAATGTTTATTAACCGGTCTCGAATATACCACAACTTGTGTTAAAATTCTCTCTGTCGCCAGGAAGGGTATTTACACCCTAACGCAAGCCTTAGGCAGGGTAAATAGATGAAAATCCTGCCTATGTGAAAGGTGTACCATAAATGGTGACCCATTGGAGTAAGCGTTATGAAAAAAATAATTGCATCTGTTAAAGGTACGCGCGATTTTTATCCTGAGCAAATGGCCGTGCGCACCTGGTTATACAATAGTTTGCGCAAGGTATCCGAATCATTTGGATACCAGGAGTATGAGGCTCCTTTTCTGGAAACCCTGGAACTTTATGCCGCCAAATCCGGAGAAGAACTCGTTAAAGAGCAATCTTATGTCTTTGAAGACCGCAGCGGGGATATGATCGCTCTGCGCCCAGAGTTAACCCCCAGCCTGGCGCGCATGATCGCCCAAAAACAAAATGAGCTGACTTTCCCGGTCCGCTGGTGGTCCTTTGGACCGTTTTGGCGTTACGAACGCCCCCAAAAAGGTCGCAGCCGTGAGTTTTTCCAATGGAATATTGACTTACTGGGACCCAGTTCACCGGAATCCGATGCAGAACTGGTTGCCATCGCAGCAAATTTCTTCAAGCAAATCGGGCTCTCCCCAAAGAATACGCGCATCTACGTTAATAACCGCCGGTTAATGGAATCCAGATTCGATCAATTGGGATTTTCAGCAGAAATAAGACCCATAGTCTCCAACCTGGTTGACCGTCGCGGCAAACTCAGTTCCGAAAAATGGGAAGCTTTTGCATACGAAGTTGGTTTGACAACTTCTCAATTGGCTGGGCTGAAAGACTTGTTGGCTGACAAGGAACTCTGGCGTGAATCCGAAGATCTTGTGCGCCTGTTCAAAGTGATCGATTCCATGGGGATCAGTGAATATGTCGAGTTTGACCCGAATATTATGCGCGGGTTGCTGTATTACACCGGGACAGTCTTTGAAGCTTTTGATGTCACCGGTTCGGTGCGCCGTTCAATCTTGGGAGGTGGTCGTTATGATAACCTCCTGGCAGATGTTGGTGGGGATTCTCTTCCATGTGTGGGCTTTGCGATGGGAGATGTAGTCATCAGCCTTGTCCTGCAAGAATATGGCCTGGTACCCACTTTTGATACCACACCAGCCCAGGTACTGGTCACCGTATTTTCAGAAGAATTTTTGCCCGATTCCTTTGCCCTGGCAGCCGAACTGCGTAAAGGTGGTGTTAATGCGATTTGTTATCCCGAATCGCAAAAATTGAACAAGCAATTTAAATATGCAGATCGCATGCGCATCCGCATGGTCCTGGTGGTTGGACCGGATGAAACTTCTCATAAGCAGGTCACGATCAAAGACCTTGTCCAGGGTACACAACAGACAGCCGAACGTGCCAAGGCAGCCCGGGCGGTAAAGGATATGCTTGCCTAGCCGATGAATTCGTGCTAAAATTCGCCCCTCTCATGGTGGCTGTAGCTCAATGGCGGAGCATCGCACTGTGGATGCGAGGGTTGTGGGTTCGACCCCCATCAGCCACCCTTGATATGAGACTTCCGAAGATCTATGACTTCGGAAGTCTTTTTGTTTTAGCGACTCAATTATACTTGCTTGATAAGGGATGCATTCACAGGGTTTAATTAAATCAATATGTTGGCATACACCATCTGGCGGACATCCGTTTACCACCTGAATGTACGCTGCGGAAATCGGTATCCATGTGCTCGTCTTGTTTTTCCAGAATACGCATATGCAAATTTGATCTTCATCTGCTATATAATAGTTGCAGAACAAATCAAATCTTTATTAATAAATAAACAAAAAGTTAAAACGAATTTTGGCTAGTGTTGGTATACCAGGCAAAAATTGATAATTGAAGGAGTTCAATATGAGCCTTGAAAATCGAGTTGTTGTCATCACTGGCGCAACCGGTGGTCTGGGGCAGGTGGCTGCCAAAAAGTTTGCTGACCAGGGCGCCCGGCTGACTTTGATCAGCACCAGCCCGCAGAAACTGAGGCAGCTGGCCGGAGAACTGGCTCTGCCAGAAGATCGTATTATGACGTATGCAGCCGACCTGGGTCAGGATGCTGTCGCGCAAGATGTACTCGCCAGAATCCTGGCAAAATATGGTCAGGCGGATATATTGTTACACTTGGTGGGGGGCTGGAGCGGTGGAAAACCGGTTGTTGAGGTGGAGACGGAGCAACTCAACAACATGTTGCAGCAGCACCTATGGACCAGCTTTTACCTGGTGCAGGCTTTTCTTCCCGTCATGCTCTCCAGGCAGTGGGGGCGCATTTTGGCCGTCTCGTCTCCATTTGCATCCAACCCGGTAGCGAATCTGGCTCCATACGCCATTGGAAAGGCTGCCTTGGAAGCACTGATGTTGACAATCGCACAGGAAGTGAAGGACACTGGTGTGACTGCCAATATGCTCCTGGTGAAAAGTATTGACACCCGGCATGAACGCCAACAGCAACCCACTCCCCAAAACGCCTCCTGGACAACCCCTGAAGAGATCTACGCAACGCTCCTGCATTTATGCTCGGAAGAAGCCGGTCAGATCAATGGCGCCCGTATCCCGCTTTATGGGAACCTGTAGTTGAAGATTTGACCTGGTGATTGGACAGTCCTGATAGGAAGCAAGCATGTCAAGCATAAATGATCTCAATAAGAACGGTATATTCATCAAAACTCAGGTGGGTAAGTATCAGGCTGTCATAGATGCTGCCCTGGCGGACCTGAAGAGCGACCGAATCATCGCGCGCATCTGGGCAAATGACCATACTGTCTGGCAGCCTGACCCGGCCGAAATATTCAACCGGCTGGGTTGGCTCGACATTGCCGAGCGCATGCAGGCTGCCATCCCGACCCTAATAGCCCTGGCAGAAAGTCTGCGCTGGGAAGGCTACCAACAGGCGGTTTTACTGGGCATGGGCGGTTCCAGCCTGGCGCCCGAAGTGTTCCGCAAGACCTTCGGCCTGCGGGAAGGTTTCCTGGATCTGGCCGTGCTGGACAGCACCGATCCCGGTGCTGTGCTCAGCCTGGATAAGTGCCTGAACCTGGCGCACACACTCTTTATAATTTCCACAAAATCTGGCACGACCACTGAAACGCTGTCATTCTTCAAGCATTTCTATAATCGGGTTGTCGAAGTTTTGGGTTCTGAACATGCAGGCGACCATTTTATCGCCATTACCGATCCAGGCAGTCCATTGGTGGGTCTGGCAAATCGTTATCACTTCCGTGCCACATTCACCAATGACCCCAATATTGGCGGGCGTTATTCAGCCCTGTCCTATTTCGGATTGGTTCCGGCCGTATTGGTGGGTGTTGATGTTGCCAGGCTGCTGGAGAGCGCCATTTCCATGACTGCAGAGTGCAAATCCGACGACAGTCCTGGCGGGCATTTGGGTGTGATCCTGGGGGAGTTAGCCCGGGCTGGACGAGACAAGGTCACTTTTATTCTTTCCGCGCAGATTGCCAGCTTTGGCGATTGGGTGGAACAATTGATCGCTGAAAGCACCGGCAAGTCTGGCAAGGGAATCCTGCCAGTGGTAGGTGAACCGCCTGGTCCCGATTCTGTGTATGGATCGGACCGGTTGTTCGTATCCTTGCAGTTGCCTGGCGATAGCCCATATGAGGCTGCCCTCCAGGCACTTAACGCGGCTGGTCATCCAGTATTGAGCATGCAATTGCAGGATCAATACGACCTGGGAGAACAGTTCTTTTTGTGGGAGCTGGCCACAGCAGTGGCTGGATACCGCCTGGGCATCCAGCCTTTTGACCAGCCGAATGTAGAGGCGGCCAAGATCCTGGCGCGCAATATGATTATTGAATTTTCCCGGAACGGAATTCTGCCAGAAATTAAACCGGCTGAGCTTTCCTCCGCAGTCTTGCAATCCTTTTTAGATCAAGCCATGCCCGGTGCATATATTGCCATCCAGGCCTATGTACAGCCATCAACTGCCACTGATCAAGCCTTGCTTGACTTGCGTCTCAAGTTGCGGGAACGCACCTGCCTGGCGACCACGGTTGGGTACGGGCCGCGCTTCCTGCATTCCACCGGGCAATTGCATAAAGGCGATGCAGGCAAAGGCCTGTTCATTCAACTGACCTCCCAAGCGGTGGAGAATGTCGTCATCCCGGATGAAGCCGGGCAACCAGATTGGACCATCACCTTTAACACGCTCAAATCTGCCCAGGTGCTGGGAGATCAACAGGCGTTGCTGGAGGCCGGGCGCAAGGTGATCCTGTTTGACCTGGGTGCCAGCATAACGGAAAATATCGAAAAATTAAATGTGCTCAAAGATGGGTTAGGATAACTATTAAATAATTGCTCTGATAATACATCCATTGAAAAACGACTAAGAAATATCTGCTGGATGCCAGCACAACTTCAGTTCTCAGTGCGAAGCCTGCTCAAGTAAATAGACAATGGAATGATAATTCTGCTGCGTGGCGAGCGACAAACCCATTTCACAGGTGATATTAGATGAATAGTAGCCGTCATAAGGGTGGGCTTTTACTTCCGCACTCTCCAGTGAGGTGGCGGCAGCAGTCAGTTCAGGGAAGAGCAATCCACGGTCTCCGGCAAAGGCACAGCAATCCAGGTGCAGCGGAACAGTGACGGATTTGGCGCAGCGGCTGGCGATGGCAGTCATCTTGCTTTGCAGGTTCATTTTGCGCGCTGAGCAGTTGGGGTGCAAAATGACTTCTCCGGCTACTGGCTGGATCTGCAATTTTGGAAGAAGCACATCATGCATCAAGTCCAGACCATCCAGCAGGGTCAGCTTTTCAAAGATGGCACGCTCCCCGGCGGATAGCGCCGGGAGGTAGTCTTTATACTGGCACAGGGTGAACGTGCAGGAGGTTGTGTCGATCACCACCGGCAGTTTTCCGTGTTGTGACCATTCCCAGAAGCGCTCAAGAGTGCGCTGCCGGGTGGCCGCGTAGGCTGCAGTGTAACCCTTTGAACCAAATGGCATTCCGCAGCAATTGCCTTCCACATCCGGAGGGATCCACAACGAAACACCGGCTCGTCCGGCTACCTTCAGCATGGTATCAGCCAGGGAAGCCATACCAGGTTGGGGAACGCCCATACGTCGTGAAATGCAGGATGGGAAGTAAACATAAGCCGCGTCTGTTTGTCGTGTGACAGGCAGCCGGGAGGGCACATATGGCACAGCCGCGTTCCACTTGGGCAGGGTCATCCCGGTCAGCTTTTCGCCCAGGAGCGAAAAACCGGTGATGGCATTTGCACCGATGACGGACTCAACTGCATGAGCCAGGCGAACGCCCATGCCGAGGGCTTTTTCCACGCTTGTAAAATGTTCCGAAACCCACAGGGCGGTCTTCTCAGCGCGTGGACTCACCAGCCCGGCGCGCAGATACTTGGTCAGGTCACCGGTGTTGATTCCCACCGGGCAAGCCGAGGCGCATAAACCATCCACGGCGCAAGTTTCCAGCCCGAAATAATTGAAATCCTCCAGCAGGGAAGTTAATAATGGTGCGTCGCTACCTGCTTTTTTCTGGCGGGTGATCTCCCGGCGGATAACGATCCGCTGGCGCGGGGTCAGGGTCAGGCGCCGGCTTGGACAATTTGGCTCACACAGTCCACACTCAATGCATTTATCCACTTCCACTTCCACTTCGGGCATGTCCTTGATGTCAGATACATGCGAGCGCGGATCAGGATTGATGATGACACCCGGGTTGAGCAGACCGGATGGGTCAAACAGGGATTTGATGTCGCGCAGCATGGCATAACCATTGGCGCCCCATTCCGCCTCCAGGTAAGGGCTCATGGCTCGCCCGGTGCCATGCTCACCTTTGAGAGAACCATCATATTTATTCCTGACCATGGCGAGTACATCATCCATAAAGTGCTCCAGGTGCAGGATCTCGGCCTGGTTGTTTAAGAAGCAGCTAAAATTGAAATGCAGGTTGCCATCCTTGGCATGCCCAAAGATGATGGCATCCTCGTAACCATAAGTGCGGAAACGGGCTTGCAAGTCGGTAACTGCTTCTGCCAGGCGCGGCACGGGGAAGACCAGGTCTTCGGTCATCACGGAACTGCCTTTCGGGCGCATGGCTCCCAGCGTGGGGAACAAGCCTTTACGCAGCTTCCACAACTCAGCCTGGACAACCGGATCCTCGCTGAACTCCGGGTCATGCAGCAGATCCAGGCCGCGAAGAGTGCCGGCGGAAACGCGCTGAATGTCAGCCATATCTTCTCTTGAACAACCCTGGTATTCCACCAGGATGGCTGCTGCTGTATCGGGCAATTGTCGCAGGATGCCTGGCGCTCCGGGCAGATTTTCCACCGAACGCAGGGCGGCGCGCTCCATGATCTCGGCGGCACGTGCACCTGAATCGCGCAGGGGGGCGATGGCACGAGCAGCATCATGGATGGTTTTGAAGTAGAGCTGACCGGTATATTTGTGGGAGTAATCTGGCAGAGTATTTAATACAGCCTCGGCAATGAAGCCCAGGGTACCCTCCGAACCGATCATCAGATGGGTCAGAATGTCGATTGGGTTGTCGTAATCCAAGAGGGCATTCAATGAATAGCCATCCGTGTTCTTCATCAGGTAACGATTGCGCACACGTTCCGTCAGGGTGGCATCTGCCAACAGCCTGAGGCGCAATTCGAGCAAGCCGCTGGCGATCTGCGGGGCGCCTTCCTGAAATTGAGTTGCGGCATCCGGGGAAGCCGTATCCAGCACCAGGCCATTGGGCAATACAACCGTGAGCGAGTGAATGGTATGGTAGGCATTTTCCGCCACCCCACAGCACATTCCACTGGAATTATTGGCCAGAATGCCGCCCAGCATGGCTGCATCAATGGAAGCCGGGTCCGGGCCGATACGCCGGCCATAAGGTTTAAGAAAGGCGTTGAGTTGACCTCCCACCACACCTGGCTGGGAGCGAACACGCCGACCGGACTCTTCCACCTGCATCCGCCCCCAGTGTCGTGAGACCACGGTCAAGAGACCATCTGTGATGGATTGCCCGGAAAGGCTGGTACCTGCCGCCCGAAAGGTGATGGGAATCTGGTTTTGCTGGGAAAATCGGAATAAGCCACAGATCTCATCCACAGAAACAGGTTGGATGACAGCCTGTGGTATGAGCCGGAAGAAAGAAGCATCGTTGGCGTAAGCATACCGCTCGATTGGATTGGTCAGGATGCGTCCTTCAGGAATGATCGATGAGAGCTGTTTTTTAATATCCATATCAAGCTGCTGTTTTTCCGCCATCCACCATCAAGGTATGGCCTGTAACAAATGAAGAATCATCACTTGCCAGGAATAATACTACCCTAGCCACTTCTTCTGCAAGGGCATAACGCCCCATTGGCAGGCTGGTGGCTGACCTGAGCATGGCCTCTTCAGGTGTGGTTGGAGTGCCGTGTTCATAAAAGCCCCTTTCAAGCCAGCGTTCCACAAAGGTGTCTCCAGGGCAGACCGCGTTCACGCGGATGTTTTCAGAAGCATGATCGAGTGCCATGCTCTTGGTCATCAGTGCCACTGCTCCTTTGCTGGTTGCATAAGGCAAAAATCCCCTGGCACCCACCACAGACAGGTCTGACCCATTATTAACTATTACACCTTTTCCGGTATTACGCATGTGCGGAATGACCAGGCGGGACATGCGCCAGACAGCCGTGACATTAATATCCCAGGTATTTGCCCAATCTTCTTCGCTGGTAGTTTCGGCACTGCCCCGTGTGACAATGCCGGCATTATTAAAAAGAATATCAATCTTGTCAAACCGGTTTAAGGTTTGCTGGATGGTTTTCTCACAATCTTCGATGCAGGTGTGATCTGCTTGAAGGAAAAGGCACTGCCCGCCACTGCGGTTGATCTGGGCTGCCACAGCCTCACCCAAATAATTTCGCCGACCGGTGATGACCAGGTTGGCGCCTTCCCGGGCAAACAATTCTGCGGTAGCTTTGCCAATGCCTGAGGTTGCACCCGTGATGATGGCGGTAAGGTTTGATAATTTTCCCAAATGAGCCTCCAAAATATTTGTATATTATATACAGTATAACATCTTCGAGCTGACCTTTGAATTTAAAATGGCAATTTCCTGTCAAGTGGGGCTTGACAAACCCGGATTAATGAATAAAATATACTTTATAATGTATACAATATACAATAGATCATTCTTACGAGGAGAGGAGGAGGATGTCTGACAAATATATACCCATAAGCAAACCTGTAGCCTTGTGACCTAGATAAAGTAACCTGCTTTTGGCGCATCCTTGGTTTAAGAAATAATGCACGAAATATCCGGGCAGGGTTTTACTTTCGAATTTTTTTCAAAAGGCTGCATACAAATGATCCAGATCTGGAACTGTTAAGACGGTTCGTTTCATAATCAATCTTTTCAAATTCGCCATTTGGAGGAAGCTATGTCAGTCCGTTCTCGACTTTACGCTATGTTTAGTGTGCTGCTTGCGATTTCATTTGTATTATCCGCATGCGGTAGCGCATCACCTGTAACTGAAGAACCAGCCACGGTGGTGCGCTTTGTTTTTGCTCCAGACCCGGTAATGAAATATATGGTGGACACCGGCATCGTTGCAACCTATGAAGAAAAATACAACATGCATTTGCAGACCATCTCCACCTGGGATGAAGCCGCCTTCTTTGGTGGCGGTCATGCCGACATTGCCTCGACCGGTGACTATGAAGTACCTGCCCTGGCGACTGAAAGTGGTCAGGATTATGTTGTCTTTGGTATCTACAACCTGGGCCGTGTACCGATCTTTGTCAAGACCGATTCACCCTACCATACCATCAAGGACCTGGAAGGCAAGAAGATCGGCGTACCCGGCCCGCTCTCATCCACCATGATCTGGGGTGTAATGCTCAGCAAGACCGAAGGTGTGGATTTCCGGGTTGGCACCAAGCAGTTTGACCTGCAAATCAACGACCACATGGTCAATGGTCAGTTGCTGCGCGAAGGACAGATCGAAGCAGGTGTCATCATTCCCGAAGCTGTCATGCCGGAAATTGCAGCCGGTACCGTCCGCCCACTCTACGACGAGGGCAGCACCTGGGAGTATTACCGGGATTATTTGGATCCTGCCAAGACCCACAAGGGTGTCCCTGGAAACATTTTCCTGGCAACCCAAGCATGGTACGACGCCAATCCGAAAGCGGTTGAATTCTTCCTGGCAATGTGGCAGGCCGGTATCGATGCCTGGAAAGCCAACCGTCACGACTTCATTGTTCTCTATCCGGAAGATTGGGGCATTGATCCCGAATCACCCACTTTCGACAGTGATGTTGCCACCATGGAAAAATGGTTGACCGACCATGACTGGTTTGTGGATAGCGTTTACCTGGATCAGACCTGGGTCGAAAAAGAATTGCCTCTCTTCGACTTGATGCGCTCCACTGGCTTCATGCCTGCCGATATGCCCAACCCGAACTTTGTGGTGAATAAGCCTCCGGCCAATTAATAGCTGGTTTTGACTGACCCATATTTTTCAATAGGCTAAAATAAAGGCTCGAGGGTTCTGAATAAATAAAGAACCCTCGAGTCCAAGATAGCAGTTTGAAGCTTAACTAGAAGAGGTTTTATAACCATGACCGCAACTGCAATCAATCCTTCGCAAATTCCAAGTGCAACCAGAGCCAGAAGGTTCGCCCAGGCTATGAAGGGCTTCCTGATCAGCCCGCGTTGGCTTTTCGTAATTATTGCTTTAGTCGTCTGGCAAACCTATGCAGTCTTCAGGAATAGCCGCCTGATCCCCACACCGGTAAAGGTGGGCGCCACCATGTGGAGGATACTAACCAGCGGGATATTTTTTGAACAACTGGCAGCCAGCATGACACGCATTTTGATCGGCTTTTCCCTGGCCATGATATTAGGAACGATCATCGGCATCCTGATGGGCAGCCGAAAATCTTATGATCAGTTCTTTAAAGCGATGGTAATTCTGGGCCTGGCATTACCCGGACTCATCTATGCCTTGATCTGTGTAATGTTCTTCGGCATCAGCATCCTGGCGCCTGTGACTGCCATCCTGGCCGGCTCCTATCCTTTTGTAGTTATCAATGTTGCCGAAGGGGTTAAATCGCTGGATAAAGACTTGATCGACATGAGCCGTTCATACAAGATCGGGCGCGGCAAGATCGTTCGGCAGGTAATCCTGCCGTCCCTGCTGCCGTTCATCCTGGCAGCCATCCGGAATGGCTTTGCCATCGCCTGGAAGATCTGTACCCTGGTGGAAGTCTTCGGGGCTGTCAGTGGTGTTGGATATATGATTAAAAACAGTTTTGACCAGTATGCTGTGTACGGGATCGTAGCCTGGGCCTTAATGTTCGGGGGTGTCATGCTGTTGATCGAATATGGCTTGCTGGTACCTGCGGAACGCTACCTGGCTCGCTGGCGTCCCAAGGTCAAGCAGGTAATTTAAGGTGAAGGAGGCTAAGATGAGTGTAGCAGTAAATGTTTCGCCGAACAGTACGTCTCTTGCCGCGAGCAAGCGTTTCGCCAAATCCTTCAAGGGAATCATCTTCCACAAGGGGTGGCTGGCCATATTGATGGTATTGGTGATATGGCAGATCATCAGCTTTTTCCTGGGAGGCCGCGGGTTGGTGCCCTCACCTGCCAGAACGGCTGCAACCATGTGGGGAGTGTTGGCTAGTGGAGAGTTTTTCGTGCAGCTGGGTGACAGCCTGGTCCGGTTGTTGATCGGGTTTGTACTTGCCATGACGCTTGGCATGATCGTGGGGGTGTTGATGGGCAGCCGCTGGTTCTGGAATGAGTTCTTCAAGGATATTGTAATCCTGGGTTTGTCCCTGCCCGGCCTGGTGTATGCCTTGCTTTCTGTGGTGATTTTTGGCACCAAACTCTTGGCTCCGGTCATGGCCATTCTCTTTGCATCGTATCCCTTCATTGCAGTGAACATACGCGAGGGAGTGAAAGCCCTGGATAAGGACTTGCTGGATATGACCCAGGCTTATAAGATTGGAAAATGGAAGGTTGTTCAGCAGGTGATCATACCATCCCTGTTGCCACACATCCTGGCTGCCATCCGCACCGGCTTTACCATCGCCTGGAAAGCCTCCGTCCTGACCGAGGTCTTCGGAGCCACCAGTGGCATTGGTTATATGATCCGTTTTAATTTTCAAATGTTTGCCGTACGCGGCATCCTCGCCTGGTCCCTTCTATTTGGTGGCGTGATGATCCTGATCGAGTACGGTATCCTTGTGCCCGCTGAGCGACATTTTGCACGCTGGCGGCCTCAAATCTTAGAGGAGGTCTAATGGCAGCTACAGCTGTTTCTGTAAAAGATCTGGTCAAGTGTTTTGGTGATTTGCGTGTGCTGGATAATGTAAGCTTTGATGTGGAAGAATCCAGTTTAACCACCATCGTTGGTTTTTCCGGGTGCGGTAAGAGCACTCTGTTAAATGTTCTAGCTGGCATAGAAACAACCACCTCCGGAATAGCGGAAGTGAGTTCCAGCAAGAATCTTTCTGCACGCCTGGGGTATGTGTTCCAAAGCCCGCGCCTGCTGCCCTGGCTGACTATTGAGCAAAATCTCGTTTTTGTCCGCCCGGATGCAGTAGATGAGGCGACTCATTTAGAGCGAGTTCATAAATACCTTGAAATGGTGGGTTTAAAAAATGTCCGCCATAAGTTTCCTTATCAGTTATCCGGTGGCATGCAGCAGCGAGCCGGTATCGCCCGGGCTTTGTGCATCGAACCGGCTGTCCTGTTGATGGACGAACCTTTCAGCCACCTGGACGAGATCACCGCTGGTGGAATGCGTGAAGAAATGCTGCGCATCTGGCAGGAAACTCGCCGCACCATCCTGTTCGTAACCCATGACATGCAGGAAGCCGTGGAATTGGGTGATCGCCTGATCATGTTGGATTACCACGGTCGCATATTTGTGGACATCAAGATCGATCTGCCCCGGCCGCGCAATCTGACCGACCGTGTGTTTATTGAATTCTATTCCGATGTTGTCCGCCATCTTCAGGCCATGCAGACCATCCGGGCCGAAGAATTGGCCGCCTTGGGAGTGAGTTAACCCTTTTTTAGGGATGCCATGAAAATAACCGCAATCGAAGCTATCCCGGTCGCAATCCCGTTGAATCATCCGCTCAAGATGGCGGTGGCAACGGTATCCAGACGCGATTCACTGATTGTGCGCATTCACACCAATGAGGGCCTGGTAGGATTGGGGGAAGCAGTGATAGCGCCTTATTTCTCCGGTGAGACCCAGGCGGGAGCGAAAGCAGCTATTGATACGCTGCTTGCACCTGTTTTAGTTGGTCAGGATGTTTTCAATATACATGCCAACCTGGCAAGGCTGGACCGGGTGTTATACGGAAACCCGTCTGCCAAATCTGCAATTGATATTGCCTTACACGACCTGTTAGCCCAGGCCATGAATGTCCCATTGTATATATTGCTGGGAGGCAAGGTACGAGATCAGGTCAATTCCACCTGGGCCATATCTGCAGAAGAACCCACGCAAGCAGAAGATGAAGCCCTGGAGGGCATCGAACAAGGTTTCCAGGCCATCAAGATCAAGGTGGGTGTGGGCTCGTTGCAAAAGGATATTGAACGCATACGCACTGTCCGTAAAAGGATCGGTAACAATATCCATTTACGGGCTGATGCCAACCAGGCCTGGAGCCCGGAAGCAGCCATCCAGTTTCTAAAGGCAGTTGAAGATTGTCATCTTCAATTTATTGAACAACCAGTCCATCGTTATGATTTGGATGGTATGGCCAAGGTTGCCCGGGCAGTGGATACACCCGTCGCACCGGATGAAGGCTTGTTCAATGCAGAAGATGCTTTGCGACATATTCGCCTTGCTGCTGCCGATGGAGCAGTGATGAAGATAATGAAAGCGGGTGGCATCGTTGGATGCCGGCAGCTTGCGGCAGTCCTCCAGGCAGCTAATCTGAACCTTCACCTGGGAGGCATGCCTGGACAAACCAGTATCAGCGCGGCTGCTGAAATCCACCTCGCAGTCAGCCTTCCAGACTTATCCTGGGATACAGGTATTTATCCGCACTCGATAAGTCATGATGTAGTCACCGAGCGACTGGTACCTGTGGGAGGGGCGTATCTTCCCCCGGAAAAACCGGGACTGGGTGTGAAATTGGATGAGGCCGCCCTGGCACATTGCCGGATCGAACTTTAGAGAAAATACATTTTTTACGTTGTGGAGGATTGGATGGAACTTGCAGATAAATTCGCCAGGTTTGTGGCTCACACTGAGATCCAGGATGTCGATCCATCGGTGATTGAACATATTAAGAAATTGACCTTAAAACAGGTCATGGGAATGCTGGTCGGTTCAACTGCACCCACCTGCAAGAAAGTGATTCATTATGTGAAAGAAAACCCCGGTCGTCCCGAAAGTGGTATATATGGCTTGGGTTTTAAAACTGATGTTGCCCAGGCTGCATTGATCAATGGCTTTTTTGGTCATGCTTCTGAAATGGAAGATGACCAGTTCCCAGGAGGTGGCATCAGCGATGTCACCACCTGGCCTGCTTTGTTGACAGCCGCAGATAAATGGAAACTCTCTGGAAAAGAAACGGTTGTAGCCCTGTATGTTGGCCAGGAAATGCAAAACCGGATTGCTTATTGGGCTTCGGTTGGCACGGACCCAATTGGCATCTGTAATCTGCCATTTATTGGAATCTATGGCGCAACCGCAAGTTGTGCCAAGGCTTTTGAACTGACCGAAGCCCAGATCAAAGCCTCCTTCGGATTGGCGATGGTTCAGGGGTTGGGTTATATCCACACCTGGGGAACGGATGCTCATTTCTGGGAATCTGCCACGGTTTGCCGTAATGCTGTATTGAATGTCATCATGGCCAAAGCTGGGGCGACCAGCAACCCGGTGATCGAAAAATGTCTTGACATGCTGACCGGAGGTGATAAAAACATCGAGTTTGATAAAATGACTGAAGGTCTGGGTCAGGCGCCTTTTTATACCAACGATACCTGGATCAAGAAGTGGGGTTTTTGCTTCTTCACTCATAATTTTGTGGATGCGCTGGCAGACATGATGGCAAAGCATTCCTTCAGCAATGAAGATATTGAAGAGATCACTCTGCATTTTGACGAATTGCGAAAAGTAGTTGACCGTCCAGATCCAAAGGATGCGGAAGATAGCCGCTTCAGCACCCAGCATATCCTGGCTTACCAGTTGGTGCATGGAGAATGCGGTCTTGACACTTGCACGGATGTGGCCATTAACGATCCAGCCCTGGTTGAGGTACGCAAAAAGATCAAGGTGGTTTACCATCCGGAATATCCAAAGCGCTATTTTGCCGGCGAAGGACGGGTTGACATAAAGTTAAAGAACGGCAAATTAATGACAGAAGCCCTTGAGCAGCCTTATGGTGGTCCTAAATTTCCATTAAGCATGGATCAGAGCGTGGATATTTATCGCAAATATTGCCGGGGGATATTGTCGGAGACCCAAATAGAACGTACCAAGGATATTATATTGAACATGGAGAACGAACCTGATCTCCAGGAATTGTTCGATATCTGTACATTCCGTCATATGGTGAGGTGAAAAGTGATTGACGAACCTATAGTTCCAGATATGAATTGGCCGATTACGCCCCCACTGGCCGAAAGCTTAAAAGATATGTTTGACCTGTGGGTATTTCTCGATGGTCGCATGGTTAAAGGCGCTGATGCCAGTGTCTCGGTTTGGGACCATGGATTGTTGTATGGAGATGGGATCTATGAGGGCATCCGTGTTTATGGAGGAAGAATCTTCAAGCTTGAAGCCCACCTTGCCCGTCTGTTTGATTCAGCCCGTGCAATCCAATTGGCGATGCCTTTGACACCCGAACAATTCGCCGGTGCGATCATCGCCACTTTGCGGGCTAATAATCTTAAGGATGCGCACATCCGCCCGGTTGTAACGCGCGGACCTGGAAAACCAGGATTGGACCCGCGTCGCACCATTCGCTCCAGTGTAATGATACTGGCTTCAGCAGCCCCTCCGACCTTTGGCGACAAACCGGTGAGGTTGCTGACAGCAGCCATACGTCGAAAGGCTCCATTGTCAATTGACGGACGCATAAAATCATTAAATTATCTTGATAATATTATGGCCAAGCTGCAATCCAATGCCTTCGGCGCGGATGATGCCCTCATGCTCGATCCATCCGGGTTTGTAGTTGAGGCGACTGCCAGTAATATTTTCCTGGTCAAAAATGGCAAATTGATGACCCCTGCATTGACAGCAGCCCTGCCTGGGATTACCCGCCAGGTGGTGATGGAGCTCTCAGTAAAACGGTTTGGTGCAGTGTTTGAACAATCAGTTTCACTTTCAGACTTATATACTGCGGATGAAGTTTTTATTGCTGGCACTGCCAGTGAAATCGTGGCTGTTGGTGAAATAGATGGAAGAATAATTGCAGATGGAAAAACTGGTTTAATAACTGCTGATCTGCAAAAGGATTACAAGGAACTGGTGCGAACATCGGGAAACCTTGTGTTTGACTCATAACGAGAGGTGACTTATGTTAGAAAATTCGATACCGACGATCCAAAAAGTGGTGGTGGACAGCCTGCGCGAGTCCATTTTGGATGGCAGTCTGAAACCTGGCGAGCGCCTGGTCCAGGATGATATTGCTGCCCATTTTGGTGTCAGCCGTATCCCTGTGCGTGAAGCTTTCCGTACCCTGGCAGCAGAGGGCCTGGTGACCTTTGAGCAAAGGCGCGGTGTCATTGTCACCGAACTGACTCGTGCCGATGTTGAAGAGATCATGACGGTTCGTGCTGTATTGGAAGGAATGGCCTGCCGGGCTGCTGCTGAGCGGGCAACCCCCGAACAATTGGATGAGATCCATCTGGGATTGAGAAAGCTTGAAGAGGCTCGCAAGGAACCAGAACAGTATTACCATCTAAACTCTGCATTTCATGCAGCCATCCTGAATGCATCCAACCAGCCCCATACAGCCGCTCTGGTCATGAAATTTCGAAACATGATGGAAACCGTCGCCCGCCAGTATCTCGACCCGGTGGGGCGGGTGGAGATAGTTCACGAGGATCACCGTGCAATATACGAAGCCCTGGTCCGGCATGATGCCGACGAAGCCGAAAAGCTCATTAAAGAACATACCCAGCATGTGCTCAAGGGCATCATGGTGGATTGGAACGACCCCATACCCTTGGAAGAATAATCTCTTAAAAGGACATTTGATGGCAACCATAATTTCTAAAGACCAGATAACCCCAGACCTGGACTATGAAAAAGGTCTCGATATTCGTATTGGTATCAATGATTCCACCTGCGGGTCAAAAGAACTGACCATGGGATACACCATCATCCCACCCGGTGTTCGCAACCCGGCCCATTACCATCCAAATGCTGAAGCTGGTTTCTTTATTCTCCAGGGAGAATTAAACGTATATATTGGCGAGAAACGCGAATTAACGCGTGTAAAACCTGGGACCTTTGTTCATGTTCGTAAAGGTGAGATTCACGGCATCGAAAATCCAAACCAGAAAGAACCGGCTGCCCTCATTTTTGCATATGGGAATGTCCCCAACAAAGAAGCCTCGGGTACCACATTTGTTGAAGAACCATGGGTAAAATAGAAAGCCCACTTTCACGATTGCAAGCTCTCGGCCTGGAGTTGCCTTCAGTACCGGTACCGATCGCCAATTACCTGCCTGCCATCCGTCATGGTAATCTGGTCTATGTCTCAGGGCATGGCTCCGTCGGAGCAGGTGCTGAAAAATATTATGGGCGTGTTGGCAGTGATTTTACGGTGGAGCAAGGCCAACAGGCTGCCCGTTTGGCGGCGTTGAACTGCCTGGCTGCATTGACCAGTGTTGCCTCCCTGGATACGGTACAGCAAATATTGAAGGTGACAGGATACGTTCATAGTGAAGATGGATTTACCCAACAGCCTGAAGTCTTAAACGGCGCATCTGACTTGCTGGTTGCCATTTTTGGAGAAGCTGGAAAGCATGCACGCACTGCCATTGGGTTGCGGCAAACTGCACGAAGTTTTACTGTTCAATTGGAAATGTTGATTTCAGTTAAAGAATAATTCATATCTAACAACAAGGAGTTCACAATGGATCTCAGTTTTATCGGCAAGCCCCATCATACCCTTCCTCGCCGCGTTTACAGTACCACAATTGCTGATTGGCAGGCACGAGTAGACCCTCTGCGCCTACGAGAACAACGCTTAGAGCGAGCAAAAGAGCAATTGGAAAAATTTGACCTGGGAGCTTTGGTTTTATTTGCCGGTGCGAACATCCGCTATGTCACCGGCTCGTACCAGGGCAACTGGAAATACAACATTAATATCCGTTATGCTGTTTTGCCACGCGGTGGTGAACCGGTTTTGTTTGAAACCGCTGGTTCAGACCTGGAGTGCGCTAAAATTGACCTGCCCTGGATGGAAGGTCGCATTCATCCTGCCATTACCTGGCAGTGGACGGAAGGTGCGCAACCCATGATGGTAGGGCGAATGGCAGATACAGTTATAGACGTACTCAAGAAATTTAAGGTGGATAAAGAAAAGATTGGTATTGATAACCTCGATATGCCTGCCTACCAGGCTTTTGTGGACAAGGGCATTAAGGTTGTCAATGGCTGGCCAGTCATGTCAGCAGCACGTGTTATCAAGACACCTGATGAAATTGAACTACTCAAGCAGGCCAGCACTATTGGAGACGCAGCCATGTGGCGCGTGATGAATGAATGGGCCAAGCCGGGCGTGCGCGAACGTGATATTGAGGCGAAAGTCCATGAATACATGATCACCCAGGGCTGCGAAGTGATATACGATATCATCGTAGCTTCGGGCGGCAATACCAGCCCATACCGCCGCTGGGCAACCGATAAAATCATCCGCCAGGGAGACATGGTGATCGTGGACATCAATGCCATTGGCCCATCCGGCTACTTTATTGATTTTGTGCGTTGCTTCAAAGTTGCTGCAAAACCAACTCCAAAAGAACTCGACCTTTACAAGGAATGCCACGATTCGTTGTACGCTGGAATTGCTCAACTCAAACCCGGTAACACAACCGCGGATGTAGCCCGGGCTTTCCCAGTATACGATGATGATAAATATGGAACAGTCACACTCCAACAGTTCGCCCATAGCATCGGGTTGACGTTATACGAAGGTATGTGGATTTCACGTGCCTATGCCATGGATTACCCGGCTGAGATCAAGCCGAATATGTATTTTGCTGTGGAAACTTTTGCCGGACATCCTCTGCTTGAGCAAACCGTCCGCCTTGAAGAAAATGTGTTGGTAACCGAGGACGGAAATGTGAACTTCACACTGTGTGAACACGCCCCGGATTTCTGGCCGCAATAATTGCATTTCAACCCAAGAAATCTGACTACACCTGTGTTTGATTGGAACCCATCCAAATATGCAGGAGGAGGATTGAACCCATGCCTCCTCCTGTTTGAAAACCAACAGGAAAGGATATCTAAATGACACAACCCTGGCATACTGATGATTGGTTCACCTCGCCGTGGAATTTCAGCCCGGAAGTAACTTCCAATATTTCCATCCCACCCAAAGTCCGCTTTCATGACATCACCTTGCGGGATGGTGAACAACAAGCCGGAGTAGTTTTTACAAAGGACGACAAGATCCGCATTGCCGAAAAACTGGCTGAGTTGGGCGTGCATCGTATTGAAGCTGGCATGCCGGCGGTTTCGCCTTCCGATGAAGCTGCCATAAAAGAAATAGTTAAACGCAACCTGGGACCTGAGATCTTTGCTTTTGCACGCTGTATGGTGGATGATGTGAAACGTGCCGTGGATTGTGGCGTCAAGGGCGTAGTCATGGAAGTGCCATCCAGCCAGCACATCCTCCAAAAAGCCTATCGCTGGGAGTTGGAAAAAGCCATTGAACTCTCCATTGCCTCCACGCGATACGCACATGAACAAGGCTTATATGTGGTCTTCTTCCCGATCGATTCCTCCCGCGCCGAGATCGACTGGTTCCTGGATCTGATCACGCGGGTTTCAACCGAAGGGCACATGGATGCCCTGGCAGTAGTGGATACTTTTGGCGTTCTTTCTCCGCATGCCATCGCATACCTGGTGCAAAAGATTCGGGCCCGTATCAAACAACCGCTCGAAGCCCATTTTCACATGGATTTTGGGATGGGGGTTGCCAATACCATTCTGGGCGTGGCAGCTGGTATCGAAGTGATCCATTCCACAGTGCTTGGGATAGGCGAACGGGCCGGAAATACGCCTCTTGAGGAAACGGTAATGGCGCTGCGCACCATGTACAATTGTGACACCGGCATGAATCTGAGTGTGTTGACCGAGCTGGCCAACCTGGTTCGCCAGCTCTCCGGTGCATTCATCCCGGCCAATCGTCCGGTGGTGGGAGATATGCTTTACAATGTTGAATCGGGTATCATCACCAGTTGGGTACGCAATTGCGGACATGAGGATATAACCGAAGTATTTCCATTCCGTTGGGAAATGGTGGGTAACCAGCCCGTGGATGTGGTTTTGGGTAAAGGCAGCGGTGTGGACTCCATCAAATTCTGGCTGGATAAGTTGAACATGGGCGAAGTCGGTGAAAGCGATGTAATGGACATCCTGGTAAAAGTGAAGCAATTCTCTCTTGAAAACAAGCGCCTGCTTAAAGTGGATGAATTCCAAAAGATTGCCGCCAGAGTACTGGATGCTGCCGGAGCTTGAGTATGCTAAAAAGACTGGATCACATTGGCATTGTCGTGGAAAACATACAGCAGGCATGCCAAGCCTATGCAGGCCTGGGAATGAAGGTCAGCCACATGCTGGACCTCCCCACCAAATCTGTGACGGTGGCTTTTCTTCCAATGGGAGATATGGAGCTTGAATTACTCCAACCAAATGCAACCGGGAGCAATATTGCCGATTTTCTTAAAGAAAATGGAGAAGGTCTGCACCATATTTGTTTTGAGGTGACCGACCTGGATGCAACTCTCCAATCGGTTCGCGAAGCTGGATTAATATTGATCGATGAGGTTCCCCGCCAGGGAGCCACAGGCCGGATAGCATTCATCAATTCCGAATCTACCAATGGAGTTCTGATCGAATTGATGGAGAAAACTCGCTAATGACTTCGCAGCAGGCGCCAGGATTAATCAGGAGAATTAGGAGACTTTCCCCAGACACATCACTGGGCCTGGTGGCTTTGACATTGATGCACTTCCTGGTGGACCTGCATTCCGGTATGCTGCCGGTAATCCTGCTATACCAACGCCAAACCCTGAACCTTTCGTTGACGCAAATTGGCATTCTGGCGGGAGTGTATAATTTTGGTCTTTCACTCTCCCAACCTTTCTTCGGTTACATGGCAGACCGCTGGGGACCGAAACGCTTCGCCGTTGGCGGCCTGTTCTGGATCGCCCTGTTGGGTGCTGGATTTGGATTTGCGCCTTCTTTTCTCACATTGCTGATGCTGGCTACATTGGCAGCCTTTGGGTCATCCTCTTTTCACCCGGCCGGGGCAGCCAGTGCCGCCCGCATCATGACCAGCAGCCGTGGATCAGGAATGTCTTTCTTCCTGGTTGGAGGCAGCATCGGCTTTGCCGTAGGACCTCTGGTGGCTGCCACTGTGTTTGAAAGCTTTGGTTTGCATGGTACCGTTATCATCTCCCTGGGTGCGTTATTATTGGCTGCCTTGTTGGTGATAATGATTAATCCTTTCAAGTCTGAAACTGGCAGGGATGTTGGTAGTTTGAATTTCAATCAAGAGATGAAAGCCCTGGCCATACCGGTTTCCATACTGGGTGCGGTGGTTGCCCTGGTGATACTCAGCGGGGCACGCACCTGGATCTATTCAGGATTATCCAACTTCATTCCCCAGCAGATGACAGTGTTGGGCTTTTCCCGGTCGCAGGCCACCTACTGGCTTTCAACCATGCTGATCATAAATTCAGCCGGTGTTCTTCTCGGTGGTCCATTGACAGATCGTTTTGGCCCACGCGCCATCATTACCGCGGCCTTGAGTTTGCTAGCTCCGGTTCTATTCCTGGCCGCTTACGCCGATTCAAGCAACATTGGGATCTTCTCGTCAGTGGCAGGTCTCCTGGTGGGCTTCCCAGTGGCAGCCATCCTCCTGGTAGGACAATCTTTCCTACCCCGGGGAACCAGCCTGGCTTCCGGTTTGGTTTTGGGCATCAGCTTTACCATTGGTGCAATCGGAGTTGCCCTGACAGGCGCAATTGCAGATCATGCAGGTTTGTCGGTGGGGATCATGGTTTTTGGGTTTCTGGCTGTTCTAGCAGCAGGTTGCGGGTTGTTCATGCCAAAAACCATGTTGGCTGAAAGTCTTGAATGAAGCTAAATCATCCAACTCCTGGATGAAAAAAGTATCTATCCGAAAATTAACAAGTGAAGGTAAGGTGGGGGATTTGGCGGCCCTGTGCGCTGCCAAATCCCCCACAAAACCCCGAATTTTAGGATTGGTGCTATGTTCTATGCAGAAATTGGCCAAGAGAAAAAATGCCGGGATGGCAGATGCCATGAATTATTGGATAGGAATTTAACCATATATTATTGTTGAAAGGATTTATTTGAGATGAAGGTAGATATTCACGCACACATGTTGGTTCCTGAGATTTTGGCCGACCATGGCCCTGAAGAATGGCGCCCGGTTATGGTGCCACACCCTAGTGGTGGTTACCTGATCCGCAACAATTCCTTCGTGAACGGTCCTGCCTTCAAAAGAATTATTGAAGCTGACCAGATTGAAAAAGCCGTATTGGAAGCCGGACTTGACCTGGCAGTGCTTTCCACACCACCTTACGCCTTTTATTATGAATTAAGCGCTTCAGAAGCAGAACGCGCCAGTAAGATCCAGAACGATGGCCTGGCGCGTGCAATCCAGGAGCACCCCAAACACCTGGGTGGTTTGGGAACCTTGCCCATGCAGGATGTACCCATGGCGGTTAAGGAATTGAAGCGGGTGATGACAGAATTGAATTTGTCGGGTGTCGAGCTTGGCAGTAACGTCAACGGAGAAGATTTGGGGTCAGAGAAGTATCGTCCATTCTGGGAGGCAGCCGAATCTCTGGGGGCAGTTATTTTCATTCACCCGGCCTTCTTCCAACAATTAGGTTCAGACCGCATGAACAGTTATTATCTGAAGAATCTTCTCGGCAATCCCATAGAAACCACTATTTTTGCTGCCCACATGATCTTTTCCGGGATGATGGAAGATTACCCTGATTTGAAGATCGTGCTTGCCCATGCAGGTGGTGTATTACCCTATTTACGTGGCCGCCTCGAACACGGATATGAAGTGCGCAACGAGCCCAAGAAGGTCATTTCCAAACCACCCAGTGCCTACCTGGGCATGTTCTACTATGACATCATCACACACTATATTCCCACCTTGCGATACCTGATTGACCTGGTGGGTGCGGATCACGTCATGTTGGGCACGGATTATCCTTTTGACATGGGGTACGACGATCCTGTCCGCGTGGTGGAACAAGTTCCCAGTCTCAGCCCTGATGACCGTGAATTGATCATGGGCGGTAACGCCATGCGTTTGTTGCATAAGAAATAATAATAATCTGGATAAGGAGAATACACATGTACTTCTATAATTTCAAAGAACTGCCCCAGGAATTTGTCACTTCAAAATACTCCACTGCTTTTGGCGGCCTGTTGACTGGCGAAACCATTGAGGTTGGATTGCTGCATTTCAAGGCGGGTGAGGGTGCCGTGCCACATGCCCATCCGCAGGAACAGGTCATGTATGTGGTCAGCGGCAAATTGCGTGTGCGCTTTGGTGAAGAGATCGCCGAGCTGGGTCCCGGGCAGGCTTTTAATGCTCCCCCGATGGTCGAACACCAGGTAATTGCCATAGAAGATACCGAAGTACTTAGCTGCAAAAATATTGTCGGAGGTACCGGCCACCGTCTGCCCACCGAGTAACAAGGAAATTTTGAAGTTTGCGCAGAAAACCTGGGGCTTTCATTCAACGTGAAGTCTTGTTACAGAAAGCTCCAGGCTGGCAGTAAAACAAAACAACTTGGTGAGTATTTCACCAAGTTGTTTAGACAGGCGGCCCCGACGGGATTTGAACCCGCGATCTCGGCCTTGACAGGGCCGCATGTTAAACCGCTACACCACGGGACCAATTGCGGGCTGTAGTTTACCATAGGGATTTGTGAGCGTCAAGGAATACGCAAGAGAGTGTTGAAAAACAAGTGACAAAATGGTTGGTTAATTGACGGAAGGGGAAAAATTTAATACAATTGGAGCAACCATCAATACAGGAGAGTTG
>MGMF01000006.1 GCA_001796335.1 Chloroflexi bacterium GWB2_49_20 | reverse complement strand
TTGATGGTTGCTCCAATTGTATTAAATTTTTCCCCTTCCGTCAATTAACCAACCATTTTGTCACTTGTTTTTCAACACTCTCTTAAAGTGGTTATTGACTCTCAAGTTTATTTATGGTAAATTGGTACTACCAATATATGGTAGTACCAATCTTGCATTAAGTCCAAGAGTCAGCTTTTATCAGGTTAAAAAAGTAAAAGAACCTAGATCTCTACGAACCCTATGGAGGTTGTGTGATGAAATTTTCCACACAAGGAGGCACGCACAACGTGCTCTCGGAGGCAGATATCGAGCGGATTCATCTCGCCTCTCTTAAACTCCTGGAAGATTATGGGATCTTCAGTGAATCGGATCTAATCTTAGATATCTTTGAAAAAGGGGGAGCCAGCGTCGACCGTGAATCACGCAGAATCCGGGTGCTGCCGGAAATGGTGGACGCAGCTTTGAAATCCGCTCCGGATTCTTTCGTTTTTTTCGGCCGAGATTCGCAATACGATCTATCTCTCGAGAACGGACCCATTTACTTTGGAATGGGAGGAACCTCCGAGCCTTTCTTTTGGGATTACAGCCTTGGCAAACCACGCACTCCAACAAAGGCAGATATGGTGGACTGTACTCGCATCGGCCAGGCAGCTGCCAATATCGATTTCGTGATGGCATTGTGTTCAGCAGGGGATTATTCTGGGGATCAAGTCTTCCTGCACGAGTACGATGCCATCTTCCGGAATACGACCAAGCCAATTCTATATTCTTCTCCGGGGAGATGGTACACCCGAAAATTTATTGAAATGGCCATTGCGGCCTGCGGAGGAGAGGAAGCATTTCGTAAGAGCCCGCCAATCATGCTCTTCGCACAGACCGTCTCCCCTTTAAAGATCGGCCATTATAGCGAAGGGATAGTGGATGCCGCTGAATTTGGAGTGCCGATCCTGGCTGCTCCCGGACCGATGATGGGCGCGACCAGTCCCACCACACTGGCCGGGACCTTGGTACAGATCAACGCGGAAGCGCTCTTCACCATCATCCTTGCGCAGACTATCAAACCTGGGATTCCAGTGATTTACGGACCTCATGTGGCAGTCATGGATATGAGTACGGCCCAATGCACATACGGGAGTCCTGAACAGCATCTCGGCAGATCTGCTGTGGCTCAGCTTGGGCGCTATTACCACTTGCCGACCTTTGGTTTAGGCGGCGGTGTCGAAGCGAAGCTACCGGATGCGGAAGCTTCAGCCCAGGCAATGATGGGCATCTTTGCCAATGGGCTTTCCGGACTGACTTTGACGCAGAGCCTGGGTACTCTGGCCAGTGGATTGTATGGATCTCCGGAAATGCTTCTGATTTGCGATGAGATCGTTCATATGGTCAAGAAATACTTGACGGGAATCCGTGTCACGGAGGAAACCCTGGCCTTGGATGTGATCGAAGAATTGGGGCATACCGGGAATTATTTAACCCACAATCACACTGCCAAATGGTTCCGCAAGGAGCTTTTCTTCCCAGTTTTATTCCAGCGGAAATCTATAGATCAATGGATCGCTGGGGGAGCAAAGCCTATTGTCGATGTAGCTCACGAGCGCGTACGGCAGATCCTGGCCAAAGCGGAGGCGACGCCACTTCCTGATGGTGCGGATGCTGAAATGGAGAGAGTGCTGCGCGCAGCAGTCTTGGAACTTGAGAGATCTGATGATCGACAATGAGGGGTACGGACATTATCTATTCCTGCTCCAGGGACATGTCAACCACGTTCCCGAGGAATGTTGTTCGCTAGCTCCAATGAAATGTACGAAACCTTATCCTTCGGATTGAAATTTGATCGAGTTTCCATGAGGTTCTTATGGATATTATGCTCCAAACAATTTTTGACAATGTAATCGAGGGCAACAAAAACGAGGTGGAGACAGCAGTGCGGGATGCGCTGGCTGCTGGAGTTCCTCCAGAAACCCTGCTCAACACGGGACTCATCTCGGCCATGGAAGAAGTGGGTAAACGCTTTGAGATGGGTGAGTTTTATGTGCCGGAAATGCTGATCGCCGCCCGAGCCATGCAGTCGGGCTTATCCTGCTTAAAGCCAAGCCTGATCAAGAGCGGCATCCAAGCGAAAGGTAAAGTAATCATGGGAACCGTCCAAGGAGATTTGCACGAAATTGGCAAGAATCTCGTGGCGACGATGCTGGAAGGAGCCGGCTTCGAAGTCATTGACCTCGGCACGGATGTGCCGGCGGAAAAATTCATTGCTGCGGTTAAGGAGAGCCAACCTAATTTGATCGGAATGTCCGCCTTATTGACGACCACCATGCAAAATATGTCCAAGACGATCCAGGCCTTGAAAGAGGCGGGTGCGCTTGACAAGGTCAAGGTGATTGTAGGTGGGGCGCCAGTCACCGAAAAATTTGCTCAGGAAATCGGCGCAGACGGTTATGCTTCCGATGCAAGTCGGGCGGTTGCGCTGGCAAAAAGATTGATCTTTGAATGATGCTATGAAACTATCTCTTGCTATACAGACCCCGGAAGAACCAACCCGCTCCCCGATATCCTTACTGAGCGGCTCGTTAGACGAGATGCTGGCCAAAGCCGCCCAATGGGGCGCAGATGGATGTGAATTGATGCCAGTGGATCCGACCCGGATAGACGTCGGTTCCATCCGCGCCAGCCTGGAACGTTACCAGCTCGAGGTAGGAGCAGTTGGCACAGCTTTGCTAAGCATTGTTGCCGGTCTGACTCTTCTTAGTTCGGAACCCGGGATAGCTTTAAGAGCCCGGACCCAGTTCTACCAGGCGATTGATTTTGCCGAGTCGATGGGGGCACCTCTGCTCACGATCGGTGGCTTCCGCGGGCGATTCTCATCGGTCGGGAAAGAAGGAAAGCAGCAATTTATCGAGATAATTCGAGAAGCTGCGGATTACTCTTTACCAAAAGGCGTCCGGTTGGTCCTCGAGCCGATCAACCGCTATCAAAGTGATGGGATCACCTCCACTGCCGGCGGCTTGGCTTTTCTGGAGGAAGTGAACCATCCTGGGCTGGGCCTATTGATTGATACATGCCATATGACAATGGAAGAGCGCTCGTGGACAGAGCCCTTCCAGTTAGCAATGAAAGCCGGACGCTTATGGCATGTCCACCTAGCTGAGAACAACCGCCTCACACCCGGCCGAGGTTTAATTGGTTTCAAAGCGATCCTGAAAACCTTAAAGGAGATCGGTTATGACCGCCATCTCACCCTTGAGGTGATGGCAATTCCCGACCCGGACAGCGCGGCTCGTGAAGGACTCGTCTATATCCGCAATTTATTGATGAACAACTAATTTCGAATATTGTTTTTAGGATATCTGTTATGAAACCACTTACATTGCAAACTGTACATCGCCAGCGGTTAAGCTATGAAGTAGTCAGGCAATTGGAGGATCTTATCCTCTCTAATGATTTGAGTATTGGGGATGTCCTGCCTCCGGAACGTGAACTTGCTGAGCGGTTGGGAGTAAGCCGCAATATTCTACGCGAAGCCATCAGCTCGATGGTGCAAAAAAGGCTCTTAGAGGTACGGCAGGGATCAGGTACTTATGTGGCTTGCCCTACGGCTGAATTATTGGGGGATTCCCTTACCTTCTTCGTAAAGCTCAATGCGACCGGTTTCTATGAATTGTTGGAAACCCGGATCGCGCTGGAGGTCCAAATTGCAGAACTGGCTGCAATTCGGTGTAATCAGGAAGATATCCAGATAATTGAATCCAGGTTATCGGAGCTAGAAGTAATAGTGGGTGACGCTGACCAATACGTGGAAGCTGATATCCGTTTCCATACTTCCCTTGCCGAAGCAGCAAAAAATACAGTCTTACGACTACTTTTGAACACAATCCGGGGTGCTACTCGTGAAAATATCCGCCTTCTGTCGAAACGTCACCCAACGGCAATTGAAGAAGCAATGAGGCATCACCGTCTTATCATAAAAGCCATTAAGCAACATCACCCGGAGGAAGCACGGGAGGCGATGCGAAAACACTTGGACAGCGTGCGGGAAGACTTGCAGGAACTTGAAACAGTGAATTAATATGGCTCAGTGAAACTTTAGGCATCAGAATCTATAGAAAGGATATGTATATGACGGATCAGCCCTGGCACACAGAAAAATGGTTTGTCAGCCCTTGGGATTTTCTGCCTGAGGTGAAGGATCAATTCCAATTCTCCCAGAAAATCGAAATCCACGATGTGACCCTGAGGGATGGAGAACAGCAAGCCGGAATTTTATTTCGAAGGGATGAAAAAGTGCGTATCGCAGAGGCCTTGGCTGCCTTAGGTGTAAACCGAATTGAGGCTGGAACCCCCGCTGTTTCAAAAGAAGATGAGGCTGCTGTGCGTGAAATTGTTCGCTGCAAATTCGGACCCAAAATATTTGCCTTAGCGCGCTGTATTGTAGAAGATGTGAAGCGGGTGGCAGACTGCGGAGTAGATGGAGCAATTGTGGAAATCCCCTGCAGCGAGCACATGCTTCAATATGCATATAAGTGGCCGTTGGAAAAAGCGATTGATATGTCTATCGCAGCTACTCGAGCGGCGCATGACGAAGGTCTATATGTTGTATTCTTTCCGATCGACTCAACTCGCTCTGGGATTGATTGGTATCTGACTTTAATTGAAAGAGTAGCCTCGGAAGGCTGGATGGATGCCCTGGCACTCGTGGATACTGCGGGTGTTTTATCCGCTCATGCCGTCCCGTTGATGGTCAAGCGCGCTCAGGAACGAATTCACAAACCGCTTGAGCTGCACTTTCATAATGATTTCGGCCACGCAGTAGTCAATACAATTGCGGGATTGGCAGCGGGGGCAAGTGTGGCTCACCTTACGATGAACGGCATTGGTGAACGGGCGGGTAACACACCCCTTGAGGAGACAGTGATCTCTCTTCTCATCCAATACGGGGTGGATGTCGGTCTCAACTATGAGAGACTCTATTCCACCGCCCAGCTAGTCCGCCAGATAGGACGCTTCCCGACAGCAGATAACCGGCCAGTGACCGGCGATCGGTTATTCCATGTCGAATCAGGGATCATAACCGATTGGTGGCGCAACTGCGGAGAGGATCATATCCTGGAAATCTTTCCCTACCGGTGGGACTTGGTAGGACAGCCGGAGCCTAAGATTGTATATGGAAAATTAAGTGGGACAGCATCGGTTTTGGCGTTTTTGGACCAGCACGGGATTAAAGCAACGGAAGGGGAAGTAGGTGAAATGTTGCTCCTTCTAAAGGAAAAAGCCATTGAGAAGAAATCAGAGCTCAACGAAGAAGACATGGACGCGATCGTAGAGGCGGTTCTTAAAAGAACAAAGTTGGTGCCAACGGTTGATTGAAGGATGTGGCTAAGTCGAAAACGTTTGGCGTTTGCATGCTCGAATTTTAAAATCGATAGAATAATCAAAAAAACTATATCGTCTTGGACAAGGAGAAGCTAATGACAGTCAATTCAAAACAAGAAAGCTTTACGACATCAGATGGGCAGCACCCGGTCGTCCACCGGAGTTGGAAGCGACCACGTCCGATAATTGATTACGGAGAAGGTATCTATCTTTATGACAAGGACGGCAAACGATATATTGATGGGTCATCAGGCACCTCTGTGGTGGTGAATCTTGGTCACGGCAATCTGAGTATTATAGAGGCGATGTATGAACAGGCCAAGCGAGTGGCTTTTGCCTCACCCCATTTCTTTACCAATGAGCCAATGCTTAAGCTCGGGCAGATGATTTTGGAACGGGCGCCGGGGGAAATGAAAAACAACTGCCGCTCCTGGTTCTCTTGCACCGGCACGGATGCAGTGGATGATGCGGTCCGGTTGGCTCGGCAGTACGCGATTGCGAATGGTAAACCTTCTAAATACGTGGTTATCTCTCGCTGGCAACAATTTCATGGCAACCAAATCGGTATGGCGGGGGTAGCTGGGCATACCGATCGTCGCAAAATGTTATTTCCCATGTTTGTCAATTCTCCGCACATTCCACCTGCTTACTGCTACCGCTGCCCATTTGGAGATACCTACCCAGTCTGCAATCTCAAATGTGCCCATGCGCTAGAAACTGAAATTCACCAGATCGGAGAAGAAAATATTTCTGCTTTTATTGCAGAGCCGGTGGTAGGAGCTTCTCTCGGAGCTATTCCGACTCCTGAGGGCTATTTCGAAGTCATTCGAGAGATCTGCGATCGGTATGGTCTGCTGCTCATCATCGATGAGGTCATGACAGCCTGGGGCCGCACTGGAAGTTGGTTCGCCATGGACCATTATGGAGTCACTCCGGATATTATTGCGACTTCAAAGGGATTTACAGGAGGATATACCCCAATTGCTGCGACAATTGCTCGCGAGGAGATCTGGCAAGTGATCGAAAATTCAGGGGCTCCGTTTATGGCAGGTCACACGTTGAGCGAAAACCCCCCAGCCTGCGCTGCTGCTGTGGCTACCCTCACTTATATTGAAGAGCACGATATCATCAACAATAGTAGGGAGACTGGTGCATACTTACTGGAGCGTCTGCATGAATTGGATGAATTCGAAATCGTCGGAGATGTGCGTGGCCTGGGATTTATGTGCGGGGTTGAGTTTGTCAAAAATAAGAAGACTAAAGAACCGTTTCCACCAGGAAAGAAAGTAAGTCTTCTGGTGATGAACGAAGGGATCAAGCGCGGCCTGATATTGTTCCCGTGCACGGGAAATATCGAAGGGGTGGCCGGAGACATGATACTGGTAACCCCCCCCTTGATTACGACCCGCACTCAAGTCGATGAGATCATGGCAATAACCAGTGAAGCGATAGCTGCAGCTCAAACCCAATTGGTTTAACCAGCAGGCCACTTCAAATGCAGTCGAGGATCACCAATTATTTAGGATTTGTAAGCAGTTTAAGGTGAATATGATCTTTCGTAGCTTTTCTATGAGGATTATGACTACCTCCTGGATATGGCGAACACAATCGTCGATGCCCAAACGCGTGTTGAGCTTTATAAACATGCCGAGGAGTTCATTATCAAAGAAGGAGGTGTAATTATCCCATTATTTATCCACATGGTCGCTGTATTAAAGAACAATTGTCATGGTTGCAAGCGTCATATTCGCGTATATTGAATTGGTACGCAATCTGCCGCTTACGATCTAAAGCTTTTTATTCAGACCTAAGGAGTAAAGACGGTGAAAAAAATTTCCCATTTCCTTTCGGTAATTCTCATCTTGAGTTTCTTGCTCGTCGCCTGCGGTAGTCCGACGGCTGCACCCTCGCCGACCCAACAGAATGCGACAAATCCTCCAGTGGAACCAACTCAACCCACGGTGGAACCAACTCAACCCACAGTGGAGGCACAATGCTTAAAGATCGGTCTCTCGATCTCCAGCGGAGAAACAAACTCCCTTGATCCCTTTGCAATCCCAACTTCCGAGCAGGCAGTCATGATTAACCAGGTCTACAATCGTTTGATGGACTTGGACAACAATTTTGTGGTCCATCCCGAATTAGCTGAATCATGGGAGCCAAACGGAGACGCCACTGAATGGACTTTCCACCTGCGCCAAGGAGTCAAGTTCACGGATGGAAAAGAGCTGACCGCAGCCGATGTTGTATACTCTTATAAGAGACTGATTGACCCGGCTGATCCCTCTGAAGCTGCCTCCTCACTCTCCTTCTTGAGCCCTGAAGGAATCCTTGCTGTAGACAACTACACGGTCAAGTTCGTCACAAAGAAACCGGTTGCTGAACTGCCTGTTCTCATTACCATCAAGAATGCTTGGATTGTTGAGGACGGCGCTACAAAAGAACAGTTGCGTTTGAATGGCGTTGGGACAGGACCCTTCATCCCGGTTGATTTTCAACCTGTGCAGCAACCGCATAAGTTTGTGAAAAACCCCAACTACTGGGAACCAGGCCTTCCTAAATCCGAATGCCTTGAATTTTACGTCATTCAGGAACCGACCACCCGTATCGCTTCAATCCAATCGGGGGAAGTTGATATTGTGGAATATGTAGATTTCGCAACGATCCCCACCTTGATGGGAGACCCGAATATCACACTATTGAAGACAAGCAGCGCCTCCACTTCTTTAACTTTCGCCATGTGGGTCGATACAGCTCCCTTCAATGACCTGAAAGTAAGACAGGCAATGAAGAAACTAATTGACCGCCAGGCGATCGTGGATACCGTGTATCTCGGTTATGCTATGGTGGCCGACGACAATCCCATCCCACCTAACTCTCCCTATGCTTGGAGATCTGTTGTACCTGGACGCGATCTGGAAGGAGCTAAAAAATTACTAGCCGAAGCTGGATACGGACCAGACAACCCTCTTAAGGTCGACCTATATACGGCTGATTTCATGCCTGGAGTTGTCGCTGCGGCACAGATGTTTAAAGAACAGGCCGCGGAGGGGAATGTAGAAATCAACATAATCGTTGGCCCGTCTGCTGACCATTGGAGTAATGTATGGTTGAAACAACCGTTTGTAAACTCCGGCTGGGACCCCCGGCCTCCAGGTGAAGCCTTGGCTATTTGCTACCGTTCCGACGCGCTTTATGCTGAGACTCACTGGAAAGTACCCGCTTACGATGCTCTTCTGGATGAAGCCAATACTACAGTTGATCCGAGCCAGCGGACTGCGCTATATAAACAAGCTGGACAGATGTTAACAGAGCAAGGCGGGGAGCTGATCCCAATCTTCACGCTAGGTGTTGCCGCAATGAGATCTAACTGCACAGGTTACGAACGGCATATTCAATCCGGCCGCTTCGATCTTCGTTACGCAACTTGTAATCGCTGATCAGATTAGTAAAGTTCAAAGACAAGCCTTGCGAAGGTTTGCGGATTGTAAAATGAAGTTGAACCAAACCTTCGCAAGGCATTTCATAATATGCGGTGATAATAGCTGCTTAATCTTTCATCAGTAAGGTTTTGGTAAGGAATTATGATAGGTAAATTGATTTTTACACGCCTGATTTTGGCAGTGGTAACGCTCCTGGTAGTGTCGATCTTGATCTTCTGGACGGCCGAGGTATTGCCCGGCGACATAGCTGCACGTGTTTTAGGACGTGAATCGACAGCACAAGCTCGGGAGGTTTTCCGAGCAAAACTGCATTTGGACCGTCCCATTATCCAAAGGTACGGTATCTGGTTAGGAGGGATAATTCGAGGAGATTTCGGACAATCCCTTGTAAATGACAGGAAGGTTGTTGATACGATCGGACCGCGTCTGAAGAACACGCTGATTATTGGACTAGTCGCATTTGCCCTCTACTTACCAGTGACTATTCTACTGGCGAGCCTTGCAGCAGTTTATCGGGATCGCCCGATCGACAGCTTTATCTCGCTCCTAACCCTAATTGGCTTATCCATGCCGGAATTTGTTTCTGGAACGATTTTATTGTTTTTTTTCGCAGTAGCCATCCCGATATTCCCGGTAATGGCTCTGATTGATAATGCAAAATCGCCTCTTGAGGCGTTGCGAATCCTGGCGTTACCTGCCATTACGCTCATGATCATCATGTCCGTCTATGCCATCCGAATGCTGCGCGACAACCTAATCGAGGTTTTAGACTCTGAATATATCCGGATGGCGGATTTAAAAGGTATGTCCCGACGGCAAGTCATTCTGCGACATGCCCTCCCAAATGCGATTATCCCGGCCCTCAACGTCACCTCTCTCAATCTGGCCTACCTGATTGGGGGCGTTGTCCTTGTAGAACGTGTTTTTTCTTATCCCGGGTTGGGAAGTTTATTAGTCGATTCAATCCTCCTTCGGGATGTGCCAGTGATTGAAGCTGTCACGCTGATCGTCGCCTCGATCTATATCTTTGCCAATCTTTTTGCAGACGTCATGACCATGATCCTCAATCCACGTCTCAGATATGGATAATATGACTTCTACTGGTAATTCAACCCCGTTGCCGGCGATGCCTTCTTTTAGACAGGTAATTCGTCGTGTCCAGCGCCTACCCCCTACATTCCTGATCGGAAGCGTTGTCCTCATATTCTATCTGATCCTGGCTCTCACGGGACGTTATTGGGCACCTTATAACGCAACCAAGACAGGAACGGGACCGCCATTTTCTCCAATCAGCGCAAAACATTGGTTTGGAACCGACCAGCTGGGAAGGGATATTTTCAGCCGGATCGTGCTCGGAACAGATGATGTGCTTTTCTTATCTCTTTCGGGTACTCTGATAGCGATGATTCTCGGTGTACCACTGGGATTAATAAGCGGCCTTGTGCGTGGCTGGTTCGACGAAGTTTTCATGCGAATCCTGGACGTGATCATTAGCATTCCACTCTTGATTTTGGCTTTACTAGTGATCGCCGCAGCCGGCTCGCAGTTAAGCGGTAACTCCTTTTTACTCATTGGTGTCATTGCTGTAGTTTATGCACCCCGCATCGCCAGGATGGCGAGAGCCGTGGCATTAAACCTTGTGACCAGCGATTTTGTCACGGTTGCGCGTTTGCGAGGGGAATCAACCCTCTGGATCATTCTGCATGAGTTAGCTCCCAACGCTACTGGCGTCATTCTGGTGGAATTTGGCGTCCGCGCTGGGTATGCGCCGATCCTGATTGGTTCATTGGGTTTTCTTGGATTTGGAGTGCGTCCCCCCACGCCTGAATGGGGGGTCATGATCAGCGAGAACCGCATCGGCATCGTTACCTCCCCTGTAACCGTAATCGCACCTGCACTAGCTTTGGCTCTGCTTGTGATTGGTCTGAATCTTTTTACCGACGGTATGGCTCGAATCCTCGGGCGCTCTACCAATCAAAACCCTTGAATGAGTTTTATAGATGATAAAAGAAATTATTACCTCCTCAAATTCCCTTTTGCATGTTAAAGACGTCAGCGTTGATTACTGGAGCCAGGATCGCTGGGTGAATGTCATTGATCGCATTTCCTTTGATATCCAAACAGGCGAATCGGTAGGATTAGTAGGAGAATCTGGGTGCGGGAAGACAACCATGTTGTACAGCATGGTTGGTTATGTCCGCCCGAATAGCCGCATCCGTGAAGGGTCTGTACTTTTCCAAGGAGAGGACCTTTTAACCCAATCCAAAAGCAAGCTCCAACATATTCGCGGGAAACTCATCAGCATAGTCCCACAGAATCCCACGACTGCTCTCAGCCCCGGAATGCGGATCGGCAAGCAGATAACGGAAACTCTTGAAGCGCACCATTGGAAGTCTGAGAAGTACAACGCTGAAAATTATGCGATTGAGCTTTTAAAGATGGTCAGCTTGCCGAATCCAGAGAAGATCCTGCCGAAATATCCTCACCAAATCAGCGGTGGGCAGCAACAGCGCGTTCTCATCGCTATGGCAATTTCCTGCAACCCCAAACTGCTTCTGTTGGATGAACCGACTACCGGGCTCGATGTCACGACTCAGGCCCAAATCTTAGATTTGCTGACCGAGCTCCGCGCGGTAACCGGTATGTCCCTGCTTTATGTAACGCACAACTTAGGCGTGGTAGCCCAGATTTGTGACCGGATTGGCGTGATGTATGCGGGCTATTTAGTAGAAATAGCTACCAGACATACTTTGTTTCGAAACCCCTCACATCCCTACACCCAAGGCTTAATTTCGGCTGTTCCTCGGATCAGTACCCCGAATGTTAAACAGTCCTTGATCCTCAAAGGGCTTTTAAATCGCAGTGAACTGCCCGCCGGGTGCCCGTTTGCACCGAGATGTGATTTTTCTCTCCCGCGTTGTATGGAGGAAACTCAAGAATTAATCTCAATCGAGAGGGATCATCAGGTCGCCTGCTGGCGCTGGCAGGAAATCCCCTCTTTTACCGAGCGGATTTCCAGGATCACAAGTGAGGTTCCACAACAAAGTACAGCGGAGGGATGGAACGGTCAGAGGTCCCTGCTGGCAATTGAGAATCTGCGAGCTGGTTATATAACCGAGCGGGTCGGAAAAACCTACAAAAGGACACCGAAAGATGTAGTAGAAGAGATCACCCTAGACATAAGACCCGGGGAGACGTTTGCATTGGTTGGCGAATCGGGTAGTGGAAAAACCACGGTTGCCCGGGCTGTGAGTGGATTGTTGCCGTACGTCTCCGGAATACTGAATATTGAGGACCGTTATGATCTCAAAATGTCCATGCGAAAGCGCAGCGACGATATGCTGCGATCCGTCCAGTATATCTTTCAGAATCCGGACGCATCCCTGAACCCCCGGCAGCGCGTCTCCTTGATCATTGGCAGGCCGCTGCAGAAATTTTTCAAGCTATATGGTGAGGCGTTAAGGCAAAAAGTGATCCGGTTATTGGCAGATGTCCATCTGGATGCCAGTTTTTACGACCGCTTTCCGGATGAGCTGAGCGGTGGTGAGCGTCAGCGCATCGCAATCGCGCGAGCACTGGCAGCCGAACCAAAGCTTCTCCTCTGCGATGAGATCCTCTCGGCTTTGGATGTCTCTGTCCAGGCTAATATTTTAAAACTACTGGCCGAGCTCCAAGTGGAACGAGGCATTGCATTCCTTTTTATATCCCATGACCTGGCTATTGTCCGTTCTCTGGCACACCGGGTGGGTGTGATGTACTGGGGTCTGCTCTTTGAAACGGGGAGAGTTGAAGAGGTATTCAACCCGCCTTATCATCCTTATACTTACTTACTACTAAGTGCGGTGCCGGAGCCGGATCCGGACAATGTCATGCCGACCGTTCGGATGGATACCGGCCTGATCGTAGGAGCAAAGAAAATGACCTGTCCTTTTGCACCCCGCTGCCCGGTGAAAGTTGGTCAGGTATGCGAAGTAGATCAAGTCCCTTGGCAGCGGGTCAGCCAAACGCATCAGTTGCGCTGCTTTCATTCGGTAGAACAACTGCTCTTCATTCAAGAAAAGATCGCTTAGATCAGTGAGATTGACCACAGTCAGAGAAGATTTCTACCAACAAACTGTAGAGGCAAGCAATAGATGAAAACAAGCGTGGAGAACATGACCATACACGATCGAGTGGAGGCAATCTTTAAAGGTAAGAAGCCAGACCGGATCCCCTTTATAGATCGGTTGGAAGTGTGGTACCGCTGTCATAATCGTTCAGGGACATTACCCGAAAAGTTTCAGGGGATGTCGCTAACGGAAATCCATCGAGAAGTAGGGATCGGGCAGCAGGTGTACTTAGTACCATACGCTTTTAAGATGAGAGGGGTAGAGGTCATTGCTCGCTTCAATGGGGAGGTATTCTTTCATGAAGTCGAGCCTGTGATGGAGTTTTTCTGCGGGATATCCGAACTAGCCAGCGTCGATAAAGCAGGTATCACAGAGATTGAGTTGATTACACCGGTAGGCAAGATCAGAACTCAGCACGAACTCCTTCCGGATAACATTTTATCTGGCACTGAACCGTATTTGAAAGAACATTTGATCAAAGATAGTGCTGATTACCGTACAGTGGAATATATAATTGAAAGGCAAGAGTTTATCCCTCTATATGAAAAGATATACAAGGAAACAGCAAGATTGGGGGACATTGGCTTTATTGTTCCTATGACACCACGCGTCCCTTTTCAGCAAGTGCTACTCGAGTACTTAGGTGAAATTCCTTTGTTTTACGCTTTACACGATAATCATGAAAAAGTCAGCAGGCTGATCCAGGTCTTAGATGTTCAATTGACTGAGATCTTAAAGAATTTAGCAAATTTAAAGGTCCCCTTTGTTGAATTCCCGGATAATTTGCACGGTATGATGACCAATCCGAAGCTCTTCAAGGAATTCAGCTTGCCCTATTATCTGCGCTACTGTGAGATTTTGCATGGGCAGGGAAAAAAAGTTGGCAGTCACACCGATGGAAATATCAAACCGCTTTTATCCTTACTGGTGGAATCCGGTCTGGATGTCTGCGAGTCCTTTTCCCCCTCACCGTTAACACCTTGCACCTTCGAGGAGGCCTGGAGTGGTTTGGAAAATGGTCCTATAATCTGGGGAGGAATCCCTTCCCCGATCTTGGAAGAGCGGACGAGTGAGGCTGAGTTTATCCAGTATGTACAGATGGTACTGGATTTGGTAGGGGATAAACCCATCATTCTTGGCATAGGTGATATGGTGATGGGTCATAATTCGATTGACCGGGTTCGCTACATCGTGGAACAAGTGGAAAATCACGATATATGACAAGCCAATGAAAGACTAAGAATTGTTTGATTTATAGGAAAAGTCGTAGAAATATGTCTCCCCTTTGTTGGGAAGTCTGCCGCTATGCTTGAGAATGAATTTAGAATCATGACTTGGAAACACCTTTCTCGGCTGAGAATCCAGATAAAGACTTAATTGATATCCGTATCCTGGATCATCAAGGCAAGATATTACTGATTACGTGATCAATCCGGAAAGGCGTATTTCCGATATAGCCTCTGAGAACAATGACTTCCAGGATCGGGATGTGTCCGCATATTCATAGATTGCAAGGAGCCTGGTCGTTCTACGAAGGAGAATATTTAGAATGCTAGAAGTTACCCCTCAAGTATTGATCGAAAAAAAATATGCAGATTTGTCGAAAAACTTTGACTATTGGGAAAAGACCAAAGATTTAATCGATAACAGTCTCGATATCATCTTTAATTACCGCCAGAGCGGGCATCCTGGCGGTTCACGCTCGAAAGTGCATACCCTGGTTACCCTTCTTTTGAGCAGGGTAATGCGCTGGGATATACGCCATCCGGAGAAAAAATTTGGTGATCGCTTTGTTCTTTCCGGAGGGCATACTATTCCGCTGGTTTATTGCACCCTGGCTGTCTTCAATGAGGCCCTCCGGATTAAATACCAGCAGACGCAAGACAAAAAATACCTTATCCCCAAAGCTGAAGAACGAGCCCTGTATTGGGAAGACTTGCTGGGATTTCGCCACCGAGGAGGTCTATCGGGCCACGCAGAGATGGAAGGAAAAACATTGTTCCTGAAGTTTAATACTGGTCCTTCAGGTCATGGCAGCCCGGCAGCTGCGGGTGAGGCGTTAGCACTCAAACGAACTGGCGCTGAAGGAGTGAAGGTATTTGCCATTGAAGGAGAAGGCGGACTTACACCCGGCGCGGTTCATGAAACGATGAACTCTGCCTGGGCTTTGGGTTTGGACAATCTATATTTTATTATCGATTGGAATGATTACGGCATCGACGATCGCACCTTCAGCAGCGTGATTTACGGCACCCCGGAAACCTGGTTCGGATCCCACGGCTGGAGAGTATTTGGGACCGAACATGGAAGCGAATGGTCCGAAGTCAGCAAGACGTTCTTGTCGATGGTATTCAGCGAGAACAAAGCAAAGGTCCCCAATGTCGCCTGGCTGACGACTCGCAAAGGGCGCGGTTATTTAAAGTACGATAATGCTTCACATGGAACGCCTCATGCGCTAAATAGCGAACTGTTCTGGGAGACCAAGAAAGAATTTGCCTCCAAGTACGGCGTCAAATTTATGAACTTCGGCGGGGCAGCGCCAAAAGATCCGACTAAGCTGCGTGAGGAGTTTCAGGCCAACTTGAAAGCCGTCTTTTCGGTGCTCTGTCAGGATCAGGCGTTGGTTGATTATCTGGCAGAAACGTTGGTGGCGATCGGCGATAGTGTACCTGCCCATATACCTTCCTTCTCATTAGGTAAGCATGGCATTCCATTTGAAGATGAGCGTCTCTTTGATTACCGCAGCTACCCGGCGGATATGTATGTCGCCCCAGGCACTTCCATCGCGAACCGTTCCGCGCTAGCCAAGTGGGGCTCATGGGTAAACGCATTCGGCGCCAAGTATTACGACCGCCCATTATTCTTGGCCGCCTCCGCAGATCTCGCAGAATCGACCAATATCGCCGGCTTTGCCAAAGCCTATGGCGATTTTCCAGGTTATGGCTGGTATGAGCGAAATAAGAATCTCCAGGGAGTACTGCTCCCACAGGGGATTACCGAGTTCACCAATGCCGGTATTTTCTCCGCTATCGCAACGGTCAATTTTTCGGATGATCCGGAGGCACATTTCGACGGCTTCTGGGGAGCCTGCTCCACATATGCATCATTTTCCTATTTAAAATATGGGATGTTCCGCCTACTGAGCCAGTTAGCTCAAGACTGCCAGTGGAAAGTTGGAAAAGTGATCTGGGTGGCCGGCCATTCCGGTCCGGAGACAGCTGACGACAGCCGCACTCACTTCGGTATTTTTGAACCCGGTGTTACTCAGTTATTCCCTGAAGGGCAGATTATCAATCTCCATCCCTGGGAATTCAACGAAGTGCCTGTTTTGCTCGGCGAGGCTTTACGCCAAGAAATACCGATTATCGCTCTGCACCTTACACGGCCTCCCATTGTCATCCCCGATCGGCAGGAACTCGGAATACCATCCCACTTTGAGGCTGCACGCGGAGCATACATCGTGCATGATTACCGTCCTGGGTACCCCCAACAGGGCGTATTCTATGTTCAAGGCACCAGCGCAATGACCTCGATCATCAAGATCCTTCCCGAGTTGGAGCGGCGGAACCTGAATGTGAAAATTGTGTATGTCGCCAGCCCTGAGTTGTTTGCCCTCCAATCGGCAAACTACCGAGAGGCGGTTGTCACTCCTGGAGACCGGGCGAACTCTACCGTGATCACTACCCAAGCACGCGGGCTGATGCGCACTTGGCTTTTCAATAAAATTGCAGAAGAATACGCCCTTTCCTCTGACTGGGACAACCGCTGGCGTACCGGGGGCAATTTGGATGAAGTTATTGAGGAGGCTCATCTCTCTCCCGGATGGGTTTTAAAGGGAATCGAACGCTTCGCCGCGGATCGGGATCTCCGTTTGCAGAGTTTGCAATCCGAAATTGATGCTGCTTCGTGAGGTTTTAGAGAACACGCTTAAACCTCCATGGTGCAAATATTCTATCCATAACTAGAAATCAGAGCTTGAGATTCCAGTCGGACAACTTCCCGAATTAACTTATTCACCGAAATCTCATATATTTTCATTTGAAGCAAACCAACCAGGATACCGAAGTAGCTCATCAACGTGCGGGAATTTAAAAAGGTTCTTTATAAATAAGTGAATTTACAGGCAAAACAATAATGCGATCTATTATTTACTGTCACTCCGTCACCTGGAGGATGGGCTTATTAAACCAAAACCTCCCGCGTGGGAGGTTTATGACCAAAAGGTGGGCCCGGCTGGATTCGCCGCGTGCGTCCCCGAAGGGGGAACCGGCGACCAGGCGTACATGTGCCCCGTAGGGGTATTCAGGCTCAAATCCAATTGGCTACAATTTTATATGATTTGGATAGCGATAGTTACCGTAGTAACCCTAGATGTATACCTTATTAACATCCATTTTTTGAACTATAAAGAAACACATATACTACTGGTTAAGACACCACTTTTAATTTGATTAAATTTCGCTTTAATTGGAGTTAAAAATTGTTATTGCCGATGAAATAGCAATAATTAGTGGAATTAAGATGAATCCTAAAAGAAACAGTAAATCACGTGTTCCACCGCCAAATAGATTTCCTGTAACCTTTCGGTACTTATCATTTGCCTCATCATCTAATAACGCCTCTCTTTTTGCCCTGTACTCATTGAGACGCGTATGTACATGTATTTCTGACAAAAATAATCCTAACCAAATAAAAGAAACAAACAATATTGGAAACCATCGGTTTGAGACAAGGACTGAAGTAGATGGTTGTGATGCAAAGAGAGCTGTGAGATATGAGATACTTATTGAATAGCCTGCAATTCGCCATTCGATATCCCTATAACGAAATATTTCATTGTTGTACCAAGAAAAATAGTCTTTGGAAGATATTGTCATTTTTGCCTCCAGGGTGAAAATTACTTCAACAAATATTGGGGGGGTAATATTTATATTATAACCTTTCATTAAAGAATTAATAATTAAGCAATTATAGAATTTTTTACAGATTTGTATTTTTAATAAAGGTGAAACAATATTCTAGTGGGTCGAGGATAAATTTCAATGGATAAGAAATTTATTTCTTATTGATTATTACCAGCGACCAAGCGTATTCAGGCTCGACTCCAGTTCGGCTATGATATCAAGGAATTAAAGAATGTAATGATTGACTTGGTTATTTTTTATGTATAAATAGATTCTATTTGCGTATTGATTGAATTATTAAAGCACCAATTATTGTAAGAAAAAAGGTAATTATGCTCGAAAAAAAACCAACTATTAATTTATCTTTATTTCTTTTCCAAAATGTGTTGTGATTGGTTCTATATTCTAAAATTATCTTATTCTTTCTAGTTTGGATTGTAGAAAAATAAAAAAATATTGCAATAAGCATTATTAATGAATTACCAATTGCAATATAAGTGCTTATTGGCTCTTCGAAAAGTTTATCTATTATATTAAATAGTGAAAGAGTAATTCCCAAACCCAAAACGAGATAATAGAGTGTAACAACCCACTGCCATTTACGACGGCAAGAATTCAATAATTTTTCAATCTTCCCAAAAGCACCTAAATACACTAGATCATCTTCATAACAGTCAATGTGGGAAAAATATTCAGAAGTCCAGAAATGAAGTCGAGGAAAAAGCGAATTACTTGTGAAGTAGATCGATATTTCTCGAAACTCTTTTCCTTTAGAATTTAAGAGTTCATCAACACTTGAAAAACTATAACCACCTACTTCAATTTCTATTTTTCCTGAATTATCAATTTCCTGAAGAAAATTAGCAATATCAGCTATTTCATCTAGATAAAGCTTAACTGGGCCGGAAGAATATGAAGGGGGTTTTTTAATTTTTTCCATTATGCCTCTTTTCAAATAAAGCTTTGCATAAACATTGTTATCTTAACCAAGCTAACAGGCTCAAATCCAGACCCACTACAATTTTACATCATTTAGATGGAAGTTGTTCAACGAGTCGATGTTCACTTCCCTTGCAGGACTATATTTTCAATGATATTTATTTTTGAAAATCCCCATTTATATTATCCACGTTTTTTTACTACTTCTTGCAGAAATCTCTGAAGCAATATTTTACG
>MGMF01000005.1 GCA_001796335.1 Chloroflexi bacterium GWB2_49_20 | reverse complement strand
TTAACCAACCATTTTGTCACTTGTTTTTCAACACTCTCCTTGATAATACGTTGTAAATTTTCTGATAATGTTGTATATTATATTTTTAAATCTTAATAGAATTCATTGCTGGAGTCTCGCTTATGCTACCTGTGAAAGAGGGGAAAGCTGTACGCTCCTCCCACAGACTTCGTTGGGCAAGTCCATTTTTCAACGCGCTGTTGCCATTGGCAGGGATGCTGCTTGCGCTTTTAATTGGCGCAGTAATGCTGCTTATCCTCAAGGTTAACCCACTAACGGCATACGGCGAAATGGTCGCTGGGGCACTGGGCAGCGTATCCGGTATTACACAGACATTGGTGAAAGCCACGCCTCTACTCCTGGTAGGGCTGGGTATCTGCATCGCTTTTCGTGCCAGCGTGATCAACATTGGCGGTGAAGGACAGATTATAGTCGGGGCAATTGCGGCCACCTGGTTCGCGCTCACCTTCCGCACATGGCCTGGGTGGCTTCTAGTCCCCTCCACACTCCTGGTGGGATTTGCCAGCGGGGCGTTGTGGGGCTTTATCCCCGGTATTCTCAAGGCACGCTTAAGAGTAAATGAAATCTTAACCACGGTAATGATGAACGCCATCGCGTTGCAATTGATGAACCTGTTGATCCGCTCGGTGCTGATGGACCCGGCTGGCATCACCTCCGGGACGTACCTGGCTCAATCTGAACGTCTGCCAGAGCAGGCATGGCTGACCCGGTTGATACCGCAAACCCTGCTAAATACCGGCACGCTGATCGCAGTTGGGCTCGCTGTTGTTGTCTATATTTTCCTCTGGCGCACTACCATAGGCTATCGCATCCGCGCCGTGGGGCTCAACCCAGATGCTGCGCGCTTTTCGGGTATTAATGTACCGTTCAACCAGGCACTCTCGCTCACCCTTGCTGGCGGCTTTGCGGGTATTGCCGGCGCAATTGAAGTTATGGGCGTCCAGCACCGTCTATTGGAGGGTATTACCAGCGGCTATGGTTTTTCAGGGATTGTAGCGGCGCTATTTGGCGGGCTGCATCCCATCGGCACAATCCCGGCTGCCATATTATTTGGGGGACTATTGGTAGGCGGTGATAAAATGCAGCGGGCTGTTCAGGTTCCCAACTCGTTGATTGACGCCATCTTAGGGCTGGTCGTCCTGTTTGTGGTTGGCTCGTCTCTCTGGTCTCAGCGCTGGGCAGCCCGCCGCCAGATGGACGCCATCAAACACCAGGAAGAACAGGCATGAACGACGTCTTTCAACTCAGTGTAATTGCCGGCATCCTTACGTCAGCCATCCGCCTTGCCACTCCCTATCTGTATGCCGCCATCGGAGAAACATTCTCTCAAAGATCCGGCGTGGTCAACCTCGGAGTGGATGGCATCATGTTAATCGGCGCATACGCGTCTTTCTATATAGTACTCATTACTGGCAACATCTGGCTCGGATTGCTGGCTGCCATCATTGCGGGTCTGCTGATGGGATTACTAATGTCTTTGATCAGTGTCACGCTCAAAGCTGAACAAGGCATCAGCGGTATCGGACTTTACATGTTCGGCCTGGGGCTTTCGAGCCTGCTGTTTAAAACCACCATCGGTACGGTCAAAACTGTCACAGGTTTCCAATCCGTTAAAATCCCGCTACTGGGTGATATCCCCGTGGTCGGAAAAATCTTCTTTGATCATAGTCTTCTAGTATACGGAGCTTTTTTATTAATACCACTTGCCTGGTGGGTGCTCGAGAAAACCACCTGGGGTCTGCAGATCAAATCCGTTGGGCAAAACCCCGCAGCAGCCGATTCACTCGGCGTAAATGTGGATCGGATGCGTTACACCAGTGTGTGCATTGGCGCAATTCTTGCAGGTATTGCTGGCGCTTCGTTATCCATCTCGCTTCTGAACCTGTTTCAAGAAAATTTGACTGCCGGACAGGGTTTCATAGCTGTGGCTCTGGTTTATTTTGGCAACTGGAAACCACAAGGCATTTTATGGGGAGCGCTTTTGTTCAGCACAGTTAACGCCTTTCAACTCTGGATGCAGGTGCTGGGCGTAAAGATCCCTTCTGATATTGCCATCATGCTCCCTTATGTATTAACAATTGCAGCCCTGGCAGTCGCAACAAACCGCGTTCGACAGCCGGCTGCGTTGAATAAGCCTTTTGAAAGAGGCGAGAGTTAATCAACCCCAATTGACCTTAAAGGAGGTCCCCAAATGTTCAAACGTTTGATCGTAGTACTAGTTTTTGTGGCCATACTCGTAACAGCTTGCACTTCTCCAACCGCGACCGAAGCACCGACAGCAGCCCCGGTTAAGACATTCCGCATCGCTGTCATCATGCCAAGCGCCATTACAGATATGGCTTTCAGCCAGTCCATGTGGAATGCTTTGGTAGCCGTTCAAACAGAGATGGGCGGCGAAACAGCCCTTGAACTCAAGTATTCCGAGGGTATGTTCAAAGTGCCGGATGCGGCGGCTGCAATCCGCGACTATGCCAGTCAGGGCTTTGATATCGTCATCGCCCATGGCTCACAGTATGGTTCTTCTGTACAAGAAATTGCCCCGGATTTTCCCGATGTGACCTTTGCCTGGGGTACAGATGTCAACACCTTTGGAATGCCCAACGTGTATGCTTACACAGCTGCGGCTGAAGAAGGTGGATATGTCAACGGTGTGCTGGCTGCCATGCTCACCAAGTCCAAAACCATCGGCGTAACCGGTCCGGTGGAAGTTGGCGACGCCAAGACTTACATTGATGGCTTTGTGCAAGGTGTTGAATCTGTTGATGCGACCATTAATGTCTCCAAGACCTGGACCGGTTCATTTTCTGATGTTGCGCTGATGACTGAAGCTGCCAAGACTCACATCGCCGCCGGTGCAGATATCCTGACCGGTTCTTCACAATCTGTGGTCGGCTCTATTGGCGCCGCCAAGGAAAATGGCTCCGTTTTGTGGTTCGGAACCCAACAGGACCAGGCTTCACTTGCCCCAGACCTTGTCGTAGCAAGCCAGGTTTACGACTGGACAGGCATGATCAAGGAAATCATAGCCAAGCACCTGGCCGGTACTTTGGGCGGTGAGACATACATTCTGCAACTCAAGAATGGCGGCCTCAAGATCGCCTTCAACCCGGGTTATGCCCTGCCTGCGGAGGTCAAGGCTGCTGGTGAAAAAGCTATTGAAGACATTACCGCTGGTACCATCGTTGTAAATCCGTAAACTCTGTTGTAATGGACCCTCTCCTTTTCAAAGATGGGGAGAGGGTCCACCGTTCTTAAAAAAAGTTCGCACACAACCGACAGGTCATCGTTTCCCTTTCTGGTTGAAGTTTTTCTAGACACCCACAACTTCGTTCCTTGAGGCTGCTCATGGCATCTGGCGCATCCACAAAAGAAAAACAGCAAATCAAACGAGTTGAGATGTGCAACATTATCAAGTATTTTCCTGGCGTTCTGGCGAATGACCGGGTGTGCTTTGATATAAATCAGGGTGAAGTGCACGCCCTGCTTGGAGAAAATGGCGCCGGAAAAAGCACTCTGATGCGTCAGCTCTATGGACTATATCGCCCGGATGAAGGTGAAATCCTTATCAACAGCAAGCCATATACTTTCAACTCACCCGCGGATGCCATTGAAGCCGGTATTGGCATGATTCACCAGCACTTTATGCTCATTCCCACATTCACAGTGGCTGAAAATGTAGCGCTCGGATTAAAATCCAGCCGTGAACCGGTACTGGATCTGGATAAGGTCTCGGCGCGCATCCGCAAACTCTCTCAACTGTATGGATTAAATGTAGACCCATCAGCTTACCTCTGGCAGCTTTCAGTTGGCGAACAGCAGCGGGTGGAAATCATCAAAGCACTTTACAGAGGGGCCAGCCTGATAATTCTGGATGAGCCAACCGCAGTGCTCACTCCACAAGAAGTAAATGACCTGTTTGTCACCCTGAAGCGCATGGTCAAAGATGGGCACACGCTGATCTTTATCTCACATAAACTCCACGAGGTGATGGAAATAAGCAGCCGGGTAACCGTCCTGCGTGATGGGCGTATCATCGGCACATGCCCCACTGCCGAAATAACCCGCAATGAACTCGTCAAAATGATGGTCGGACGCGAAGTCCACCCGCTTTCCCCGCAGCCACTGAAAAGTGGCCCAGTTCGACTTGAGATCCGGAATCTACAGGTTATGGGAGACCGCGGAACTGAAGCTTTGCGAGGCGTTGACTTCGAAATCCACAGCGGGGAAATCGTTGGATTGGCGGGGGTATCTGGCAATGGTCAGCGTGAACTGGCTGAATGCCTGGCCGGGGTACGCAAAACCACCCAAGGTGAAATTTTATTGGATAATGAAGATATCACCTCTCTACCGCTTAAACGGCGTGTCGACATCGGTCTGGCATACATCCCCGAAGAACGTATGCGTGACGGTGCGATCCGCGATTTTTCGGTACAAGAGAATGTCTTTCTCCATGATCATAGCTCAACAAAATATACTCATGGAATATTCCTGGATTTTTCCCGAATGCGGGCATTTGCAAACGAGCTGGTTAATAAATTTAATGTGAAGACTCCCAGCCTGGACACGCCGATCAAAAACTTGTCCGGTGGAAATATCCAGAAGTTGATCATGGCACGCGAACTGTCACGTCAACCCAAGGTTTTGATTGCTGCCCAACCCACCCGCGGTGTGGATATCGGTGCCACAGAATACATCCACCAACGCTTGTTGCAACAACGCGAAGAAGGTACCGCCATACTCTTAATTTCCGAAGACCTGGATGAGATTCGCGTGCTCTCAGACCGAATCGCAGTTCTTTATGAAGGACGCATTATGGGAGTTGTAGAGCGCAACGAGGCTACCGTGGAACAAATCGGTCTGATGATGGCTGGTATTTCCATGGCTGAAACCATGCAGCGCACCAGTTAATGTCCGGATCTTATTTTGTACCGTAATTCCCCATTGTATTTGGAAAGGGTGTGGTTCGGAACAGATTCACTTGGGGGCACACTAATATACGAATAATAGTTGGGCAAACAGATTCCCGGATTCTTCCGCGGATTTCTTTTTTAACGTGAGAGTATTGAGAAACGCTTTTTTGAATCCATCATCTTATTATGGATTCAAAAGGTAGATGCTGGTACGCTTTCGCGATCCCTGCACGCTATGAATCACATTAGCCTCCATATCATCAGCGATGCGCATCAGGAAATCATGGGCGGCCTGGGGCGGCGCCGCTCTCCCGGGTAATCTCGTTCAACCCGATGGCATCAGCCTTGTATCTCGATCAGTCGAGACATGCTTAACAAGCTGCGAGAGCGGGTTTCAGACCTATTAATAATATCTTTATCGTATTTTTTATGGTAACCGTTCTTTTTATATTGTCAAATATTTCGTTTGGTTTTATACTCGTCGCTTGATTGTCAGACATCCTATACCATGCTGATGAAAGCAGACAAAGGGGGGGCAGTTGACAATTTTCCGCTTTACGGTTGCGTGAACGTACCTGGCCTGGGTGCAAGCATGGTGTTGTCTGGAAACCTGAAATCTATTCAAAAGAAGGAGTTGTGAGGTGGAAGATTTGAATTCGGAAATGAGCAAAGCTCGTTGGAAGGATTTCTACAAGGTCGCAGGAACAATGGCACTGTTGATCGTTCTCGTGGGTCTTGTGGATATGATCACGTCAATGCTGGCCGGGGAGGCAAGCGAGAACAGCACAATCGGCGTCGTGGAATGGTTTAAATTGTTCCAGACCAACCGCTTCGCCGCGCTGAGCGGCCTGGGTTTGATCAATATCATTACGTTGTCCCTGGATGTGCCGGTGTATCTTGCACTCTACCATGTTCACCGGCGAAACAGCCCCGCGTTTGCCGCACTGGCGACCATTCTTTTCTTTATCGGAACGGCGATCTACATTTCCAGCAATACGGTTTTCTCCATGCTGGCGTTGAGCAATCAATACGCGGTCGCGGCTGAAGCGCAGATGCCTCTACTGGAAGCAGCAGGACGCGCCGCGCTGGCCCAGGGCGCAGACCTGACTCCCGGTATGTTCATGGGATTCTTCTTTGCACAGACTGCCGGTCTGATCATGACCCTCGTTCTGCTGCAAGGCAAGGTTTTTGGCAAATGGACAGCCTGGACAGGTCTGGCAGGATTTGGATTGACATCCATTTTCTTTGTCATCGCTGCCTTTGCACCCGCCAAATTTGATTTGGCCATGATATTTGCGATGTTCGGTGGTCTGCTGCTGATGGCCTATCACATCCTGCTGACTGTCAGATTCTTTCACCTTTCGAAAAAGGACTGATGTTACCTATGAATAAGAAGATTCTTGTGACTTTTGCCAGCCGATTCGGATCCACAACGGGCGTGGCGGAAGCCATTGGCAAAACCCTGGCCGAATGCGGTGCGCAAGTGGATGTACTGCCTATGAAGGAAGTGAAAGACCTTACTCCCTACGATGGAGTTGTGGCCGGCAGTGCCATCAACGGCGGTGCCTGGCTGCCGGAAGCCATGCAGTTTATGCAGACCCATAAGACGACACTAAATAAAAAGCCCTTTGCCGCCTTCCTGGTGTGCATGACCCTGACCATGCGCAACGCTGACCAGTACCGCAGCCACGTGGCGACCTGGCTGGATCCGGTGCGTGCCATTGTCAGACCCGTGAGTGAAGGCCTGTTCCCGGGTGCTCTGGAGATCCGCAAGATCCCGTCAGCGGGCGACCGGCTGAAGTTCCGTCTTAGCGTCCTGTTCGGTGTCTGGAAGGAAGGCGATCACCGCGATTGGGACGCCATCCACGCCTGGGCCATGGATTTGAATTCCCTTCTCTCTGTGTGATTCAGTGCATCAAAAACTTATGGATGGCCCTGTGAAAACAAATAAAATAACGCGGCGCGATTTTCTCAAAATAACCGGATTCACTCTCGGCGGTTCGATCCTGACCTGTTTCGGCCTCAACTATCTGGCATCCCGCTCGCTCGAAGCAGAGACAGGAAGACTGGAAAAATCCGAATTCACCTTTGGAGAGGCGAACTCCGTGGACACGAGTGTTCTTGTCGCCTACGCCACCTATGCGGGTTCAACGATGGAGGTCGCCGAAGCCATTGGGAAAGAACTTGGCGCGCGCGGTTTTCGCGTGGCAGTAAAACCCATCACGGACACTTTGCACTTGAACGGTTATAAAGCAGTGATTCTTGGGAGCGCTGTACAGTACGGAGCATGGCTTCCCGAAGCAGTTGACTTCGTCGAGGCGAATCAACAGTCCCTGGAAAAAGTGCGCGTGGCATTATTGAGTGTCCACATTCAAAACCTGGAGGACGATCCAACCAGCCGGGCGGCGCGGCTGGCATATCTGGATGGAGTCCGCCCGTTTGTCCAGGCTGAGGAGGAGGTTTTCTTCGCGGGCAGGTTCGACAGGCGCGGTGCGGCGCTCCTCCTGCCCAAATTGATCGCATGGGCCATGCCGGACATGGACAAGCGGGATTGGAAGAAAATCCGCACCTGGGCACAAACAGTCTTTGCTTGATACCATTTCTTACACTTCGTGCAAAGATCGACTTATGGAAGATATTTCCAGAATTGCGATTATTTTTGCTGTCCTCTTTTAGAACAGCTGAAACCTTTTGCAGGTAAAGCCCAAACCGTTTCGCAGCCTGCGCTCCAAGAATACAACCAGGTAGCCGCTTGTTCCCGTTCCCTCGCATGGGAATTCAGACTTTCCATGCGAGGGAACATTTTATTCGAAATCCAAATCATAATCACGAGGGATAAGAGATCATCCGGTGGGTTTTTTGTCGTCTTTCTCCAGTTGGGGAGCAAGGACAGTACCCATCAGAACGCGGACCTCGTGCTGACTCCCATCATCGATCAATGGGATCCGGTTGTCAGTCAAGGAGATGCCGTCGAGAACTATCTGCAGGGTGCCGCGATTGACACCCTGCGGGTTCTCGACGTGGACCAGGTAAGATGTCCTGCCGAAACGATAGGTGATTTGAAACCCGGGCCAATTCCCGGGAATACAAGGATCAATCTTTAGCGTATCGCCCAGGCGGGTGAGGCCCAGGATGGCTTCGATCCCCAGGCGGTACATCCATCCCGCCGAGCCGGTGTACCACGTCCAACCGCCAGTGCCGGTATGCGGGGGGATGCTGTAGATATCAGCAGCAATGACATAAGGCTCCACCTTGTAGCGGGCCGCTTTATAAGGCGTATCGGCATGGCTGATGGGGTTTAACCAACGGAACAATTCACCGGCATGATCTCCCTTCCCAAGTTTGGCAAACGCCCAAGCGGTCCAAATCGCTGCATGGGTGTACTGCCCACCGTTTTCGCGCACACCCGGCGGATAGCCTTTGATGTAACCGGGGTCGCGCATCGACTTGTCAAAAGGTGGGGTTAATAGCAGGATCATCTGCTCCGTTGTTTTTACAAGCCGCTTATCGACGGATTCCATTGCCTGCGCTGCACGTGTCGGGTCTGCCGCTCCTGACAAAATTGCCCACGATTGGGCGATCGCATCAATCTGGCACTCGTTATTTTCGCGCGAACCTAATTTCGACCCGTCATCATAGAATGCACGCAGGTACCATTCGCCATCCCAAGCGTAGGCTTCAAGCGCCTGAGACAACCGCTTGGCCTGTTGGTGATATGTCGTGGGGTCAACCGTCATCAGTATAGCCAACAACGCAAAACGTTCGAGCGTGGCATGCAAAAACCAGCCCAGCCAGATGCTCTCGCCGCGCCCACCCACACCCACCCGGTTCATCCCATCATTCCAATCTCCCGCGCCCATTAGCGGCAGACCATGTGCGCCCGTTGTTGAACCCTTTTCCAGCGCCCGCCGGCAGTGTTCAAAAATCGAAAACGAATTGCTCGATGGTTCATACAGAGCGTAGCGCTCAATTTCCTCAGGCTTGAGCACTTCGCCTTTCAGGAACGGAATATTCTCTTTCAAAATGGAGGCATCGCCGGTGGCGGTAACATACTCAGCGGTGACAAACGGCAACCAGAGCAAATCGTCCGAAAAACGTGTGCGCACCCCCCGCCCCAAAGGCGGATTCCACCAATGCAGCACATCACCTGCCTCGAATTGATGCCGGGCAGCTTCCAAGATCTGTGCGCGTGCGAGGTCCGGTCGGGTATGCAGCAGGGCCAGCACATCCTGAAGCTGGTCGCGGAATCCAAAAGCCCCGCTGGATTGATACAGCCCGCTGCGTCCCCATAGGCGACAGGCTAGTGTCTGGTACAGCAACCAGCGGTTGAGCATTAAATCCATACCGGGGTCGGGTGTTTCAACCGTTATGGCATTCAGTATGTCATCCCATTGTTGCTGGACAGCCTGCCAAATGGAATCGACCTGGCCCTGTGCCTGAACTTGACCGATCAGCGCCAGGCTTTCCAGCTGGTTTGCCCCTTCGCCGATCAGGAAAAAGACTTCTTCCGCAGCATCGGGTGCCAGGTCAACGTGCAGTTGGATGGCTGCACACGGATCCAGACCGGCATTCACGGCGCTCGCCAATCCAATCCGCCCGAGCCCTGCCGGGGTATGCAGGTTGCCCATGCGCCCCAAAAACTCTGTCCGGTCAGTGGTGACACCATGCGGTATTTTATTAGCGGCCAGAAATGCCACACGTTCGCCAAATTCGCTGTTAAAGTGGTTGGTGGCCAGCAAAGCATTTTTATCGGCGTCGAATTCCGGTATGATATGGGATTGATGCATGTCACGTGTCGTGCCAAGCACCCATTCGACGTAGTAAGTGACGGTGATGCGGCGAGGATGCCCCCATAGATTTTGCAGGCGCAAATGCGCAATCTTAACCGGCATATTGGGCGCGGCGAACAGTCGCAGATTCTGGTTCAAACCATTACTCTGGCTCTCAAAGACCGAATAACCCGCCCCATGATGGATTACATGTGTCGTTTCTGCCCCGGCGGGCATGGGGGTGGGTGACCAGACCTGCCCGGTTTCCTCATCACGCAGGTAGAGTGCTTCACCAGGCATATCAGTAACCGGGTCATTGCGCCAGGGGGTCAGACGGTTCTCGCCACTGTTCTCAGCCCAGGTGCAGCCGGAGCCTGTTTCGGAGACCAGGAAGCCAAACTGCGGATTGGCGATGACGTTGACCCATGGGTGTGGTGTGTGCTGGCCCGGCCTGAGATGGATGATATATTCCCTCCCGTCACGAGTGAACCCACCAGCACCATTCTCCATTAACAAGTCGTTTGGAAATTGGAGTTGTGGCGTCGCCTCGGGGACGCGCTCCGGGGAGAGTAAAGGGATGAACGCAGGCAGACGAGGTGGCTGGACATTTACACGGAGAGCATGGTCAGCCAATGTCCCACCCTTTTCATCCAAAATGACACCCGCCACCGTTTGAAGCAGAACCTTATCGGCAGGCTGAAGTTGGTCTGTGCGCAGCACGAAAATTCCGTCCCTCTGGTTCAGAGAGGCATCCACACCCATGCGCTTGATCTGGCGGTGGATGGAGTTGTGCAGGTCAAGGATATAACCTGTATCCTGGTCGTTCAGGATGACCAGGTTGACAGTTACATGACGATTGCGCCAATAGGTGAAGGCTTGCAAGGCTTCAGGCAACAAAGTCGATTCACCGTCGCTAATGCGCACCAGCAAAACAGGGTAATCGCCAGAAATGCCGAACGCCCATAAGCCGGACTGCCCTTTCTTATTTTGCTCCAGAATCTGCGGCGCGGCACGCAATGCCCCTGTTGGGTAGAGCAGGGCAGATAGAAGTCGTTGAATGTTTTCGATGGAGGCAGTGTTTAATCCCAGTTCGAGCAGCTCGCGTTCGCTGTGGGCGCGGGCTTCGTCGAAGGCGCGGTTGATTTCGTATGGGGATTGGTACCGGCTGATACTCTCCAGAACTTCACTGCGCGACGGTGCGGCGGCGGTCAGGAAGGTGATGTGTGTAAGGGTGTGCGGTTTTAGATCGATCTCCTGTGCCAGCGACAGGATGGGATCGAGCGTCCCGCCTATGGTTCCGGAAAGGTGCTGATTGGCATCTTGCAGCGCCAACGGTGTGTGCGTCGTCTGCGATCTACCCAAAAACCGGGCGCGGTCGCTCTCGTGATCACCGGTCACTTTACGTCCGGGTTCAACGACCAATGCATGAGCCAGGACGACAAGTTTTTCTCCCGCGGAACGCGAACGACGACGGAAAAGGAGGGTGTTTACTTTGGGAAGATATTCACTCTCGATAAAAAGTTTGTTGAACGCTGGATGCCGACCGTCAACAGACTGCGCGGCCAGCACCACTTCGCTGTAACTGGTGAGTTTCAACCGTCGGGGGCGGTCGCTGTCGTTTAGTATGTTTACCCGTCGGATTTCGACACCACCCGCAGCAACGGTAATTTCTGTGTGCAGGGAAATATTATTCTCCCAGCGCCTGAAATCCGCCTTGTGCGGATAAAATAATACTTCCTGATGTTCCGGTGCGTTGGAGAAGGGCTGACAGGTTGCTGACCAGAGCGCTCCACTTTCACGATCTTGCACATAAATCCATGTGCCCCATTGGTCAAGGGTGGTATCAGCATGCCAGCGCGTCAGCGCAAACTCGCCCCATTTAATGTATCCGCCCCCGGAATTGGTGATCAGCACACTGGTATCACCATCCGAAAGAACATGCGCCTGTGGAATGGGACTATCGACTGGCACGCGCCACGGTGCACTTCTGACCAAGCGCTCCCTCTGGGGCAGGTTCACTGGCTCGTCTGGGTGGGGATATTCGATAGGCGGATTTTGCGGAATCTTTTCCTGGAGCAGCAACTCCACACTCTGGATACGCTCATCGCCATGGAAACGCCGCACCATCACATCCTCTGATAGGTAGTTACATGCCGCCATCAGGATCATACCCTGATGGTGAGCCATGTAAGATTGCACGATGGCATGTGCCTGGCCGGCTGGCAGACGAGTTTTGGTGTAATCGAGCGCCTCGTAAAATCCAAAACGACCGAGCATTTTCAGCTGCACCAAGTGCGCCATGTTCTCCAGCACTGCCTGTGGTTGCAGCGAAAGCCCAAGCAGTGATGCATAAGGAGCAATGACCAGATCATCGGGCAGGTCGCGCTTATAACCCAGGTCAGGCACGCCAAAAGCCTGGTACTGATAGTTCAAATTGACATCGAAGGCAAAATAGCCTGATTCGGAGATGCCCCAGGGCACTTTCTGTTCCTGTCCGTAACTCATCTGCACGTCGAGAGCGGTGTAGCAACTTTCCGAGAGAAAGGTCCCGGCGTAGTTCTTGGTAAAGAGAGTCGGCATGAGATATTCAAACATGGTACCGCTCCAGGAGAGCAGGACATGCTTACCGTTCACTTTCGTCACTGGTCGCCCCAGGTGCTGCCAGTGGCTTTGGGGTACATCACCTTTGGCAATGGCGATCAGGCTGGCAATCCTGGATTCAGACGCCAGCAAATCGTAGTAACTTGGGTCGAGCCGTTCTGTGCTGGCGTTGTAACCGATGTGGAAGACCTGGCGGTCCTCATCGAACAAAAAGTGAAAATCCATGCCGTTCACAGCGGCGTTCGCCTGCCAAGCCAGATCTTGAAAACCATTCAGCAGAGGCATTACCCTCATGCGCGCTGATGTTAAATCATCATCCAATTTTTGACACCATGCGAGCTCCGCTTCATCTTGCAGTTGCGCCTTGAAATAATTTAATGCCGTTTGGATGCATTCATACGTCGCTGCTGCTTGCCCCAACGTCGGTAGTCCTGCCGGCAGACTGTCGCAAAAATCCTGCCAGTTGGACATTTCCTTAATAAAAGCAGGCGGTGCATCCATACGGCTAAGCCAGGGTGCGAACAAATCCAGGCTGCGTTGCATATCTTGCAGGTGGTGATGCATCAAATCGAGATAGAGCTGGAGTTCGTTCAGGGTTTCTGGATGGAGATGGGGATGACTCTTGAGCAATTCCATCAGTTGATGGGAAATACTGACCCAACCTCCGCCTGAGAGCCAGGTGAGAGTTTTTTCCCAGGCTGCGGGCTGATTTTGAATGTCGCTGACACGTTCGTAAATGCTGGTCAATTCGATTCCGAAAGATCCGATGGAAGCAGCCGGGCTGTTTTTTTCCAGCTTTTGCAGTGTTTCTGCCAGGATATCCAAAATAACAAGCAAACCCTGCCACTGCTTGTCACCCAGCAGCGGTTCATCCACCAGGTCAAGACAGCCCTTCTTGAGCGTAATCAGGCACGCTGCCAGATTGCCGCTATCCACAGTGGAGATATAACGGGGTGGGAGCGCTGCCAGGGTCTGCGAGTCGTACCAATTAAGCAGATGTCCCCGATAATGTTCCAGCATGTCTAGGCTCTCAAAGGTTGAGCGCAAACGGACAGCCAATTCCAACATGCCCATGTAACCCAAATCGTATGCCGACAACGTGGACACCAGGAACAAACCGATATTGGTCGGTGTGGTATAGTGTGCCACATTATCGCGCGGTGACTCTTGAAAATGATCGGGTGGCAGCCAATGGTCATTGGGGCCTGCGAACTGCTCAAAAAATGCCCACGTGCGGCGTGTCAGACGTAGGACCTGTCTGCGCTGAGTTTCCGAGAGCGGCATGGTGGTGTGTATCACCGGCTGGCTGATCACGTAGGCGATTCGTGGAGCAATGAGCCAGGCAACCAGCAGGGGCAATGCAACCCACAACACGGCAGGGTTGAAAATGGTGATGGCAATCCCCAGCAGAACAGTGAAAACCAGGGATGCCGCCATTTCACTCCAGGTTTTATAATGCTCATTAAGTTTATACGAGCGCGCTGTATTGGCTGCCGTTGTCCATTGCAGTAGATTTTTTCGCTCAAAGAACAGGCGTGTCAGTGTTGTACCGATTGCGCCCAACATAAGCAGTGCTTCGTGTGGCAGAAAAATAATGGCAAACGCCCAGCGCATGAGAGGGATACGGGTTGGTTCGAATAGTTGTTTCAGCGTTAGCCGCTCGAGGTTATGCCTGCCTTTCGAGATAGTTTGTACAGCAATGGGCAGAGCGGAAGGCAGCAGCACCAGCAGCATCCAGACCAGGGGCGAGCCGGGCAGGAACAGCCAGCCTGCAGCTAGCAGCATCAATAAGGTGGGCGGCAGGAGACTGCGCCGCAGGTTGTCGAAAACTTTCCAAAGATTGATGATGGATAAGCGGTTGGGAGCCAGCCCATTTTGGGTGCGAACGATGGGGAACAACCAGGGCAGCAATTGCCAATCGCCACGAATCCAGCGGCTCAAGCGGCGGGCGTAGACCAGATAACGCGACGGATATTCCTCGTACAGAACGATGTCCGTGACCAGCGCGGCGCGTCCATATATCCCCTCAAACAGGTCGTGGCTGAGCAGGGTATTCTGGCGTACCTGACCCGCCAGGCTGCGCTCGAAAGCTGCGACGTCATAAATCCCTTTGCCAACGTAACTTCCTTCGCCAAACAGATCCTGATATACATCCGACACGGCGAATGAGTACAAGTCAAACCCGGCATTCCCGGAAAAGATTTGCGAAAAAAGCGAGCGATTTGCGCTGGTAGGTTTGACGGCCACGCGCGGCTGCAGCACAGTATAACCGGCGATAACCGAGCGTCCATCTGCGGAAAACTCAGCATGGTTAAGCGGATGCGCCAGGGTGGCGATCAGCCGATTGGCGCTGCCCTGCGGCAGGGAGGTATCTGCATCCAGCGTGATGACGTATTTTACATCGGCCAGAATGCCCGTATCCCCAACCTGGGTTGTGTAGGCAGTATCTCCGAGGTTGAGCAGCAGGCGATTAAAATCTGCCAGTTTGCCGCGCTTGCGCTCCCATCCCATCCAGACTCCTTCAGATGGATTCCACTGGCGCTGACGGTGGAATAAATAAAAAGGCGCTTGCGTATACTTTTTGTTGAGCTTTTCAATGCTGGCGCTTGCCAGCGCCAGTAGTTGTTCATCTTCTGGCATATGCTCTGTTGGCGCATCACCGAAATCCGTCAGCAGGGCAAAGGTCAGCAGCGGATCTGGGTTGGATAAATAATAAATTTCCAATTCTTGCAGGAGGTGGTCGAGTTCGTCGGAGCTTTCCAGTAAACTTGGGACAACCACCATGGTACGGTTGCCTGCCGGGATGCCCTCCGAAAAATCCATGCGCGGCAGGCTTTGGGGCTTGATGCGGTGAGTCACATTCCAATGTACAAGTGTGATGGCAGCTTCCAGCGCCAATCCGAGCCCAAGTACACCCACGATGACGAGTTGGGCAGGTGTGCCGCCCGAAAGCATTGCATATGCGATCAACCCCAAAACAAACAGCATTGAAAGAATGGCGATACTCCCCAAATAAGTGGTGGTGGGGGATGCCAGCAGCCCACTCCGCAGGCGCGCATTTAATCCTGGATGAAAAAGGATGCTGTTTTCAAGCGTCGAACGTCCCGCATCCCGCAGATAATAACCGACGTGTGCTTTCCGCCCTGGGGATCTGACTGCCTCGCTCTGAGCGAATTCAACTGCAAGGCGCGCAACACGTTCTTCGTTGGAGTTTGAGTGGCGCGCCAATTCCTCGACAACACTGCGATAACTATTTCGAGTATTAAAATCCATTTCCGCATAAATCCCTGCCGGGTCTTCGCGTAAAATCTGTTCCACCCGACTGGTTTTCTCAAAGAAGATATTCCAATCTGTGGCGGAGAGCAAGCGCAGGCTGAGGAAACAGTTCGCCACAATGGTGTCGTTTGCCAGCTCCGGGGAAGCGAACTGGAAAGGAATTTCGCTCAGGCTTTTTGGCGCGTCCAATCCGGTTATTTCTGCAGCAGCACAGACGAGTCGTTCCAAAACCCCGATTCGAAACATTATCGGTAACGCCCACAGTTCCCCTATCGTCAGGGGCATAACCTGCTGATAGTCCTGCACAAAAGCCGCGGCTTGATTTAGGTCAATCTGGCTCTGGCTGTATCCAACCCATTCCCATGCCAGTGCAAAAATGCGCGGATGCCCAATTAATGACGTCCCATCCAGTTTTGGCAGCTGGTTGAAAAAATTGACTGGCAGGTCCTCTTCGATTTGGTGGAAGGTTCGTTTGACGAGGTAAAAATTATCCAACATCCATTCGCCTGCCCGGGACACCTGCAATTCATTGGAAGGTACAACCTTGAAAAACGCATTGGTTTTGCGCAAGAACTGTTCCCAGTTTTGCAGGTATTCCAACAGGTTTATTTTGGGGGGGCGGGATATTTCTACTGTGTGTGTTTTCGCCAGGCGGTGAGCAAACTCTCTCAGTCGTTTATCTGCGTCTGGATTGTCCGGGGTAGGAAGTATGCTCTGAGGGGTGGTTTGCATATGCTTGCGCTCTGTGCATTAACCTGGCAGCAATTCAAGGGGATTTGGTTTTTGTTTGGAAGAGGGTAAGTCTTGCACAATCAAAAGCGGTACTTTGCTGTACATTATGAAATTATTTACCATGCTGCCATACGGCCATTGGTGACTTCCTGAATAACCATGCGCGCTCATCGTGACCATATCGATATGTTCTTGCTCCCCGAGCTGATGTAGTGCGGTAGCTGCATTGTCACTGGTAATGAGATGGGTTTGAATGGCAATGCCCTCCAGGTAAGAGCGGGATTTCACTTGTTCGAGATAATGTTCGGCTTCTTCCCGATTACGCGCTACGACTAGGTTAGATAGATTTATATCTTCGCGCGCCATGGGCATTTGGCGCGCCATTTCTGGTGTTTGTACGACACGTACAAGATGAATCTGGGACTTATGAAATTGCGCTAATTGTGTAATGATTGGGAATACATTTTCTGCCCGTTGGGATCCATCCAACGGCACCAGGATGCGCTGGTACATTGGGTTTGCTGATAATTCACCTGAGTAGACCTTATATTGGTGTGCCCGAACGATAAGTACTGAGGTTGATGCACTCAAGATGATTTTTTGCGTAATACTGCTGAGTCCCCATTGAGTCAATCCGCCATGCCCGTGACTGCTCAAAATGATCAATTTCATTCCCTGATTTTGGGCGTATTCCGATATCCCTTCAGCTACCAACCCTTCCAATATTGCCGTTCGCGCCCGAAGCCCCGCTGCTTGAAAATGTGCCTTTGTTTTTTCCAGATAGAGGCTTGCCTTTGTTTTATTGATTTGCCAGTTAAGTAAATCAAACAATTGCGCGGTTGAACTCGCCTGGCTCTTTTCCAGCATGCGAAGCAGTGTGATCTCTGCGTCAAAAGAACGGGCAATAGTAACAACATGGGGTAGAACGCACTCGGCCAGTTGAGAACCGTCCAATGGGACGAGAATAGGATCTAACATGGGTCATCCCTTCCATTCTTTCAGACTGCCAATGTAGCAGGATTAAGTATTGGAAACCTCAATCAACCAGGCTGTGGCTGGTATTGATGATGTGGCTGGATATGGAAGTCATCGCGCGTATGCGAGGGGAATTAAGAAGTTCTATGGAAAGTTACGATGGACAAGTTTCGTAACGCATCTGGCAAAAATGAGTCTTCCAACCGTAAGCGGTTTAGCCTACTAATTTCATTATACTCTACCTGGAAAAGGTACCGCAAGTATGCAGGCGCTGAGCAGCCTATGCTGCAACTCTGGCTCGGCCTCTCCCAAGAGGGCAAGTTTGCATGGCTGTGATGAGAATACCTCCTTGCCTATGCGCGTCTCCTTACGGCAACTGAATTTACGTTAAAACCCGGACGCTTTTCACACAATCCTTGCGCTGAAACCTCGTACGTAGTATATTGACCCTGAGGATTGGTCAGGGTTCAGTGACTTAAATGAGAAGACCCGTGATAGAATCAAGGGAGAAATGGATTATGATTGCATTTCACATCAATCTGTTAACTGCAGGTAACCTTTCCCTCATTAAAGAATTTATACCATGAACTCATATTTGATCAACCAAGCCAACAGTCTCGTCCAGGATGCTCTGGCAGCCCTGAAAAGCGGCGACAACCCCACAGCCCGGCGTATGGCTGAGGATGCCATCATCCTGGCGCCCGAATTGGAGCAGCCCTGGTTGATCCTGGCTGCCCTTTCCAGCCCGGAAGAAAGCCTGGCTCACATCCACAAAGCATTAGAGATCAATCCGGACAGCCAACCGGCTCAAAAAGCGCTGGATTGGGCAAACACCCGGCTGCAAATAAAGCCGTTGAACGTTGAAACCGATGAACAGGCAAGTGAACAGGCAAATGAAGGGCCGGTTACAACATACGAACCTCTGCAAGATGATTTGTTATTTGAACCACAGGAATCATCACCAATCCAGGTTGAACCGTCTTTTTCATTGCAAGGTAGTCCCGGGTTAAATTCCCAGACTAAAAAAGACTTAACTCCCACCAGCTCACCCAGGGGTGACAAATTCAGAAAGTTTTCAGGCTCCCCCGCCGGCATCCTGCTCTGGACCATGCTGGGATTGCTGGCCATCGTCCTGGTAGCCGAGTTAACTTTCGCGTGGCCGAAGTTGAATGACCTGGCTGCAAGGTTTTTCCCCGGCAACGGCTGTCCCCAGAGCCTGGTCGTTGGGCCACAGACTTTTGATTTTCGTACCATTAAACCCCTCCCGGATGGATCCCTGGAGATCCCCCTCTCTCATCCCAAACAGGCTTCCTGGGTCGAAGGCACCACCAACAACACCGTTTTCGTGTTAAACCCCTCCGCAGACAACCTTACCCTGATCACTGAAATTGGGGTGGACGACACTGCCACCGTCACCTGGGCAGATTGCAGTACAGCCACCTACAGCCTGTCCCTGGCCATCCCGGGTGACATGGTCATCCCCACCCTGCTGGACCAATCCCGCACCGGGCTAACCCTGCTCCTGCCATCCGGCAGCGGACTGAGCGGATTTGTCATCCGCGGCGATTTGCTGCCGTAAGAGATCACCTCCCTCAACATCCCGGAGGCCTCGTCTTTGCAGACCGGGATCCCGCTCCTGGAGATCACTTCATCTTGTTGAGAGGAGCTGCCAGCAGCTATGTGGCAATTCCCCTGTTACGCCTCGTAAACCTGCACCCAGTCCGGCGCCCGTCCCCGGTTTATTAAATACGAATATTCGATTTGCAACCTGATATGGACAGTTGAAATAATTATTTTGCACTGATTTGCGGCATACCCAGGGTTGAAGAGAACCCCGGAACCTTTGGATGGGTTTTTGTTTTCCATCACGGAAAGTAATCAATACCCTTCAATTATGTATTCGACCGATAATATTTTTAAAGTTGCCGTGACTGTGGACGGGCGTGGGAACGCAAAGTAGATGGTCTGCGTCGTGCCAGGTGCGAGCTCAAGCGGCAGGGGGGTTCGGCCAGCACAGGCGCCACAGGCGAGCCGCCTTCAGGGGTCAGCGAAACATCGCTATCTGAAAGCGTGCCTGCAATCTGCCCGTAATTGTAGACAGAGATGCCCACCTGGAGCTTGCTTCCATCCGGGGAAGTGGTTGTCACCAACAGCAAGATTTCAACCTGCAGCGAGGCGTTGTCCGGAGTGTTGCAGCTGGATGCTGATCGTCAATCCGGCGCCTGCCGGGCTGGTGGCCCTGATCTGCCCAGCGTGCATTTCGACAATGGATTTGGCGATGGCCAGCCCCAGGCCGGAACCGCTTTCGTCATGCTGGCGCGAGGCGTCCACCCGGTACAGGCGGTCGAAGATGCGCTCAAGGTCTCCGTCCGGGACACCCGGTCCACTGTCCTGGACGGCAAGCTCCACCCGCTCATCCACTTGGCGGGCAGAGAGAGTGATCTTTCCGTTTTCGGGGGTATAGTGCAAGGCATTGTCAATGATATTCGTCAACACCTGAGTCATGCGCCCGGGGTCAATTGAAATCAATGGTAAATTGGGTGCAATTTCCGTGTCTAGCACAATGTGTCTTTCCTGCAATCGATATTGATAAATTCCACCTAATTCCTGCATTAATTTTTGAGGGGAGACAGGTTGCAGACTGATCGAAAGCTCACCCGCGTCCGCCAGGGAGAGGATGCGCAGATCATCCACCAATTTCTCCAGCCGGTCCGCTTCCTCGCGGATGATCTCAAAATTCTCACGCGAAGGCGGCAATACCCCGTCGTGGACGGCTTCGGCTTGCCCGATGATCAGGCTGAGCGGGGTGCGCAGTTCATGGGCAATGTCAGCGGTCATTTGCCGGCGGGCATGGGTCGAGCGTGCCAGGTCGGCGCTCATTTTGTTGAAGGAAGTCGCCAGTTTACTCATTTCATCCCGACCGCGCACGATCACCTGTTCTCCCAGTGTGCCTTGTGAAATTGCCTGGGTCGCCTTGATCAGCTCGTGGATGGGACGAGTAATATTGTAAGCCAGCAGGCCACCCAAAATAAGTGCCAGGACTGCTGCTCTGAGGGCGGAAAACAACAGCAAATTGCCTGTCCTTTGGATGAAATTTTGTTCCAGCGGGTTGACCTGAAAAGTTTCCTGCCCGACCAGCAGGGTGCCAACCACAATATTGTCCACGCGTATGGGGATGCCCAGGACCATTTTATCGTTGGGGACAATTTCGCCGAGATGATAGCCGGGACCTTCAACGATCACTTTGCCGGTCTTATCAGCCAGGGTAAAGTTTGGTGGTTGAAGATTACCATGGTTAAATGTCGGGTTAAAATTGGGCATGAAGATGAATGGGTTGACACCGTCCCAAGTCCCCTGGGCTCGATAGTATTCTGTCAGAACGGAGACCATTTCCGAACTATTCCGGTCGAATACGAAATTGCTGAATTCCTGTTGCGTGTTCCAGCGCGCCAGGATGGAGATCAGGCTGACACTGGCCAGGCTGACGACCAGGAAATAGATGATAAGTTTTGCTGTAATGGAGCGCATTTCCTACTCCCTTGTAAAACGATAACCGATGCCGTAGACGGTTTCAATATAACGAGGCGATCTGGAATCCGGCTCCATTTTGGCGCGCAGGTTCTTGATATGCGAATCGATGGTACGTTCATAACCTTCATAGCGGATGCCCTGCAGAATGTCGAGCAGATCGAGGCGTGTAAAAACTTTTCCGGGGTTGGCCATCAGGGCCGCCAAAAGGTCAAATTCGGATGGCGTCAGGTTGATGTAAGTCTCACCCACCCGCACCGTCCGGATGTTCCGGTCGAGGCGCACGTCGGATACATGCAGAACGGAAGTCTCCGATTCGCTTTTCCCGGAACGTCGCAGAACGGAACGGACGCGCGCCACCAGTTCGCGCGGCCTGAAAGGTTTGGTGACGTAGTCATCCGCACCTAGCTCCAGCCCGATCACTTTTTCTTCATCTTCCACGCGCGCCGTCAACAGGATGATGGGGGTATCCATTTCTTTGCGATGAGCTTGAATAAATTCATAACCATTCATCTCAGGCATCATCAGGTCCAGGATGATCAAATCCGGTTTCTCCAGGCGGGCGATGCTCAGCGCTTCTTTGCCGTCGTAGGCGCTGACCACCCGGTACCCGGCCTGCTGCAGGTACTCACTCACCAGTGAAACCAGACGTTTTTCATCATCAACTATCAGGATTTTCTTTTGCATGATCCTCTCTTCTCACATTTGGAGTAACTTCTCAAAAAAGGAGGGCGTTGTGGTGTGCGCTGGCTTTCTCACCACAACCTTTCCCCAAATTATTGATAAGTTACCATTTGGAGTATAACAGAATCCAATCCAGAGGATGGTAATGTTGGTTTCTGCGCAGCACTCCCGACCGCAGGGAAGGAGGATACCTGCCGGTTTCGGCAGTCTTCCACCAACCGCCTATCCCGCCTGTTCTTCGGGTGGCTTCAGACGGCGAAAACTGCGGTAGAGCAGCAGGTCATAAACGATCTTCAACCCTCCGGCCAGGAAGAACGGCACGCTCAACAGCAGCGGAAAAGACAGGAAGATACCCGTCAGCGTGGGAGAAATGGCCGCGCCCAGCGAGCGCGCAATGCTGGTCACTCCGGAGGCCGCCGACCTCTCATCCGGGGCGACCACTGCCATGGTATATGACTGGCGCGTCGGCACATCCATCTGCGAGATGCTGAAGCGCGCCAGCAAAACCGTAATGGCCAGGGGCAGATTAGGCATCAGTGGGTTGCATTTATATTGTATCCGAGTGCAGAAACCTTGGTTAAGGAGAATACGTTCTGAAGGTCGGAAAAACGGGCAGACTTTTTCGATGTTGATGATTCTCAGGTCAATCATCACTCCCAAATTCATATCTTGCCTGATAAAATCAGCATACTACTATTTTAAACAAGGATTTTTATGAAACATGTCTCTGCAGGTGCCATCCTCCAGGCGTTGCTGGCTGCCGTGTTATTTGGCGCTTCCGCGCCATTATCCAAGCTGTTACTGGGAGAGATTAATCCCATCCCGCTGGCTGCATTCCTCTATCTGGGTTCGGGGATCGGATCCTGGCTGTTGTTTGCCATCCAGCGCACCGGCAGCCGGGGGAAGCACACCGAGGCGCACCTCTCCAGGGCGGATCTGCCCTGGTTGCTTGGGGCCATACTGGCTGGCGGGGTCGGAGCGCCGATCCTGCTCCTGCTGGGCTTGGAGCAGACACCGGCCTCGACCGCCTCACTCCTGCTCAACTTCGAGGTGGTCGCCACAGCCCTGATCGCTGTCCTGGCATTCAAAGAGGCCGTGGATAAGCGTATCCTGTGGGCGGTCGGGTTGATCACCCTGGCCAGCATCCTGCTCTCCTGGACGGGCGGGGAGTGGGGATTTTCACCGGGTGCCCTGGGGATCCTTGGAGCGTGTCTGCTGTGGGGTCTGGATAATAATTTCACCCGCCAAATCAGCGCCAAGAACCCACTGGTCATCGTGGGAGTTAAGGGTTTGGGAGCCGGAGCGTTTTCGCTGGTACTGGCTCTTACTTTAGGGAAGCCACTTCCGGCGCCGGGTTTTTTGGGGCTGGCCATGCTGGTTGGAATGGTATGCTATGGGTTAAGCATCCAATTATTCATCCTGGCCCTTCGTAACCTGGGCGCTGCCCGCACCGGCGCCCTGTTTGGGATCGCCCCGTTTGTGGGAACGATCCTTTCACTTTTGATCCTGCGCGAGATACCGCAAATTCTGTTCTGGGCGGCAGTACCGTTCATGCTCTTGGGTGCCTGGTTGATGTTGACCGAAAACCATCTTCATCAGCATATCCATGAGGATCTGGAACATGCCCATGCCCACAGCCATCCAGATGAACACCACCAGCACCTGCATCCGGCGGGTGAATCACTGCCGAATGACAGGCACGCTCACACCCATACTCATTCCGAAGGGCACCACGCCCATCCGCATGCACCCGACCTGCATCACCGTCATGCTCATGCCAGGAAAGATGCGGCTTAGTCGTTTAAAGAGTACTGAGTAAATATTTGAACCCTATTTTTGCTATGTTGGGGGAATTATACAAGAGCAAGTTCAGAGAATTATGCAACCGTCGGTAAAAATACGATGAGAGGTATTAATGAATGAACATATTCGTGATATCGTCATCTTTAGGGCTGATCTCGGGTATGTTGTATTTCTTCCTGATTTCTTGTATGATTGGTAAAAGATCAGGATTTGAGGGTAACAATGAGCTGAATAATTTTGATTCTTTCATCACTTTCCACCTATAGGCATGTTGTAGGATTATTGTGGAAAGTATAAACTGAAAAAGTAAGGATTATGCTAAAAATGAATTTCAGCAAGGTATAAAAATGGAAAAACCGTATCAACAAATAATCATTAAATTGGTGGAACGAATTTACAATAAACCAAGAAACAAGCAGGAAAATCTTAGGTGATTATTTCGCGCACGGAACCTGAAAACAGCTGAGAATCTAGTTGGGAGTTTCATTGGAAGAACCTACAGAGAATGATCCAATCACTTTAGATAGTTTTGATGGCAGCGGATACCTATTCAAAGATAAAACTCTTGGTTTTGCCGAAGGGAAAAGACATTTCCTAAGATATACACTAGAGAGTGGGTTTGCTTACTATACGCGAGTAAACCTAAAAGGGCCACAACCATTTGAGTATTTAAGTTATGCAAAAAATGATGTGTGTTCTGAAAAAATTCAAGGTGCTATCAATGGTCTAAGCAATGCCAATAGAGCTATGCACCTTACAATTGAATCTTTGTTTAAAGTTTGGGGGCTTAAGACTGCATATTCGAGGGCAAACTTTCCGCTCAAATTGAAAATTATGAAAGAATTAAATGCCTTTCCAGTTAAATTACTTGAAACTCTAAATCAGAAACGCAACTTAGTCGAACACAAGTATAAAACGATAGGAAGCGATGAAGTTTTAGACTTTATTGATATTACTGAAATGTTCTTAATGCTTTCTCATTCATATCTTAAACATGCTGTTATTAGCGCTATTGTTGGAATCCAAAATGATGAGCGTTGCTTAGAATGGTCAGTTAATATTCAAAATTGTCATATTTTCATCTATGAAATAATTGGTCAAAAATTTATTGCCACACCTATTGGGCGTATTTATTATAACGTTCCATACGATGAACAGGATAAACATCTAATACAAACTGTCAATATAACAAAATCTAATCAGTCAGAATGGTTAACCTATCTAGACCTATTTGTTTACCTCACGAAAAGAAATGCTCACCATCTAGAAGAACCAGACGAAAGAGGAGATGGCCTTTTCGTTTATAAACACGGGTTATCTTTTTTTGATAGCTAAACAAACCTACCTCCAGCGGATAGTGAATACATTGTTATGTGTATGGGGTGATTTGCCATAAATGTCTCGACCGCTTAAGAGTGGTTCAAATGGGGTCGGTTTGTTAATAAACAATTTCAATCTCAAACGGTATCTGACGTATTGATTCTACTGCCCAGAAGAGCGGATTTTTTATTTTACAAAGTACTGCGTAAATATCTGAACCAGATTTCTGCGCATTTGTGAGAAATTTGATGACGCCGAGTTCAGAAATTAATGCAAGAAGCGTATCTACTCACCATATCAGATTTTGTCACTGCGAGGAACGACCGCGCAGCGTACCCTTGGGGTAAGCAGTTTCCTCTCCGGTATGGGGATTGCCACGTCGCTGGGAGGATGCTCCTCGCAAAGACAGAAATTAGAGTACTTGCGCATTAACCAGCGGCGTTCTTCCGCTGTGGAGTTACTCACAATTATTGCTGTGAGTAGTTACCAAGAAGCAGTAAAACATCCATCATAATTCGGCCTGCATTAACTGAGGCCAGCCTCAGGCGCCAACGGTCAGGTGCAAAAAAGTCAGTAAACTTTTTGAAGGATGGGGCTTATCAATCCCCGGCAGTGCCGGCATTCAACAGGCGGTGCAGGTCCGAGGCAGCCTGGGTTGGCGGGATGGACATGGAAAATTCCCATTCTCCCAACAGTACACTTTGCACTCGCTTCATAAGGTGCTGATCGTTTTCGTTCAATGACTTGCGCTTTTGAAAGGCAAACAGGTCACGGATCACCCTGCAGAGTGATTCGGCCCGGCCATCCTTGAGTTGTTCCACCAGGTGAAGCTTGCGTTCATGGCGGTCATCCGAGAGCGGTTCCTCTGAACCGGACAGGATGGCAAATAATTTTTCAAACCCGGCTGCTGTGGTCGGAGGCCGCAGACGGCTGCCCAGGTTGTCATCCGCAGGTACCCACACGGTCAGATCATGCAGCTTGACCGCGTAGTAAAGAGTCGCTTGACCGGATAAAACCCGTTCTTCCAGCCCGACAACCTGGCCGAAACCATAGGTCCAGTGCATGACCGGATCTCCAATTTTATAGCCCACAGTGCCTCCTTTTTGTAATTTCTACCTGTCCTGAAAATCGGGATGCAGCTCAATTTCATCCGTTAATTTTCGGATGGATACTTTGCTAAAAAAGAACAAAAGCGCCAGCCCTGGGAAAGGAATGGCGCTCAGAAACCGTCAATCTTGGGATTTGTAACCCAATTATATCACGATTCCCGCTCAAAGCCGGCGCAATGTGCCTGGTAATCAGGGCAGCTTTTCAACAAAGATATACCGGGCTGCAGAAAACCCGAGAGTACAGGTTTTTCCATCAACTTTTATCGTCAGAGTCTGGTTGAAAGGCAACACCTCGCTAACTTCAGCCTGTGCTCCAGGCAGGATCCCGTTCTGGATCAAATATCCCAACAATTCCTGGTTGTTTTCAGCCAGTTCATGCACTCGATGGACAACCACCCTTGCCCCGCTTTCAATTTCAGTCAGTGGGGTCCAGGCAAGCGTGGCTTCCTCGCATCCCGGAAATGGATTACCATGCGGGCAGACCTGTGGATTGTTCAGGATGTCCACCAGGCGCTCTTCCAACTGGGGAGAGATGGCATGTTCAATATTGTGGGCTTCAGCGTGGATCTCAAGCATGGGGAGTTTTAATATTTTCAACAACAGCCACTCGGTCAGCATATGCCTGCGCACTACCGAATACGCCGCTTTTCGCCCGGTTTCAGTCAGGTGAATGCCTTTGTGGCGCCCTTTGCCGTCGATCCAGTTATCGCGTTCCATCCGTTTCAGGGTCATGGCCACAGTGGCCGGTGTAACATTTAATTCTTCTGCCAGGCGCGCAGCCACAATCTCCCCCTGGTCGCGCTCCATGACCTGCATGGTCATTAAATAGTTTTCTACCGTGTGGGTGGGGCGGGATGTGCTGAGATCAGATTCTAAATATGACATTTGACAGGTTAAGTCGGTGATATTTAATCTATACTAATATTAATTATTAGTATATACTAACTATTGTTAATGCTTTATACTAATCCATTCTATCATGCGCAACCGGGTTGTCAAGCAATTTCACAAATTAATCAAAAATCAAGTAACTCTCACATTGGCATTATATTTTTACCCATGGAGGATGAAATGCTGGCAAGTTTTCTCTTATCTCTACGTGAAGGGCTGGAAGCCGCACTGATCATTGGGATCGTCCTGGCTGCTCTGCGCAAAACCAACCGGGCAGGTTTATCACCGTTTGTCTGGCGCGGCCTTGCTGCGGCCGTTGCCACCAGCCTGGTTGCTGGTTTGGTGCTCACCTGGCTGGGAGCTGAGTTTGAAGGTCGTGCCGAACAGATCTTTGAAGGCAGCACCATGCTGGCTGCAGCCATCCTGCTGACCTGGATGATCTTCTGGATGCGGCGCCAGGCCGTTAACCAGCAAAAAAACCTGGAGGCTGGTATCAGCCAGGCTGCCCAGCAGGACAATCACTGGGCGCTGTTCGGGTTATCCTTCTTTGCGGTTGGACGTGAAGGGCTCGAATTGGTCCTATTCCTGGTCGCAACAAAACTCACCATCGGTACGCTGCAAACCACGCTGGGAGCCTTGTTGGGTCTTTTAACCGCCATCCTGCTCGGCTGGGGTCTGTTTGCCTCCAGCAAACGTCTGCGCCTGGGTCAATTCTTTCTTATCATCAATATCCTGCTGGTGTTTTTCGCAGCCGGGCTGCTGGCACATGGCATTCATGAGTTTAATGAAGCCGGGATCATCCCCTCGATCATCGAGCATATCTGGGATCTCAATCCAATTCTGAATGAAAAGCAACCTGTTGGGCAGATGCTGACTGCACTTTTTGGCTACAATGCCAACCCATCCCTGACCGAAAGCCTGGCTTATCTTGCCTATTTTCTCGGCCTGGGAATTTTGTGGAAAACGATGGTCAGGAAAACGACCCTATCACAGACAACCTGACACAGTGTCTTTTCAATAATTGGGGGGAAGGTTGGCGTGGATGGTAACAATCGCCTGATCGGCACACTTCATCAATTTGGACTCTTCCCCGGAGATCTGATCCGGGTCATCGCATGGCGCCATTTGGTGGTTCCATGCTGGCTGAGATCAATCATCGTGAAGTCGCCCTGGGTCACAAGGTGGCAGGCAAAGTACTGGTGGAATTGGTCCCAGACCGAATAAAAGCCCAGAGCAACTATAATTGACCTCCCCCCACAAATAAAAATTTGTTCGCATTGTGATATCTGTCATAAGGCAATCATTACACCTGCCTCTTGCAGCGTGCATCTATTGTTGTATAATCATATTCGGAATGTCGAATATATTCAAGCCTTATCAGGCCTCTGCAGATCTATTCAAGATCCTGGCGCATCCGGCGCGCTTGACCATCCTGTCCATTTTGCGGGATGGCGAACAATGCGTCTGTCATATCGAAGCCATGCTCAAATTGCGCCAGGCCTATATCTCCCAGCACCTTAAAGTATTAAAGGATGCCGGGATCGTTTCAGTGCGCAGGGATGGCTGGAACATGTACTACCATATCACCTGCCCCGAAGTTTTTGTAGTCATAGACACCATGTTCGCCCTGAGCGGACATCCAGAACCGATTCCACATGCCCACTCCAATGCCAATTGTCCCTGCCCCAAGTGCCACCCCGAGGCAGGTTTGCCCGTTTCCAGACAGGTCATCCATTCTTCCGAATAATGCCCTCTTCTTAATAGGGCCATAACTTCTTAAAAAAGTGGGGGCAGGGGATGTGAAAGCGAGCTACACTCGCTTTCACATCCCCTCCTTCCCCTGAATTACTGAGAAGATACATCGGGTTTTTATTTTGCACCAATCATATTCAAATAATCGAATAAACCACAAAGGCCAGACATGTCCACTCTCAAATTTCTCGAAACTACAATTGATAAATTTATTTTCAAAGTTGCCGCCGACCGTTACTACAGCAGTGAAGGTCTGTGGGCGCAGGCGGATGACAACCGTATCCGCATTGGCATCTCGGATTTTCTGCAACAACGCAGCGGCGATGTTGCCTTTGCTGAAGTCAAACCGGAAGGCACACAGTTGACCTGCGAGGATGAGGTGGCTGTAATTGAAACGATCAAAGTTAACATAAGCCTGACCTCTCCCGTCACTGGCAAAGTCATTGAAATCAATCCGGTCATGGACACTGCACCGGAAGTCATCAACCAGGACCCGTTTGGCGACGGTTGGTTGGCTGTGCTGGAGGCCACCAATTGGGAAGCAGACCGCCTCGCCTTGCTCGATGCGCAGGCTTACTTCCTGCTGATGATTGATCAAGCCGGGCAGGAAGCAGAGAAATAATGAACCCTCAACCCAAGGTAGTCATCGTACCATGCAGCGGCATCGGCAAAACCTACGGCACGGTCAGCCGGGAAGCCGCCTATGAAGTAACCGGGAACATCCGCCCGGAAGAAACACAACTTGTGGCGCTTTCTCTGCTGGTTTTGGGAGATGAGTCTGCCCGAGCCGCAGTTGCCAGGAATCCGGCCATCACCATCGACGGCTGCAAGCTGGGCTGTGCCACTAAAATGGTGCAGGAGAGTGGCGGAACGGTTGCCCGGGATTTTGCCGTCTTGGATGTTTACCGTCGCTATAAACAGTTCAAGCCGCAGGGCATTTCTGAGCTTAACCAGGGTGGTCAGCAACTAGCGTGCGCCCTGGCCGAGGAAATTGCCGCAGTCGTGGATGATCTCACCTCCGGCAGCCAGGGAGACCCTCATGCCTGAACTACCAAGGAAAAAGGTTGGCATCGTGGCCTGCTCCGGCGAAGAATTGGCTGAAGGCACCGTCACGCGCCTGGCAGCGCTTAAGGTGCTTGAACAACTGCGGCCCGCAGACACGGTGACCATCTGCCTGCCGCTCTTCCTGGCCGGTGGCGAAGGCGACCGTGCCTTTGCGCGCTTCTATCCCACCGTAGCCATTGATGGCTGTGACCAGCGCTGTGCGGCACGAGCCACTAAGCTGTATTCCGGCAAGCCCGCCGCCAGTGTGGTGGTAACAGATCTGATTATTGAACACGGGCTGGGTAAGCCCGAAGGTCTGCGCAGTTTGAACCCAGCCGGGTTGCAAACCGTTGAGGTCACTGCCCTGCATGTCGCTGGGCTGGTGGACAGCTTTCTGGATAAACACTGGGATCGCCGCCGGGGAGAGTTCATTCAGGAGATGCCGCAGCCCGAAGCAGGGCAACCGGTCGAGGCAACCTGCTCGTGTGTTTCCGGCATACCTATTCAGAAAGTTGAGATCAATGGAAAAACGGTGACACTGGTTGCCCTGCCGCTCATTTTTGAGCAGTTCCGCCAGGATGGGAAAATGCCCGCCAATGGAACGCTGGGCGAGCTGCTGGAAACAGTCAGGGTTTATAACGCCATACCAGCCGCTGAGGAAGAAACCTACGCGGCAGCCTTACTGCTCGCATATTTAGAATTTTGTAAAAACAAGGAAGCAGCCGCATGAGCAACACCGCCGTCTATAACACCAACGTCACCTGGAAGGGAGGGCATTGGGGGCACATCGTCATGGGCAACGGTCCGGAAATGGACTTCTCCGCCCCACCGGATGCACAAGGCTACCCTGGCGTCCTGACCCCGGAAGATGCTTTTGTGGCGGCCGCCAATTCCTGCATCATGATGATGTTCATCTGGGCCAGCGAACGCTTCAAACTTAACCTGCTCTCTTTTGAATGCCGCGCCGAAGGCACGAAGTTGATCGAGTTGGATCGCACCGAGATCTTCACCCACCTGCGTTTCTGGCCGGTCATCCGCGTCTCTGCCGGAATTGAAGACCCGCACATGGTGCAAGTCCGCATCCAACGCGCTCTGAAATCTGCGCAGAAATACAGCCTGGTCGCCAACTCGGTGAAATCCGAGATCATCATCGAACCACTCATCGAGGTGCTGGCTTGAGGTCGGATTGCCTTTGATTCCGAAAGACAAAATAATTGCGGCAATTGAGCTGCTGCTTGTCGGGATAGTACTTGAACTTGGTTACAAAAAATTATTTGTATAAGGAGAACAATAAAAATGCTTACCATCAAAGTTCTAGGTCCCGGGTGTGATAATTGTAAGCGGCTGGCCTCTCTGGCTGAACGGGCAATTACCAACTTGGCTATTGAAGCCAGGGTCGAGAAATTGACCGATTACACCGATATCATGAAATACAAGATCCTGGCAACACCCGGATTGGTCATCAACGAAAAAGTTGTCTGCGCCGGCCGCGTACCCAGCCAGGCCGAGATCACCACCTTCCTGACAAACGCATTGATAACTGCTTGATGTCCAGGTTTAAAGTACTCTTTCTCTGCACTGGCAATTCCTGCCGTTCACAGATGGCCGAAGCGATTGTCAATTACCGCCTCGGTGAAAAATGGGAAGCGGTCAGTGCGGGGACGAAACCTGCGGGCTATGTTCACCCCAAGGCGCTGGCAGTGCTGGCAGAGATCGGCATCCAGCATACAGGTCATACCAAGCCGGTGGATGAATTCCACGGCATGGACTTCGACCTGGTGGTCACGGTCTGCGATTCGGCAGCGGAGGAATGCCCTGCCTGGCTGGGAAAAGGAAAAAGAATCCACCACAGTTTTCCCGACCCGGCCAAAACGGACGAGATGGACGATTTCCGCAAAGTTCGAGATGATATGGCGCACGAAATCATAGCTTTGCTGGAGGCTTATGGTAACCCTATGGGAAACACACAATAACCGCAATTCCGGGCTGCCCATTCCCAGTTTGCAAAACTGAAATAGATCCAAAATTGGCGTGAAATAAGTTAGAAAAGACAGAAAACCAACATAATATTCACAAAATAGGAGAAGAAAATGACTGTCCCAGCAATTGCAATACCTCAAAAGCAGCCCAAGCTTGGTTTGGTCAGCAAACTCTTGCCTTTATGGATCATGCTGGCCATGGTGATCGGTTTGCTCCTGGGAAAATATCTTCCACAGGTTGGTAAGGCTCTGCAGCCAGGGATTCCCATCGGCCTCTTCATTATGATCTACCCGGCCATGACCAAGTTAAAGCTTGGTGAGGTCCGCAGCGCTGTGAAGGACTGGAAACCAGCCGCAATCGTGATTTTTTTCAACTATGCCTTCAATCCCTTTCTTCTTTACCTGATCGGTTGGGTCTTCCTGCGCAACTATCCCGATTTGTGGACTGGGTTAGTCTTGTTGGGTGTGGCTCCCTGTATAGCAATGGTGTTGGTTTGGACTGACCTTGCGCGGGGCAATGCTCCTTTGGGAATAGTATTGATGGCCTGGAATTCGTTGATCCAAATCGTGACCACTCCTTTTTTCATCTGGCTGATCCTGGGTGCGCACGTGACTGTCGATATTAAGTTGGTTGCTCAAAGCGTTTTGTTATATCTAGGCTTACCTTTATTAACAGGTGTCCTCTCAAGGAAATGGATGTTAAAGAAGAAGGGAGAGGAATGGTTTATAAAAAAGGCTCTCCCGATCCTGGACGATGTGCAGCTTGTCGCTTTAATCTTGACGTTGGTGGTTATGTTTGCCCTGCAGGGTGATGTGATCTTGCAGCACCCCGAATTGATCTACCTGATGGCTGTGCCCTTGATCCTTTTCTTCTTTTTACTCTTCTTCAGCGTATTAATGCTTAGTCGCAAAGTTGGTTTTTGCTACACCGATTCAGCAACCACAGCTTTCCATTGTACAGGCCGTAACTTTGAGTTAGCCATAGCGATCGCTCTGACCGCTTTCGCCTCAACCCCGATGGTTGGTGTATCCACGGTAATCGGCCCACTGATCGAAGTGCCCTTAATGCTAACCATCGTGTATCTTGCCAAGAAATTTGAGTGGAAACTGTTCCGGACGAATACGGCTGGTTCTTGTGGTATCCAGGAGTTGAGGACCAGTAACGAACAAACTCAACCTTGATTTGAAATGGATAATATGGGCATTTTGCCCAAGCCTCCAATTATATTTTTCGCGACCTGATTACCTATCAGGCTATTCACAGCGCTGCACAACGCACTTGATAGCCTGGTGAAAGGAGATAAAATGCTCAAAATAAGCGTGGTGTTGGATGAGCAGCAACAGACTGAGTTGCAGATGATCCTGGTTGACAAGGATGCAGAGGCGGCTTTGCTCTTTTTAAAAGAGGTGATCTGGTCCCAGATACAGGCCATTCACCACAAAGAGTTGCGCAGCCACCTGGAAAAGGGCGCGGTATGATGCGAGGCGCTACCACCTTTCTCACCCGCTGGTTGATCAACCGGTTGTAGTAAAATGAATATCACAATTTCTAGAGCAGGGTGTACCACTTGCCAAAGGGTGCACCATGACGTGGAAAGGCTGGATGCACGGCTGAAACTGGATACTCCGTGGGGAAAATCATGTCCCCCGTACTGGTCATCAATGGGCAGGTCTTGACGATGGTGTATCGTGGTATAAAGAAAATCGTAGCGATTTTGCAACAGACCGCAGACAGGGCGAAATAAGATTTCGTGTGGAGGGAAACGATGTTGATCGAAAAATACGACCTCGAAGTCTTCACGCCACCCTGTGACCCGGGCGCGGAACGGTATGCAGCGCGGGCACGCTTAACTACGGACATCTCTGAAATCATGCCTTATCTCAATGCCACCCTGGACGGCGCAGTTTATCTCAAAGGAGCCAACGCCCTGACCTGGAAAAAGGGCAGACATACCATTGCTTTCCATCCTTACGAAATTGCCATCAGCAACGTTGAAAATCGCGACGGGGCGGAAAAGGAACTTAAAGGGCTGATCGACCTGGTCAACCGCACCTGGGAGCGCCGGGCTGACATCACCCCTGATACCACCACGCGTAAGCGCCCCACACCGATGGCAATCTATAAATTGTTGCCCAACACGAACTGTAAGCAATGCGGCGAGCAAACCTGTTACACATTTGCCCTAAAATTGGCTGCATCGCAAAAGAATCTGGCCGAATGCCCATCGCTGGCTGAGCCGCAGTACACCGCTCAGCGCACCGGGTTGGACTCCATCCTCATTTAAGAGTCGTTTGCCGACCGTTATGCCACCCTGAATTTTTAGCTGAGCTAAAATTAATGGAATGCATCACTTGATCTGCAGCATTCTACTAAAGATCATCTCCGAATATTGTTTATTTAAAGACTTGGTCCAGCTTTGCCCTACCAGGAGCACCCTGCTGGTAGTATAATCCCAGCTTGTGCCGAAACCTTTCGGCACGATTTTTTGTATAACAGGGAGAGCATACTTATGCCTCGCAGAAGTTTGAAACGTATATACCAGGATGAATTCAAGGGTTATTCCCTGGCTAAATTTCAATTGGATGTATTGGCCGGTCTCACGGTCGCTTCAGTTGCCTTGCCATTGGCGCTCGCCTTCGGTGTGGCCTCCGGTGCCAGCGCGGCTGCTGGCCTGGTTACAGCCATTCTGGCTGGTTTTGTGATCGGCGCCCTCTCAGGCGCACCCTACCAGATTAGCGGTCCCACCGGTGCCATGAGCGCGGTGCTGGTCGTTCTGGTTCAGCGCTATGGCTTGCAGGGTATCTGGGTGGCCGGGTTGCTTTCCGGTTTCTTTCTCCTCATCATCGGTCTTCTCAAGCTGGGACGCTTCATCGCCTTCATCCCTTCTGCAGTCATTACTGGTTTCACCTCCGGCATCGCTCTGATCATCTTCATCGGCCAGATCGACAACTTCCTGGGTGTGAAAACGCCTGGGACGGAGGCAGCCCTCTCCAAGCTGCTGGGTTACTTCAAAGGCGGTTTTACTCCTGATTGGCACACCATTTTATTCGGTCTGGTCATCATCCTGACCATGATCTTTTGGCCGAAAAAACTCAATGCGCGCTTCCCGGCTTCGCTGTTGGGTATTATCCTGGCAACAGCCTTGAACTTTGTGTTGAAATGGGACGTTGCCCGCATCGGCGAAATCCCCCAAACCCTGTTGCTGGCAGACCGCTTTAACCCGTTTGCATTTGACTGGTCCCTACTCCCCCAATTTATCGCCCCGGCCCTGACGATCACCGCCCTGGGTGCAGTTGAAAGTCTGTTGTGCGGTGCAGTGGCCTCCAATATGACCGGGATCCGCCTGCAAGCCAACCAGGAACTGGTTGGGCAGGGAATTGGTAACATGCTCATCCCATTCTTCGGAGGCGTCCCGGCTACAGCAGCAATTGCCCGTTCCAGTGTGGGCATCGAATCAGGCGGGCAAACACGCCTGGTCAGCATCATCCACGCCCTGGGCTTGCTCCTGTCCATGTTCCTGCTGGCACCGGTCATGGCAAAGATCCCGCTGGCGGCGCTGGCTGGTGTGCTGATGATTACGGCCTGGCGCATGAACGAGTGGAAAGCCATCCGGTTCATGTTTGGAAAACACTTCAAGAGTGACATCCTGGCCTTCCTGGTCACCATGCTCGCCACCATCAGCCTTGATCTGACCAAAGCCATCCTGATCGGTTCCCTGGTAACAGGTGCCATCTTCCTGAACCGCATTGCCGACCTGGATGTGGAAGTGACCGAAGTGGACGCCCGGAAATTGCGACTCAAGGGTATTGATGCTCAGGGCAAGTGCACGCATGTGCGTGTGGCATTTCTGACCGGGCCACTGTTTTTTGCTGCCACAGGTTTCTTCAATGAAGCTTTTTCTGACCTGGGCAATACCCATGCCCTGATCCTCTCAATGCGTGGTGTGCCCCTCGTGGATACTGCCGGGATTGAAGCCATCCACCGCCTGTATGAGAAGATCCATCAGCAGGGTGGTACCCTGATGTTTTCGGGTGTACATGATAATGTATGCCGGATGTTTAAACGCGCTGGTCTGACGGATGCCATCGGCATTGAAAATTTTTTCTGGAGCAGCGACCAGGCCATCGTGGCAGCCGAGCAGCGCGGTTGTGCTTTCTGCGGGTAGTAAAAATTACGGGGGATTGAATAATTAATGGATAAGGTTATATCTTGATGATTCAATTTATTCCCTTTTCCATTTTTTTTGCTGAAAAGGGACGCTGACAATAGAGTGGATAATTTTTTTGGGATATTATGGGTATTTATTGTGCGTTCTGACTGTTGTTATCCACTTTACCTTCACCTGGTAATTTTCGGATAGATACTTAAAATGCAAGGGGCTGTCCCAAATGCTGGTTGGGGGAGCCCCTTGCATTTTTTGACAATCTTACCGTTCTCTAAAAAGACTGGGGTATTAAATATACAAGTCTCTCTTTGAGTAGGTCGCATATGCTCCAACCATACAAACTGCGATTATACCTGCCGATAAAAATACAAAGTATATATCAATTCTTGACTTATTCAACATATCAAGCGGGTTGAAATAATTAAAGGGAGAAAAGTATTTTAGGAACTCCAGATTCTTATTCAATCCAGAAATGATGGAGAGGAAAAAGGTTACCAGTAATATGGATACTGCCATTGAGTTCGCCTGCTTGTAATACTTCATGGCACATCCAAGGAATACACCAATCGCCAGGAATATCATCTGCAGGATAAACAGGGCAAGCATACTCAAGGCGACAAAACCGAAAAATTCGCTGTCGGGCTGATAGGTTGCCGCACCCATCAGTGTACCCACCCAAGTCACTATCAGCAAGACAATGCAATCTACCACCGCAGCCAGCGTCTTCGCTGTGATCAGCCTCCCCCTGGTGACTGGCAGGGAAAGAGAAAACTCAACGGTTTTATCACGCTCTTCTTTTGAAATAAATTCACTTCCCCACATCACTGAAGCGATGGATAGCATTAGAGCAAAATAGGCAAACATCACACCATAAAAACCCGTTACGGTGGTCAGATCAAAAGCTCTAAGACTCATCGCCTGAATCATTGCCTGCGGCATTGTGTCCAATATGGCCAATAGCTCGGGGTTTCCTGCATAGGCTGAAAACTTTGCAAACCCGACTAAGACCAACAACAACACAATGCCACTCCAGATGAGCAGGGATCTAAAATTTGCCTTGAGTTCTCTAAAGAATATATTCATCTATTCTCCTCCTCATACTGCTGAGCGAATATTTCTCTTTGCATACAGCAGATAACTGCCTGTAATAGAAATAATAATTACAGAGACACTTAATAGCACCAATGGCACATCGTATGCCGCGTTGGTGATGATATAGGCTGCATCAAAATGTTTGAATGGCGTGATGTTCTCCAATTTGGCATCGCCCAGCATTCCACCAAAAGCACTCAACACATACATCCCAAACGCCAGCGCCATGGAAAGCGGTGTTACGCTTCTGACCTTTTTCATTAACAATGAGACCAGGATGCCAACTGTAAGGAAGAACAATTGAAACAAGACGATGCTTGAAAGCAGTAAAAGCAAAGTCTTGGTGTCATAGGTTCTCCCACCTCTAAATAGATTAATATAAACAAAACTGCTTATCCAAATAACGATATTTGTGATCGTCAACCCGGTAAGCGCAGCCAGAAGTTTGCTGGTTAAGATACTGGAGCGTCCCACCGGTTTTGCCAGTAGAAAATCTGCCGTCATGTCTCTTTCCTCAAGGGAAACCAACCCAAAGCCGTAATTGGAGGCCTGGATGGCCAGACATATCTGGCAAAAGAGAAAGGTGAAACTGTAAAAACCAAGCACCGTTGACAGGTCCATGCCATTCATACCAAATGCAGTTAATAACTCTTTAGGCATTTTTGCCAGGGTTTCATTCAGTATGGCTGCATCAACTGCAAGAGCAGAGAATATTGACATAAAGACCAGCAGCAATAGTGAAATTGATACAGACCAGGTAATGACAGAATTAATACTCATTTTGAATTCATGCTTGTATATATTCATAGTCATCACCTATTCGTAATAGTGCATGAAAATTTCTTCCAGGCTGGGCTCTTCAATGGTTACATCGGAGACTTCTTGTTCACTGATCAATTTCATGATCAAATTGATATCGCCCCGGTAAAAGAAACTTACCCCACCATTCTCCCTCTCCAGTTTGATTACACCAGTTACACCAAATCGCTTTTCATCAAGTTCGCTCGCTGTAATTTTGATCTTTTTGTAGTTTTCGTTTTGCAATGTTTTGATATCTTGAATCTTAATGATGCTGCCATCTTTGATGATCGCAACCCTGTTGCACATTTTTTGCACTTCGCCCAGGATATGGGATGAAAAGAAGATGGTTGCGCCGCGTTTATTCTCTTGTCGGATCAGGTTAAAGAACTTTTGCTGCATGAGCGGATCAAGTCCGCTGGTTGGTTCATCCAACAATATTAGTTTGGGCTGGTGTAAAAGCCCTTGCACAATGCCAACTTTCTTCCTATTCCCATAAGACAGGTCATCGATCCTCCGCTTCAGGTCGAGTTCCATTATGTCGGCCAATTCATGCAATCTTGCCGTACAATCCTTTTTATAAAAGCTGGCGGAATATTTTAACAGGTCAAGCACCTTCATCCTGTCATAATAAAACACCTCTGACGGAAGGTAGCCGATTTCTTGTCTTATCTCGGGTCCATATTGGATACAATCCTTGCCAAAGATCTTTGCATCTCCACCAGTGGGGTGAATTAAACCCAAAAACAATCTAATGGTGGTTGATTTTCCAGCTCCGTTTGGCCCAATAAAGCCAAAGATCTCTCCTTCATCCACATTAAAAGTAACATTTTCGATACCCCTGGCTTTTCCGTAAAACTTGGTTAGTTTATTAACCTCAATTATGCTCATATGCTTACTCCTTTTAATGTGGATATATTTTATTCAGTATGAATTATGGTCAACTGTTTGCCGAACAATGTTTATGGTTGTGCTTTTCTTACTGCTTTACCTGTTGTCATCAAGAGTCTTGGGTTGCAATCAATTCAAATTGTACTTCAAACCTTCTCTCCCGATTCTTCAAAACGGGCATCAAATATCCGGGGGTCGATCAACTGCCTGCCCAGTTCGTCCGGCAGTGTCACCGGCTGCAGGCAGACAAAGCCCTGGCAGACATAGGCTGTCGGTTTACCCTCCAACAACGGACGCCCGGCCAGTAAAGCCGGCGCTCCTTCCGGTGGCGGGTGGGAACTGGCTGCCACCACCAGGTTGGGATGGTACGCATTGCGGATCTCTCCCACCAGCGCCCTGGTTCGCTCATCAGCAGGGTCTCCGATTATGGCAACCTGGTTGACCTTCCCCAGCCCAAAATCTGCCGCAGATAGCCAGCGCCCAAACGCAGTCGGGTGTCGGGCAGCCAACTCGGCCACCAGGCCAAAAGCATTATCGGCAATCTGACTCCATTCGGATTTTTCAATCAGTGCGGCCAGCCGCAGCAAAGCTTCGACAGCCAGTGCGTTCCCGGATGGAGTGGCATTGTCCTGCAGGTCTTTGGGGCGGGTCAGCAGAGTTTCGGCATCTTTGGCTGTATCAAAGAAGCCGCCAGCCGGATCTGTGTAATTTTCGAGCATTTCCCCGGCCAGTTCATTGGCTTCCAAAAACCAGCGCTGGTTGAAGTCGCTTTGGTAGAGTTCAAGCAGCCCCAGGATCAGGGCGGCATGGTCTTCCAGGAAAACTTCCTGCCCGGTTTGTCCAAGGCGCCAGGTGCGGCGCAGTTTTCCGTCCGGGCGCAGGGCGGTCAGGAGAAAATCTGCGTTGCGGTTGGCAATTTGAAGATATGCATCGTTATTAAAGACCCGCCCGGCTTCGGCAAAGGCGGATAACATCAGCCCATTCCAGGCTGTCAGCACCTTGTCGTCCGTGCCGGGACGGATGCGCGTGTTTCGAACTGCCAGCAGCCGAGCATGGCAATCTGTCAATTTTTCGGTAACTTCCTCACGGGTTAACCCAAACCGGCTGGCAAGTGTCGCATCATCTACCGCACGTTGGAGAACGGTCTTTCCTTCCCAATTCCCCAGCGCACTGACCTCATAAGCACTTTCAAAAAAGGCACTCGTTTCGCCCAGCACACTGCGCAGTTCCTCCATGCTCCAGACATAGAACTTGCCTTCCTCGCCTTCCGAATCGGCATCCAGGCTGGAATAAAAGCCGCCCTGTGAGGACAGCATCTCGCGGGACACGAATCCCAGGGTTTCCTCAACTACGCACCGAAAGAAGGGATCGCCGCTCACCTGCCAGGCATGCAGGTAAACGCGTGCCAGTTGGGCATTGTCATACAGCATTTTTTCAAAATGGGGAACGCGCCAATTGTTATCGGTGGAATAACGCGAAAAACCACCTCCGACCACATCGTACATACCCCCGCGTGCCATGGCATGCAGCACGTGCAAAGCGGGCTTGAGTGCTTCCGCCTGCCCTGCCAGGTGACGCAGCAGCAAAAATTCTATTGTCATCGGCTGTGGGAACCTGGGAGCTGCTCCCCAGCCGCCATGTTGCCAATCGTAATTCGCAACCAGGATGTTGAGCGCACTTTCCAGTGTTGCCGGCTCAAAAGTGCCTTGCACCTTATCCCGGCCAGATTGCTCTCTCAGGTGCACGCTGATCTGTTGTGCAGAATTGCTGATCTCCGCGCGGCGGTTCTGCCAAGCTTCAGCCAGGAACAGTAACAGCTCCTTGAAAGCCGGCAGTCCATGACGCCGCTCGGGTGGAAAATAGGTGCCGCCGTAGAAAGGCTGCAGATCGGGGGTCAGGAAAACCGACATCGGCCAGCCGCCCTGTCCGGTCAGTGCCACCACCGCTGTCATGTAGATGCTGTCCAGGTCGGGGCGTTCCTCGCGATCCACCTTGATGCTGATGTAGCCAGCCTTCAGAATGGCGGCTGTCTCGGGGTCCTCAAAAGATTCGTGCGCCATGACATGGCACCAGTGGCAGGCCGCATAGCCGATACTCAGGAAGATGGGCTTGTCTTCATGCCGGGCTTTTCCAAGTGCTTCCGCTCCCCACGGATACCAGTCCACCGGGTTGTTGGCATGCTGGACGAGATAGGGGGAAGTGGAACTGGCGAGGTGATTGGGCATGGCAGGAGCCGATCCTTTAATGAGTTGACTGATTATAGCTTGTTTGCTGTGTTGTTCCACATGGCTGGCCGCGTTGGGTTGTCTGCAAAAGTGCCACTTCATGTTTTTACTTGACTTCAGAACAAATGTTCTATATAATCTTAGTCAAATGTCTACTTGGGGCCGTCTACTTACTCTGCTGGGGATTAAACGCGATTCAGGATCACACTATTTTGAATTGGATGAAAACCTGCACACCGCCCTGATGGGTATCGCCCACCAAGAGCAGCGCCCCGCCCAGGAAATCCAGGCTGACCTGCTCGCGGCAGGGCTGGCCCGCCGCCATACGCATGCAGAACTCTGGCAGCGCTGGCTGTCCCTCTCGCCGCGTGAACAGGATATCGCCGCTTTTACCTGCCTGGGCTATACCAATCGTCAAATGGCTTCCAGGTTAAAACTGGCTCCGGATACCGTCAAGGGTTATGTACGCCAGGTCCTGGTAAAGTTCCAGTTTCACAGCAAGGCCGAAATGCGGCTTCTATTGGGTAGTTGGGATTTCAGCCAGTGGGGTCCCCCGGCCCAGTACTAGGGGTATAACCCAAACCATTGGTCTTCCAGCAAGTGGAGAGCGAAGCCATTCCTGTTTGCATCTTTTACCTGTGTGCCACTAAAATCCATTGACATTCATCTTTTCTTGCAATTGCAGGTGTATCTTTTTTTCCATGATTAATTCATTTCCCTGTTCTTTCATTTTCTCATACGAGACATTATCCATCAGTTCCTTCACAAGATGAATTCCCGGACCGCCAATTTTTATCTCTTTCCAATCTTCGGTAAGATCTGGGGGTTGAGCCTGGTCTGGATAAAAAAATTTCCCATCATCCCGAATGACAAGCCTGGCTTTTTGAGGGTCTTTTTCAAAAGAAAGTGAAATAAATCCGGGATCCCTGTCTTCAAAACCATTCTGGATGATGGTTTTGCATACCTCTTCCGTGGCAAGTTTGAAGGCCAAGGCTTCATCATGTCTGAGCTCACTCTGCGCCGCTGAAGCTTCCACGAAATCACACAACTCGTCCAGGATTTCCATGCGAGCCTCACGACAAATGGCATGCTGTTCACGATCCGGCGTCAGTTTCCTTCTTATGGATATGAGTGTAATATCGTCAAATTGTTGTTGGGAACCGGCATAATTATGCAGTTCATTTTTTAGCTCATATACCATGCTAAATAATGATGTCCAGGGGGCTTGCATGCATTTTAGCAGCCGTTCTTCCGAAAATAATTCCCCGTCACTATTGCGTGCGTCCGTGGTTCCATCCGTATAACCCACCAGGAAATCACCCTTATTTAATTCAATTTGCCGCACTTCATAATCCATATCCGGGAACACACCCACGGCGGGGCCGGTTGGTGGCAGCCTTCGGATGATCTTTCCTTCTTTGTCCAATATAACCGGTGGTTCATGCCCGCAATTCACATAATATAAAATTCCGTTGTCCGGGTCCAATATCCCCAAGAACATTGTTGCGAACATGTTGGAGTTTCCATGAATTTCAGTTATGTAATTATTGGTTTTTGAAATAATATTTTTCAGATGCTCGTTTAGATTACCTTGATTTATGTCAACTTTGCTAAAGGCTCTCAGCAGGCTGCGGAAAAGCACCATGAACAGGGCAGCTCCCACACCTTTATCACATACATCTGCAATAACGAGAGCTGTAAATCTCGAATTTTCAAATTGAAAAAAATCATAGAAATCACCGGCAACCTGCCGGGAGGCTTCAAAATGAACTGCAATCTCCCAGCCCGGGATTTCCGGGATTGTCTCAGGGAAAAAACCGGATTGGATCTGGCGCCCAATTTCCAGGTCTCCCTCGGCAAAATCCAGGGCTGATTCGGTTTTTGCATATAACTGGGCGTTATCAATGGCTGTAGCAATCTGAATGGCAATTGTTTCCGCCAGTCTGATCTCATTTTTATTGAAACTATACTCCGGCTCTCTGGCTGGCATCCCGATCGTACCGATCACAGTTCCGCGCTTCATCAATGGTACGATCATAAGCGCCTTGGTGCCGCCTATTTGGGAGACACCTGCCATTGGTTTCGTGCCATCATCCTTTTGTAAATTTTGTACGACAACGGTCTTCTTATTTTCAATTACCTCCTGGGTGGCTGAATTGCCCACCAAAAGCAGGATCATTCCCAGGGCACTCTTCTCTTCGGAATCTGCCGAATGAAAAGCAACGATTTCCAGCGATTCTTTGTCAGCAGTGATCAAACCAATGCCCGCGTTTCGAACCGGGAAGATATGGGTTAGCTCCACACACAGTGTTTGTAGAATGTTCTCCAGGTACAATGAGTCTGAGCTGATCGTGGCAATTCGATTGATGGAAGACAGCTCCCGCACACGGGCCTCCGCCTCTTCCTTTGCCTGGCGCAGATTTTCTTCCGCCACCACCTTGTCCGTGATATTCCTTAAAACACCCCTAGCTCCTACAACCACATCTCCGTCCATAACCGGGGAGACCGTGGCTTCACCGATATATTCGCTTCCATCCTTTGTGCGGTAGGAATATCGGAACATTTCAAGCGTTTCTTTGGTTTCAAAAACCTTTGTAAAATTCAAAAAAACATCGCGCACAGATTGTCGATCGGTGAAATGCCGAAAATGTTTGCCAACCAAGTCTTCTTTTCTGGCATATCCAAGGTGTGAATAAAAAGCCTTATTAATGTTGATCACATACCCATTTATATCCGTCTCAAAATAATAATCCTGGAGCGTATCCAGAATGGTAGCCATGGTTTCTTGCGAGTCTGCCAGGTTTTTCTCTGCCTGCCGCCGCCGGCTGACATCCGTGAATTGAAGCACACGTCCGCTAAAGTGACCGTGCTTATCCTGGATGCCGGATACATGCACTTCATAAGTGTTCGTTCGCCCCTGTGGCATGATATACAGTTCCTGTCTAATGGATGGGGATTCTTCCAAACCAGTCTGGAGGATATTCAACACCCCGGCATCCTGCTCAAGGACTTCCGCAATGGTGCGCTCTAAAATGTTTGACTGGTCAAGACCCAGGATCTCTTTCGCGGCCTGGTTGAAATCCATGATCCTGTTTTCCAGATCCAGCACCACGATCCCGTAGGATAAATTGGCGACCACAGTCTCGTGGGCGATCGGAACAACATCCAGCATGCGACCGGAAAAGATGGCCCAGGCAAAGGTAATGCCCGTGATCGTAAAGGTGATCGGGGTGGGATCCGGAAAGCCGGGCGGGAACGCTCCGCGCAGATACAGAATATTACCCACCAAAGGCGTCAGCACGCCGATGATCAAGCCATAAGCTTGGCTTCCATATTTCTTAAAATTGCTGAGCAGGGCAATTCCCAGGAAGACCACCCCCAGGGCGATCAGCGCATACGAATACCAGGTATGCAAAAGAAATAAGGGTCCCGAACTTACCGTTAAAGTCGTGAACCCATTAAAAACAATCATCTGTGATGATGAAAAGAATAAATTATGCTCCCCATTGGTCAGTACAGCCAGCAGCGTCATGGTGGGGATCACAAATAACTGACCCTGCACTTTCGTTATCTGTTCCCGAAAATAACCGCTGAACTTGACTGCCAGCAGGAACCAGGCCGTGGGGATGACTACGATGGCTGCAAAAGTGGCTGTGTGCCAGAAGATCTGCCAGGCAGGCGCCGGGCTGACCAGTTGGATGGCGTTCATCAAGGGCCAGAACGCTCCGGCAAACATCATCAGTGCCAACACATTGGATTCAGGCTTTTTGCGGGGGCGGCTTTGAACATAGATGCCCAGCCACAGCGTGGTGAAGGCGGGAATTAACTGCCAGATGAGGTATGGGTTGGTCTGAAATTGCATTAATGATCATTGGTCTGCAGTGAACGCCGCTGAACCGTGCCGGATCAGCATGGCAGCAAACTGGATCCCCTGTTTCATCTAAGGTCTCCCAATATTATTATACTTTATATTAGACAAATAAGGTTAGAATTATATTATAAACTCATGATCTTTTCACTTCTTTTCCACCCATCTACAAATTCTGTGGCTTTGGGGAAGGTGTCCGCCGAAGGTCCCTGCCAAAGGTCTCCGAAAGGAGTTAGGGGCAAGGACGGGTTGGGATCGCGTTGTGGGGATGAGTCAGCCGGTGAAAATGCAGATAGAATGACTGCACAGTTCACCCAAATCCCACAGGAGAGTGCCCATGCCCACCTTAAAATACCTCAGCCCAGAATGGACCGCGGAGGTCGCCCACCGGCTGCGAGACGATGTCCAATTATCCGCTCGGGGTCGAGGAGATCGAGTAGGATTGCCAACGTCAGTGCGACGCACTTTTGAGGTGCGTTACATTTTTTTAACCCGCCTAATGATGCGCGGCTGCCTCGGCGGCTTCGGCCTCGGCCTTGTCTTTATGGATGGTGCCATCCGGGTGGTTGGGCGGTGAGTACAATGTATACAGCTTCAACTGAGTGGTCTTGGACACGTTGATGACATTATGCTGCGTGCCGGCCGGGACGACCACGGCCTCGTTGGCATGCACCTTGTGTTCTTCCTTGGAATTGAAGATGAATTGAGCTGTGCCCTGCTCGACGCGGAAGAATTGATCCACGTTTTCATGGACTTCGCTGCCGATCTCCTCGCCGGGCTGAAGACACATCAGCACCAGTTGGGTGTGCTGCCCGGTGAACAGCACCTTGCGGAAATAGTTGTTCTCCAAGGTTTGCTCTTCAATCGGTCCGACATAACCTGTCATACTTGCCTCCTGTGTTTGCACTTTAAGTTGGGGGGCGGCTGATTGAGCCTGTATTCGTAACTTCTCAAAAAAATGGGGAACCTTTCCCCGAATTATTGAGGTGCTACCTGTATTCATTATATAGCGGATGGGTGACGGGAACAACTGCCCGGAGATCTGGCAGGCACGCACAGGCACATTTTTCCAGAATTGTGCGATAATGGGGGCAGATGTCCCTTTCATTTAATAGATGATCGTTGCCAAGGAGTGCTGTATGGATATTTTTATTGCCGCTGAACGTGCTTTTCACCTCATTCCCCAGATCACTCTCGAGGTGGCGCAGGACCGGCTTGAACAAAAGAAAACCAGCCTGGTATCCGGCACCATGGGAGCCTTGCTCTCGCGCCCCAAACCGGAGGATATTCAACTCGTGTCGGTCGAAAGCCGCCTGGAGGCCTTCTGGCAGATCAGCGTCTTTCTGCGGACTTCGTATGAGCGGACCCACACCTATACGGTCCCGGTCAGCGGCGGGGAGATCCAGCATGTCACCGCCCTGGGACAGGACCTGCCCGTTAGCGTTGGAGCCAAAGGCAGCGCCAGTTTTTCGCTGGAGGGCGTGGAGCATTGCATGGAAGAGCGTCACCATAATTTCACCTTTGATGGGGCCGGGGCAAAATTGGACCTGAGCAAGTACCAAGACTTTGCCAAGACCGAGATCACAGACCTGGAACATTTTTCTCCCGAAGGTGTGCTGCTGGTACCGCCACAGGCGCATGCCAGCACGGTGGTGCGGACAGTCCTGGCGGAGGTCATCAAACCGGTCCAGGCCCAGGTCATCCATGAAGAGCGGGTCAACCTGGAAGCGCTGGATATCAACTTTCGGCCGATCTACGCCCTGGAATATAACTGGGTTACGAAGAACAAACGGGTGGTGCTCGAATTCGATGGGCTGACCGGCGAGATCCACAGCGGCGGCAAAAAGATGGGCAGCCAGGTGAGAGGCATGCTCACGCGCGACCTGATCTTCGATGTGACCGCAGATGCAGCCGGGATGCTGGTACCCGGCGGCAGCATCGCCGTGAAACTGGTCAAAGCCGCCATCGATCGGAGTAAGAAGTGAGAGGTTTGCCCCGACGCTCATGCGCCGGGGTGGGCGATAGTCGCTAAGGACGGCTCCTTCGCCCAAACGACAGACAATTGACCATAAGATTCTTACCACTAGACACCAGGACACGAAGGTTTAATGGTCGCAGTTGCGATGTAGAGGTGACCTATGGGTCGCCCGGTCTCTGGTGTTTAATCAGAGAGTAAGGGGATGGGTCGCCCTTATGTGTACAGTGTATTAACACGAAGGTTTAGTGGTGTGAGCGCGGTTGGGATGGGGGTAGATCGGTTTTTAAGGTGAGGAATTGACGATACAGTGGCAATCAATTGCCAGCTTTTAGAACTATGTCATCGCGAGCGAGCGTGGCAATCCCTCTTTTCGTTGGCTAAATCCATACTTTTCGGGATTGCGACCATCGCGAAGCACCCCGGAAGAGGGGTTGCCAATTCCCGTAAGCAGGACTTCCGAAGTCTTAAAGACTTCGGAAGTCTCAGATGCAACCTTATTGCACTTCACCTCCCCACACTTGCTCTCAATGCGGCAAAATTCTCCTCGATGGACCCCTTTTTATTGAACACGCTCGACCCGGCCACCAAAACACTGGCCCCAGCCGCCACAGCCAGCGGGGTGGTATGAATATCGATGCCGCCATCCACGGCAATGGGGATGGTCAACCCGCGCTGCTCCAGCATGGTTCTCAACTGGCGGATCTTGGGCAACTGGTCAGACAGGAAGGCCTGCCCGCCAAAGCCCGGCTGGACGGTCATGACCTGGATCAGGTCGGCCAGCTCGAGCACCTCAGTCAGGGTTTCGGCCGGGGTATCCGGGTTGAGGCTGACACCGGCTTCCACGCCCAAGGCGCGGATACGCTGCAGGGTGTTCCCAAGCTGCGGGCAGGTTTCCTGGTGCACGATCAAACGGTCCGCACCCGCCTGTACGAACTGCTCCAGGAAGCGTTCCGGCTGCACGATCATCAGGTGCACGTCCAACTGCATGTCCGCCAGCGGGCGCAAGGCGCGCACGACGCCCGGCCCAAAGCTGAGATTGGGGACGAATTGCCCGTCCATGACGTCCACCTGGATGACGGTGCCACCTGCCGCCTGCACCTGGCGCACTTGCTCGCCCAGGCAGGTCATGTCTGCCGAAAGGATGGAGGGTTCGATTACGATCATGATGCACCTCGCAGCAAATGCCGGCAGCCAGCCAGCCCGGCCACGATCACATCGCTAGCCAGGTGGATGAACAGGCCGTGCGCTACGATCCCGGCCCGGTTGCCGAGCGCCCCGGCCAGTGCGGCAGGGTTGGGGATGGGTCCAAAGTCACAGTCCAGGATCAGGTTACCCTGGTCGGTATGATAGGGAGACCCGTCTGCTGCCTGGCGCGGCTGGATATGCGCCCCCAGCGATTCGAGGTAGGCCGCCTGGGAGCCCCGGCCAAACGGGATGACCTCCACCGGCACGGCCCAGCGCGTCCCCAGCTGCGGAGAGAGCTTGGACTCGTCCACGATGATGATCTCGCGGCGGCTGGCCTGGGCCACGATCTTTTCACGCAGCAGCGCCCCGCCCCCGCCCTTGATCAGATCCAACTGCGGGTCAACCTCATCCGCGCCGTCGATAGTCAGATCAAGGACCAGGTGCGCCTCCAGGGTGGTCAGCGGGATGCCCAGGCTGAGAGCCAGTCGTTCGGTTTCGAGCGAGCAGGGCACGCCCTGGATATTCCGCAGGCGGCCCAGGCGCAGCCACTCCGCCAGGCGGCGAACCGCCAGATGGGCGGTACTCCCGGCGCCCAGGCCGAGCAGCATGCCCGATTCGACGAAACCCAGAGCCATCTCGGCCGCGGCCAGTTTCAAAACATCTGCCTCGCTGTGCAGTTCGGGACCACTCGCTTCATTAATAGTCACGTCGTACTCCAATTTAGTCACATGATTATTCATCCAACAAGGAGATTTTATCAGGTATTTCCGCCCAGTGCAGGTCAACCCGCAGGCAAAAGATCTTTTCACCACAAAGCCACCAGGGCATAAAGAAAAAATAAATCTTAGTGGCTTTGCGACTCATGTCCCCGCTCTTTGGGGATGGTGGTAAAGTGTTTTTACAGTAAGATCTTTGAAGAAATCTTTTATGGAGGAACCGGGATGGTAATAAAAGAGCAGGTGTGGGATAAGTACCCACAATCGGCTGCAACATGATCCAATGCACAAATCTGTTTATTGCTGATTGTTTTAGGAGGTCCAAAACGTTATAATAAACATAACAAGATGAGTGGTTTCAGTTAACACTAATGAATCAAAAGGAGAATAATGAATATCCTTTACTATTTTTTTATTGCGATAGTCATTGGTTGGGTAATCACAGATCTCATGCACAACCGCCCAAGCCTTTTATTCAATCTCTTGCTGGCAGTTCTGGGTGCTTTCCTGGCGGGTAACTTTCTAACCCCCTATTTCCATGTCAGAACGATCAATTCTGCCTTCAACTTTCCAACCCTGGGGGTAACACTCCTGGGAACCATCATCCTGGTTGTGATCTTCAACATCTCGCCCCGTAATCGCCGCATTTTGTGAATATAGTCAAACAGAATGTCGTTTTGATGACCCGATCCTTGTTTTTCCGGTAGATTCATCGCCGTTGGAATGGAGATATTTGCCAATATAAAAGTTTTCGGTGAAATTTTGGGTGGCTGTAAGGTTGCGGTAAAACAAAAGAGACTTTGTCTAAAAGTCTCTTTTTATACCCATATATGGGGGTTTATTGTAGTGGTTTACCCCCATATTTAGGTGACCGACCGCGGGCTCGAACCGCGAACCAATTGATCAGAGATCAGAATAATATTGTTTCCTATTTCGAGAATAGTATAGCTACACCAGCAATGGCAATAAAGGTCCCAAAAATTGTTTGCCAGTTCAAACTTTCCTTGAATACAAAATGACTGATTGGAAGCATGAAGATTGGTGGCAGTGCCATTAACGTACTAGCTATCCCAATCTCCGTATGCTGGATTGCAAGAAGCGATGAAGAGACTCCAATGACCGGACCAAATAGTGCACCAAAGATGATCCAACGGAGTGCCGCAGGTTCCTTGCTCATAAGAGAAACAGTGGATCCAGCCTGGTGCTGGAAGATAGCGATGATCCAGAGTACAGCAAAAGCAGCAAGCATGCGGATCAATGTCCCTGCAAATGGTGAAAAGTTCCCAGCCATTCCTTGCTGGGAAAAGACCAGGCCGATTGCCTGACCAAGTGCGGCGAGAATTCCGAATACTATGCCGCGTCCAGTTATTTTTTGGACATTCTCATTACCATTTTTCTGGTGTGTCCAAACTACCCAGGAGATCCCCCCAAGTGTGATCACGATCCCGATGATCTGTAGGAAAGGTAATGTCTGACCGAAGAATATCCAGGCAATTGTACTTCCGAAAACCGGAGCCAGGCTAAGCAGAAGCAAGCCGAGACGCGGACCAATCTCACGATATGCTGCAAAAAGGAAGGCATCGCCCAAGGACAGCCCTATTATGCCTGAAATGCTTAACCAGACCCAGCGTGAAATTCCAGCATTAAGGGGAATCGGTTGATTATATAAAACAATATTGATGAGGATAAGCATGATCAAGGCAACAAGTACCCGAACCCGGTTGGTGACCTGAGAACCAACCTGTTGGGATGATTTGGTGAATCCAATAGCTGATAAGGACCAGCAAAATGAAGTAAAAATGGCTGCGATTTCGCCGATAATGACCATAAATCCTCTTAATAAAAAAGTGGGATTATGTTTACCCGTCCATAGTATATTCGAATATTCGTTATAGAGCGATCAGCTTTTGTTTGCTCATATTAATATTGTTCTTGTTCTTAGATGGACTTATATTCAAATAATCTTTCTTATGAGAATATTGGTATGTGTATTTATTAAATCCAATTACTTTAAGTCTCAAGCAACAAATTTATTCTTGGCATAGAATGGTTCCTGAAACGGATTTCTGGAAATAATTCTTGAAAAGGCTGCTTACCGGGTAATAAGCAAGCAGCCTCTTTAATAAATGCTCGTACTTTAATTCGATTCTTGGTTTTAAACGGTTTTTTCAGCTTCGAGAGCTTTTTGCTTTTCAGCAACCCGGAAATACTTCAGATATCTGATCGAATTATCATCGCGCCCAAGAAGCATATCCGTCGCCCGAACAGTCATGCCTAGTTTGGCAGGATCTGTGATTGAACAGGTGGCACCCATCTGGATGGCGAGAGTCAGGAATGCTTGATTGATGGTCAGCCGGTCAGGTAGGCCAAAAGAGACATTACTGGCACCAAGGTTGATATTCACTCCAAAGGTCCTGCGTAATAACTCCACGGTTTGAAGAGTGACTAGAGCAGCTTTCGGATCTGAACCTACTGTAAGTACTAATGGATCAATGATAATGTCCTCAATCGGTATTCCAATTTTCGCAGCGCGTTCAATAATCTTCTCAGCTACGGCAACGCGTTCTTCAGCGGTCGCAGGTATACCATTGTCATCCATGGTCAATCCTATGACAGCTGCACCACGATCTTTAACGATTGGCAGCACGCTCTCAAGGCGTTTTTCTTCTCCACTTACCGAATTGACCAGTGGTTTTCCTGGAGTCACTGCCAGGCCTGCAGCCAATACTTCCGGATTTCCCGAATCAAGGCATAGAGGAGTGTCCGTGATCGACGTGACCAGATCTATGATTTTTGGTATCATCGCTACCTCATCCAACCCTGGTACACCGACATTTATATCTAGAATCTCCGCTCCCCATGCTATCTGGCTCTCAACCAATTGACGAACATAATCCAAATTTCCTTCAGTCAGAGCAGCAGCCAATTTCTTGCGACCGGTTGGATTAATCTTTTCGCCAATCATCACAAACGGATGGTCGATACCAATGACTATTTCTTTTGCTTTACCTTTGAGAATTGTGTGCATAAGTTCTCCTAAGTTTATCGAGACTTATAACATTCAGAATGAGAATGGTTTTAAGTCTCCAGTTGCAGGACAGTTATATCGATGATAAATTGATGATCGTAAGGATACATCTTGCTATTTTTTTGGTTCTAAACAACCTATTTTTCTCTGATTAAGATTCATCAGCTACAAGATCATTGTAGGTTTCTCTACGACGAATCAGACGAAAGGTTTTTCCTTCCACTAATACTTCAGCAGGCCGCGGTTGGGAGTTGTAATTTGAAGCCATAGTGAATCCATATGCTCCGGTGTCAAGTATTGCGATGCAATCACCTGGTTTGAGACATGGGAGGATCCGGTTTCGAGCCAATACATCGGACGATTCACAGATCGGTCCCACAATCGATGTGAGTAACTGTTCTTCATTGGACTTGGGACTGGTGAGAGGCAAAACACGGTGGTATGCATCGTAAAGTGCTGGTCGCAGGAGTGCATTGATTCCACCATCAACTACAAGAACACAATGCCCGTCGACTTCTTTTTTATATTGAACTGAGAGGATCAGTGCCCCAATATCAGCGGTAAGGAAACGACCTGGTTCGATGGCAAAATTAAGATTGGCAGCCATGGGTTGCAAGCGTGAGATGATCGACGCCGCGAAATCCTCAATCGAAGTGACGGCGACACCATCATGGTAAGGAACAGGAAATCCACCTCCAATGTTGAGCAGAGGTACTTTCCCTCGGGTTTTTGTCAATTGTCCTAATCCGGAAGTGGCGATGAAGTCAAGAACGACATCAATTGCTGCCAAGGTCGCAGCTGGATCAGCCAACTGGGAACCGATGTGGATATGAACGCCTCCCAGCTCAAGATATGGAAAATCAGCAGCACGTTTAATCAAGCTGATGCCCTCATCAGGGCACATACCGAATTTTGATGATGCGTGACCAGTAACAAGATATGGGTGCCCCCCAGCTTTGACGTCTGGTCGTAAACGAAGAGCGACCTTCACCACATCGCCACTTTGTTCAGCCACCGAATTCAATCTTTCTGCCTCACAGATCGATTCGATGTTGAACCACCCGATACGACTTTTAACAGCAAACTCCAATTCAGCTTGCATCTTTCCAACACCTGCAAAAACAATCCCTGCTGGCGATGCTCCGGCATTCAACGTGCGAAATAATTCACCACCGGATACGATATCAAAGCCACAACCTTTCTCCTTTAGCAGGTGCAGAATGGAAAGGTTGGTGTTGGCTTTTACTGAATAAAATATTCGTGGTTGCAAGGTAGCAAAAGCTGCAGAAAATCGTTGATAATTTTGTTCAAGCCGGGCAGCGGAATAGAGATAGAATGGCGTACCTATTGTGGAAATGATATCCATTATGGATACGTTCTCACAATTGAGTTCGCCTGAGTGGTATTGAAATGCTGGTGTATCTATCATTTGTCTCCTAGTATGCCAATATGGGAAGCTGTAAAGGAGCCACCGCACTGCCTGGCATACCCAATAAGCCTGCTGACGTTTATATTCACCATCTGCGGAGTACCCCTGCATCTTTTAGAGTCAATAATTATCCTAACTTTTTAATTTCTGCTCAGCTCGCCTCACGATGGCATTGACTTTTTCCTGTACGTCCTTTGTCAACATTGCCGGTTTATGCTCTGCCAATATTTCGTTCACGCGGTCAGAAGCCCGTTCAGCAAAGGACTTACCCCCGCGGCCTAACCAGTTGTCATAATTATCTCGCTCGAAAACTCGTGGGTACCAGCGCTCACGGAAGTGGGCAAGAGTGTGTTCTGAATCCAAGTATTGACCGTCAGGACCCATTTTGTCAATAAGGTCGAGGGCAAGAGTCTCGTCGTTGATCTCGATGCCGGCCATGAAATTCCTGATCCAACTGACGATCTCATCACATAATACCAGTTGAACAAACGAATAAGTCATTCCTGATTCCAAGTAGCCCAAATCATGGATCAGGTTGGCTCCAGCCAAAGTCTCTGATACCAGGGTTAACACTGGTTCCGCACCGGACTGCGAGTCAACCAGTTTTGATTCACTTGCACCCGCATACCCAAAAGCTGGCAGATTGTAATAGTGGGCCAGTGCCATTGCCATTCCCCGAAGGTCAGGAGCACAATACGGCCCGACCATTGTTCGCATGTCCAGGGCTTCACCACCCCAACCGGGCATGATAAATGGAGCTCCTTCTCGCTTGAGCTGTGAAAGGACAAGCCCCGTCAGGACACCCGCATTAACACAAGCCATATCCCCGGCCAGCGTGACCGGTCCAGTCATGCCACCTGAAACCACTGGGACGTAAATCGCCGGTAATCCCTTGCCAGCCAGATAGAGCAATTTCTGCAGCGCTTCAGCATTGTGCTTCAACCCAGTGGTAACGTTGATGTAGCAAGCAATCAAGGGGTTTTGCCGAAGTGCTTCAGGACTACCAACGACAGCCTCAGCCATCTCGACAGCATCCACACAACCTTCGAAATCGTAAGTCACGAAGACAATCGGTTTAGTCGTATAGGAGAGCATTGCCTCCATTTGATATCGTTCTGCGATAGCCTGATTAACGTCATTTGGTAGAATTAATGACATAACAAAGTCAATGTTAGGCAAAGCGTCGCATACTGTCATACCTTCGACGAGGTCTTGAAGCACAGGTTGACGGCGTGCTCCTGTTCGATGATCCATGAGATGGAGACAATCTGATCCAGGACCGTAGAACGAGCGGTGATCTTCAAGAAAAATCACCCGCTCCCCAAAGCGATTACAGAGAACCACCCGCTTGGGAACAGTAGTGAAAGCTTTTTCAACCAGACCAGAAGGAATTCGCACGCGGTTCTCTTCGGAGATAAATGCACCCGCGTTTCGGAGCAATTCTACTGCTTCAGGATCAAAGAGACGCACCCCGGTTCGTTCCAAGATTTCCAGGCTTGCGTTGTGTAGTTTTTCGCATTGTTGCGCTGAAAGCTTGTTAAAGTATGGGCTATCTAAACTACTGTCATTGGCGCGTATGCCGTTCGATGATTTCATATTTATAATCTCCTCTGTATTTTGATTTCAATTATTCATGCAAAATATATTTTTTTATTGGTATTACGAGGTCTCACGCAGCCACTTCTCTTCCAATGTATCCAATTCAACCTCAAGTCCTTCTCGCAGTGGATTTGGCTTGTGCTCTTTGAGGATCTGAAGCACGCGTTGATTGGCCTTGTCTCCGAATGATAATCCTCCAGATTTTTTCCATTGCTGATAATTATCCCGATTTGATAATCTTGGAAACCAGTTTTTTCGGAAATTGTGTAAAGTATGAATCTCGGAAAGGTAGCTTCCCCCTGGTCCCACTTTAGCCATCACATCCAGGGCCAATGTTTCCGGAGTGATCTCGATCCCCTTCATAATGCATTTCACCATGCTAATGAACTCATCGGAAGCAACGATCAATTCCAACGATGCCGAGTTTGCCGCTTCCGTGAAGCCCACATCATGTACTAGGTTCGCTCCGCTCAGGGCTGCCATCAGGATTGAGATAGATGATTCCGCTGCGGCTTGTTGGTCGAATTCCACTGAATCCGTACAACCTGCTGTGCTGAACATTGGCAAATGCAAGTAGTGTGCCATCTCAGTCAACCCAGCTGCCCACAGGCTTAACTCCGGAGCTCCATAGGAAACCAACGTGCTCTTCATATCCATAATGGTTGGCACACCGCCAAAAATGAAGGGTGCCCCACGTCGTTTCAGCTGGGCAATTACCAGTCCACTCAACGATTCTGCCATACACTGCACCAGGTTGCCTGCTCCTGTTACCGGGGCTGAACTCCCGGCCAGAGTCATTGGCGTATAGATAACGGGAATACCGTGCTCGACACAGAAGAGTAGCTTGGCAACTCCTTCGTTTGTATGCATAAATGGAGAGAAAGGTTCTGCATAATGGACATAGTAAGGTCGCCTAGCCAACTCATCCCATCCACCCACCACCATCGCTGCCATCTCGGCGATGGCCTTCAAACTTGCAAAATCTCCCGTACCGTGCATCAAAGGCTTGGTACAGTTTTTTACAGTTTCCTTATGGCCAATTCGAATAGCGATATTACCAGGAACATCGCTATAGATCGACGAGAATGATACAAAGTCAATGTTTGGTAGCGCATCACAAAGGACAGCACCCAAGTGGGCATCCTCCCGGATTGACAGGCGACGGCTACGGGTGTATGGGTCGAAAAAGTAGGTAGAGTCCACCTGGCTGCTAAAGTAAACTTGCCCACTTTCCAATATCGCAGCTGGCTCGCCATCTCGATTATAGATAGCAATACTCCGAGGCGCTCCAGCCAATGCATCTTCCACCATGTACGAAGGGATGTGCACGCGTCGTTGTGGACCAACATGTGCACCAGCTCCACTAAGCAGTTCCAATCCCTCGTCGTTATCTACTCTTACTCCTGTAGTTTGCAGGGTATCCAAAACACTCAGGAAAAGGGTTTCTTTTTGATCTTCGGTCAGTATTTGTAATCGCGGCGTGAACAGTGTTGTAGAGCCAGCTTTCATAATCGAATTACTCCTCATTTATTTATTTGAATCAAACAGGTTGAAGCCGCGTTGAAAAGGATCATCAGGATCAAGGACAAATTGGTGGTGGCCGGTTAAGTAGGCTCGTCCCGTAACCCGTGGAAGGATAGCTTTTATATCGCCAACATACGTTTCACCCATGATTTGACCCACAAAACGGGTGTTGATGATGCTTTCGCTGACAAACTTTTCGTTCACTTTCAATTCGTTTTTGGCATGCAGCACCGCAATCTTGGCGCATGTCCCAGTCCCACAGGGAGATCGATCCATGGTCCGATTACCTAGAATTACGGTGTTGCGAGCATATAGCGAGCCATCCTCCAGGCGCTTTGTCGGACCACAAAACTCAACACAATCGATGCGATTCGTGAAAGCAAGATCTGGGTGGCGAACAGAGAGTTGGGATTGTGCAGCATCACGAATACGCATCCCCGTGTTAAGCAGGGCTTCCACATTTGCTGTTTCGATCTCCAGTCCGATTTTTTGAGCGTCCACCAGCGCAAAAAAACCACCACTGTAGGCAACATCAACACTCACATCCCCCAGGTTGGGGACCGAGATGTGCACATCAAGTTGAAAGGCAAAGACTGGTGTATTGTCGAAAGAAACCTCAAGAACCCGCCCCGCATTTATTTTTACCCGGGTGCGAACCAGACCAACTGGAGTATCAAATGTCACGATTGTTTCTGGCTCGATGACATTTACCATACCAGTTTCCACCAAAGTAGTTGCGGCACCTATAACCGCATGACCACACATGGTTGTGTATTGCTGGGTGTTCATGAAGATCAAGCCGAAATCTGCCTGAGGGTCAGTGGGTGTTGTGAGAACTGCGCCATACATATCCTGACGACCACGTGGTTCTAGGAGTAGCAATCCTCTTAAGTCATCCAAGTGATTGCGCGCATACATCATTCTCTCCTCCATGTTCACACCTTTAAGGGGAGGCAAGCCACCAACTATCAGACGGGTCGGTTCACCGGCGGTATGTGAATCTATGGTTGATATGATGCGTTTGATCTGAGCCATCGTCTTCTACTCCTTTATTTTCTCAAAGTCTCAAGAGGAATGTGGCATGAAATATGATGTCCATCACCAGCATCCAACCAGGGTGGTATTTGCGCTTCGCAGATGCTGCCCAGTTTCCGTGGACAACGGGTATGGAAAGTGCAACCACTGGGTGGATGGATGGGACTGGGTACCTCTCCTTCCAGGATGATCTTCTTGGTTGCCTGGCCGGGTTTTACACTAGGGATGGCTGAAAACAAAGCCTGGCTGTATGGATGCATAGGTTTTTCAGAAATATCTTGAGCCCTGCCTATCTCTACAATCTTTCCTAAATACATGATGGCAATATGATCGCTGATGTACTTAACCATATGGAGATCATGAGAAATCCACATGTACGTTAATTTGAATTGGGCCTGTAAATCTTGCATCAGATCAAGGATCGCGGCAGAGATGGAGACGTCCAGCCCGGAGGTAAGTTCATCTGCAACGATGAATTGCGGGCGGAGGACCAGCGCACGGGCTATACCGATCCTCCTTGCCTGTCCTCCACTAAATTCATGAGGATATTTTTCAGCATCATCGCCAGACAATCTCACTGTTTCAAGTAAATGGGCAACTTCATCTTGAATCTCTCTCTCGGAATTTTTTATCCGATGGATCCTTAACGGTTCCGCGATGAGCTCGCCTGCAGTCATCCGTGGATTAAGGGAAGAACGTGGATCTTGCATAACAATCTGGGCTTTGCGTCTAAACCTCTGCATTTCTCCTTTGCCCAGTTCCAATATATTCTGATCTTCGAAAAAGATCTTTCCTTCTATTGGTTCAACCAGACGCAAGATACTCCTGCCAACAGTGCTTTTTCCACACCCTGTCTCACCTACCAAACTGAAGTTTTTCCCTGCCTCTATGGAAAAGCTCACATTATCCACTGCGTGAACAATTCGTAACCCCTTGCCAAAAACCTTGGAAAGGATCCCTTTTCCTTTGTAGAAGTAAGTCTTTAACCCCTGAACTTGAACCAGAGGTACTTTATCAATTGTCTTATTCATGGTTTTCATACCTGAAACAGGCAACAGAATGATCAGATGCAATATCCAGCATAGTCGGTGCTTTTTCCTTACAGATTTCCATTACGTGTGGACATCTCGGATTAAATTTACATCCTTTGGGTCGTTCGGTAAGATCTGGTACTCGGCCTGGAATTGTTCCGAGCCGCTTACCCCTAACTTCAGCTCCAGGAAGACATCGGAGCAGAGCCTCAGTATAAGGGTGGGCAGGGTTTTCAAATAATAATTTGGTATCAGCATACTCGACGATATTTCCAGCGTACATGACAGCAACTCGATCACTTATCTCGGAGATCACTCCCAGATCGTGAGAAATATAAAGAACTGATGCTCCATATCTTTTTACCAGACTCTTTAATAATTCCAGGATCTGTGCCTCGACAGTAACATCCAAGGCAGTTGTTGGCTCATCCGCAATCAATAGAGATGGATTACAGTTGAAGGCCATTGCAACCATAACCCTTTGGATCATCCCACCGCTAAATTGAAAAGGGTAATCGGTTAGTCTTTCCAAGGGATCTGCAATTCCTACTTCTTCCAACATATTGATAGCTTTATTGCGGAGCTGTTTTCCCTTCCATTGAGTGGTTAACAGCCGATCTTTATGAAATCGCAATATATCTATAATTTGAGTCTGAATCGTGAAAACAGGATTTAATGCATGCAGGGGATCTTGAATGATCATTGCAATCTCTCTCCCCCTAATTTTCTTATTCATAATCTTCTCTGGGAGATCGAGAAGGTTTCTTTCTTTGAATAGGATCTCACCTTGCGCTACCCTCCCAAACCGAGGTAGAAGTCTCATTATCGAGAGACCCAAAGTTGTTTTTCCGCAACCACTCTCCCCAACTAAACCCAAGACCTGTCCTTCCCGAACATCAAGGTTGATATTATCGAGTGCGTTACCGATACCCTTATGTGTTGAATACTCGACGGTCAAATCTCGCACCCTTAAGAGGCTGTCATTCATTTGGTAAACGCTCCTTGGGGTTGAGAGCGATCCGCAATACTTCAGCGAATAAGGAGCAGCCCAACATTGTAATTATCAGGACGATTGCGGGCCAGATGATCATTAGAGGTGCGGTCTCTATGTATGTATATCCTTGTTTCAGCATAATTCCCCATGAAGCCGCCGGTGGCTGCAGACCCAATCCTAAAAATGAGAGGGCTGATTCCCACATGATCATGACAGCTAGATCCATACCAGCTAATACGATAATCGGTGACAGAATATTAGGAGTGATGTGATGAAGTAGAATCCGACCTGTGGTAGCGCCAAGAGATTTAGCTGCCAAAATAGACTCTTCTTCCTTCATACAGAGTGTTTGAGCCCTGGCCACCCTTCCGTATGCTGGAAATGACGTAAATGCCAAGATGAGGATAATATTCAGAAGAGACGGTCCGAAGATTGCCGCCAGGACTAGGATCATGATAACCGATGGAAAAGACCTGATCACATCGAATATAAGAATCACCACATAATCAACGATTCCGCCATTATAAGCAGCGATAGCCCCCAAAGGGACTCCAATCATTACTGCAATCCCAACGGAGCATATTGATACAATTGCAGCGGCTCTGGCACCATAGATGAGTCTGGACAAGATATCCCTGCCAATATAATCCGTTCCTAGCAGATGCTCTGAGGACGGTACTGAAAAGCGATTTGCAATATCTTGTTCATTTGGATCAAATGGTGCAATCAAAGGAGAGAAGAGGGCGCACAATAATATTATTCCAATAATAGAAGCCCCGATTAATCCCCGAGGCTCCCGCCTGATTACTTTAATTACTTGGGTGATTTTTTTAATTTGCAGACGGGATTTTATCTTGTAACTATCCCATCTGTGCGAGATTTCAATTAATACTTTATTCTTGGGCATTTTAAATTATTTCCTCTTATTCGTACTGTATCCGCGGATCAAAGTAAGCATAAGAGAGGTCAGCGACCAGATTCGCCAGGATGAATAGAAGCGCTGCAATAAGGACTCCTCCCTGCACCACAGGTAAATCTCGGGCAAAGACCGCGTCTGTAATTACTTTCCCGATTCCTGGCCGATTGAAGATCAGTTCTACAAATACAGCGCCTCCCAACAGCTTACCAACTCCCAGACCAATAGTTGCAACAACAGGAATAATTGCATTTTTGAGGGCATATTTAAAGGCGATATAACTCATCGGAGCACCAAATGATTTTATTACCTTGATATAGTCCATATCAAGTATTTCAAGCGTAGTATCTCTTACCAATCTAGCGATGTACCCGAGCCAACCCAAAGTAAGTGCAATTACCGGCAGGATCAAATGACGGATCTGATCTCCAATGTTACCCTCTTCTCCTCCTCCCAAAACCGGAAAAAAGCGCAGCCGAACCGCAAAAATCAGCATCAATAAACAAGCTGCAACAAAATCCGGTATTGAAACTGCTATTAGCGAGAGTACAGTAATCAAATGATCAATTAAAGTTTTCTCATGGGTCGCAGCCAAAACTCCCATGATTATCCCGAAAAAGGCCGCTAAGCCCATGCTGGACAAAGTTAATGCTATTGTGTAGGGTAAGGCTGACATTAATAAGTTGACAACTGAGTGTTTGGACCAAACGGATTCACCCAGATCTCCGTGCAAAATATCCCAAACGTAGTGTCCCAACCGAACATATACGGGTTGATCAAGGCCTAAACTTTTATTTAATGCCTCTACCATAGTAGGTGTAGCCCTGGGTCCAAGCATGATTGAGGCCGGATCGCCGGGGAGAAGGTAGATCAAACTGAACAAGAAAAGTAGTACACATAGTAGTGTTGGAATAATCCCGAGAACGCGTTTGGTAAAATACTTTAACAAAATATGCCTACCTGAAAATAGTACACATGAGTTTCATTATATATAATAGTCTGGGAGAGATATTTGGGAGGCTCCCTAATTGGGTGAAATCAGACTTATTTAGCTCAGTAAAAGACATAGATATTTGACCATATCTCAGTTTTATCGAGTACTATTTGTGTAAATAATACGCTCATACAGTACTTGTATAAAATCTTTGATATTCGCGACTTTGTCCAGAATAGATTTGTAAGAAGGAGACGTCAAACTAAGTCTTTGGCTGTCAAATGTAACCTAGCTGACGTCTCCTTCCATCTACATTTCACTTCTTGTTTATTAATTAAATTGATGTTTTAGTGTTCTGTCACATCCATCTGCCAAGGTGCCAGTCGACCATTGGGGAAGAGTTCTCCTGGAATTACATATTTCTGCATCGCAACAGCCTCGACATCATTAGTAAGCCAAATTGCCCATGCATCCTTGTCGATTATTTTCTGCATCTCGACATATAGGTCCGCCCGCTTTTGGGGATCCATTTCTGCATCGGCCTGCTTCCAGAGTGTGTCATATTCTGGATTGCACCACTTACTGAGATTCCATGTTTCATCACAAAGGAACCATGTAGTGGCATATCCTGGATCCACAGTCGTTGCGAAGTAGGAAATATGAAAGTTATTGTCTTTCCCTGATGTTGTGGAATCGTTGAAAGATCCTACCTCTTCCACTACAACGTTCACTGTTATTCCGATCTTTTCCAGCTGGGATTTAACCACTTCACCAATAATAGTATTCGTTTCGTCTGGCCACATCAGGAAGGTGACGTTGAGTCCGGTTCCACCTGGATAGCCAGCCTCAACAAGCAGCGCTTTTGCTTTTTCAAGATCCGGTTGATAAGCTGGGGCATCTTCCCAACGTCCTAGCATCCCTGGCGGGAACATTGTATTTGCTCGCTGTGGGATACCATTAAACGCAGCTTGAAGAATTTCATCAACATTGATGGCGTATCTAACAGCCTCTCGAACCTTTAAATTATCAAATGGTGGTGTATTCACCGTAAATCCTATCCACCAGTACTTAAGGCCAGGTTTCAAGTAAACATTTAGGTCCGGATTCGCCTGGAATGCCTTAAGACTTGTCAACGAGATCCCGCCAACATTGATCTCACCTGCTTTAAGCGCCATTTCTACAGTCCCAACCTCTGGTATAGGGATAAAGGTCAGTTTTGCTATCTTTGGCGGCGCTCCAAAGTAGTCCTTAAAGGCTAGGAGCACGGTTTCCTGCCCAGGAGTCCAGTGGTCAAACTCATAGGGTCCCGTTCCTACGGGATCGAGACCAAAGGCATCATTGCCCAATGCTTCTACAGCTTTTTTTGAAACGATGAAACCCGCATTTAGAGGCAAAGTTGATGTGAAGAGTTTGGCAGAGGGTGCCTTAAGGACAAGCTTGACAGTGTAATCATCAATTATTTCTACGTGATCCAATGCATCCCATGTGGATGCCTCAGGAGAATTCTGAGCTGGATCGATTATTCTTTCGAAGGAGAATTTTACATCTGCAGCAGTAAACTCCCCATACCCTTTTTGAAACTGAACACCCTGCCGTAAATGGAAAGTTAATTCCTTGTTATCCGTTGAAATATCCCAACTAAGGGCTAAGTCCGGCACGGTATCCCAAGTTCCTTCCTTATATTTAACAAGCCCACTATATATACTATTCATAATAGTGAACTCTCTCTCTGTGCTGGTCATAAAGGCGGGATCTAAAGTGTTTATATCTCCCCAACTCGCAATCTTTAGCTCACCTTTGCTTACTGGTGCATCTGTGGGAGTGGGTAATGCTTCGGTGGGAGCGGGTTGTTCCTCGGTAGCTGTAGGCTCTCCTGCCACAGGTGTTTCTGTCGCTGTCGGTGCGCAGCTTACAAGTAAACTTACAACCAACATGGCTGACATAACACGCAAGAGTAATGCTGATCTTTTGTCTATCATTACTGCCTCCTTTTGGCTTTCTTTATGATAGTGCTGCAAGTTAATTGAAGTCCTTTTTATTTGCTGACATCTATTTGGAAGACCTCCTTTCTATTGGCCACCGAGCTCGCATTTTTTGATCGCTGTTACCTATCTCTGCTTCCATAATTTTTCATAGTGTATTTTGCGAGGTGATGAGGTACGGATAATCAATTCGTCGCTGACGCGACTAGCGTCCGGGCTACTTCCACAGCGCTTGCTGCGTCGGATGCATAGGCATCGGCTCCGATCTGCTTGGCGAATTCTGCAGTCACTGGCGCTCCACCGATCATAATTTTGACAGAGTCCCTCAATCCTGACGCAGTTATAGCTTCGATCGTGGATTTCATATAGACCATCGTTGTTGTCAGCATAGCACTCAAACCCAGGAGCTTTGGTTGATGTTGACGTATTGAATCCACGAACGCTTCAGAACCTACATCCGTTCCAAGGTCGACTATCTCATACCCTGCACCCTCTAATAGCATTTTGACCAGATTCTTACCTATATCGTGCAGGTCGCCTTTGACGGTGCCAATGATGCATTTGTCTACACTAAAGCCCGAGTCACCTTGTACCAGAAATGGTCGAAGTATCTCCATACCGGCATTCATGGCACGTGCTGTCTGTAATACTTCTGGTACATAAAGCACACCCGCTTTGAAGTCCTTACCAACCTTGTCCATACCAGCGATCAAACCAGCGGACAGGATTTCTTGGGGGTCTATATCGGAATCCAATGCATTCCGTACTAGACCAGCCACCCCTTTATCTTCACCATCATATAAATTCGATGCGATTTCCTGTAAAACATTTCCCATGGTTAATAATCTCCTTAAGTGAGCTTGTGATGTTAATTGTGCAAAATTCGAAAGACAATAAATGAAGGGATAGGAACGAAACCAATAAGCTCAGTAGGAATCAAGTATCCATGTCCTGAACTTCTATGCGAAATACTACTGTAGCGAATTGACAATCGGAATCTTAATCTCCAAATTTTTTAATTTACTAGTTTCAAAGTTTCCTATTTGCCAAGAATCGCCCTGCTCCTCCATAACACGAGCTATTACAAAATCTCGAGTTGTGCGTATCTCGTCAATTATTGCTTTCAACACAGCTTCTTCATCACGCGCCTGGAGTGCCTCGATGATGCAAGTGTGAGTCTTATCCTGCGTCTTGACAGTTTGACGAAATACCAAAAACATGAACCGTGCTAACAGGTCATGCACACGACCCATCATTTGTACCAGCTCTTCGTTGCCAGTAGCTTTGGCAATCAGGCAGTGGAAGCGTCGATTTTCATCAATGTATCGGTCATAAGAATCATCATCGTAGCCGGTGTAATCGTGGGTTAATTGCTCAATCTGCTCATCTGTAATTCGGCCAACTGCGCGCTGAATAGATGCTGTTTCAAGAATTTCACGAACCTCAAACAGGTCAATTAGTTGGTGGACTGTGATTTGGCAAACAAAGTAACCCCGGCGAGGCTTGATCGTAACCAGACCCTCCTGACTTAGAAGACTAATCGCATCGCGAAGTGGAGTAATGCTGGTTTCGTAATGTTTGGTCAGTTTTACTATGTCCAGTCTCTCACCAGGCTTGAGATATCCTTTAATAATAGAGCGGCGCAATTCTTTGTAAATTTGATCCTTGACCATTTTTAATCTCCTTCTTTTTCGTAATCGTCATACTAATTTTTTATATGGGATAACCAAGTTTGATCTTCCTGTTGATATCTTTTAGAGCATTAGTGATATATCATAATATAACATATGATATTATTATTTGCAACATCTAATATATTACAAGGTCCCTGTGAGATAATTAATAGTAATCGTTTTGTATCTTGTTTTCAATTACAAACTCGAAAATGAAATTTTCAAAAAGGCGATTTCCCCGTTGAGGTATCCAACTGGCATGAGGAAGAGCTGGATAACTAAATGAATTTGTAGAAACTTTTGGGGTGAATATGGAAGTGAAGAAGATCAGCGTAATTAATAATTTCACTTGAAAACCAGGAAATATATTTGCGTCTCCATTGATTCTGTTAACTGTCAATTAACTATCAAATAAAAGAGCCTTCTTTCAAAGAGGCTCTTTTTGTACCCATATATGGGGGTGTTCAGGGGTTATGCCCCCATATTTAGGTGACCGACCGCGGGCTCGAACCGCGAACCAATTGATTAAGAGAACGGGCTAGGGCTGTATACCTAGTATATCTGGTGTTGTTTTCCCTATCCAGTAGTATATATGGTGGTTAAATCGTCTATTTTTTCCATGTTTTCCATGGTTTCTTTTCTGTTAGCTGTAAGATAGCTGTAGAATATTTAGGCACCAGAATAGAATTCACCATTTGAAAACTTTGGACTTTACAGCTAGCACTGAAACAATTGGTCCTGGTTAAATGTAATAATTATGAACATGTTGTTGTATCGTTCGCCTGAAACTGCTACACCTTCCCAAGGGGTTATTAGTAGTAGAAACGTATAATGGTATTGGAAAACCTACTTTAATGATGATCGTAGCGCGCCTAACTATTGCGGATCATACTTGACCTCGGTTTTAATCAATAAGAAAGCTTCCGGCTGTTCATGGATTTTTAGGCAAATGTCTTCCATGACGATATCCGAATGGCCCATAACGGGAAGGCTTACATGATCAATGATTTTACAGTCGTCTCTCAGATGATGTAAAAAGTTGGGACTTGCTTGTTGATAACGTTGTATTTGCCAATTGTGAATGTTACTTTCATTATAATTTTATTCCTGATCAGGATTTGATTTTGGACCGGGCAGCCATTACTGCCTGGACAAACTCAGTCGCCTTGAGTGTGATTTCCTCGAAACGGCCTTCTTTTGCCAAGTTCGGTGGGCACAGTTCGCTGCCTGCGCCGACACTAAAAACCCCAGCTGCAAACCAACCCTCGACATTCGCTATTGAGACGCCGCCAGTCGGAATCATTGGGATATAAGGAAATGGGCCTTTGAGTGCTTTGATATAGGCTGGGCCTCCTAGAGATCCCGGGAAAATCTTGACAACATCCGCTCCCATTTTATAAGCTTGGAGGACCTCCGTGGGGGTCAAGGCACCTATCATAACCGGCAAGCCGGAAGATACCATTGTCTGAATCAAGGTGGGTTCACAGACCGGACTAACCAAGAAACGCGCCCCGGCGGCTCTAGCTTCTGCAACCTGGGTAGATTCGGTTAACGTTCCCATGCCGAGGACGATCTGGTCGCCGAACTGCTTGTCCAAACTGCGCACGACTTCAATCGCGTTGGGAGTTGTGTACGTAATCTCTATCCCCAGCACCCCGCCTTCCACAAGGGCGGTTACCATCTGGACCGTTAGTTCTGGAGATGGTCCCCGGATGACTGCAATCAAGCCAAGTTCTTTTATTCTCTCAAGTGTTTTCTGTTTGTTCATCTTTAATCCTTTCGAAAAGTGTTATCCTACTGGATTGCGCGGTTCCTCTCCGCACAGGACCGCCAGACAATCGTTCAAGGCCATCCAGCCCATGGCATTCTGAGCCCCGTCGGTGTGCGCCGCAATGTGCGGAGTAAGCAGAACTTGCGGTAACTTAAGAAGCGGGTTGTCCGCTTCCGGTGGTTCCTTGTCAAACACATCCAAGGCTGCACCTGCCAGGTGACCATTTTTGATTGCCTCCGCCAAGGCTGTATCAACGACCAGTTCTCCACGGGCAGTGTTGATTAGGAAAGCATTCGACTTCATCCCCTGCAGAAAAGTAGTGTTGACTAAGGCTCTCGTCTCTGGTAGGAGTGGCAGATGCAGGGAGAGGAAATCGGCGTGAGCTGCCACCTCTCTCATCGAAGCTAAGTTCACATTGTGGGCGCGGGCAAATGCTTCATCTGCTGCAACGTCGTAAGCTAGCAAATGGCATTCAAATCCTTCAAGGCGACAGGCAACCTGTTTGCCAATGGATCCCAATCCGAGCAACCCAACTGTCTTCCCCTCTAAGGAAAGTCCGCTCAGGCGCGGCCAGTCGCCGCCACGCATAGCGAGAATGGAATCAGAGATCTTGCGCGCCAGTGATAGGATCAGCCCTACAGTCAGCTCGGCTACGGAAATCGAGTTTGCTCCGGGAGTGTTGGTCACACGGATGTTTTTCTCATGTGTTGCAGTCAGATCTACATTGTCTACGCCGACCCCATAGCGGGCAATAACTTTCAGCCGATCAGCTGCAGCCAGAGCCGGGCGATCGATCACATCCAGTCCGGCAATATAGCCGTCCATCCCGGGCAACAGGCTTGCCACCTCATCCGAGGACAGTGGTCTACCAGTGGTGTTATAGACAACATTCCTGACCTTAGCCTCCAAATCAGCCATTAGACGTGCATCGGTCTTTCCATAAGAGGTTGGGGTGACGAGCACCCGACAAGATTTCAGATCCATGAAGATTCCTTTCATTCAAGCATTGGGATGCAAATAATTATCTAGCGATCCCAAATGACGGATGATATTGCCTCCCACCAGGTCAATGAGAACTACCTCATCTATGTACGCAACCGCTTGCTGCCGCGGCCATTTACCATCAAAAATAATAATAGCCGCATTTGGGACTTGCCTGGGAAGGGATAGTATCAGTGCCAGAGCAAGGTCTGCAAATGAGGTAGGGTTGGTTCAAGTTGTATTCATCACAAAAATATCCATCTCTCCTGATACATATTAATATTCTCCATCCAACTTTATAATGGGAATTTACCTAAAGCCAACCTACTGCATCTAAAGCAGTTCGATCAATTTAGTCCAACCCAGATAAATACCTATCAACACCGGGTTAACAAACATGCTATCTCTTCCAATAAAAGCACTTTTCCAGTAGGGTAAATAATTACTTCACCTACTATATTCTATGGCTCGGTTATTAGTCTTGATCATACTTTCCTTAAGATCTCGGTGTAAATAGTATTCGGCATTGTTTTATATCCATGACGACCTCCACATGATAAACCGTTTGGAGCATTTAGAATGTATTGCTAAAATCTTCAATAACCTGGGCAGCAGTCATAACATCTTCAAATGCGATTTGCTCCTGTGCCGAATGCGCATATTTAATTCGTCCAGGCCCAAATGCAATAACAGGAATCCCGCTCAGCTTATCGTACTTCCATGCATCGCAAGAAGCTGTCATAGCTGTAATCTTGGGCAGGACACCACAGGTCTCCATAGATCTTGCAAAAGATGTGACAAGTGGATGATCTTGTGGAAGCTGATTACCTTCATTCCGCAACATTGGAAAGGTCAAATTAAAATGTTCTTTTAACCATGCATTCCCTTCTTCTTTTAGAGCACGATGAATTCCATCTTGGATTTGTTGCCGTGATTTATTTGGAAGAAAACCCATAACACCTTTCAGGACTGCTTTTGCAGGAATAGAAGCAGGCCATGTTCCAGCTTCGCACAACCCAACGGTTAACGGCATGGGATCTTTAAACTGGTCAAATAAGGGCAAGTTTTTAGATTCTGACAAGATCTTGTCATGATAATCTCTTAAAATCCGTATAGCTTCGAATGCTTGATCTAGTGCACTAATTCGGGTTTCCTGTGAGCCAGAATGGCCAGCTTGCCCGTATAACTCAAGCTGAAACCATACTGCACCTCTGACAGCTGCTTTTAATTCCATTTCGCAAGTTTCCATCACTACAACGGCGTCCGCATGAACGCCTTGACGGATCAATGCCAAAGTCCCATTACCTCCACTTTCCTCTTCAACCACAAAGTGGAACTCTAAATTATTTTTCGGCTTCTGACCTTTTTCATGAAAAGAAACAGCCATCGCGAAAAGAGCAGATAATGGACCTTTATCGTCACATGCTCCTCGGCCATATATAATTCCATTCTCATACCGCGGGTTAAACGAATCTTTCATTCCTTCATTTGGTGGAACAACATCCATATGAGCATTAAAGATGATCCTCTTTCCTTTCTCAGATCCCTTAATTCGGCACCGGACATTATACGTATTTTTATAAGTGAAGTCGGGGATATAAAAAGCATATTCAGGATCACTGATAATTGCATCTTCCACAGGGACTAATTCAACCTCGTCCACATAAGGACCAATCGTCTGGTAGATGTACTTAGCAACCTCCCCCTCTTTCCCACGAGTAGAAGGAATTTTTATCAACTGCATCAAGAATTCAAATGTGTTTTGAAAAACTTTGTTGCTATTGTTCATAACCCAATGTGCTCCTTTATCTTCCTTACGGGATGAGTAAAACCTTTAACCCTTCTGCTTTTTCAACCACTTCAAATGCTTTTTTCCATTCTGATAATGGATATTTATGGGAAATCAGCTTTGATACATCAATCTTTTTTGATGCAACTAAACCAATTGAACGGTTCCAACAACTAAAGGCAGTGCTTAAATTAAAAATAATTGTACAAACCTTCCACGCGGCAGCATCCCACGGGAAATCAATATTTCCTTTTCCTGTTAAACCAATTTGAGAAATTCTACCCAAGCGCTTAACCATTTTTACTGCCGATTGGATACCCTGCATAGATCCTGATGCCTCAACCACAAGATCAGCACCTCGATCATCTGTAAGCCTCATAACTTCAGAAACAGCATCTTGTTTATCTGCTAAGAGTATGTTATCTGCTCCCATTTCAAGAGCAACAGGAAGCCGAAAAGCCTCATCTACTGAGGTTCCAATTGCAATCACCTTTCCTGCCCCTCCTGCTTTCGCGGCTCCAATTGAGAGCAATCCGATAGGGCCTGGTCCAATAACAACGACAGTGTCATTTGCCACCACTTGACCACGTTCTAATACATCTTGCACAGCATTTGCAGTTGGCTCAATCAGTGCCGCTTCTTCAAATGTCATAGAATCTGGAATTTTGTGAAGTAGATGCTCTGGAACCGTAAGGTATTTAGCAAAAGCTCCATCAATTCCCCATCCAGGCGATCGTTTCTGACTACATAATTGGATGTTCCCTGATCGACAAAGTGCACACTTGCCACATGCCCGCGTATGAGGCTCGCCAATTACCCTGTCATTTACCTTATAATTTTCAACTTCCTTACCTGTTTCTACAATAACACCTGAATACTCGTGCCCTAAAATAACCGGTGGCCAATATGGAAATTGATCATGCATAATATGAATATCCGTTCCACAGATTCCAGCAGCCTTGATCTCAACTAATACTTCATTTGCCACTGGTTTTGGAATTTTTGCCGTTCGTAACTCTAGAAACCCATCCCCTTTTTGGGTTTTATACAAGCCAATCATTTCAGTTTCCATAGTATAAAGCTCACTTTCATTATTGTTAATTTATATAACTGTGGCAGTGTTGAAAAACTAGCAGGAAGTAATCACAATTTTTTCATAATACGCTCGCTAGCAAACCGTATTTTGGCGATTAATAAGAATGAAAAGATTCTGGCGCTCCTCCTTTATTCCAAGACAATTAGAATTTTGCAGATGAAGTAAAACTCAAAATGAATAGTCATAAGTGATAGCAGGCTACGAAATGTCCTCCTCCAATATCCTTTAATTCCGGGGAAACTTCTCGACAAATATCAGTAACACGCCAGCAACGAGTCGAAAAGCGACACCCGATTGGTGGATTGGTCGGTGATGGGACATCGCCCTCTAGAACTATACGTTTTCGAAGTTTTTCTTCCTTAGGGTTGGCTAACGGAACAGAACTAAGTAGGGCCAGACTGTAAGGATGTTGTGCATGATGATATAGTTCTTCATCATCTGCGATCTCCACAAGCTTACCCAGATACATAACTGCTATGCGGTTACTCATGTGGCGAACAACACTTAGATCGTGAGCAATAAATAAATAGGTGAGGAAAAACTTACTTTGTAAATCACATAGCAGATTAATGATTTGTGCCTGAATAGAGACATCTAAAGCAGACACGGGTTCGTCACATACGATGAATTCTGGTTTGACTGCTAATGCCCGAGCAATTACAATGCGTTGTCTTTGCCCGCCAGAAAACTCATGCGGATAACGTGCTATGAACCCTGGAGCTAATCCCACCATACTCATTAATTCTTTGATATATTCGTTTTTTTCAGATTTCGATTTGCAAATCTTATGTACTTCTATCGGTTCCGATAGAATCTCACCGATACTAGCACGAGGATTCAAAGATGCATATGGATCCTGAAACACAATCTGCATCTCCCTTCGCTTCTTGCGTAATTCTTTATTATTTGATTTAGTTAAGTCCTCTCCTTTGAAATATACATGGCCAGCAGTTGGCCTGATCAGTTGCAGAATAGCTCTCCCAGTCGTCGACTTTCCACAACCGGATTCTCCTACCAAACCGAGTGTCTCACCTTTAGAGATATTGAAACTGATATCATCGACTGCTTTGCAATCCCCGCGGTGTCTTTGAATCAGAATACCTTCATTGATCGGGAAATATACTTGAAGATTCTTGATATCAATTAACTTATTATTCGATTCCATGCATGATTATCCTGAATACCTAGTTATAAATTTACCCAACAAGCAACTTTATGTGTACTACTGTACTCACGGAGTATTGGGCGTTCTTCAAAACATTGGGGTTGATGGTAGCTGCAACGTTTATAAAATGGACAGCCTAAAGGTAGCTTGATTAAATCTGGAGGAAACCCATCAATGGAGGTTAACCTAGTACCCCTTTTCCCATCAACACGAGGGAGTGCATTCAATAGTCCAATGGTGTATGGGTGTTTTGGATTTTCATAAAGAGTATCTACATCCGCTTCTTCTACTATAAAACCTGCGTACATAACGACAATCTTATCGGCCAAACCAGCAATTACTGCCAAATCATGAGTAATCCAAATGATAGCCATGCCGAGTTCATCTCGTAAACGTTTCACAAGCTCGACGATTTGTGATTGAATGGTAACATCCAAAGCTGTTGTAGGTTCATCTGCAATTAATAAAGATGGTTTACAACTTAATGCCATAGCAATCATCACTCGTTGACGCATACCACCCGAGAATTTATGCGGATAATCGTTAAATCGCTTTTCGGCCGATGGAATTCCAACCATTTGCAACATTTCAATTGCACGTATTTTGGCGTCTGTTTTTGATAGATTCAGATGGGTTTCAATAGCTTCACTGATCTGATCACCTATTGTGAGCACCGGGTTTAGACAGGTCATTGGATCTTGGAAAATCATTGCGATTTTATTCCCACGAATTTCAGTAAGCTCGCTATTTGACAAAGTAAATAAATTCCTACTGTTAAAAAGCGCCTCTCCGGAAACTCTCGCTATAGATTTAGGAAGTAACCGCAATATTGAAAGAACGCTTACGCTCTTGCCGCAGCCACTTTCCCCTACTATTCCCAGAGTACATCCTTCATCTAGGGAATAAGAAATTCCATTGACAGCATTCACGATACCATCAGCTGTTACAAACTCCGTCTTTAATCCTTTGACATCTAAAAGCATGCTAAGTAACTCCTGAGCAAATTGTTAATCGTAAGAGATGCGGTAAGGAATAATATATTCCTCAACATCTACCTGCTGCCGTTGAGATTTAAATTAGAAGGACTTTGCTCGGGTGGAATCGCCAAATATTTTTGAATCAATTCTTTAACCACATAATTTTTTACCTCAAGGGCAAAGTAATAGTCAAGAACTGATTTGATGTCTTTTCGATTTTTGCTGATCGCCACTGCCAGATTTTCAGTTGTAATTGGCGCAGTTATTCGTACACTACCAGGTTTCCGAGCAGTATAGCTAACTGCTGTTAAATAATCAGTGATAACAATATCAATTTTGCGATCTGCAGCGAGAAGGTCTGAAAACATTTGATCGTTATTATCATATTCCACTAAAGCACTGGGATCAACCGATTGCACATTTCTGGCACCAATTGAATTCTTTAATGCAGCAGCCTTTTTACCAGCAACATCATTTAAACCCCAAATCGCGCGATTCCAATATGGTACTACTAGCACTTCGCCGATATTTTGGTAATCTTGTGAAAATAGAACTTTATTCTCTCGATCTGGTGTAACCTGGATTGCAGAAATCGCAACGTCATAAGTTGTTCCTAGGCCATCAAAAATTTCATCAAAAGGAACTTGGACAAATTCAACTTCAAAATTTCCATCTCTACCAATTGTTTTCATCAAATTTACATCAAAGCCCGTTAATTCATTTGTTATAGGATCTATATATTCCCAAGGATACCAATCTGGCGAAACAGCCACGCGAATTTTATTAATCTGAGGTGGAGTTGCTGTAATAGTTGTCTGACTGGTTGAACTGTCTCCACATGCCGTAATCATCAATAAAATGGTTGGAATGAAAATCAATAACACAAGGTTTTTGAGAGTGATTGATATCTTCATCATATTTTTCTCCAGAAATTAAATGGTCGCTTTAATCCATCAATTTAGGGTCTAGGATATCCCGCAGACCGTCTCCGACTAAATTATAAGCAAGTATGGTTATGAAAATACATAATCCAGGCGTAAGCATAAATAATAGATTCTGACGAATATATAACGCCGATTCTAGAATCATTCTGCCCCATGAAGGCGTGGGAGGCTGTACACCAAGGCCAAGAAAACTGAGATTGGCTTCAATAAGCATAGATACACCTAATGCTAAAGATGATTGAACCGTTATAGGAACTATAATATTAGGAAGAATTGTACGTGTAACAATTCGCCAGGTTGAACTGCCAACTGCCCGGCTGGACTCAACATATTCTTTTTTAGCGATCGAAAGTGTGCTTCCTCGAGCCAACCGCGCAAAATATGGCATATAGATTAGCCCAATTGTGAGGATAAGATTCGTATAACTTCCACCCAATAAAGCTAAGGTCAGGATTGCAAACAGGAGGATTGGGAATGCCAAAATAGCATCCAAGATTCGACAAATAACAATATCAACTATTCCTCCCACATAGCCGCTAATTAAACCTAAAGAAACGCCTATTAATAAAGCTATAGTAACCGATCCAAATGAGACAATAAAAGAAGCTCGAGCTCCATAAACCACTCGGCTTAGAACATCCCTACCAAGATTATCAAGACCTAATGGATACTTAGTTGATTGAGGTTGAATGCCTGAGTCGCTTAGGATAGTCGTCGGTTCATGAGGCGCTATATATTCTGGAAATGCTGCCAAAAGCGCAAATAAAATAATTATCAATAGCCCGAATAAAAATGTATGGTTTCTTAGAGCTCTATTGAAGATTTTCCTACCAACCGAAAGACGGATGATTTTTTCTTCTAAAATTTCAGAAACTATCTCATTTGACTGATTCATAGGTCCTTTTCTTAATTATCTTTATTAAATCATTCCTATAGAAAGTGGGCAGAGAGAAAGGGTCTACCGTGAGTAGTCATTGAAAATGCGGCGATGATGAGTCTTCCTGGTAAGCAAGCAATCGACCAGAAGGTGGCTGATCATGCCTAAACTAGTCGAGAGGCTCACATACTATTTACGGGTGAAAGTATCATATTGTGTGCTGTCCGAAATATAGATATTAGATATTCTCAAGCATGCGATAGAAGAGAATGTAAAGCAGATGGAAAGTTCCTTTTAGATTAATCTTTTCATGATATTCTTCAGATGTGGGCTAATTATTCTCTCGAATACGGGGATCCAAGTAGCCATAAATTATATCGGCAAGCAAATTTGCAAATGAATATCCAATCGCAATTAGAACAACGATGGCCTGGATAATTGGTAAGTCACGATTACCAATGGCTTGTACAATAAGCCATCCCATCCCAGACCAACTGAAGACCTGCTCAATAACAACTACACCTCCTAATAAGTAACCTATTTCTAGAGCAATAACGGTGACAAGGGGAATCATTGAGTTCTTTAATACATGCCGTAGGATAACTTTTTTCTCAGTCACTCCTTTTGCCCGTGCAGTTCTAACATAATCAGATCTTAATACATCGATAATCTCAGCCCTTAGAAATCGTGTTACTACGGCTAATTCGTAAACACCCAAGGTAAGAGCCGGCATAATCAGAAATTTTATATTCTGTACGGGATTTTCAGAAAACGGGATAAATCCGGAGGAAGGTAAGAGTTTAAATTTTAACGAAAATATCCAAATTAATAGCATCCCAAACCAGAAACCTGGTACTGCAAGTCCTATTACTGAAAGGATGGAGGCGAACGAGTCTATAAATGAACCGCGTTTCAATGCGGCAATAATGGCCAAGGGAATCCCCAAAACAATACCGAAAAATAGGCCACCTGCCATTAATTCAAGAGTAGAAGGTAGCTTTCTTGCTATAAGTGTTAGAACTGGAATCTGGTTTTGAATGGAATTTCCGAAATTACCCTTTGCTATCTCTTTTAACCAATAAAAATATTGGATAACGATCGGTTGGTCCAATCCTAACTGTTTTCGATATGCAGCGACTGCTTCAGTCATCCGCGCATCGGATGCATAAGTACCAAACTGCATGGAAACAGGATCTCCAGGTGCCAGTCTAATAATAGTAAAAACGATAACTGTACTCAACAACACTACTGGGATGAACTGCATTAACCGTTGAACAATTAATTTTCCCAAGACATACTCTCCAATAATCTGGTAAGCATAATAAGTATGAAGGAGTAGAAAATGTTGATTTCTCTACTCCTTCATATTACTACGGAATTGCTTAGCGTCAAATTTCCAGTATAAGCGTTCTTTTATGTTGTTTATTTTGTAAGGTAGGTCGTAAGAAAGTAGTAGTTACTAACGGGATCAATAACCACGTCTTTTACTTTATCAGTTTGTGCAGCAATCCCTGCTTCAAACCATACGGGCAAGTCGGGTCCATCGGTCACTTCCAACTGTTGTAGTTGATCATAAAATGGCTTGCGTGCATCGGTTGTCAAAGCAGAAACACCGTTAGCAATTAGTTGTTGAGCATCAGGCCGGACATAATCATCAGCCAAGCGCGGTCCCCAGATAATATCATAGTAAATGTCGGGGTCCAGTGGCGGTGCGTAGGCATTGGTCGCAATATCAAAGTCATGTTTGTTATAGCGATCGAGCATAACACTAACCTCTAAGACGTTGACAGTAGCAGTGACACCGCATTCCGCTAAGCCTTCCTTGAAAATGACAGCCATGTCTTCAAGGGTCTTATATCCACCCCAAGAAATTATTTCCAGTTTAATATCACCTGGCTTGTACCCAAGAGCTGCAAGTTCGGCCGCGCCTTCTGTTGGATTGTATTTATAGGGAATGTTACCGAAGAATGGGCTATTGGGTAAAATGGGGACATTGGTTGCCGTACCGTAGCCTTTAAAAACTAGCGAACCTACTTGCTCCCGATTCAAGCAATTCTCAGAGATAGCAGCGAAAACTTTCGGATCATTTAGAGGTGTTTTCCTACGATTGATCTCGAAGAAATCGAGTGACGTAGTGGCAGGCTGAATAGTAAGGGACACACCTGTGAGAGTCTTTGCATTTTCAGCTTCGCTAGGAGTCATAGAAGTAACGACATCGATGGTGCCGCCTTGCAGATCATTTAATGCTACAGAACCATCAGTGATCGGCTTATATGTTAGTGTATCCAGATAGGGTAAGCCAGGCTGCCAGTAGTTCGGATTTTTCTTTAAAGAAAGATGATCATTCGGCACGTATTCTACGAATTCAAAGGGACCTGTTCCGACGGGATGACTTTTCAGTTGATCACCGGAACCTACTGGTACTATGCCGATGACGGATAACTTATCCAAGAACGAAGCGACAGGTTTGGTCATAGTAAGATCAATGGTGTAATCGTCAACTACACTAATCGTTTGCAAATCTGAAAGGCTCCCGATAAGCCACGAAGCAGTATTGGGATCTTTCACCCGTTCCAAAGAATATCTCACAGCATCAGAGTTGAAATTGCTACCATCCTGGAACTTGACACCTTCTCGCAAATGAAATCTCCAAACAGTTGGTTGGGGATTTTCCCAAGACAAGGCCAATACTCCCTGAACAACGCCATTTTTATCATAACCCACCAGCGGTTCATAAATCTGCCATTGGATTAGGCTACGAAAGGCTTGAAGCTGATCAGTGTGTGTATCCAAATTCCCTACATCCACAGGGATTCGGACTACCAGAGAACCGCCCGCCTTACTTTCCGTTGCGGTTGCTACAGAGGCCTGGGTCGCAACTTCAGTTGAAACAGGTGCTTGAGTTGCCGTTTGTGTGGCGCCGCCTTGTGAGCATCCTGCCAATAGGAATGAACCTATGATCACGAAGCTCAAAATCCTTAGACAAACTCTTTTCATTCTATTCTCCTTTTCTAATATCTTTTCCGGTTACCAAATATTGATAACCGGTTGGCCGATTAATTACAGAACAGAATCTATCTTTATCTGAAATAGCAGGTAACAGTGCGAAGCAATTATTGTCATTGTAGTATTCAATCAGGAGAAGATATTATATAATGCACAATACATTGTATAACATTATTTTTTAGTTGTCAATGCATGTTTCTTTTATTAGCAATTCTCAATATGAATATTACTGTGTTAGTCCCGCATTTCAAAAAACGGTTGAATATTCGTCCACATAGGTAATTTATTCAATTCAAGTCTTTTTGGCTCAAATATTGGGAATCTTGATCGAGAAATCATCATAGTGAGAATTGCTGATTATTATTTAGTGGCTAACCTTCCGTTCATACAAACCTTCCATACTGAATTCTGTTCCCTTTACAAATTCCATAAATTCTTTTTCGCTCTGCCGGATTTTTTCTACTGCATCCGGAATCCGACTTGCTAATTCTGCTGGGATTGTTGTTACTCCATTTACATCTCCATGAAGTAAATCACCTGGATGAATGGTAACACCATCAATTATGACAGGAATGTTTATAGTTAAAATCCTGGGGTTTCCATGTGAAGGGACCAAACCAGCAGCAAAACAATGAAAACCCAGGTCAAAAAGCTCATCAATATCACGAATCCCACCATCAGTGATAATGCCTACTGCCCCTAAACGAACCGCAATCGTTCCCATAACCTCTCCAAAATGAGCTGATTTTAGGGGCTGTGGACCAACATCTTTAAACACCAAGATAGAAGGTTTTGGAGAAGCCTCCATTGCTTTAGGCCAATCAAACCATACATCCTTGTCTTTTGGGATATCTGGCGTGCTAGAATCAACGGTCGCGGTAACAGCATACCCAACCATCGTTCCGAGTTTTGGAAGTAGACATCGAATCCCCATCCCTAAAAAACCCTCAAGATCCCGCTTGTTGCGAAGCGCCTCAATTGCGTTACAGATAGTTGGGGTATCAATTTTTTGTAGAACTTGGATTAATTCACTCTTATTTGATGTAAACTGATTCATAGCCGCATTCCTCCTTAGGGTTTTTTATACAAATCACTTACCTTTGAATAGAGTTGGAGATATTTCTGATAAATATCTTGATAGACTTCTGATTCTATTCTATCAGGTTCAAAGATCTTGCCGTTCGGAATCAGATCCCCAAATTCTTGATAATTATTAATCACGCCGTGGTTTTTTAATGCCCAGAAAGTCGTACCAAGACAGGATGTTTCTCCTACTGCCGGAACGATAAGCTCTTTATTAAGTACATCGGACATTATCTGCAACCACAGTTTTGATTTTGTAAATCCTCCTGAAGCTTTAACTTGATTAATCTTTATAGGGGAATCGCTCAAAATATCAAGTAAACTTCGAATCCGAAAACATATCGCTTCAATTATTGCTCTACTAATATGAGATAAATTATGCTCAAGTGTCAAGCCATAAAATGCAGCCCGGGCGTGCTCATTCCAATTCGGGCTTCGTTCGCCAGAAAAGAAAGGCAAACAAAGAAGGTCATTAGCACCTGGTTTTACCTTTTCGGCCAGGTTCATAAGTTCATCAAAAGAAAATTCGTAATTAGGCAGATTTTTGTTTACTAAATTACGAAGCCAAGCAAATGCAAGTCCCCCATTATTGATTGCCCCTCCAATAAGCCATCTTCCTTCCTCGATACAATAGCACCAGCTACGGCCCTTTTCATCGAGCCAAGGATATTCGGAGATTACGCGCAATGCTCCGCTTGTCCCCACCATACAGGTTGCTTGCCAAGAATTTACAGCACCTGAACCAATACTTGAAGCAAATGCATCCGATGCTCCCAAGACTAAAGGAGTGGTCGCAGGAATTCCAATCGTGTCAGCAATATGGGGAATCAACTCAGGGATAATAGTCATTGGTGTGCATAGTGTTGAAAGCTTATTGCTTCCAATTCCGGCAATTGCTAATGAATTTTGATCCCAATCAAGTGTATGAACGTTGAGAAGGCCACTTCCTGAGGCAACGGAAGTGTCTACCATCAACTCTCCAGTTAAGCGAAAAACAACATATTCCTTTGCAGAAATAAATTTGGACGTTTTTTGATAAATATCTAATTGGTTCTCCCCAAGCCAACCAATTTTAAATACTGGGTACATAGCATGTGGGGGACAGCCGGTTTCATTATAAAAAAGCTTTCCCTTTGATATGGCTTTTATCTTTTCGGCTTGCGGAAATGCACGTGTGTCAGCCCAGGTAATTATACCGGTTAGCGGTTCCGACTTTGGGCCAAGAGCCATCACGCTATGCAACGCTCCACCAATACTAATCCCCTGGAATCTGTTTTTTGGATATTTGTCTTTTGCTTTCGCTACGGCCCGAGAGACAACCTCAACAAAGCATTCGAAGATCGCCTCAGGATCTTGTTCTATCCATTTTCCAGATACATTATTAGATTTATAATCACCCTCCTCAAACCCAATCAATTTAACTTTATTATCCACAACAGCACATCGGCAGCTACCTGTACCGAGATCGACTCCAATATATAAATCAGTGATCATTATTTCGGGCTTCTAGAATTTGCTTCTAATAATTTTTCAACTCTCGAAAGATGGTCCTGGATATGCGTCCGGATAATTCTGGTTGCTTCAACAGTATTACGTTTCAAAATAGCATTGGCAATATCCAGGTGCTCGATGCCAGAGAAGTGGTCTTCTAGATCAAGTCGACGAACAATATGAATGCGATCTCCAAGCGAGTGAAGCAGCTCATAAAGAAAAACATTTCCTGATGCCGCTGCGATTTTCTCATGAAACATCCGATCATACTTGAGGTAATTTTCAACAGTTCCAATATTAACAAGTGATAAATATTTATTTGCTATATCCAATATCTCATTAATTTCTTGTTCACTCGCTTGTTCCACTGCCTTTCGGACAGCCATAACCTCTAAGGTTTCACGCACTTCATACAAATCTTTAACTTCATCCGTGCTAAGTTCTTTTACATAAGTCCCGATATAAGGTTTAGTCTCGACAAGAGAATCTGCTTCTAAACGGCGCAGCGCTTCCCGAACAGGCGTATTGCTGATTCCAAAATCTTTTGCCAATACCGTGTCTTTCAATCGTGTCCCTGGTGGAAGTTCCAAATTCAAAATTCTCCTACGTATTTCTTCATAGACAGATCCTGTCGTAGTCACATTAATTCGTTTCGATAACTTTATTTTCTCTAACATATTAAGATCCTTCTGTTCTTTCCCATACTACTGAACCAATTTGAACAATTTTTGTTATGACCGTAATTAATTTTATTTTCAAATTAATCTTTTTCGTTGGGCAAAATTTTATTCCAACTCCATAATGCATTTACTCATAATTTCGAGTGACTCATATGCTTCGTCTTCGGTCATAATCAAAGGTGGAGCAACTCTAACCACATTACCATAAATTCCTACCTTACCGATAATTAGTCCATTTTGAGCACATCGAAGAATAAGCTCATTCACTAATTCCGGAGCCGGTTCTTTGGTTTTCTTTTCTTTTACAAACTCCATCCCCATTACCATACCTCGACCGCGAACATCTCCCAAATGGGAGGATTTATTCATGATCTCCAGTAGGCAAGATTTGATTATTTTACCGATTTTATTCGCATTGTTCACTAAGTCCTCTGATTGCATTATATCGATAACAGCCAGTGCCGCTGAGCAAGCAAAGGGATTACCAGCAAATGTACTACCCAAATCTCCATCAGAGAGATTCTTAAGCACTTCATCCGTAGCCATAACTGCTGATATTGGGATCCCACTCCCAATACCTTTCCCAACGCAAACCAAATCAGGAGTTAGACCCTCCCATTCCAGTGAAAAGAATTTTCCTGTGCGCCCAAAGGAGGATTGGACTTCATCCAGGATAAAAACCATTCCCATTTTTTGGGTCCATTTCTCTAATTCTTTTAGGTACCCGTCTGGAGGAAATATGAACCCAGCAGTTCCTTGGTAGGGTTCAACGATCACACCTGCCAAAGAACCTGTTGACAAGCTTTTGACCGTTGTGTCTAGGAAATCCAAACACATAAAGCCACATGTGTTTGGCTCTGATTTAAATGGGCAACGGTAACAATATGGATAAGGAGCATGAATAAATCCTGGCGCCGAAGGTCCGTAACCTTCTTTTATTCTTTTTATACCGCCAGCACTTCGTGCATCACCAGTACGGCCATGAAAACCGCCAAAAAATGAAACGATTTCATATTTGCCGGTATATTTCTTGGCCACTCGAATTGCAGCCTCCACTGCCTCACTGCCAGTTGTAAGGAAAAAAGCCCGATGCAGGTGTCTAGGTAAAATCTCAACCATTCGTTTAGCAAGATCTATACGAGCCTCAGTTGGGAATTCGTAACAATTAAGTAATGTCTCTGCAGCTTGCTGGATCGACTTTACTAGCTTTGGATGACAATGTCCGACATTAGTTACAAGAACACCAGATGTCCAGTCCAAATAAGTATTTCCATCCACATCAGTAACGATACATCCTTTTGCTGATTTCCATACTATTGGCGCTTGAAGGCTCTGTACTTGTGCTTCATAATTTCTACCAATATCAATGATTCGCCTACTCTCTGGGCCAGGTAAAGAGCCTTTCACATGTGCCTTCTTTGTTGTCGAAATACTAATCATTGTATATGTTCCTTCCTTTCAATAATATTCCGATTTATGGCATCAACGTTACTGTTGATCCAAATTTCTCGTTAGAGTATATTAGACACTCGCCTATAATCATAATATGAAACTTTTGTTCTGGAAATTTATCGCATAAATAATCTACCAAGGCGCCTGGATGTTCGGTATTTGACATATGCATTCCAAAATGCATTGGTATGAGTAAATTTGCCCCAATGGCACTTGCCATCTCTCCTGCCTCTTGATACGTGAAGTTGCCTAGAAAACCTCGTTGCAACCGAAAGAAATCTCGGCCATTAATGGGCAAAAGAGCAATATCGATCTCTTCTTTCTTTAGTCTTTCGACTAGTCCCTTATAGGGAACGCAATCCCCCGAATGGTAAATTTTGACTCCATTAATCTCGATTATGTAGCCAAAATCTTTATATCTACCATCTGGAAGTTGGTTAATTTCTTCATGAGCTGATGGAATTCCTTGAAATGAAATTCCATCAATTTGATATTGCTTGTATGCTTCTACTTGAATGATGCGAGTTTCTTCGAGGTTTAGCTCAACCAGTGAAGCTGCTAGAGGTGGAAAAACGAATTTACAGAGCGGAGAGACCTCATGAATTGTTTGTACGGTTTTCGGGTCAATGTGATCAAAGTGATAATGGGAACCAAAAACCAGAGATGCGTTGGTTATCTTTTCTGGCGATAGAGGAGAATTAAACTTACGAGGATCTTCATCAGTCTTGCCCTTTGTATAATTTGTCAGATAATCCGATAAGTAAGGATCCAAATAAATAATCCTATCTGAACCTTTAATAGCAAAACCACTCTGGCCCAAAAACCAAAGAGCAACACTTCCACTAGTCGGCTTAATTAGATCCATTTCATTGATCAAATTTTGCCTTTTCTCCTGCTGACCTTTGTTTATAGCATTTCTCCTTTATTGCTATTTTTTATATCCCGTACCTTCGAGTTTTTCCCGGAATAATTTAATATCCTCTGTTAGAACCCATTCCATACCCTGGATACTATAACCGCCATCAATGTCAATAATCTGACCGGTAATTCCACTTGCCGCATTGGTGCATAAGAAGACAACTGGCTCAACGACTTCCTCGATAGTTACGATCCGACCTAATGGAGTCCTACTATTAACCGGTTCTGCGTTCCTTGGATCATCGAACATATTCCGTACTGTCGGCGTCATGACACAACCTGGGGCTACAGAATTAACTCGAATATTATACTTTCCAAGTGCAACTGCCATACCGCGTGTCAGTGATTCAATGCCACCTTTCGTAGCGCTATAATGCACATAACTTGAGGTCATCGAACGGGATGAAATGGAACTTACATTGACAATCCATCCCGGTGTGCCTTGTTTTGCAATTTCTTTTGCTGCATAGAGCGAAGTAAGAAAATATCCACGCAAATTCGTGTCAAAAAAATCATCAATTACTTCCTCTGTTAATTCCAAAAAGGGAATCTGTTGGCCGGCTGTTGCACAGTTCACTACTATATCAACCCCTCCAAATTCTTTTACAGCAGTCCTTACCGCATTTTGCAAATCTTTAGGTTTTCGCAAATCGGTTTCAAGCGCAATCCCTTTTCGTCCCAGATCCTGAATCTGTTTTGCGACCTCATTTCCGCGATTGTAATTCATCAAATCGCAGATGAGTACATCAGCACCTTCTTTACCGAATGCTAAAGAAATCGCACTTCCAATAGCACCTGCTCCACCTGTTACAATAGCTCGTTTTCCCTGAAGTTTCATTATTAAAGTCCTTTCTTAAGATTTTTCTGGAAGCTGAACTTCTCTTCCAGTTTCTACTGAGCGATGAACTGCATCAAGAAAATAGGTATTTTCCCAACCATCAATCTCATTAACGGGAGGAGGTATTTCTTCATTTAAATTTTGTAGAAATGCATTGAGCATTGCAAAAGGGTGCCCACTATAAGAACCCAATATTTTCCCCCACGCTGTCACGGGGTGTTGAGTGCAATTTTGGTCGGTGAAGTGAAGTTCTTGATCTGAGGTATCCACATCAACCATAGCATTTGTACCAACAAGTCGCATTTTGAGTTCATATAAAATCGGAAATCCTTCTGGTAAAACCCAGTTGCTTGAGAATCTTCCTATTGTTCCATTCTCATAGCTTACTAAGACTTCGATCAAATCATAGGTGTTGATGCCCATGGCTCTTAATATCCGCTTACTACCTCTGCCAAATACACTTTTAGGTCTCTTTCCAAGTATCCACCATATCAAATCATAAGAGTGGCTCATAAGAAACCAAGCAGGAGATGAAGCTGTTGCCCATTTAAGCATTTTTTGGGGAACGTAGCATGTGTCGTTTAATTCGATGTTAAATTGGATGATATCCCCCAGTTTGCCTTGATCGACTAGATACTTGGCATTTGTAAACGGTGGGCTCCAACGATTAAAGAATTCAACCATACATTTTATGCCAGACTTTTGAACAGCCTGTACCATAATATCAGCATCTTTCAGATCTGTTGCAAATGGTTTCTCAACGAGTAAATGAACTCCTGCTTCGGCAGCAGCGATCACAGCTTCTTTATGCAAGTGATCTGGCAAAGTAATTAATACTGCATCAAGCTTCTCTTTCCTAAACATTTCATAGAAAGATTTGTAGCCTCTACAATAATATTTATCAATTGCATTGTTTAGATTCTTTTGTGAAATACTAACACAAGCAATAAAGTCAATATTGGGGTTTTGAATCAAAGCATCGGCATATAAATGCCCCATGCTTCCCATCCCAATAATCCCAATCTGTTTTTTCATGATGATACTTATCTAATCTAGTAAGGAACCGATCCAGTTATGGTCTGGGTCTTCAAATGGTATCCATTCCTTTGAATGACCTGCCATGCCCCATAGCATATACATTTCATAACCCGGGCCGGCAACATTGGGATGCATACCTCGAGGAATGAGTGTTATATCTCCATCCCGAATAATATAGGCTTCATCCAAGCTCCGATCTAATGTATAAATACCTTGAAAACCGAATCCCTGCGAGGGTTTAAAGCGAAAGTAATAAACTTCTTCTAGGAAGGTTTGTTTACCTGGAATATCGGTATCATGTGAATGGGGTGGAGTAGAGCACCAGTTACCAGATGGTATATGAGTCTCTCCCACAATCAAATTCTGGCTGGGACCATCCGCATCAATAACAAAAGTTCCCTGCAAGGTCCAGTTTCCATTACCAATATTTAGGACTTTACAGTCTGACGGTGTTATCACAAAGAAATCATCATCTCTTTTTTCTGCAGGTGTACCATAGACTACCATTTCCAAGTCTGATAAAGCAGTAATTGAAACCTCGACGGCTGGAGGGATATATAGTGCATAGGGCCAATCTGCCAATGGTTCCTTTCGCCCTTTCAACTTAATATCCTTACTTCCACCAATAGCATTGCAAGAACCTTTAACAATAACAACACCAAGTTCTCTATCGATGTTCTTAAGAGAATATTTTTCTCCTTTGTTTAAACGAAGTAAATTCATGCTAACAAATTTCATTACCGGATCAACTTCTGGCACAATTTCCATCATTCCATGCCCGGTAGGTGAATGGCGAATCAATCTAGGCTTTTCCATCCTTATTTTCTCCTTTGCAAGCATTTCATTCTGTTTACCTCAGAATGATTGCGTTGATATCCATATATTTCAAATCCTACGCCTAAGGGGAAACGTTACGTAAGACTCTATTCAAGAATAAAATACAGCATAATGCATTATACATTATGTAGTATATTGCGAGTTTAAATTATAGTCAAGAGAATCGCCTTTGCTCATCAAATACCTCTTGTAGGTTTTACTACATTTTGGATAAAAAATGTAAATAGATTAAAATCATAAGTACAACTAGAGCGGTCGAAAGAAAGGTAACCTAAGGTAACATAGGTACCGAGACCACAAGTTAAAGTAGGGTTTATGAGAACGTCTTAATCTGTTCATAAATGGACCATTTGTTATGTTAGACCTGGTGCAAAGACCAGGTGTGTATCAAGCAATCAGGCCTGTGGTGTGACCTGCCCCTATTCTTAGTACCAGATGTTAAGTTAGTCCCACAGATAATAGACCATAATGAGGATGGTGAAGAAGAAGTCGAAACCATCGATGACGAAATGTACGATGAGACTGAAGATAATGAAGGAGAGGAGGAATAAATGCAATTTTTAATGGGGTTGGTTGCGATCGCTATTGTTTTAATAATGATTGGGACAGCAATATACGACGCAATTAAAAAACATAAGAAATGATTTCACAATGGCCGGATTAGGGATGCCCGGCCAATAAGGAGACCTTATGTCAACGGTAGGTATTACAAGTGTCCATAAAAGCCCCAATCCAGTGTGTATGGAAGACAGTGTAAATTGATACATCATTTAGAGAAATATAGATGGGAATACAAATCTCCAAGTTGGAAACCCAGTTCGGTTATATAAAAGCGGGTCCCCTATCCTAAAATAATGCATTGTAATTTTGGCAGATCAACTCGATTGCTTGCACCTGGCCAACGTTTGTGGCGGGCTCAAGCTGTGGCGCTTGTATGATGCCTTAAAGTTGCTATGAGTAAGGTTTATAGTTTTCGTTTAGATGAAAACAATCCCCGTGAAGTACAGGCCAGGGAGGTAATAAATGCCTGGATTTTAAAGGGGTATTCACTTCGTCACATTCTTATTGAAGGTTTGAATAAACTCAATGAAAGTAATGATTCCTTGGATGAAGTTGATTATTTAATGGTTCAACTTCGCGAGATAATTGAAAGATCATCGATAGAGAAGAGAGAGCAAAATGTTGATGATAAAATCGGTAATCCGTTACCGCTGAGTTCTGCTTTTTTGTCAAAAATCGGTAATTCCTTGAAGATAGGTATAAGGATTAAGCAGTAAAAGGGGGGAAAGATCATGTGTCTTTGCATATATCTCTCACAGTCCTAGTAAGACTTACATTCTCTACTTATCTTTTGATGGGGTGAGAACAGTCTGGGGGTAATGGATGCCTCATTCAATCACCTGGAGTTGTGAAGCCCTTTCAATTTCATTTGGCAGTATAATTCTTAATAGGTATTAATAATATACCTCGTAAACAATACCTCGTAAATAATGATCCACGCTTATGAATACGGGGCGAATAAGCTCTCTGGTTTTCTTTCTAAGATGATCCGAGAATTTCGGTTTTCCAAGGGATGTAATCATGGATAATTCGTTTTTCAGCCACCCCATCCTCAACTCCCCCTACAAAATTCCAAATAGACATTGGGAATTGGATCCCGATGGCCAACCCACTATGCAGATCCTGGAACGCCGCCGCAGCGCGGAGTTCATCACCCCCATCCCAAAACCAAGAAAACGCAAGCAAGCCAGCGCTCAAATGCCATTGGTTATGGATGAGGGCAAGGGACTTTCAACCAGTGAGCAGCAGTACGACCCCACCGGAAATATAAACCTAGTCAGAAATTATGTAGACCAGTGGAGATTGATCCCGAATCCAAATGACTGGAAGGTGACTCCCGAAACGGCCCGGTTGTTGCAGCACTGGCGGAATCACCCATTCGCAGACATCCGACCGTTCTTCTGCCAAGTGGAAGCTGTGGAGACACTGATCTGGCTGACCGAGGTGGCTCCCAAGGGAGGCAAGCGGGAAAAAGAACTGCTGGAGCGTATGACCAATGCCAGCCATGAGGCCAACCCAGGCCTTGAGCGCATCGCACTCAAAATGGCAACCGGTTCAGGAAAAACGACAGTAATGGCAATGATCATTGCCTGGCAGACGATCAATGCCCTGCGCTACCCGACCAGTAACCGGTTCACGCGCGGCTTCCTGGTGGTGACGCCCGGCATCACCATCCGCGACAGATTACGGGTCCTGCAACCCAATGACCCGGACAGTTATTATAAAGACCGGGAACTGGTGCCGAATGACTTACTACCGGAACTTGGCAAGACCAAGATCGTGATCACCAATTACCATGCTTTTAAAATGCGGGAACGCATACCACTTTCCAAAGGTGGACGATCTTTATTACAGGGACGCGGCGAAGAGCTGAACACGCTGGAGACCGAAGGACAGATGCTGCAGCGCGTTATGCCGGAGTTGATGGGCATCAAAAACATCCTGGTGATCAACGACGAAGCCCATCATTGCTACCAGGAAAAACCTGAAGCCGAAGATGATGAACCATTGAAAGGTGAAGAACGGGAAGAAGCCGAGGCAAACAACGAAGCGGCCCGTCTATGGATCAATGGGCTCAAGGTCGTCAGTGAGAAACTTGGTCTGGAGAAGGTGGTTGATCTTTCCGCTACGCCTTTCTTCTTGAACGGATCTGGTTATGCCGAGGGGACGATCTTCCCCTGGACGATGAGTGATTTCTCGTTGGTGGATGCGATCGAGTGCGGGATCGTAAAATTGCCGCGTGTGCCAGTGGCGGACAATATCCCGGGTGGAGAGATGCCAAAATTCCGCAATCTCTGGGAGCATGTCGGTAAAAAGATGCCCAAAAAAGGTCGTGGAAAATCAAAAGATCTGGATCCGCTCAGTCTGCCGGTCGAATTGCAGACCGCCCTGGATGCACTGTATGGCCATTACGAAAAAACATTTCTTCTCTGGCAGCAGGCAGGCATCAGCACACCGCCCTGCTTTATCATCGTCTGCCAGAACACCGCCATCTCGAAGCTGGTGTATGACTTTATTTCCGGGTTCCAGCGAATAAACGATGACGACACCACCGAATTGGAGAATGGACGGTTGGGTTTATTCCGCAATTACGATGATTATGGCAATCCACTGGCACGACCCAACACACTGTTGATCGATAGCGAGCAATTAGAGTCGGGCGAAGCGCTTGACCAAAATTTCCGCAAGATGGCTTCCGACGAAATCGAACGTTATCGGCGGGAGATCATCCAGCGCACCGGGGACCAACGACAGGCGGATAACATCACAGACCAGGATCTGCTGCGGGAAGTGATGAACACGGTCGGCAAGGTTGACCGGTTGGGCGGATCGATCCGCTGCGTGGTCTCAGTTTCAATGCTGACCGAAGGCTGGGATGCCAGCACCGTCACGCATATCCTGGGGATCCGCGCTTTTGGAACCCAGTTGTTATGTGAGCAGGTTGTTGGACGTGCCCTACGGCGTCAATCGTACGACCTGAACGAAGAGGGTCTTTTTGATGTTGAATATGCCGACATCCTTGGCATCCCGTTTGACTTCACCGCCAAGCCGGTCATTTCCCAGCCGCAGACACCCCGTGAAAGCGTACATGTGCATGCCATGCGGCCGGAGCGGGATGCACTCGAGATCCAATTCCCGCGCGTGCAGGGATACCGGGTGGAATTGCCGAATGAACGCCTGGAGGCAAGTTTCAATCCGGATTCGACCCTGGTGTTGACCCCGGAAATTGTAGGTCCTTCCATCACCAACAACGCCGGTATCATCGGTGAAGGTGTAGAACTGAGTCTGGCCCACCTGGAGGATACGCGTCAATCGACGTTGCTATTCCACCTAACAAGGCGCTTGCTTTACACCCACTACCGCGACCCCGACAGGGAACCGGAACTGCATTTGTTCGGGCAACTCAAGCGCATTACCCGGCAATGGCTGGAAAATTACTTGGTGTGCAAGGGCGAAACCTACCCGGCTCAGTTGATCTACCAGGAACTGGCGGATATGGCCTGCTCCCGCATCCATGCCGCCATCACGCGCCGCTTCGAAGGGGAGCAGCCCATCCGGGCCGTACTAGACCCCTACAACCCGACCGGTTCCAGTTTGCATGTCAACTTCTACACATCCAAAGCCAGCCGCTGGCAGACCGACCCACGTAAATGTCATGTCAATTGGGCAGTGTTGGACAGCGATTGGGAGGGCGAGTTCTGCCGTGCCGTGGAATCCAACCCACGCGTCCGAGCATATATCAAGAACCAGGGGCTTGGGTTTGAAGTGCCTTATCGTCACGGCTCCATCATGCGCAAATACATCCCCGATTTTATCGTCCAGGTGGATGACGGACATGAAGATCTGTTGAACCTGGTGGTGGAAACCAAGGGTTATCGCGGTGAAGATGCCAGGGAAAAGAAAGACACCATGGATACCTACTGGGTACCCGGTGTGAACCACCTGGACACGTATGGGCGTTGGGCATTCCTGGAATTGAAAGATGTCTATCTGATCCAGGCGCAATTAGCTGCGAAAATCGAAGAAGCCTTGAACAAGATCACGGATAACCCTGTTGTTAAGCAGTAAGCGAGGAAACCAGATGGCAAAGAATAAAAGCAAATCCCAAAAATCCGTTGAAACCTTCAAACACACAGAAGCCTCGCGCAAACACATCCCCACGGCTGAATTTCAATCAGTCTTATCAGAGGAACAGCAAGATCCCATCCAGGTGGCTTATCAGCGCCGCAACCCGGACCTGGACCCACAGTTGGTGTGGCGCGGCAAGGACATGCAGGACTGGTCTGACCTGGTGGTGCAGGCTCCACCGATCTATATCCAGGAAAAGGTGCATCCCAAGGTTTTGATCGACGACCTGCGCAGGCAGACCGAAGCGCAGGAAAAGGAAGGTAAACTTCAACAGATCGACATGTTCGCCGATTTCAACGGCCTGCCGAACGAGGCTGCCAAAACCGAGTTCTACCAGCACGAGGCCAACTGGAGCAACCGCATGATCCTGGGCGATAGCCTGCAGGTCATGGCCTCCCTGGCCGAGCGCGAGGGCTTACGCGGCAAGGTGCAGTGTATTTACATCGATCCCCCATATGGAATTAGTTTCAATTCCAATTTTCAGTGGTCAACGACCAGCCGAACTGTGACTGATGGTAAAACCGAACATATTACCCGAGAACCCGAGCAAGTAAAAGCCTTTCGTGACACTTGGCGTGATGGCATCCACTCCTATTTGACATATTTACGAGATCGGCTCATCGTTTCTTATGAGTTATTAGCGAAATCCGGTGCACTTTTTGTTCAAATGGGTGAAGAAAATGTGCATCGAGTACGTTTGATGTTGGATGAGGTTTTTGGTGAGGAAAATTTTGTTTCGCAGATTCACTACACTACAACAAGCGGATTCACTTCCGAAACGCTTAGCCGAGCAGGAGATTATATTATCTGGTATGCAAAAGACAAGACTACTTTGAAATATAGACAATTGTATTCTAGCAAACCAAATCCTATTGAAAATACAAAAACCAAGTATGACCAGGTAGAGGACAGCGAACTACGACGAAGAGCTCTTTCCTCCCATGAAAAATCAGGGTCGATTTCTTTATCTGACAATTTGCGATTATTCCGGTATGGCGCAATCGACAGCCAAGACCCCCCACCGGAACTAACTCCATTTTTATTTAATGGAAAGGAGTATTTTCCGTCTAGTGGTAGACATTGGACAGCTAATTATCCGGTTGGAATGAACCGACTAAATTATGCATACCGATTAGGTACTCAAGGAAAAAATATTGCTTATATTAGGTATTTTGAGGACTTTAATCTTCAACCTTTTCACAATTTATGGTCTGACGTAGGTGGGACAGTACAAAGTCGATCTGATCCAAAAATTTATGTCGTTCAAACTGGCACATCAGTAATCCAACGATGTGTTCTTATGACCACCGATCCAGGGGATTTAGTTTTGGATCCAACTTGTGGTTCGGGTACAACAGCTTTCGTAGCTGAGCAATGGGGACGACGCTGGATTACCATCGACACATCCCGAGTGGCTTTAGCTCTAGCACGTGCGCGTATTATGGGTGCTCGCTATCCTTATTATCTATTAAAAGATAGTCGCGATGGCCAAACTAGAGAGGCGGAATTTACCCGGTCAATGCCGCTAAATGAACCCACTTACGGTAATATTCGTCAGGGTTTTGTCTATGAGCGTGTTCCCCATATCATGCTCAAATCGATTGCCAACAATGCGGAAATTGATGTTATCTGGGATAACTTTAAGGGAAAGATGGAGCCTGTACACACTAAGTTGAACAATGCCATTGGGAAAAATTGGGAAGAGTGGGAAATTCCTCGTGGAGCGGACAAGAATTGGACATCCGAAGCACAGAAACTGCATGTGCAGTGGTGGGAACTGCGCATTGCTCGCCAGAAGGAAATTGACGCCTCCATTGCTGCAAAAGCTGATAACGAATACCTGTACGATAAACCATACGAAGATAACAAGAAAGTACGCGTGGCGGGGCCGTTCACGGTCGAGAGCCTGTCACCCCATCGCATTCTGGGCGTGGATGAAAATGATGAACTGATCGACGAAGTGGCCGAAGGTAAAGCCGGGTATGCGCCCGGGCAGAGCTTTGAACAGATGATCCTGGAAAACCTGAAGACCTCCGGGGTACAGCAGGCCCACAAAGAAGACAAAATAGATTTTTTCTCGCTGTCCCTCTGGCCGGGTCATTATATTTGCGCTGAAGGGCGTTACTTCGAAGGCGGTAAAGAAACTGGTAAAGAAAAACGAGCCGGTCTCTTCATCGGGCCGGAATTTGGCACTGTAGGTCGTCCCGACCTGGTGGCGGCGGCGCGTGAAGCCGGGGATGCCGGTTTTGATGTGTTGGTAGCCTGTGCATTCAACTATGACGCCCAATCCACGGAATTCAGCAAGCTGGGAGCCATCCCGGTGCTCAAAGCGCGCATGAATGCCGACCTGCACATGGCCGATGACCTGAAGAACACCGGCAAGGGCAACCTGTTCGTCATCTTCGGCGAGCCGGATATCGACCTCCTTGATGCAAAGGACGGACAAATCCAGGTGAGGATCAACGGGGTGGATGTCTTCCATCCCGACACCGGCGAGGTGCGCAGTGATGGCGCGGATGGAATCGCCTGCTGGTTCATCGACACCGACTACAACGAGGAGAGCTTCTTTGTCCGCCAGGCCTATTTCCTGGGCGCAAACGACCCCTACTCAGCGCTCAAGACCACGCTTAAGGCCGAGATCAACGAAGAAGCTTGGGAATCATTACACAGCGATACCTCCCGTCCCTTCGATAAACCCGAATCGGGGAGGATTGCAGTCAAGGTCATCAATCACCTGGGCGATGAAGTGATGAAAGTTTTCAAAGTGAAATATTAGATGCTAAGATAATTAAGGAGACTGCTTCGTTGCTACGCTCCTCGCAGTGACAGGTGAAGAGAAGAAAGGAGGCTTTCCATGATCAAAACTGAATTTCCCTGGCAATTCCTGCCAGCCAACCTTATTGCCTATGGCTGGCACCACAGCCGTATGGACAGCGAGTTCGAACGGCAGGTGGGTTTCCTGCTCATCGATGTCGGCGTGGAAACGACCCTGAATGTCCTCCGTTCTCAGCCGGATAATTTTGCCGCAGTGCGCGAGATCAAAAAACTCTTAGGCAAATTGCCGCCAGGGGAAAAAGGCAGTAAGCCCGAAGTCAAGACTCCCAACAAAACGGACGATGAGAAAATCGGTTTTCATCACCTGGTCGAGATTTCCAAGGGGCTTGTGCAGGATGAAATGGAGGAGATCGACTGGAAAAAAATTGAGTATTTCCACAATAAGCGTAACAAATTGTATCACGATGGCGACGGGGTGACACCGTGGATATCCAGCACCATTGAATATGCCGACATGGCATTGAAATTGCTGCGCAGTGCCCTGGGCGTGGACCTCCAGCCCGATGCCTGGGTGGTACTGGAACCCCAAATCCGGACCAATGGTTTCAATACTGATGATGGTTTATTTTATTCTTTCGATTCTATGGCAAAGCAAATATCAGGTGCTCTTGATGAGCTGGCGGATGAATTGAGCGTGATCACTGAGGTTATACGCCCAAAATATACAAGCCGGAAATTTCTAATTGCAATTATTCACATTCGGCAAGATTTATTGGGAAAGGAAGATTATGGCGATACGATCGAAATTAAGGCAGCGGTTCGGGAAGCTCGCAAGCAGGCCTTGAATGACTTGCTTGGGGTGGATTTGGATGATTTCGAGATGATCGATCAGATCATTGGAGACCCGCGTTATTTGTGGTTTCATGTGGGGTTGAAAAAGCTCTGTGGGAAAAAATTTGATCAAGAATTTGACGAATACCTTTCGGCACTCAGTTTCATCGACGATGCCCCCCTTGGGAGGATCTGGATCAAAAACCGTAACCCTGATGGTGATTTTGTAAAGAAAACGGTTCATGATCCGGCTGAAATTTACAATGAATTTTCGATATTATTAGCATGGATTGAAAGATTAAATCAAAAGGCAAGGGCACATAACAAGAAAATAGACTCAAAAACGAATGAAAAATGAACAACAACTATCCTTTAACCAATTTCCAACCTTTCCAATCTTTATGAGGGTCGATGGAATTTCGTATTGCTGATACCTTCGTGGACAGCCTGTCCAGGTTGAACAACCAGGACCAGAAGGAGGTCAAGACCACGGTCTTTGACCTGCAAGTTAATCCTTCCACACATGGCATGAGCTTTCACAAGCTGGACCGAGCCCGGGACCCAAATTTTGCCTCGGTGCGAGTCAGCAGCGATCTCCGCCTGATCGTGCACCAAGCACCGGGCAGCCTGCTGATCTGTTATGTCAATCACCATGATAATGCTTATCGCTGGGCAGAACGAAGAAAACTCGAAATCCACCCGACGACCGGCGCGGCTCAATTGGTCGAGATCCGTGAAACCGTCCAGGAAATTATCATCCCTAATTATATAACTGAAGAAAGGCTCAAAGCGCCTTTATTTGCCAGCAGGTCGGATGAGGAATTGCTTGGCTTCGGGGTCCCGCCTGAATGGCTGGGGGATGTGCGGGCTGCAACCGAAGATAACTACCTCGAGCTGGCGGATCACCTGCCTGCTGAAGCTGCTGAAGCGCTGCTTGAATTGGCCGTGGGCGGCAACCCTCAAACTTTACCTGTACCTACCACTGTCACTGATCCCTTCGATCATCCGGATGCCCTGCGCCGCTTCCGCGTCATGGGAGATATGGATGAACTACTGCGGGCTCTCGAGTATCCCTGGGAAAAATGGACCGTTTTCCTGCACCCTGAACAGCGCCGCTTTGCCACCGGGAATTACAATGGTCCAGCACGTGTCTCAGGATCAGCTGGAACCGGAAAAACTGTTGTAGCTTTGCATCGTGCCGTCCACCTGGCAAAGACGAACCCGGAAGCCAGGATCCTGCTAACAACTTTTTCGGATACCCTGGCCAATTCCTTGAAAACCAAATTGCGCATGCTGATCCAAAACATGCCACACCTGGGTGATCAGATCGAAGTCTACTCGATGAATGCCATGGCTGAGCGCCTGTATGGGTTGAACCTAGGGAAAGTTCAGCTTGCATCCCCTAAAACCATTCGGTCGATGGTGGCAGATTCCGCTGCAAAGGTCAGTGGGCATTCCTTCAACCAGCACTTCCTGGAAAGCGAATGGGAACAGGTGGTGGACGCCTGGCAATTGGACTGTTGGGAAGCCTACCGGGATGTCGCCCGACTTGGCCGTAAAACCCGCTTAACAGAGAATCACAGAAAAATCTGTTGGTCGATCTTCGAAAAGGTACAGTCTGCCCTGCGAGAACAGAGGTTGATCACCCAGGCTGGAATGTTTAACCAATTGACTGCCCTTTATGCAGCCGGCCAACGTGCACCTTTTGACTTCCTTGTGGTGGATGAAGCCCAGGATGTCAACGTTTCGCAACTCAAACTGCTGGCCGCACTGGCTGGCAACCGCCCAAACAGCCTGTTCTTTGCTGGGGATTTGGGTCAGCGTATATTCCAGCAACCCTTCTCCTGGAAGTCATTGGGAGTGGATGTGCGTGGACGCTCCAAAACCCTGCATATCAATTACCGCACCTCGCACCAGATCCGCAAGCAGGCTGATAAACTCCTTGGCCCTGAACTGGCAGATATGGACGGTATCACCGAAACCCGCAGTGGGACCATATCCGTCTTCAATGGACCAGCCCCGATCATTGAAACTTTTGATTCAGAAGGGTCTGAAATCGAGGCGGTGGCCGTCTGGCTCAAAGAACGCCTTGACAATGGATTGCAACCCGAAGAGATCGGGGTATTTGTCCGCTCGGAAGCGCAGATCCCCAGGGCAAAAGCTGCACTGGATGCTGCCGGACTGGCCTACAAAGTGCTTGACCAGAAAGTGGAGACCACTGTTGGGAGCGCATCGTTATGTAGCATGCACCTGGCCAAAGGTCTTGAGTTCCGGGCAGTAGCCGTAATTGCCTGCGATGATGAGATCATCCCATTGCAGGAACGCATCGAGACTGCGACGGATACATCCGACCTGGAAGAAGTTTACAACACCGAGAGGCATTTGCTTTACGTGGCCTGTACACGTGCCCGGGATAATTTGCTTATTACGAGTGTGGAACCGGCTTCGGAGTTTTTGGATGATATGAGGATGTGAAAAGTCAACAAACTACAAGCAATATACGAGTGACTGGCGGCCGTTTTACAGCTAATTACTCGTTGGGCCGTTCAGGCAGCATGTCGAATAACAATATGGAGAACAAACCTCATGAAGCAACAAAAATCTATCTCTCCTTGGCGAAACTGGCTTAAACCAAATCGAATAATTCCACTACTGACCATTTTAGTAGCAGGAAGTACAGGGATTCTTGGCATCTTTAATCTTGTTAAGATATCTCCTGTGGAAGGAATAATTATTGCACTACTTGCACTACTAGCAGTAGATGGATTAACAGAACGCCTAAGCATATTGGAAAAGATTGAGGCCCAGCTTGGTAGTTACACGATGGGGGAGACGTTGATGAGCAGGTCAAAATTACTCCCGCCATCGGAAATTGCATCTTCGGCATCAGAGATTGCATTTGTTGGGGTATCAGGGATTTCCATCTTTGTAAACCATCTAGGATTTTTTGAACAAAAATTTATATCAGGATGCAAATTGCGTTTCATCCTACTTGATCCTGAAAGTCCATCATTACAGACTTGGAACCTTATGTCAAAAGTCACAACAACTGAAACAGACATTAAGTCTGCCCTTGAATTACTAAAAGGGCTTGTACGTGCGAAAAAAGCTAAAGGGAAATGCGAAATCAGATTGTTAAAAGTTTATGTACCTTTTGGCCTGCTTATTTCTGACCCTTATAAAGACAATGGTCAAATGAACGTCGAGTTTTATACTTATAAAACCACTCTCAGTGACCGTCCTCACATTCAATTAAGTCGTACACACGATCGACAATGGTTCGAATTTTACGTAAAGCAATTTGAGGAAATTTGGTCAGATTCTCAAGAATGGACTCCAAAATAAAACGTGAAAAAACAAAATGTTGATAAACAACCTGTCTAATTCAGAAAATAGTTCGACTAAGTTACATCACAGGCAAGAAACAAGACTTTTTATTAGAAGGATGAAGCAAGCTGGGCAGCGAGTGATTATCGTAACTGGATGCTTTGATTTATTACATAAAGGGCACGTTCAATTTCTGAAGCGGGCGAAGGCTAATGGAGACATATTAGTTGTAGGCATCGAAGATGATATGCGTGTTCGTGCATTCAAGGGGCCTTCCCGACCTGTTAATTCTATAATTCAGAGAGTCGAGGTAATGGAGTCATTAGCTTTTGTAGATTTCGTATTTGTAATTAGTGGTTCTCCGAAAACCAAGCCTAAAAGATTTTATGCAAATTTGCATAGATGGCTTGGAGCCGACGCTCTTGCAATCTCAGAGGGAGATCCTGATTCTCATGCGAAAAAGGAACAGATAGAAGCTGTAGGCGGAGAACTCATTACTTGCAGTTTCATAAATAATACTTCGACTACATCTATACTACATCATTTTTTGAGTAGACTGAATATCCATACACAATTTATAATAAGACAAATACAATAACTAACGAGCTTAATGCGAACGGCACAAATTACTGGGAGCAGCTAGAATTGCCTATTGAATTTCGTAGCCCAGATAGCGGCAATAAGCAAGAACAAGCAGATATATCGAAACTGGCCTAACACTGATCCAAGCAATCCATGAAAGCGTACCAAGGACAGGAAGCGACTCTGTCACTGGTGGTACGCACCGGGTTTATCAGAAGTCCGCGATAATGCTTAAGATACATCTTTGGTATATTGGTAAAGGGAAATATGAAATATTTATCTGCATACGGTTTCATTTTAGTGGGTCAATGGAATAAAAGTACTACTGTCAAAAGTGGCATTAACTATGAGCTGACAGATTTAGATTCAGAGAGGGTCGTTTACTCCTTTGTGGTTGACGGTGTGCCGGAATATATTGGCATCTGCGAGAAAGATTACACCACCCTGAAGGATCGCATGGGACGATATAAGAATCAACAAGGCGGTAGTGGCATTAGTATTAGTACTAATAAACGCATTTCCATTCATATCAAGCAATTGCTCGACCAGGGAAAGAGAGTTGAAATATACGCCCTCAAACCTGCAATAAAGGAAATCTTCGTGGATTTACAGGTTGACCTGGTAAAGGGGCTTGAGAATCCACTTATTGCATCCTTCAAGCCAGAATGGAATCGATAATTGGTAGGAAAAGTGCGCGATAATATCGTATATTTCATTTGCGTTAATAATCATACAATGTTTTAGTGATTTCGTTGTGTTTGTTATGAATTTCATCAATAAATAAGGAGTTAGAATGTCTGCCGAACCAACTTTGAGTTCGATATGTTATAAACGTAACTTTCTATCAGAAGTCATTGTGCGAGTCGATTTAGTAAGTCCATTGCCTGAACTAATGAACGAGTTACCCAAGAGTATCAGTAAAACAGCTCTTGAGATTTTCCCCATCGATGAGCCAAAACCAGCATTCGTCCAAGAATTACTATTTTCTCAAAAAGAACTTTCGACTCGAAAACAAGAATTTACCGAATGGAACTTCCATGGTCGTAATCGAGAGAAAAGATTGACAATAATCCCTGAGGCTTTCTTCATTGTACATAAAAAGTATGAAAGGTATGAGAATCTCCGTAATGAATTTACTACTATCTTGGAGAGTTTCTTAAATCACTTTGAACAAGCACAACCGAGTCGATTAGGGCTTAGATATATTAACCAATTGGATTTACAAGGACCAAGTCCCCTCGATTGGCAAAACTATATCAGCAATGACCTTCTCGGCTTGTTTTCATATGATATTGAGGGAGGATCTCCATCGAGAATTTTTCATAATATTGAAGTTGTTCTCGATGATTTCAATCTTCGCTTTCAATTTGGAATTCACAATCCAGATTATCCTGCATCCTGATGATCAGGTTAGGTCATTTCTCTCATCTGTGAAGGGAAATCGTTATGAAGCTTTATACTGGTTGGCGCTCTCAACTGGATTACGTCAAGGTGAACTTCTCGGATTGAAATGGTCTGATCTGGAATGGAGCACCAAGCATCTTCACATTCGACGTCAAGTTCAACGTCAAAAAGGAAAAGGTTTAGTTCTAACTGAGCCAAAATCAGCTGCAGGCAAGAGACTTGTTGTTTTGAGTTCCCATACGATTGGAGCACTTCAAACCCACATAAATCTGCAAATAGAAGAGAAAATTACAGCTGGAAAAAGATGGCAGGAGAATGACTTGATCTTTCCTTCCGTTTTTGGCACCCCTCTTGATCATAGCAATTTATCCAAGGATTTCAAAGAGTCTCTTAAGAGAGCAGGAATACCAGAGATAAGATTCCATGACTTGCGGCATACAAGTGCCTCGTTAATGCTTATGCAAGGGGTAAACCCAAAAATTATTCAAGAACGGCTTGGGCATTCCGATATTTCATTGACGTTGAATACTTACTCACATGTCATACCATCTATGCAAGAAGAAGCTGCAGAGAAGTTGGATGAACTTCTGGTTCCAATCGATGTGAGTTCAGTAGTAAAGAAAGTTAGCGAAACTCCAAAAGTATTTACCCTGAAGAATCCTACAGCATCCTAGCAGCTAAACTAATTCCAATAGCTGTAAGATAGCTGTATAAAAAAGAGCCTTCTATCTGAGACACTCTTTTTATACCCATATGTGGGGGGGTATCGTGGGTGTTACCCCCATATTTAGGTGACCGACCGCGGGCTCGAACCGCGAACCAATTGATTAAGAGTCAACTGCTCTACCATTGAGCTAGTCGGCCGTGCGCGCAGTATTATACCCCAAAGGGGGGAGGTGTCAATAAGACGAGCTGGCGCTTGGACCATGCCTGCCAGTTAGATGCGCATACGCTCCTGTTGGCGGTACTCGAATACCTGGTTTGTTTATATATAGATGGTTATGACACCGATATCCCTGGGTATTAAAAATCTCCAATCTGGAACATAATCTATAATGTCTATAAAACTAGTATACTTTTACGTACATTTCAATCACTGCCCGATCCATAAGGCAGTGGTATCATCTCAATAATTCGGTGGAAGCTGGGGGGGTGAAGTGACTTATTTCATGCTTTTCCCAGTAGAAGGCGTTGGGCGGCCTCGCGCCGGGTCACATCCGCCAGCGAGGTGTTGTCCAAGATATTGGCAATTGCATTACGGACATCACCCATCACCATGCGCAGACCACAGGTTTCCTCGTCCGGGCAATCACAGGCCTCATATGCCATCTTTGATACACACATGACCGGCGCAACCGGCCCATCCAATACACGAAAGATCTGACCAAGGCTGATCTCCTGCGGGTCTCTGGCCAGGTAATATCCTCCTCCCACACCCATCTTGCTGTGAAGCATACCAGCATTCTTGAGGGTGAGCAAGATCTGTTCCAAAAACTTGGCAGGGATTTTCTCGCTCTCAGAGATGTCTTTTATCTGCACAATGGGAGGCTGAATGCCGGATTTGGTAATCTTAGCCAGGGAAATCATGGCCCGCAGGCCGTATTCACCTCGTTTGGAAAGACGCATGGTTGGGGGTGCCTATAATTAAATGTTCTGAAATACAAAACCGGGGAAGGCAGGGTGAGCGGGGAGCCAAGCACCCGCTCACCCTTATCCCCGTCAAGCGGGTGAGATCTTGTAATTCTATATAGTCTATTGTAATAATAGATTTTATAATAATAGTATAGAGGAATTTTTATAAAAGTCAATAGGCACTTTTGAATGTCTTCACTTACATCGAATGGATGCCGACGGGATCGTTTTTCGTTTAAAATCACAGGTATTAATAATGAATGGCGTTGAGCGTTTTAAGCTTATCCCAACGGTGAGTGGCGGTGATCTGGCGCACAGTGCCTGTCAACCCACGCACCACCAGGCTATCCGTGCGGGCACCTTCACGCATATATTTAACGCTTTCTAGCAGTTCCCCATCCGTGATACCCGTTGCCGCAAAGAAGACATCTTCCGATGAGACCAGGTCTTGCATGGTTAATACCTTATCAAAATCATAGCCCATCTGTTGACCGCGTTTCATCTCGTCCTCGTTGCGGGCAAATAATTTACCCATGATCTCGCCGCCCATGGCTCTTAAAGCGCAGGCAGCCAACACCCCCTCCGGAGTACCTCCGATACCCAATAGCACATCTATTCCTGCATCCGGCCAGGCGGTCATCAACGCACCGGCAACATCCCCATCCGGGATCTGGCGGATGCGCGCACCGCAGCGGCGGACCTCGGCAATGAGTTCGTTGTGACGGGGGCGGTCCAAAATGACAGCGGTCAGGTCTTCCACGGATTTACCGGAGGCGTGGGCGATGGCCTTCAAATTGTCAGCCAAGGGCGCATCAATATCTATTTTTCCACGTGCCTCCGGTCCCACTGCAATCTTATTCATATATACGAAGGGACCCGGGTCGAACATGGTACCGCGCGGCGCCAGGGCAACTGTAGAGATCGAGTTTAAATTTCCAAAAGCCAGCGGTCGGGTTCCATCAATCGGGTCCACCGCAATATCCATTTCGGGGCCAAAGCCAGTGCCCACCCGCTCTCCATTAAACAGCATGGGGGCATTGTCCTTCTCTCCTTCCCCGATAACAATGATGGCATTCATCTGGATGGTATTGAGCACCAGGCGCATAGCGCCCACAGCTGCGGCATCGGCTGCTTCTTTGTCACCCCGACCCATGAAACGTCCGGCAGCCAGGGCGGCTGCCTCGGTAACTCGAACCAATTCAAGCGCCAGGTTGCGAGTGGGTTCCAAATCCATGATATGCCTCCCGATAAAAATAATCCCAGTAACTTCTCAAGAAAGCGGGGTGGTGGGGTGTGAAAGCGAGTTTAGCTCGCTTTCACACCCCACCCTTCCCTCGAATTGTTGAAAAGAGCCTAATTCTACACAAACAGCCAAATGATCATGAAATATCCAATGGCAGCTGCCCATAACCAGGAATCAATCCGGTCCAGAAAACCGCCATGACCCGGGATGATGTTACTTGAATCTTTTACGCCTGCCTGGCGTTTTAACATACTTTCACCCAGGTCTCCCAGGGTGGTGAAAACAGATATAACCAAACCCAGCAAACCGCCCTGCCACCAGGTCACCTGCAGGCCTCCCCAGTTATGAAAGAGTATGGCCAGGCCAGCCGCACCCAGCGTTCCCAGGATCACACCGGCCCAATAGCCTTCCCAAGTTTTCCTGGGGCTAAGCCGCGGGCTGAGTTTGTGCCGCCCAAAGCGGGAACCAATGAAAAAGGCAGCTGAGTCGGCAATCCATACCGAACCCAGGGTCAACAGCAGCCACCACAAACCTCCCTGGATGGAGCGTACATCCACCAGGTAAGCTCCCACCCAACCCAGGTAAACGATTCCACAAAGAGTGATGGTAAAATCGGAGGCTGCAGCATCCCGTCCGCGTTCAAAAGCAAACAGGTGGACCGTCATGGCCAGCAAAGCCAGCAATGTCAGCAAGGCACCGGAATAATCCGGTAGAAAGCTGCGAAACACCAGCAGAAAAAAAACACCGCCCACTGTGATAGCCATGGACGGTGCGAATTTTGCGACCTGAAAGATCTTGACATATTCCCAGGCAGCCATAACCAGGAAAACAGCAATCAACAAGAAATAAAAAATTCCCCCGTATATAATTGCCGGCACACCAATGACAGCCATGACCAGTGAAGCAAGAACACGTTTCGTCAGCATTATTTATAAAATCCTATGGGTTTTGAGATAGACTACCGAAGCGGCGGTCACGCTGGGCATAGGCATCCAATGCCCGGCGATAATGTTCCTTGTTAAAATCAGGCCAGTAGGTTGGGGTGACATACCATTCTGAATAAGCCGATTGCCAGATCAAAAAATTTGAGACTCGCAACTCACCCGAGGTGCGAATGATCAAGTCTGGATCTGGAGTACCACTCGTGAATAAATAATTATCCACCAGGGCAATATCCACTTCTTCCGGTTTAACTCCCGCCTGGATCATTTTTTGGATGGCGCATACAATCTCATCCCGCCCGCCATAATTGAAAGCAACATTGAGCACCAGCCTGTCGTTTTCTTTTGTCAACTCAATGGCATTGAGAACTTTTTTGTGTAATTTGGGTCCCAGGCGTTCCAGGCGGCCGATATGACGCAGTTGCACTCCCTCCTTGTGCAGTTCTTTTAATTCCTTGTCAATTACGTCTTCCAGGATATGCATCAGCCCCTGAACTTCATCCTTTGGGCGCCCCCAATTTTCCGTGGAAAAAGCATAAATGGTGAGATACTTTATGCCAAACTCAACACTGGCAGTTATGATCCGGCGCAGGTTTTCTGTGCCTGCCCGGTGTCCTGCCAAGCGCGGCAAACCGCGCGACTGCGCCCAGCGACCGTTACCATCCATGATGATGGCAACATGATTTGGGATTTTAGCCCCCGAGGTGGAATTTGTATCACCCATAGGTTGCCTAGACTTCCATGATCTCCTGTTCTTTGGTCTGACCGATTTTGCGAATGGTTTCTATAAATCGATCTGTGACTTTTTGCAGCTCTTCTTCGCCACGTTCCAGGTCATCCTTCGAGATCATTTTTTCGTGTTCGAAATCGCGTATATCCGCATGCTGATCCCGCCGGATATTTCTTATGGCAATCCGTGCATCCTCCAAACGACCATTCACCAATTTGACCAGGTCCCGACGCCGCTCTTCGGTTAAAGGAGGCAGGTTAAGACGTATGGATTTTCCATCATTACCAGGAGTTAATCCCAGGTCCGAGGCAAGGATGGCTTTTTCAATTGTCTTGACTGTGGTAGGGTCGAAAGGGCGGATGAGCAGGCTGCGAGGCTCTGGAACGCTGATGGTTGCCAATTGAATCAAGGGAGTTGGTACGCCAAAATAATCCACCGGTAGACGCTCAACGAGGGCCGGATTGGCCCGGCCGGTACGAATTCCGGTTAAGTCTTCTTCCAGATTTGTTATAGCCGATTGCATACGGGTTTCAGTTTCTTTAAGGATGTCTTTGATCACAGTGACCTCCTGGCTGGAATGGTTTTTCAATAGTATCTTAAGGATACCCCAAAACACAAAAAAATGCTACCTGCCCTGCGGGGTATGCACAAGATGCTCCTGGAAACAACGGTTATTATGTCCTGACCTGCCTCTCAAAAGACATCAGGAACCTGTCAGAAGCTTTCAACCCGGAGAAAAAATGTTTCGATCAGCCGGTTACCAACGTACCCACCTTTTCGCCGAGTAAGGCACTCTCCAGCGCCTTCGGATCCCATAGATTCAACACCAGGATGGGCATGTTATTTTCCATACAAAGAGTAACGGCGGTTGTGTCCATGACCGCCAGGCGGCGATTAATAACTTCAATATAAGTCAAATGATCAAACTTTTGGGCATTGAGATTTTGTTTCGGGTCTGAATCATAGACACCATCCACTTTGGTGGCTTTAATAAGCACATCCGCACCGATCTCCATGGCGCGCAGAGCTGCCGCAGTATCTGTGGAGAAGTAAGGATTCCCGGTTCCCGCACTCAGGATAACCACCCGCCCTTTTTCCAGATGGCGTATTGCCCTCCGGCGAATATAGGGTTCGGCTACTGATCGCATCTCCACCGCAGATTGAACACGCGTAATCACGCCCTGCCTCTCAAGGGCATCCATCAGAGCGAGGGCGTTCATAACAGTTCCCAGCATTCCCATGTAATCTGCAGTGGCGCGATCCATGCCGCGTTCCAGGCCCTGTTTGCCCCGCCACAGATTTCCGGCTCCAATCACGATCGCAACTTCCACCCCCATTTTGTGCACATCTTGAATACGCCTGGCAATGGACTCGGCCTGCAAGGGGTCAATCCCGCGACCATCTTCTCCCGATAAAGCCTCACCGCTGAGTTTGAGCAAGATGCGTTTGAATTTCAAGTTTTCCATACCACCTCCATAAGTCATAAGAAAAAGGCCAACCATCCGGTTGGCCTTAATTTTCTACTCGTCTTTACGTTCGCCTAATTCCCAGCGTCGAAATCGTCGAATCACAATATTTTCGCCGAGGCTGCCGATGTTCTGGTGCAGCATTTTTTCAATGGTCAGGCCCTCATCACGAATATAAGGCTGGCGCAGAAGGCAGGCCTCGTCCTTGAATTTTTCCAGTCGGCCGGCAGCAATTTTTTCAAGCATGTTTTCGGGTTTGCCTTCTTCGCGGGCACGGGCAATCGCAATTTCCTTCTCATGCTCGAGAACGCTTTCGGGGATCTCACTCTCTGCGACGTATTTTGGTGCAGAAGCTGCAATTTGAAGAGCTACCTCATGGGCGAACTTTCGGAAACCTTCCGATCTTCCAACGAAATCGGTCTCACAGTTGACTTCCACCATAACACCCACACGACCATTCCCATGCGAATACAGTTCGACCACACCTTGCGAAGCGTCACGATCGGCGCGCTTGGCAGCAGTGGCCATACCTTTCTCGCGCAGATAATCTACGGCTTTCTGGTAATCGCCACCCGCTTCTGTTAGGGCCTTGCGGCAATCCAGCACACCGGCACCCGTGGCATTACGTAATTCCTTGATCATTTCAGTAGTTATTTCCATTCCATTACCTCAACTCATTGTCAATTTCATTATATCCGTTTCATTATCCCGGACTGCTGAAAATTTATTTATATTATGGAAGTTACGCAGTAGGTAAGGATTCAAAGGTGTAGTTAGCGGGTAAAAACCGCCCACCACAATTCCAATTATCCGGAAGTGCGTAAGTGTCATAAATTATTTATTGGCTTCAGCCTCTTCTTCAGACGCCTCAGCTGAAGTTTTTTCTTCAACCGCAACGGGTGTTTCTTCTTCAGACTCATTGCTTAAGGTTTCGACTTCATCTACAATAACATCATGTGGGATTAATTTTGCCAGAGTTGCTTCACCGAGCAAATCGTCATCGGCAAGTTCTTCATCCAGGTCTACGAGTCGTGCAGGCTTTTTTTCACTGGCAGAACGACTGGCATCGCTCTCAGCATCGCGTTGATCCTGGTCATCTTTGCGCATGGCCACACCTTCCAAAACGGCATCTGCCATTCTACCCACAAGTAACTTGATGGCGCGAATGGCATCATCATTGGATGGAATAACATAATCCACAGAAGTCGGATCACAATTTGTGTCCACCAGGGCCACAATGGGGATCTTCAACAGGTTAGCTTCGTGAACAGCGGCCACCTCACGGCTGACATCAACGATGTAGATCAGGTCTGGCAGGCGTGTCATATTCCGCACACCTGACAGTCGCAGCTGTAAACGGTCGATTTCACGTTGGATCAACAAACCTTCTTTTTTGGTCAAATGATTTACTTCACCACTGGAAATCAATTTCTCCATCCGCTCCAGTTCCTGAACGCGTTGGTGCATGGTGGTCCAGTTGGTTAACAAACCGCCCAGCCAGCGCTCTGTGACATAAGGCATGCTGCAACGGATGGCTTCTTCACGAATGGTTTCCTGGGCCTGGCGCTTTGTACCAACAAACATGACCACGCCACCTTCTGCAACCTTGTTTCGGATGACATTAAAGGCATTGTTGAGTGACTTGACTGTCTGTTGGAGGTCAATGATGTGAATGCCGTTGCGCTCGGTGAAGATGTACGGCTTCATACGGGGATCCCACTTGTTGGTTCGGTGACCGAAATGAACACCGCTTTCAAGCAGGGCTTTCATGGATACTACTGCCATTGGAAGTACTCCTTTGCGTTTACCCTCCGCCTCCTTCAACCCGGCCGGGGCTGCGTTCGATGCGATCCGCAGCACGCACCGGCAAGTCAGGAGACGTGTGGATTTGGGACATATATTGCCTGCCCCGGGCAAGATGTGTTCCGCTCGATAGGATGAGTTTCCACGAGCAGAGCGGAAGGAAGTATACCACAGTTTGGCGTGGGTCTTGCGAAGATGAAGTATTTGTAGTGACACGAAGATGAAGTATTTTTATCGCCACATGCTCTCGTAGGCGTTTTCACCATTCAAGTGCTTCCCCTCTGAGAATCTCTGCAGCTGAAAGGCTGAGATATCCACAGTCTGGCTCTGTCCATCCAGGATTAATTCAGACATACAGGCACCCACAGCCGGGGCAATTTTAAAGCCGGTTCCACTAAAACCACAGGACAAATAGTAACCATCCGGCCCGGCCTGACAAAGTATGGCACGCTGGTCTGGAGTAATGCCATCATAACCACCGGAAGCTGAATGCAATGAACCTTGCTCCAATTCCGGGATACGCTGGCAGATACGCCCGGCAGCCCGCTCCACAAAACCCGGCTTGGCATGGTCAATATCACCATCGGGGGATTCACCGATTTTATTCTCATCTTCCAGGCCAACCAATGTCAACCAACCCGTCTCAGGACGGAAATACATGGAGTTGATGTAATCAATCACCGTGGGATGCGAAGGACCCAGGTCATGCGGACGGCGAATGAACATGGTGTCATGTCTCCAGGTGTTCACAGGCACATCCAACCCGACCATGCTCCCGACCGAGGCCGCCCAGGCTCCGGCTGCATTGACCACTACACCGCCCGAGATCAGACCCTGACTGGTTTCCACACCGGTTACCCTGCCGCCAGTTATGATAATACCAGTCACCTGGCAATCTTGCAAAAGACGCGCACCTTGTTTGCGGGCGGCGTCCATGAACGCAGCTGCCGTTCCGCTTGGGTCGGCATACCCCGATTCAGGTTCATATGCAGCAATCCCAAAATCCTCGGTTACAAAGGCTGGCGCCAGGCGCCGGACATCCTCTGCATCCAGAATGAAAGCAGGGATGCCGATGCGCTGGTGCATGGCCACATTGGCCCGTAACTGCTTTTCATACTCCACCCCGATCAATTGAAGAAAACCGGTGCGCGTAAAGCCACATTCGCCGCCCACCATCTCAGCCCAGTTACGAAAATATTGAAATGAAGCCCAGGCCAGACGGGATTCCGGTTCCAGGTCGTAGTGCATACGCACCAGTCCACTGGAACGACCCGTAGCACCGGAGGCCAGAAAACTACGCTCCAACACAATGGGTTTTACTCCCCGTTTACTCAAGTGATATGCCAGGCTGGCACCGTGAATGCCACCACCAATGATAATAACGTCATATGTTTCTGCCATGAGATTGCTCCTGTGAAAGGGTTGGTTTGATTAAATTTTGTCCATTATATGTCAGTCAACCTGTTTTGTGCAGGACAATTGACTAAAATATCCAGGTTAGGGATTCAATCCCTGACTGCATCGGGTTAAGACCCGGGTAAAAAAGCGGGGATTTGGCAAAAGTTGCCTTTTGCCAAATCCCCGTAAATATTATCCATAACATTTTGAGATTTCAACCAACTTCAAATAGGTGCACTCTGCCCATACAACTGCTGGCGGATATTTACCACCTGGCGGCGCAATCTGTCATCGCGTTCGATCATATCTGCGACCTTGTCGCAAGCATACATGACAGTGGTATGATCACGCCCGCCCAGTGCCAGGCCGATTTGCGGCAGGGACACATTCGTCTCCCGCAGCAGGTACATGGCGATCTGGCGAGGCAGGGAAACCTGGCGGGAGCGGTCTGAACTTGTCAGACGCTCAACTGTCAGATCGAATGTTCGCGCAACCACATCCAGCACTTTTTCAGGTTTTAATTCCCCAGGTTGAGGCAGCAGATCAGCCAAGGCTATATCCACCATCTGCGGAGTCATTGGCATACCGCTCAGGTCTGAGAAGGCCAGGATGCGGTTCAGAGCGCCTTCAAGCTCACGGATGTTCGATTGGACTCGCCGGGCGATGGTTTCCAGGATTTCCACAGGCACCTGCCGGCCGGCGCGTTCAGCCTTATGGCGCAAAATTGCCTGACGGGTTTCCAGGTCGGGTAACTGGATGTCGGCAGTGAGACCCCATTCAAAGCGTGATCGCAGGCGATCTTCCAGTGTTACCAGGGATTTGGGCGGGCGGTCTGATGAGATGATGATCTGTTTGTTTTGCCCATGCAGGGTATTAAAGGTATGAAAGAATTCTTCCTGAGTGGATTCTTTGCCGGCAATGAACTGAATATCATCAATCAGGAGTACATCCGCCGAGCGGTATTTTTCCCGGAAGGCCTGGGTGGTATGCGAGCGAATGGCGTTGATCATATCATTGGTAAATTCTTCGGAAGATACGTACAGCACTACCAGGCCATCTTTCTCGCATGTATTTCCAATAGCGTGCAGCAAGTGCGTTTTTCCCAGACCTACGCCCCCATATAAAAACAGTGGATTATAAGCAGAGGCGGGGTTTTCAGCCACTGCCTGGGCAGCTGCAACCGCCAGGCGGTTGTTGGCACCTACTATAAAATTTTCAAAGGTGTAGCGGGGATTCAAAGTAACACAATGAGATCTGGTGTCAGGAGTATCATCTTCGATAATGACCCGGTTGTAGGCCGATCCGCCTTCAACGGCTTGAATACGTTCCCCATCGCTTGAAACCACAAATTGAATATCAACATCCTGGTTCATAATACCCATCAACAACCGGGTAGCCGTACTCGACAGGCGGCTTTCCAACCAATCACGCGCATAAGCATTTCGAACGCCGATCGTAAAAGTGCCGCCATTATATGAAACAATCCTGGTATCACGTACCCAGGTATCAAATGAGGCTTTTGGCATCTCCATCTGGAGTTGCCCCAAAGCTGATTGCCAGGCTTGCTGTCCGTCCATGCTTTCTCCAAAAGAATATCGAGCTTAAGAGACAGGGAAACAAGCCCACTGCTCACGCAGTGGGTAATCACTTTCCTAATAGGTTGGCTATTACCTGTCAAATTCTGGTGAGGCTTGACCCGCTGCCTCACACAACCAAGTTCATTCTAGCAGAAAGCAGCCAGAAACTCCATACTTTTAACCTACGCAACCTTAAAATTATTATAGTTTTTAAGGTTGCTCTAACCTTAAAAAGTGAACATTCGTTCCAAATCAACTTCGTTTTATTAGAACATTTGTTTACCACCATAAAAACGGACTGATCCGCCTACACATCCGCATATGGGGTTTGTACAAGACCACTTCTCCATATACTAAGATTCAACTTGTCAATCTTAAAAAATTCTTTCGGGAACTATTCGAATATATCAGCAGCGTGAAACCTAGATTTCAGGGGTTCAGCAATTGAATTTAATCCAACCCTGAGTAACGTTGTCCCAAACGGCGCGGCACCCACGCCAGAATGGTAGTACCCTCACCTTTAACAGAGCTGATATCCAGATCTCCATCCACATTATGAACGCGTGTCAGCATATTAGCCAGTCCGTGTCCCACACTTTTATTGATTTTCCCTTCATCAAAACCCTGGCCATTATCATGGACTTCCAGCAGGACACGTTCTTGTGTGGACCATAGATCCACGCTGACCTTGCTGGCATTGGAATGCTTGGCTACATTAGCCAGGGCTTCCTGGCAAATCAGGAAAATAGCCATGGCATGCGTTTGAGGCAGGTCGGCCAGAAGATCATTCTTCGGCTCTGTAAAGGCAATCTCAGATTTAACATTATCACGGTATTCATTGACAAGCCTTTGCATACCTTCCAGGAGGCTACCACCGCGCAACTGGCGTGGTTTTAAATCAAGGATGTACGTACGCAGGTCACGAATGGTGGCATTCAAGCTTTCAATTGATTTTTGAATATCAGTATCCGCTTGTTCAAGGTCTTCAAGAATCAAGTGGCGGATGTTTTCCAAAGCCAGGCCGACCCCATAGATGGATTGGATGACTCCATCGTGCAAGTCCATGCCAATCCGCTCACGCTCCTCAAGGATCGCAAGACGCCTGGCATTGGAGTGCAAGCGGGCATTTTCAATGGCAGTTCCAGCCCAGGTTCCGATCGACATCAACAATTGAACATCATGCTCGCCGATCGCTTTTGGGCTGCGTGAGGCAATGCTCAATACACCCACCAATTCACCTGGTGCTGACAGAGGAATACACACCATTTGTTTGAAGCCAACATCCACAACCGCACTGCGCAGGAAACGTTCGTCTTGATCCAAATCATTGGTAATGATCGGCTGCAAGCTCCTGGCTACCACGCCAACAACTCCCTCCCCCAATTTAAAGCGATTGCGAGTCCAAAATGCTTCTGCAGCCTGTCCCCGGTGCAACACCAAACGCAGGGTCTGGCTTTCTTTATCCAATAGAAATATCTCGCCTGCTTCGACCTTGAAGTGCGCCATTAACTGGGCCAGGATTTTATTCAACAGTTCATCCAGGTCAAGTGACGAAGCCAGCGCAGCACCAATATGGTTGAGGAGAGCCAAATCTTCATTGCGGCGGGCAAGCGCCTTATCGTGCAATACCAGGTTCTCATATATGCTGGCATTATGGATGGCTGCCGCTGCCGAGGCAGATAACATCTTTATAATCAACTCGTCATCTGTGCTAAATTCAGGAGCATCGATCTTGTCGGTTAAATAGATCTGGCCAAGTTGCAATATCCCCTGCATGATGGGAACCCCTAAAAAGGAGTGCATTTCAGGGTGGCCCTGGGGAAACCCAACGCTGCGCTTGTCTTTCTTTATCTCAGCCAGTCGGATGGTTTTTCCGCCCTTCATTAAAGCCCCGATCAAACCTCGCCCGCGTGGAGAGAAAGGAATGCGCTTGATCTCATCCGAGTTCATCCCAACAGTAATGAATTGTTTCAGCTTTCCGGCGTCATCCAATACCCCCAGGGCGGCATAACGTGCCCCAACTTGTTGCCGTGCCACTTCGGCAATGCGTTCCAAAAGGCTTTCAAGAGATACGTCCTTAACCAGCTCAAGACTGGCTTCGTACAATGCAACCATGCGGTCTTGCAATTGCTCACGTGTTAGCAGCATTTAAACTCCTCACTATGTTAATTCTACTCTTAATGTCCGAAATCGCCAAGTTTGACAGCTTTTCCCCGGCAGGGCTTTAACAAAGTCAGAAAGAATTTGGCTATCCTTTTTGGGTACTGGCTCAATATCTTCGAAAAAGAGAAAATTGGGTACCTAATGGCAGCCGACACCACCTACCAGTTACCCAGAGCTCGATATTGTTGATGCCGAATCAAGTTTGATAGGTTTTGCCAGCCAGTTGGATTAGAATAAGGCGTATATGAAGACTTCACGCATCCCCGGTTTTTATACCCAAACCATTTCCCAACGTTTAGACAGCCTGGCACAAGCCTGCGGGTTAAGCCAGGAGGAGCTCTCCACATTTCAACACCTGGCCGGACTATCCTTGGATCAGGCAAACTACATGGTTGAGAATGCCATTGGCACCTTTTCCCTGCCATTAGGGTTGGGTCTCAACTTTATCATTAATGGGCGCGAAGTAGTGGTACCCATGGCAATTGAAGAACCATCTGTGGTGGCCGGCGCATCTTTCATGGCAAAGCTGGCACGCAGCACGGGCGGATTTGTCGCCAATACCACCCCGCCAGAAATGATCGGTCAAATGCAGTTATTGGATATTAATAACCTGGCTGCAGCCCGGACTGCCCTGTTGGAACATAAAGATGAGTTACTACAGGAAGCCGGCCAGATCGACCCGGTTTTAAATAAGCTGGGAGGAGGCGCACGTAACCTGGAGATACGCAGTATTGAAAGCTCACCCATCGGCCCATTCCTGGTCATTCATCTGATCTACGATGTGCGTGATGCCATGGGCGCCAATGCAGTCAACACCGCCTGTGAGCGGCTGGCTCCCCGCATCGAAGCACTGACAGGTGGCAGGGTGCATCTGCGCATTCTTTCCAACCTGGCAGACCGCCGGCTGGCCCGCGCCAGCTGCACCATTCCGCCGACAGAATTGGCCTTTGATGCATATAGCGGCGAACAAGTGCGGGATGGTATCATTGAAGCCTGGGCATTTGCCGTATCCGACCCCTACCGGGCCACCACACACAACAAGGGCATCATGAACGGTGTGGATGCTGTGGTGATCGCCACCGGCAATGACTGGCGCGCCATTGAAGCCGGTGCCCACGCCTATGCTGCCCACAGCGGGCGCTATACCTCACTCTCCACTTGGGGCAAAGATGACGATGGCAACTTGGCCGGTTCACTGGAGATGCCCATGGCAGTGGGTATCGTGGGGGGTGCCACACGTGTAAATCCGGCCGCAATCACTGCCCTGAAACTGATGCAAGTGACCAGCGCAGCCCAGCTGGCTGAGATCATTGTCTCCGTTGGGCTGGCGCAAAACCTGGCAGCCCTGCGCGCCCTTGCCACGGAAGGCATCCAACGCGGTCACATGACTCTGCATGCACGCCAGGTGGCGATTGCAGCCGGAGCCAGTGGCGCGGCAATCGAAAAAATATCCGCCCAGCTTGTAGCCGAAAAGTCGGTTCGCATTGACCGGGCTGAAGAAATATTGAAAGGAATGTTATCCAACCATGACTGAGCCTGTTTCTCATACCTTGCTTAAACCCACTCATCCCGTCGGCTTTGTTGGTTACGGGGCTTATGTTCCCCGTTTCCGTTTACCTGCCAGGGAAGTTGCCCGCATCTGGACTGGAGGTATGGGTGGTTTACCCATTAAAGAAAAAGCGGTACCCGGCATGGATGAAGATGTGGTCACCATGTCGATCGAGGCTGCCCGTAACGCCATGGCACGTGCCCGGGTGGACCCGGCTGAGATTCGCGCCGTGTGGGTCGGTTCCGAGTCCCACCCTTATGCGGTCAAACCCACATCCACCATCGTGGCTGAAACCATTGGCGCCGTACCCAACACCCAGGCAGCCGACTGGGAATTTGCCTGCAAGGCCGGTACCGAAGCCGTGGTGGCTGCGATGGGCCTGGTGGGTTCAAAGATGGCACATTATGCCATGGCCATCGGCATGGACACTGCCCAGGGTAAACCCGGCGATGCATTGGAATATACTGCCGGTGCAGGCGGAGCAGCCTATCTGATCGGACCGGCAGATGAGTCCCTGGCGATCATCCAGTCCTCTTATTCATATGTCACCGATACGCCTGATTTTTGGAGGCGCGAATACCAGAGATATCCGGAACACGGGCAGCGCTTCACCGGTGAACCGGCTTACTTTAAACACATCAACGCAGCCGCCCGAGCCATGATGGAAGCCAACGGCACCACTCCGGCAGACTATAAATGGGCTGTATTCCACCAACCCAACACCAAGTTTCCACAGCGCGTGGCCTCCATGCTGGGGTTCAGCAAAGAGCAGATCGAACCCGGCCTGCTGGTTCAGGTCATCGGTAATACCTATGCCGGGGCTGCCATGATCGGATTGACCTCTATTTTGGATATCGCCGAGCCGGGTGATCGCATACTGATGGTCTCCTTTGGATCGGGGGCAGGTTCAGATGCGTTTGATCTGCTGGTGACGGACAAACTGCCCGAGCGCCGTATGAGTGCCCCGCTGACACGTGATTACATTGCCCGGCGCACCGAAATAGACTACGCCACCTATGCACGCACACGCGGCATACTGGCCATGCGTTAATGGGTTCTTTAGTATCTTCTCAAAAAGCCAGGGAACTTCCCACCCCAATTTTATGAGATATTTCCATTTATTCATCGAGAGGCACTATGAGTGATATTGTTATTGCCGGCATCGGTCAGACCAGCGTGGGGGAACATTGGGATCTTTCCCTGCGGGAACTGGCCCACCATGCCATCCAAGCTGCCCTGCAGGATGCAGGCGAATTGCAGCCCCAGGCTTTATATGTTGGCAACATGCTGGCTCCCATCCTGTCACGCCAGGCCCACCTGGGCGCGTTACTGGCTGATTTTTCAGGACTGAAAGAGATTGAAACTGCCACACTTGAGGCCAGCGGTGCTTCGGGTGGGGCGGCTTTGCGCCAGGGTTACCTGGCAATTGCCAGCGGGTTTGTACAGACTGCCCTGGTGGTGGGCGTGGAAAAATTCACCGATTCGATCGGGGCGGAAACCGAATCTGCCCTGGCAACAGCCACAGACAGCGATTTTGAAGCCGTGCAGGGTCTGACCCCTACTGCGCAGGCCGCACTGTTGATGCGCCGGTATATGTATGAATTTGATGTGCCTTCGGATGGATTTGCCGGGTTTGCCCTGAGTGCTCATGCCCACGCAGTGGGTAACCTCAACGCCATATACCAAAAGGCCATCAAGCTGGAAACCTACCAGAAAGCTGAAATGGTCAGCGAACCGCTCAACATGTTTGATATCGCCCCCATGGCAGATGGAGCCGCAGCCGTCCTGTTAACGCGCAGCGACCTGTTGCCCCCACACTTTTCCCACCCGCTCATCCGCATTGCTGGTTCAGCCAGTACCACCGACAGCCTGTCCATACACGACCGGCAGGATATACTCCAGTTCCAGGCCGCCGGGTTAGCTTCATCAAAAGCTCTGCAGCAGGCCAGGATCCAGCTTGACGATATCAGCCTGTTTGAATACTTTGATGCTTATTCCATATATGCCGCCTTGAGCCTGGAAGCCTGCGGCCTAGCGGAGCGCGGCCAGGGTTGGAAATTTGCCCGGGATGGTTTTCCGCTACCTTGTGCAACCCTGGGAGGTTTGAAAGCGCGCGGCAATCCGGGCGGAGCCACGGGTGTCTACCAGGCGGTTGAGGCTGCCCTGCAGCTACGCGGCACCGCGGGCGCAAACCAAATTCCCGCGGCGCGTTATGCCCTCATCCAGTCCCTGGGCGGCCCAGCTTCCACTGCTGTCAGTCATGTGCTGGAGAGAATAAACTAAAACCTGATAGTTCTTGAGAGTCTTGCAGGCTTAAAGTTGGCTTGTAATTACTTAAAGGAGCTTATTAATTATGGAAATACCTCGCCATTGGCGCTTGAAACAACAACGATACGGATTGGTCGGAGAAATCTGCCCACACTGCGAAGCCAAGATCTTCCCGCCACGCGACGTCTGCCCCACCTGTGGAGGCGAGGCCAAGACAGCCTTTGCCTTTAGCGGACGCGGGGAGGTGTATTCACACACCACCATTTACCAGGCTCCCAGCGGTTATGACGAAAGCACGCCTTACACCGTGGCACTTGTCAAACTAGCCGAAGGCCCCATGGTCACCGCCCAACTGACCGACCTGGGCAACCAGCCAGTAGAGATCGGCATGCCGGTCGAGATGGTCACCCGCCGCCTGCGCTCGGATGGCGATGAGCGCGGTATCCTGGTTTATGGATATAAATTTAGGCCAGCTCTTCGAGCCTAGAACTAAGGACTTTCTAAATGATGAAGCACCTTCCAGAGATTGCTGGAAGGTGCTTCAATGTTAATTTTCGTGTACAATTACCGAAGGTGGGTGCGTTTTCGATGTTAAAATGGGCTCAATTTCAATGTTAAAAAACACATATGAAGCGGACAGGATACTCAAAGAGGTTGAAACCCAACGAAAAATAAAATATACGATAGGTTTTCAGGTTGATTAATTGAGACGCATACGAAAATTTAAGGACGAAAAATGGCTAAAGACAAGTCTGTTCAATTTCCAGACCAATCAATGAACGATGCAGGTGAGATAGTAGACTTGCAACTGTGGGTAGACGAGTTCGAGAGATTTTTTAATGAAAAGATTTTAAGTGAAATCAGAACTACGATTGATAATGGTCTTCAAACAGCACCTTATATTCTGATTAGTTGTGCTATCGACTTCCTAGTCACATTTTGGACAGGTACTGACTCCACTAGAAAAAGCTATCCGGATTTTGTGAACAAATATTTCGATGGTTATGAAGGAGATATTCTGTATAAGGAACTACGATGCAGGATGGTTCACAACCACACTGTTGGCGAAAATGCCATCATTTGTTGGGATGAACCGGATTTACACAAATGCACTGCTGGCAATAAGATAATCGTGCTAAATTCGCAACAATTCTTTGAAGACTTTATTCTCGCAAAGGACAGATACATTGAAGAGTTGAGAACTAATCATAAATTACTCGAAAATCACATTAGACGGGTCAATAAGATGGGTGTATTGAGTTCAATTAACCCAGACGACTTGAGAACTCCTTGATTGGAACAACTCCAGCGACTTTGGATTCGACGTAACATGAAATTCATCCATATCCCACAAGAAACGGACAGGATCCTCACAGGGAATTTAAGATTTGTTTAATAAACAAAGGTATGAAGGATATATATGAATAAGATGGTTCTTTTTTCTTGCTTCAAATAAATCAATCTTTTTAATTATTCAATATAGAGTTTGCAGAAAAGGAATGAGCCTTCGCAAAATAAATCAACAATGACTCTGTGAAAATTAAATTTATCTGTCCAAATGAAATACTAAACTTTAGATGGTTATTGCTATATAGAGTGATTATGTATCAGTTTTATTTCTTTTTGCTTCGTCCATTATCATGAGGCGCCTTAGTTGTAAGTTTTCTTCCTCAACAATACGAATTTCGTCGTTGGCATTTTTCCTGCGGACAATACCTAAACCAAGAAAAATGACGCCCGGTATTAAAAAGAGAAATGCAAAAGAAAAACAACAACCAAGCCCTATTGCACTATTTTCTAATGTTTCTGCTCCTGGAAGGGTTGAACCAATAGCTGAAAGAATACCTAGAATACCAAATCCAACCCCGATAATTAAAAGGACACTTCCAATTGTGATAAGAATATTTGATGATGATTTATCCTTACTTGCTTGCTCTTTTTTTTGCGAATATCTTCCATCTGAAATTGAATATTTAGATTCATTACGTTATTCCTCCTTATGAAAATTCAAACCAATCAATCAGATGCTACAAATAATGAATTTGAATCTTTGATAGCAAAATAAATGAGGATTCGCAGACTTAACTAGATCATTTCTTAGACTAATAACCTCTATTATCAAAAATGATAATAGGAAGTTTCAAGATCAGTTTAAGAAACTATTTATTCTCATTAATGCTTGTTGATAAACCGAGGTTGGATCAATGAATAGATAGAGGGCTGGAACAATCCAGAAGATAGCGAACGAGAAAAAACCTAGTAATATACAAACCCAAAATAAAACATTTGGAGACCAATTGATCGTTCCAAACAACTCATATTTAGATGGGTCCGATTGGCGAATATTGATATATGCTTCAAAATTAGCTATGAAAGCGAAATTTACTCCATTTATTCCTTGCTTTACAATGACTCCATCGCTATGTTGGACAATTTGTCCTCCAAGAAACATTAATGATTTTTTGGTTGCTTCAACAACTTCCTGTATCGGTTTCTTTGTATCAATACTGAAAAAAACTTGTTTTGTACTCATAATCACTCCTTTAATAAACTTTTACATATACATATTTAAAGAACCCCCACCAATTAAAGTTGCAATCTCTAATGCTTTTCTACGATTAATTTTGGAAATTACAGATGATATCCAAAAACATTCTATTAAAGCAATCAGGCTAGGGAAGCCAGTCCAACAGAATAAAAGATAAATGATTCCTAAATCATTTTGACCAATGTAAAATTTGTGAGCGCCAAACCCGCCTAAAAAATATGCCAATAGTAATGCCAATATCGGATTTTTCTTCTTTCCATTATATTGCATCAAAAAAATCATCTGCTTGTCAACAGGAACAGATTGCATTATCTGATTTACATATAACTCACACGCACGTTCTTCTTTCTGATCTTTCTGATATAAATATACTGCCAGATAGATAATCAAGACTCCTAAAATTATTAAGACAACGAGGATGAATCCGCCAAGTGATAACAATAATCCTAAGATTAATGAAACTGAATCTGAAATATTCATGCAATCACCTTTTCTGACTTAGACCATATTAATTATATCTTACCTTTAATAAAATAATATCTTTAGAAAGCCATAATTAATCACCATGAAGGGAGCAACCTTTCAATTGATAGCGACTGGCTACCAAAAAGACCATTCAATTGTGTTACACCCACTTCATCTCATCTGGCATGGAGCGGGTTTTGCATTACCCAAAGAACACCAAAAATTCTTCATTATTTCTGTGATCCAAGCCAAAGTGAGCTACATTTTACTGGACATCTTATTTGAAGAAAACCTATATGTGCAGCTTCAGGAAGTCGAAATCCAATTACCCCTTCTGTCTCTAGTAGATAAGAGTACCAGTGTCGTGTACCCAATCCTGGAGTGCCTTCTGGGGGATAAATTAACCGCTTTTGCACCACACACCACTGGAATTCAATTCGGAAAGAGTAAAGAACTCGAGATTGCAAAGCAATTATTCGATGTAGCAGCCCTTTTCGACATTTCTGAAAATATCAGACTGGTAACTGCAACTCATGATGCTATTGCGTCCAAAGAACTGGCCTATCGTGGATTGAACGAGCTTAATACCCAGGATGTTTTGTTGGACACCTTCAACACAGCTTGTTTGATTGGTACTCGTGGCAATTTGCAAGCTGTCGGTGAGTACCAGGAATTAGTGGATGGAATCTCAAAACTCAGAGGTTTTATTTATTCAGGAAATTTTTCTCCAGACTCTGCCATCTTATGTGCATCAAAAGCAGCAACTCTGGCTGCGCTTATCTTGAAACAGGAGAACACGATTATTCGATTTGAGAAAGGGTTAGACCTTTCTGCATGGAACATTCCTAATCCGAATTACAACAAATTGAACAAGCTCAAGAAAACCAACCCGGAAGCGTTTTTCTTTTTTTACAGGGCGCTTGAAACCTTAGGTCAAATCGAGAATTAGTTCTTGCTTTAATTGTTTATTACTCAAATACTTACTTTTACTACATCCGCGCGGACCGAGTCGTATATACGGGTATAAATTTAGACCAGCGGTAAGGGCCGCATAACTTTGTGCTGGTGTATACCCATCGAGGGTACACGCGGGTATAAGTTCAGGCCGGCGATTCGAGCTTAGAACAAAAAGAATGTGCGAAGCGCCCTCCCGCGTATGCGTGGAGGGCGCTTTTCGATTCGGGATTCACATTGAGAAAAACCAATTGTCAATCCAACGGGTTGCGGACCGCCTTTGGCCCGTGATTGAGTACATGGGTATAGATCATGGTTGTTTTGATATCTTTATGCCCGAGCAGTTCCTGCACTGTGCGGATATCATAACCTGCTTCCAATAAATGGGTTGCAAAACAATGCCGAAAGGTGTGCAGGCTGATGGGTTTGTCAATTTTAGTCAGCTTTGCTGCTGCCCTGACCGCCCGTTGAAGCCCACTGGGGTCCAAATGATGGCGGCGTAAGATTCCACTACGCGGATCAGTTGAGCGGCGATCCGATGGAAAGATATATTGCCAGGCAAATTCTTTGTCTGCATTTGGATATTTGCGCGCCAGAGCAAAAGGAAGTTCAACCGAACCCTTGCACCAGATCCAGCTCGTGCAATTTGCGGATATATGCAATTTGAGTCTTGAGCGGTTCTACCAGGCTGGAAGGCAGCATCGTGGCACGGTCTTTTTCGCCTTTCCCATCTCGAACGATAATCTGTGATTGCTCGAAATCAATATCCTTTACGCTCAAGTGCAGACACTCCATCAAACGCAAGCCACTGCCATAGAGTAATTTTGCCATCAGTTGATGCAACCCTTGCACCCCTGAGAGTACTTGTGCTGTTTCATCTTTCGATAAAACGGTTGGCAAGTGTTCTGAACGTTTAGCACACATGGCATGGATCGGAATAGCGAGATCGATTTTCAACACACTTCGATAAAGAAATAGAAGGGCATTGAGTGCCTGGTTTTGGGTAGAGGCTGAAACATTATCCTCTTTTGCCATATGAGTGAGGAAGGTTTCGATTTCAACTGCACCCATTTCAGCAGGATGGCGTTTATTATGAAAAAGGATATAGCACCGCGCCCAGTGAACATAGGTTTTCTCGGTACTGTAGGAGTAATGTTTCAAACGGATGGCATCACGAATTTGGTCAAGCAGTTTTCTGGGTTTTTGGGTTGAAGGATCGCTCATGGGTGTTTGACGCAGAAAAATTTAATGTATGATTATTCTTATGATTGGATTGCTGTTGCATCTTCAAGATAATCAAGCATTATTACAGTATATTATTACTGTATATTATACCCGAATTAGTTGATTATACGGTATAATTGCAGCGTATAAAAAGTCCGTAAAATAAATAGTTGGGCGCCTCTTTCGGGAAAGGAGTTGCCCAAAAATAATACTCTACTTCAGTTGTCCCATTCGCTTCCAGTTCATTTTATAAATTATAAGGAGAAAACCAATGGACATACAGCAACCTGTTCCCAAGATTTCGCTCGATGTACTTCGGCAAGAAATCAAAAAAGAATACACCAATGTAGCCCTTGATCCCAATAAGGGATACCATTTCCACACTGGGCGTCGCCTTGCGAACTTGCTCGGATATGAGGAAGCCTTGTACGCTGACCTCCCCGAAAGTAACATCGCATCCTTCGCTGGAACTGGAAACCCGTTTTCTGTAGGGTCAATAAATCTTGGTGAAACAGTTGTAGATATTGGCTCTGGTGCGGGATTCGATTCTCTTATCGCATCTCGTCTGGTTGGCTCATCTGGTCGGGTGATAGGATTCGACATGACCGCAGAGATGTTGAAAAAGGCACAGGCGGGAGCGGCAGCGATGGGCGCATCCAATGTCAAATTCCGTGAAGGGCTTGCAGAATCTCTGCCCCTATCTGATAACTTTGCTGATGTAGTGATTAGCAATGGCGTTCTCAATCTTACACTTGATAAAGTCGAGACGCTTCGCGAATGGTTCCGTATTCTAAAGCCAGGTGGACGATTACAAGTGGGCGATATTCTAATTGAGCGTGAGTTACCTGCCGACGCATTAGATGACATCTCTCTATGGACTGGTTGAATTGCTGGCGCTCTGCTGGACGCAGAGTTACTCCGCGCCGTGCGCGCGGCTGGTTTTGAAAATGCAGAAATTGTCCACAAGTACAACAACTACGTAGATGTACCTGATCCGTCCGACGCGCTGGACTTCGGCACGCAGGGCATCAGTTTCCACGCCTTCAAGCCCTTATAAATATTTGTGGAGGCTCCAAATTAATGGCGGCGGCTAACAAAGCGTACCGGAAGATCGCCGGCACTTTGCAATGAACGTGTGGGAGTCTGCGCGGTTTACAAGCATTTTTCCCTGGACAGTCCGCTAAGACGGGCTGGCTTCGAGTTTTTTCTGCTCCCAAACAGAATCTCAGCCCGCCCACCCGCCACTAACGCAAACCGTTAGCCCTCATGAGCGTCGCCGCATTGAAGATTTGAATGCTATCGGAGAATCTTTGGTTGAATTACCCGAGCCAAAGCCAAAGAAGTAAAAGAAATTGTAAGCAGATATAATATCGGCTAGTGATCTTTTGAAATAAATTTAGGCAATTATACGCTTGACACACCTATTCCCCAGAGATAATATAAAAGTATGAACAACATTAATAGCAATAAAAAAGAGTTGTCGCCAGAACAACGTGAAGAACTACTCAGAGCATTGAAAGCCCGTTTTGAGAAAAACATGAACTGCCATAAAGGTCTTAAATGGGCTAAAGTACAAGCAAAATTGGAAGCTAATACTGAAAAACTGTGGTCACTCAATGAAATGGAGAGAACCGGTGGAGAACCGGATGTTGTTGGTTATGATAAAAAGACGGGCGAATACATTTTTTATGATTGTTCAGCGGAAAGTCCTAAAGGCCGAAGAAATATTTGTTACGACCATGAAGCGCTGGAATCAAGGAAAGAATTTAAACCAGAAGATAACGCTATTGATATGGCAGATGCTATGGGCATCGAGATTTTAACGGAAGAACAATATCGAGAGTTGCAGAAACTTGGAAATTTCGATACGAAAACATCGAGCTGGCTGAAAACACCTTCTGAAATTAGAAAACTCGGCGGTGCCATCTTTGCTGATCGTCGCTACGACCATGTCTTCGTGTATCACAACGGTGCGTCCTCTTACTATGGCGTCAGGGGGTTCCGTGGCTCGCTAAGGGTCTAGTACCATGTCTATAAAAATCAAATGCGGGCTAACACAGCGTACCGGAAAAGCACCGGCACTTTGCACTGGACGGGAGGGATTCATCGCTGTTTTCAGATATTTTTCCCTCGACAGTCCGTCAGGACAGGCTGGCTTCGAGTTTTTCCTGCTCTCAAGTATTGTCCACGCCCGACCAACTACGCCGGGGCTTACGCAAACCGTTAGGCAGCATTCGCCAGAAATTGCTAGCAGGTGGCTTGGAGCAAATATTTCATACAAAGGAGTATCAAAAAAATGAATAGAATGAATCCTAATGTTGATTTTTATTTTAGTAAATCCAAAAAGTGGCAGGAAGAATTGGAGAAATTGAGAATGATCGTTCTTGACTGTCAACTGACCGAAGAATTGAAGTGGGGTGTTCCTTGTTACACGTTTCAGAAAAGTAACATAGTTTTAATACATGTATTTAAAGAATACTGTGCGCTTTTGTTTATCAAAGGTGCCTTGTTAAATGATGCCAATGGGATTCTAATCACACAAACGGAGAATGTGCAGGCAGCGCGCCAGGTTCGGTTCGCCAATGTTCAAGAAATAGTTGAGATGGAAACCATCTTGAAAGCCTATATTTATGAAGCCATTGAAGTGGAAAAAGCCGGTTTGAAAGTGAATTATAAAAAGGCTACAGAATTCAGCATTCCTGAAGAACTTCAAAATAAATTAGATGAAATCCCTGCCTTGAAAACTGCTTTTGATGCATTGACGCCGGGACGGCAAAGAGCGTACATTCTTTATTTTTCTGCACCCAAACAATCCAAAACCCGGGAGTCAAGGGTTGAAAAAAGTATGCAGCAAATTCTCAATGGTAAGGGATTAAATGATCAGTAATTCGATGCGAAAATAATTCAAACTTTAAGATATTGCCTCACTTCGCGTTGCGTTGACACCAAATGGACAGCCTGGTTACAACAAGTTTAATTGGGACAAAATTGCAAATGAATGGTGGAAATGGACGAAATAAAAAATACTCCTTTCAACAAGCGGTCATACGCCATAGGGGTTTTTAGTGGTAAATCAAGCGTTTCAGCTCGCATCAAGGTTTGTATCGGGTGACACGAACGCAGCTCCGAAATCCCCTACGGCGCATACCGCCGACCGTTGGGCGCTAGAACCCAAACGACTAAAAGAGAATTTCAAAATGGGCCATGGCCATGCAAATGCGATTGTGGCATTTACACGAGGAGTCGGAAAGAAATGAAATCCCCAAAATTCAATTCAGTTGAGGAATATTTAGCTTCACTGGATCCTACGAAAGAGAGGACTCTCAGGTCCGTAATTGATTTGATTCTTACCCAATTTCCGGAACTAGAGTCCAAAATGTCCTGGAACGTACCTAACATCCACCGGAATGGGAAGTATGTAGTTGGCGTTTGTGCCTACAAGCATCATTTAACATTTTCACCCTGGAGTTTTCGTGTAATTGAAAACTTTAAGGTGAGGTTGGGGAAGTTTGTCCTCTTCAAGAACTGCTTTCAGATCCCTGTCGATTGGGAAATCGATGAAGAATTAGTGAAGGATTTGGTCCGGGCCAGACTAGCAGAGCTGGATTAAGAATATCTTTGGCAGATCTCGCAGAGGCATTGTGTCAGTGTCACAGAGCGCCTAACAAAGCGTGCACCTGACGTGTGGGACTGCCGCTTCGCGGCGTGCGGCATTTTCAAGCATTTTTCCCTGGACTGTCCTCCAGGACAGGCTGGCTTTTAGTTTTTCCTGCCCCAACAGAATCCCAGCCCGCTCACCTGCAAGCATCCCGCATAAAGCATGCGGGACATACGCAAACCGTTAGATCGACACTCTCACCTCCGCCGCGCGAACCGAGTCGTATATACCCCAAAAGGACGGGGCAGGCGGGTAAAGTCCCCCGCAGGGGGATGCACAGCACTCCCATTGGTCGTAAGTTCAGGCCGGTTTTGAGGTAACAAGATGCTGAACCGCTATCCATTTGGTAGCGGTTTTTTTTGGCAGCATTGTTTTTTGCTACATTTCTGGTTCACTTTGGTTGCGCTTGTTTATAGTTTTATTCATGTATAATTGCATTTAGAACAATAATTTAGTGGTGTGTCTTAAATTCCAAATATACCACTGATAAATTTTGGTTTCTTTGAAGAATATTTGGGTCGAGAAATTGTAAAGAGGAGCAAGGACATGCTGGGCATTCTCATCGCCAAGCTGATTGATGGTTAAATAGCACGCAACTTGCTGGCAAAGTTTTTGTTAGAGGCTAGAACTGAAGTGGTGATGTTAAAGTTTTTAGAAGTAATGGGTTTGGGCGGGGGAATATTAATTTAATCATCTAGCAACATATTGAATTTTTCGAAAAGGTCAGGTTTATGGCGAAAAAAAACAATTCACCTTCTTTCATCAATAGACTTCTCATCCGTACAGGCAGGCGTTATCCGATCCTGATTCTTCTTTTCACGCAATTAATCAATACTACAATGATGCTTTTGTTAACCGCCATGCCGGCTCAGCAAAATGCAGGATTTAGCAAAACCCAGGGCACCAGCCTGTTAATATTCGGCGGCGTTGCCTTGTTGTTAAGGAATGCAATTCTGCTTGTGCAATTCTCTCATTTCAATCAAGATTTGTTTACATGCCTGTTGAAACCCGGCCAACCCAGGGCGATCAGCACCGACCCTGAGCAGGAAAAACTTGCCTGGGAGCAAGCGACTTCTGCTACCAAAAATTATCTCTTTTACGAATTCATGGAACTATTAATTCTGGTGCTGGCCCCGACCCTGGCATATGGGTATTTCGGCCTTCACCTCAGCTTTGAGCAAATCTTTTACCTCAGTTCGGCGGCGATGGCAGCCGGTCTGACAAACAGCATCCTGGAAAACCTGACGCTCAATCAATTGTTCGAGCCGATCATCCAAGCCTTACTCCCCAAACAGTTTGAAAGGCAATTGGCTGGTATGAAAGGAATGCGTTTATGGTTGAAATTATCGCTCTCGATGATTGGGTTGGTGATGGTTACCTTGTTTCTGGTTATACCCACTGTCTATCACCAGATGAGGCTTATCTCTCATTCCCCTCAACTCCTGACCAATGCGTTGTTGGTGATTGTGAATGCGGGTGTTGGAGCCATTGTCGTGGGAGTGTTCCTTTCTTTCCAGCTAGTATCCTTTTTCTCCAACCCATTCCGCAAGATGATCAAGCTGTTTAGCGAAGTCGAAAAAGGTGACCTCAGCCAGCGCATTGAAGTTTCTCTCCCAGACGAATTTGGCAGCCTGAATATCTACATTAACCACATGCTTGACCGCCTCCAGATCCTGAATTCCACGCTGAAACAGCAGGTAGCTGACCGCACTCTAAAGCTCAGCCAAGTCAACGAGGAACTAAATGTCGAACTTGTAGAACGCAAACGCATTGGAGAGCAACTCTCATATACCTCGTTGCATGATCCTCTGACGAATCTGCCTAATCGTGTTTTATTTATCGATCTCCTGCGCCATGCGATGGAACGCTCCAAGCGGAATAAGAATTTTAAGTTTGCCGTATTCTTCTTGGATTTGGATCGCTTCAAGGTGGTGAATGACAGCATGGGCCACAATATCGGGGATTTATTACTGATCGAAAGCGCACACCGTCTAAAAGCCTGCTTACGCAGCCAAGATACCGTTGCGCGTTTGGGGGGCGATGAGTTTGTCATCTTGCTTGAAGATATGGAATTTCCCACGGATTACAAAATTGTTGCAAATCGGATCCTAAATAGTCTGGATTTGCCTGCTGATTTGGGAGGTCACAAGGTATTTATATCCGTAAGCATGGGCATTGTGCTGAATGATGCCAGGTACAAGCGAGCGGAGGATATCTTACGCGATGCCGATATTGCAATGTATCGTGCCAAGAAACAAGGGCGGAACCGCTATGAAATTTTTGATCCGGCGATGCTAGATGGTGTGATGACACACCTAGAACTTGAGACTGACCTGCGAAAAGCTTTGGAACGTCAGGAGTTTATCGTTTACTACCAGCCAATCATAGATCTGGAAACCCGGCGAATCACTGGATTTGAGGCGTTGGTACGCTGGCAGCATCCAACACGGGGCCTAACCGCTCCAGCAGAATTCATACCAACCCTTGAAGAAATGGGGCTCATCGTTCCGATGGGTTATTGGGTTCTAGACGAGGCATGCCGCCAGATTCGCGCCTGGCAGGTTCAATATCCTAAAGATCCACCGCTGACGGTTAGCGTGAATTTATCTACCAGGCAATGCACACAAACGGATTTGGTTCAAAAGATTGCTGAGATCCTGAAAATAAACAAATTGGATGCCAGCAGTTTGAAATTGGAACTGACGGAAAGCTTGATAGTTGAAGACGCCGCGTTTACTTCTGCCATACTTTTAAAGTTACGCGAATTGGGCGTACAGGTGCAAATTGATGATTTTGGAACAGGGTATTCATCGCTGGGATACCTACACTCTCTACCAATTGACACACTCAAGATTGATCGCACTTTCATCAGCCAACTAGGAACCCCTGGCAGCGGTTTAGAGATCGTCCGAACGGTTTTGGCACTAGCACACAGTCTAGGAATGAATGTGATTGCGGAGGGTGTTGAAACAAACGACCAGCTATCCATACTACTTGCGATGGGATGCAAGTATGTGCAAGGGTTTCTCTTTGCCAAGCCAGTTAATCACCAGGAGGCAGGTGCCCTGCTGGGGAAGTCATTTGCCGCATTTGAGGATTAAAATGATGGAACACACATGGGAACCTTACGCAGTCGTATGCAAGAAATTTTGCAGGAGCATTTTTAATCTTATATTTGTTATCTGACCAGCAGTTTCGCGGATATTGTTTGCTGATTTTTGATTCTCGTCACGCGATTTCGTATGATTAACTAACACTAGATGAATACTTAGGTTATCTTTTAGTTTGTAGGATAAATTTGCGTTGAATGCACCTATTTTTTAATCCACCCGCGAATCGCGTAAGCCTTCATCGCACAGACCGAGATGTATGTATTCCCAAACTTCGAAGGCAGGTGTGCACAGTACTCCTTTGGTCGTAAATTCAGGCCGGCGATTTGCCCCTTATGGGGCACTGCGCGAGCCTAGTATATAGAAATCTTTATTCACTTAAGCACCTTCCAGAAATGGAGGGCGCTTTTTTGTTGTGATACATCTTCTCCCTTTACGTATAATGATATAGAGATGGACACATTATCACGAACTCTCGCAAGAGAAAAGGATTCCATGGAGGCCATTAACTGGGAAGCTGTTTACCACCAGGAACTACCACGCATCTATAATTTCTTTCGCTACCGGGTCGGTGATGGTCATCAGGCTGAAGACTTGACCGCAACCACATTCGAGAAAGCCTGGCGTGGCAGGTGGCGCTATAAGAAGAATCTGGCAGCATTTTCTACCTGGCTTTTTACCATTGCCCGCAACGTTGCTACCGACCACTTCCGCCGTGTTCAACAAGAATTTTCATTCGAAGATATCCATCAGCAAGCTGACTTGGCAATAGTTGAAGAGACTATTCAACAGAAGCAGGAATTCTCGCGTCTCTCAATGCTCCTGGCAAAACTGCCGGGGCGCGAGCAGGAGTTGATTGCTTTAAAATTCGGCGCAGAATTTAGCAATCGCGAAATCGCCCACCTGACTCATCTAAGCGAATCTAACGTTGGCACAATGTTAAATAGGATTATTATTAAACTCCGCTCTGAATGGGAGGTGGAGAATGAAAGATGATTTTCTGACCAAGTACCATACACAACCGCCTCGTGAGTTTTCCGCGGCATTATATGCCCATATTGCACAGCCAAAACCGCGGCTTATTGCCCAAAAAATAACTCTCCGGAACACCGCGCTTGTCATCGCAACCTTGGTTCTGGTGATTGCTTGTGTTCGCATTGTGACCATGCCGCGCTGGGTTGAAATCGGCAATATATGGGTTGATGTAAAACCTAACATTTTGATCCCCACACTCCCCCACATTGATAGTGTGGATCCTCCTCAGGAGCAGGCAACATCTTATACACTATCCGATATCAAAGCTGCATTTGACGGAGCGTTAATGATACCTGATTGGGTTCCAGATGGATATACATTTGATTCTGTTATCCAGATGGCTGACATCGGTACGGACAAGATGGCATCGCTCTCTTGGAAGGGATCAACACTCGAACAACATATCCAGTTGTACGCCCGTTCCATAAAATGGTGGTATTTTGGATTAAATCGCTATGTCGTTGGACCTGCATCTACCTTTCCAGTTGCCCCCGGAAGTTACCGGGAAGTTCAGGTAAATGGTCAATCCACCGTTTCAGTAAGAGGTGATTGGGCATTCAATGATGTAGACTGGCAAGGGGATTTTCCCGTCGAGGTAAGCTGGGATAAAAAAGCAGCCATTCAACTTTATTGGATTGATGGTGAATGGTTATATCACATAACCGCTTCTCAAGATGTTTCCATTGATGATCTGATCCGCATGGCTGAATCGTCCAGGAAATAATTCTACCCTCCTCTTTGAAAAAGGGTTGTTCCTCTCCTTGTTGGGGACAGCCCTTTTACTTTTAATCCAAGGTTACCAAAACGGTAACCATATGGTATAATCCTGTTATGAGGATCATCAGCCGGCGTATCCTGTGGGAATTCTGGGAAAAGCATCCGGATGCTGCCACCCCATTGCAGACCTGGTTCCATGATGTGGAACGTGCCACCTGGAACAGCCCGGCGGATATCAAAGCGGTTTATCAGAATGCCAGTTTTGTGGCTAATAACCGAGCTGTTTTCAATATCAAAGGCAATCATTACCGGTTGGTGGTTGTGGTGGTATATCAACATGGCGTGGTGTACATTCGGTTCGTGGGAACGCACGAAGAATATGATCGGATCGATGTCAACACGATATAAGGAGTAAAAAATGGATATCAAACCTATTCACAGCAAAGCTGACTATCAGGCAGCATTGAAGGAAATCGAAAAGCTGATGGAATCTATCCCTGGAACCCCAGAAGGTGACCGGATGGATGTGCTGGTGACTCTGGTTGAAGCATATGAAGCCAAACACTTCCCGATCCCTGAACCGGATGATCCGGTGCAGGTGTTGGAATATTACATGGAAAGCCGTGGACTTAGCCGGTCAGATCTGATCGCATACTTGGGCAGCAAGGAGCGGGTTTCAGAAGTACTCAATCGAAAGCGCGGACTTTCACTGGAAATGATCCGGCGGCTGCATAACGGTTTAGGGATTCCAGCCGACTTGATTATGGGAAAGCACGCTCAAAGCACCACCATAAAAGTTCCCACGCGGACCAAGTCGCACGTACAGGTATAAGTTCCGACCTGCCATGCAGGGATAAACAAATAATGCTCGTTTACACCCATCGAGGGGCAGGCGGGGATACACAGAACTCCCTGCGGTCGTAAATATAAGCCTGTACTTCGATTCTGGAACAAAGAGAATGTTAAGACAATGAAGCACCCTCCGCCTGGAGAGTGCTTCTTCATTTAAGGAGGTGAGTACAGGCGTATTACAATTCTTGTGGTTCTTTTCTTAAACTATCCAGATAATGTTGTATAGTCAGAATCGGATGGGTCAAGAGCATCCTCGGGCCGGAGAAACGCATGATTTGCTTGATTCTGGACCGCATTTCAGATTTATAACAATGGATTGGGCATTTTGCGCAGGTGGTCTTGCCTTGCTGGAAAGGGCAGTGTTTGAGTCTGTTCAAGGAATAGTCCTGCAATTCCTGGCACTGCTTGCATAATTTGGATTGGCAGCCATGGTGTCTTTGGCAGTAAAGTAAAAACATGGCTTGTAATGTCTGTGATTCGCGTTCAAGGCGATTTTTAGTAAACATGGTGGCAATTATAATATGGCTCGCAGGTTTTATACTGTTATGTCCAATAAACAATACAATGTTTATATAACCACATTCATACACCCCGCGCGGATCGCGCCAGCATCCCCTTGGGTACTGAGTCGTATCCTTCGGTGGCCAAGCACAGCACTCCCTTTGGTCGTAAATTTAGGCCGGCGGTTTGCCCCTGCACCCTTCGGGCACTCTGCGGGGTACTGCGCGAGCCTAGAACAAAGAGAGTATTAGATGATGAAGCGCCTTCCAAGAATGGAGGGCGCTTTTTGATTTTGTGGCATAATTGCAGATTATAACAAATCCGTATAATTAATAGTTGGAAGCTAAAACACAATAACGTTGTAGGCAAGGATATAGACCATGAGTGCTCCTGTCGATTGGCTGCTTGTAGGTGAACCTTGGGTTGAATATCGAACAAGGCTCGATTTGCTGGGACAATCCGAGAACGACCAACAAGTCAATTCTTCCCGGAAGTCAATGTTGGCGAATGCTCAGGTACAAAACCTGGTCACGGAACTCTCCGGATGGCCGGGGACAGTTATATCAAGTCATAAGAGCGCCAGCCAGTCGTTTCATAAACTGACATTCATCGCTGATTTGGGATTTACAGTCCATGATCCCGGTGTGGATACAATTGTTGCGCGCATTTTGGAACATCAATCTGCTGAAGGCCCCTTCCAACTCCCGATGAATATCCCCACGCATTACGGCGGATCAGGCCATAATCAATGGGCATGGGCCTTATGTGATGCTCCGCTCATTGTTTATGCCTTGGTAAAGTTTGGCGTTAGTAACGAACCGGCAGTAAAGTCAGCCATCGAGTATCTGATTGAATTGTTACGCGATAATGGTTGGCCCTGTGCCGTCTCCAAGGAATTGGGCAAGTTCCGTGGACCTGGGCGAAAAGATGATCCTTGTCCTTTTGCGAATTTGGCCATGCTTAAGGCATTGTCAGAAGTTGCGGAATTACGCGATAGCCCTGCCTGTCACACAGGGGCAGATACAATCCTTAATTTATGGAGCGAAAGCACTACACAACACCCATATATGTTCTACATGGGTACTGATTTTCGTAAACTTAAAGTTCCCTTTGTATGGTATGACCTCATACATGTGCTTGATGTCTTATCGCGATTTTCTTGGCTCAAAAATGATAAAAGATTTCTCGATATGCTCGGGATATTGGAATGTAAGGCAGATCTGCAGGGATGCTTTACACTCGAATCAATTTGGACAGCATGGAAGGATTGGGAGTTTGGACAGAAGAAAATGCCATCCCGGTGGTTAACCCTGTTGGCGTGGCGCATCTTCAGAAGAGTGGAGACTGCATCAAAATAGTCCGGCGCCCAACACCTGCTCCCCCAAAGAACGGGGACATGCAAGCGGACAGCGGCTATGCCGCTCGGAATCAGGCGCGATTTGCCAGAATGTACAATAATTGAAAAAGAGTCTCACTCGCCCCGCCGCTGAGCCAAACCGTTAGATGACTACCTTCACCTCATCCGTGCGGACCATATCGTATATACAGGTATAAGTTCCGACCAATTGGATTTGCACCAACACAATAAAGAGAAAATTTACCATAAGATAACATTAGCCCCAGATATGGGGGCTTTTTGAAAGAACTGTGTGTTTGTGTACAAAACAAAAAGAGTTCGTACGAATGTTGAGACAGTTTAGCAAGTTACATAGAAATCAAACCACCTAAAAAGCTTATAGAGAAGAAAATAAAAATCCACAATACTTTCTCATGAGAACCCCGCTGACCATCTCGCCTTGACTGCCACAATTGACACATTAGTGAGCAAGCAATCTATCTGGGAAATCTTGTTCAGTGCCAGATGATATAAAACCATACTTGTAGACATTCTCACTAAACATTAAGGAAAACTTTCACAAATCTCACTAGGATAATCCTTATGGCACGGCTATAGTTATCTCTATCAATTAACTTCGAGCCAATCATGCACATACATTGCCTGGGAATTAACCATACTACCGCCTCGATCAGCTTAAGAGAACAATTGGTTTTTAATGCTGAAAACATTCATGATGCCTCTATGTATCTTGCTTGCGGGGATGATAACAACCAGATCAGCGAACTGGTTATCCTCTCCACCTGTAACCGAATTGAACTGTATGCTGTCTCCAATTGCTTTGTACCAGACGCGTTGGAGTCATTTCTGGTGGATGTACGCGGGGTAGCCGCACATTTATTCCGCCCCCACTTGTACCATTACACAGACAAACAGGCTGTCAGCCATTTGTTGCAAGTGGCCTCAGGTCTGGATTCGCTCGTCTTGGGTGAACCGCAAATCTTGGGGCAGGTAGCGGATGCCCTTGAATTGGCTCGTCAAACTAGTTCAATTGGACCGATCCTTTCACGCCTGTTCCAGCGAGCCATCCATGCCGGTAAACGTGCCCGCACCGAGACTTATATTGCCCGCAACCCGGCATCAATATCTTCCCTGGCTGCATCCATGGCAGAAGCATCCATCCACAACCTATCGCAGGCGCAAATCGTGATTTTGGGAGCAGGCGAGATGGCCGAGCTAGCCGTTGAGGCGCTTCGCAAAAGAGGGGCAGTGAAAGTGCTGGTGCTTAATCGAACGATTGAGAGGGCAGAAATACTGGCAAAACGTTGGCAAGCAACTGCTTCCACTTTTGAGTATATGAACGAAGCTCTTTCCACAGCAGATATCCTGATTTCGTCCACAGGAGCTCCGCATACCATCCTTCATCCCGGCACTCTTAAAGATATCCTGGAACAGCGACCTGCCCGACCACTGGTAATGATTGACATCGCTGTACCACGAGACATCGACCCGGGCTGCGGCGAGATTCCCGGCGTAGTTCTGTATGATATGGACAGCTTGCAAGCTCATCTCAAGCATTCGCTTTCCGAGCGGGAAGCAGAGGTACCACGGGTCAAAGCGATTTTGACCAAGGAAGCGGAAAAGTTCCTGGATTTTTTTCATTCGCTGGATATGCTTCCGTTGATTGCAGAAGTGCGTCAGCATGCGGAGGTTATTCGCCAGACTGAACTGGACAAAACCCTGCGCCACCTGCCCGGCCTGAGCGAAGCTGAGAAAGCCCGCATCGAAGCCATGACCAGTGCCCTGGTCAAGAAGCTTTTGGATACACCCACCAACCGTATGCGGGCTGAAGCCAACACGCCAACTGCCTCTGAATACGCCAGCATGGTGCGAACTTTATTTGGTTTAACGACCGTGGATTGACCCAATAGGAATATAGGAATCTGAACCCTCATGAAACTGATATTCGCCACCCGTCCCTCCGCCCTGGCCCGCTGGCAGACCCAGTGGGTGATGGCTGCTTTGCAGAAAATTCACCCTGACCTGCTCTGTGAGGAAAAAGTCATAACCACGCAAGGCGATAAAATTCTCGACAAACCCCTGCCTGAGATTGGCGGAAAGGGGTTGTTCACGCAGGAACTTGAAACTGAGCTCCTGTGCGGCGCGGTTCACTGCGCTGTGCACTCACTTAAGGACCTGCCCGTTGAAAACCCGGCTGGTTTGACCTTGGGATGTGTGCCGGTGCGTGCCGAGCCACGCGATGCATTGATCTCTGCCAGAGGCCATCTTCTCGAATCGTTACCCCCCGCAGCCGTAGTGGGAACCTCAAGTTTGCGCCGCAGCGCCCAGATTCTGTCTGTACGCCCAGACGTGACCACCACCTCTCTGCGAGGCAATGTGGACACTCGTCTGCATAAAGCCCTGGATGGACAGTATGATGCCATTCTTCTGGCTGGCGCTGGCCTGATCCGTCTCGGAATGCAATCGCATGTCACCCAGTGGCTGCCGTTGGATGTAATGCTGCCTGCACCCGGACAAGGAGCACTGGGCATCCAATGTCGTGCAAATGACCAAGAGTCTCTTGAGCTTTTATCCTCGCTTGAAAATATTCCAACCCGGGCTGCAGTGACTGCTGAACGTCAATTTTTGCTTGGATTGGGCGGAGGATGTGCCGTTCCGGTGGCAGCTTACGCACATTGCACTGTTGAAAAGGAAACTTTGTCTATATTTCTGACCGGTCTGGTAGCTTCCACGGATGGAAAACAGATAGTTAAAGTAAGCGGTGAAAGCACAGATCCTTTTGAACTTGGCACTCGCCTGGCAAAAGAAGCCATCACTCAAGGTGCCACTGAAATTCTGCAACAGGTTTCTGAATTCGGATCCAAGGCTGCTGCTTGACATGAAAATACTCATCACCCGTCCTCGTAATCAGTCTGTTGCATTTGCCAACTCCCTGCTTGCTGCTGGCTTCGAGCCGGTCTTTTTTTCTGTTATTGAGATCCACCCATTTGAAGAAAATGTGGCATTGGAGCGAGCCATTGCCTCACTGAACTGCTATGAATGGGTGGTGTTCACTTCGGTAAACGGGGTGGATGCATTTTTTGAACACAACCTGCATCCAATATCCTTTCAAGAAAATGGCAGACAAGTTAAAGTGGCTGCAATTGGCTCAAAAACCGCACAATCCCTCACCGCACGTGGGGTTACGCCTGACTTTGTACCCGAAGAATTTGTGGCTGAAGCCATCCTGCCCGGCCTCGGTGACCTGCGTGGACGCTGGATATTGCTGCCCTGTGCCGAAATCACCCGGGATGTCGTGTCGAAAGCAATTTTAGCGGCAGGCGGCATCGCACATGAGATCGCTGTCTATCGCACACTCCCGGCTCAACCAGACCTGGATGGGTTGGCTGCCCTGAAGATCGGTGTGGATGTTGTCACTTTCACCAGCCCATCCACAGTGGAAAACTTTGTCAACCTCGTCCTGCTGGAGGAACTCGATCCACTGCATTTGCCCGGCCACCCCAGGATCGCCTGTATAGGTCCAATCACACAAAAAGCAGCTGAAGAAGCAGGCTTTGAAAATGTATTAATGGCAGACGAATATACGACCGAAGGACTTGTGAAACTACTGTGTAATTTGGAGAAATGATGGCTATATTTGAACTTGATCCGAAGAAACCAAACTCTGACCGGCGTGCATTGATTGCCAGACCTCGCCGATTGCGCCAGAGCGAGACCTTGCGAGCGATGGTGCGCGAGACTGAATTGAACGCGCGCGATTTCATATACCCGTTATTCGTCCGGCACGGACAGGGACGCACACCCATCGCTTCCATGCCTGGTGTGTCCCAGCTATCCGTTCTGGAAGCTGTTCGGGAAGCCGAAACCGCAGCAAAACTGGGCATCCCGGCAGTGATCCTGTTTGGTATTCCGGCAGAAAAAGACCCGCTTGGGCTGGAAAACTTCGCCCAGGATGGCGTTGTTCAACAGGCAATTCGCCTTATCAAGCGCGAAGTTCCGGAAATGTTGGTGGTGACCGATGTATGCTTGTGCGAGTATACCGATCATGGACATTGTGGGATATTAAATACAGGTGAGCATTTTCAAGCATCCTTACCGGAAGGTTATGTACTCAACGACCCAACTCTGAATGTACTCGGCAAGGTGGCCGTTTCGCATGCAGCCTGCGGTGCAGATATCGTGGCGCCATCCGGTATGCTGGACGGTATGGTAATTGCCATTCGTGAGGCTCTGGATGTGAATGGTTTTGAGAATGTACCGATCCTATCCTATGCCATCAAATATGCCTCTGCTTTTTACGGCCCCTTCCGTGACGCCGCTGAGGGGGCACCAAAATTTGGTGACCGCAAATCTCACCAGATGGACCCTGCCAATATCCGTGAAGCGCTGCGGGAAGCTGCCCTGGACGTGGATGAAGGCGCGGACATGCTGATGGTCAAACCTGCCCTGGCTTATCTCGACGTCATCCGCTCTGTCAAAAACGCCTTCCCCGAAATACCCATGGCAGCCTACAATGTCAGCGGCGAATATGCCATGATCAAGGCAGCAGCCGCCAATGGCTGGATTGACGAATCCAGGGTTACGCTCGAAACACTGCTGGCCATGAAACGCGCTGGAGCGGATTTGATTATCACGTATCATGCCCTGGATGCTGCCCGTTGGCTGAACTAAAAGTATTCTACGCATTTCAGAACTTTCTATGCGCAAAAAATGAAAGGTATTATCAATGAACACAACCCCAAATTTATCGGAACGAGCCGCTTTTGAGCGGCAATACCAAAATGTCCGCATGGTGCATGCTGATTTTAATCTAGCCCCCTTTACCATCGCCTGGGAGGTGACCCGGGCCTGCGCTTATGCCTGTGTGCACTGCCGGGCGGATGCCCAGCATCAACGTGACTCGCGTGAACTATCCACGGAAGAAGCCTTTGCCTTGATCGATCGCCTGGCAGACTTTGGCAATACCCCAATTTTAATCTTCACTGGCGGCGACCCGATGATGCGCCGTGACCTGAACGAATTGATTGCCTACGCCTCCCGGAAAGGTCTGCGTTGCTCGCTGACACCCACCGCCACGGCTCTGCCAACCAGCAAACGTCTCGAACAGGTGAAGGAGGCAGGCATTCGTCGCATTGCACTGTCTCTGGATGCACCCAGTCCCAAAGTTCATGACGATTTTCGCAAAGTTCCCGGTTCCTGGCAGCGTACTATGGAAATCCTGCACCGTGCCCAGGAGGTTGGTTTGAGTGTTCAGGTCAATACCACCGTTTCCAAACACAATGTGGACATCCTGGCGGAAATGGTTCCATTTATCCAGGAAGTCAATGCCGTGCAATGGTCGGTCTTTTTCCTGGTGCCTACAGGGCGGGCTATGCGTGAGCAAATGATCACTGCCGAACAGCACGAACAAACCTTCAACTGGTTGTATGACCTGTCGCAAAAAGCTTCCTTTGACATCAAGGGTACAGCCGCTCCAATGTACCGCCGGGTGGTCATCGAGCGAAAGAGGGCTGAGGCAGGTGATCAGCCAATCACATTCCAGGGCGCCGGCTTCCAATACGCGGATGGTTTGAACCGCCCGACCCGGGGTGTCAATGATGGTAATGGATTTCTGTTCATATCGCACATCGGCGAGATCCAGCCTAGCGGTTTCCTACCCATCACTGCCGGCCTGGTACGTGAAAATGACGTGGTGGATGTGTACCGCAATCACCCAATCTTTAGAGAGTTGCGCGATTATTCCAAACTCAAAGGTGTCTGCCGTACCTGCCAATATATAGATGTATGCGGCGGACAGCGCGGCCGTGCCTATGGCATCACAGGCGATTACATGCAAAGCGACCCGGCTTGCGTGTTGGTTGCTAAAGCTGCCTGAAATGGATTGCAGGAGATGATAACTGATGATTGAATCCCGCTTCCTGGCTGCCTGTCGCCGTCAGACTACTGATGCAACACCGGTCTGGTTCATGCGCCAGGCTGGCAGGTACATGGCTGATTATCGGGCCATACGTGAAAAATTCAGCCTGCTTGAGATTGTTAAACAACCCGAACTGGCTGCTGAAGTCACTCTCCAACCGGTGCGTGCCTTCCACGTGGATGCCGCCATCCTGTTTGCCGATATCCTGCTCCCGCTTCAACCCATGGGATTGGATTTTGAATTTGCCAAAGGCGAAGGACCCGTGATCCATAACCCGGTGCGCACCCAGGCAGACGTGGATGCTCTCCGCCCGCTTCATCCGGAGGAGACTCTGGTTCATGTCATGGATGCCATTTGCCTTTTGAGGACCGAGCTTGGCAACACTCCGTTGATAGGTTTCTGCGGTGCCCCTTTCACAGTTGCTTCTTACATGATTGAGGGCGGTGCTTCACGTGACTACAAGACCACCAAACTGATGATGTATTCTGCCCCCAAAATATGGCATGCCTTAATGGACAAACTATCCACAGCCCTGGCTGAGTACCTGACTGCCCAGATCCATTCCGGAGCACAGGCTGTACAACTGTTCGATTCGTGGGTGGGCGCTCTCAGCCCGATGGATTATGAGCGCTTTGTATTGCCGTATTCAAAAAAAGTACTGGAGGCAGCCCAGGCGACCGGTGTGCCGGTCATCCATTTCGGCACCGGAACGGCCACACTGCTCCCGCTCATGCGGCAAGCGGGTGGTGACGTGATTGGCCTGGACTGGCGAGTCCCGCTCGAGCTGGGCTGGCAAGCAATCGGTTACGATCGGGCTGTTCAGGGCAATCTTGATCCGGTCGCCCTGTTGGCACCCATTCCTGAAATGAAGAAGCACATACTAGATGTTTTGCGCCGGGCGGAAGGGCGCCCAGGGCACATCTTCAACTTAGGTCATGGCATTCTTCAGCAGACGCCGGAAGAAAATATTCGTGCTGCAGTTGAAATTGTGCATGCATGGAGAGCCGGATGATGAATACCCTGGGTTTGATTGCAGGTCTCAGTACCTTTCTTGGCATCTGGCTCGGGCATGTGGGTGTTCGTAAGATCGAACACGCCGCTCCAAAACTCTGGTTGCCTGTTCTGCTTGCCCTGCTGCTCGGGCTGATATGTGAATATCTTTCCCTGCAGATTGAAACCATCTGGCTGTCAACAGTCTTTGGCATTCTTGGCGTTACCCTTCTTTGGGATGGACTGGAATTGATGCGCCAGGAGATGCGTGTGAAAAAAGGGCACGCTCCTGCTAATCCGTCCAATCCCCGCCACATTAATTTCATTCTAGAAATCCCTGCTGCGACAGTTCAGGATTTTCTCGATCGTGATCCGATCGGTCAACCGGTAAGCCCAGATAAAGCCCTCCAACTGTTCCCGGAAAGGTGAGATGTGATGAATACATTCGGTTTTCTGCTTGGTCTGGCTACCCTCTTCATCATCGGACTTGGGTTCATCTGGGTGATCCGGGGTGAACGTTATTTCGGTCTGTTATGGTGGCCTTATATCCTGGGGCTCGGTTTTGTGCTCATTGTCCTTTCGCTCTTCCTGCACAACGACTGGGGATCCGCCTTGTCTGGCATCACCGGTGCATCCCTGGTGTGGGGCACTACCGAGTTCAAAGAACAAGCCGTGCGCACAGAACTAGGCTGGTATCCATTTTATGCCAAGAAAATCCAGCCACCTTTTGCCAGCATCATTAAAAAATGGAAGGCTCCTCATCTTTAATTATGAAAATCATCATCATCGGCGGCGGTATCTCCGGGTTATCTGCCGCATATTACGCTCAAAAGCTAGTCCCCGACGGCCAGATCACCCTGATTGAAGCCAGTGACAGGTGGGGCGGCAAGATCACCACCCAGCGCGTCCCTTTCGAGGCTGGCGATTTCATTATCGAAGGCGGTCCCGATACCTTTCTCGCCACCAAACCCTGGGGCGTGACACTCTGCCAGGAACTGGGTCTCTCCGATCGTTTGCATGGCACCAACCCCCATCATAAGAATACCTATGTTCTGCACCACAACCGGCTTGAGCCACTGCCCGATGGTCTGGCAATGATGGTCCCTACCGATATCCCCTCCATTCTGAAATCCCGACTGGTTTCATGGCCTGGAAAAGTACGCATGGGCTTTGATTTCCTGCTCCCAGCTCACAATGGTCATCACGATGAAAGCCTGGGCAGTTTCGTCTCCCGCCGGCTCGGCAGGGAAGCCTACGAAAACCTGATCGAACCGCTCATGTCCGGCATCTACGCTGGGAACGGCGACAGGCTTTCGCTGCAATCCACCTTTCCCTACCTGCAAGACCTGGAGAGCAAACATGGCTCACTGGCACGCGGCGCCCTCCAAATGCGGAAGCAAATGGCAGCCCGCGGAAGTTCCACGCAGGGCTCTCGGTCCGCTTTTCTCACTCCCACCACCGGGCTATCCGAGATCGTCGAAGCACTGGTTACTAACCTGACGCATAATGGAGTTGAAATGAGACTCAATACCCAGGTAAGCTCCATAGCCTATCAGGATGTGGCAGCTTCCTGGCAGGTTGAACTCGAAAACGGCGAGAGTCTGCAGACTGATGGGGTTATTCTGGCAGCCCCAGCCTTTGCTTCTGCCAGTATCCTTTCAAGGTTGGATCCAGACCTTGCCTCTGTTTTACAAAGCATACCCTACACTTCCACAGCCACAGTCACTTTGGCCTATCGTCAGAGCGACCTGTCCCGCCAGTTGGACGGGTATGGCTATGTCATCCCCCGTCGTGAGGGGCGTCGTGCTTTGGCCTGTACCTGGACCTCCACCAAATTTCCACACCGAGCCCCCTCAGGCTGCTCATTGATCCGGGTCTTTGTAGGGCGGGCCGGGCAGGAATCTGACATCCGCTGGGACAAGGACAGTCTTCTGGAACTGGCCCGTGAAGAACTCGAACTGACCCTCGGGATTACCGCCGAACCGCTGGTCAGTCGCGTCTTCATCTGGGAACAGGCCATGCCACAGTACAACCTGGGTCACCCCGAAAAGCTGGCCAAAATTGAGGCTGCCCTTGAAAAGTACTCAAGCCTTGCCCTGGCAGGGAATGGCTATCGAGGCATTGGTATCCCTGACTGCATCCATTCCGGTGAAATGGCCATAGAAAAAATAATAAGCGCACATGCGCAAAAATGTGCAGATATGAATCTGCATATTTTAGAAAACTCCGCTCATCCAGGATAAAAACGATGTGATATTATGAATATCCAGAAATCAATTAATCTCTTCCAACAAGCCCAGCTAGTTTTTCCCGGCGGTGTTAATTCGCCCGTGCGTGCTTTCCGTGCAGTAGGTGGTCAGCCGCTGTTCATCGAACGCGGTCAAGGTCCTTATCTCTACGATGTGGACGGTAACCGTTTCATTGACTATGTGCTTTCCTGGGGTCCTCTGATCAGCGGTCATGCCCATCCAAGAGTGGTCGAAGCAGTACAGCAAGCCGCGTTGAAAGGCACCTCCTATGGTGCCCCCAGTCCGCTTGAAATTGAACTGGCCAGGCGGGTTATGAACTTCATGCCCAATATCGAGATGATCCGGTTTGTCAATTCGGGTACCGAAGCGACCATGTCCGCATTGCGCCTGGCGCGTGCCTATACAAGACGGGACAAGATCATCAAATTTGAGGGCTGCTACCACGGTCACGCCGATATGCTCCTGGTGCAGGCTGGTTCGGGCGTCGCCACACTTGGGTTGCCTGACTCACCGGGTGTGCCTGCAGCCACTGCTGCGGATACACTGATTGCCATTTACAATGATCTCGCTTCGGTCGAAACCCTGTTCAAACAATATCCCAACCAGATTGCAGCCATCATTGTTGAACCTGTGGCAGGTAATATGGGCGTTGTTCCACCTGCAGGTGGATTCCTGCAGGGGTTGCGCGACATCACGCTGCGTGAAGAGACTGTACTCATATTTGATGAAGTCATGACTGGCTTCCGGGTACATCTTAATGGTGCACAGGCGCTATACAACATCGTTCCCGATCTATCGACGCTGGGAAAGGTCATCGGCGGTGGATTGCCTGTCGGCGCGTATGGAGGTAAAAAAGAGATCATGGAGCTGGTTGCCCCGCTTGGCCCGATGTATCAGGCCGGGACGCTTTCTGGCAACCCGCTGGCAATGGCTGCTGGTATGGTTGCCCTGGATCTATTGAAGGAACCCGGGGTATGGGACCAACTGGAGCATGCTTCAGCCAAATTGACCTCCGGGATCGGAGCGGCGGCCAAAACTGCCGGGATTCCCATCCAGCAGACACGGGTTGGTACGATGTTTACCACCTTCTTCAGCGAAGTTGTGCCAGAAAATTGGAGTACAGTCAAAATGGCAGATAAAGCTCGCTATGGCCAGTTTTTTCAAAAGATGCTGGAAAATGGCGTTTACCTGGCGCCATCTGCTTTTGAGGCCGGGTTCATGTCCATGGTTCATACGGACGAAGATATTGAAGCCACGATTGCTGCTGCCGCGCAGGCTTTTAAATCTTTGTAAATGAACGCATTAATCCTGTTTGTTAGCACCAGGATGCCTTGAAGGAACAAAGCAAGACTACTATGATATTTGAGACTGGCTGGTAAACCAGCGACTTTATCAATCTCATCTAACGCCTCCGTATTTGTTACGTTCTACGGTTTCGTACTCATTTGCATTGGTCGGGACTCACAAGCTGACCATAACGTTTCCCGCGCGGATCGCGTAAGCATCCCCTTTCTCAAATACCCCAAAGAACCGGGGCAGGCGGGTACGCACAGCACTCCCTGTGGTCGAAGCCCCCCGCAGGGGGTAAATTTAGGCCAATGAAAGCCCCATGCAAAGGAGTTCGACCCTAGGAATAAAGGAACTGTGAGAAGCGCTCTCCAAAAATGGAGAGCGCATTTTATTTTTTGGCATAATTGCTGTTCATCAAGAGTCTGGATAATAAATTGGAGAGCTACCAGTGCTGTCGGGTTTGAAAACCGGTCTACTTTTTTCCTTTCATGGCCTGCTTCTGAGCGTACATCAGGCCATCTGCCTGGGCGATCAATTCACTCACTGTGCAGGGAGCCTCCGGATCATAAGTCGCAATTCCGATGCTGATGGACAGTTGAAATGGCCGACTTCCTTGCTGATTGCTCCTCTCCAGGGCAGACTGGATGTGATTTATCAGGATATCCGCACTTTCCATGGAGACATCCATGGCCAGGACCACAAACTCGTCCCCGCCGAAGCGGGCTGCGATATCTGTCCCGCGAAGAGTCTCTTTCAGAATAGTGCCAACTTCCATTAGAGCCTGGTCTCCTTGAGTGTGTCCCCAAGTATCATTAATCATCTTCAGGTTATCCAAATCTCCGAACAACAACAGCTCGCTTCTCTTTAATCGCTGCGCCAGTTTCAGCTCCTGTTCAGCCAGGAGTGTGAAGCCCCGCCGGTTGTACAACCCGGTCAGCTCATCGGTCAATGATAAACTGCGTATCTCCTCTTCCATGCGTTTGCGCTCGATAGCCTGGGCCACCTGGGTGGAGACGAACTCCAAAAGGTTCAAGTCTTCCTGGTCAAAATGGATCCCCTCGGTGTAACTTTGCACCGCCATGACACCGATCATGCGACCTTCCACTTTCAATGGTGCACCTATCCAGTCCACGCCCACCGTCCCCACTGCCTCCACTTCACCTTGTCCGACGAGTTGGTCTAAGATCTCACGGGTGGCCAATAAGGGATGTCCGGTGCGAAGCACATATCCAGTCAGCCCCTGGATCTTTGTCGGTGCGGTTGGCGCTTCGTCATATTGATCCACATAATAGGGGAAGCTGATCAATTCGTTGACCGGGTCGTACAATGCAATGTAGAAATTCTCCGTCGTGATCAATTCTCCAAGGATGGTTTGGATGGATTGGTAGAGCACCTCGATCCCATTGCTGGTGATGGCGGCCTGGGTGATCCTGTAAATCGTCTCCTGTACTTTCTCTGCCCGCTTGTGCTCGGTGATGTCGCGCTGGATGGCTAGAAAGCCGATGATCTCCTCCTGCTGGTTGAGAATGGGATTGGCCGAGCCCTCGATGTTCAGCAGGCGGCCATCTTTCGTTTTATTGATCAATTCGCCCCTTATCACTTGCTTGTTCAGAAGGGTCTGCCAAAGGGTCGCATAGTCGTCCGGTTTCATCCTTCCACTTTTCAAAATGCGTGGTGTGGTCTTGCCCACAACCTCGTCGGCGGTGTAACCGTACAGGTGCGTGAACCCCGGATTTACAAAGGTGATAACCCCCTCGCAGTCGGTCATGAATATTGCCTCATTGGAGTCGTCCATCGCTTCTCGCAGTTTCACCAACTCTTCTTCAACTTGCTTGCGCTCAGTGATGTCCCAAAGGATGCCATTGACCTTTATCGGCGCGCCCTTATCATCGCGGGACAACCTGGCGCGGGAAGTAATATAATGGACAGACCCGTCCGCCCAGACCACGCGGTACTCCGGTTCGTACAGCACATCCTGCTCTATGGTCCGGGCCAGTTCCACTTTGATCGTTTCCTGGTCGTCAGGATGTACCACTCCAATGAATTCTTCTGCGGCACCAGTAAACGTCGCGGAATTGATGCCCAGAAGACGACAGGTCTGGTCGTCAAAATAGCGTTTGTTCTTGTTGATATCCATGTGCCAGACCCCCATACCAGCCAACTGCAGCGTAAGATCGAGCCGCGCCTCGTTCTCTCGCAGCGCTTCTTCCGCCCGCTTGCGTTGGGTAATATCGTGCGCCACCCAGAGAGTGCTGTCTTCTGTCAACGGTGAGATGGACGTTTCGAACCACACGGTTCGATCTCCAATGATGAGATCATATTCAATCCTGGCGGTTTGTTTTGTGTCCAAGACCTTCTTTATAGCATTGAAAAAGTTAACGGCCTGTTCGGGCAGGAAAACATCTCGCAAAGTTTTACCGAGCAGTTCCTCCGGCGGTTTGACCAGCAACTCAGGATTGGTGGGGGCGATCTTGCGATAAACTCCATCGCGGTCAATCACCAGCACTACATCATGCATGGAGGTGAACAGGGCTCGCAGTTCTGCTTCAGACGCTTGCAGCGCTTCCTCCGCCTTCTTGCCGCGTTCCATTTCTGCACTTAAGTTTTTTGCGATGAGCGAAATGATGAGGAGGACGATCATCATAGCCACGAACACCGCAACAGCCACTTTCATACCAGGATTGACGATCCAGGGGACAGCCGTACTGAAAAGACCCTGGACCAGGACTATTAAGATCGAGGACGGTATGAATGCCCGTATAAAGCGCGCCTTTAGAGAAGGGCCTACGTACATCCTGACCGGCCAACAAGTCGGCCCAGCCGTCAACAGCGATGCCAGGCTGAGGAACCAGAAAGAGAGAGCGGTGGTAACTGCCATCGGGATAAGCGTGCCCCCATAAAGTAGCGGTGCTCCGTATAAGTATCCAAGCATATTTAAACTACTGAGGGTGAACACAGCCAGGGATAGGGCGGCAGAAGCACTTCTTGTGCGCTTTCCCGATTGGTGCCCGGTCAGCAAAAGAAATGCCGGGATCACCAGGAAGAAACCCAGGGCAGTCAGTGGAGACATGCGGGCAGTTAAAATCTGCCCGAACAAGGCGGGGGTTGGGTAAAGCCATTGCTCAAGATCAGATCCGACACCGGTCAAAGACCTGAGACTGAGGATGAGAACAATGACCAACATCCCCACCAGTCCAGCCTGTACAAGGATCCTGATACCACGCCGGATTGGAAATATCCTGTTTAAGAACCAGGTCGTGCTCAATCCCAGTAAAATCAACGCGCTGCTGGGTGCCATGGGTATATAATCAGGCCGGAGGGAGGCAAGAATCGGCTTGTTGAACAACCAGCCTGTGAGAGCCAGGAGGCTGATTGCGAACACGAACACCATGAATAGTACCGCGCTGCGTTCAAAGGCTGCCTGGATTTCAGCTTCTTTTCTCATGGTCATCCTACTTGTCTATTACATGATTGTAAAAACTTGTGTGAATTTTAACATGTTCTATCCAAATTCCTGAAAGAACTTTTCAACCACCTGCGGGTCAAAGTGTGTCCCGGATGAAGTACGGATATATTCGAGAGCTTTTTCTTTTGTCCAGGCCTTGCGGTAGGAGCGATCTGAGGTCAAAGCATCCCAGACGTCGACCACGGCAAAGATGCGCGCCACCAGTGGGATCTGCTCACCTTTCAAACCGCGTGGGTAACCCGTGCCGTCCCACTTCTCATGATGGCAGTACGGGATATCCAGCGCTGCTTTCAGGTATTGAATGGGCGAAAGCATCTCGTACGCAAAGGTTGGGTGTTTCTTCATCACCACCCATTCTTCGTCAGTCAGTGGGCCGGGTTTAAGCAGGATGCCATCCGGGACTCCCATCTTGCCAATGTCGTGCAGCAGCGCACCCCAGCGGACCTGCCTCAATTCGTCTTTAATGATTCCAAAGGAGCGCGCCAATTTGACCGTCATTTCGGTCACGCGCTGGGTGTGACCCTCGGTCTCGTTATCGCGCAAGTCGAGGGCATGCGACCAGCCTTCGATGGTGGCGTCGTAGGCCAGACCCAGTTCGAGGTTGGAGCGCTGCAGTCCATAAAACATATGGTCATTATCAATGGCGAGCGCGGCTTGCCCGGCCAGGGTATTGAGGAAATCGAGCCATTCTTCATCAGGTTCGAGCGGGGTGCGCTGGTAGATTTCCAGCACGCCGTTAACCTGTCCTTTTATGATCAACGGCACAGCGAAGTAAGCCGCGACTTGTTCTGCCTTCAGCAATTCAGGCTGGGCGAAGACGGTTCCGCTGGCAGCGACATCCGGGATTTGAACCATGCGCCGCTCGCGGAAGGCCAGGCCAGCCTGGCCCTCACCAGACCGCAGCGCCGTTTGTTCTATTTCCCGGGAGCGAAAACCGATCCCGGCGGAAAATTCCAGGGTCTGCAGGCTGGTGTTCAAAACCAGCACATCTGCGGCATCCACTTTCAATTGCTCGCTGACATGTTTGAGGATCATGTGCAGGCTGATGCGCAGATCGAAAGATTTAGCAATGGCGCTGTCGATCTCTCGCAGTGAGGCGATCTGCTGCAAACGATGCCTGGCTTGTACGCTCTCCAGGATGCGGCGGATGGCAGATGCAGCCTGGTCTCCAATGCTGCGAGCCAGGTTAACCTTATCGAGTGTGAATTGGGCACGCTCTTCCCCCCGTTCTTCACCCAGGATCAGCAAACCCAGCGGCGGGTTTAAGCCCTGCGAGGGGTCGCCGACCCGCAGAGGCACCAGGCAAACCGATTGAGCGAAATCAAGCAGGAGGGTGGCGCGTTCTACGCTGCTGACTTCGGGGCTGCCGGCATGCAGGATGACCGGCTCGTTTTGTTCCAGAACGCGTTTACAATTTGGTAGAGCGGCGATCGGCTGGCGGTCACCAACCGCAATGCCATACTCCAAGTTTCGAACCGGAAAGATTCCCCGCATCACCAGGTTATCGTTTACCAACAGTGCAATGCAGGCAAAGGTGGTGTGAACACTCTCCACCACATGGCGAACTACGAGCATGATCACATTCTCAAGTTCCTCGGCATCCGCCAGAAGGCGTGAAAGCGTGTAAAGCGTCGTCAGCTCCCCGGTGCGGGATAGGATCTCTTCTTCCTTTTGCTTGCGCTCGGTGTTGTCATTGAAGACGGTGAGCATGGCCTGTTTACCAGCATAATGAAATGGAAAGGCAGATACTTCAACGTCAATCAGTGTTCCGTCCAGCCGCACAAATTTTTCTTCCGCCAATGAGGCTGGACTTCCTTCGCTTAGCGACAGTTGGATGCGTTTCAAAACCAGTTCCCGGGAATCAGGATGCACAAACTCTATAACCGGTTTACCGATTAGATCATCTGGTCTGGCTGCCCCGATTATTGTGGCGCTGGCCGGGTTGGCGAAGACGACGCACCCCTGACTATGAACAACCACGCCATCGGGCAGGGTTTCCACCAGCAGGCGGTAACGTTCTTCGTTCTCTCGCAGCACCTCCTCCGCCAGCTTGCGTTCGGTGATATCCTGGCAATATGACATGAACCGGTCTTCGCTCAGCTTCACCACGAGGACCGTTGCCCAGAACTGCGTGCCATCCTTGCGGCGGAATAGAAACTCAGCACTTGCAAAACCATCCTGTACCACTCTCTGGAATTGTTTCAGACCCGATTCCAATGATTGTGGCGTTAATATATCCGGAATCGAGAGAAGCAATAGTTCAGGCTCAGTGTATCCCAGCATTTCGGTCGCAGCCGCATTCACTTCAAGGTAGCGACCCTTTTCATTGACAATGAACACTCCCAAAGGTGCATATTCAGTGTATGACCGGAACTTGGATTCGCTCTCCCGAAGCGCTTCTTCCGCCAGCTTGCGTTCGAGAACTTGTGATACTTGCAAACTGACAAAGGCAAGGAATTCCTTGTCTCTCTCCGAGTAACAATCCGGGTCCTCGTAATTCTGGACAGCCATCACGCCAATCATCTCTTTGGGTGTTTTGAGGGGTGCGCCCATCCAAACTGCCGACCTGGTGCCGACCCTATCCACTTCGCCCTGCGCCATCAGTATTTCGAATTTTGCATCGGTCAGCAGGAGCGGCTCACCAGTACGAAAGACATACGAAGTGACGCTCTTTTCAAGTTTGGAAGGGGGCATGAGTGGATCGTACTTATCCACTGCAAAGACTTCTTCAAATAAACCGCTGCTTTTATTTTTGAAAACCACTAAGAAATTCTCGGCGTAGATCACTTTGTTGAGCGATTTACGGATCAATTCGAGAAGATCCTGTATGCTATTGGTCGAGACCGCACCTTGAAGGATCTCCAACAAAGCCTGATGTTCGGTTTCCGTCCGTTTGCGCTCGGTGACGACTGCTCCCATAAGCAAGCCGACAATACAATTGACGATCATCAGCAGTTGTAGTTCGCCCAAACGAGCGAGGTCGAGTTGAAAAAACAACATCGCTAACGTCACCCCGAAATTAAATGTCACGATTCCCATGGTGACCCCCTTGAAACCATGCTCCAGAGCAATCCAGATGAGCGGCAAGGCAATAAGATACATTGGCCGAAACTCGTCCAGGGTGCGCGCACCAAATACCCAGTAGAACATAAACGCAAGACTGAACGCTTGCCCAATGACTGAAAGCGTTAGATGCGGAAATGATCGGCGAGTGGGCAACCTAAGCGGCTGTCCTTCCGCAAACCGTTTCAGCCACGGCATCACATAGATAAGCATAAAGGGTGTGATGGTCAAGACGCCGACCGTTTCACCAATCCACCAAAGGAAAATCGAGCGTAGGACTTCGCTGCGCGGCATATTGCTGCTCAAGGCGGAACTCGAAACGGAAAGTATGGCAAGCAGTGCTGAAACAAACACAGTCGTGAGGACCAACCAAGCCACGTCTCGAAATTTTCGCAGTTGCCAATCGAAGCGAATGCGATGACGCAGGAGCCACGCGGCTGCACCATAAATCAACGAAATAATGAATGCCCACAAAAAAAGCAAATGGGGGGGTTGAGGCATGCGATATATAAATAAACTACTGAGAATTAAGGCGATCGTCACCGCGGGCGCAAATCTCACGCCGAATACCAACAATAGGGTGTAAGTGAGCCCAGCGGGCGGATACCAGGCGACAACTCCCGGGAGTCCTTCAAATTGTTTCGTAATAAAGTCGAGAATGATGAACGAAATGAGATATACGGCGACAATCAGCGCGGCGCGTAAAAACCAGCGCCGATAACGAACCTCTGAATCACCAAGTGATAGTTTGATTAACGTGTCAACTTTTCTGGCTTTACCCTTCATCGTATACCGGATGCCTTTCTTGATCAGTCAGCGCCTCAAATATGCGAATAAACATTGCGACATTTAATTCTATAACAAACACTCCCCGGACGCATCCATCGTCCGGGGAGTGTTCATCTCCGCCACTTGGGGGAGGTTCGAAGGGTCAGGGATGATATGGTTACTCAGTGTCAACTTCACGGCTTCCGTGCGTAGTCGAAGTGGGTATGCGGCGCTCGATTGGCAAAGTTTTGTGCCGTTATGAATTTTGTAGTCTCGCAATCTCGGTGGAAGGGGAGCCAAACCTTACAAAACCAGCATTATCCACCCGCATCGCGTAAGCAAAACACCCGGTGGGGAACCGAGTCGCATATACTTCGAAGAAACCGGGGCAGGCGGGTAACGTCCCCTGCAAGGGGATGAATAGCACTCCCTGTGGTCGTAAATTCAGGCAAGCGAAAGCCACTTGCAGAAAGCTTCGATATTGGAACCAAGATATCCAAAAAGCGCCCTCCAGGAATTGGGAGAGCACTTCTTGATCTGACAAATTTGGTGAACCTACTGCTGCAGGAAGATACAATTGTCCTGGCTCATGGATTAGTATTCGTCAGCCGGTCCTGGTTCCACAATCGGGACAAAATTTTGCGCCCTTGGTCTCTGCCCCGCAATTCTGGCAAAATCCTGCTTTGGAGACGGTTTCAATCTTTGTACCGCAGTTCGGGCAGAATTTTGTCCCGGGAGCAGCCAGGGTGCCATCGTTCGGGCAGCGAGCTGCCTGGGAAGCAGCATTCTGGGCAGTTTTTGCAGCCTGTTGTACATTCTTTACCACATCCCCCAGGCCAAATGCGCTTGCCAGACCTTTTAAGGCCGCCCCAGTCTGTTCACCCCTGGCTTCAGCGATCTCGTTCGTGCGCGGGCTGTCTTCCTGGCAGAAACCACTTTGAGTGTCGAAGTCGGACAAACAAACGATCCGGCTGCAAGTTGGGCATTCACGGAATTGTGCCTGGGCTTGTTTCCAGGCATTCTCCAATTGGGCGGGGCTCATCTTCATACTGTAGCGGGGATCCTCTCCAACCACATTGTTAGCCACCGCGTTTCCAAATAACGGCACTTTGCGCAGCAATCCGCTGGCAACCTGACGGCCAAGATCCTGGGTCACAGCGCCGCCAACATCCGGCTGGCTTCGGAATTCCCGTCCGCATGTATCACAGTAGAAAACGCCGTACGGACCAATTCCATCATTTCGTATATCATATCTGGGCATTCTGGAAAAATCAGGCATAGTATTCTCCTTAATGAAATATTTTTCAAGCTTGTTCAGTGAATTTTACGAAATTAATTTCATCGCCAAGTCAATATTTATTATATTGCATATCCTAAAATTTGCGAACCAACACCTGTATTATTGGTTTTATGCGAATAGATGGAATAATGGACCAACAAACAGCCAGAATAAAAAATGCATGCTTGATATTATCTTTGGAGATGACAATGGGCAGCTAGAATGACCTCTTATAATGAAGAGCTTTTTTTATATGGCATGATCCCAATGCCCAATTCAGCACGGATCACGTAAGTAAAGCACCCGGTGGGGGACCGAGTCGCATGTACCCCCAAAAAACTGGAGCAGGCGGGTATGCACCGCACTCCCTAAAGAATCTATCCTCGCCCAACCATACAGGAGCCATTCTTCTTTTCCAACTTGCATTGGTTGGCTTTTTTGTTGTACAATATTTTCATAATCGTTTTGCTGGAAAGTAATTTTGATTTATCATGTATCTTAGATTCAAAATAGAAAATTAACCAGGCTAAGACATCCAGGTTCAACTTGTTATGATACTGAGACACAATTTGGCGAAGTTTGCCTTTCTCCCTTCACTCTCTATAAACACTTAATTTGTTGGAAGCAGTTGGTTTCCTTCAAGGAGGAAATATGAGCACAAGCAAAGTTATCAAACCCAGACCTTACTGGCATGTGGACGCCAAGTGGCTCACAGGCATTTTTTTGCTGCTTCTTTTAAACATCACATTCCTGATCTTTCTCCTGGTGCAGGTTACGGGTCCGGAGCAGGGTATTACCCTCCTGACCACAACCCTGGCAAGCTCGTTCAGCTTCGAATCCGGCGGATTGGATACATCCAGTGATTTAGAAATTATGCGCCAGAAGATTGCTGAATCACCTGATGGACAATGGCAACCCATTCCCGGATTACAGATCATTGTCCGGGAAGAAGACATTGCCGGGAAAACTCCCCGGGAGGCGCGCTTGTGGTTTTTCCGCCAGATGGCTGAACCTCTCTATTACAATGGGGAACAGGGATTGGCTGACATCATGACCGACCCCGAAATGAAAAAGGGCTTGGCGGGAGGAGTTGGGCCGCTGGGTTTAATTTCTGCTGCGACGCACAGAAAACTGCTGGTTGTATTCGCTGTCTCAGGATTGGTTTCGCTATTATTCCTTGGCTTGCTTGTCTTTTTCAGCCACCGCTTTGGGCGTTTAGGTAGTCCGGGATGTGTTATTTTTCTGGTTGCAGTTCCCAATTTGATCTTAATGGGAGGGTTGCGCGGCTGGCTTGCCAATGCAGCCCAAACCCCGGCCTCAACCGGTGCACAAGCTTTGCTGTCCCGCTATTTACAACTGGCAGCGGATGTTTTGCCCGGCATTGTGCAGAAGGCCATGTATGTCTATATATTCCTCGTCTTTTTGGGGATAGCCTTGTTGCTGGTCGCACTGATCGGCTCTGTGTTCGTGCGGGAACGGAAAAACAAAGATTAGTCAGTAAAAGCAGGGATTATCCACTCACTGAACATCCAACCTGTGCATGCCAGTGACAGTGTATCGCAACGCGCTGCCTCTGACGCTCATAGTCAGGAAACCTCTCCTCGCTCACCACGCGCGGATCGCGATAGTAAAGTTCTCTTCAGTGTGCTAGCAATTAAATCGACCCAAACGCGGTATGATATTGACATGCCAGAAAATGATGACTTTTGGGATTTTTATTGGGAAACGCGCCTGCAGCCCATGGAAAACCTGGGCAAGCGGGCGGCCATCCTGGCAGTCTCCAAACTGATCCGCCGCCTGGCCGGGCAAGCGGATCACCCCCTGCAACTGCTTGAATTGGGCTGTGGCGAGGGGCAAGTGATCGGCACCCTGCTGGATGCACACTCCCAGTTGTGCGCCACCCAAACCTCGGTGGGGGTGGACTACAATGCGCAATCCCTGGCGCAATGCAAACGTGATCACGCCGGTTTACGTTGTATTGAAGGTGATTTTACAGACCCTTCTTTGCTGGCCGGGCTGGGGAAATTCGATATTGTGCTGCTCGTCAATGCGCTGCATGAAGTTTATTCAGATGCTTTTTCGTCTGAACTGGGCGAGATCGATGTCCTGGTTGCCAACCAGCGCGTTGAGCAGGCCCTCACCGCTGCGGCGGACTGCCTGCAACCCGGAGGCTGGCTGGCCCTGTTTGACGGGCTGGAGCCTGCCGGTGATCCGCACCAGCTTCTGCGTATTCGCTTTCGAGACACCCAGGCGCGTCAGGGTTTCGATACTTTTGTGCATCATTATCAGCCTGTGCGTATCGCCTTTCGCCCGGTTGAAGGCCCATTGTGTGTTGAGTTATCACTACACGATTTTACCCGTTACATCACCAAGTCCATTTTTCTCGGGAAAAGGCTTTGGGAAAGCGAGCGATTGCAGAGCTATCAATATTTTACAGAAGAAGAGCATCGGGCTGCCTTTGCCCGCCATGGATTGGAAATATCCGAACTGCACACCCTGACCGTTAATGAAGAGAAGTGGCGCGCACTGGTGGACATTGATACCCCCGGGGTCAGGTTCCCGGACGAGCACATCCTGATCCTGGCACATCTGCCTGCGCAGACCGACGCTTCCGCCCGACCGTAAAGCTGAAATCAGAGGTAGCCGGATAAAAACCCAAACGTACAAATCAATTTCCGCACAAACTCACATTCTATGTTATACTGATTTGGTCTTATAATCAGATTTGCGTTCGCAGGTTGCCGCCTTCTTTATAATGATAGATGGCGGCACATTTGTCTAAGCAAATTTGCACTAGTTAAAGTTGAGGAATATCTTGGAAGTAAAACTGTATGTTGGAAATATGACCTTTGACACTACCGCGGAGCAATTGCAAACATTGTTTGCCGAAGCTGGTGCTGTGGTAGCAGTGGATGTGATCAAAGACCGTGACACCGGAACCTCGAAAGGTTTTGCCTTCATTACGATGGGCAGCCAGGCTGATGCAGCCAAAGCCATCAGTATGTTCGATGGTAAAGAACTCGGTGGTCGCGCTCTGAAAGTTAATACGGCCAAACCGCGCGAAGAACGACCAGGCGGCGGCGGGGGTCGGTCATTTAACCGATCGAACGACCGTAACCGTGGTGGCGGCGGCAAGAACAGCCGTTATTAATCTTTAATCTTTTTCAGAACCTCGCCCAATCCGCGGGGTTCTTATCATTTAAGCAACTACGCTTATAGGATGAAGAGACTTCTTCTATTTTACGCAATTTCTAAAAGAAGAGGATGCCCCATCAGATAATTGATCATTGGCATTCGACAAAAGCGAAAAGTATCTCAACGTAAAGGGAAATATCCATGCCTTTGGCTTTAGGTATTCAAAAATCCTCACTGGCGTACTCATTTGCCCGCTTTGTTTTACGCTTGACCGGATGGCGCACCCACGTTATCCCCCCGCATACTTCCCGGTATGTATTGATCGGTGCACCGCATACCTCCAATTGGGATTTTATCCTTGCACTGTTGTTAATGACCGTGGAACGTATTCCCATTCGTCTCCTGGGAAAGGATTCACTCTTCCGTGGACCCATGGGCGTCTTCATGCGTTCATTAGGTGCCATTCCAGTCAACCGGCGCGAGAGAACAAGCCTGGTAGATCAAGTTGTTGCAAAATTTGATGAAAACCAGGATCTGATCATCGGCATTTCCCCGGAAGGAACTCGCAGCAAGACCTCCCGCTGGCGGACAGGGTTTTATTATATTGCTCTCAAAGCCAGGGTACCCATCGTTATGGCTTACCTTGATTATGGTAATAAAATCGTTGGGATAGGCCCCAGCATAAAACCTACCGGTGATATTGAAGCAGATTTTGCGAAAATTCGCGACTTCTACTCGGGAATTGTTGGAAAATACCCACACAAGCAGGGTAAGATTGAGTTGTTTGAAAATGATGTGGAAAAGCTAACCGATAGCTAATACCACCTGATTTTCAAGTCAAACAACAGAAAGAACCTGAGACAATGAGTTTACGAGAAGCACACTCCCCACAATGTTGGGAATGTGCTTTTATTTTGATGACATAATTGCAGCGCTTTCACCCCCATGGACTTTAAATAAAAGCTGGCAGCCATCCAACAGGCTGCCAGCTTTTTCTGCAATAAAGGATGAGATTATAAACCCGCGGCTTTTTTAAGCGCTGCGGCTTTATCCGTGCGTTCCCAGGTGAATTCGATATCATCCCGCCCGAAGTGACCGTAGGCGGCTGTCTTCTGGTAGATGGGTTTGCGCAGATCCAGGTCACGAATGATGGCACCGGGACGCAGGTCAAAATGCTCGCTGATCAATTCGGAAATTCTTTCATCCGGGATCTTACCCGTTCCGAAGGTTTCCACATTAACGGACAGTGGATGAGCCACACCAATGGCGTATGCCACCTGGATCTCACAGCGGTCAGCCAGGCCGGCAGCCACCACATTCTTGGCTGCCCAACGGGCTGCATAGGCAGCCGAGCGGTCCACTTTGGTGGGATCTTTCCCAGAGAAGGCTCCACCACCATGCCGTCCCATGCCGCCATAAGTATCCACTATGATCTTGCGACCGGTCAGCCCGGCATCACCCATTGGCCCGCCGATGACGAAACGCCCGGTCGGGTTGACATAGATCTTGAGCTTGTCATCCAACAATTCAGCTGGCAAGACAGGCATGATAACGTGTTCGATGACGGCAGCGCGGATCTCTTCCTGGGTAACATCAGGCGCATGTTGGGTGCTGACCAAAACAGTATCAATGCGTTTGGGTTTTCCGAAGGCATATTCCACGGTGACCTGGCTTTTGCCATCCGGACGCAGCCATTCCAGCGTGCCATCCTTGCGGACTTCGCTCAGGCGCCGGGTGAGCTTGTGGGCCAAGTAAATGGGCATGGGCAGCAAGGTGGGAGTTTCGTTGCAGGCATAGCCAAACATCATGCCCTGGTCTCCAGCTCCGATGGCATCGATCTTGGCGTTGTCACCTCCCTTGGCTTCCAGGGATTTACTGACGCCCATATCAATATCCGGGCTCTGGCTGGCGATGGCAGACAGCACGCCGCAGGTATTGCCATCGAAGCCTTTCTTGGCGCGGTCGTAGCCGATCTCGGTGACGACCTTGCGAACCAGGTCGTCAAAATTGACAAAGGCTTTGGTTGTGATCTCACCCAGCAGCATGACGTAACCGGTCTTGGTGGCTGTCTCACATGCCACGCGCGAATATGGATCCTGTGCAAGGCATGCATCCAGGACAGCATCGCTGATCTGGTCGCACATTTTGTCAGGATGGCCCTCAGTCACTGATTCGGATGTGAACAGCAGCTTGGGCGAGGTCATAAAAGTAGTACTCATAGGTTGCACCTCTCTATAAAAAGAATTGCCCCTTCGGATTACTTGAAAGGGCAATTGCGCAGATGCACGGCTGCCCTCCCATCTTCCAGAATTTGGGTAATCCGTTAAGATTACCGCTACTGCCGGAATTGGCACCTTCCGTACGAATGGCATTCAACCAATCATACATAGGTTGCCGAGGCTTCACAGGGCCGGTCCCTCCGCCTCTCTGGATAAGAGTTGCCGTTTGGGGCTATTGAATTGTGACCGGATGATACCACATGTAAAACCATGCGTCAATAAATAAATTTGGGTAAAATTTGACCGCTTTATACACGGGCTTTCACATTCTCTGCCTTCCAAATGCATACCTGTTCAAAAAGCTCTTCCAACGGGCGCAATTCTGTCATAGGCACACACAGATTTTTGAAGCGCGTTCGTGAATATTGGTAAGTATGTTGACCGGCTGGCAGGACAAACGATTTTCGACGGTATTCATCCAATGTCAGCCAGCCTGTCAACCAGATGTCCATTCCATAAACCCACACATTGCCCCATTCACCAGGATGGATGATGTGCGTTTGCGAACGCAGCGCGAATCTTGGGCTGTGAACCCCGATACGTGCTTTGGGATGATCCAGAATATGAATATACGCCAGGCTGTAAAACTGCTCTGTCACCGATGTACGCGTGCCTGGAAGCAGTTGGATCTGAGCGCTGATGAAGTTTCTGCCTGCATTCAACCCACCCAGCTCAACCGTGACAGGATGGTCCGCTTCGCTCTTGAGAACCAGTGGATGCAATGGGATCCAGGGTTGTGGTTGTGACCAGTTTTTAGGCAACGTTGCGAGATAATAATGCGGATCTTCGGCTGCTTCCAACTTGTGCCGGTCAGCTTGAGAGGTGGCTGCCAATGCCAGTAAGAATGCAAACAGATGAATATCCCCGCTGGTTTGTCCTTCCTTCACAAATTGATCGAGGGGCACCAGGGCAGAGGCTTGCAGTAATTCGGCAGGTTCTGCCTTCAAATTGCGGATCTGATCGCGCCGGTTCAACAGGTAACTGTTCAGGTTCAGGCGATGACCGCCCAGAGACAGGTCACGCTGGCGTGGATCCGTAAAAGGTTCCATGTCCATGGTTTGAAAAGGGACCTGCCTTTCAGCAAGCAAACGCCTTAAGGCCAGTCCCACTGCCACCTGGCCGATTTTTTGGCGCAGGAAGTTATACGGATTGTCTTCCAAGTTCCTGGTTGACCCCGCCAGCCATTGACAGGTATACAGGATGCCTGCTTCGGTCAGATCTGGTGTGTAGTTAAGACGTATGAGATCTGATTTTGAAATCATTGTTTAATATCGCCTGCCTTTCCACCGGCTCGTCATTTGAGGATGATCTTTTAACACCTATTTGAAGTCTGCCCGCCAGGCGTGCCCAGCCAGGAGGCGCACCTCGGGATGATCCGCGGCAAAAGCCTTCAAGCGGGGTACATATGGACCAATCGCCATCCGGTTGAGCCAGTCTGGTGTGAGATCAAATTGTGCGTTAGTGGGCAGGGCATCCGAACAGTTCAACAGCCATCCAGTACTATCTTCGACGGCGACACCACAATGCCCGGAGGTATGTCCAAACAACGGAATGAGGTACATACGCGGTGAAAATGGCAGTGGGATGGCCTCAAAGTCGAACCATTTTTCGGTGGCATGTTCGTAGAGAACCCAATCCGGCTGGTGTTTAAAATCCTTGCGATCGTAGGCAAATCTCTCGATCCATTTTTTTGGATGCAACAGAGCTTCGAATTCTTTGCGGTGCAGGTGCACCTTTGCCCATGGAAAATCCGGCAGGCCGCCGGCGTGGTCAAAATGCAGGTGGGTCAGCACAATGTGGTGGATATCATCAGGCTGTAGGCCGCGGGCAGCCACCTGGCGAATGGCGGTCTCCTCCGGTGCATAATGGATGCCTAAATCCATCCGAAAAAACCTCACCAGATTCGAGGGGGCCTCGTGATCATGCAGTCCCAGCCCGGTGTCCACCAGGACGGGTCCCTGGTCGGTGTCGACCAACAAACAGACTCCACCGACCTGCCAACGCGGCCACCAGGGCGACATGGAAGCACAGTTGAGGATTTGAATACTCATGACTATCTCCAATTTTTGTTTGTTACATTAATATTATGACACATAATCATCAATGCAAATTGATACTTTACATGGGTGGCGGTAATCCGCCTCATCCGCGTTCACTTTCATTCCGCTTTGCCAATCTGCCTGGCGGCCAAATAATCATTCAAGCGCGTTTCACTTGACTAGACAATCTCTTGGAAGTAAAATCGGGCAATACTCTCCATCAAGGGCAAATAATGCAAATTTATCGATTTGTGGTTCAGTCCGGGCAATTTGACCCGCGCTCTGTGGGTTATTTAAAAGATGTGCTCGCCCTGGGTTTCAACAACCTGCAGCGCATTGAGTGCCAAGACCTGTACTTCATCGAGGGCCAATTGCAGCAGGAAGAATTGCAGCAGTTGGCTCTCAGTCTTTTAACGGATCCAGTCACCCAAACAACCTCCTTTGAGGCTTTGCCTGCACCTCAAATCAGCCTCAACCCGGATACCATCAGGGTCGAGGCAGCCCTGCGTCCCGGTGTAACTGATCCGGTGGCCGGGCAGATCGTGCGTGCCGCCCACGAGCTTGGTTTTAAGGGTGTTCATCGCGCCGCAACCGGTTCGCGTTTTGAGTTGATGTTTGATACTTGCGATCCACAGGAACAAGCTTCCCTGGCTGAAAAACTTGCCCGGCAGCTTTTAGCCAACCCTGTCATTCAGCGCTGGACGCTGGGTGAGATCACCCCCTCCTTTCCCGAGGAAGCTGCCTCCAGCGGAGCGGTGGAGATACTGCCCATCCGCTTGCTGGACGAGGATGGGCTCCTGGAAGTCTCCATAAACCGGCGCGGCGCGCTTGACCTGGCGGAGATGAAAGCCATCCAGGCTTACTACCGCGCTGAAGGGCGTGACCCCAGCGATGTTGAGTTTGAAAGCATCGCCCAGACCTGGTCTGAGCACTGCAATCATAAGACATTCAAGGCACACCTTGACATCTCCCTTCCAGATGGCGGACCGGCTGAACCGGCTGTGGTTGACTCCATCATCAAAACCTATCTCAAGGCTGCCACAGACAGTATCGCTGCCCCGTGGGTCATCTCGGCCTTTGTTGACAACGCCGGTATTCTTGAATTCGACGATGACTTTGAGATCTCATTCAAAGTTGAAACGCACAACCACCCCTCCGCCATTGAGCCGTTTGGCGGTGCCAATACTGGGGTTGGCGGTGTGATCCGAGATGTACTGGGGGTCTCAGCCAAACCCATCGCCAATACTGACATCCTGTGTTTTGGCCCGCAGGACACTCACCTGGATGAGCTGCCCGAGGGTGTTCTGCACCCGCGCCGCATCCAATCCGGTGTGGTGGCGGGCGTGCAGGATTATGGCAACAAGATCGGTATTCCGACCGTCAATGGCGCCATCCTGTATGATGCAGGTTACACTGCCAATCCACTGGTCTTCTGTGGTTGTGTCGGCATTGCCCCCAGGGGCAGGCATCACAAAAACCCACAACCAGGAGACAGGGTCATCCTGCTGGGCGGGCGCACGGGACGTGACGGATTGCGCGGCGCCACCTTCTCTTCCATGACGATGGATGCTCAAACTGGTGAAGTCTCCGGCGCTTCGGTGCAGATTGGCGACCCCATCACCGAGAAAGGTCTGATCGATGTCATCCTGCGTGCCCGGGACCTGGGATTGTACAGCGACATCACCGATTGCGGTGCAGGTGGTCTGTCTTCGGCAGCAGGCGAGATGGCTTCCAGCATCGGGGCGGACATCGAGCTCGAAAATGTGCAACTCAAATATCCCGGCCTGGCGCCCTGGGAGATCTGGCTTTCCGAAGCCCAGGAACGTATGGTTCTGGCCGTCCCGCCTGCCAACATTTCTGCACTGCAGGACTTGTGCGATACCTTTGACACCGAGTTGACTGACATCGGCGAATTCACCGGCTCGGCCAGGTTGGTTGTGCGTCATGCCGGCCAGGTTGTGCTCGATCTTGCCAACTCTTTTTTGCATGCGGGCTTTCCACAACGCCAGCTCAAAGCGATCCTGCCTGAAGCACACTCACAACCTGCAGATAACCAGGATAAAGGATCTGACACCACACTCGCTAAGAAGGCAGATCATTCCAGTACCCTTCTGGCCTTGCTCTCACATGCCAATATCGCTTCCAAAGCCGCCACCATCCGTCTCTACGATCATGAGATCCAGGGCGGGACAGTTGTCAAGCCCCTGGCCGGTATCCTGAATGACGGACCCTCGGATGCGGCCGTACTCAAACCGATTGGCACCCGGGGCAAACGCGGCATTGTCCTTTCCAATGGTATTAACCCTGAATACGGTAAAGTCAATGCCTACCGCATGGCCTGGGCAGTCGTGGATGAAGCCGTCCGCAACGCAATTTGCGTTGGAGCAGACCCCGGGCGCATTGCAGTGCTCGACAACTTCTGTTGGGGCGACCCCAAACGCCCCGAAACCATGGGCACCCTGATCGAAGCTGCACGAGGCTGCCATGATGCCGCCATCCATTACGGCACTCCTTACATTTCGGGCAAGGATTCACTCAACAATGAATACCTCGGCGCGGATGGTCAACGCCATGCCATCCCGCCCACCTTGCTGATCTCAGCCCTCGGCCAGATCGAGGCTGTGAGCCAGGCCATCACGATGGACTTAAAAAAAGCTGGCAATTTCATCTACCTGGCGGGTGATTTCCAGCCGACCTTCGGCGGCTCCCACTTTTCAATGGTCACTCATCACACTTCTTCCGAAGATGTCCCCGCTCCATCTCCGGTTGCCCCGCAAGTCTATCGCAGCTTCCACCAGGCAATCCAGGCTGGGTGGGTCAAATCCGCGCACGATCTGTCGGAAGGCGGGCTGGCGGTGGCCGCGGCTGAAATGTGCATCGGGGGACGCCTCGGCCTGCACCTGGATCTCTGCATCGTTCCTCATCGCTCCGCGCGAACCCTGTTCGGTGAGACAAATGGCTGCCTCCTGGCTGAGGTTGCGCCTGAAGATACGGCAGCCTTTGAAAAAGCATTCGAAAATAAACCCATCCTGCGGGTGGGTAGTGTAACCAGCGATCCTGTGCTGGTCATGTGCATGAATAATGAAACCCAGCTATCGCTTCCCGTTGCCGACCTTGTCACCGCCTGGAATCCTGTCCCTGAACTCCTGAGGCCTGAGAACTGACCATGAAACCCAAAGCCCTGATCCTGCAAGCCCGCGGCAGCAACCGTGACCTGGATGTGATGGAAGCCCTGACCCTGTCTGGAGCCGAACCAATCGGAGTCCCGCTCAATCATCTGCGCAGCCGCACAACAGACTGGCATGCTTTTCAAATGCTCGTCATTCCTGGCGGATTCTCTTACGCCGATGCGCTCGGTGCGGGTAAATTGCTGGCTCTGGACTTAAACTCCTATTTTGCTGATGAAATTAACGCTTTCGTGGCCTCCGGCAAACCTGTCATCGGGATCTGCAACGGCTTCCAGGCGCTGCTCAAATCTGGCATCCTGCCGGAGGGGAATGACAGGCAGCGCGCATCCACCCTGACCTTTAATACACAAGGGCACTTTGAATGTCGCTGGGTAACCCTGGCACCTCTCTCTCAAACTTGTATCTGGACAAAAGGTCTGAATGACAACATCACTTGCCCGGTGGCGCATGGGGAAGGAAATTTTCAGGTATCTGACCTTACATTAATCAATACGCTCTCAAGCCTTGATCAGATCGCCCTGACCTATACCCACCCGGATGGTTCTCCTGCCAACGGAGAGTATCCCGCCAACCCGAATGGCTCAGTACTGGATATTGCCGGCATATGCAACCCGCAGGGCAATGTGCTCGGTCTGATGCCGCACCCCGAAAATCATATTCACCCAACCCAGCATCCACAATGGAGCCGCGACGTCAGCGGACAAACTGGACTGGGTTTGTTTGAAAATGGCATTAAATATGCAGCCGGATTATAAAAGGTGTTAAATGATTTCATATGAAGAATTGTTGAACCTGTACCCCCGGGCTTATGGCGGAAGCAACCTGCCTTTGCCGGGAAAATCCGTTGGAAAAGTGCGCGATGGATATCCGCTTCCAGGTGGCAAGCGGCTCATCGTCACAACCGACCGGTTATCCGCCTTTGACCGCATCCTGGCCAAAGTACCCTATAAGGGCCAGGTTCTTAACCAGTTGTCGGCCTGGTGGTTCAAGCAGACTGAAGCGCTGATCCCAAATCATCTCATCTCCGTGCCAGATCCCAATGCCGCGCTGGTGGCCGATGCCAAACCGCTGCTGGTCGAGGTGGTTGTACGCGGTTTTATCTCCGGTGTGACCACCACCGCCTTGTGGTACCGCTATGAACTGGGTGAGCGCCAGATCTACGGCTACACTTTTCCGGAGGGTCTGCATAAGAACCAGGCCCTGCCCGAACCGATCATTACACCGACCACGAAAGGCATGGCCGGGGCGCACGATGAGCGCTTGACCTGTGCCGAGGTAGTGTCCAAGGGTCTGCTCGAAGCTTCCCTGTGGGAACAGGTGCAGGCAGCCGCGCTGGCGGTGTTCAAACGCGGGCAGGAATTGGCCCTCAAGGCTGGCCTGGTGCTGGTGGATACCAAGTACGAGTTCGGCCGCACCCCGGATGGACGCCTGCTGCTGATCGATGAGGTGCATACTCCCGATTCATCGCGCTTCTGGAAGGCGGATACTTATGAGAGCCGTTTTGCAACCGGGCAGGAGCCGGAGAATTTCGACAAGGAGTTTGTGCGCCTTGCTTACGCCGGGCAGGGCTACCGGGGTGAGGGGGATATCCCCTCTATGCCAGATTCACTCTGGGCGACGGCTTCCAAGCGCTATATTACGATTTACGAGATGCTGACAGGTAAGGCCTTTTCACCGGGAATATATCCTGTGGAGCCGCGCTTGCTGGAGAATTTAAGAAAGGCTAAGATAATCTAACTACCTGGTTTTTTTGAAATAGAAAAGGAAAGGCGATTATGGAAGACGTTTTGATAGGAATTGTGATGGGCTCCAAATCTGACTGGGAAACCATGCAGCCTGCAGCGGAAACACTGGATGAACTGGGTATTTCCTACGAAGTAAAAGTTGTTTCGGCGCACCGTACACCCGATCTGCTGTTCGAGTACGCCGAATCTGCAGAAGGTCGCGGCCTGGAGGTCATCATCGCCGGTGCGGGCGGCGCGGCGGGCTTGCCCGGCATGCTGGCTGCCAAGACCACCTTGCCGGTGCTGGGTGTGCCGGTTCAATCCAAGGCACTCAACGGGATGGACTCGCTCTTATCCATCGTACAGATGCCAGCCGGAGTGCCGGTTGGGACGCTTGCGATCGGGCGTGCTGGAGCAGTCAATGCAGCTTTGCTGGCAACTGCCATCGTGGCCAACAAGCACGAGACAATAAAAGCCGCACTCAAGGCTTTCCGCGTCAAGCAGACTCAAAACGTATTGGAGAATCCTGATCCCAGAGTTTAACACCGAGTTTGGAACGATATGACAAAGATTGGTATTTTAGGCGCAGGACAACTTGGCCGCATGCTAGCGTTGGCGGGATACCCTCTCGGGCTGAGTTTTCGATTCCTGATCCACGCTGTGGATTCACCCGCTGGTCAACTGGCGGAGCATATCGCCGCGGATCATCTCGTCCCGTCTGCCTTGCGGCGTTTTTTGGAAGACGTGGATGTGGTCACGTATAAATTGGAGAAATTGTTGCTGGATGAATGACAACTGGTTGAATGAGAGTGATACCCCGCACGAGGAATGCGGCATTATCGGTGTCTTTGCTCCCAATGAGGACGTGGCCCGTATGGCGTTTTTTGGACTGTATACCCTGCAGCACCGTGGACAGGAGGCTGCCGGCATTGCCGTGGCAGATGGCCAGGTCATGTCCATGCACAAGGACACTGGCCTGGTGGCGCAGATATTTCGTCCAAATACACTCGATAATTTAAAGGGGCATTATGCCATCGGGCATACCCGCTATTCCACCACCGGATCCTCCCTGGCGCGCAATGCCCAGCCCTTTATGATCGAAACCATGCATGGACCTCTGGCCCTGGCGCATAACGGCAACCTGGTGAATTCTGCCGAACTGCGTCAGAAGCTGTTAGAGGAAGGCGTCGGCCTGTCATCTTCTTCGGATACCGAGGTAATGACCATGATGCTGGCACGCGCCAAAGGAAAAACATGGAACGAGCGTATCAAGAGCTGCATGCAGGAGTGGCGCGGCGCTTATTCACTGGTCATATTAACACGCGATTGTGTGTATGCCGCCCGGGACGCCTGGGGTTTCCGCCCCCTGAGCATCGGGTTGCTGCCGCATGGCGGCTTTGCCGCCGCATCGGAGAATGGTGCCTTGCGCACCCTGGGCTGCGAGGCCATCCGGGAAGTTAAACCTGGCGAGATCGTGACTCTCTCAGAGAATGCCCTGGTGGTAAACCAGGCTGTCAAACCGGTCAATCCCTCGGCGAGATGCGTATTCGAATTCGTCTACTTTGCCCGCCCTGACCATGTTTGGGATGGGCAGTCCGTGCACCATGTGCGCCAGCGACTGGGCGAAGAACTTGCCCGGGAGACCCGTGTGGAAGCGGATGTGGTCATCCCGGTGCCAGATTCAGCCATCCCGGCCGCCATCGGTTTCTCGCGGGCGACAAGCATCCCGTTCAACGATGGCTTTATCAAAAACCGCTATATTGGTCGCACCTTCATCGAGCCAACCGATTCACTCCGCAAGCAGGGTGTGGCCTTGAAGTTCAACGTCATCAATGAAAATGTGCTCAATAAACGGGTCATCATGATTGACGACAGCATCGTGCGTGGCAATACCATGGGGCCGATGATCAAGCTGCTGCGTACGGCCGGTGCCAGGGAAGTCCATGTTGCCATTACCTGCCCACCCATCTCGCACCCCTGTTTCATGGGCGTGGACATGGGCAACTATGACGACCTGATCGCCCATCATCGCAGCCTGGATGAGATCCGCATTCACATCCAGGCCGATTCTCTCACTTACCTGTCTTTGGATGGGATGATGCGCGCTGTGGGTCGTAAGGATGGTTACTGCCAGGCCTGTTTTACTGGAATTTACCCAATTGATGTGGATGTGATCTCCGCCAAGACAGGATTTGAAAAGAATACAAAATAATGCAATTCGATATTATAGTTTTGAATGTAGAGTTGGAAGGAACTTTTGCATGAATGTCTTACTGATTGGGTCGGGAGGTCGGGAACATGCGCTGGCGTGGAAGCTGGCACAGTCGCCAAAATTGACACGGCTGTATGCCTTGCCCGGTAACCCGGGTATCGCACAATTCGCGGAGAACATCAGCTCAATCCCGGTGGATGATCATGCTGCAATCCTGCGCGTCTGTGCAGAAAAACAGATCAACCTGGTTCTGGTGGGTCCCGAAGTTCCGCTGGCAAACGGGATTGCAAACGCACTGGGCGAGGCTGGTATCCCCTGTTTTGGTCCCCGCCAGGCAGCGGCACAGATCGAAGCCTCCAAAGTGTTCTCAAAGAACTTTATGGCACGCCATGGCATTCCCACGGCACGCTATGCCATATTTACCAAACTACAGGATGCCCTTACACATCTCGAACAAGTGGATTATCCGCTTGTCATCAAGGCCTCAGGGTTGGCAGCCGGTAAAGGGGTCATCCTGCCGGATACGCTGGCAGAAGCCGGGACTGTCCTGAAAGAGATCCTGGAGGAAGGGGCTTTCGGTGAGGCCGGGCGCGAAGTTGTGATTGAAGAACGGCTGACCGGTCCCGAAGTTTCGCTGATGGCTTTCACGGATGGGAAAACAGTTGTGCCCATGTTGGCTGCCCAGGACCACAAGCGCCTGCTGGACGGTGACCAGGGTCCCAACACGGGCGGGATGGGAGCCTATGCTCCTGCACCCATCTTTACCGATCAGTTGCTGGAAGAAGCACTGGAGACTGTTTTAAAACCTGCGGTCAATGGCTTGAGACTTGAAGGCAACCCGTTTGTGGGTGTGCTGTATGCCGGGCTGATGCTGACCCCGGTTGGCATGCGCGTGCTGGAGTTTAACTGCCGCTTTGGAGACCCGGAAACCCAGGTGGTACTGCCCTTGTTGGAAACCGATCTGCTCGAAATTACAGTGGCATGTGTAGAGGGTCGTCTTGCGGATGTGGAGCTGCATTGGAGACCGGGCGCCTCGGTGTGCGTGGTTCTGGCCAGCCGGGGTTATCCGGAAAAGTCGGAGGTCGGCAAACTGGTTTCATTAGCCGACCTGCCCGAGGCTATGGTCTGCTTCCACGCCGGGACAAAATCGGATAGTAACAACATATTCACTGCGGGTGGGCGCGTGTTTGGATTAACGACCTGGGCACAAGATCTCGAAACCGCTCTCAACCGGGTATACGCCAATATTGACAAAGTCACATTCGATGGCAGGCAATATAGAAGTGACATTGCCCGGCGCGCCCTGAAAAGTCTATCCTATGCGGATGCGGGCGTCTCGATTGACGCTGGCAATCGCGCCGTGGAACTGATGAAATCAGCCGTTCGCCTCACCTATACCCCTGCCGTCCTGGCAGGTATCGGTTCTTTTGGCGGGCTTTATGACGCCTCCGCTTTTAAACAGATGGAGCATCCGGTGCTGGTCGCCTCCACGGACGGGGTCGGCACGAAGGTCAAGCTGGCAGCCGCGGCCGGTCGTTACCGGGGTATCGGGCATGACATCGTCAACCACTGCATCAATGATATCCTGGTGCAGGGAGCACGTCCGCTCTTTTTCATGGATTATTTTGCAGCCTCCAAACTCGACCCGCAGCAGAGCGCCGAGGTGGTGACCGGCATGGCCGAGGCCTGCCAGGCCGCAGGCATGGTGCTGCTGGGTGGCGAGACCGCTGAAATGCCGGGGGTGTATGCCCCGGATGAATTTGACGTGGCCGGCACCATCCTGGGTGTACTGGAACGCGATCAGATCCTGCCGCGCCTGTCCGAACTCAAGGCCGGGGATGTGCTCATCGGGCTGCGCTCCAGTGGTCCGCACACGAATGGCTATTCGCTCATCCGCCAGGTCTTTGCCGGTACCGCACTGGACACGGTTTTCCAGGAGCTTGGTATGCCGCTGATAGATGCCCTGCTGGCTCCACACCGTTCCTATCTCGAGCTGCTGCATCCGCACCTGGCACACATCAAGGCCCTGGCACACCTGACCGGCGGCGGATTTATTGAAAATATTCCGCGCGTCCTGCCCGATGACCTGGATGCTGTCATTCACCCGGGTGCGTGGGTGCTGCCCCCGCTCTGGAAGCTGATCCAGCAAAAAGGCCGCATCAGCACCGCTGAAATGTTCCGCGTCTTCAACATGGGCATCGGCATGCTCGCCATCGTGGATAAAGACATGGCGGCAACAGTGCAGCACTCCATCCCTGAAGAGACTTATCTCATCGGTGAGTTGACCCCCGGTGCCCACAAGGTGCGCCTGGATGTACAAATGAATTATTAAGTCACGAAAGGAATTTTCCATGACCTCCTCCCTGCCCCTGCGTTATGGCACCAATCCCCAGCAATCGCCAGCGCGTGTATTTATGAAATCCGGCGCCGACCTGCCGATCACCATCCTGGGCGGTTCGCCGGGTTATATCAACCTGCTGGATGCGCTCAACGCCTGGCAGCTGGTGCGCGAACTCAGGCAGGCGACCGGTCTGCCCGCGGCGGCCTCTTTCAAGCATGTCAGTCCTTCGGGGGCAGCGCTGGCGGTTCCACTGACCGACGTCCTGCGCAAGATCTACTTCGTGGATGACCTGGAACTCTCGCCACTGGCCGAAGCCTACGCCCGGGCACGCGGCGTGGACCGCATGTCTTCCTTCGGTGACTTCATCGCCCTGTCGGATACGGTTGACCTGGCTACTGCCCGGGTGATCGCCCGCGAAGTCTCGGATGGGGTCATCGCCCCGGCCTACGAGTCCGCTGCACTCGAGATCCTCAAAGCCAAGAAGGCCGGTAAATACGCAGTCATCCAGATCGACCCGGCTTATGAATCGGGGTTAACCGAAAGCCGGGAGGTTTTTGGGGTTACCTTCGAACAACGTCACCATGACCGCCCGGTCACACCCGGTGACCTTGCCAACATTGTTACCACGGACAAGGACATTCCCGCCGCAGCCAGGCGCGACATGACCGTGGCCTGGATCACGCTCAAGTACACCCAGTCCAACTCGGTTTGTTTTGTCAAAGACGGGCAGACCACCGGGGTGGGCGCCGGGCAACAGTCGCGCGTGCACTGCACCCGCCTGGCCGGCAGCAAAGCTGACCTGTGGTACCTGCGCCAGCATCCGCGCGTGTTGAACCTGCCCTTCAAGCCCGGCATCCACCGCCCGGATCGGGACAATGCCATCGACCAGTTCCTGCAGCCGGATGTCACCCCCGCCGAAAAAGCCAACTGGTCCAATGTCTTCAGCAGCATACCAGCGCAATTGACACCCGAAGAACGGCGCACCTGGCTCGACAGCCTGAGCGGTGTCACGCTGGGTTCGGATGCCTTCTTTCCCTTCCGGGACAGCATAGACCGCGCCGCCCGCAGCGGTGTGCGCTATGTGCTCCAGCCCGGCGGCTCCAATCGTGATGAAGATGTGATCGCAGCCTGCCATGAATACGGCATGAGCATGGTCTTCAGCGGAGTGCGCCTGTTCCATCACTAATGGTTTGGAAACCGTATGAATAAATCCGCCCGACTCGTCGTCCTTATATCCGGAAATGGCTCCAACCTGCAGGCTATTCTGGATGCCTGTCAGTCCGGCGAACTGCCTGCCGGGGTTGTCGCCGTCATCTCGAACCAGGTGGATGCCTACGGATTGAGTCGTGCCCGCAAGGCAGGTGTGCCCGCCATCCACACGGCAGCGTTGGCTGATGAATCCCGCCGTGCATATGACGCCCGACTGGCGGACGAAGTAGCCCGCTTCCAACCCGATCATGTCATTCTGGCTGGCTGGATGCGTCTGCTAACATTGGCATTCCTGGATCGCTTCCCCGGGCGGGTCATCAACCTGCATCCCGCCCTGCCCGGCACCTTCCCCGGCACTCACGCCATCCAGCGTGCCTATGCTGCCTGGCAGCGCGGTGAGATCGACCGCACCGGCGTGATGGTTCACCTGGTCCCGAACGAAAGCGTAGATGACGGTCCAGTACTGGCCACGCAGGAGATCTTCTTTCAAGCGGAGGAGAGTCTGGAGCAGTTCGAAGCACGCCTGCACGCGGCCGAACACCGCCTGCTGGTGGACGCCTTGAAAATGGTTCTCAACACTTAATGAGGAATATTATGATGCACCTGACAATAATATGTCATTGCGAGCGAGTGGTAACTAACGTGGCGATCCCCCGATGTGGGACTTTCCCCCGATAGCAGTAAGACTGCCTATCCCGTGGGGTAAGCAGTCGCGAATACTTCGCTCACAGTGATATTTTATTCTAAAAATTTTGGAAAGTTTTCTTGTTTATAGAAAAAGGAGTTTTACATGCCCACTGCCATCCTGTCCGTTCACGATAAAACCCACCTGGTGGAATTCGCCCAGGGTCTGGCGGACCTCGGCTGGAGGCTGCTGGCTTCCGGAGGAACCGCCCGGCTGCTGCGTAAGAACGGATTGGCGGTCACAGAGGTGGCGGACTATACCCAGTCACCCGAGATCCTGGGCGGCCGCGTCAAAACCCTGCACCCGGCCATCCACGGCGGGCTGCTGGCCCGCCCCACTGAAGCGGACCACCAGCAACTGCTCAGCCTGGGCTGGGATTATATTGACCTGGTGGCTGTCAACCTGTACCCATTCGAGGCGACCATTGTCAATCCTGGCGTAACCTATGCCGAAGTGATCGAGAACATCGACATCGGCGGCGTCACCCTCATCCGGGCCGCCGCCAAGAACCATGAGCGTGTGACGCTGGTATGTGACCCGGCTGATTACGATGCGGTCCTGGCAGACTTGCGGTCAGGCGGCATTTCTGCTGAGAGGCGCAAACAACTGGCGGTCAAGGGCTTTGCCCGCACGGCGCAGTACGATACCACCATCCATACTTACCTGGGAAAATAATACAGGTGCCTGTCATGTGCGCAAGAATATTTATGGAACTGCTAAAACATTTTTTTTTACCACCAGGCACCAAGGTTTTATTTATGAGACTTTGTGTATTGGTGACTTTGTGGTGGAGACATTTTTAAACAACAGTAATTATTTATTTTTGAATGATCGTAACCCTGTTAGGAGGTTCCTGTGAACGAAGAATTATTTGAAAGCCACGATGCCCTGACCTTTGATGATGTATTGGTGGTGCCCGCTTACTCCGAGGTACTGCCGAATGAAACCGATGTAAGCGTTAACCTGACACCTCAGATCCGCCTGAATATCCCCATCCTTTCGGCGGCCATGGACACCGTCACCGAAGCGCACCTGGCAATCTCGCTGGCGCGCGAAGGCGGCCTGGGGATCATCCACCGCAACATGTCCCCTGAAGATCAGGCCAGCGAAGTGGAAAAGGTCAAGCGCTCACAATCCGGCATGATCGTGGAACCCATCAGCCTTCCGCCGGACGCATCCCTGCGACGCGCCGAAGAGATCATGTCCACCTACCATATCAGTGGTGTGCCCATCACCAACCCGGATGGCAAACTGGTAGGCATCCTGACCAATCGCGACATCCGCTTTGTGGAGCCCGGGGATTACGATCTGCCTGTCAGCCAGTTCATGACCACCGAACCATTGATCACGGCGCGAGTCGGCATCCCACCCGAAGAAGCCAAGAACATCCTGCAAAAACACCGCATCGAGAAACTTCCGCTGGTGGATGAAAACGGGATATTGAAGGGACTGATCACTGTCAAGGATATACAAAAGGCGCGCGATTACCCAAATGCAGCCACCGATTCCCAGGGGCGGTTGTTGGCCGGGGCAGCGGTGGGTGTGGGTGCCGACCTGGAAATGCGCGTTGAGTTAATGATCAAAGCCGGGGTGGATGTGCTCGCCATCGATACAGCCCACGGCCACTCCAAAGGCGTATTGGATGCCATCCGGCGCATCAAAACTGCCTGGCCGGAGCTGCCTGTCATCGCCGGGAACGTGGTCACAGCCGAAGGCACCGAAGCGCTGATCAAGTCCGGCGCGGATGGGGTCAAGGTGGGGGTCGGGGCGGGTTCCATTTGCACCACGCGCGTCATTTCCGGCGCGGGCATGCCCCAAGTCACCGCCATCCGTGAGTGCGCCCAGGCCGCCAGGAAGCACGGCATCCCCACCATCGCTGACGGCGGCATCAAGTTCAGCGGCGACATTGTCAAAGCCATTGTAGCCGGGGCAGAAGCTGTCATGCTGGGCAGCCTGCTGGCCGGGTTGGAGGAATCCCCCGGGGAAATGGTTTTGTATGAAGGCCGGCACTTCAAGGAATACCGCGGCATGGGCAGCCTGGGTGCGCTTAAAGGCTACGGCAAGGATCGTTATGGCATCGGCCAGAGCGGCAGCAGCAAACTGGTGCCTGAAGGCATCGAAGGGCGCGTGCCGTACAAGGGACATCTGAGTGATTACGTCTATCAACTGGTGGGCGGACTGCGCTCGGGCATGGGCTACGCCGGGGCGGCCGCGCTGGAAGATCTGCGCACCAAAACCAAAATGACGCGCATTACCAACGCCGGGTTGGTCGAAAGCCATCCGCATGATGTCATCATCACCCGCGAAGCGCCGAATTACCAGTTAAGCCAGAAATAATGGGGGAAATGGCGATCAGGCAGGAGACAATGTCCCTGCCAGTACGCGGTCATCTACTGGTGGCGCAGGAATTTCAAGGGCTTCTTGACCCGTGTGGTGGCCTCCCCCACCGGCACCACACTGATCGAGCCATCGATTTCCAACACAGCCATCTCCACGGCACTGATCTCGGCCACCCCGTGCTCACGCAGCGCGGCTAGCAGGGATTCCTCATCGATTCCTTCCCGGCGCATGTGCTGGGGGATCACTTCTCCGTGCAGCACCAGCACTGTCGGGGTGCCCTCCACCCAGCGGCGTAAAAGGGGCGAGCTCAGCCGCAGTCGGGCAATCAGTGCGTTTAACACCAACAAGACAACAGCCGCCAGGATGCCTCCGGTCAGACTGGTATCCGGGCCAACCATGGCATTTTGAACGGCATTGGAGATCAACAACAATACCACCAGGTCGAAAACCGTCATTTGGCCGATCTCACGTTTGCCCGAAAGCCGCAAGCCCACCAGGATGGCCAGGTACACCAGGACGGTACGTAACAGGATTCCAAAAAACGTAGACAGGGAGAGAGTGAACATAAGATATTTACTCCTGGACAGTATTTCTTATATTATTCCGAATAGGCCATGAAAACGCCATCACAGCCAGACTTGCTCCCGGACCTACCCCACCTTTGATGGGGGAAGAGAAATCAGGGATGCTTTATGAAAGTGCCGTTGCGGTATTCCTCGAAGGCGGTCTGCAGTTCCTCCTGCGTGTTCATGACAATTGGACCGTACCATGCCACCGGTTCGCCGATGGGATTTCCGGACAGGAGTAGAAAGCGAGTAGGTTCAGCTTCCGTGGAAACGACAATCTGTTCCCCGTCACCGAAAAGGGCAAGCTCCTGGTTGGTCACAAAACCATCCCTGTGGATGTCAGAAGTGTCTTCGCCCTCGACCACGTAGCTGCAATTATCTTTCTCCTGGCAGAACCTGGCCTTGCCAGCGATAACATAGGCGAAAACCGTGTGCCCCGACCGGGTGGCGTGAACGAACTTTGTTCCGGCAGGGACGGTCACATCCAGGTATTCCGGGTCCGTGACGATATCCTGCACAGGACCTTTTGTGCCATCCACCTGGCCGCAGATGACCCTGATCTTTACGCCGTTGCCGATGGAGATCTCTGGAATCTGATCGCTTATCACATCGCGATAACGCGGTTCCATCATCTTATGCGAGGCCGGCAGGTTGGCCCACAATTGGAAGCCCCCCATGTGACCGGCCTCGTCCCCCTTCGGCATCTCCTGGTGGATGATACCGCTTCCGGCAGTCATCCACTGCACATCCCCGGGACCGATCACACCTTCGTTTCCCAGGCTATCCCCATGCTCGACCTTCCCGCTTAAGATATAGGTAATGGTCTCAATGCCGCGATGCGGATGCCACGGGAAACCTGCCAGGTAGTTGCGTGGCTCGGTTGAACGAAAATCATCGAGAAGCAGGAAAGGATCGAACTCGGAGGTCCTCCCGAAACCGAACACCCGCTTCAGGTGGACACCTGCACCTTCCAGGGTGGGTTTGCTCTTAATGATCTTCAGGATTCTTCTGTCCTTTTCCATTTAACGCCTCTTTGATATCTATTCGATATACTCCAAACGGGCAAATGCCGGCTTAGTTTTGGGTGGAGCAGACCCTTTCAGGAAGATGATCTCTTTTCGAACCGACACGAACTCCTCTAATTTCCCTGACATACAAAATCCCAGGAGTTTAGACTTATTTTACCCCAGGGCTGGTCAAGAAACAAAAGCTGGTTATACCCCGTTTATTGCTTTATTAATCCCTTTTTACCGAATTGTTTGACAAACGTATGCACCCTATTTCTTCTCTCAATTCTTCGAATAAAACTGTTTTTGAAATTTCGTTTATAGCAAAATTGATGAAATCCATGGTCATATCTCGCTCATCCATCTCTTTTCCATACTGCCAGTTTTCAGCCAATTCGATCAAATCCTTCCATGGCAAACCAAATTCCTGTTTTACCCATTCTGCGGATACTTTTTTTGAACCTGTAGTTTTATGAAGAACAGTACATAAAATTCGGCATAAATTTAAAATAAGGTAGGATTGATAATGACTGTTCTTTAAATAGCCAGGGTTGTTTATTTTCGGTTCCCATTCTACGAACAGATCTCTTATGCAAGCTTTTTGCACTTCTTCGATATCAATTGGCCCCATGAGCTCTTTAAAATCCTGCCCAATTAGTGGAATGGCAAAATGATATAACAGGTAGTTATTGATTATCCACTCATTTCCATAAGGTGCCTCTTCATATAGAAAACTTATCTCTCCACAAAACCATGGTCTGGGTTCCCCTGGTGGCAGGATACTTGCAAGCATGTCAATGGGAGTATAGGTACATTCAAGCCGTTTTGCCCATTTTTCATGTTTCTTCTCCAACCGAACGTGAAATTCCTTAACTCGTTCGAGTTCTTTTGATGAAACAGGCTTTCTCAATATAACGGTAAGATCGATGTCACTGCTATTTTCATTAAAATCACCATACGATAGAGACCCGGTAAGATAAACTCCACACAAATTATCGTTAAAAATATTTATGATCCCTTCAGTAAAAGTGAACAGGATTTCATTTATTTCTTGATAAGGTGTGATTTTCCGAATTCGATCCAAATTTCTTATTGCCATAAATCGACCTATTTATTCCAGAATTCGTGATAGGTATGAAAGCAAGCGATGATCAAATTCAGACCAGCACCGGGCTGCAGGAAGGTATTTGCAGGGAATCTCCCGAACACCCAGCTTTCAAAAGAAAGTGTAGCAGAAAAGCAGCCGGTTGGGTAATCCTCAAAGCCCATCAGATCATGCCGTTCCTGGTTATCTTTTCCACCGCCGCAACCCTGTACTTTTTGCTGGTTCGTAAGCAATAAATATTTCAAGCAAGGCGTAAAAAATGTGCTAAAAGGTACTCTCCGATAAAATGTGGAGTGCTTCTTTAGATAGAGTGAAGAGTTATCATGAACCCGTAAAATTTGGTGAGAAAGAGTGCGGTCATTCCCATGGCCGCACCTGTTTTTGTGAATCGCCATTCCACACTCACCCACTCGATGTGCATTTGATGGGTCAAGGATCTCCGAAGATGTAACGGATGTTTGTTTTCTACTACTCATTCCCTGCTTAAACCACGGAACCAGCTATTTGTAAATTACTCACAAATGACAGAAATCTGGTTCAGATAATATGCAGTACTCTGTAATTATTAAATAAAAAAAAAGGATTAATGACTAAACATCCAGGGGTGGACCCAGCAATTCCATCCCGTGGGCACGCCACAATTCCGGGTCCTGCTGGGGCATGGCATTGGCCTGGGTTACTTCCCGAAAGAAAGACTCCATTTTGCCTGCCGGCATAAATGCGATCAGGATGCTCCCGCTTGTCCCGCCCATATAAGCCCAAACATGAGGCACATTACGTGGCGCCAGAAGAGAATCGCCGGGTTTTAACCTCATCTTTTCATGTCCCACTTCGAATATAAACTCACCAGCAACCGCGTAGAACCACTCATCCTGGTTGTAATGCAGGTGGCGCGCTGGGCCGCCTTTCTCGCGAAAAGTGTTCTCAAGGATCAAAAGACCATTGCCATCCTGTGGAGTCACCTTGAAGGTGATGGCACTGATCCCAAGCCCGCGCTGTTCCCCGTATTTGTCTTTGCCCGAGGCGACCAGAAGTGCATGTGGAAAATTTGCCTGAGTTTGATCGGGTCTGTTCAAATATTACTCCTGTTTAATTGCACTGATGTCCATATACATGACTTCCCATAAGTGTCCATCCAGGTCCTCAAATCCACGATCATACATCCATCCGTGGTCTTGCGGCTCAATCGAATGTCTGCCTCCGGCTTGCAGGGCTGTGTTGACCATCTCATCCACTTTTTCCCGGCTGTCTGCGGATAAAGTGACGATCACTTCCGTACCATTGGTTGCATCGCCAATTTTCTTGGGCGTGAATGTTTTAAAGAATTTTTCCACCAGCAGCATTACAAAAATATCCTCGCCGACGATCATGCAGGTGGCGTTCTCATCGGTGAATTGAGAGTTAAATTTAAAGCCCAGTGTGGTGAAAAATTCCACAGACTTGTTGAGATCTTTAACGGGTAAGTTTACATAGATTTGTGTTGTCATTTTTTTCTCCTTTCAAGCCTCAAAACCATTTCGGTATGCCTGGATTTATCGATGTCAAGGCACATCATTCAACGATAAAAAGGGGCAAGAGACTAACCAGGCTGACGAAATAACAGTCAACAAATTATACTAAATATGACAATATTTATCAAATTAATATTCGATAAGAGTTATCTCATTAAATCAATTGACCCCCAACACGACATTTCAGCTAGTGTTACCCGGGATCAAGCATGTTCATTTCTGCCAGGTTGCTTCACCTGCCTTTCCACAGGCTGGCATACTTCTTGCGGTACTTGAGATCGTCTTCAATTTCAATCAGCTCAAGCGCCTTCCCCCTGATTTTCTCATCCTTGATTTCAGCATATATCTTCCTGAAATCCTGGATGATATCATAGCGGATCAAGGTACAGTTCTTTTCTGTGACGCATTCCCGGTAGCGACCTTCAAGACCCTCCACCAATATCTTCTGTTGCTTCGCTCCTGCCAGTCCCACCTTCCAGATGGCTTGCAGGCTGTGGCGTGCTGTTACAAATCTCTCATCCCTTGTCACGGACAGTATTGCCTCAAAATCCTTGAGCATCCTGTTTTCCGGGTCATTTTTGGCCAGGTTGCACAGCACCTGGGCTGCGATGGCTCTGACGTGGTTATCCTTATGCTTCAGGTTGGCAACCATCTCGTCCCAAACCTGGTAAGCCCAGTCCACGGGATCATCTGTGATCTCCATGATGTGCAAGAAAGCCCGGTAGCGCAGTTCCTTATCCGGCGAGCGAAGGTCCTCAAAACTTTGCCTTATTGATTCATCCATGGTTTTTCAAACCTCCACTAGCGGCGGATGCCCTGGCTGCGCAGCAGGTCCAGGGCTAGGCGTTTATTAATGTGCTCATTCCGGGCCATCAACTCGACTACTTTATTAAAAGCACCCGGCCCCAGTTTTTGGTCGACCGCTCTGCGCAGTTCTTCCACCACCGGGCGGCCAGGACTGAAGTATGCCCTGCGCAACAGCTCTTCTCCGTGGTTTCTGGCAAGCTGCCTGACTATGTCCACACTGCCGATATCCTCATAGTGGGTGGAGCGGATCGTCTTGCGGGAGTCCGTGATCTGCTTGGTGAAATATTCGGTGAAACCTTCATCCAGGGCTTCGTTGGTCATTAGACCCAGTTCGGGATTCGAGGCGACATGCATGAGCTCATGCACAGGTGTGTAATTGATAGCCTGTTCCTCGTTTACGGTTATTTCACCATTGCTGCTGACGAAAGCGCTGGTGAAATCCTTATCCTCCTTCCCAAAAGCTTGTTTATAACTACTTTTGAAGGCATCATCTTTCAAGAAGGTCATACTCGCACTTTGAACACGGGACTTGCTTTCGGGAGAGATCTCGGTTGAATAGAAATCCAACAGCGTTTCCTTGGCATCCTGCGCGGAGATGTATACTGACCTGTTCTCTTTGAAATCCGGTCCGCGCAAAGGTTCTTCAGGCCCAGCAAAGACATGATCGTTTTCCCAGATCTCCCAATCTTCCGGAAGAAGTAATGTGGGTGTGGAGACCGGGTCTGCCTTGAACAGGGAAGTAAATAACTTTTTTAAGGCATCCCAATTTGTCCTGGCCACTGATACCAGCCAGCCGATGATTGTACCGATCAATGCACCGATTAACGGCACAAAAGGAGTGGTTGCAAGCGGCCCCAGGCTTTTGGTGCCCGATTGGCTGCCGGGAATAGAAGGGATATTTCCACCAGGCTGTTCCCCAGGAACGGAGGGGATGTTCCCACCAGGTTGATTATCCGGATCGGTCCCCGGGCTGCCATCTCCCCAGGGCAGCCCAGGATCAGCCGCCAGCCACAAAGCCTCGGCCAACTCCATTATTTCGCTGGTCTCTGTCTGGCGATTCGCAGTACCTTTGGACACCAGGAATATATATCCAGCGCCGCCACGTTCCACATACCATTGAAAAGAAAGGACACGCTGGTATTTTTCTTCCAACAAGGCAGGAAACTCATGAAATGAGGTCACTTCACACCCCGAGGAATCATCACAGGAATAAGATTGAAAGTCATACCAGCGATCGATCTGAAGATTCACATCACTCCACGACCATTCATCCACCTTCCATTCATAACTTACACTGCATCCCCAGGGATCGCTTTGATCATAAGCCCAGGTGACAGTATCAGGAACAATCCCAGCATCACTGGCTGCATCCGCAAGTGCCTGTCCACAGGCTGTATTTTGAAATTCCATCCCGGCGTTGACCGGTTTAGGGGTGAGAGCCGATATAGCCAGCAATATTCCCAAGCCAGAGAGCAATATTATTGTTAAGCGCTTCATATCTTACCCTGCCTTATTTTTAAGAATTGGAAAAACACGACCGACCAGGAAGGAGAGAACCGCCCCCACGACCAGGCTCCCGCCACAGGTCAGCGCCGCCAGCAGCATCCCGATAATAGTATTACCCCCTGAGGTTTGGCCAAAAAGTGGAGCCAGGAACGCAGAAAGGACCAGGGCAGCCACCCAGCATGCCACAAAACTGCATCCACAGCCCAGGGCGTGACCGGCACAACCAGCCACCGGATGGGATTTATTAAATTTCTTTGTTGGGGAACCCTGCTTTATGTTGAATTCCGTATTGCTCATAGATCATTCACTCCTGGTTCACGGGGTAGTTTAAGACAGATGAATTGGTGGTTGAATTTTAACCCGGAATGTTCCCGTCTTTCAGGAACATTCAAACAGCATACTATTTATACCTGCTTTCATTCACATAATGGCTTTGTTTTCGTAAGCACGATGCGGATGGTCTGACTCCCCAGGGTCCCGGTGATCTCGATTTCCCGGTCTTCCACCGGGGCAAATTGCGAAAAATTGCCGTGGGCTTCCAGTAAATCGAGCGAGCCATCTGCCTCCCTAAAATCCAGGCTGATCGAGTTGACAGGGGAGATTTCCATTCCATCCAGTTGCAGGGTATCCTCACAGTTGTTGCGGATCTCCAACACGCCCCTGTTACAATTATTGGCCTCGATAACCACACAATCCGGCGCCGACTCCACTTCAAGGTCCACGATGGCGGTTTTTCCAGAACAGCCTCCCATAGCCGGGAACCCGATCGATTCCACACAGCCCGGGGCCGGACTGTCTTTGATGATACAGCCGCCCAGGATCAGCAGGCAGGCTGATATGGCAATAATTGGAAACATTTTATGAAACCGCACGGTTTCACCTCCATTAGCTGACGAATCTTCAAACCCAATTACAATTATGGCATTAAATCTTCCATACGTGTTTACATAGGGTGGATCTCTCCACGGACTATCACTGCTCTTTTAGGGTTCACGACAGGCTTTGTCTAAGGCAGTTATGAGGCGATTAATAACATTACACTTGCAACCGAGTACGAACTACTCGTTGGTAGATACCAAGAATTAAGAGAATGGCAGCATAGAATATTATTGTATAAAACAGGAAGTCAACCACGAAACCTATGGGTCTGATACCCCCATTTACTACGTCTATAGGAGTAATTTTTCCCCAACTTTGAATGGGTGATCCGCCTCCATTGCCATCACAGATATATAGTACTGGAAAGCCAGCGCCCAGGTACCCCTGGCATGAAGAATTGTCAGGATATTGATACTTTACGGAGATGATCATTGCAAAGATTGCCAACAAAATGCTGACCAAAACGACAGAAAAGTTACGACGCTTTTGTTGGAAAATCCTGTTTTCTTTCATATGGATTATCTCCAGAATCGTTACGATATGACATATCACTCATAGACAACATCGTCGTCTTCCCTTGTCCTGTAACAAGTTAGTATGAGGGTGACATTTCAATCCATCCGCGCTCGCTGGGTTTGGATTCATTCCACAAATCCCGCCAGTGGACTGTGGGGGTCAATCACCAACTGCAGTTCGCCATACGGCACCAGCACGGTCTGCGGGCCGGCAGCATAGGCTGCCACCTGGTAGGGGTCAAATGAGATCAGCAGGCCATCGGCGGTAATGTTCCAGTTGCGATAGTTCTCAAGGATTGGGTCGGCACCGGCTTCAGAATAAGCAATATCCCGCAGGTTGAGCTGTTCCTTGCAGTAGGCTGCCATCCGTTCCAGGTAATCTGAACCCGGCAGGAAGAGCTGCTCCAGGCTCAACTGCTGACCGGCTGCCAGGTCATAGTTAAAGGTCAGACTGTAACTGCCCGGGTGGGCGGCTCCGTCAGAATAGAAGTTGATATCAAATTTAAGGCTCATGACGTCCCCGGCAGGTGAGAGCAGCGCATATTGCAGATCATAAGTGCTGCCCATTACAACAAGCGGGTTGGAGGCATTCTGCTGAAAACTGGTTCTGAATGAGTCTATATCCCCCCGCACCAATCCATCCACAAGCTGGTTAAAAAGCAGCACGCGTGATTCTTCACTGCCCTGCCTGCTTTGCAGCGAAGGGATCTGGGCAGTTATGCGGTACGGCGGTGTTTCACTGGTTTCTTCAAAGGGAATGGATATCAGCACAATCACCTGGGGCGCGGGTTGTTCGGTAACCTCCAGCCTGGGTGTGGAGGTCGGCGCAGGAGGCTCGGGAGTGAGGTTGAGCGTAAAGCCGCAGGCCAGTATCGCCAGGCTTATCACTACCAGGGTGCAGCCATAGACAAATATATGTTTATTCATAGTATCAACCTTTCATGATCTGGCCTTTTTCTCCAGGCGCTCCAAACGATGATTGACTTCATCCAGCCAGTGCTTGCGCATGTAAACCGGCAGGCTCTCATCTTTCTGCACCAATTCACGTGCCAAAAGCGTCCAGCGCATGGCAGTGACAGGGTCGCGCTGGCGATGCTCGTGATGTTTGGCAAGTTCAATGTGCGCATAAATATATCCATCATTGGCTGCCTTCTCCCACAATGCCAGGGCTGCCTCCAGGTCACCGCGCCGGCGCTGCAGGATGGACAGCCGTCGGACCGCCTGGCCAAAATCCGCTTCGGGCAAGGACTCCTGCAAGCCACGTTCATACAATTGGGCGGCCTGGTCCCACTTACCCAGATCCTCAAATAGTTTGGCCAGGGCGATGCGATCCAACCCATGCTCAATGGATTCGTGCAGGGGTTCCACCAGCATGTGGTTCATGTGGTTGAGCATGGCTGCCAGCGCCACGATGTCCATGTTGTTGTGGTAGAACACACCCATCAGCGGACGGGCATCTCCGCTGCGCAGATAATCGAAATACAGGTAAGGGATCTCATAGCCCGGCACTTCTTCACTGCTGCGTGGTGCGCCCAGCACATTTTCTTCAATATATTTCAAGGTCCGGCTGGGCAGGCGGTCGCGCCACAGGCGCCGCGCCAGGGGCAGCAGGTCAAGGTGAATCATGTCATTGAAGGGAACCGGCATGTCATGCAACCGGTAGCGGGTCTTCAACAGAGGCGCATCAAAAGCCTTGCCATTATACGTAACCATGACGCTTGCCGGAGCCAGAAAATCGGTCAGGGCTTCCAGCATGGCAGCCTCCTCACCCGGATCCCGCATAAAGAACTGCTCCAGGTGGAATCCACCAGCTTCAAAACGCCCCGCCCCCACCATGAAAGCATACGTGCCCGTGCCGCCAGACAGACCGCTTGTCTCCGTATCCAGGAAGACAAAATCCGCCGTTTTCATGCCGGTCAGTCCTCCATCCCCGGCCCACAGCGCCAGCGTGTCCAACCCCTCCGAGAACAGGATCGGGACTTCCCCGTGCTGGTGATCCAGAGGGTAGTGGCTTTCGCTGATAAAGGTGTCCCCCAGGCGCGTGGATACAAAGCGCCCATCCACAACACGCTCAATGGAATAGCTGCCTGGGTTTCCGCGTGACGGAGCCTGGATTCCGGCAGTGCCGGTTTTAACACCCAGGGCTTTAAGTTTATCGGCCAGGGAAGACATGCCCCCAGTTTGGCTTGATTTTTGGTTTTTCAACCCCACCCCCGGCCCATTCCCGGGAAGGAGGATAAAGGGGGATGGGATGCTGTGTCTCCAACATTAAAAAATATAGGAACCATGCCCGTATTTTATCGCATCGTAATGAAATATGTGCTAAACTAATTCCATTACAATCCCTGCCAGAGGAGATTGATCATGAGTTCAGCTACTCTTGCCCTGCCATCCACAGGAAGTTCCAAAAAAGATGTGCTTGCAGCCATGCGCACTGCCCGTGACCATGACATCAAATGGCAGCAGGGGCGCGCCTTTGGGTTGGTTTACCATATCAACGAAGAGATCGATCTCCTGCTCAAAGAGGCCTATACCATGTTCTTCTCGGAGAACGGCCTTAACCCGACTGCCTTCCCAAGTATCCGTAAATTTGAAAGTGAAGTGCTTGCCATGACCGCCTCCCTGCTGGGCGGGGATGAAAACGTGTGCGGCAATATGACGACCGGCGGCACCGAGTCTCTGCTCATGGCGGTCAAGACAGCCCGTGATTGGGCGCGCCAGCATCACCCTGAGATCACCCAGCCCGAAGTGGTCCTGCCCGTCACCGCCCACCCGGCCTTTGAAAAAGCCGCCGAATACTTTGATGTGCGCCTGGTGCAGGTTCCCGTCCGCTCTGATTATCGCGCGGATGTGGAGGCCATGCGCCGTGCCATCACTCCCAATACCATCCTGGTGGTCGGGTCTGCTCCTTCCTATCCACACGGGGTCATCGACCCGATCCGTGAACTGGCTGCCCTGGCCCAGGGACATGGTCTCCTGTTCCACACCGACGCCTGCGTGGGCGGCTTTCTGCTGCCTTTTGCCCGCAAACTGGGCTACCCCATCCCCGACTTTGATTTCAGCGTGCCGGGCGTCACTTCCATTTCAGCCGACCTGCACAAGTTTGGCTATGCCGCCAAACCCGCCTCCGTCATCCTGTATCGCAGCCCGGAGCTGCGCCGCCACCAGATGTTCGTCTCCATCAACTGGCCGGGAGGCATCTATCCCTCCCCAACCATGACCGGCTCACGCGCGGCCGGACCCATTGCGGCAGCCTGGGCCTTGATGAACCATCTTGGCGAGGCCGGCTATCTGAAGATCACCCAGACCGTCATGGAAACCACCCGCATCCTCCAGGATGGTATTCGCAATATCCCCGGGCTGAAAATACTCAGCAACCCCGAGATGAGTGTCTTTGCCATCGCCTCCGACAGCCTGGATGTGTATGAGGTGGCTGATGAACTGGAACTGCGCGGCTGGCACCTTGACCGCCAGCACTTTCCGCGCTGCCTGCACGTCACTGTTAATCATGTCCACAGCAAGATCACCGGCGAATTTCTGGATGACCTGGCAGCCGCCGCAGCCATCGTTCGCAAGCCCTCCTTTCGAAAAACCAGCAGCAAATTCATTATTGCAGTTGCCAACCTGCTGGCGCGCCTGCTCCCCAGGAAATGGATGAGCGCCCTGATGGAAAAAGTCTCCTCCATGCTGGGCGGCTCGGGCAGCGGACTGCCTTCACGCATGGCTCCCATGTACGGCCTGATCGGGTCACTGCCCAATCGAGGAGATATCAAGGAACTGGTGTTGGATCTACTGGATTCAATGACAAGACTTTCCAACTAATTCGCTTTACACATTTCATTCCCCCAACCTCACCTGAATTATGGAAGAAAACCATTTCATTTCCTTCGCCAAAGGAGAATAGCATGAGCACAATCGAACAAGCCCGGCCTCGCAAGAATTACCTGTCTTTGTGGCAAAAACTGGTCTTTGGTTCAGGTGATTGGAGTTATGCCAGTTTTGGCACCTTGCGCCAGATCTTCTATGCCATCTTTCTGACAGACGTGGTCGGGCTGGAACCTCGCCTGGCATCCTTTGCAGTGGTGCTGGGTGTAATCTGGGACGCGATCAATGACCCGCTGGTGGGAATGCTCAGTGACCGGGTTAAATCCCGTTGGGGACGCCGCCGGCCTTTCCTGTTGTTTTTTTCCATACCCTTCGGGCTGGCTTTTATTTTCCTGTGGTGGGTACCCCCCATTGGCAACCAGATCGCCCTGGCTGCCGTCGTATCGCTGATGTATATGCTCAGTGATACCCTGCAAACGCTCATCAGCGTTCCGCTGTATTCCCTGACCCCCGAGATCACTCCGGATTATGATGAGCGCACAACCCTGACCGGCTTCCGTATGTTCTTCAACCTGCTGGCCTCACTGGTGACCGCCGTCGCCGCTCCCGAGATCGTGAAATCCGTGCTGGCCAGCGGGGCCACCCAGCAGCAAGGCTACATGGTGGTGGCATCCCTGTTTGGTGGCCTGGCCATCATTCCCCTGCTGCTGATCTTCTTCGTGATACGTGAACGGCCAGAGAATACACAGGAATCCCGCCAGGAGCCATCTGTATCTCTTAGGGAAACCATCCGCACAGCCTGGAGCAATATCCCCTTCCGTTATGCCACCGCCCTCTTTATGCTTAATTGGATCACATTTGACCTGGTGGCTTTGTGTTTGCCCTTCTTCCTCACCTATTGGATCGCGGGCGGTAATTTGCTTCAAAAAGCGCTTGGTATGTCTTTGGATTCGTCCGTTCTCGGGCTGCTATTGGTAACCTCCGTGCTGCTGTTACCGTTCTGGATCTGGCTCTCACACAAATTAACCAAGAACATCACCTATATCATCGCCATGTCTTTCTGGGCCGTGGTGCAATTGCTCATCTTCAGTGTGCAGCCCGGACAGGTGACCGCCATCCTGATCCTGGCTGTGATGGCCGGGATATCCGTTTCCGCCGCGCATGTCCTGCCGGATTCGATCTTCCCGGACGTGATCGAATGGGATGAGTTGCGCACCGGGCGCCGCCAGGAGGGCATTTATTACGGCATCAAGAATTTCATCCGCAAGCTGACCGGTGCGGTGGCCATTTTCATCGCCCTGCAAGTGCTGGGCTGGTTCGGTTACCAGACCCCACCTCAGGGAGCCACACAATTCAGCCAGCCTGCCAGCGCCCTGTTGGCCATCCGCTTGCTGATCGGTCCCCTGGGCGCCATCCTGCTCTTTTCCGCTGTACTGATGGCCTGGTTTTACCCCCTGACGCGCGAGCGCCATGCCCGCATCCGCAGGCTATTGGAGAGAAAGAAAGCCAGACAGGTTGCAAAAAATAGTTTGCCTTAACGTAAAAAGGCGTACCTCATTCCCCACAAACGGGGAATCGAGTTTCCAAATTACAATGATCTATTATTTAGGATTCTTTTTGCCGCGTGGATTGGTGGTGAAAAGGTCTTTTTGCAGTGGATTCAAGCACGGTTCCTTGGAAATCACCTTACTTATGAAATGGATATTCCAGGTTCACAGGAATTACCAATGCTCCATAACTAAATTTTAGGTATCTACTCACCATATCAGATTTTGTCACTGCGAGCGCAGCGTGGCAGTCTCCTCTCCGGCAAGGGGATTGCCACGTCGCTGGGAGGATGCTCCTCGCAAAGACAGAAGATAGAGCTTTTTTGCATTGAACAGCAGCGTTCTGCCACTGTGGAATTAATCGCAATTATGGACGTGAGTAGATACAATTTTAGCATTACAGGAGAAGACAAATGCATTATAGATTGGCCTTTCTCGGTTTTGGCAACGTAGGGCGCGCCCTGGCCCGCCTGCTCATCCAAAAACAATCCGAGTTGAAATCCCGCTACGATATCACCTTCTCAGTCTCCGGTATTGCCACCGGAAGACATGGGGCTGCCATTCATCCGGATGGAATGGACCTGGAGTCCGCCCTGCGCCTGGTGGAAGGCGGAGAAAAGCTGGACAAGCTCTCTGCTATGCCCACCCCGGTGAATAATTTGGATTTCATCCGCCGCTGCCAGGCCGATGTGCTATTTGAAAACACTCCGGTTGATCACGCCAGCGGGCAGCCCGCCATCGAACATATCCGTCTGGCACTCGAAACTGGCATGCACGTGGCCACGGCCAACAAGGGACCGATCGTGCATGCCTACCGGGAATTGACCGAACTGGCCCGGGCGCATGACCGGCGCTTCCTGTTCGAGTCGACCGTCATGGATGGTGCGCCCATATTTTCCCTCTTCCGCGAAACCCTGCCGGGTGCCCAATTGAAGGCGTTCCGCGGCGTGTTGAACTCCACCACCAACCTGATCCTGACGCGCATGGAAACAGGCGAATCCTTTGAGGAAGCAGTTAAATACGCCCAATCCATCGGCATTGCCGAGACCGATCCTTCCGGGGATGTGGACGGCTGGGATGCAGCCATCAAAGTAGCTGCCCTGGTCACGGTCCTGATGGACATCCCGCTCAAGCCCCAACAGGTCGAGCGCCAGGGCATCCGCGCGCTGACCCCCGCACGGATCATGGCTGCCCGGGCCGATGGCAAACGCTGGAAGCTGGTTTGCAGCGCCCGGCGGGATGGGGAGACTGTACAGGCGCGCGTCGCCCCGGAGATTGTACCGGCATCCTCTACGTTGTACAATATGGAAGGAACCACATCCATTGTCGAGTTTGAAACCGATGTCCTTGGACTGCTCTCCCTGTGTGAGACAGATCCAGGTCCGGAGACCACCGCTTATGGTTTAATGGCAGATTTTATCAACGCCGTGCGTCAACACTAAGGAGGCATCATGCCTGAACAGGAAACACCCCTGACATGCCAGCAGCTTCTGGACAACCTGCGCAAGGATTGGAAAGCCTATCCGGATCGTTTCAACAAGCTTGACCCCGACCGGCAGGCTGCCTTCCTGAAAGAACAGGGCTATGACAGCTTCCACGACCTGTTGGCGCATATCCTGGCCTGGTGGGAGGAAACCATCAAGATCGTTAATTCCATCCTGGATCTGATGGAGATGCCCAGGAAGGAATATGATATTGATGCTTTCAACGCGGCTGCACTTGAACATTACCGGGGGTGGAAAGATGACGACCTGTTGGTCCATTTTGAAAATCTGCGCCAGGCGCTTGTCACCCTGGTGGTGGACCTGCCGGAGAGCGGATTGCAGAATCGCCGCGTTAATGGCTGGTTGAATGCCAGCCTGGTGGAACATTTTCAGGAACATGGTATTTCAAAATGAATAAGTGACTTACTGCAAAAAAACTTTATCCCGTCACAAAGCTTAATTATTAAGAATCTTTGTTGCTTCGTGACTCGTGTCCCCGCTTTTTGGGGATGGTGGTATAGACACTGTTATATCGTGTGAAAGGGGCTTTTTCGTAAGGTCACAATGTAATTGTCAGGTTCCATTCAAGGAGGAAATATGGACGAGCCACGCGAAGCTTATATCATCAGCGCAGTACGCACCGCCATCGGTTCTGGAAAAGCCAGCGGAGTCTTGCAGCCATTTGCCCCGGTGGACCTGGCATCCAGGGTCATGCAGGCCGCGGTGAAGCGAGCCGGAATCGATGCGGGCCATATCGAAGATGTGATCTGGGGGGTGGTCACACCGGTTGCAGACCAGGGCGGTAACCTGGCACGGTTGGGTGTCCTCAAAGCCGGTTTCCCGGTGCACGTCCCGGCTGTCAGCCTGAACCGCATGTGCGGATCCAGCCAGCAGGCCCTGCATTTTGCAGCCCAGGCCGTGCTGGCAGGCGATATGGACCTGGTCATCGCCGGGGGTACCGAGATGATGTCCCACCAGCCCCTGGGAACCGATTATCCATCAGAATGGCCTGATGTCGGGCATGCGTTGGTGCATCAGGGTATCAGCGCTGAAATGATGGCCGAGAAGTGGCATCTCAAACGGGGTGATCTGGATGAGTATGCCTACAACAGCCACATCAAGGCTGGCACAGCCATCCAGGCAGGATATTTTGAATCGCAGATATTGCCTGTGGAACTGGCGGATGGAACCCAATTTAAGACCGACCAGGGAGTGCGCATGCCTCCCGACCGGGAACGCATGACCAGCCTCAAACCAGTGTTTAAAGATGACGGTGTCATCACGGCCGGCAACTCCAGCCAGGTCAGTGATGGTGCTGCTGCGCTGCTGGTGGCTTCGCCGGACGCGGTCGGGCGTTATAACCTCGTCCCGCGGGCGCGCATCCTGGCACGCGTCGTGACCGGTTCGGACCCCACCCTGATGCTGGATGGACCCATCCCCGCCACCCGCATGGTCTTGAAAAAAGCCGGGCTGATTCTGGAAGACATGGATGTGATCGAGATCAACGAAGCCTTTGCCAGCGTGGTGCTGGCCTGGGCCAGGGAACTCAAGCCGGAAATGAGCAGGGTCAACCCGAACGGAGGCGCCATTGCCCACGGGCATCCCCTCGGCGCGACCGGTGCGGTGTTAATGACCAAGTTGCTGCATGAACTCGAGCGCCGCAAGTCCCGCTACGGACTGCAAACCATGTGCATCGGTCACGGCATGGCCACTGCCACCATTATTGAGAGGCTCTAAGTTACACTGAGACTTCGGAGGTTTGGAAGCACGCGGAACGAACTTGATGGGGCAGAGTCTCCCGACCCGTCCCGGTCTTTGACCGCAGGTCTTGTCGTTCGACAAGGAGAAAAATTGATGAAATCGACAACCGGGATAATGATCGTCGCACTGTTGGGATTGACATGCCTGACAGGCGCCTGCGGGTCTGCACCCACCCAGACCCCACACACCAAAATTTCCCCGGACTTGGCCAGGAGACAATATGGAACCAATGAATAGCAAGGGACGCAACTCCCGAAGCGACCTTCTCCACAATCATGCGATGTTGGAAGAACACAACGCAAAATTAGAACAAAAGGTGCAGGATCTCACCCTGGAAATAGAAGCACGCACCAACGAATTGCAAGTCATCAGCACCATCCAACAAGGACTCGCCGCTGAGTTGGATTTTCAGGCCATCGTGGACCTGGTGGGCGATAAATTGCGCCAGGTTTTCAATTCACCCAGCCTCTATATCAACTGGTACGACGAAAAAACCAATCTGCTCCATTATCTTTACACCTGCGAACAAGGAAAAAGGTTAAGCATTCCAGCTCGACCGCCAAACCCCAACGGTATCCTGGCAAGGATCATGAAAACGCGGCAGCCTGTTGTTATTCAAACACAGGAAGAAGGACATGTGATCGCACCTGCCCTCCCGGGAACCGACCAATGCAAATCGTCGGTCTATGTTGGCATCATCAATAATGACCTTGTTCTCGGTTTAATTGGGCTTGAAAATTATGAACGTGAAAACGCCTACGGCGAATCAGAAATACGTTTGTTGACCACCATAGCTGGCTCACTGGGTGCGGCCCTTGAAAATGCCCACCTGCTCAACGAGACCCAGCGTTTGCTCAAAGAGACCGAACAGCGCGCCGCTGAACTTGCCATCATCAACAGTGTACAGGAAGGGTTGGTTTCCAAGCTGGATTTTCAGGAAATCATCGAGCTGATCGGTGCAAAAATTGAGACGGTATTTTCAGCAGATGTGGTGGGAATCGGCTTGTATGATCACAAGAACAACCTGGTGGAGTTGCCATACGTTCGGGATCATGGAGTCCGCTACTTCAATGAACCACGGCCTGTCAATGGTTTTTTTGCGCAATTGTTGAAATCGCCAAAGCCTGTTTTAATCCACAATATTATTGAAATGAATCAGTTGATGGTTGAATACAACCAGGATAATATAGGCGGTCCAACCGAAGATAACTCCCACATCATTGTTCCAATGCTGAGCGGCGCCCAGGTGATCGGGGTAGTTTCCGTTGGAAAATTGCCGGAAAATGCCTTTACCGACTCGGACGTAAAATTATTACAAACCCTTGCCAATGGAATGAGTGTTGCCCTGGAGAACGTGCGCCTCTTTACCGAGACCCAGCGTTTGCTCAAAGAGACGGAAGAACGCAACGCTGAGCTGGCTGTCATTAACACCGTGCAAGCCTCTCTCGCTTCCGAACTCAATATGCAAGGCATCTACGAAGCGGTAGGCGACAAGATCCACTCGATTTTGAAACATGCAGATGTGGGCATCCGTATCTATGACCCTCAGACAGGTTTGATCCACTACCCGTATACCTACGAGTACGGGCAACGGGCTGTCATTGAGTCTCATCCACTTCGGGATAAGGGTTTTAACGCCCACGTCCTGCACACTCGCGAGACACTGGTCATCAACGAGAATATGACTCAAGTAATGGAGAATTATGACAGTCACTTCCTGCCTGCTATAACATTTGGCAATAACCTACTGCCTGACACAGGGGGGGAATCGGCTATCTATGTGCCGCTGGTGGCTGGCGGCCAGGCACGCGGGTTGATTGTTGTGAGCAGTGACCACGAAAACGCCTTTGGTGACTCAGATGTGCGCCTGTTGCAAACGCTTGCCAACAGCATGAGCGTCGCACTCGAGAACGCCCGTCTTTTCACGGAGACCCAGCGCCTGCTTCAAGAGACCGAACAGCACAACACCGAACTTGCCATCATCAATAGCATCCAGCAGGGGCTGGCGTCCAAGTTGGATATGCAAGCCATCTATGATCTGGTCGGCGATCAAATTCGCGAGATTTTCGACGCACAGGCAGTCATCATTGCAGATTATGATCCTGCATCCGACTTAATGCACGTACTTTACATGATTGAAATGGGACAACGCTTTTATCCAGAGCGGTCCAAACCGAGCCCTTTGGGTCGCGAAATGATGAAGACTTTGCAACCGATCCTTCTGCGAACACAGTCGGAATTTGAACAGTATGGTATGGTGAAAATACCTGGATCTGACCCTGCCTTATCGGGTGTCTTCATACCCATCATTGCATCAGGCCAATACAGGGGCGGGATTTCCCTCCAAAATATTGAACGCGAGAACGCTTTCAACGAATCGGATGTGCGCTTGCTGACCACATTGGTGAGCAGTATGAGCGTTGCCCTTGAAAACGCCCGCCTCTTCGATGAAACCCAGCGCTTGCTCAAAGAGACCGAACAACGCGCCGCCGAACTTGCCACCATCAATACTGTTTCAAGGGAATTGGCAGGCGAATTAGGTGTTGGTCCTCTCATTCATCTCGTCGGGGAACAGATGCGCACAGTGTTCAAGGCAGATATTGCTTATGTCGCCTTGCTGGATGAGTCCGGCACTATGATCAACTTTCCTTATACTTTTGGGGAGGAACAGAAACCCCTCCGCTTTGGCGAAGGCCTCACCAGCAGGATCATCCAGACTGGCGAACCGTTGTTGATCAAGGGGGAATTGGACCGGCGGACCCAGGAACTTGAAACAATAGGGATCGGCAAACATGCCCCTTCTTATCTCGGTGTGCCCATTATTGTCAGCGGCAAGGCAGTTGGAGTCATCAGTGTGCAAAGCACCGAGCGCGAAGGCGCTTTCAACCTCGACGACGAAAACCTGCTCAATACCCTGGCCTTCAACGTTGGCACCGCCCTGCATAATGCGAATCTTTATAACGAGGCGCAGGCAGCCCGCGCCGCTGCTGAACAAGCCAATCAAGCCAAGAGCTCCTTCCTGGCCAATATGAGTCACGAACTGCGCACACCGCTCAATGCCATCATTGGTTTCACCCGCATTGTCCGCCGCAAAGCCGATGGCTTGATCCCGGAAAAGCAGACCGAAAATCTCGACAAAGTTCTCACCAGCGCCGAGCATTTGCTCAACCTGATCAATACCGTGCTGGATATCGCCAAGATCGAAGCCGGGCGCATGGATGTGCTGGCTGCCAACTTCCGGATCAATGCCCTGATCGATCTATGCGCCAACACCGCCCAACCCCTGCTTCACCCCAATGTGGTTCTTGAAAAACAGTTGGATGAGACCCTCACATTCATCTATTCGGATCAGGACAAGATCAGGCAGATCATCCTCAATCTTTTGAGTAACGCTGCCAAGTTTACGCCTGCTGGTAAAATTCTGCTGGCAACCCAGCGGGATGGCGAGGCGAACTTGCGCATCTCGGTCACCGATACCGGCATCGGTATCAGCGATGAAGCCCTGCCGCGCATCTTCAAGGAATTCCAGCAGGCCGATACCAGCACCACCCGTCAATATGGCGGCACCGGCCTGGGGCTCTCCATCAGCCGCAACCTGGCGCGTTTACTGGGTGGGGACTTAAATGTAGAAAGTGAACTTGGAAAAGGCTCAACCTTCAGTCTCCTGATCCCGATCCAATATGGTTATCGATCCGCACCCAACCTGGAAAATGGGTCTGCTCCAATTGAAGCAACCTCTCAACCCGGCTCACCTGGGTCCACCAGGAAACGCATCCTCGTCATCGATGACGATCCCGACGCGGTCTACCTGCTGCAGGAGAATCTCAATCAACAGGAATTTGACATAACCGGGACACGCAACGGGCAGGAAGGATTGCGGATGGCACGCCAACAGCCTCCACAAGCCATCCTGCTGGATATCATCCTGCCCGGGGCAGATGGCTGGCAAGTTCTCCACGATCTAAAAGATGACCCGGTCACAGCCAATATCCCTGTTATCCTGCTGACCATCGTAGATAAAAAAGCCCTGGGCTTCAGACTGGGTGCAGCAGCCTACCTGCTCAAACCACTCGACCCTGCCATTGTCAGGGATGCGCTTAACCGTGTCATCATTGGAAATGACCTCCAGCCAAAACATGTCCTGGTGGTGGATGATGACCCCAACGTCGCCGATATGTTGCGCCAGTCTTTACCTGAATGGGAGTTCAAGGTGACTTCGGCCCTCGACGGGTTGGCTGGTTTACAGGCCATTGCTGCAAATCATCCGGATATTCTCTTGCTGGATATCATCATGCCTCGACTGGATGGTTTTGGTGTGATCGAAAACCTGCAGGCGGACCCCCAAACGCGCGACATTCCCATCATTGTCCTCACTGCTAAAGAATTAACCAGGGCCGAATCTGCAAAGCTGAAAAAAACCGTCGCCATCGTCATGAAGAAACAAGGGTTTCATGGTGATAAATTACGGAATGAGATCAATAACGTGTTGTCTGCATAGCGAACGCTAATGGGAGCAACCTATGGAGGAAAAATGAAAACCATCCTGATCGTCGAAGATATTGATCTTAACATCGACCTGCTCACCCAACTCCTCGAAGATCGCTACAACTTGCTTGTGGCCAGGGACGGCGCGCAGGGCGTGGCGCTCACCGAACAAAACAAACCAGACCTGGTCTTGATGGATATTTCCCTGCCCATCATGGACGGCTATGAAGCCACCCGTAACATCCGTAAAACTTTTAAATCCCTGCCCATCATTGGTCTGTCTGCCCATGCCATGAGCGGTGATGACGCTAAAGCCAGGGCGGCAGGTTGCAGCGATTATCTGACCAAGCCTGTCGACGAGGATTTACTGCTCAAAAAATTGAAAAATTACCTGGGATAAAACATGACCAACCCAAAAATTCTCATCGTGGACGATGAACCCCTCAACCTGGATTACCTTGAGCAGGAATTCGAGGACTTAAACTATGCGACCATTACTGCCTCCAATGGAAAGGAGGCGCTTGATAAAGTGCACAGCGAATCTCCAGACCTGGTATTGCTGGATATTATGATGCCGGTCATGGATGGTTTTGAAGTGTTGTCGCGTCTCAAGGCGGATCCAGCCACGCGTGATATTCCCGTCATCGTCATCTCAGCCATGAATGATCTGCAAAGCGTGGTCAACGGGATTAAGCTGGGTGCGGATGATTATCTGCCCAAACCTTTTGAACCCACCCTGTTGCATGCCCGCGTTTCATCCAGCCTGGAAAGGAAACACCTGCGCGATTTGCAGCAACTTTATCTAAAGGGATTGGAACGCGAACTGGATATCGCCCGTGAGATCCAGATGGGTTTTCTACCCTCCGAGTTGCCTGCCGCGAACGGCTGGGAGATCGCCGCCTGCTTCAAAGCCGCACGTGAAGTTGCCGGCGACTTCTACGATGCATTCATGCTCCCCGATGGAAACCTGGTGTGTGTCATCGGGGATGTGTGCGGCAAAGGCGTAGGTGCGGCTCTGTTCATGACCCTGTTCCGCAGCCTCATCCGGGCAACCTCCACAGCCGGTGATCTTTCCAATCGAAAAGAGATGCAGTCTCTCACACCTGTCGGGCGTCTCCAGCATGTCATTTCTTTTACCAATAATTACGTTGCGGACACTCACGCGGATGCGAATATGTTCGCCACTGTATTTATCTGCCTCATCAACCTTCAAGATGGAAAGCTTGCCTATATCAATTGTGGAAATGATGCTCCCCTTCTCATTAGAAATGGAAAAGTTGTCACTTCCCTTCCTCCAACCGGCCCGGTGGTTGGGGTGATCCCGGGTGCCAATTTCATCGTCAAAGAGATTGCGATGGAAGCAGGCGATATGCTCGTGGCTTTCACCGACGGCATCCCGGATGCTCTCAATGTGGATGGAGTCTCATTCGGGAGTGAGAGGTTAATCAATTTGTTGCCAGGCAGCGCGACAACCTCTTCCGCCCTTCTCAAGGATATCGAGGCGCAACTACTTCAATTTATCGGCACAGCCGACCAGTTTGACGACATCACCCTGCTGGCGATAAAAAGAGACTTGTAATCCATTATTAAGCTACTGTGCTGCTCAGTGAGACTGCCAAAGTTCAGCCCCCTACGGGAGTGCTTCGCAGAGACTTCGAAAGTCTGGCAAAATGTTGTTTTAGCATATAATATTTCTCAACCATGACCCACACCATCTACCTCGCGCTTGGCTCCAACCTGGGGGATCGCCTCTCCAACCTGGAAACTGCCATCCAGAGCATGCCTCCAGGTATCCTTGTGCTTAAGCGTTCGTCCATTTACGAAACCCCGCCCTGGGGTTTTGAAGACCAGCCGGCTTTTCTCAACATGGTGTTGCAAGCTGAAACCCAATTTTCACCCTGGAAGCTGCTGAAATTTCTCAAAGCACTTGAAAGCGGCATGGGGCGCCAACCATCTTTCCGCAATGGCCCGCGCTTGATCGATCTGGACATTCTTTTCTACGATCAACTGGTCTCCGAACAGTCCGGCCTGGTCATCCCGCATGCACGCATTGCCGAGCGCGCTTTTGTCCTGGTACCCCTGGCAGAGATCGCTCCAGGTTGGATGCATCCTGTTCTGCAGGTAACCATCCAGGAACTTCTGGCAGGGGTTGAAAGCCAGGGGATCAACGTTTATGCAGCCTGAGTCTTCCGTGCTGCTGCCCCGCCATTCACACCGCCTGGAGATGAAAAAGTGGAAACCCTTATCAATAAATTACATGCAGAACCCGCCATCCGCTACAAACTGGCTGTGAACGTGTTGGAATATCCGGCTGCAAGCAAGGAAGCTAAAGAAGCCTGTGAAGTGGTGCGTAATTCTCCACAGGTCCAGGCGCTCTTAACCGCCTGCATGCCGGATGGCAATCTTCCCTACCATCCCTATAAGAAATGGGACGGTGGACACTGGGTGTTATCCGTGCTGGCAGACCTGGGTTACCCTTCCGGTGATGAGACTTTGCGTCCGCTGCTGGAGCAGGCCTATGACTGGCTGTTCAGTCCCGGGCATGCCCACAACATCCGCATGATCGACGGTCGCATGCGGCGCTGTGCCTCCCAGGAGAGCAACCTGGTCTATTCTTCCCTCACATTGGGACTGGCAGACGCCCGCACAGATGAGCTGGCTGCCCGGCTGATGAAATGGCAATGGCCGGATGGAGGCTGGAACTGCGACAAACGCCCCGATGTGAATATCTCCTCATTCATGGAAAGCCTCATCCCCCTGCGTGCCCTGGCATTGTATGCAAAAATGAACGGGGATGCAGCTGCCCGAGGTGCCAGCCAACGGGCTGCCGATAACTTTTTGAAACGCAATCTGTTCCTGCGACAGAGAGATGGCGAAATAATGGACAAGCACTTTGTGCGTTTGCATTACCCGTGCTACTGGCGCTACGACATTCTGTTTGCACTTAAAGTGATGACAGAAGCGGGCTTCATCTCCGACCCGCGCTGCCAGCCCGCCCTGGATCTGCTCGAATCCCGCCGCCTGCCGGATGGGGGTTTCCCGGCAGATGAGAAATATTATCACCTGTCCCAGCCCGACATCAGCGGCTATTCGCCGGTCAGTTGGGGCGCCATCAGCAAGAGGAAGTTCAATCCATACGTCACTGTGGAGGCTTTGGCTGTGCTGCGGGCTGCGGGGCGATTGAAACTGGAAGATTTCAAGCCTCTTATTGATGAGTCCCCTGCAAAAAAACCCTTTCACACGATATAACAGTGTCTATACCACCAAACCACAAGGACACAAAGATTCTTTAATAATGTAGCTTCGTGCTTCGTGGTAAAGTCTTTTTGCAGCCAGGTAGTTGATCAATCTGTCATCGGATAAACATAGTTTAGCTTATGCGATATAATCCCTGCAAAGGAGGCAGACCATGACCGAATTCAAACCCTTAAACTGGCAACCCGTCCCCGGGATCGGCTATACCGTTGTCCGCCGTCCAGATGGCGGCATGCATTACACATTTACGGACCTGTCAGAAGCCACTGTCAATCATTGGCAGGAATTTTCACACCAACACCTGCTGGATGCCGACCGCCTGACCCGCAACCTGTACGATTTACGCCAGGTGCAGCATGTATCCCAGGCAGCCATCAATACCGCCATTGAAGTCAATAGTGACCCGGCTGCGCGCAACATCCGCCTGGCCGTATTAGTTGCCAATGACGAAGTGGCCGATGCCATTCGCAAGATCGCCGCGCTGGCATTAACCCCTGCCTCGGCTGCCATCAAGATCTTCACAAATATGGACGAAGCCGAAAACTGGCTCAGCCGACTGCTGGACCAGATGGCTTGATCCCTGATCCATGATTCCCCTGAAAATAGGAAATCAAACCCTCGCATGGGGCACGCGTACCTATGTGATGGGTATCTTAAATATCACACCAGACAGCTTCTCCGGTGATGGTCTGCTGGCTGCCTCTGCAGGATCGGATGCAGCCATGCAACAGGCCTGTCGTTTTGTGGCAGCGGGAGTGGATATTTTGGATGTGGGTGGCGAAAGTACCCGGCCCGGATCACAACCCGTGGATGCCCTGGCTGAAAGTCAACGCGTCATCCCGGTCATCCAACGGCTGGCATCCGAATTTCCAGAAATTCTCATTTCCGTGGATACTTACAAAGCCACCGTGGCAGAACAGGCTCTGCAAGCCGGCGCCCGGATCGTGAATGATGTCTGGGGCTTGCGAGCCGACCCGAACCTGTCCCGGGTGGCTGCCGTACACAATGCTGCGGTCATACTGATGCATAACCGCAGCAAACCTGCCAATGCGGAAGTGCAGGCCAATCTTGGGGGCCGATACATTGGCATGCAATACAACGACCTGCTTAAGGATGTAAAGAACGAACTGTTCGAGAGCGCCAACCTGGCTCTGACAGCCGGCATTCCAGCTGAGCACATCCTCCTGGATCCCGGTATCGGTTTTGGAAAAACCGTGGAACAGAACCTTGAACTGCTCAACCGCCTGGATGAGATCCGCCAGCTCGGTTACCCTGTTCTATTGGGGCCTTCACGCAAATCCTTCATCGGTTATACACTCGACCTGCCCCCCGACCAACGCCTGGAAGGCACTGCTGCCGCAGTTGCGGTCGGTATCGTGCGCGGGGCTGATATCATCCGTGTGCATGATGTGGAATTTATGACCCGGGTGGCACGTATGACCGATGCCATTGTTCGAAGGCAATAGCGTGTGGACGAATAACAGGATATTGTCCATAAAGGATAAATTGGCCTTCTAAAGGCCTTTCGTTGATTTGATCCTATGCCAGGAACCCCAACCATCATCCGTCACAGGCGGGAACGCCGCCAGCATGTGCAGAATAGTTTTTCCCAGCGTATTTTGCGCATTGGATTGGGAATCGGCATCCTGCTCAGCACTGCGCTGATGCTTGCCATGCTGGCGGGCACCTGGTACTACGCGGACCTGACGCGTAACCTGCCTTCGGTGCAGATGCTGCCCATCCTGCTAAACCCGACCGACGGACAACTCCTGCAACCTACACGCCTGTATGACCGCAGCGGTCAGCGGCTTTTGCGTACGATTTCATCGACCGATGCCAACCGCACCTATCTGACCTATGAAAACCTCCCCACTGACCTGGTCAACGCCACGCTGGCTATGGCAGATCCGGGTTTCTGGAACCACCCCGGCTATACCCTGGATGGCTGGCGCAGCCCGGAAAGACACTCCACCCTGGCCCAGAAGCTGGTCTCAGACTTGCTGCTCTTTGATGAACCCATATCCATCCGGCGTGCCATCCGTGAGCGTTTACTGGCCGCCCAGATAACCGCCCAGTTTGGCCGGGAGCAGGTATTGGAATGGTACCTGAACAGCGCCAATTTCGGTCACCAGTCCTATGGCATTGAAACCGCCTCGCAATTCTACTTCGGCCTCCCAGCCAGCACGCTGGATTTCGGCCAGGCAGCCATGTTGGCAGCTATCAGCCAGGCTCCCGCTTTGAATCCGGTGGATTCTCCCCAGGTTGCCGAGCAGCGCCGCCTGGAAACCCTGCAGATCATGCTGGCTTTCAACCAGGCAGATGCCAGCCAGGTAGCTCTGACCGGAGCCAATCCCCCGAAAATCTCCCCCTCGCCGGTAACCAGTACAAATATCGCCCCGGCTTTCACCAGCCTGGTGCTATCCCAACTGGGTAAGCAGTTCAATCGTGAACGCATTGAACGCGGTGGTTTAACCATCCTGACCACGCTGGATTATGACATGCAGGTGCAGGTTGATTGCAGTCTGCAAGCGCAGCTTATCCGTTTGGGAGCCCAGGTGGAAGCCACCAACAACAACTGCCTGGCTGCCAATTTGCTGCCCCCGCTTCCCCCGGGAGTTAGTGCCAATCAGGCCTCCGCCAGTGTCCTGGTGTTGGAACCCAAAACCGGCCAGATCCTGGCTGTTGCCGGGCAAGCTGGCACAATTCACCCGGCCGGAACACTATTGAATCCTTTCATTTACCTGACCGGTTTCACGCGCGGCCTGAGCCCGGCTTCCCTGGGTTGGGATATCCCTGGCGACCAGCCTGAACTTGACCAGGGCTACCAGGGGCCTGTCAGCCTGCGGACTGCCCTGGTCAACGATTACATGGGACCTGCCTTCCAGATCGAAGCACAGATGGGTATTGAGAATGTCTGGAGCATTGCCCAATCCTTCGGACTGCAGGGTACCTCCGGTAGTCTGTTGGATGCCGATACTTCCATATCCATGCCCGAGGTGGCCGGGGCGTATGCCACGTTTGCCAACCAGGGCATCCTGGCCGGGCAGGTTTTTCAATCAGGTAAACCGCAACCTTACACCGTGCTGCAATTGACCGGGGTTGACAATGCCCCCTGGGGGAATTGGAGCTTCCCAAACCGGCAGGCCGTGGTCAGCCCGGCCCTGGCTTACCTGGTAAACGATGTATTGAGTGATGAGACCGCCCGCCTTTTCAGCTCCGGGCAGTTCAATCCTTTTGGGATCGGGCGTCCCACAGGTTTCAAGCTCGGACAAACCCTGGATGGCAGCGGCACCTGGGCTGTCGGCTACACGCCGCAGCGACTGGCGCTCGTCTGGATGGGGGGAACTGGCTCGGAGTCTGCCCAGCTTTCCGCACTCCCGGCTGCCGGACTCTGGCGCGCCTTGATGCAATATAGTGTTCGCGACCTGCCCCCGGACGAATGGGCCGCTCCGGCAGGTATCCTCCAACTGAACGTTTGCGATCCATCTGGAATGCTGCCCGCTCCCGCCTGCCCGAATGTTGTCAACGAGGTTTTCCTCTCAGGCAGCCAGCCGCTTCAAACCGACACGCTCTATCAGATCTACCAGGTCAACCAGGAGACAGGTTTTCTGGCCACAGTCTTCACCCCCCCCGAATTGGTGCAGCCGCGTGTTTACTTGAATGTGCCTCTCATGGCTCAATCCTGGGCTGTATCTGCAGGCATCCCCATCCCACCCACACAGTATGACACCATCCTTCAGCCACCTCCCCTGGCAGATGTGCATATCAGCTCGCCCGGGTTATTTGCAGATGTGCGCGGCAATATCCAGATCACCGGCAGCGCAGCCGGTGTGAATTTTTCCTATTACCGCCTGGAATACGGCCTGGGGCTGAATCCACAAGCCTGGGTGCAAATTGGGAAAGATGTGACCAGGCCGGTGGAAGAAGGTCTGTTGGCAAATTGGGATTCAAGCGAGGTGAATGGGCTGGTGGCTCTGCGTCTGCTGGTGGTACACAGCAACCAGAATGTGGAGATCGCTGTCAGCCAGTTATCTGTGGATAACACCCCTCCAGAGATCAATGTGCTCACTCCGCAGGCCGGGCAGGAGTTCAGCCTGTCGCAGGAGCCAGGGCTGGTCCTTGAGGCACAGGTCATTGACCCTTACCTGGTTAATGTGAAGATGTATGTGGATAACGATAGGGTGGCTGATTTCAATAATGCACCCTTCAGCCTGGTCTGGCAGGCGCGCCCGGGTGAGCATATGCTGCATGTGGTTGCCACTGACCGGGCCGGCAACCAGACTGAAGAAAAAATTCTTTTTTCAGTGAAACGATAAGTTTGCGCCTGGGATGCCGGCGGAGTTCACTCCTGCCGCATCCACCTTTTGACTGCCTCGGCTGGATAAACATGCTGCTGAAAGGCATCCAGCAGTTCATCCGGGTTGGAGGCACACAGCAGGTTTTGCCGGTGCTCGGGAAAAATAAATTTCTCCTTTTCGGCACAATCCAAAAAGGTTAACAGGGGTTTGTAATAATCCCGGACGTTTAAAAGGCCGACCGGTTTGTTGTGTTCTCCGATCTGTGCCCAGGTAAGCGTTTCAAATAATTCATCCAGGGTGCCAAAGCCGCCCGGCAGGGCAATGTATCCATCCGACAGTTCGTACATGCGCGCTTTGCGCTGGTGAATGGTGTCGGTCACATCCAGCCGGGTCAGGCCGGGATGTGCCAGGCTGGGAGTGTTCATGCTGGTCACGATCACCCCGATGGCTTCCCCCCCGCCTGCCAGGGCGCCATCCGCGACTCGACCCATCAGGCCGGTCTTGCCGCCTCCATAGATCAACATTAAACCGCGCCTTGCCAGGGTTAATCCCATAACAAAGGCGGCCTCGAGATAATCCGGGTGAACATCATCTGACGAACCGCAATAAACACATATAGATTTCATCGAGTACCTCATAAATAATAAGTTCAAACCTCGGGCTTCAATAATTTTCAGCTAGTATACCCGAGAAAAGAAAGGGATACGCCTGGCTGTCTACATTGGTGATTTCTTGGAGATTCGTTAATAAACCCCATACTTAACAAAAAGACTCTCCTTAGGGCGGAAGAATCAAAACGTCTAATTTCATTTGAAATTGAAGTATTCTTTTAATATACAAACAATAAGGTGCAACGCATAGATTGATAGACTCAACATGTCTAATTCCATTTGAGCCGGATGATTCGATCTAATAAAATACGCCATTTATTTGCAAGGGCGTATTTTTATCTAACGGTTTATGTTACTTACTGGTGGGCTGGCTTGGATAACATTAATTTTAGTAGTGAATGCTAAAGTTAGAACCAAAGCTTATAAAACGCGATGCATCACACCAGTCAAGTGCACGCTTTGTTAGGCTGTTTCTAAGTATGCAAGAGCACATAAAGTTGTTCATATCTCATCGATAACTTTGTCTAAGTGCTTTCCAACACTTGCTGCAATTCTTTTGAGTTCTTCGCGTTGTTCATCTAGAAGGATCATTTTCCTTTTGTCGGTCATATCCAAATAGTTCAAATAAAACCGAATTCTTAGTTTGTCAATTTGAGATAATCCGTCAAGAATTTGCTTGTCACCTACAAAAAGCACACGAGCAGATCCACTTACCGGAAGATTTTTCCATTTTTCATGATGCTCTTTTACGCTATTCTCCCACTCAGCAAGAGCTACCGAATCAAAATTCTCCAAGCCTATCGACGTTGGGATAGAAACTAAATCTACGAATTCGAGACAAGTAATGAGATAGCGACGAACCTCTGAGAATCTTTCTTTGGCAAGTTCTTTCTTTCGATGGCGTTGTTCTGAACGATATTGAAGGTAATTGGCAAGAAGCGTTCCTAAAAGTGTCAATATCCCACCAATCAAAACCGAAATTATAATTTCATTCATTTTAATTTCTTTCTTCGTAAAAATATAAACGCTCTATGTAGAAAAGCAACGGACGAACAAGTGATTGTGCGGATTGCATAATACCTTATAGGCGGATCATAAAAACCCCTAATTAGAATTATATACATCGATTGATTAAAATAATTGTAGCATATTTCTTGAATGAGTATTCTGAAGTGTGATAGAAATACGTCAATATTATCCCAAATCCAAAATCCTATTTGCCTGATTAGTCTGAGCTTCTTACTCATATTTTTCTTGTGAGAAAGAATAACCCTGATGTCAAAGAGAATATCCCCATATTTTATTTATTCGCTTTGACTAACCCGCACTTAGGGGGAAGAATCTATGTGTCAGATTCTTTTTGATTTCGAAGTACTTTTTTAATAGACACCCTTATCCATAGGGAAGAAGAATAAATACTTCAGGTTTTTTTTGCAAACAGAGCTTAACTAAAGAAATTAATAATAGAAATTTGAAGGTTTTTTTTAGGATAACATCGTATAATTATCATAATATCCCAATCGTAAAAAAAAGGAAAAATTCAGATTTTTAAGTGAGGCCGGAGACATCAAATGCTGAGGCTTGTAACACGAAAAAATGTAATGGGGGATATTGGCTGGCCTTATGGTTATTCATTTGTTGTATATATTCGAAATAGCCCGTTGGTGTAACATTCTTTCTGTAAAATACTGAACCTTAACAAAAGAGGTGAGTCAGAAGTATCCTTAAAGGTGACCAAACCATAAAAGGAGACTGAAAT
>MGMF01000004.1 GCA_001796335.1 Chloroflexi bacterium GWB2_49_20 | reverse complement strand
AACTCTCCTGTATTGATGGTTGCTCCAATTGTATTAAATTTTTCCCCTTCCGTCAATTAACCAACCATTTTGTCACTTGTTTTTCAACACTCTCATGTATGAGAGTGTTGAAAAAATCGCATTTTCTTTTTCGATGTCTTTGCGACATCGTCCCCGTGTTGTTTGGGGAGACCCCGGCATTCTTCCGGGGTCGTGGCAATCTCCTCGCCATATCGGGGATTGCTCACCTGCACTCCCTGGCACCGCCCGCCAGGACAGGTGTGCATGCAGGTGCAGGTGTCTGGCTGGGAGAGCATCCAGCCATCGCATATCATCCCTGAAAGGGAATGACAACGCAAGCGGGCTTTTTAAACAATCTCATGTAATATAAGATTTCAATCCCCAGGGCAATTTTCACCGAACTCGTATGCCTCAATATTCCACAGGCTGCTGACGGAGGTGGGATCCAGCCAGAAACCACACAAGCCCACCCGGGCGGCTCCCACTTTTACCTGCCAGTAAAGTGGAACCACGGGCAGATCATCCGAAAAGATCTTCTGAACATCGGTATACAGCCCGTCCAACGAAACCTCCTGCCCCAGGTTGTTCCCGGAGGACTGGCAGGCGGCATCGTAAATTGGGTTATTGTAACCGCTGAAATTAATACCCATCCAGTTGTTTGCCGCCCCGGGGATCTCAGAACTTGCATACCAATTGCAGGGAGGCTCCAAACCCGTGCTGGCCAAAGCAAACTCAGCCAGGTCAAACCTGCGCCCAAACAGGGGATTCCCCTCACCAATCCGGTACAGATCGAGCGGATCCAAGTATTGAAGATCCACCTGTATGCCGCATTCCGCCAGAGAGATGTCCAGGATCTCACTGACCTGTCTGCGCTGAAACGCTCCGGTAGTCACATAACTGAGCTTCAGTTCCGTGCCATCCGGAACCCCTGCCACTCCCCAGGCCTGGCGCGCTGTGACAGGGTCGTTATCCTGGTCTTTCCAGCCGACCTCATCCAATAAACGCATGCCTGACTGAACATCATAAGAGTATTCAGTAACTGTTTCATTATATAGGGGATGACCACTGGGAATGAAAGATGTGGGTACTTCCGACAAACCATACAACACCTCGTCAACCAGCTTCTGGCGATCCAGGCACATGGCGATTGCCTGACGGGTACGCCTGTCGCCAAATAGATCCGGACGATCACCCGCAGCCAGGCTGAAGCCATCATCGAATGCCGCTGGCAATATCCCGAAATCCAACTGCTCCAGGTTCATACTGGAGGCAAACTTAACTTTAAGCTGCCGGTTGGCATCAAAGGCTTTAAGTATCTCGACCTGGTTGTCCAGCGGAATGCCCGGATCGAGCACATCACAAGTTCCGGCAATCAGCTGGCTGATAGCCAGGTTGGAGTCAGAAACAAAGCGAAAAATGAGATCATCAAATTTTGGCAAGCCCTCACCAGCGCGGAAGTAGCGGGGATTCTTTTTAAGGTGAATGGATTCACCGGAGAGCCATTCGTCAATAACATACGGACCCCAGCCAATGGGAGCCCGTGCAACTGCATCCACACCGGGTAATTCAGCGGCTTTAAAATCCTGCCAGGCATGGCGCGGGGTGGGTGACCAAAAATTGGTGGTATAAGCCGGGTCTACATAGCCTGGTTTTCCCCACCACTGCACCATCAGTTCCTCGACTGCCTCATAAGATTGGGTGCGATCGATGAGATATTTGGAACCCGGGGTATCCGGGCTGGAGGCAAGCTCGAAAGAGTACACTGAATCATCTGCAGTCAGAACGTTGCCATCCGACCAGGTCAGTCCAGGCAGGAGCGAGAAATTGACAACCATCTGATCCATCTCTATTTCGCTGACGCCATCATATGTGACGACACAATCGTCTGCCTGACAGCCAGCCGGGCGCAGGCGCGCTCCAGCCGCCAACGTGACTGGCAGATCATCCGCAGCCACCACTTCATCTCCCGCTTTAACGGTCACGGTTTCCAGGAGTGCATCGCCATCCTCCAGGCTGGGCAGCTTTTGAAGAATCACGGCCTGGTAGCCATATGAATTGGAGTCAATCGGTCCATCGTATATGGCAGCCAGTACACTGCGCGCAGAAGCATTTAATGTTCCATAAGGATACAGGCTGGCTGGTTCCTGGCCCAGACAGATCGTCAGGGTCTTTTGGGTAACAGGCGTGGGTGTAAGTGCAGCCTGCCGGGTGGGCGTTGGTTCGGGGGGTGCCGGAACCGGCGACTTCGCGGCACAGGCCGAAAGAAGAGTGACGACGCACAAACACATTATGCTTGCAGGGTTATGCAAGTTACTCATGTTCACCGTCCCGGCAGGAGTTTATTCACTGGGATGATTATACAACAGGACTTTAGAATCAAGCCTTCACAAAGCAAAGGTTTGAAGAACCGGGAGCAATGGCTATTGTAAAACCCTTGTGATTAAATCAACCTGCGTTGACATTCATTATCCCAGACGGTACAATGAAACCCGCTTATAACTTCATCCATCACCAGAAAGGAGACCAGCCATGTTGAAAGAATTTAAAGAATTCACGTTGCACGGCAATGTGATCGACCTGGCAGTAGGGGTTATCATTGGGAGCGCCTTTGGAAAAATTATCAGTTCCCTGGTCACTGACATCATCATGCCCCCCATCGGCATGCTCCTGAACGGTGTTAATTTCGCCAATCTGTATATACCCCTGGATGGTAAATCCTACCAAGCCCTGGCAGATGCCCAGGCTGCCGGGGCGCCAACGCTCAATTACGGTCTCTTCATTAATAACATAATTGATTTTATTATTGTAACCTTTGTGATCTTCCTGATGATCCGTACCATCAACCGGGCAAAGAAACAACCAGATCCTGCTGCAACCGAACCAACCGGTAAAGACTGCCCGTTTTGTTTCACAAGCATTTCCGTTCAAGCCACCCGCTGCCCGCATTGCACCTCGCAGCTCAACTGAAAGTCGATATCAAAGCAGGTACATCTTATAAAAGCAGGGTGTCACCCGAGCTATTGAAAAGACACCCGAAGTGTTTATATGGATTTTCTCGAACAACTTAACGCACAACAACGCCAGGCAGTGACTGCCGGGATCGGACCCGTGCTGGTGCTGGCAGGTCCCGGCTCCGGGAAGACGCGCGTTTTAACCCAGCGCATCGCCTACCTGATCCGCAGCATGGGAGCGCGCCCCTACCAGATCCTGGCGGTCACCTTCACCAATAAAGCCGCCCGCTCCATGGGCAGCCGGGTGACCGATTTGATCGGCGAGGATGCCCCGCACCAGGGCTTGTGGTTGGGAACTTTTCACGCCATGTGTGCCCGCATCCTGCGCAGCGAAGCCGAGCACTTACCGATCACTCCTAATTTCGTTATTTTTGACGATAATGACCAGCAGCGCGTTGTCAAAGCTGCCATCCGCCTCTTGGACCTGAATGACAAACTTTACCGCCCGGTCAGCGTGCATGCTGCCATATCACGCGCCAAGAACGAGCTGATCTTTCCCAAGGATTACCCCATTCAAACCTACCGGGATGAAGTGGTCAAGCGCATTTACGAACAATACCAGTCCGCCCTGCAAAATTCCAATGCGGTTGATTTTGATGACCTGCTATTATATACTGCCAGCCTGTTGGCAGAAGTCCCCGCTGTTTGTGAAAAATACGCCCAGCGTTTTAAATATATCCTGGTGGATGAATTCCAGGATACCAACCTGGCGCAATATACCCTGCTCAAACATCTGGCTTCCGTCCATCACAACCTCTTTGTGGTCGGTGACCCGGATCAATCCATCTATCGCTGGCGCGGCGCCGATTACCGCAATGTGCAACGCTTTGAAAAAGATTATCCCGATACGCAGGTCATCCTTCTCGAACAGAATTATCGCTCCAGACAGGCCATCCTGGATGCCGCCATGGCTGTCATCGACCGAAACGGACAGCGCCGCCGCAAAAAACTATTCACCCAGCGCGGCCAGGGGGAGCGGCTCATCTATTTCGAAGCCAGCGATGATTATGCCGAAGCGGCATACGTGGTGGATACCATCCTGCAGCTGGTGGCCAGCAAACAGTTTGAAGCCAGCGAGTGTGCAGTCATGTACCGCACCAACGCCCAATCACGCCTGCTGGAAGAAGCTTTCCTGCAAGCCCGCCTGCCCTACCGGCTGGTCGGGGCGCAGCGTTTCTACGGACGGCGTGAAGTCAAAGATGTCATTGCCTACCTGCGCCTGGTATATAACCCCGCTGACGAGATCAGCCTGGAACGCGTTATAAATCTACCAACGCGCGGCATTGGCGCAAAGACCATTCAAACCCTGTTCACGATTGCCCATCAGGCCAATGCTCCGGCTGCCAGCGTATTGTTTGACCTGACCCGCACCGAGAAGTCATCTTATTGGTCGCAGTTCAGTGCACGCAGCGCCTCCCAATTGGCCGGCTTTGGTAGCATGTTCACCAACTGGGTCAGCCTGAAAGACACCTACACGGTCACCGAGCTTTTTGACCGCATTCTGGATGACATCAAATACCAAGCCTTTATCAGCGAAGATGGCAGCGAAGAGGCCCTCGAACGTTGGGAAAACGTGGAAGAACTGCGCCGCCTGACAACCGAGTATGAAGAACGCAACCTGGCTGAATTCCTCGAAAACGTGGCACTCATCTCCGACCAGGATACCCTGGCAGAAGGTCAGAATATCCCCACCCTGCTGACCCTGCACGCCGCCAAGGGGTTGGAGTTTGGGGCTGTCTTCATCGTCGGCCTGGATGACGGTATTTTGCCGCACACCCGCTCTTTCGACGAACCGGAAGAGATGGACGAAGAGCGCCGATTGTTCTATGTGGGCATCACGCGTGCCAAGGACCGCCTCTACCTGGTGCGCTCCACCCGCCGTGGTGGGCGCGGTTATTCTGAAGACACCTATCCTTCCCGCTTCCTGGATGACATCCCGGCTGAGATGCTCAACGGGCGCTCACGCGGCGGGCGCAGCCAGCGCTCCAGTGCCAGGGTGGACACGGGCTGGACGCTGCCCCCACCCCCAAAACCGGCTCTCATCATCGAACACAAATATCCCATCGGTACGCGGGTCAATCACCCCACCTGGGGAGAAGGCACCATCCTGGAAAGCCGCATCCAGGATGAAGATGAAATCTTGGCAGTAAATTTCAAGGTTTTCGGTCTCAAGCGACTGGGAGCCTCGCTGGCCAAATTAACGATTCTGAAAAAATCCTGATAAATTCTCAAAGTGGGGTGTTGGGGTGTGAAAACGAGCGAAGCTCGTTTTCACACCCCAACCTTCCCCCGAATTACTGAAATGAAACAAAACCTGATCGCACGAAAGGAAAAAATATGGATTTCAATAAACTTCCCACAAATTCGCAAGCCATCATCAACTTGACCTGGGCTGACCTGGAACCTTATGCCAGTGAACTTGAATCCCGTCCATTGAGCGCCGCCAGCGTGGAACAATGGCTGCTGGACTGGACCGCCCTGTCTGATCGCGTCTCCGAAATATATAGCCGCCTGTCCCTGGCCACCACGCTCAACACTGCCGATGAGCAGGCTGACCGGATGTTTAAAAACTATCTGGACAATGTGTACCCCGCCGCCATGAGTGCCGGGCAGATACTCAAAGAGAAACTCCTGGCAAGTGGTTTGCAGCCCGCAGGTTTTGAGATCCCTTTGCGAAATATGCGCGCCGAGGCCGACCTGTTCCGCACAGAAAACCTGCCCCTGCTATCCGAACAGCAAAAACTCAATATGAACTATGACAAGATCATCGGCGCCCAAAGCGTTGAATGGGAAGGTCAGGAATTTACCATATCCAGGATCAAGCAAAAACTACATAACCCCGACCGCAGCCAGCGCGAAAAGATCTGGCGCGCCATGCTGGGGCGGCAGATCGCCGACCGACAGAATATCAATGATCTCTGGAAAAAATATATGCAAATTCGTGCCAGCCTGGCTGCCAACGCCGGAAAACCCAGTTACCGTGAATATATCTGGCAGCAGTACCTGCGCTTTGACTATACCCCCCAGGATTGCCGCTCCTTCCACCAGGCCATCGAGCAGGTGGTTGTTCCGGCTGCAAAACGCATCTATGAACGCCACCGCCAGCAGCTTGGCCTGGATAAACTGCGTCCCTGGGATCTGTCGGATGGCTGGTTTGGTCGTCCAGTTGAATCGGGTGGCCAGATCCCGCTTAAACCATTCCAGAGCATGGATGAATTCCAGAAAAAGGCAGCCAGCATCTTTGATCACGTTGACCCGCAGCTCGGGCAGTATTTCAGGTTCATGCAGGTAGAAAAATTGTTGGACCTGGATAATCGCAAGAATAAAGCCCCCGGAGCTTATTGCACCTCCTTTGATGTCATCCGCAAACCATTTGTGTTCATGAATGCGGTCGGCCAGCATGATGATGTGCAGACCCTGCTGCACGAGAGCGGGCACGCCTTCCATGTCTTTGAAGCCAGCCAGCTGCCGTATGCACAGCAGTTGACCGTCCCCATGGAATTTGCCGAAGTGGCTTCCATGGGCATGGAGCTGCTGGCCGCACCTTACCTGACCCGGGAAAATGGCGGCTACTATACTACAGCCGAAGCGGCCCGGGCACGCATTGAACACCTGGAGGGCGAAATTTTATTCTGGCCTTTCATGGCAGTGGTGGATGCCTTCCAGCATTGGGTTTACGAAAACCCAAAAACCGGTTCCGACCCAGCAAGCTGCGATGCCCAATGGACGGAACTCTGGCTGCGCTTCATCCCAAGCGTGGATTGGAGCGGGCTGGATGAAGAACTCAAGACCGGTTGGCACCGCAAACTGCATATCCACCAAGTACCTTTTTATTACGTGGAGTATGGCCTGGCGCAGCTGGGCTCGGTGCAGATCTTCGCCAACTCCATAAAAGACCAGGCCAGGGCGGTGGCAAGTTATCGCCAGGCCCTGTCACTGGGCGGAAAAGTAACCCTGCCCGAGCTGTTCGCCTCCGCGGGCGGAAAATTTGGCTTCGATGTTGACACTGTCCAACAGGCTGTTACATTGATGGAAAGCACGATCGAATCTCTTGGAAAAAAATGACCGCTAAACTTGTTTGGGATATTTTCATTCTTTTCAGCCGGGTGGCCCTGTTCTCGTGGGGCGGCGGCCCGGCTTCCATGGGTCTGATGCAGCGTGAAACCGTCACTGCCGGGTGGGTGACACCCCAGGAGTTTGCCGACGCCCTGGCAGTTGGCAATGCTCTGCCCGGACCCATTGCCCCGCAGGTCTCGGCCTTTGTTGGCTATAAGCTGGCCGGTCTGCCTGGCGCCCTTTCAGCGGTCACCGGGACCATCCTGCCGACCACTGTCCTGATGCTGGTCATGATCGTCTTCTTCTTTAACATCAAAGACAATCCGAACATGGCAGCCATGATCAAGGCTGTGCGCCCGGTGGTGATCGGATTGCTGGTCTGGACCGCCTACAGCATGACCTTTGCAGTTTTCAATGTAAAAAATGCGGGTTGGGGACCTGCCCTGACGCGCAACTGGGATGGGGTCCTGATCGCAATTGCATCCTTCCTGCTGCTTACTTTTACTACGATCAATCCGGTCTGGCTGGTTATTGTGGCCGCCGGGTTGGGATTTGTAATATACCGTTAAGCACAGGCAATCGGTTACTTTTCTTACTATCCCGGCAATTCCTGCTGCCCCCTGTTTAATGTAAAATGGGAGGTGATCTCTTTTGCAGGAAATGCCTGCCACCGGTTTGCGGCCAGATTGTCAGGTATTAAGCTGGCTCCAGCCCAAACAACATAAATAATGGTACCTGAATTTCTCCTCGCAGGTTCGTTTTCTTATCTCAGGGTACACCTGCTTCAGAATAATCGCTCATAAGGGTAGGATCATGACTCAAACTCTTAAAATCGTCATTCCCATGGCTGGCTTGGGCACGCGTATGCGCCCCCACACCTGGAGCAAACCCAAACCTTTGATCAGCGTGGCCGGAAAAACATCGCTCGACCACCTGCTGGATAGCTTTGAAAGCATCCCAAAAACATTGGAGCTTGAATATGTTTTCATTGTCAGCCCCTACCTGGGAAAACAGCAGATCCGTGCTTTCATGCAGGCCCATTACCCCCACCTGAAAGTGCATTACATCGTTCAATCCATCATGCGCGGTCAATCCGACGCCCTGTTCCTGGCACGCAAGCACCTGCAGGGACCCATGCTGCTGGTCTATTCGGATACCCTGATCGAAGCGGATTTTTCCAGCCTTCCTGATCAAACGGTTGACGGGATCGCCTGGGTAAAATCCGTCCCGGATCCCCGCCGCTTTGGTGTGGCCGAGGTGGATGCCGATAATATAATCAGCCGCCTGATCGAAAAACCCCAAAGCATGGATAACAACCTGGCGCTGGTTGGGTGCTACTACTTCCGTTCGGGTGAAGGGTTGATCACAGCCATCCAGGAACAGTTTCGCCGTGACATCCAGCTAAATGGTGAATACTTCCTGGTGGATGCCCTAAATGTAATGCTCGAAAACAAGTCACGTTTGCGCGTTCAACCGGTCAGCGTCTGGTTGGATACCGGCACAATCCCTGCCACGCTTGAGACCAATCGTTACCTGCTGGAGCACGGCCGCGAGAATTCCGCTACCCACCTGGGCATAGATGTGGAAATCATCCGCCCGGTGTTCATTCACCCCAACGCCCAGGTGACAACTTCCAAAATCGGACCGCATGTCTCCATCGGCGCGGACTGCAAGATCACGGACAGTCACATTGAGAACAGCATTCTCGAAGAGGGTGTTTTAGTGGAGGCAGCTTCATTGGATCACTCCTTTATCGGCCGCCAGTGCACCATCCAGGGCCGGGGCGCGCATGGTCAAACTGTCAGCCTCAACCTGGGTGATAACTGCAGCGTTAACCTTTAATGGCAACATCCCATAAAAGTGAGGTGGGAGGGTGTGAAAGCTAGCGAGATCGTCACATGCCACTCGGATTATGAATATGCAGAGAGACCGGTTGCTCTCACCTGGAAAAACCAGCGCCTGGAGATCACAGAGATCATTGAGCGCTGGCGCATCCCGGGCGCCAGGTGTTTTCGTGTCCGCACGGCTGACGGGCAGATATTTGAATTGTTCTATGGTGAGTTATACGATGAATGGCGTATCCACCAACCATAAAAACTTGGGTGTGTCATTGAGAAGTACCATAAGGAGAACTGATGCAGAAAATTTCTGATAAGCGTTTCTTATCCCAACGGGTGGCAGAACTGAAACCCTCCGGCATTCGCAAATTCTTTGATATCGCCGCCACCATGAAAGACGTCATCTCGCTGGGCATCGGTGAGCCTGATTTCACCACCCCCAAACCCATCCTCGAGGCGGGCATCCGTTCTCTGCAGGCCGGAGAGACGCATTACACTTCCAATGCCGGAAAACTGGAACTGCGCCAGGCTGTGGCTGGCAACCTGAAACGGTTGTACGGAGTGGATTACGACCCGGTTGAGCAGGTCATTGCCACCGTGGGTGTCTCCGAAGCACTCTACCTGACCATGACCGCCGTCCTCGACCCCGGAGATGAAGTCATCATCCCCACCCCCTGCTTTGTCTCCTACCAGGCCGAGGTATTGCTGGCCGGCGGTGTACCTGTAGAAATTCCAAGCCGGTTGGTAGATAATTTCCAGCTCGACCCCAAACGCCTGGAAGCCGCCATCACGCCGCGCACCAAGGCCATCTTTGTCGGTTACCCCAACAACCCCACCGGTGCGGTCGCCACGCGTGAGGTGCTGCTGGAAGTAGCCCGCGTTGCGGAGCGCAACAACTTGCTGGTCATCTCGGATGAGATCTATGACCGCCTGGTGTATGAATTCCAACACGTTTGTTTCCCAACTCTGAGCGAAGATGCCAGACAGCGCACCATCCTGCTGGGCGGATTCTCCAAGGATTACGCCATGACAGGCTGGCGCATCGGTTACGCAGCCGGGCCGGCTGCCCTCATTAAGGGGCTGGTGCGCATCCACCAGTACACCATCATGTCGGCGCCCACCACCGCCCAGGATGCCGCCATCGAAGCCGTGCTGAACGGCGAGAGCTATGTCCAGGCAATGGTGGCTGAATATGACCGCCGCCGCCGCCTGATCGTAGGCGGGCTTAATAAGCTGGGGCTGACCACCTTTGAACCGCGCGGCGCCTTTTACGCCTTCCCCAGGATCGCCGCCTCCGGCATGGACGATAACACCTTTGCCGAAAAACTGCTCCAAGAGGAGCATGTGGCTGTGGTACCGGGCAACGCCTTTGGCCTGGGGGGCGAGGGTTTCGTGCGCTGCTCCTACGCTACCGCTTACGAGAAAATAGAAGAAGCCCTGCACCGCATGGAACGCTTCATGTCCCGGCATGGGTAAAATATTTTCATATTCATAAAAGACCTGACAGGTTTTTCTGAAACCTGTCAGGTCTTTAAGTTTTGTGACCTCTGACTATTTTTAATTCCATGCCCTGTCTTTGCCTCTACCCACCTAAACAGGCGGGTGATAAAATCAAACCCGGGAACAAAACCTTATTTCCCGGCGTCTATAAACATATATTTTCCAGATCTGCCACAATTTACAGAGGCTGCCAACCTCCAACCCCAGGTGAACCTTATGAGCGAAGCCGCACTTCCATCTCAGAAAGTTAAACGTCTTGATATCAAACGCCTGTTCTCATTTCTCCTTCATCCCCGCCAGGTCTTCGAGCAGATGTCCGCCGAGGGGCGCCCGGCCTGGCTGCTGCCCATGCTGCTGCTCAGCCTCGGCCTGCTGCTGCGTGTCATCCTGACCGGATTCCTGCGCGCCCGGGCTGCCGCTATGGGTGAGTTGACCCTGCCCCCCGATTGGGAGTGGTGGTCACCCGATATGCAGAACAACTACATGCAGGGCATCCAGGCCACCCAGGGACCCGCCTTCTTATACATCATCCCGGCCGTCACCGGGCTGGCAGGATTGTGGCTGGGTTGGCCGATCTTGAGCGGTCTGCTGCACCTGTTCTCCACTCTGCTGGGCGGACGCGGCTCACAGGCTTCCACCCTGAACGTGGTGGCCTGGTCCAGCCTGCCCTTCGCCATTCGTGACCTGCTCAAAGTGGTCTACATGCTGTTCGTAAAACATGAAATTATCAGCCCCGGCCTGTCAGGCTTTGTTACCAGCACCCAGGGAGCGGCTGGTTTCCTGGGCAACCTGCTGAAACACGCCGACCTGTTCCTTGTCTGGCACATCCTTTTATTAGTGATCGGCCTGTACCTTCTCGACAGCCTGTCCAAATCCAAGACCTGGCTGGCCGTGCTGGTGGTACTGCTGGTCTCGCTGCTGGCCCAGGCTGGCATGAGCATGCTCTTTTCCGGCCTGAATGGCAGCGTGATCTCCCAGCCTTTTTTCTTCTAATCCCTTACCTTTGATGCAATGGAAGACACATTCATCCGCATTCGAGGCTTGAAAAAACACTACCTGATGGGTGGCACTCTGGTGCGCGCCCTGGATGGATTGGACCTCGACATTCCACGCGGCAGTTTCAGCGTGGTGATGGGTCCCTCCGGCTCGGGAAAAAGTACACTGCTCTATCTGGTGGGAGGCCTCGACCGCCCAACCAGCGGGCAGATCGAGTTTAACGATCAGCGCCTGGACGAAATGGATGAGAACCAACTGGCAGCCTTCCGCCGACGGATGGTCGGTTTCATCTTTCAATCCTTCAACCTGGTGCAGAGCATGAGCGCAGCTGAGAATGTGGCCTTCCCGATGCAGTTTGCCGGACTGCCCGGCAAGGAACGCACTTTGCGCGCCCAGGCAGCCCTGGAAAGCGTCCACCTGGCCGACCGCGCCCTGCACCGCCCTGGCGAATTATCCGGCGGACAGCAGCAGCGCGTGGCTATTGCCCGTTCCCTGGTCAATGATCCTGCGCTTATCCTGGCGGATGAGCCCACCGGCAACCTGGACTCAACCAGCGGGATCAGCATCATGCAATTATTGTCCGAATTGCACCACGCCGGTCGTACCATCCTGGTGGTCACCCACGACCCGCGCATGGTCCCCTTTGCCACCCAGTGCATCTTTCTACTGGATGGCGTGACAGTCAGTGAGTCCGCCTACCGGGCCGCTGCCGGTCTGAAGTGACTTTTCTGGAGCTCATATGTCATCAAAACTAAAAATCATCTTCAGTACACTTTTCCTGTTCACCCTGTTATTTGGCCTGGCACAGCCCATCCCGGTACAGGCTGCCCTCTCCATTGCTACCATCGAGCCGAATCTTGTGTACAATAGTCAAGCCACTTACATCACCATCACCGGATCGGACTTTGTAGAAGGGGCGAAGGTCTATGTGGGCGAGACCGCGGTCACAACCAATTTTATCGGGGAAACATCCCTGACCGCCATCATTCCGTCAGGCTTTGCCCCGGGTATCTACAACGTGAAGGTGGTCAAACCGGATCAAAGCGAATTCCTCATCGAAGCGGGATTGACCGTGGAAGCGCCCAATCCGGAACCAACCTCCACCCAGCAGCCATTCGCCCGTCCCCAGGTGTCGGTGGGAGCTTATTCCACCAATGCCAGCGGCGGCATCCGTTATGGACAGGAATTCACCCTGACAGTGCGCCTGGAAAATTCAGGTGGAGTACGCGCGAATGGCATCCAGGTCAACTTTGTCCCCTCCGCATTATTGATGCTGGGCAACGGCGGTGTCATTTCGGTGGGTACCCTGAACAATGGATCGGCTGTCGATATCGCCCAGACCATGACCGCCGCAAATCCCTTCTGGGGGGAGACCATGACTGCCCTTGAGATGAATGTCAGCTATTACGACGAGAATGGCATACCTTATACTGAAAATTTCACTCTCAATCTGGGTGTCTACAACACCTACACCGGTGTTGCAGCTGCCACTGCCACACCCACCGGGGTGCACCTCTCCCAGTTGATCATCAGCGAATATAAGACCGATCTGCTCCAACTGGAACCGGGTTTGCAATTCAATCTGGAGCTCTCCATCCAGAACAAGGGTGATCTGCCCGCCAAGTCGGTCACCATGATCGTCGGCGGAGGTTCCGCCTCCTCGGGTGGAGAAGGCACCCCTGGCCCCGGAGGTGTTTCTGGCAGCAGCGGAGATTTCACCAACTTTGCCCCCGTGGGCACCTCCAATGTCCAGTCTCTGGGTGACATCCCGGCTCAATCCAGCCTGGTTGCCACGCAACAGTTGATCGTTAATGTCAACACCACTCCGGGCGCCTACCCGATGAAGGTAACCTTCTCGTACATGGATTCCCACGGTATGCAGGTCAATGACGAGCAGGTCATCACGCTGCTGGTTTACAGCCTGCCAAATATTGACGTCAGTTTCTACCAGCCGGTCTCCGATCTAACCACTTTCCAGTCCAACCTCCTGCCGCTCCAGGTCATCAACCTGGGACGCAATTCCACCATCCTTGGCAACATGACGGTCACCTCCAGCGCCGGGATGGTGGAAAACGGGCAAACCTTTGTTGGCGCACTGGACACTGGCGGGTACTTCACCCTGGATGTCATGCTCACCCCCGAGATGGCCGGGCAGGCCGAGGTGCTGGTCAGCATTGACTATACCGACGACTTCAACCAGGCCCGCACCATCACCAAAACCCTGGTACTTAATGTTATTGAGATGCAGATCGATCCATCCATTGACCCATCCAACCCGGATTTCAATGGAGGCCTCCCAATCGAGCAGCCCGAAACCTTCTGGCAGAAGGCCTGGCGTTTCATTCTCGGGTTGTTTGGTCTGGACAGCGGTACACCGGTCAACAACCAACCCATCCAGGTTGAACCGGGTCTTAAACCTGAGCCTGTCCCCGCACAGCCGGGCGGCAAAGGCTAGGTAAGCTCCACCTGGCAGGAATGGTATGAAATTTCTTGATCTCATCCGCCTGGTTTTAGGCAACCTCAACCGCCGCAAGGGACGCGTAGCCCTGACGGCCATCGGCGTGGTGATCGGTACCGCAGCAGTAGTGGTGCTGGTCTCGCTTGCCATCGGCTTGCAGCGCAATGCCAATGAACAACTGTATGGCATTGGCGACCTGACCCAGATCCAGGTTTCCCCCGGGTATTCCATGGAAGAGGTGGGGGGTGGACGCGGCATGAGCGGCGTAAAAGTGGCGATGGCAGGCGGGGGTTCCGGCGGCGGATCATCCACTGGGACAACACTGCTCACGAACGATGCCCTGGACACGCTGCGTGCCCTCCCGGGCGTCGTCGCTGTCATCCCGCGCGATTTTTTTTATGGCGGTATCACCATCAAATATAAGCGCCTGGAGGGCGGAGCCAATATCATCGGTGTTGGCAGCAGCAACCTGGGCGAACTGGGGCTGAAAGCCGGACAGGGCAGCCTCGATCTGGGTAAAGGCACCATTATCATCGGTTCACAATTAGCCAACAACTTCTACAACCCCTATTTGCGTCCCGGGCAGGAACCCCCGTCTCCGCCCGACCTGTACGATCAGTCCCTCTCATTTATATTCATAAAGTGGGACAACGAAGGGAATGAGATCCGCAAGACTGTTGCACTGCACGTGGTCGGTGTCCTCACCGAGACCCTGGGCGAGTCAGACTGGTCCATCTACATGGGCCTGGATGATCTCAAAGCTTATAATGAGTGGGTCTCCGGAACGCGCATCAATTACAACAAGTCTGGCTACAACCAGGTGGTGGTCAAGGTGGATAGTGTCGACCATGTGGTGGATGTGAACGATCAGATCACGGCACTGGGATTCCAAGCCTATACGCCGCTCTCCTTCGTTCAGGGCATCAACAATTTCTACCAGATCCTGCAGGTCATCTTTGGAGGCGTGGGCGCCATTGCCCTGCTGGTGGCCGCCATCGGCATCGCCAATACTATGGCCATGGCCATCCTCGAGCGCACCCGTGAAATTGGATTGATGAAAGCCATCGGCGCCACCAACCGGGATGTGCTTACCATCTTCCTGGGAGAAGCCGCCGGTATCGGTTTCGTGGGCGGGCTGGGAGGCGTGCTGATCGGCTGGTTGTCCGGGCAGGCCTTGAACGTGGTTGCCATCGTCTACCTGGCCGGGCAGGTCAGTACGCAAGGCGGCGCCCCGCCCAGCGTGGCAGTTTACACCCCGGCCTGGCTGCCCATCTTTGCGCTGCTGTTCTCCACCCTGATCGGTTTGATCTCCGGCCTTTACCCGGCCTTGCGCGCCGCCACCATGGTTCCCGTCATCGCCTTGAAATACGAGTAGCGCTACACCTGCTCTTGAAAGGAAGTTTGTTTCATGGGCACATATTTAGTTATCCTGCTCAATATCATTCCAATCCTTGCCTGGTTTCTATTAATGCTGTTTGCGCTATGGAATCTATGAAGACGCACAATGGATGTAACAGTAAAGGTAATATGGGTTCTCATCATTGTGCTGATCCCGATAATTGGCCCTTTAGCTTTTTTCATTATGATGAGTGACGGCAGGACAAAGTAGAATTTTAATTATCTCGGGGTTTTTCGCGACATCGTACCCGCAGGGTAATCACTCCCAGTGGGGAGCCTGTCCCTGACAAGCACTTGACCACCAAAAGGTCCCATTTTTTAGGGGCAGGTCTCAAACCATGCAAAGGCGCTTACCTCGAGCATTCTATGTAATACTGGGGTGATACTGTTTTTTAAGGGATAAGGGAAGGAGTTTTTAAATGAGCAAACTACAGTTCCATCTTCTATTGGTGTGCGCCTTGTTCTTGACCGGTTGTGCAGGTGTTGACGAACCGACCCAATCAACAGTCATCCCCATTAATCCCAGCCCAACGGTTTCCCCTTCACAAACCCTGACGCCTACTCCAACAATTCCTATTGAAAAGACACTGCCTAATCCAACAGTTTCCAGTGATGTGACACTGCCTGCACTTTTTTACATCCTGGATAATAAATTATTTGAACAGGTCGGAGATCCACCCGGAAAAGAAATTGCCAACCTTCCGGATGCCGACCAAATTTTAGCAGCGTTCCGAACCGGTAATATCCTGCTTGTAATGCGCGAGCAAGGAATTCAGCGACTTAAGCTGAGTGACAGCACGACCGAAATGATTTTCAACTTTGATAAACCAGCCAGGTATGGCAATTTTATCTCCGCCAGCGAAGGACACAATGTTTTCTTTATAACAATCGTAGACGATCCTCAGGCTGAATTCAGCATGGCCTGCAAGGTTGGTTTCTATGATCTCAACCTGGATACGATAACCCCTGTCATAACATATCCAAACGCAATGAGGATTTTAGGGTCGACAAAAGACAATCTTGGTCTTTATTTGTTATATACCGGTCAAAGTACTGACTTTGGGAGGATATTCTTGGTTGACATTAAAAAAGGCGAGATCGCTCAAGAACTTGCTTTTCAAGGAGAGTTGGTCGCCTCTCTGGCTCCGGATGGACGTCTCCTGGCTACCTTGAACCCAAGTTATGACCCCTTAGAAAACACTTTAGGCATTTTTGACTTAACTTCATTGCCTGGAACGCCTCCACGAACATACAAACTTCCAAAGGCTCCAAGCTTTATACCCGGGAGCTTTTTATGGTCGCCAGACAGCCGGATATTATATTTTAACCTTATGTCTGGTTATTACTGGGATGCTCCTCCCTCAGGGCCAGAGCCCTATGGGTTATGGCAGTTGGATACCGAGTCTGGAGAGATGTCTCAACCATCGAATGGGACTGAGGCCGCATTTTATCTGGAACGGATCAGCACAGATGGCGAGTGGTTGCTGCTTAGAGGCAGAGAGGAAGTTATTTGGGTAAATGCATATACAGGTGCACAAAAGGCAATCGGATTGCCTGGAAATGCATTTCTGGTTGGCGGGCAATAGGCATTTGCTGCTGCGAGTACGGTGAGTGATTGGCAAGAAATGGTACGATAATGTAAGCAGCCTTGCAAAAACTACCGCTGCCGCTGATCCAAATCATTAGGTCGCAACGGCGTATAAGCTGAGGAGAACGAGCATGAGGCACCACGTTAAGAGTTATTTCTGGTAAGAGAGGAGTAATAAGTCATGAAAATAAGCACTGTTTTTCTGACATTATTTACCTTCGCCCTCGTAGGTTGCAACCCAATTTCACCCACCCCTGACCTGGCAGCCACTATAGAGCTTCCCCTGAGATCCACTTCAACCTTGTATCCTTCAGCGACAATTCCCAGCCCTACCTCCACCCTTAGCCCATTCGACATTGCATCTGCTGTTTTTTCCGATCTATCTGTTGAAAAACAAACCTTTTATTCACCTGATGGTCGTTGCGCCTGGGAAAGGCTTCAGGCGTGGTCGATAAAAGACTTTGCCCGCCAGAAGTATGATAACCAGTTTTTCATTCGTGCCACCGTAAACTGCGTTCGTGGTGAATGGAATGAAGAGGTGAATTGGGTATTGGTGAATGAATGGAAAGAACAAGGCTTGGGTTATTCAATCCCCGATCTCCTGGGTTGGTCAGCCGATGGCAAATTTTTATATTTCTATGACAGTATCATACCGGATGGATGTCAGCCGATTGGCGGATTCCAGGATAACATTCGCCAGGTGGAACTGGACACCGGAATTATCCGTTCGCTCCTTTTAGGATTAAAAAGCGGTGTTTCCCTGTCTCCAGACGCTACCCGCCTAGTTTATTATGACGGACAAAAAGCGGATGTAGGGTCATATGATATCGTGAGTGATGAAGTGCAACACATCCCATTCACAATACCTGACAAGGTTGATTATTGGTGGGTGGGGGATTTTACCTGGTCACCTGATGGGCAGATCGTACTTTTCGTAATTATTTATGGTGATCCTTGTTATCCAACTGGAACATCCATATAGCGGATAGATATACAGAAGGGCGAAATTAAAATATTGTTAACCAACGACGAACAAACATTATCCATTGTCGAGTGGGTCAAACCGGATCATGTTTTGATCTCTGTGGGCTTGGAACAGCGGTGGCTGGATCCGATTTCTGGCGCCCTGGAGCGATGATATTTCGTTATGTTCTGCGATGCAAGCATTGAACGAGAAGATAGGATCCCTGAAACCAGTTGATCTAGCTCGGGATCTATTGCCATTATTTAAACAAAGGACTTTTATCGAGGCGTGGTTGGATGGGTTTAAAGATAATTTCACTGAACTGTTGAAGGTCTATATATAGAAAAATTTCTAACCACCTGATAGCTTAACCAATGAAAGGCAAGCATACTCTGCTGTATCAAGACTCTTCGCACTGCATCCCCGCGAGGGCGAAGATGACGAAGATGGACAGAAAAGATTTATTCTGTCCATCTTGTTAGTTTTTTCAATCCTGTTACTGGATTATTTCATCGATTTCCCCATCTCCAAAATCTGCTCTTTGGTAAAACTGCCACCATATAATTCTTTTGTTGAATATACCATTAGTGTTATTTTCAGCGAGCTGGTCCGCCAGGTTAGCCAGTGGTCGTAAGGGTTATCAGAAAAGTAGGTACCGGGATATCCATTGATGTTCACCGTCTCTCCCTTGAGTTCTTCCCCAATAACACCCGGAGCCAGGGATAGCTTGTCGAGTGGGGTTTCGATGATCAATATGGAAGCAGCGCCTGGTTCAGAGCCCTGGGTGCCGCCTGGGGTATAGGTTAACCGTAATTGGGAAAGGTCTTTGTCATAACTTGCGTAGTCAAACCTGAAACCATCAGGAAGGATGCTTGGCGCTAGGATCTCAAATTCTGTCAATTGGGAAGCTTCAGTTAAGCTGGTCAGATAATCGGCTCTCAGGCTTTGGGTAGGAGAGGGTTGATCTACCATCTGCGTCGCCATTTGGATCATTGCTTCCCGGGTCATGTAATCGGTTTGAGGCAGCGCGGCCTGCTTATCCAGCTCATACCACCGCTCCCCATCCGTCCAGCGCAGACGTTGCCGGCAGCAGGACGACCAGGTATATTCCGCTGGGAGTACGTTCCCAGAACCATAGATTCCGGCGACATATTCTCCACGGTTCTCTCCCACCTGAACTTCCTCGATCGCGCTCTCGGGAGCAGCTCCCGTGAATTCCGGAAACTCCCCTATCCCCTGGCTCCAATACAAATATCCTCCTCCACCGATCACATTGTATCTGATCCATACCTCACCAGAAATAGCTTTCTCTACAGCTCTAAAGACGAATCCTTCAGGGTCAGCAGGAAATTCTTTGGCATCGAAGCCGGCCTGCTTTTCAGCCCGGGCGATCTTACAGGCGTAGCCATACGGGTCGATCCCACATGCGCTAATTAAATCAGGCGATAGATTGGTGGGAACAGGCACCAGGGTCTCGGTCGGTTTCGGGTTCTGAGCAGAGGCCAGGGTGGCTGCAAACGTAGGTGCAAATGTGGGTGTAGCCAGTTGCTGGCTGGTTAGAGGCGGAAATTGTTCCTTGGAAGTGGGCCAGAACAAGTGCCGTAAGGTTTCGGCCAATGCTTGTCTGCCTGGCGAGAGCATGAATATGGATATTATTATAAGCAGGGCAAATGCAATTCGTGGGACCAGGGGTCGTGAAAGAACCTGGCTTCGAGGTGGTTGGTCGCTTACCTGGCCAGGTTTCATCATTGCTTGCTCTGTTGCCAATCGTGTTTGAATGGACGTCCAGGGGTCGGTATCATCCGGAAAGGCTTGCTTTCCCAACTGGTCAAAGATCAATCTGATGCGTCGGCTTTTCATATGCGCTCCTTATTTGTCGGAACTACTTCGGGTTGGTCGTCATCGCTGTGCAAAGGTTTCAGAAGTTGGCGCAGCTTCCTGCGTGCGGAGAATAGCGCCCACTTGATGGTGCTTTTCGGCCTCTTCAGCTCCTGCTCTATCTCGTTTTCGCTCAGTTCGAGGTAGTAGCGCAGCACCACAGCGGCTCTCTGTTGCGGGGTTAACTGTTCCAATGCCTGCCAGACCACCTGACGATTTTCAGCACTGATATAGTCATCTTCGGGACCGCGGCCATTCTCAGATAACCTTTCCAACGCTGCCAGTGTTTCGGAATATTCACGGTCATCATCGAGTGAGATATTCTTTTCCAGCTTGCGGCAAGCCGAGATGGCGTTGTTGACCACAATGCGTAAGAACCAAGGTCGGAACTCTCTGGTCTCGTCAAACTGTTCAATCTTTGTGAACAGATTGACGAGACTGGTCTGGGTCACATCTTCAGCCAGCGCCTGGTCCTGCACTATCAGATAGGCGGTTCGCACGGCTTGCAGATAATAGGTCCGCGTCAATACCTCCAGACCTTTCACATCTCCTTGCTTTAACCGAGCTGCCGCTTGGTGTACTTCCATGTACATGGCTCCTGTGTTGAGAAAGTGTTCTATAAGTAATACGCTTGGGGTAAGAGAAAAGTTAGCTCCAAATCGTCAATACTAAGTCTCCGGTAGGCACAAATTTTGCTGGGTTTTTTTATATAATAATTGTATCCTTTTGAGCGACAAAAAGTTGGGGAATTAACCCAAGTAAACATGCTGGAGATATAGTGTTATTCTTGTGTTGTACCCCCATCATCTTAAGTTCCAGACTCGACCCCCTTTATAGGGGATTTGTCCCCTGGCCCCGCTCTTTACATGGCGTCGTCCGGATGGTATACCTGTCATCAATCCCCAAGACCTCAGGTCCTCAGATGCCGGAAATCATCACTTACTCCTTGCGTGCCAGCCACAACAACTCAGACGAATACTATCAGACCATTTCGGCATTCAGCACTGAGGTCCTGGCGCATGCCTTTCAGCAGGTGCCGGAACTGTTGGGATCCTTCCAGTCCTGGAACGAACACACCCCGCACATCTCCCCCCGGGACCGGGAAGAGACTGTTTTTGAGCTTCTCAGCCTGGGGGTACTGTGGCGTGTTTACACCCCATCCGCCCTGGCCTCCAGGGCAGGGGCACGGCGCTTTTTAACCTGGCTGGCTGTCCTGCGCAAACGCAGTGACATTTTGAAACCAGGGGTGGACCTGCTGCGCGGCTGGCTGGGAGGGCTGTTATCTCTTCACAAAAAGCCTAACCATCCGGCAGTTCCGCCAACCCTCAAAAATATGGACGTCCTGCTGGAATGGCTGCGAGCCAGCGGTGAATTCTCGGAGGATGTCAAACGCCTGAAGGCCTGGCGGGAATTTTTTGCCAGCCTGTCCCCCGGGGCAGTATCACCTGCCCTGCAGGAGGCAATTGACCTGGCAGGCTGGTTCGAATCCCACAGCCTGGAGAGGCTGGGCGAGTATACCGGCCATGTGGAAACCTTCCTGTCCAACACACATCCCCGTTACCACTGGCGCGAGGATAATCTCTTCACCGGCCGGCAACGGGTGGAATATCATCTCAATATGCTGGGCAGCGAGCTGCTCAATCGTAGTCTGCGGGCAGGTTTTCTCGAAACGACCGGGAAGATCGTCATCGTGCCGCCCTGCTTGAAAGCCCAAACCGATGAAGAATGCCAGGCCAAATCAACCCCGTATGGTGAACGCTGCGCCAACTGCACACCCGGCTGCCGGGTCAACCAGGTCACCCGCCTGGGTGAAAAACATGGCTTCCAGGTTTTCATGATCCCCGATCAACTGAAGGTCTTTTCAGGTGACCGGCCGGAACTTTCCCCGGGGCATTCCGTTGGCCTGGTGGGGGTTTCCTGCCCGCTGACCAATGCCTCCGGTGGCTGGGAGATTAAAAGCCTGGGCGTTCCGGCCCAGGGACTATTGCTGGATTACTGCGGCTGCAGCTATCACTGGCATAAGGTTGGCATCCCCACAGATATCAATCTTAACCAGCTATTGCGGCTGATGGATGACAGTCCCTAAAGGTTTTTTAACCGTTAAAGGCGACTACCAGACCAGAACACATGCTTTTCGGGAACCTTTTTTAGCAAAGGAAACCTTTAGGGACTATTTTCTGTGGGCTACTTTACCGGCCAGATAAAACCCATGGCTGCGATCGGGATGAAGAACAGCAGTACAGCCAGGCTTCCGGCCAGGAGACCGCTGCCCTTGCGCTCGTCCACCACATGCAGGTTGGGGAAAAACCCCTCCACCTTCCAGTAGGGTGCCCCAAACCAGGCAAACAGCAACCCGCCCAGCATGCCACCAATATGACCCCAGTTGTCCACCCCCTGGGTGGTGAAGCCGATCAGCAGGTTAATACCCGCCATGTATACCAGGTTCATGATGGCCCGCCTGGCCTGTCCGTGCAGGATCTCCTGGTTTTGGTACAGGAAGACACCCTCAGCCGCCAGAAGGCCAAATACTGCCGTCGAAGCGCCCAGCGAGGCCTCGGGCGTAAGCACAAAGGAAAGCACATTCCCTGAAAATCCACTTAAGAAGTACAGCGCCAGGAAACGCACCCGCCCAAAGCGGGATTCCATGCCCCGCCCAAAAATGAACAGGGCATACATATTGAAGCCAATATGCAGCAGCGAGCCATGTAAAAAGAGCGGGGTGATCAGGCGCCAGATCTCACCGGCGCGGATGTACTGACCGTACTTGACACCAAAGGCAGCCAGGTAATCAACTCCCAGAAAATTCTTGGTCAGGGTCTGCAAAAGGAAAGCCAGCACGGTCACACCGATCAGGGTGTAGGTGGCATATGGGATCGAAGTTGGCATCGCCACCCGCACGCTCCCCGGTGGAGGCATTTCGGGCGGGGTATTGGCTGGAGGTTGGAATGGGTTCACAAGTCTGCCTTTTATAACTTTACTTTGCGGGGATTAATACGGTGGTGTTCAGCCTGGATGATGGCTGTCAGGGTATCCACCGTCTCGTCCAGTTGATAATCCGAATTGATGACCACGTAATCAAACTCATTGATGCGTTTCAATTCCTGGCGGGCGGTGGCGATGCGCAATTTGAGGCCTTCCGGGGTTTCAGTCTTGCGTTCCCTCAGGCGGTTGACCAGTTCATCTTCGTTCTCAGTGGTCAAAAAGACCAGCAAAGCCTCGGGAGCCAGTTTTCGGATGGTGGCTGCCCCCTGCACGTCGATGCGCATGACCACATCCTGGCCGGATGCCAGCGCCTGGCGTACCTGCTGTTTGGGAATACCCTTGTAGTCGTTGTAGACAATGGCATACTCCAGCAGTTCATCCGCCTCGATCATGCGGGCAAATTCGTCATGGCTGACGAAGTAGTAATCCTTGCCGTGCACTTCGTTCAGCCGGATCGGGCGGGTGGTGGCTGTGACCACAAAATAGAAAGGCAGGTTGCGCTCCTGCATCCTTTGCAGCACAGTATCCTTGCCCACGCCCGAGGGTCCAGACAGGATGATCAGCAGCGGCTGGGGCTGGTAGATGTTGAAGTCGGGGTCTGAGGTCATAACCCTATTGTAATCGAAATAATACCCTATGGGTTTGCCGGAATGGCATGCAAACCGATTTGCTAACCCTCCTGGCAAGAGATGAGGAAGGTTTACAGGAAAAATCTTTAGGGTCTCGTTGATAGAGTGAAATCCAACATTCCAATCTATTCCTGGAAACCCGTCCGGTACAGGTCATAATACATCCCCTGGCTTGCCAACAACTCCATATGCGTACCCTGCTCCACGATGATGCCATCCTGGATGACCACGATCCGGTCGGCATTGGTGATGGTGGACAACCGGTGGGCGATGACAAAGGAGGTGCGCCCCTTCAGCAGCCGCCGCAGGGCTGTTTGTATGACCTGCTCGGTTTGTGTATCCACTGACGAAGTAGCCTCGTCCAGGATGAGGATGCGCGGGTCCGCCAGCAGGGCACGCGCAAACGAGAGCAGTTGCCGCTGCCCCACCGAAAGCATCACGCCTCCCTCCTCGACCGAAGTCTGGTAGCCATTGCGCAAGTTGACAATAAAGTCGTGCGCCCCAACGGCCCGGGCAGCCGCCTCGACCTCGGCAGCCGTCGCCGCCAGCCGCCCGAAGCGGATATTCTCCGCCACCGTCCCGTTGAACAGGAACGGGTCCTGTAATACCACGCCCATCTGCCGCCGCAGGGAGGCCTGGGTCACCGAACGCAGGTCATGCCCATCCACCAGGATGCGGCCCTCGCTCGGGTCGTGGAAGCGCGACAGCAGCTTGACCAGGGTGGTCTTGCCAGCCCCGGTCTCGCCGACCAGGGCCACGGTCTCGCCCGGGCGGATGTGCAGGTCGATCCCGGTCAGGATGGGCGCCGGGTCATCCGAGTAATGGAACGAGACTTGCTCGAAGCTTACCTGACCCTGCACGACCGGCAGCTCTTCGGCAAGCGGGGCATCCTGCACCTCGATCGGTGTATCCATCAGCCCCATGATGCGTTCCCAGCCGATCATAGTGGATTGAAGCGAGTCGTAGCGGCGGCTCAGGTCACGGATCGGGTCAAAGAAGCGGTCAATGTACAGGATGAAAGCCACCAGCACCCCGGCGGTGATGGTCTCGCCTAAAACAGCCGCCCCGCCCAGCCAGACCACCAGTCCGGTGGCAATAGCCCCCAGCAGATCCACGCTCGGGCTGAACACGGACGAGATGCGCGCCGTGACAATGGCCCGTTCAAGGTGGTAACGATTGACATAATCCCGAAAATGTTCGTAATTAAGCTTCTGTCGTGAAAATGCCTGTACCACCCGCACTCCGTTCACGTTCTCAGCCAGCACCGAGTTCACCCACGAAATGGCCGCCCGCACTTTGCGGTAAGCAGCCCGCGAGGCCCGCCGGAAAAGGATGGTGATGAGCACCATGACCGGTAAAACACTGAAGGTCAGCAGCGCCAGGCGCACGTTCATGTCCAGCATCACGAAGATGATCAGAGCCAGGGTGAAGACATCCCGGGCGATGGCCAGCACCGCCCAGGTCAGGAAGTCGCGCAGGGTCTCCACGTCGTTGATGGTGCGGGTGATGACCCTCCCGACCGAGTAACGGCTGTAGAATCCCAGCGAAAGCTCCTGCAGGTGGCTGAATAGTTTCATGCGCAGGTCATAGATGATCGACTGGCCAACCCAGGCCATGATGTTGACCCGGTAGTAGGTGCCGACCCACTGCACCACAGAAACGGCCAGGTAAGCCAGGATGGTATTGCGCAAGGCAGCCGCGTCCCCGGCGTTGAGACCGCTGTCGATGGCGATCTTGACAAAGTAGGGTCCCGCCACGGAAGCAGCCGAGGCGATCAGCATCAGCAGCGCGGACAGGATCACACGCCCCGTGTAAGGACGCATGTAGGCGACCAGCCGTTTGGCATTCTGCGGATCGACGCCTTTGTTGTACTGTTCTTCGGACTGGAGAACGTAGGGAGGTGGGGTAATGGTGATTGTCATAGTTGTTTCGCTTGCATCAGGATATTGACCGGTCCGAGCTGCTCCGGCCCGGTATGTCTTCGCCTTCCCGTTTGCCTCGCATGAGTTCAGCTTCCATTTCGGCCTCTCCACTCAACCGGTTCTGCTGGCTTAACTGCAGGTCGAAGATCTCCCGGTACAACCCGCCTTGCGCCAGCAATTCGTCATGCCGGCCGCGCTGGACGATCCGGCCGTTGTCCATAACCAGGATCAGGTCCGCCCGGCGGACGGTGGCCAGCCGGTGGGCGATCACGAAGGTGGTGCGGCCTTCCATCAACTTGTCCAGCGCCTCCTGGATGAGCTTCTCGGTCTGGGTATCCACGCTGGAGGTCGAGTCGTCCAGGATCAGGATACGCGGGTTCATCAGCAGGGCACGTGCGATGGCAATGCGTTGCCTCTGCCCGCCCGAGAGGGTCACGCCGCGTTCGCCGATCAGAGTTTCGTAACCTTCGGTGAACTTGAGAATGAATTCATGCGCCTGGGCGGCCCGGGCCGCGGCCATAATGTCTTCATCCGTAGCCTCCGGGCGCCCGTAGCGGATGTTCTCGCGGATACTGTCCGAGAATAACAGCGATGTCTGCAGCACAATGCCGATCTGGCGCCGCAGGGAGACCAGCTCGGCTTGGCGCACATCCACACCGTCCACTAACACGGCGCCCTCACTCACGTCGTAGAAGCGCGGGATTAGGTTGACCAGCGAGGTCTTGCCCGAGCCAGTCTGGCCGATCAGGGCGATGAGCTGGTTCGGCTCGACGGTCAGGTTGATATCCGCCAGGGCGGTCATCTTTTCATCCTGGTAGCGCAGCGCAACGTTCCGAAATTCCACGCCTCCGCTCAGGGTCCCGAGCGTTTCGGCCCCGTCCGGGGAGTGGATCTCAGGCTGGTGGTCCAAAATTTCCAGCACCCGCTGCGCTCCGGCTTCTGACTCTCCCAGCGAGTTGACCAGCCAGGCCAATTGCTGCACCGGCATCGAAAGCATCAGCAGGTAGGCGTTGAATGCCACCAGTTCGCCTATTGTCATTTTGCCCTGCAGTACCAGCGGACCACCGGCCAGCAGGATCAGGATGGTGCCCAGGGTGATGAGCAGGTTGGTGGTCGGCATGACCTTGGCCCATTCGCCGATGACTCGGATGCGCGCCTTGAAATACAGGCGGCTGACCTGGTCGAAGCGTTCGATCTCATGCGGCTCACGCGCAAAAGCGCGCACCACCTGTGCTCCCGACACGTTCTCCTGCAGCCGGGCAGAGAGGTCGCCCAGGGTGTTGTCTATGTCGTAGAACAGGCGGGTGACGCGCTGTCCAAAGTCAGATGTCATCATAACCATCGGCACCAACGGCAGCAGAACGATCAGCGCCAGCCAGGGGTTGCGCAGGACCAGGGCGGTCACCACCCCGATGGCCAGCACGCCCAACTGCACAACCTGCACCAGGCTGTCCCCGGCAAAGGATTGCACGGCGCGCACATCTTCGATGCAGCGGTTGATCAATTGGCCAGTGGTGGTGTGGTCATGGTAGCTGAACGGCAGGTACTGGATGCGGTCGTACATGGCGTTGCGCAGGTCGTAGCCCACATGTGCCCCGATCCATTCGGTCAGGTAGCGCTGGACCAGGTTCAGCAGGGCTGTGCCGATGCCGATCCCCACCAAGATCAACGCCGAGCGCACCAGAAAGGGGGTGGCCCCGGCTTTCAGACCCTGGTCGATCACCCCCTGGATGATGCCCGGCACGATCAGCGCCAGGCCGGTCGTGCCCAGCAGGAGCAGCATGTTAAGCGTGAGCTGCCCCAGGTAGGGCTTGAGGAATGCACGTAGTTTAATGAGATGTTTCATATTAATGCCTACTGCAAAAAGCCCCTTTCACACGATAAAACAGTGTCTATACCACAATTCCCAAAAGGTCTTTACCGCAAAGTCACAAAGGTTTTTAATGGTTCTTCTTCGTGTCTAGTGCTTAATGTTTTTTAAGACATAGCTTACGAAAACGCCTTTCGCAGCGATTCCAGACCTTTCATAATGGATTTCATTTCTTGCGGGCTGAGCGGCGAAAAGCGCTCCGCCAGCCAGGCCTCGGCCTCGCCGAAGATGGCCTGCATGACGTGCTGGCCCTCCTCCGTCAGCGCCAGCGGCACCTTGCGCCGGTCTTCCGGGTCCTGGGAGCGGGTCACCAACCCACGCCGCACCAGGGCATCCACAGCCTTGCTGACCGCTGAAAGCCCGGTCTGGCTGGCCTGCGCCAGGGCGCTGACCGAGGTGCTGCCGCGCCGGATGCGCCGCAATACCTGAAACTGCTCCTCGCTCATCTGGAATTTCTCGAAGGCGATGCGGCGGATCTGTGCCCGCGTCCGCCGCCAGACGGGCGGGACGCTTTCCCAGAATTTGTCGATCAATTGCTGGCTGGAGATGGGTTCAGGCATGGCGGCCTCACAATAGTTTCACGAGCGAATAGTTGAATGATGAAACTATTATACCTTGCCTCTGGCCGAGCTCCAACCGCCTTTCGTCATGAGGTGACGTGATGGATGTCATGAGGCTGGTATCAATGCGAACCCATGCCAAAAGATCAGTTACCGGGGTTTCCATAAGCAGAAAATCTTGGTATAGTAGGATCATTAATTACACACTGCCCAATGGAGGATTTTGGTGAAAGCACATTCGTTTCGATTGTTACTTCTTGGAATTGTACCCATCTTTCTCAGCATCCTGTCTTGTTCATCCACTCAGCAGTTATTTGCCACCCCCACACCTACCCCGACAAACACACTTACACCTACGGTTACGAATACAGCTACCAGCACCACTACTCCTACAGTCACGCCTGTCCCGCCCCCACCAGTCACGATCACAAGCTGTGTCTTCCAGGACGATTGTCCGGAGGCAAACCTGGTATCCAGTTACTTGCAAACAGACCTGGAGGACAATGTCTTAACCCAGGTTGTATTCCCATACGATGACAAGGTCCGTTTGAATATTGGCTGGTGCACGAAGGATGAAAGTGCCCTTGACCTGAGCACCCAACATATCTCATTTATTTTTGAGATAGACGGCGTTTCGTACCTGGATTATGCAACCATAAAACCTGGCTTTTGGTGGGGTGACGATCCGTCGAACCAGATACCCTGCTTATTTATTGGAGCCATGTTGAGTGGTTTCCAGATCGGCCAAAACCACCAGGTCAGGATAGGGTACAGTTTTGACGCGGAAGTATCCGACGGCTGGACTTCCATGGCACCCTTTACCGACGTATTCATCCTGGATCTCAACCCAGCCTTTATCCCTACCGCGACGCCTACTGAGACCCCAACCCCCACCAGCACCCCGCGCCCCCTGCCAACCATCCCGTATTACACCTCCACGCCAGCCTGTGAGTCTTCATCGCAACTTGATATTTCGAACACTACTGGCGGCCAGGTCACCCTATATCTTAGTGGACCGGCCTCCTATGTTTTTTACATAAACCAGGGTGATACCAGTCTATCGGTTTGCTCCGGTACTTACAGCTACACAGCTTATGGCTGTGGAGGTGCAAGCGATACTGGTACAATGACCAGCGGCGAATCACATGAGTTCTATTGCCAATAGTAACTTGAACCTCTCTCAGTTTGGACTGGCTATTGCCTAAATTTCTGAAAGAATAAGACATTTACCGCCCCATAAAAGAGCGGGGTCTTCCCGCATAATGAGGGCGGGATTTTCCCGGAAAAGAGGCCGGGACTTTCGACAAAGGCGCAAAAGATTTATTTAGTAGTAAAAGTACGATCAATGAATAATGGGACTGTTGTCGGTTTTTGGTTGACTGTTGGCCGTTGTTAGGGGCTCACAACCCCAAATGATTAAAGATATTTTTAACCCAGTCGCAAACAGTTTTAAGATTTAATAAATAATTTTTGTTACTTTGCCTCCTGACAGGTATTTCGACGATCATGCCAGGAGAGGAATGTACAAGCACAACGCTCTTTTATGGGTCTTTGTTTTTTCTGCCTGCATGTATCGCAATTCTCATTTTCTGCACCAGGTACAATGCAATTTTTGCTCTCAGAACTACTGGAAATCCAGTCATTGAAGTGCGTCATATCTCCATACTGAGAACTTCTGTCCAAGCAGGGTCGGACTTTTCTTTTAAGTCCATTCGAGGTATCATCTAATAAACCAGGGGGGCGGGGGGTATGTGGGTAGCTTCGCACCCTTCGGGTATGCTTCGCGACCGCCCACATACCCCCATCTTTCCCAACTTATTGAGAAGATGCCACTCGAGGTATAAACGGAGTGGAGAGATCATAATGACATCCAATCCTGCTTTTCCCATTCCCCGAAAATTTGCCAACTGGCAGCCTGTTGAGATCCTGGCTGCCATCCAAACCGCTTTGCGGGAGGATGTTGGCAGCGGGGATGCCACCTCGAACAGTATCATCCCGACCAAAGCCCGGCTGGAGGCACAACTCCTGGCCAAGCAGGCCGGGGTGCTGGCCGGGCTGGATATATTTGAGGTGACCTGCCTGTTGGTGGATGAGCGCATCGATTTTCAGGCGCAGGTAGCCGAGGGTGCCCATGTTCGCGACCGTGAGGTGCTGGCCAGGCTGGTTGGCCCGGCACGTGGCATTCTAACCGCCGAACGCACAGCTCTCAATTTCCTGGGGAGAATGTCTGGCATTGCCACCCTGACCGATCAGTTTGTGGAAGCTGTGGCAGGCACGAAGGCCGTCATCCTGGATACACGTAAAACTGCACCCGGGCTGCGCCTGCTGGACAAGCTGGCGGTGCTGCGCGGCGGCGGTCAAAATCACCGCATCGGGTTGTACGACATGATCCTGATAAAGGACAACCACATCGATTTTGCCGGTTCGCTGGCTGAGGCGGTGCAACGGGCACGTGCGACCCGGTCTGGTCTGCAGATCGAGGTGGAGACGCGTACCCTTGAGGATGTGAAGGCCGCTCTGGATCTGAATGTGGATCGCATTCTACTGGATAATATGAGCCTGGAGATGATGCGCCAGGCAGTGAAAATGAATGCTGTCCTGCCTGAAAACAAGCGCACCAGGCTGGAAGCCTCAGGAAATGTGACCCTGCAAAGCGTGCGCTCGATCGCTGAAACCGGTGTGGATTTCATCTCCAGCGGTGCCTTGACCCATTCTGCCAAAGTATTCGATGTCAGCCTGGATGTAAATATCCCCGCTTAGGGCAGGCTGTTTAACCGGAAGGAATTATGCCTGAAAATCAAATGTACTTAAAAATGAAAGCCCTTCTTCGCAATGTGGTGCCGGACGTGGAATTGCGCTACAAAGCCGGGCTTGCCGAGCAGATCAACGTGTTGAAAGCTGAGAAGAACGCGGTCATCCTGGGTCACAATTACATGGAACCGGCTCTCTACCATTCGATCCCGGATTTTGTGGGCGATTCGCTTTACCTGGCGCGCATGGCTGCCAAAACCGAAAAGGACATCATTGTTTTTTGCGGCGTGAAATTCATGGCCGAGACTGCCAAGATTCTCAACCCGACCAAGACGGTACTGCTGCCGGCTGCCAAGGCAGGCTGCTCACTGGCAGAGTCGATCACGGCTGAAGATGTACGCAACCTGCGCAAGCGTTTCCCGGGCGTGCCGGTGGTGACCTATGTCAACACGTATGCCGATGTGAAAGCTGAGAGCGATGTGTGCTGCACATCAGGGAATGCGGTGGCAGTGGTCGAATCGCTCAAGAGTGACACCATTATTTTCCTTCCAGATGAATACCTGGCTGGCAACATCGCACGCGAGACCGGCAAGCATATCATCTTTCCAACCTTGGGAGCAAAAGGTTTGGAATTCGATACCAGCCTGGACTACCAGATGGTGGGCTGGCGCGGGCGCTGCGAGGTGCACGAGAAATTCACCGTGGCAGATATCCGCTCGGTACGGGAGCAGTTCCCGGATGTTGTCATCCTGTCCCACCCGGAATGCAGTCCTGAGGTAGTGGCTGCCTCCGATTTTTCAGGAAGCACCACCGCCATGATCCGCTATGTTGAGCAATCCAATGCGCCACACTTCCTGTTATTGACTGAGTGTGCCATGGGCGACAATATCATAGCGGCGAATCCTGAAAAGCCCATGCTGCGCCTGTGCAGTGTGCGTTGCCCGCATATGAATCAGATCACTTTGGAAGATACGCTCAAGTCGCTTCAGTTGAACCAGTATGTCATCGAAGTGCCCGAGCCGGTGCGTTTGCGTGCCCTTAAAGCAGTCGAGCGCATGATCGCCATTAGCTGAGTTCAAGGAGAACTTGTGAGAACAACAGATGTACTTATCATCGGCAGCGGGGTGGCCGGCGTTAGTGCCGCATTGGGCCTGGCGCGCAACCCCAACCTCAAGATAGATGTGATCACGCCTGAAAGCGACCCCCAGGAGTCAAACACGCGTTACGCCCAGGGAGGTATCATCGGCCGCGGCGCGGATGACACTCCGGAGCTGCTGGTGGAAGATATATTAAAAGCCGGAGCAGGTGCCAGCCTGCCGCTGGCGGCACGTATCCTGGCTGAAGAAGGCCCGGTAGATTTACAAAAAATCCTGATAGAGACATCCGGGGTGGATTTTGACAAAGATGCAAATGGGAAAATTGACTGGGGTAAGGAGGCGGCACATTCCCGGCGGCGCATTGCCCATGTAGGCGATACCACCGGGCAGGCCATTATCACTGGCATGCTTCAGGCCCTGGGAAAATGCTCGAATGTGACCCTGGTAAAGAACCTGACGGCTGTAGATCTGATCACCTTCCCGCATCATGCACGCGATCCGCTGGCCAACTACCGGCCGATCACCTGCCACGGGGCTTATGTTTTTGATCAAACCACGCGCATGGTGCACCGTTACCTGGCGGGAGCCACCATCCTGGCCACCGGCGGACTGGGGCGCATTTATTCAAATACCACCAACCCGCTGCGCTCGCGTGGTGACGGCCTGGCCATGGCACACCGTGCCGGGGCGCGCATCATCAATGCAGAATATGTCCAGTTTCACCCAACAGCCCTGTCTACACCAGGCATGGAAGGTTTTTTGATCAGCGAAGCTGTGCGCGGCGAGGGAGGTATACTGCTGACACCCGATGGGAATGCCTTCATGGAGAAGTATTCCCTTGAGTGGAAGGATCTGGCGCCACGCGATGTGGTGGCGCGTGCCATCCACCACCAGATGGAAACACACGGCTACTCGTATGTACTGCTGGATATTGCCTCGCACGCCTCGGCGGAGGCCATCCAGGAACGCTTCCCGAACATTTATGCCACCTGCCTGAAAGCTGGCATTGATATCACCCGGGAACCCATCCCGGTGGTTCCAGCTGCGCATTATTTTTGCGGAGGAGTAGCCGTGGATGAATGGGGACGCTCGAACATCCTGAATCTGTATGCAGTGGGAGAGGTAAGTTGTTCGGGGTTGCACGGCGCCAACCGGTTGGCCTCCACTTCCCTGCTGGAGGGACTGGTTTGGGGTCAGCGCGCTGCAAACAATCTCGAAATCGAGTTGGATAAAAAAGACCGGGAACCGATCCCGGGACGGGAGGATGTGCCGCCCTGGGATGAGAGCAACCTGACTGTGGATGCCGACCCGGCCTTGATCCAGGGGGATATGCAAACCATCCAGACCATCATGTGGCATTATGTTGGCTTGATCCGTTCAGCCGAGCGCATGTCGCGTGCCATTCGCGAACTGCGCCACATTCAGAATGAGATCGAGACCTTCTACCGTTCCACCCGCTTGAGTGATGGTCTGATCGGATTACGCAACGCCGTGGAAGCTGCCCTGGTGGTGGCACAGGCTGCCCGTCATAACCGTCACAGCCGAGGCTGCCATTACCGGGTCGACTCCGTGGATGGGGGTGACAGGTTGTTGTGAGGTAGGTGTAGGGCAAGGTTCCAAACCTGCCGTTAACAGGTGTGCCTTACTTTTCGGCGGGATTGAATCCCGCCCTACATCTTTACAGCCAGTTAATTTGGATGTCCTTCTCCAAAATCAGGAACTCTTTATCCCCGGTCACCAGCATGGCAGGGGGCATTACTCAATGGAAGGCACAAGGGCTGCCCATTGCCACCGGGGAATAAGACTCTATTATAAACAATAAAAAAGATGTGCGTCCGCTTGTGACGCACATCTTTTTTATCATCAACACCGGATGGATTAAGGTTGAACCTCGTCATAGTACGGGCAACCCGGGTTTGAGAATTGACCCTGACCTGCGCCACGGGCTCCTCGCCCGGCTCCGGCTCCCATCATCTGACCGCCGCCACGCTGATTCATCCGATCAGCCTGTTCTTGGGTCAAAGTGCCATCCAGGAGGGCCTGGTCAATAGCCTGTGAGCGGGCGTCTGTCATCAAGGTCCGGAATTCATCAACCGTCAGACCTTTGGAAAAAGCCACATCTGCCACAGTCTCACCTGCATCCAGCCGGGCATTCAGATCTTCCACCGAAATTCCGAGCTGCTCAGCGAAGGCCGCGATCATCACATCGTGAAGCACGCCATCCTGGGTTCCAGATACTACATTCTGGCCCATTATGCCACTATGCATCCTGGCGTTACCATTCATTCCATAGCCGTAACCGCTTCCGGTTACTGGAGCCTGAGGTGTGGGTGCCTGGGCATAAGCCAGACCGGCGGTACTTAATGCAATGGCTACTACCGCCACAATTAGAAGTGCTGTTACTGTTTTTTTCATCATCAATCTCCTTGAATGATTTGAATTTGCAAGGAAGCCCTTGCTGTTGATGATGATACATTTTGGATGTAAAGAACATGTAAATATTGGTTAAAAACCCTGTAATGATTTCCAGGGAGTATTAAGTTGATCTTTTGTATCCTCTCAATAAAGAAGGGAAAGGGGCTGTTCCAAAAGTCAATAGGAACAGCCCCTCTTCAAATATTTGAAAAGATCTTTTTTTATTCGTCGCGGCTGGATTCGATTTCTTTCATCTCGCCGGTGGCAATGAAGACCGTCCGCTCGCAGATGTTGGTTACGCGGTCGGCCAGGCGCTCCAGGTTGTGAGCCACCCACAATAACCAGTTGGCGCGTTCAATACTGCGCGCATCCTGGATGACAAACAACATCAATTCATGATAGATCTGGTCATACAGGTTGTCCACTTCGTCATCTTCATAAGGGATCAGTCTGGCAGTCTCAGCATCCTCATTAACAAAGGCGGTCAGGGCACGGTGCAGCATGTCGGCGCCCTTCTGAGCCATGCGCGGGATATCGATCAGAGGTTTTAATAAGGGCTGATCCCCCATCAGGATATTGATCTTGGCGATACCTTTGGCATAATCACCCATGCGCTCCAACTCCCCGCTGACCTCGAGTAAAGAAGCCAACAGGCGCAGATCGTGCGCCATGGGCTGCTGGGTGGCGATGGCGATCATGACCTGCTCCTCGATGGCGTAACGTTTGGCATTGATCCTGGCATCTGCCTCGTAGATAAGGCGGGAGGCTTCGACATCCCGTTTTTTTAACGCTTCCACCGAGCCAAGGATGGCCTGCTCAACCATGCTTCCCAGGACGAGAACCTCGTCTTTCAACTGCTGGATTTCACTCTCAAAAGTTTTTCGCATCGGTAACCTCTTTTCACTCGGTTGATGGTTTATTATAACCATTTTCAGTCTTCTTCACTAACCAAAGCGCCCGGTAACGTAATCTTCGGTGCGCTTGTCCTTTGGGCGGGTGAAAATGATATGGGTGGCATCATATTCGATGAGACGCCCGGCGCGTTGTTCGTCAATCATCATCATGGCAGTGAAGTCTGAAACACGCGCAGCCTGCTGCATGTTGTGGGTCACGATGACGATGGTGTAGTCTTTCTTCAAATCCTGCATCAGTTCCTCGATTTTCAGCGTGGAGATCGGATCGAGTGCCGAGGCGGGTTCATCCATCAGGATGACTTCCGGCTCGACAGCCAGGGCGCGGGCAATGCACAGACGCTGCTGCTGTCCGCCCGATAGCGACAGGCCGGATTGGTGAAGCTTGTCTTTGACCTCGTCCCACAGGGCAGCAGACTTGAGACTGGATGCAACAATTTCATCCAGGTCCGACTTGCGGCGGATGCCATACAGGCGCGGCCCGTAGGCGACGTTTTCGTAAATGGATTTCGGGAACGGGTTCGGTCGCTGGAATACCATCCCGACCCGGCGGCGAATGTCCACCACGTCCACAGCAGGGGCAAGCAGGTTCTCCCCTTCCAGGATAACTTCACCTTCCATGCGGCAGCCGGGGGTCAGGTCGTTCATACGGTTGAAGGAACGCAGCAGGGTGGACTTGCCGCATCCCGAAGGCCCGATGATGGCCGTGATCTTCCTGTCATGTACTGTCAGGTCGATCCCGGTCAGGGCGCGGAATTTTCCGTAATAGACAGACAGTCCCTTCACCTGCACTTTGATGGCTGTATTTTCTACTGTCGTCGGTTTAACCATTGTTTGTATTTCCATAAAAACTACCCTTCCATTCGCCGCGTACGAACCTGTATCCACACACGGGCGGTAATATTGACGATCAGGACAAGCAGCATCAGAACCAATGCCACCGCCCAGGCTTGTTCGATGCGTTCCGGGTACGGCTGTTGGGCGTACTTCCATAATGTCAGTGGAAGCGAATCCACCGGCTGGTTGACGATACGGTCCAGGATCTGGAAGAAACCCTGATGCGACTGCACACCTCCCGATATGATCGCTTTCAAATCATAGCGCTCATTCCCCAGAGTGGTGAAAAGCAAGGGTGCCGTCTCACCGGCCGCGCGTGCCAGAGCCAGCAGGAAACCGGTAAAGATACCATTCAGCGCAGCCGGGAAGAGAACACTGAGCGAAGTCTTCCACTCTGATGCGCCGAGCGCCAGCGAGCCTTCACGCAAGGTATGCGGGACCAGTTTGAGCATCTCCTCGGTGGTGCGGATGATGGTCGGAAGCATAAGCACCGCCAGCGCCGCGCCGCCTGCCAGGGCGGAGTAGTGTCCCATCGGCTTAACCAGCACGGCATAAGCGAACAACCCGACTACGATGGACGGAACGCCGGAGAGCACATCCGTGCTGAAGCGCAGGGCCATACCCAGCGGAGTGTTTGGGAAACGCGCCGCATAGAAAGCAGCCAGCACTCCGGGCGGGACGGAAAAGATCCCGGCCAGCAGGGTGACTATGAGCGTACCCTCGATGGCGTGCAGCACACCACCGCCTGCCATGCCGAGCGGCTTGGGTAATTGGGTGAAGAAATCCAGGTTGATGGATTTCCCGCCGCGCAGGATGACATAGACAATGATCCAGACCAGTGGGACAAGCGCCAGCGCAGTCAGGACACCGGTCAGTGAGAGCATGACCTTGTTGCCAGTCTTGCGCTTACGGGCATGTGCAATGCGATTCTGGTTCAGGAGTTTTCCAAAACGGGTCATGCGCGCACCTCCTGCGGGGTGCGGCTCGCCACGCGCCAGACCAGGAATCGCGCCAGTATATTCAAGAGCAAAGTCATCACGAACAGCGCCAGTCCCACCTCCACCAGCGCCTGGTTGTGCAGTTTCGAGACCGCCTCAGCGAACTCGTTGGCGATGACACTCGCCATGCTATACCCGGGTCGCAGCAGGGACAGGCTACCCTCGATGCTGTTCCCGATCACCATGGTAACAGCCATCGTCTCGCCAAGGGCGCGTCCCAACCCAAGGATGACCGCGCCGAGAATGCCGGAAAGTCCGTATGGGATGAGAACCTTCCAGATGGTTTCCCATCGGGTTGATCCGAGCGCCAGCGAGGCTTCACGCTGGGAATTGGGGATGGCAAGGAACACGTCGCGTGTGACGGCGGCGATGGTGGGGATGATCATGATGGCCAGGATAAGACTCGCCGCCAGGCGCGATGCTCCGCTGGCCGACATTGGACCTGCGAACAACGCTCCGATAACAGGAAAGTTCCCAAGCGTTTCGGCCAGGAAGCTCCCAATTGGTGTGACCACCACCGGCAAAAAGATGAAGATACCCCACAGGCCATACACCACGCTGGGAATGGCTGCCAGGAGTTCAACCATCCAGGTCAATGGGGTGCGCAGCCAGGCTGGGCACAATTCCACTAGGAAGATGGCGATCCCCAGGCTGATGGGGAGCGCAATGATAATTGCGAACAACGAGGTGAGCAGTGTTCCATAGATAAATGGCCAGGCTTGGAAATGATCGTTAACCGGGTCCCAGGAGGCATTTGTGGTGGGTGCCAGGAAATTCCAGCCGAACGTGAAACGGGCTCCGGAGGATTCCCGCCACAGCATCCAACCAATGGCAGCCATTAAAACGATGATGAAGATGGATACCACCATGATCAATCCCTGCCAGGGCCGGTCTCCATGCCGGAAGATTCGGTGGAGGCGAAGTATCCTATTTGGTTTGAGCGCAGGTTTGATTTTCTTATTCACAATTCCGCCTGATACTGCTTGCCAGTGCTTCCACACGTTCCCGGATCCTGTTGCGGATTTTGCGGAATTCGTCCAGCGGCATATCTTTTGGATCCGGAATATCCCAATCTTCATGATGAACCGCCGGGATAAATGGACATTCGTCCCCGCAACCCATGGTGATAACGTAGTCAAATTTGGTGCGGGGGATCTCGCCCAGGGACTTGGAGCGCTGCTGGTTTAAGTCGTAGCCCAGGGCCCGCATGGATTGGATCGCTTTCGGATTGATCTCACCCGATGGATGTGAACCGGCGCTGGACGCATCGATCACATCTGGAGCCAATCTACGCGCAAATGCCTCAGCCATCTGGCTGCGGCATGAATTTTCGATACAGACAAAAAGAACACGTTTCTTTTTCATCAAAGAAGCATCCGGGAGGGCCTCCATAAGGAGGCCCTCCACTTTGGAAGGAGGTGAATATATCCGGTTATTTGGTCAAAACAGGCTGACCATTGACAGTCACTTGGCCGAGCTTGGCAAGCACCAAGTCACGGACAGCGCCAGGCAGGACCGAGTAGCCAAGATCTCCGGCGCGTTTGGCAGCGGACGGGTCGGTCAGGCTCCATTGGATGTACTCCAGCAGTTTCTGAGCTTTGACGAAATCGGTCATATTCTGGGTATGCAGGATGAGATAGGTATAGCCGGAAACAGGCCAGGAGCCATCGCCTGAAGCGTCCACGATGGTGACGGTCAGTTTGGCATCAAAGGCTGTGGCAAAATCGTTCATGGCGGAGGCCAGAGAGTCAGCACTGGCAATTACGGTCTTGCCGGCCTTGTTGACCATGCTGGCAAAGGGCATCTGGTTGGAGATGGCAAAGGAAAGTTCGACATAACCAATGGAATTGGGGGTGTTGATGACGGATGCAGCCACGCCCTGGTTGCCTTTACCGCCAACGCCGTTTCCGGCCTTATCCACCGGCCATTCGACAGATGAAGCGCCACCGGCAACCCAGTCCGGGCTGAAGGAGGTCAGAGCATTGGTGAAGATCTCGGTCGTGCCGGAGCCATCTGAGCGATGCACAACTGTGATGGGAGCGTTGGGCAGATATTCGGCCAATCCGGGGTTCAAGGCAACGATCCTGGCATCATTCCATTTGGTGACCTTAGCATTGTAGATGTCCACCAGGGTCTGGCGGTCAAGGACAAGGGCGGGCAGGGTGGTACCCGTCGGGATTTCTTTGGCCCACTGGATGTTGTACACATTGACCACCGCACCAGCCAGCATCGGGTACATTTGCAAGTCAGCACCAGCAGTGTATTCCTCGTCCTTCAAAAGCGAGTCGGAACCGGCGAAATCAATTGTGCCATCCAGGATACCTTTTTTACCGCCACCGGAGCCGATACCCTGGTAATTGATGACAACGGATGGATCGACATATTGATAGGCATAAGCCCACTCCGTGTAAACGGGCAGGGGGAAGGTGGCACCCGCACCGTTGATCTGAACCGATCCAGCCGGGAGGGGTTCAACGGTTGCAGCAACAGTAGGTTGTTGCATACCGGCAACCGGGACATCTGTGGAAGTTGGTACCACTGTGGCAGAGGCGGAGGGAGCGCAGGCGCTGAGCACCAGCACGGCGATGAGCAGAACGAACATGGAAACAAATAAATTTTTACGCATTTTTCTTTTCTCCTTTTTTAGTTAAGAAGAGTTTATCAAGCCATGTTTAACGTCAAGAGAACATATGTTTAACGTTTTGTTAAAGTTACAGAATACTGCGTAAATAACGGAACTGCATTTCTAGCTTATGTGAGAAATATGACGACAAAAAGCTCAATTATTTATGCATGAAGCAATAAAACAAAAAACGGCGCACCAGGCGGTTGCGTCGTTGCATCATCAGCAAGGTGGATTTACCTTCAGTCCGCTACCTCCGCCTTCAGCAACTGCCCGGCAGAGGAGTCCAGTAGCAGGGCCGGGTTCATATTCGGCAGCTCCAGCGCTTGTTCTTCCAATCCCCACGTATTCAAATCAGGCAGCATGTGATAGGCAGTCAAATCCAGGTGAAGTGGGGTAACCGAGACATAACCTTCTGACAGCGCCCCGATGTCACTGCCTCGCTCCGAGACGCCGGTTGGGGCGTCGCCGCCGATCCAGTAGTAGGGTCGGCCGCGCGGGTCCAGGCGTTCATCCAGGCGATTGTGATAGACGCGCAATCCCTGCCGCGTCAGTCGAAAGCCGCGCATCTGCTCGTCACTCAAAAACGGGACGTTGACGTTGAGCAGGATTTCCGGTGGCAGGCCGTTTGCGATCACCTGTTCCACCACTCGGCGGGCGGCGCGGGCGGCCGGGCCGAATTCAATCTCGCCGACGTGATTTTCAGGCACCTCCAGTGACACTGCCACGCCAGGCACACCGGCAATGACGGCTTCCATCGCGGCAGTGACTGTGCCGGAATAAGTTACATCGTGTCCCAAATTGGCGCCCACGTTGATGCCAGAAACGACCAGGTTGATCGGCTCCTTGATGTAGCCCAGGGCAGCCAGCGAGACGCAATCGGAAGGCGCACCGTCACTGGCAAAGGCCTGGGTGCCATCACTCAGGCGCACTTCGCGCACTCGCAGGGCACGGTCGAGGGTTTTGACATGTCCACCGCCCGACCAGTTGCGGTCGGGAGCCAGGATGCTGACCTTGCCCAGCTTGCGCATTTCCTGTGCCAGTGCCAGCAGGCCGGGCGCCAGTACACCGTCGTCATTCGTGACCAAAATGTGCGGGCTCATTGTGCGTTCTTCTTTCCTTGTGACTGCTGTTCCAGGAATTTGCGCCGTTTCTGGGCGGTATCCACACCAAAGACCATGAACATGGCGATCGTCATAACGATCAAAAATATTACTTCCATTTGTTTAATCTCCTTAATCATGTATTTATCTTACCGCATGGAGTTTAAGGACTGAAGAACATCCGTTTAACGTTTGGTTAAAGCTGTTAAATCAGGAGCGACGCACTTCGGAAGAGCGTCGCTCCTATTTCACTGCATAACGCCGCCATCCCTGGCGTCGAGGATGTTAGAAAACTGGTATCGTAAAATAAAACGTGCTGCCCCGTCCTTCGACGCTCTCTACCCAGATCCTGCCCCCGTGCGCCTCGACGATGTGACGGGCGATCGAAAGCCCCAGCCCGGTGCCACCGCTAGAACGTGCCCGGTCGGCTTTGTAGAAACGCTCAAAGACGCGTTCCAATTCGTCCTCCGGAATGCCAACGCCGGTATCTCTCACTGCAAAACGGACAAACCCGCTCTTCGCCCCTGCGGATAGAATCACCTTGCCACCCGGAGCGGTGAATTTGAGGGCATTATGGACGAGGTTGACCAACACCTGTTCCAGCCGCGCCGCATCCGCATGCACCTCGGGCAGGTCCATAGCGGATTCAACCGTCAGTATCAATCCGGTGCGTTCAGCCTGCGCCCGCATGCGATCCGCGGCCGAGGCCAGCAGTTTTCCGGGGGCGGCAGATTTCAAATCCAGCTGCACCTGGCCGGATTCGATGCGCGTCAGGTCAAGCAGTTCCTGCGTCATCTGGGTCAGTGCATCCACCTCGGTTTCGATGCGTCCCAGGAAACGCGGAGCAGCTTTTGGATCGTCCAGCGCACCGTCACGCAGGGTTTCGGTCAGGGCTTTGAGCGAGGCCAGCGGAGTACGCAGTTCGTGAGAGACGTTCGAGATAAAATCACGCCGCACTTTTTCCAGCCGCCGGACGCGCGTCAGGTCTTGCGCCAGCAGGAGCGAGCTGCCGGTCTGCTGGTCGGGCAGGATAACCAATTGCAGGAACTGGCGCATGGCGGGCAATTCGACCGATTCCTCCTGTGCTTCTCCGGTTTCACAACTGCGGCGCCAGGCCTCCACCAACTGGTGCTGTCGCACGATCTCAGCCACCGTGCGGCCAATTGCGCCGGGCGCATCGAACAAACGCTCAGCAGCCGGGTTCAGGAAAGTAACATATCCATCGGAATCGGCAATAAGCACGCCATCCGTCATGCGGTCAAGCACAGCGGCCAGTTTGGCACGCTCGGCATCCACCTCCAGCGAACGCAACTCAAGAGATTCGGCCAGCGCCCTGACCGCGTTGGACAGTTCCTCCAACCCGGCCTCATCCTCAGGCAGAGATGCGGCAGGAGACCCTTCCTGGGTCGTGCGACGGATGGTGCGGGCGAAGGCCTCCATACCGTGCCGCAGGCGGAAATAACGCCAGGCAAACCAGCCGAGCGCAAGCAAAGCAATAATGAAACTAACCAGTAGAAAGGTATTCATCCTTCGAAACGATAGCCCCCGCCGCGTACGGTCACAATGCGCTCCGGGTTGGCGGCGTCCTTCTCGATCCTTTGCCGCAGCCAGCGCACGTGAACATCCACTGTACGGCTGTCTCCGACGTATTCCCAACCCCAGAGGCGCTCGAGGATGAATTCACGTGAGAGCATCTGTCCCTTGTGTTCAGCAAAGAAGACCAGCAGGTCATACTCTTGTGGTTTGAGCGCGAGCGCCTGCCCATCCAATCTCACCTCGCGGCGGGTCAGGTCAACGGCCAGATTTTTGAAAGTCAAAATTTTGTGTGGCTCTTCAGTATCGGCAGTTTTAATTTTTCCCAGTTCCTCGCGGATGATTTGAGTACGGCGCAGTTGGGCTTTAACGCGGGCGATCAGTTCGCGCATCGAGAAAGGCTTGGTCAGGTAATCATCCGCACCGACCTCCAGCCCAACGACGCGGTCGATCTCATCATCGCGCGCCGTCAGCATCAGGATGGGGACGCTCATTTCCTTGCGCAGGATCTTGCAAACTTCGAATCCGTCCAGGCTTGGGAGCATGATATCGAGGACGATCAAGTCGGGGATGTGAGCACGGGCCGCTTCAATGGCAAGGCGCCCGTCACTGACAGCTTCGACAGTGTAACCCAGCTTTTCCAGGTTATAGACCAGGGTTTCCTGCAAAGAAGGTTCGTCTTCGACGACAAGTATTAGTTCAGACATGGTAATTATGGTTTGACAGGATGCCTCGTAGCCCCATCCATTTAACCAAATCTTCCCTCGACATAATCTTCGGTGCGCTTGTTTTGCGGGTTGGTAAAGATTTCCTTGCCCTCGGCCCATTCCACCAGTTCACCCTGCAGGAAGAAGGCTGCGTAATCTGCGGTGCGGGCAGCCTGTTGGACGGAGTGCGGCACAAGCACAATGGTGTAGTCCTGTTTTAATACCTGCAGGGCTTCCTCAACCTTGGCAGTTGAAAGCGGATCCAGCCCACTGGTGGGTTCATCCAGCAGGATGACCTCGGGCTGGTTGGCCAGGACGCGTGCCAGGCACAGGCGTTGCTGCTGCCCGCCAGACAGGGCGATGCCGGGTTCACCCAGCCGTTCCTTGACCTCGTCCCACAGGGCAGCCAGTTTCAGGCTGCGTTCAACGGCTTCATCCAGGCGGGATTTACGCTGCTCACCTGCCAGTTCGAGCCCGTAGGTGAGATTGCCACGGATGGTCAGTGGCAGGACGACCGGGCGGGCAAATACCATCCCGACCTTGCGGCGCAGGGCGATCACGTCCGTATTCGGGTCGAGGATGTTTTCGCCTTCAAGCAGGACCTTGCCCGAGACGACCCGCACCTCGGTCAGGTCATTCAGGCGGTTGAGACAGCGCAACAGGGAGGATTTGCCGCCGCCTGCGGGTCCGAACAGTACCGTGATGGCGTTGGAGGGAATATTCAAGGAAATATCGCGCAGAGACTCGGTGCCATCGCTATACTGCAATGAGAGGTTTTGGATGATGAGCTTGTTCATAAGGTCACCACTGCCTTTTCGCCCTGGCCCGCGAGCGAATGACAGTCGCGATGAGGTTCATTCCCAGCACGAAAGCGATCAAAACCAGCGCCGTGCCATACTGGATCTGGAAGGGCATCTCCGGAACCTGGGTGGAGATAACGAACAGGTGATAGGGCAGCGCCATGGTCGCATCGAAGGGGGAGTTTGGCAGGCGCGGCAGGAAGAAGGCTGCACCCGTGAACAGAATGGGCGCTGTTTCCCCGGCAGCACGTTCCAGCCCCAGGATGACGCCGGTGATGATGCCGGGCAGGGCCTGCGGCAGGACAATGCGACGGATGGTCTGCCAGCGTGTCCCTCCCAGCGAGATGCTGACCGTGCGGAAAGCCTGTGGCACCGCCCGCAGGGCCTCTTCGGCCGCGCTGATGATGACCGGCAGGGTCATGATCGAGAGCGTCAGTGAGGCAGCCAGCAGACTGGTGCCAAATTTCAGGAAGAAGACGAATAATCCCAACCCGAACAATCCGTACACCACCGAGGGAATGCCGGCCAGGTTGATGATGGCGATGCGGATCAGGCGGGTGACCACGTTCTCACGGGCATATTCCGCCAGGTAAATGGCCGCGGCGATGCCCAGCGGTACCGAAAATATGGCGGTGCCGAGCGTCAAGTAAAATGTGCCCACGATGGCTGGCAGGATACCGCCCTGGCGCATGCCGTCGCGTGGGAATCCGCTCAGAAATTCCCAGGAGATGGCGGGGGCGCCCTGCAAGATGATGTAGACAATAACGGCCAAAATTGGTATGACGGTGATCAACATGACCAGGCTCAGGAGTGAAAAACCCAGCCGTTGGGAAAGGTTCTGGTTGATGTGCATGCTGCTCTTCATCAGGACAGGATCCTTTCGGCACGTTTCTTCTGACGGAAAACGACCGATGAGGCGGCCACATTGACTGCCAGCGAGATCAGGAATAATACCAGCCCGATAAAGAAAAGTACGTGGTAATGGGTGGAGGCATTGGCAACCTCACCCATCTCGGCCGCGATGGTAGCCGTCATGGTGCGGGCTGGCATGAACAGTGAATTCCAACGCGTGGCTATGACAGGCGCGTTACCGGTGACCATCATGACAGCCATCGTCTCGCCCAGAGCACGGCCGATGCCCAGCATGATGGCGGTGAGAACACCCGAACGGGCGGCTGGCAGGGTGACGCGCCAGATGGTCTGCCAGCGGGTGGCACCCACCGCCAGGGCACCCTCACGGTAGGATTGCGGCACCGAGTCGAGGGCATCTTCAGCGATCGACACAATGGTCGGGATGGCAATGGCAGCCAGCAGCAGAGAGCCGGCCAGGGCGGTCAGTCCGGTGGGCAGGTCCAGCAGTGTGCGCAGATTTGGGGAGAGCACCAGGATGCCCAGGAAACCAAGCACAACCGAAGGTAATCCACCCAGCAGTTCAACCAGTGGTTTCAGGATCTCGCGCAGCCAGCGCGGGGCAATTTCAGCAATAAAAATGGCTGAGCCCAACCCGAGAGGCATGGCGATGAGCGCTGCCCCCAGCGTGACCACCAGGGAGCCGCTCAGCAGGGGCAGAATGCCGAAGTAGTTTTCGATGGGGTACCAGCGTGTACTGAGCAGGTCACCCGGGGGTACATCCGCAAGCGCTGGCAGGCCCTCCCGCAGCAGGAAGATAAAGATCAGGCCGACAAACAGGATGGCTGAATACCCGCTGGCTTTGATGGCCCGGGTGATGACATATTCACGCCAATCGAGAGATTTATCCATAGTCCTACTTTACGGGCACAAAGCCCAGTTTGGCAACAATGGCCTGGGCTTCGTCCGATGATATCCAATCCAGGTAGGCTGCCACCGCGCCCTGGGGCTGCCCGGCAGTATACATATACAGGTCACGCGCGATCGGATAGCTGTTGTCGTTGACCGTGGCAATGGAAGGCAGGATGTAGCCCTCCCCCGGCTGACGGGCGATGGCGATCATTTTCAGATCCCTGGGGACATAGCCCAGCCCATCATAACCGATGGCATTCGGGTTCTGGCGCACTTCATTGATAATGCCCTCGGAGGATGGCAACAGCAGCGTGTCGGTTGAGAACAGGGTTTTATTTTCCTTATCCCCCAGGCGCAGGACGGTTTCGAGAAAATAGACATGCGTGCCTGAGTTGGTCTCGCGTGACAGGCGCACGATCGGCCGGTCCTGGCCACCGACCTCCTTCCAGTTGGTGATCTTGCCGCTGTAAATGTCGGAGATCTGCTGGAGGCTTAGCTGGCTGACCGGGTTTTCCGGATTGACGATGACCGCAATGGCATCACGGGCGATGACATGTTCCACTGGATCGATGCCTTTGGACTGAGCTTCCGTCACTTCCTCGGGCTTGATCTGTCGAGAAGCGTTGGCGATATCCACCGTACCATTTATCAGGGCAGCCAGGCCAGTTCCTGAACCCCCACCGGTCACCGAGAGGCGCACTTCGGGATGGATCTGTTGATAACGCTCCGCCCAGGCCAATGCCAGGTTTACGATCGTATCCGAGCCTTTATTTTGAATGCTTGCCGCGGGTTGGGAGTTGGAGGGGGTGCCTGTCCCGGGAGCTGCACAGGAGATCATCAAAACCAGGATAAGTGACAGGACAGCCAGTTGTTTCATGGGGGCAATTATAGCCGAAATGAAGAAAAAATATTCCGGGATGGTGTAAAATTGCTAACATGGAATCCACCAATCCCATCTTTGATATCCAGGACTTGAATTTTTATTACGGGCTAAAAAAGGCTTTAAGCAGCATTAACCTGCAGGTGCTGCCGCGCCAGGTGACGGCACTGATCGGGCCTTCCGGCTGCGGAAAGAGTACCTTCCTGCGCTGTCTCAACCGAATGAATGACACCATCCATGGCACACGCGTGGAAGGACACATCCTGCTGAATGGGCAGGATATCCATGCCGGGGATATGGATGTGGTCACGCTGCGCCAGCGGGTTGGTATGGTTTTTCAGAAGCCCAATCCATTTCCGCAATCGGTGTTTGACAATGTGGCCTTTGGACCGCGCGTGCTTGGGACGTTTAAAAGTCAGGCCGATCTGGAAGAAACCGTGGAACACAGCCTGCGCCAGGCCGCCTTGTGGGATGAAGTCAAGGACAATCTCAAGGCCAATGCCATGGGCTTTTCGCTGGGTCAGCAACAGCGTATGTGTATCGCACGCGTGCTGGCAGTGCAACCTGAAGTCATCCTGATGGATGAATCCACCTCGGCGCTCGACCCGATCGCCACTCTGCACATTGAAGAATTGATCGGGGAATTAAAGAAGAACTACACCATCGTGATCGTGACCCACAACATGCAGCAGGCGGCGCGCGTCTCCGAGATGACCGGTCTTTTCTGGCTGGGGGAACTGGTGGAGTTCGCTTCCACGAACCAGATCTTCACCCGCCCAAAGCAGGAATTGACCGAAGCCTATTTGACCGGAAGGATGGGATAACATACCCGTAGGGGCGCAGCGCCGCTGCGCCCCTACTACAACAACAAAAAATGTTATGCCACGTTCCCTGGGTGCCATCCTGCGTGCCTTCAAATCTGCCGTAACATACCGCGCCGGACGCGAATTAGGCCTGACCTCCATCTGGCAGCGTAATTATCACGAACACATCCTGCGTGATCAAACCGAACACGACCGCATCGCCAAATATATCGCCTCCAATCCCCTAATTGGCCGGATGACGACGAAAACCCGCACCCATTATCATCCATGCCGTCGTAGGTGCGACGCATGCGTCGATGGACTCAATGCTTATGATTCCATAAAAGCTTAAGATAATCAACAATTCTCAACGACCTAGCTCCTACACCGGGCGACATAATAAAACAATGTAGAGATCGTCCTTTATTTCCTCAATATACTTTGCTGAAATCTTCTTGCTTGGTGCTTCGCTTATTCGATCAACAAATTCCATAAAGTTGGAAAATATCTGTCGCGCAATAAAAGCATTAAAGTCATTATGGAAACTGGGCTAACCTTCTGGCTCAAACCATAAGTTCTTTCCTCGTGAATAATATGTTGGGCAAAGTCATAATCGTTAAATCTTTTCAAATGATCTAAATATTCAATATTAGGGTAAGAAATAATAGATCTGCCTTCTATAATAAACAAATCATTATTGTCTGAAATTTGCCAGTAAGTTGGGAATATTTTTACTGCTCTTATGTCGTTTATTACCTTACTATAAAAAATATCATCTTCGAAAAATGCAGCTAAATCTGAGAGTACTGTTGCTAAATAATTGTCATTTCTTTTCATGGTCGCTATGAAACTGAAAGGAGCACCTAATAATATTGAGATTTCTTCTAAAGGTGATTTTCCAATTCCCGCAATCCCATTTCCTTGTTCATATCGATCACACAACCAAATTGTGAGTCTGTGTAGAAACTCTAATGCGACTTCATTTCGTTCGCATTTTTTTAGTGCTAATACAGGAAAAACAATTGAAACAGCATATCGGTCACTAGGGATGTGAGAGCATCCCTGTTCACTCAAAATAAAATTAGAAATAAATTTGCATAAAACTTGTTTCTCGTCAGGAGATTGAACTAGAAAAAATGCTAAACCTGCAATTTCTAAAATCCTCGCACAATTGACGAGGTAAGTGAAGATTTTTCCAGTCCCAGGAATTATTTTCACTAAGTCATGTCCGCTCTCCTCCCAACTTTTTTGAACATGTGTAGTATATTCAAAACAGTCTCGCGCAAGATTTATTACTGCACTACTAAGAATTTTATTAAGAAAAATATCATCGCTAGGGTCTTGAACATTGTTTATTTCAAATAATATAACTCTTAGCGCTGACAGTTGAGAATGAATGCTTTCATAAAAAAAACCGTTTCTTCTGCAATTTTGGGTAATAATTTCCGATTCTAATATAGCTCCGAGAACCCTGTTCTTACTAATAACCAAATCATCAAGCCAGTTTTTTGAATGGTTTTCAATATCCTTTTCTGAAATATATCCCTTCAAACTTTTACCATAAAGAATGTGGAAATCACCGTAACCCATATGCCCAGATGAAGTGGTACTATAAAATTCTTCCAGTCCAGCAGATACAAGCATGTCAATAAGCTTCTCACGATCCCATAATTGAATTCTTCTCGATCGGTATTTGTCGACGATAGTTCTATTTAAGTCTTCCATTCCTAATGATGCATTTCCAATTAACCTACCTGTGATTACTAGCACATTCTGGTGTGGTACTGTATGGTCAAAACAGGGGTGTGATAGCCTTGATATGACTGCCTCTAGCATTTGACCTTGAATATCATTTCTCCAAGTAGCTTGATTAATGTTACCTGCTTTGAGTTGAAATGAATATTGAAATATATTTCCATTTAATGATTGTTTTGCAATAAAATCCTTCCCAAATTCAACTTGACCATGAGTAAAATGAATATCATAAAATCCTTGTGCTCTTAGAAGAGCCATGAATGGGAAATCAAAATTTCTTTCACTAATACTGTCAAGATAATCGCCGAGTACGTTTGTTAGCAAAATATTCCTCCCGCTTTTTTGTAATCATTTCATTAAATCGTTTTTTTTGATCTGATGTTTCCTCAAGTTTACGCATATGCTCAATCGTTGTTGGTGGCACTATTAGAGTTGGCATAATAGGTTCTCCATTATCGTCAAATTCAAGCGACATTTTTTCAAGCATATTAATTATTAGGTCCAATGATAAAGGTGCACCTTTAGCGTTAAACGCTAATCCGGTTGCGTCTGTTATTTCACCCATACTTTTGAAGAAGTATTTAGTTAGGGAATCCTGCATATTCATTGCAAGAGTGTAAAGATAATTTGTAATTTCATCAAAATCGGTATTCCGAATGGCTGAAATATTTATGACATAAGAAGCTTCTATTGAATTTAATTTCTGGTCGAGGGGATTTTCTCCTTGTACATTGCGTATCGGTCCAGCGTGAACACTATTACTATGCTCAATTTGCCCAAGAAGTGGGTTAAAACCTATGAATCCCCTAATAACAATTCCGATGAAATCATTCATCGCATTATCATAATCAAGAATATCTAATCTCATTATTTTTTTCTCATAAGACATTATATGTCAATAATTATGGATAATTCATAAGGAATCTGACGCATTGATTTCAGCAAATTATGCGTCGCCCCAACAAAACACACGTCGCCCCTGCCTGCGCCTCAGGCAGGCGGGAGCGCCTCGAACGCGGACTTCATACGATCGAGTGCGGCCAGCATATTTGAGCGCGGGCAGCCGAAGTTGAAACGTACAAAGCCCTCGCCGCCGGGTCCAAAGGTGGCACCATCATTGAGAGCCACACTCGCATTTTTTAAGAAGAACTTGTAGGGGGAGGTGGAGATGCGCCCACTGCTGACCAGGGCGTTGCAATCCAGCCAGGCCAGGTATGTGGCATCTGGAACGGTGCAGCGCAGGTCGGGGAAATTCCGGGCAATGGTTGTCGTCAGAAAAGTGCGGTTGTCCGTCAAGTAACACAGCAGCGCTTTCAGCCAATCATCACAGTCACCTGAAAAAGCAGCCTGTGCGGCTGCCAGCCCCAGGCTGCCGACATGCATGGTCAGGCGTTCGACTTCCTGCTTGAATGCCTGGCAGAGTTCCGGGTTGGGGATGACCGCAAACCCGCAGAACAGCCCGGCCACGTTGAAGGTTTTGCTGGGCGCCACCAGGGTGATGGTATGATCCGCGATCTCGGGCGAGAGAGCCGCCATTGGCGTGAAACTGGCCCCACCCAACAGCAGTTCGCTGTGGATCTCGTCTGAGCAGATGGTGAGGCCGTGTTTCAGGCAGATCTCTGCCAGGCGGGTCAATTGTTGCGGGGTGTAAATGCCCCCGGTGGGGTTGTGCGGCTGACACAGCAGAAACATGGCTGTGCGCGCTCCATCCGAGTTGATGGCGGCTTCAAATTCGTCAAAATCGATCTCGTAATGCAAGGTTTCTGTGCTGATCACCTGTCGCAACGGGGCAAGTTGAAGCTGCAGGCCTGTATTTTCGTGCACTTTCAGGAAAGGGGGGTAAACGGGGGGCTGTACCAGAACGCCTTCTCCAGGCCGGCAGGCTATGCGGGCCGCCAGGTTGAATCCGCTGACAACGCCAGGGATGGCCACCACCATGTCCGCGGTGACCTGCCAGCCGTGGATCTTTTGCATCCGGCTGGCAACCGTGGCCAGCAGCTCTTTGGAGGCCCACTCGTAACCAAAAACGCCATGTTCCACCTTGACCCGCAGGGCAGCCAGCACCGGTTCAGGGGCTGCGAAATCCATATCCGCCACCCACAGGGGGAGAACGTCGGATGAGTAGGCATCCCATTTGATGGCATTGGTATTGCGGCGGTCGATCGGGCGGTCAAAGTCATATGGCATGGGTGAGAGCTCCAGTTCTTAAGGTTGGATGCTGATGCTGGCAACCAGCACGTCAAGCGCAGCCAAGCCGGGCGTATAACTGTCCGAGGGTTGGACCTCCAACTGGGCGATCATATCCGCGATATAGGCAGTGAAATTGTTGCTGAATTGTTCCCAGCCTACGCCACCGGGAGGATTATCGGCATTGGCAGGCAGGATCGGATGGTTGATCGGAAGAATGGCCGAGACCCAGTATTGCCCGTCGGTTGTCAGACCCTGGTAGGTGTAGAACAGGTCGTGGTTGTTGACCGGCGCGGTGTACTGGGCAAACAGGGTCAGAAAACGAATTCCGCTGCCATTCACAAATGGAATAGTCATATACAGGGCGTGGAAAGTTTGGGCGGCGTTGAAGACCGGCAGGAACGGAAGGCTGGAGACGCTGGGAAGGCCACCCGAGGTAAGAGCCAGCAAGTCTGCCACGCGCCCGGGCAGGAAATCCGGAAGCATTTCAATGTAACGCTGCACCGGAAAAATGGAAATGGTGGCAGGGAAGAACTTGTCTTGCAAGGGATAGCCCTGCAGGGTGAGTTGGGTGTACTGCGGGTGGAGTTCCATTTCCATGGTTGATTCGGGGATGATCTCGCAGGTGGTACTGGAAGCCAGCGCAGGGTCCACGTAGAGCGACAGTTCGTGGCAGGTGACATTGGCTACCGGGACGACGGTGCCGGTGGCAGTGGGTGGTTCAGTGGCAGTCGGTGGTTCGGTAGTGATCGGTGGCTCGGCAGCAGTCGGTGGTTCGGTGATGACCGGTGTTAAGGTTGGCGTGACTGTCGTTGGAATGGCACAGGCAAACATCATTATGGACAGGATGGCAAGAAAATAGACCAGGCGTTTCATCGATATCTCCTTTTACTTGGCAACCTCATTATACGTGTCATCCGAATGAAAGGTATCCCTGTATTGAATGAAATTAAAATTCCTGGTGCTCGGTGCGCGCGATGATCTCTTCCTGCAAGGCCAGGCTCAGGTCACAGAAATAGTCACTGTACCCCGCCACGCGCACGATCAGGTCACGGTACCGGGCCGGATTTTTCTGGGCCAGGCGCAATGTTTCAGCATCCACCACGTTAAATTGGATGTGATGACCATCCAGCTTGAAATAAGACCGCACCAGTTGCACCAGTTTGTTGAGACCGTCCTCGTCCTTGAGCAGTTGGGGGGTGAACTTCTGGTTGAGCAGGGTTCCGCCGGTGCGGACATGATCCATGCGGGCGGCAGACTTGAGTACCGCGGTGGGTCCGTGACGGTCAGCCCCCTGCACCGGGGAGATGCCTTCCGATAAGGGCGTCCAGGCCTGGCGTCCATCCGGAGTGGCACCGGTGACTGAACCGAAGTAAATGTGGCAGGTGGTAGGCAGCAGGTTGATGTGATAGCGTCCACCGCGCGTGTTGGGGCGACCTTCGATAAGACCGTAATAGGTTTCAAAGACCCGCACCAGCAGGTCGTCGGCGCGCGGGTCATCGTTGCCATAGCGCGGGGTCTTGTTGAGCAGCAACTGGCGTTGGCGCTCAAAACCTTCAAAATCAGCTTCCAGCATGGTCAGCATCTGGGGCATGCTCAGGTCATTTTTCTCAAAGACATGTTCTTTTATGGCGGAGAGACAGTCCGTGATGGTGCCCATGCCCACCCCCTGGATGTAGGAAGAGTCGTAGCGTGGGCCGCCGGAGTGATAATCCTTGCCTTTCAGGATACAGTCATCCACCAGCAGGGAGAGGAAGGGCGCTGGCATGTAGGTGGCATACAGTTGTTCGATCAGGTTGTTGCCCTTGATCTTGATGTCAATGAAGGTGCGCATCTGCTGTTCGAAGGCGGTATACAGGTCTTCAAAGGCAGCAAAGTGGGCAGGGTCACCGCTTTGCGGACCAAGTTGTTGGCCGGTACGCGGGTCCAGGCCGTTGTGCAAGGCTAATTCGAGTATCTTGGGAATATTGAAATAGCCGGTCAGGATATAGGCTTCCTTGCCGAAGGCGCCGGTTTCGACACAGCCGCTGGTGCCTCCATCGCGCGCGTCCGGCAGCGATTTTCCGACCCGCACCATCTCCTGCACGACCATATCGGCATTGAAGATGGAGGGCTGCCCGAAGCCAGTGCGGATTATTTTTGCGGCGCGTTTGACAAAGCGATCCGGGTTCTTTTTACTGACCTGAATGGACGAGGAAGGCTGCAGAAGGCGCATATCCTCGATCACATCCAGGAGGAGATATGAAACATCGCTGATACCATCCGAGCCATCTGCCAGGAGACCGCCTATATTGATCTGGGCAAAGTCGGTATAGGTGCCTGATTCGGCCGCGGTCACGCCCACCTTGGGAGGGGCGGGTTGGTTATTGAACTTGATCCAAAAACAGTGCAGCAGTTCTTCGGCCAGACTTCGGAAGTCTGCGGAGACTTCCGAAGTCTCCAACCCTTTCTGAAAGAACGGTTCCAGGTGGCGGTCAAGATGCCCCGGGCAGAATGAATCCCAGGTATTAAGTTCGGTGGTCACGCCCAGGTGAACGAACCAGTAGTACTGCAGGGCTTCCCAGAAATCGCGCGGGGCGTTGGCCGGGACATGCGTGCAGATCTCGGCGATCTTCTCCAACTCGAGGCGGCGGATTGGGTCGTTCTCAGTATGTGCCTGACAGCGGGCTTCTTCGGCATGGCGTTCCCCAAAGCGGATCAACGCCTGGGCCGTGATTCGCATGGCCTTAAGTTCTTCCTGCTTTGAATACGCCTGGGGGTCATTGAGGAAATCCAGCCCCTCCAGGCTCTTGTCGATCCTGGCGATGAAATCGAGCATGCCGGTATGGTAGATCTTGCCATCCAGCACGGTGTGACCCGGGGCGCGCTGCTCCATGAACTCAGTGAAGATACCGGCTTCATAAGCCGCTTTCCATTCATCCGTCATTTCAAGGAAGAGCAGCTCGCGCAAGGATCGTCCCTGCCAGAAAGGGATGACCGTATCAGCATAGGCCTGCCGGGTGTGCGCATCGACTTTGAAACTGGTCTTTTCACGCGAATCGAGGATATCCAGATCTTCCAGACTGTGGCAGCACAACTCCGGGTAGGTGGGGGCGACCTTTGGAGCGGATCCCTTTTCACCCACGATCAATTCGCCCGTGCCTATATAAATGCTCTTATGCTCCATCAGGGTTGCAAATGAGCGGGCACGCTGTACGGGGGTGGATACCAGGTTGGATGCCTGCGCGTAGAATTCAGTCAACAACTCGGCGCGTTCGCTGGAGAGGGTCTCCCTGGCATCCAGGGACTGCTGGCGTAATTTTCTGACACGGTCGGAAATGGGCATGGAATGTATTCTCCTAACGGATGATTATAATCCGGTCAGGTCGTGGTTATCAAAGAGAATATTTGTCTTAAGAAAACGAAATCGAATATTCCGGTGTTGGCTTAAGTATGTTTTACGAAGTCCATATACCATGCCTAATATTCTACTTTAAAAAGGATTATTCGAAAAATTAATGTCACGGTGGTGACGAAAATGGTAGAATACAGAAAATAATTCCAATATTCTTCGGTGGTTGGAAGTAAATAATGGAAGGCCTGAAGTTAGATGGTAATATATTTGATACAACAAATTACTTGTTCATCACTATCGCAGGGTTGATTGTGCACAGGAACCTTAGTACCTATAGATATCCAATAGTACGTACCTGGTGGTGAAAATGAGCGCAATTGGGTCTTTATCTCATAACCTGAAGGTCAGTGGTAAGTGCCCACAGAGGCAGAAAAAGCCACAAATAGCAGTCATTTCATCAGTTTTGAATAGGGTAAGCGAATTATTTCTTATTTGACCGCAAACCTGTTTTACAGATTGGCCATATAATTAAGTTGACATTGTCGTTTTCATCGAGCAAAACGTTTTTCCGGAAAAAAATGAATCGCTCAGGAGGTTTTGGATGAAATGCCCATCATTTCAACGAGCATTGAGATGGTTCAGTTTTATAATCAGCCTGGTCATCCTGGTCAGTACCACACAGGTGCAGAGCGGCCTTGCCGCGCCACAGTGGTTCGTCCCCCGTGCGGGTGAGCTGAAGCTCATAACCTTGTACAATGAAAACCACCAACTTTGTCTGGACCAGAAAGAGAAATTTGTTGTCTTGGTGATCAATGGCCGCGGCGTCCCTATTCCCGGGGTAACTGTCCACGCCAATAATAAGACAATTATCACCGGACCTACTGGCTATGCAAGGTGGTATGAGCTTGCTGATAAACTAGGACAGAAGACCATAACCATCTATGCCACCAAGAATGGTTATTTCAAAACATTAGACAAAAAAGCTACCTTCGAAGTCATCGATTGCATCTGGAATCTGCGCATGGATTACAACGAAGAATTTTTAGATAATGAAAACACCTGGGTTTTCCAGGGAAGTGTCGAGATCGAGGATACACCATTCACCGCCAATACTGACGGGGCTTTATTCCTGATGACCGGCCAGCCAGCCATCCAGGCGCAGTATCACGGTACACTGTTTGATTTGATTAAACCGATATCCTGCTCTCCCCAACCAGCACTGGAGGGTCCCTATGAAATCCAATTCAGCGGAGAGTACAAAGATGGATTCTTGTGGATCAACCTTTCTGCTGTCCCAGTCGCTTTACCAAGTACGGTTATGATTAACTGCGTAACCCTCGACCCGAACTACACCGTTGACCCTTTTAAATATCCAACCGGCCAGAAGCTGGACCTGATCAAACAAGCTCAACTGACGGAGATATTTTGTTCAGGGGATGGATGCGTCAAACGGTTTAAGCTAAGCCGGGTGCAGTTGTGGCCTTTTAACACGGCCAATTTTGCCAGCGGCATCTTGATCATTGAACGTGAGAAAAAGTAGAAGGGGAGGGAACCTATGCGAAAACCTGCGCTGCACCGATTGTTCTCGATCTTCTGCCTACTGGCTTTGGCCACCTGGGCCTGCAGTCTGACTGCGTCGGGAACTTCATCCAATCCCAACTCTACAAGCGAATCACGCGGAACAGGCTCATTCGACCTGTCCGATGCTGGCATGGGATTGGATACCCTGGATGCCTATCATGCCACTTTAAAGACCAGCTTCACAGGAACTGTCAGCGGGGTCGAAATTTCCTGGAACAAGATCTATACCCTGTCAGTTTCCAACGCTCGCCAGGCTCGCCTCCTGAGTATTTCCGATAATGATACTTCCTCGGATACATCATTGAACGGCTTGACCATCGGGCAGATGGACGGCCTGGTGTATACCCGCCTGGAAGCTGCTGACCCGTGCTCAGCCGAATTCCTGACGACAGACAACTCGCCAGAGGTGATCGAGCTGGCACAGATGCTTCCCACTGTATCAGGGGCGGAAGTTGTCAGTGCGAATGAGACCCTGGTGGACATGGCAGTGACCCATTATCGCTTTGATGAACGGGCTGTCGACATGGCAGGCCTCGGGGTGGCTCAAGGAGAAATGTGGGTTGCCAACGACGGTGGTTTTGTAGTGAAATACAGCCTGCAGATCCAAAGCAATCAAGGCATCTATGATTCCGACCAGACGGGAACGATGACCTGGGATTATCAGTTGGATGGTATGGAACAGCCATTCGATATTGCCCTTCCCCAAGATTGCCCAGCCGGGATGAGTGATGTACCCATACCCAACGAAGCCGGCAATGTTAAAAAGGTGCCCGGATACCTGTCTTACACAACAGATCAATCTGTTGCAGAATCTGCTGATTATTATCAGAAAAATTTACCGACCGCGGGTTTCCAGCTGGAAGGGACTCCACTGATCAATGACAATGAATCCTACCTGGAATATGTCAACAGCAGCCGCATCCTGACCATCCTGATCAAGCCTGGTACACAGACTTCAGTCCATCTTATGATGGAGTTTGGAAGCAGCCGGGCGGTCGCGATCCCCAACGCGACTCTCGAGCCGACAGCTGCTGCTGCAGGGGATTTGATAAGACGGATCAGCAATGCTCTCATGTTGGTTTTGGGTGATAATACTAATCCCAGTGTCTTCCCCTCATATCACTTGGAGCTGACAGGCACCATCCCGGCTTTTGACTTCTCCAGTGGATCGATTCTCCTGAATAGTGAGCAGATCTCCGCGGATGTTCAAGGGACCAATATCCACCTTGTCGAAACCAACACTCCCCAGGGAGGTTTACCTAGTATTACAGAAGGCTATCTGATCGACGAGACGAATTATCTGGTGACAGACGGAATCGCCCAAGAAGATATCTTTGGTATCCAGATGGTCTGGTTATCATGGCCGCTTGACGTGATGGCACCGCTGGGTATGGCTGGCATGGGTCCCGAAGCGCAGGGCAGTGAAGTGATCGCTGGGCGGCCAGCGGATAAGTATGCCATCGACACAGCCAAAGCCGACCCTGCCAGCCTGGAAATGTTCAAGGGCATGATGCCGATGAACCCGGAGATCAGCGAGGCACATGGAACGATCTGGTTGGACCATGAGACAAGCGCAATGCTCAAACTAGTCATCGATTACACCGGAGCCTTTAAGGACGCTTCCGGGAATGCGGTTGGAAGCGCTCCGGGTCACATTGAGATCACAGTTTCGCAGATCGGGCAGGTGACGGTGAGTTTGCATTAGAAAGAGATTGATATTCCGCGGTGGGACGCTGTGCCCCTACGATTCTATGCCTTCACAGACAGGTCAAAACCCCGCAGACGGGCGGCGAGGGTCTGGATGTGCTCGAATGCCGGGGGTTTCAGGTCGGGCAGGGCGTATTCCGTGTCCAGACCGGCGTACTTGGCTGCGGCAATATTATGGTAAGCCAGCAGTTCCAGTGGTGGGGGGTTTGGCAGTGCGCTCAGAAATTCGCCAATTTGCTGCATTTCTTGGTCATCATCATTGACCCCCGGGATGACCGGGATGCGCACCAGCACGTTCACCCCCAGGCGGGATAAGCCCTGTAAATTCACCAGGATGCATTCGTTGGATAGGCCGGTATATTGCTTGTGTTTCCCGGCATCGATCACCTTAAGATCATAAAGGAACAGGTCGACAAAAGGGACTGCCTGTTCAATGATCTGCCAACTGGCATAGCCGCAGGTATCCAGCACGGTGTGGATGTCCTGCTTGTGGCAGGCTTTCAGGATCTCAAGAGAAAATTCCTTCTGAAAGAGAGGTTCGCCACCCGAGAGCGTTACACCCCCGCCCGATTCGTCATAGAACGGGATATCCTGCTTAATTTCGGCCATCACCTCGGGCAGGCTCATCTGCCTGCCCACCAACTGGCGTGCCTCGGCATAGCAGACTTGCGCACATGCGCCGCAGCTTTCACACACAGCCCGGTCGGTCAGGGGTCCATTCAAACCCCAGGAGAGGGCGGAATGCTCGCAGGCCTCCAGGCAGGCTCCACACAGGTCACAGCGGTTGGGACGAAAGATCACCTGGGGCTGGGAGGCCTGGCTTTCGGGGTTGTGGCACCACCAGCAGCGCAGCGGACAGCCTTTCAGGAAGATGGTGGTGCGTATACCGGGACCATCGTTTATGGAATATTTTTTTATGTCAAATACAATACCATTCAGCATGGAGTTTCAACCAATCATCGTTATCGGTTTTTTTTGGAAAAGCCTTCTGGATCAGCCACCAGGTGAATTACAGGCTAACGGTCTTAGGAGAGTGACCTCTTCATAAAAACAACATTCCTGGAGACCTATTCTTCAACAGCAGCTTTTGACCTCCGGCACCCGAACCGATCATAATTACGTAGTAGTCTATTTGGGGCATGGTCATTCTTTATTCGTTTTTGATAATCTTATGGTCACATCCGTGGGCAGAGCCAGGCCGGCTTCCACTTCAACCGCCTTGATGATACCGGAGGTCACCGGGCAAGCGGCATGAGTACAATACTTAACTCCCATCTCGTGCGTGAGAGGCAGGCTGCGTTTGAAGGAGATCTCCTGGAATGGGTTGACCTGTGTCAGCTCTTCCGCCATACGCTGGATGGCAGCACATTCGCTGCTGATATGTATGTTGCAGACCTTGCCGTTCATGCGGGTCTCGACGGTGGTGTTGAAACCGCAGTTGCCTGCGAAAATTTCGGCTTTTGCCACAAGTGTACTCCTGATTTTTTAATAAAATCTCTACAATAAGCACCTTTCACACGATATAACAGTGTCTATACCTCCAAGCAACAAAGGCACAAAGATTCTTTTAAAATTAAGCTTCGTGACTTGGTGCTTCGTGGTAATGCCTTTTTGTAGTTAGGTTTTTAATACTCCAAACAAATATAGCAGGTGCTCGCAGTCCGGGGCGTTACTTCTTGAGCATATCTTCCATGATCCTGGCCAGCTTTTCAGCCAGGAGCGGCCGGTTGAAGTGGACTTCCACGTAGCGGCGTCCATTCAAGCCCATCTCCCGGCTGCGCTGCGGATCACCAGCCAGGATGCGGATGGCTTGAGTCAGGGCTTGCGGGTCACCGGGCGGCGAAAAGATGCCGCAGTCCGCGGCTTCGACCACTTCACGAATGACGCCGTCAATGGCCAGTACTACCGGGCGACCGGCGCACATGTAGTCAAAGACCTTGTTGGGGTAGGTAGTCTTGTAGGCCTCTACGGGTTTGAGGATGGCCACACAGGCATGCGCGGCTGCCATCGCCCCGGTCATGTATTCCTTGGGGACGGAAGCAATAAAACTTACGTTGGTTAATTCCAGGGCGGCGGCCTGTGCCTGCAGATTGGCTTTTTCTTTGCCATCTCCCAGGAACACAACCTGTATGTGGGATTGGTCTGCCAGCAGGCGGGCGGATTCGAGCAAGACACCCAAGTCGTTGGACATGCCGTGAGCGCCGGCATACAGGACAACGTATTTATCGGTTAGATGATGCAGGCGGCGGAAAGTTTCACCTTTATCGGCAGGATCAAACATGGACGGGTCAGCCCCATTGGGGACCAGTTCGACGCGGCGGGCGCCGCGCTGGCGGACATGGGCATCGAAGCCCGGGCTGTTGATGATGACCCGGTCGGCATGGCGGTATAGAAAACGCTCCAGCCATTTAGACAGGCGGATGAGAGGCCGGTTGGTGAGCACACCCACGGCAATGGCAAATTCCGGCCAAAGATCGCGCACTTCAAACAAGAAAGGGACCCGCTTCAAACGCGCCAGCAGCCAGGCCGTAATACCCTGAAAGATGGGTGGCGAGGTGCCCCACACCAGGTCTACTTTTCTGATGCCCAGTCCGGCAATGAATGCAGAGACCATGAAACCGAAGAAGCTGAAGACGCGGTGAATGAAGGAACGGTGCAGGGCATGATAAGTGTTGCAGCGCAACAGGTGGATGCCAGGCTCGAGCTCGCTGCGTACAATAAAAGTATGCTGGTCACTGCGTTTGGCGCCGGTCAGGTAACTGATCGGGCTGGCGATGATGCTGACCTGGTGGCCGCGCTGGACCAGACTGCGGGCCAGTTCGTGGTGGCGCGTACCGCCGGGTTCGTCCAGAGCTGCAAAGGACTGGTGGATGAGAAGTATATGCATGGGTCAGGGGGTCGGGAAGATAAAACTACTGCTGAATTTTACATCATTTTGACTGGTCACTTCCAACGCGCACGAAAGCGCCGGAATTTTTTGACCATAAGTGGGTGAGACCCAGCCAGCAATGGGAGCAGCGGGAGTTGTGCCATGCAAGCATTCACCGGCCCGCACCAGTGAGAAGTCCTCACCCGGCTGGTCAGCGGATAGCTGCAGCTTCAGCCAGCCATAAGGAGATTTCAGGCGCAGTTCAATGCCATCCGCTCCTTCATCCAGCTCCCAGTCCCAATCGGGCAGCAGCCAGTGCAGTCGGAAGGTGCGCGGCGTGCGTTTTCCTTTTATAAATAGCAGGTTATCCTCCACCTCCCAATGCTCATCGCTGAAGACGGTTACTGTGCGTTCATGGCGCAGACCCAGGCGCCGGTAACCGGCATGCCAGGCAAAGCCGCGCTGCAGGATATCTGCATTGGCTTCGATGGGGTGTTTTTGCCCGGCCGGAGCCCAGTCCAGGTACAGGAAGCGCCCCAGGCGGCTCATCTGTTCGCAGCCATCCACGCTGACAGTGTTGTGCACGGCAGTATGGGTCAGGGCATTGTCCCAGGGGGGAGCCACGTTATAGAGATACGTACCAGCATCCCGGGCAATGTTGAGGCCGCGCCACCACAGGTCAAAGTGCAGTTGGTCGGCGTGGGAGGGACGGTTCTTATATTTAACCGCCCGCAGGGTTCCCCAGGAATCCCGGCCATACAGACTGTCACCCAGATAACGCGGCGTTTGGAAGTACTTGTCCGAAACCGGAAGGCCAAACCAGAGCGGCATTTCATCCCACACACCGCCGGGCAATTGGTATTCCATGAAACTGCGCGCCGCAGCCTGGAGCACCGGGCGGTGATCTTCGAACGGGCAATTGGAGAGTGGAAATATATAAGCGCCATCGTTGGCGCCCAGGTTGGGGACACAGCCGCTAAGTGGGTCAAGCAGGGAGAACAGCCAGTGTGTGGCAATTGCCAGTGCTTCACTGCTGCGCCTTGAAAAGAAATAACCGTGCTGGCGTGCCATGGGCTTGACCCACAGGGCAAGCTGAAGCATCAGGCGCTGGTAGTTGCTGCTGTGCTGGGCGTATTCTCCGTAGGCATCAATCTGATGATGAAGGCCATCATTAAACCACTTCCAGCCCAGTTTGCTCCAGCGGGCGGATTGCGAGTGATCGGGCAGCGCCAACCCGGCCATTAACAGGCCAGCGGCCTCGCTTATCAGGTGATTGTTGTTCTGTGACCGGGCATACACCAGGGTGACTGGGATGCGGGCGGCATGTTGTGCCACCGCCTGGGCCAGGCGGGTCTGCCTGGCAGGGGTGGAGTGGGACGAGCCTGAAAAGACCTGCAAAGACCAGGCAAATGCCATCAGGCGCAGAGCCACTTCCTGGGCTGAAACCCAATGTGGACCCTGGTTGGGCGGGTTGGCATCCAGAAAACGCTCGGTAAAGGTCCAAAATACAGCCGCGTAGCGTTCGTCACGGCTGAGGTGATAGGCACGCCCGAGTGTGAAAGCCCAGCCGAAACGGGCCGGTTCCCACATGAATTTGACATCCGCGAGGCCTGTAAACAAGCTGGTGTATAACGAGGCATCTTTTTCATAAGCCGTCCAATGCTGCAAAGGTTGATCGAAGCTGAGCTGCAATGGAACCGGGTCCGCACCAAATAAGCGCACTCTGCCTTCTACAATCTCATCCGCCTGGCTGAGAAGCTGATCCCTGCCGTTCTGCCCCAGGACGGCCAACAGGTCAGCCGGGGCTGGCAGGTCGAACAATGGACGGTAATTGAGGGAGGCCGGTTTTTCGTCCAGGCTCCCGGACCCGGCGCTGGTGACCCGGCGGTAATGCCCGCTGAGCAGCCCAAACTTGTAAACCGCATACAGGGCGGTCTGTGAAAATCCCAACTGGAGCAGGGCTTTGAGAGCAGTGGCAAGGCGGTTTGGGCTGGACATTTTTATATTAGCAGTCTTATATCCGGGCAGAGGCTGCCTGCCGGGAAACATATTCTCGAATGATGGGGATAAGCGGAGGGCTGATGACGGTGGGGATATCTGCGACAGTGAAATACTGCCAGGCGGTGTGTTCTTCATTCAGACGAATATCCCCAGCTACCTCCCGGGCCTGGTAGATGATGGTGACATTATAGACCTGGTCACCGTTGGGGTACTCGTAGAACAGCTCCGGGCCGGAGAAAACCCCAAACAGGTCCAGGTCATGCACTTCGAGACCGGTCTCTTCCAGGGTTTCACGCCTGGCGGCTTGTTCGACCTCTTCCCCGGGTTCGACTGCGCCGCCGGGCAGTCCCCAGGCATGGCTATCGGAGCGCTGCAACAGGAGCAGGCGCCGGTGATGATCCTGGATGAGGACGGCCGCACCGACCATCAGTATGGGTCGGTGACCGATCAATGCCCGCAGCTCTTCGATATGGTTCATTTTTATTGAGATGATACCTTGTTATCCTCAAACAGTGGCTCCTGGAGAGGTGTACTTTGTTTCTGAACAACGATTTTTTGAAATGGCTTGGGGTCAAAATCCACCCATTCTATATTTGGCACTCCATCAAATCGCTTCGCCATAACTTCTAGGGCTTCAGTATTTTTATCTATTAATATAAAATGTCTCCCAAATTCTAAGGAGGCTACACCAGTCGTTCCACTTCCTGCAAAGAAATCTAGTACGACTCCATTTTCCGGGCTTGATGCTTGTACCATTCTTCTTAGAATACCTAATGGCTTTTGAGTGGGGTAACCTGTTTTTTCTTTTCCATTGGTGGGAACAATAGTATGCCACCAGGTATCTGTGGGGGTTTTTCCAAGTTCCGCTTTTTCTGGTCCTACTAACTCGGGAGCCATATAAGGAATACGCTCTATTTCATCATAATTAAATATGTAGTCATCATGATTCTTTACATACAAAAGAATATTGTCGTGTTTGGTAGGCCACTTTCTTTTAGAGCGTGCACCATAATCGTATGCCCATATTATTTCATTTAAGAAACTTTCACGCCCAAAGATCGTGTCCAGTAATATTTTACAATAATGTACTTCACGATAATCAATGTGAAAATACATTGAGCCGTTAGGTGCCAATATTCGATACGCTTCCTTTAATCCTGGCTCTAAAAATGCTAAAAAATCGTCGAACAAATCCGAGTATGATTTTGTCCCGATTTTCATCGTTTTATATCGCTCACCCTGAAACCCAACACGGTCTCCACTTTCAGAGCGAATTGTTTTAATTTGAGTTCGTCCCTGTATCTTTCCTGTATTGAACGGTGGGTCGATGTAAATCAGATCTACTGATTCGGATCGAAGACTTTTTAAAATTGATAAATTTTCACCAAAATATATTTTATTATCCATGTTTTCTGTCTTATTTCAAATTCTTTTGTAACGAAAAAGATTCTACTCTAAATTTGATATCCGAACTATTAAGCAAAAAGCGTACCAACTTTTATTAAATATCGATCTTCTGGTTGCTGCGCAGCGACTCAATGGCGGCAAAGGAGGCACGCGTCACGCCCAATAATTGGGCATAGGGAATGGGCGGGGGTCCGCCAACCCGGATGGCAGCGATAAATGCCTGCCACTCGTTGAAATGTCCCTTGTCCTGCCGCAGGGCAGACTTCACCCGTTTGCGGCGGCCGTTCTGCACCATTTCGAGGGAACGGAAGTCATCCAGAACAGCCACGCGCCCGGCGCAGAAGACCTCCACGCGCTCTTTGCCAAAGGCTTTATCACCGTTGGCCAGGTAATCCACCACACCCAATGAGCCATCCGGGAAGGTGAAGGTCATGCTAAGCACATCTTCACGATATCGCCCGCTGTCGGGCAGGCCATGGGTTGTGACCGTGCAGGGTGGTTCACCCACCAGGAAGGCCAGAAAGTCGATGAAGTGGCAGCCTTCTCCAATGATGCGTCCGCCGCCCTGAACGGGGTCATGCAGCCAGTGAGTCAGCGGCAGCAGCCCGGCATTGACGCGATAATGCGCCACCAGGGGTTCGTGCCGCCCAGCCATAAAATCTCCCAGTTTCTGAGCCAGCGGGGCGAAGCGGCGGTTAAAACCAGTCATCAGCAGGGGTAAACCGTCACCAACTGTATTCAACAGGGCTTCCAGTTCATCCAGTTGGGCAGGATCAACCGCCAGTGGTTTTTCAACAAAGACATGCTTGCCCGCTTTCAGAGCCTGTATGGTGAGAGCTGTATGTGAATCGTGGCGGGTGAGGATGGCGAGGGTATTGATATTGGGGTCGTTGATGAGTTCATCATCTTTTGAAGCGGCATATCCAAAACCGAATTTGTCACCCGAATGGCGGGCGTGCAGACCTCCGGCGGAGGCGATGCCGACCAGTTGGAGGTCTTTTTGTTTTTTAATGGCCGGCAGCAACACGGCATTGGCAAACAAACCCGCGCCCAAAACGCCCAGTTTGACGGTGGCTTGAGGCACAGGGTTGGTGGGAGTGCAGACGATACGGGTGGATTCTGCCTGGAGGCCAGCCTGTGGATAGGTCAGCACCACGCCCAGGAATGGTTCATCCCGCTTGCCAGTGATGAGATCATAGGCCTCAACGGCCTGCTCAATGGGGAAGCGGTGGGTGATGAGTGCATGCACATCCAGTTTGCCGGAGGCGATCAGTTCCACGCAGGCACCCAGGTTGCGGCCTTCTGTCCAGCGTACATACCCAAAGGGGTAGTCTGCCCCGCCCTCTTCATAAGCGGGATCGTAGCGTCCGGGACCATAGGAGCGCGAGGTAACAAAGGAAAGTTCCTTCTGGAAGTAGATGGGACGCGGCAAATCCTGGCCGACCAAACCGACCGCCACCACACGGCCGTGATCGCGCGCCAGCAGCCCTGCCAGTGTGACCGCATCAGACGTTGGGTCTCCGGCACAGATCAGGATGGCATCCGCGCCACGCCCGCCGGAAAAAGCCAGGATGGCTTCCTCAGCCTGAGGACGCAGAACAGCTTTCGCCCCGACCTGTTTAGCCAGTTCGACCCGGCCGGGATTGATATCCACGCCCAACACGCGGCAGCCTGCAGCCAGGGCGATCTGAACCGTTAACAACCCGAGCAGGCCGAGTCCGATAACGACCACGTTTTCACCCACCTGCGGTTGGGACAGGCGAAAGCCATGCAGGGCGATGGCTGCCAGGGTGGTAAAGGAGGCTGACTCGAAATCGATTCCATCCGGAAGGGGAACCAGCAAGTTACGGGGCACCAGCGCATATTCAGCATGCACGGCATAATTACCGCCTGCACAGGCCACGCGCTGCCCGACTTGAAAACCGGGCATATCCGCGCCAAGTGCCTCGATCACACCTGCCGAAGAATAGCCCAGTGCCAATGGTTCGTCCAGACGGTTGAAGGCTGCTTCTACAGTGCCCAGCAGACCTTCGCGCCGGGCTTTGTCCAGCACCTGGCGGGCCAGGTCGGGGCGTGAGCGCACCTTACCCAGCAGGGATTTCTCGGCAAATTCAACCACGGAACGCTCGGTACCGGCGGAGACCAGGGATGCGCAGGTGCGGATGAGCGCCGTGCCGGCTCGCGGCGTGGGGATGGGTACATCTTCCACACTGGTTTTGCCGCTGCGTATGTTTTGTAAGACCTGTTTCATGGGTTTATCCTCATTAAAAGGAAGGGGATATAAATATATAATGCTCTAAAAATGCCTGGATTGATTATAACCCAGACATGTAGGGGCAGACCACCGCGTCTACCCTGACCACAATATCAGAGGCAGATGGGCATATCAGCGGAGTCTGTAAATCGATTGCTTGATTGGGGTTTAGTTCAATACTTGAGGCATGAAGGCAGCACTCCCCGCTTAAAGCAGTCTATTTCATTGCCTCCGGATTAGGCCGTCATTCCTCCAATAACAAAAGCCAGTCTAAAACAGGACGTCTTTTTGATTGTTGGGTTATAACTTATTTCAGGTGCGTGTGACTGGAGATTCAGTACGGGTATAGGCAGAGCGAGAACTTGGGCGGGCTGCCATACCCTGAGGGTGATAGCCTGGTTCAGATCGCGGCACCGGGTGCAGGGGCACGCTTTGGGCACGCATGGGCTGCGGCTGCCGGACTGCCGGCATGGGCATAGACCTGGAGTTTTGCAGCGCAGACCTAAGCATGGCAGGCTGTCCTTCTGCCATGCTGAACAGGCGTTCGCCAGCCATGGAGAAAGTTCCTATGATCAATACCCGGATCAGCCAGACCATGACAGCCACGAAGACCGGGACCACTTTGTACAGGGTCTCCGTGCCGACCACACTGCTGCCCAGGGACTGGTGATTGTGCACCGCTACTGACACGCCCCACCAGGTCAGGGCTGCGTTCATGGCAGCCGCCAACAGCCAGGCGCCAAACAGGTACCAGACCTCAGCCGGTTCATTGCGGCCCTGTTCGGGCGTGAACAGGCGTGCGATCCCGGCAAAATCAATGCCGCAGAAAGCGATCGATAGGATGGTGGCCCAGCGTAAACCCAGGAAGCGCAGGTTTGCTCCAAGCAGATCGGTGAGAGCAAAATCGGTGGTGGAAAAATTAAAGACTTCAAATGCCAGCAGTGCACCCACCAAAATGATCCCGAACATGGCACCGCGCCGCATGGAAAATTGTTTGAAGCTGGAAAACGAACGGATTGGGGAACGAGCATTCATGGTAACCTCCATAAGTGAACAGGAACGATCTAATTCCTATTATAGAACAATTGTTCTATTTGTCAAGAGGCAATTTCATGTCCTGGGCTTTAGAATTCCGTTAATTCGAGCTGATTTCCTGTTTTCAAATTTAAGCGGCTTACCTATTTTTCCCCTAATTGATCCAGCACTTCCACAAAAACCTCCACCATGCGTTCCAGGTTGATCTCCTCTGAGACGATCCGGTAGGATTCCAACCCCATGCTGCGCAAACAGGCTGCATCCGAGAGCGCCAGGCGCAGGGTCGCGCCCAGGGCGTTTTCGTCATTCGCAGGGATCTGCCAGCCGTTGGCAGGGCGTACCAGGTCATCCTGGGTGCCATCTCCCTGTGCCACGATGACCGGCAGAGCGTGGCTCATGGCCTCCTGGACGGCCAGCCCACCTGTTCCGGGCAGAACAAACAGATCGGCCTCTGCAAAGAAGGGCATCAAGTCAGGACCATGCCGGGAGCCGGCAAACTCAGCGGATGGGTAGACCTGGCTTGCCAGCAATTCAAGCGCCTGGCGTTCAGGCCCGTCACCGACCAGGACCAAGCGGGGTTGCATTTCCGCTGGCAGGCTGGCACAGGCACGCAGCAGGAGATCCAGGCGTTTGCGGTGTTGCAGGCGTCCAACGAACAGGAGGCACGGACGGTCCTTGAAAAAAGGCGGGCGCTCCTGGATCATATGTTGCGGGCGGGGTGCCACCGCGTTGGGCGCAACGAAGATGCGTTCTGCCGGGTAGCCCAGTTCCTTGTATTCGGCGGCACCGCGCTGACTGTAGGTCAGCAGGGCGTCAAACTGATGTACAAAATCCAGCCTGCCAGAACGGCGCATGTCAGCCATTGGTCCCGGGAGCGGCGGCGAGCCCAGCCCCCAGCCAATGACCGGGCGTGAGCGTGTCTTCATCCAGCGCAGGGCAGGCAGTGTGGACAGGTAACGCGGGTTGGCCTCCACGATCAGGGCATCCGGATTTTGGGCAGCCAGCCAGCCGGACAGACCCGTTTGCCAGCACAGGTACAGGGATCCCCCCAGCAGGTGGATGTTATGGACCGGGGTGAAATTTGCGACCTTTAATTCCCGGGTGATTTTAATACCTTCGCTCAAACGCGGCTGACCCGCACACATGCTCAAGCCTCCCTGGCAGGCTTCTGCCAGCATGTCAAAAAAAGGGGCACGGTAAGTTGGCAGCACACGCTGCAGAACACCTAATTTACCCGCATACTTTGCACTCATGCCACCCACCTCCAATCCAGGAAACCCATCACCAGGAAAAGCTGCACAATAAAAGAAAGCAAGCCAAAAACCAGCGCCAACCTGCGATCTCGCAATGCACCAAAGACCAGGAAGGCTGGGAAAAGTAAAAGTAAATATCGGCTGAAGCTGTCCAGCAGATGGGGTGGTGAACCGCGCATGAAGAACAGTCCCAGGTTCAGCCAATTATACAGCGAGTAAGCCGGATCCAGACGGAAAGTCCCATATATGCAAACTGCCAGCATGAGCAGCAGGATTCCCAGGTCGATGTAGTCAATGAAAACCCGCGGCTCGCTGAACAGGCGCACCAGGAAAAGTCTGAACCCCTCCCAGGGCATGACCGTGCGGATGCCCCACTGTGTGACCAATGTCTGTGAGATACTCCCCAGGTTCGAGCGGATCAACCAGGCCTGGTAAGCCAGCATGGCCGCACCCGGCAAAAGAACCGCCAGCCCGGCCGGCTGCAGCAGGGAGGCTTTTGCCTTGCCCCGGCCCGCGGATGTTGTCAGCATGCCCCACACCGCCCGCACCTGTTCCCGGGGTGTTAGCGCATCGCCACCTGCTGCGGAGACCAGGGTTAGCCAGATTAGCACCGGGCTGAGCAGCGCCCCCTGCAGCCGGCAGAGAGTGGCCAGCGCAGCCAGGATCCCGGCTGCCAGCCAGCGTTTGTGCCGGGCACACAGCCAGGCTGCCAGCACCAGCATCAGAAAAAGCGACTCGGTATAGGCTGCGAATAAGAAAAAAGCCGAGGGAAATACCAGCATGGCCAGCACGGTTTGCATGGCGTTTGTTTTATAACTGCTTTCCAACCGGGCCAGTTCGTACAGCAATATCAATGCCATCAACCCGGCCAGGTTGGAGACCAGGATGGCGCCCAGCAGAAAATTCCCACCCAGCAGGGTACCCGCCAACTTGATCAACCACGGATAAAGAGGCATGAATGCTATGCTGCCATCATTGGCTGCATATCCGGAAGCAGCGATTTTCAGGTACCAGGGGGTATCCCAGCGCAGCCAGACGTTTACCAGCGCTTGTGAGAGCGGACCCGTGTGCAGCGGGGCGATTGCCGCGAACATGCTCTCACTTGCACCCAGGGGTTCCGGCAGCCCATCAGCGATGGCATTGACCCCCAGGGCTGAGGTGATCAGGCGCAGGCTCAGAAAAACGATCAGGATCCAGGTCCACTCCCGTTTCCAGGCCAGGCGCGGACGCATGTCAGTCCCCCTCGGCACGCTCAAAGATGACCGTGACTTCATCCGCATAAACCTCCACCCACACGGGGGAGGCTTGCAGGGCAGCCAGCAGATCGGGCTGGCTGGCTTTTGAGACCATCAGCAGGTTGATGCCTTCTTCATCCAGGAGGATCTGCCAGTTCCACTTGGCCTTGTGGATGGCCTGGTAGCGTTCCCATTGTTCAGGGGGATACACCTCGAAGCGCGTGTCGCTCCACACCGGGCGGGAGGGCAGGGCGTATTCCAGGTAGCTGGAGAAGCCGATCTCGCTCCATAACGGACCGGGGATTTCCGGATTCTTTTCCAGCCAGCGCACAGCCTGCACCGGAGTTTCTGTCAGCACCTGCGGAGACTGTGCCCACCAGGTTGCCCGCAGACCGGGCAGCAGGGCGAACGGCAGCAGGATAAACAGGATGCCAAGAGAAATATTCACAGCCGGGAAGATTTTTTGGGCAGTCCTGGCAGTCCTCTTGAATTTCAATTCTTCCAGCAGGCTGGCGGTCAATACGGTCAATATGAACACAAACCAGATCACATAGCGCTGCCCGGAAAGTGCCAGCCAGCCAAAACCCAGCAACCAGGTCCACTCCAGGGCAGACAGCCTGCGCGGCGAGTATGCCACCAGCGGAATGAAAAGCAGCAGCCAGCCAAAGAACAGGTTCATCTGCCAGCCCACGTTGAGCGGGGGACTCCACTCCATGCTGAATTGCTGGTTGGAGGCAGCCGTGAGTGACATGAGCACGTATTGCCAGGCCAGCAGTCCGCGCGGGTTGAGCAGGCTGGCTAGCAAAGACAAACCCAATGCAACCGCCAGTGTGCGCCGTGACCCCTTGCCAAACAGGAGCGCAGCCGCCACCAGCAGGAACAGCATGACAAAAGAACCGTGTAAATTCACCCACAGCAGGCTGATGACCGGCAGCAGCCAAACCGCACGGGTGGCGCCGCGCTGCCAGCGCAGCAATATCCACACCACCGCCGCGAACAGGCAGTAAGTGAACATTTGCGGGCGCACCGACCAGTTGTTGCTGGTGGCTAAAGCGGCCAGCAGGGTGACCAGGCTGGACATCCCGGTGCCTGCCCCGGCCTGGCGCGCAGCCGCGTAGATCAGTCCATACCCCAGGGCAACCGCCAGCCCGCGCACCAGCACGGTCAGGGAGATACCCCCGGCTTTGTCAAGCAAGGCCAAAAGAACAGCCGAGAGCCAGGAGTGATAAATAACAGGCTGCCCAAACTGCGTGTAGCTGAGCGTATCTACTGTCGGGACTGCCCCGGCTTGCAGGGTATCCCGGCCGATACGCACATACCACCAGTAGTCATTGGGTTCCACCGGCAGCAGAAAAGCGATGGATAGGATCACCAGCAGCAGCAGCCCCAGGTAGAGCCAATCCTGGCTCAGCGTAGCCTTGCGCATGGACCTGGACTTCGTCAGGGCTTCGTCGTTCATTTGGGCTCCGGCAGTGCCACCAGGTAGGCCTTCCACTCCAACTCATCCCGGGAGGCCACGCGCGGAAAGCCGGGTTTCATCCGGCATATCCGGTAGCCCAGCCCGGAGAGGATTTCCCAACTGACACGGATGGATTCCTGTCCGTGCAGTTCCAGCACCAGGCTGGGGCGTGCGTCCGCCAGCAGGCGGTGCATACCCGGCAGAGCCAGCACCTCGCCGCCCTCGATATCCATTTTTATTAAGTGGGGCGGGGGGTTGCCCTGTCCGAACACGAACTCGTCTAGGCTTAGGCCGGGCACCTCGATCTCGCTTTGGTAGGCATTCCCGCGTCCGGCCGAGCCGAGCGCCTTGCCCATGCCTCCCGAGGCGTGCACCAGGAAGCGCACCGGCGCAGTACTGTCCGTGACCGCCCCGCAAAAAAGCTGCATGCGGGCGGATAACCCGTTCAGGTTCACATTTTCCTGCCAGCGTTCGGCATTGGAAGGCAGGGCTTCAAAGGCAAACACCCGCCCGCTTTCTCCCGCCAGGCGGGCCAGCATCAGCGAGATGTAACCGATATTGGCGCCCACATCGTAAGCAGCCATGCCCGGCTTCACCAACTGGCGCAGGGCTGCCTGCAGTTCCAGCTCATACGTCCCCAGCCAGTAATCCTTCTCGGTGTGCATATCCAGCCGCAGGGAGCATCCTTCCAATAGACCGGCTGCCACCACCACCTGGCTCATCCCGCCCGGGGCGGCGCGGTTGAGCGCCCGGCGCAGAAAGCCGGCCAGTGGACGGATGCGGTAGGGCAGGCGTTTGAGCGGAGCTGGTAACAGGCGGGCAATTAACGCGGCCAGGGATAGCAACCAGTTCATCAGGCTTCGTGTCCCGCCGGCGGCATGTGGGGCGCATTCCAGGCCGGGGATTTGTGCACGTGTACCACCTTCCAGGCACTGTCCAGTTTGACCATCACCCGGCTCTCGTTATGCGAACTCACGCTCACTCCCTGCGGGCTGGCGGAGCTGATCAGCAGGGTGTAACTGGCAATGGCGGTATCCCCGTAACGCTGGATGTGTAGATTGGCATAATCGAAACGCGTTTCCGTTGCAGGCTTGCCTTCCGAACCTTCAGGTTCGCCGAAGACCACGCCCCGCCGGGCGTTGGCGCTCATCATAAATTCATGAAATGGCACCCCGTCCAGGCGGTGGGGTGTGATCCACCACTCGTACAGGCTCAGGTCTTCTGAAACCGTGCTGCAGTAAGCCTCCAGGTCGTTTTCCCGGATGGCTTGCATGTGTTTGTGCAGGAATTCCATGATCTCAGGGTCATTCATTCAACAGCCTCCAGCAATACGTGCAGGTATTTTTCCACCATGTTGTCCAGGTCAAAACTTTGCCCGGCATGGGCACGCGCGGCCAGCCGGTAAGGCGTCAGGTTCATCAGCGCCCGGGCAGCCATGTCCGCCAGGCCGGGGATGTCCGGCTTTTCCAGCTTCCACGGGTCACTGCCATAGGGCGCAATGCAGCCGGCCTGGGGTGGCACCAGCTCGCGCAAAGCGCCGGTGTCAAAGGCGGCCACGGGCAGCCCGCAGGCCAAAGCCTCGATGACCGAATTGGGGCAGGCCGGATGCAGGTCGGCCGCGAAAAACAGGTGTGCCGAGCGGTCGATGCCGGGGATGGCTTCGCGCTCCAGCGTGCCAGCCCACAGCAGGGGCACCCGGCTGCGGCTGTTCCACCAGGCTTCCTGCGCGGGCGAGACCTTCCCAACCACCATCAGTTCCATGGGGATCTTATGCTTGAAATTCAATTCCTCTGCCAGGGACACAGCATTTTCCAGGCCGGTCTCATAGCCTCCCCCCAGGCTGCCTTCCACCACCAGCAGGCGGAAACGTCCCTGCGGGCGTTCGTGCGGACCCTCGGGCGTGTAGGTGTCCAGATCAACCCCGTTGTGGATCATGACCGCCGGGGCGGGGACGATGCCGTACCAGTCTTCCCACCAATTGCGTGCAAATGCGGATTGGTAGACGATGCGCCCGGCCAGCCGCCTGCGGATGCTGGACTGCAGCAGGTTGCCCAGCTCGGCGCGCAGGAAGTGACGCAGCCCCGTGCGGCGCTTGCGCTGGATCCAGTTGATGCCGTCCAGGCGCTGCACCAGGCGTATGCCCTTGCGTTTGGCACGCCACAGGGCGCTGAGTTGCCGCGTCCCGCCGATGATCAGCACGGCTTGGTAGGGTTCATCTTCCAGGTCGTAACTGACTTCGATGCCGCGCTTTGCCAGCCCGGCGCTTAGTTTATGTCGAAAGGAGACCATGCCCCCGGTGCCGGAGACGTTGGGGATCAGGCAGATGTGCTTCATGCCTTTATTTCACTCCCTTTTGCCAATACAGCGCGCCGGGATGCCGGCCCAGATCTCGTTCTCGCCGGTCGATTCGAGCAGCACCGCGTTGGCGCCGATGACCGAGCCTTTGCCGACCGTGAGGATGCCCTGCTTGCACAATATTTTAGCCCCGCTGCACAAGATGGCGTCTGCCCCCACGCGGATACCCTCGAAAGCGGACTCCTGTGCCGGGAGCTGAATGTCGGCCCGCCCCAGGGTCACGCCCGGGTAGATGCGCACCCGCTCCGCAAATTCGCTTTTTGGATGGATGACCACCCCAAAGCCGCCGTGCAGCAGCAGGCAGTCCGGACCAAACTTCACTGACCGCGGGATCTCGGCGCCCAGCAGCTTGAGGGTAAAATAGGCCAGCCCCCCCAGGATAGGCCATTTGCGCGCATACAGCAGGAAGGTGTAAGCATCAGGCTTCATTGGGAGGTATTATACCGTAGGGAGGAATAATCGGTTGGAGGCTGAAGGTCCCCGGCCTCTTTTTTCGGCGACCGAAGGGAGTCCCGGACTCTTTTCCGGGACGGTCAATGGATGGGAACAGGCATGGTTGAGGGCCATGTGCCGCGCCGACCTCTTTTCCGGGACGGTCCCGGTGTTCCCATTCGAGCCGGGAGCCATCAGGGGCGAGAATTTGGAGAGGGTTGGGGTGAGGGCGTGGATGGCGGTGGTGTGACAGAAAGTCGGAATTTTTCCGACTCTTGTTCTAGTAGTGGTGGTATTTTCTCTTTGATTAATATTTAAACTACTACTACCAGGCAGAAAGTCGGAATTTTTCCGACTTTTTATCCACAGGTTTTCCACAGGCTCCCGGGTGGGCAGGGCGGCAGAGTCGGAATATTTCCGATCCTGCTTTATAAAGTCGGAATTTTTCCGATTTTTCTGGTATTAGTAGTAGTGGTAGTAGTAGAATCTTTTCTTTTTGATCCATAATTAAACTACTACTACCACTACCAGATTCAGAACCAGAACCAGAATCAGAACCAGAATCAGATACAGAAGGAGATCGTTTCACGACTGCTGCTGCTTCTGTTACATCTTTTGT
>MGMF01000003.1 GCA_001796335.1 Chloroflexi bacterium GWB2_49_20 | reverse complement strand
TCAACTCTCCTGTATTGATGGTTGCTCCAATTGTATTAAATTTTTCCCCTTCCGTCAATTAACCAACCATTTTGTCACTTGTTTTTCAACACTCTCGAATTTGATATTTGATTTTTAACTGTTTTTATGGAGTGAATTGGAGATTATGGCTGGCTGATCTTCACCCAGGCGGATTCAGCCAATATCGGGACTTGAGAGTTAGAAAGAATTCCGATACCGATTTTTCCCTGACTGAATTTCATGAGTTCGTCTGTAAAATCGAGAGCTTGGGTTCCATTGATGGAAAGGGTTAAGTGATTACCAATACAGGTTGCTGAATATTCGTTCACTCCTTCTCCAGTGTGAATAGCTTTGGAGCCACCACTCATAAGAGAAACATAACCGGTATTCCCGAGGGTGTCGTGAGCCCGGACCTCCCATAAACCATTGGTACCAATATTAAATTCATACCATCCTACCGTATCCGAGTAATCACAAACGATTACCGTGGTACTTTGTGTTATGCTGCGAACCTCAATTTGAGTGCTAACCTGTACATTTTCATAATCCCAGGGGTTGTAAATGAAATAAGCATAGGTATTTTTACCTGTCAGGGAGAAAACCAGGACATCGGCTTCATTGTATACATCCCACAGGTTATCATCCCCACGGGTGGAGAACCAGCTCCAATCCGTAGTTTTGCCTTCCCATTCTTCCGTGAAGTATTTTGGAATTTGAGTGGGGGTTGCCTCGACAGGTACTGTTGGGACAGGGGTCTGCGCAACAGGCTCTCCCGATTCCAGACTGGCCAAAGGGCTTGGTGTTGGACTTGGCGAAGGGATGGCAGTTGATGGGCTGGACGTTGATGGCAGGCTCAGGGTGGGAGTGCTGCAGGCGTGTCCAAAGATGAATAGGACAACCAGAGGAATGATCGGTGGAAGTTTGGATTTCATTTACCATCCATTTTAGGGAGTTGGGAAGATGGCCGGGCGGGGTGGATTCCCATATCGGTCCCAGAATAAATTGAGGGCAGGTCCCGGGTCGGAGTTGGTGTTGATGCGGTAATGTCCCATGACCATACCGAGCGGGATGTTCCAACGGCTGCGAATATCATTCACCAGCAAGACCAGGGATTTGATTTGGGCTTCCGGATAATCCTCCCAGTAACGATAATTGAATGACATGCTGTAATCTTCATAAACGGGACCCAATGAATAATCTATAAGAACTGTCCCCTGGTTTACGAGTTCAATACCAATGGATTGAGTGGCTGGTTCAACAAATTTGCCATTGGCGTCATCACAAATCGGACAGGATGTCACACAATTAGCCCGCAAGCCATAACAACTGACATGGTAGGATCCCAGATTTTCGGGCACCACCTGGTATACCGTCCCATCCCGATCGATGATGTAATGGGCGCTGGAGTTATCCATTTTTTGAAAGGTTGTAATGGCACCCGACAGCGGGCCTCGTGTGCCGTGCAGTATGATGGCACGGGGCTGATTGATGGGGCGTATATTGCAGGAAGGAATCAATTTGACCGGGGCAGGCAGGGCAGCCTGCGTCTCCGGGCTGAGATCTATTTGAAAGACAAGGTGGTTCAATTGGTAGACTCTCAAAACCGGGTCTATGGTTTGATCGATCAAATTACACATGCTTAAGTATTCCGCGGCGGATGTGATCTCGATAGAGTTGGGCGCAGGCGTAGATGCAACCGGAGTACCGGTGTGGGTGGGTGATGGGTTGATGGTGGCAGGTTGGGTGGCGGTCAGGGTGGGTAATCCGATCAAACTGGTTTGATCCTGGACCATTTGTTCAAATGTCTTGCCGTTGGTGGTGCTCAAGCGTGGGTAAACATTTGGGTTTGAATAAGGGTAGACGCGCGGCAGGTAATAGCGCTCACTATCTCCCAGCAAAACGCTCCGGTCATGGCGGGTATAACCTCCCACTGCAAACTGGTATCCAAGTGATTTGAGAATCGCTATGGTCTGGGGGCTGATAGAATCATACGGATAAGCAAACCCCAGGACAGGCTGACCGATATTTGACTCGATCAGGCTTTTGGATAGACCGGCATCCTGCTTCTGGGTGGCTGCATCCAGAGTCTTGTAGTCTTGGTGCCATATGCCATGCGATTCAACCGAGATCAGGCCTTCGTCAGACCAATTGCGCAGTTCTGACCAGCAATAAAGTTCTCCCTGATTGCATTCATCCCCGATAAGGTTGGTGTTGGCAACCAGGAAAAAGATAGCTTTTAACCCGTACTTTCTCAAGGCTGGAATAACAATTTCAGAGTATTCGGTATGACTGGCCACGCCTATGTCAAAAGACAGGGCGACAGATTTCTGTGGATAGGCTCCACCATTCAGAAAATCAACCAGCTGTGCCGCATTCAGAGTTGTGTATCCATTCTCTGACAACCATTGCATTTGAGCCTCAAACCATTCGGGTGTCATCATGACTTCATCACTGAGGCGAAAAGATGGATTATGGTATTCAATAATGGGAATGCGTTCTGCCAATACCGTTTGAGTGGGTGTGGCAGAAGGGGACAGAGTTACTGTTGGAGACAGAGTTGCAGAAGGGTAGGGGAGTGCAGTCCGGGTTGGCAGCGTACTGGTGGGAATCCAATCCGGCGGGATGGCGCTGGAGGTGGTAGGCACCAGGACGATCCCTTCAGAATTCGGTGCACATGCACTTAACAGGATTAAAAAGAAAAGAAGCGGAAAGAAGAATAAGGATTTTTTGGGTGACATGAATAATTTCCACACATGATGTGTGGAAATTGTACCTCATAACGCAGGGAATGATGAAAAGGATATGCCGAAAAGCCTGTGCGACTTTTCGGCATAATGGGGAAAATGGTGGAGATGGCGGGAATCGAACCCGCGTCCGAAAGACTCGACCCACGGAAATCTACGAGCGTAGCCGGTTGATCTGTGTCATCGAAGGTATCCCAGTCGGCAAGGATTGCCCTCAACCAGCCGCTTGGACCCGAAAGTCCTCTTTCGCACTTTTAGCGACATCCGGTGCGGCACTCCACCTTTGTTTCGCCCGATCCACTCACCCGGTGGAGTACGGGAGCGGCGGACGCGGCCTCTATTGAGACCGGCTGTTACGCCATCGCCTAGGCGGCGAGGGGCATTGCAGCGTAGGAAGTGCGGTTGGCACTTAAGTTTGTGTGCTGGTTTAACGAGATCGGCACCACTCGGCTCGCATTCCGGGACCAGCCTCCTCCGTCGAAGCCTGGCATCCCCAGTACACTTATTATACTGCGCTTTAACCCACTGGGGTCGATTGCATTTCCAAGATTCGCCTGGTTTTGGATTTGTCATGTCGAATATAAAAATTGATTCTGGTAAGGTCATCAAGAGGGAAATTTTGCAGTTGTGGCGACCTCATTTTGTCGGGGAAAGGCCTCCTTCTGAAGGCCTTTCAACACTGGGGGGCAGCTATGGGGTATGCGCTCTTGGCGATAACACAACCAGCAAGAATCAATTCAGGTAGCATGGTGGAATTTATTCAGCATTTATTTCAACCATGTTATACTCAATTTGGTATGATCTCAATAAATCGGGGAGCGGGGGTTGTGGACCTGCTTTGCCGCCCACAACCCCCATCTTCCCTTACATATTGAGAAAATACTCGGTTTGAAACTAATTAAAATCGGCGGGGTTATTAATTACGAACCCTGCCGGTAAGGTGAATAAGTGCCGGATTTGGATGAGAACGAAATCTTAGTGCAAGCCTCGCAGGGCAATCGGGATGCTTTTGGGTATCTTTATGAACGCTATGTCGACCGAATCTTTAACTATGTGTACTATCGTACCGGGAATGTACATGACGCTGAAGATATCACCGCGCGGGTTTTTTATAGAGCACTTCATCATATCCATAACTACCGTGACCGGGGTGTTCCATTCTCGGCCTGGCTGTATCGGATCGCTCATAACCTGGTAGCCAACTGGCATCGTGACCGGAGTCGCAAGCAGGAAATTCCGCTGACCGAGGTGCCCACCATCAGGTACAAGGGTGATGCTCCCGAGCAAACCCTGTTGCATACGGAAGAACGTGAAAATCTGTTACGCCTTATCCATAAATTAACACCAGACCGGCAAAATTTATTGATCCTTAAATTTATTGAGCATTTGTCCAATGCTGAAATTGGCCAGATCACGGGGCGCAGTGAAGGTGCGGTAAAAAGCCTTTATCATCGCACCCTGTTATCTTTACGGGATGAGATTAATGAGGAGCCGGCTGATGAATGATCGAATGGTAAAAGTGAAGAGCTGATCTGCCTTCAGACACAAAGGCTGGTAAATGGCATCGCAGGAGAAGCAAGTAATGAGTATTCGTGAGCAAATTGTCAGTGCATCCAAAGACCACCTGGGTTCATTGGAAATAAAATTGAATGGATTATTGCAGCCAGTGAAACCGCGGCCGGAATTTGTTAATACCTTGCGCCAACGTATTCAGATCACACAGCAACCGGCTTTTATAGGCCATTTTACCAATATTCAGTTTTTGGTTCTTATGCTGGCGGGTGTACTTTCTGGAGTTGTATTGGTAACAATGAGTGCACGTATGTTGGTTAATTTATTGGCATCCGGGAAGAAGTTATCCTGACTTTCGTAATAACCGTTTAAATGCAAGGTAAAAACAGGCATGGAAAACAGCAATTTGTTTATTATCCCTATAAAATACACATCCATGCAATCAGGGCGTAGATCCCGAGGTTGTTAATTAACTGGTTAATTGCAAAATATCCATCTGGTTGCCAAAATTCAAGACTGTTTTCGGAGAAATCCTGGGGGACAGATCGTATAATCCATCCAAATAGATCAACAATCTACCCTGTTTGATCCTTTAAAACCAGTTTGTCTCTTAATTGTTTTATGGATGGCTCCACCAGTAAAGAGCCATCCGGCCGAAGGATGGTCGGCACACTTTGAAAACTGTGATTAACCTTTCAACATAAGCACACGCGGCTGGATCTTGATTAATATTATGCCAGTGGTAGACAATCTTATGTAAATTTAGGTATTTACGCACACGAATGCAATTTGGGCACCAATTCGTTCCATAAACCAGGATGGGGGGTATCTTCTGTTGGCATTTTCTGTCTTTTTAGACGGGAGTTAAAAACAATAAAATAACCTGAATTGCCCCTTGCAAAAAACAAAAGACGTGATATATTATGATAAACATTATCTTAATAGTGATGTTTATATCACTAAACCTTACAATATTATTTTATGACAAATAATGGTTCCCTGGAAATGCCAAATATCATGATCGTAAAGGGAGTAGGTTCTTAATATGGAAGAGGTAGATTTTGACTATCAAGGCTTGGGATGATTTTATCAATATGTTCAACTTGTTGGTTATTTGTTCAATATAAACCGGTTATTTACATGCCAATTAAAAATAACCAAAAATTGATAGTTGACAAATTATAAAATTATGCTATTATGTACTTAACAAAATTGTAATTAACAAGATTGTAAAGTGCTTAGCCGTAAATTTTTTTTGTTTTCAAAATTCATAGCATATCCGGAGAACGATGGAAAACCCTGAACAGCATGAGGTTGGTACCAACATAGACGCCGAATTGAAGCAGGCTCCTGGAGCAGATCTGGATTATGCCGTCAAGCAAAATCGTCCACGTGTTTTGATCGTGGATGATGACCCGGATTTTATTGAAATGCTCAAGATGATCCTGCGTCATGCGGGTTTTGATGTAGCCGGGGCAACGGACAGCAATTCTGCCCTGGAAAAATGTGCCGAGGTCAACCCAGACGTCATCCTGTTGGACCTGATGATCCCAGGCGTGGATGGGTGGGGCATCTACCAGATCCTGCGCGAGATCACACGGGCACCCGTCATCGTGGTGTCTGCCAGCGGTGACCGGGATAATGCAGTCCGCAGCCTGGAGATGGGTATCTACGATTATATATCCAAGCCATTTTACAATCCCGAGATCATTGCCCGCATCAACCGCGTTTTGCAGCGTGTTGAGCAGGCTGTTCCTTTGAAGATCAAAGTTTTTCCAAACGAGAACCTGCGCATCGACTTTGATGGCCAGGAAGTTGTACTGCGTGGCGAAACGCTGCAATTGCTGCCCCGGGAGTTCAAATTCCTGACCATCCTGGCCGAGTCTGCTCCCAGGAAGGTCAACTATAAAGTCTTGGGAGAGAGACTGTGGGGTGAAGATAATACTAAAACGCGCTCGCATTTGAAAACGATTGTGTTTTCCCTGCGGCAAAAAATGGAAGTGGATCCAACCAGCCCGAGGTTGATCTTGAACTATCGAGGCGTTGGCTACCAACTCGAAGTGACTAAACCTGTCAGCGGCAGTTAGATTTTTCTGATCGCAAGGAGAGATATTCATCATGGATGATAAAAAACACATCAATCCCCATATTTTTTCAAATACTCAAATTTTTTTCATTAGTTGGAAAGGATAACCTTATGAATACTTATGATCGATTTGTTAGAAAAGCGGGAAAACTCGCCTACGTCCTCTCGGCCGCATTTTTGATCGCAGCCCTGCTGGTGAATGCGGTTCCCGCTGCACCGGCATTGGCTCGAGTTGTTGTTGGAGATACGGGAGATACGGAAGGTAATATTCCGATCTGCCATCGTAATCTTAGTGGCGCTTATGTTCCAGAATCGCCTAACGTAAATGCGTTATATCATGCGCATTATTCTACCCACCCCCTCGCTGATTATTATCCAAGTTTCACATTTGAAGGCATCACTTATCCCGGGCATGCACATACTGACCCAAATTTTATTACTAATGGCTGTGTTGAGTCAACTCCGACCGATGTCCCGACCGATGTCCCGACCGACGTCCCGACCGATGTCCCGACCGATGTCCCGACCGATGTCCCGACCGATGTCCCGACCGATGTCTGCAATAATATAGATGGAGTTCAAACAGCGGTTCCTGCCGGCTTGATCTTAGTGGGCGGGGCTTGTATTGCACCTGCCATCCCGGTCACCGGAGGCCAGGTGCTGATCCCTGTCACAGGTGTGGATGGTGGACCAGGCAGGTTTGGTTCACAAGGCCTGTTCCTGGCCAGCATCGCTTTCTTTGGCCTTGGCCTGGTGCTGAACGGTTATGGCCGCAAGCATGAGGAAGATAACCTGTAAACCTGATAGCAAATATTGATAGTTAATTAATAAGCACCAGGTGCAGGCATCATGCAATGCACCTGGTGTTTATTACGAGAAGCTTTTTATGCTAAAACTGCGGAAGATTTTATCCAGCTCTAATTTTATGATATTGTTTGGAATATTTCTCCTGATCATAGGATTGGGGGGTATCTGGCTGCAAAATGTCCGTGAAAATTCAACCATCATCCTGGAGAGTGCGGGGGGGGCGGGTCCAAATGGGAATGACCCGAATGCATTCAGGCCTCCTCTTCAAGCTGAGATAATCGTTCCACTTGCAACGGAGGTCATATCCAATCCGGATGGATCTCAAGTTGAGGTCACACCTCCACCACAGCCCATCGGAAAAATACCCGAACGGCTCGAAATCCCAAGCATCCAACTGGATGCTCCGATTTTTCCGGAACATTACAAACAAATATTCCTGGGCGATCAAGTCTATATTCAATGGCGGGTGCCTTTCAGGCGGGCTGCAGGTTGGCATGACACTACTGCCCTGCTTGGAGACGCAGGCAATACGGTATTAAATGGACACAACAATGCCTATGGGGAAGTATTTAAAGACCTGGTCAATCTCCAGGAGGGGGATATGATTAATGTGTATTCAGGTGAGAGTGTATTTGAATATAAAGTCAATCTGGTCTTATTGCTGCCTGAGAAATATCAATCCATCGAAGTCCGGATAAAGAATGCTAGCTGGATCATGCCGACCACGGATGAGCGCTTGACCCTGGTGACCTGCTGGCCGCAGGAAAGTAACACCCATCGTTTGATCGTGGTGGCCTTCCCAGTTAATAATGATCCCCAGGCAACGCAATAATACATCAAAGACTCCAAAAAAAAGTGGATGCGCCAGATGGTGCATCCACTTTTTGAATTATTGGTGGGGTTTATAAGCCGGATCAATCTGCTGGAGTGGCGATGACGAACAACCGTCCCCAGGAGCTGTTGCCGTTGGAAGCGATGCAGGTCTGCAAGATCATTTGCCCACTTACACCGTAGGTCTCGTAAAACAGGTCGGTGGCTGAGAGGGTGCTGCCGGAAGCCAGGTCAACAAAGTCGGAGTATGGGCTGTCCGGGCTGAGAGCCTGGAATTTGCGGATCTGTGAGACCCGATAAGACTGGGTTTGACCGTCGCCGTATACAACTGTGATGGGAGCACCACCGTAAAGATTGAAGAATAGTGAACCGGCCAGGTCGTTGTGAGCAAGAAAGCCGAGCCCGGAAGCCATGCTGAACTGGGTGGCTGTGTTTCCTGATCTTGAGACCCAGCTAGCGTCTCCGGATTGTTGAACAACTGACAGGGCAAAGAGGTTTTCTGAATAAAGACCCGTGATCTGGCCACTGTTTCCATTGGTTACCTTGGCTGCAAAAGCAGTCAAGCCGGAAACAGTTGGAACAGGTGCGGAGACCTCAACGGTTTCGACACCCGCAGGGGATGTTCCACCAGGGTTTGAAGCTGCGATATCATTCACAATTGGAGCTGCGGAATCTGTTACGACTGGATCTGCGACATCATTATTTACGACAGGAGCTGCTGATTCAATTACAATGGGGGTGGAAACTTCATTATTTTCGATGGTTACCGGTATGTCATTGATGCCTTCAGCTACCGCAATTTTTACTGGCTGATAGGAAATCGAGACTTCAGAAACATCCACACCTGGCCCGGTTACAGCCATTTTTAGATGGATCAACCTGGCATCCATACCCTTATCAGGCAGGTTTCCAGTGGTATTAAGGATGATGGCACCCTGGCTGGCGTATGAATTGGAGGCTGCACTACCGTTAAAAGGGAGCAAACTGGCCGTGGAAACTGCGATGATCGCAGCGATCAGGTAGATGCGCAGGGTATTTCGGGAAATGGATTTGTTTTTCATTTTGTGCCTCATTACTTATAAAATATTTTAATTACCTTTAAATTACTAATAAATAATTATTACATAATCATTATATTACTATAGCAACCCGCGTCAATACAAATAAAAGGCTTGTAAAGGAAATGTAAGTATGGTTATTTTTCCAACTAACCAGGTAATTCTTGGTCTTACTGGGTAATTTTTGGATGGTTCATTGCACTGTGATTAATGTTTTCCCCTGGTTTTGTGATTTTCCTGAAGGTCCATGTATTCACTTGGTATTAAAATAAAATAGTTCCCTGGGTTATTTTTCTCCCGGGGACTATTCAGTTTGGAAAAAAAAGATCACAATTTGGCGAGTTGCTCACATAAGGAGCGTGCCTCGATGATTAAATCCACTTGGGTGGGTAACATAAAAGATTCAGACACGCGCATGGTCAGGTTGATTGCATTTTGCAAGGCAGTGGGTGGAATACCGGGTTGGTTGATCAAGGTTAGCAAGAGCTCGTATGCACTCTTGTTATTGAGTTGAAAATCTTTTCGTTCAAAGTATTTTCGTACGGCAAGACCGGCTGCGCGGCGGGCGCACACGCGTGCCCTGCCTTCATTTCCAGCTGCCCTGGCGACGTGAGCATTATGTAATTCGTAATCAACTTCCGGGTCAAACACTGGTTCTTTCATGTTGGCACCTAATATAAATATACCGTGTGTTCTTCTCTGATTCAAGAAAGTTTATTGAGCAGATTATACAAATCCATCTTCATCCCTGAACCTTTGGGATATTGAAATTGTAAAACAGATTGAAGACTTTGTCGAAGCTTGCTTTCACACCCCAAACCCCCACTTTTTTGAGAAGTTTCCATGCGGGAGTATAATAATTCATTATTTATATAACAGGAGCAACGATGAAGAAAATTTTATTTTTAGTCGGGTTGTTATGTATTGCAAGTTTTATCTTGACAGCCTGTGGTCCCAAAGCGTCCGTGGTTACCCAACCGACCGAAGTTACCCAACCTACCAAAACCGGGCCAACGGATGCGCCTGTTGTGGTCGTGGATGAACCCTTCAAATTGACAGGTACCTTTACTGTCACCAATGGTTTTGTTTTTGAATCCTATTTCGTTGAAAATGCGGTTGCCCTGGTGGATATGCATGGGTTTGTGGCGCGCGATAATTATTGGGAATTGCCTGTAGACTCCCAGGTGTTGGGCTTCCTGCGCATGGATATCCCCAACCTGACCGGTACCTGGAATATCTTCCTGCCGGAAAAACCTCAGGGTGTCCTTAACGACGTGGACAATAATGGGCAGACAGATACCGGTGTGCAGATATTTGCAGCCTCCTATTTCCCTAATTTTTCTGGGGGGCCATATGCTGAAGGCGATGACCGTTCTTTTGGATGGCCCAGCTACCTGGCATCTGTAAAGACGGATGGAACCAAGGATTACGAAGTGACCGGTGGCAAGCTGGTGGTTTGGGCTCCGGATGCCATGCAATCCTTCCCGTCTGGTTTTGGAACAGATGGATTATTGTTCACTGCAGATGACCCTATGGCACCCATCCAGGCTGGATACAGCATTGTGGACCTGGACCAGTCACCCTTCGCGGTTTCCAAAGATGCAAAACCCGATCTGATGCTGTACGAACCGGCTGATTTTGCCGTAAAGGATTATTCTTCTCTTTCCTATAGTGAAGCCTTTGACAAGATGTTCGAATTTGTCAGCAAGCACTATGCTTTTAATGGCTATCCGGATATCGAACCGGATTGGCAGAAATTATACGACGAGCTTAAACCGCGCGTTGAGAAAGCCGAAGCCGACAAGGATGGAGATGCCTTCTGGTTGTCCATGCGTGACTTCACTTGGGCTTTTAAGGATGGGCACGTAGGCTTGAGCTCCACAGATTATTACAATGAGCTGTTCAACCAGGATACTGCGGGTGGTTATGGCTTTTCATTGCGTGAGTTGGATGACGGCAATGTGGTTGCTGTATTCATTCTGGATGGTAGCCCGGCGGCTGATGCCGGTATGCAGGTGGGCGCAGTTGTAACCGAGTACGATGGCAAACCCATCAGCGCGGCGATTGATGAGGTGGTACCCTGGACATTGCCGATGTCTTCGGCTTGGGATCTGCGCTACCAACAGGTGCGCTATCTATTGCGGGCTCCACTGGGGACTGAAGCAGCGGTCACTTTCACCAATCCGGGCGGGCAGGCACAAACTGTAAATCTAAAAACAGTGTCCGAGCGCGATTCCTTTACCCGCACCTCGCGCTACTATGCCGTGGATACCAATCCACTTTTACCGGTGGAGTTCAAGATATTGGATTCAGGTGTCGGTTATGTGAAGATTACTTCTTACTATGACGATCTGAACCTGCTCAACCGTTTGTTCAAGCGTGCATTGGATGCCTTTACAGCCAATGAAGTGCCCGGCATCATCATCGATCTGCGTGATAACAGCGGGGGTAATCCAATTGGCTTATCGGCTTACCTGTATGATCAGGAAATTGTCATGCCACAAGGTTACTCCTATAGTGAAACGACAGGTCAATTTGAAAAGAAGGGTATCCCCGGGCGGATCCTGCCAAACGTGGAGCAATACTCCTTTGATAAGATGGTGGTATTGGTCAGCCCGAACTGTGCCAGCGCCTGCGAAGATGAAGCCTATAGCTTCAGCCAGGTTCCCGGCATGAATGTAGTTGGCATGTATCCCACCAGTGGTACCATGGCAGATGTGGGCGATGGGCAGATCTCTCTTCCGGATGGCATTTCCATGCAAATTCCCACCGAACGTATGATCATGGAAGATGGCAGCCTGTTCCTGCAGGGTCAGGGTGTCCAACCCGAATTGCACGTACCGGTTACCCTGGAAACAGTAACTTCCACTGAGGACGTGATCTTGAAATTCGGCGAGAATGTTGTTTTGTTGCCTTTGGGGGCAGGTATCACACCCGTGGCTCCTCCCAAATTTGAAACCGATAATGCCAAAGCAGAAAACTCCCTGGTGGGTGGAGTAAGTTTCCTTGAAGATAAAGCCCGGGAGGAATATAAGTCGGCTGATTTTGAGGTACCCGGAACATTTACTTACACCATCAGCCTGTCAAAATCCGAAGATCTGGCCTGGGCTTATGGTTGGTGTGCGGCACCGGATAAATTTGATCAAAACTGGGAGCACATTACGTTTAAATTCTTCATGGATGACCAGGAAGTATCGGCAGACCAGTTATTCAAATTCGAATTTGATCCAGACAGCAACATGAAGTGTCGTTATTTCTATAACATTCTGTCTGACTGGCAGGGCGGTGAGAATCACTTGAGCGTCAAAGCAGTCTTTAACCAGGCGATAAATGACGGCACTGCCGATTTCCCGGCTGGTGAGTGGATTTATGATTATATGGTGTATGTAAAACCATAATAGTTAACCAACCAATCAAAAACATCCTGTTCGAAAGATCAGGATGTTTTTGATTTTTAAGCCTCAGGCCGATCTATAAGCCGCATTACACAATCACCTGGGGGAACCCTACAACAAGACGTAATCTGATTTTTATGGATTGGAATATTAAACCTGGCTCAAGCATGAACAATGTGAGCGGGTTTTTCGTCCCCATAGATTCAAATATTCCCTTGATACAGAGCAGAAACTTGCTTCTGACAAGGGATATTTAGTTTTCCAAAATCTGATTCACGTTTTCTTGAGGAAATATATGAGTAACCTCCCATCTGTTTTAACCTCATTTTTTCGAGTTGCTCTGGATGTCGGATGTCTCTATACTCGCCAAGAATGTTGACTTGGACGCAGATGTAATTGAAAAATCCCTGTCTTTCATTGACTATTCTTCGCTGACCATCAAGGCTTCCATGCAGCGGGATTTTGAGGCTGGCAGCCATTCAGAAATCGAGGCAACCATCAGGTTCATCAGCAGTAAAGGACGCGAATTTGGCGTTCCCACTCCGATCACCGATATAGTCTATGCCGCGCTTTTACCCATAGAGATCAATTCACAGAAAGTGAAATCATAAAGGGAATCGAAGAATTTATTAAAATGGAATATTAGAAAAAAATTAACATAAATTTAAGAAACGATTAATAATAAAATGTGTTATAGTATTGTGGAGATAAATATTCTGAAACACATATTGATAATGTTGCCTATATATTCTTTGGCCTCCCTTAAAAATGTGTTTTACTCTCACTCTCAATGCTGGCAAATTTGCCTATTGATGGAGTAGATATGCAAAAACGCCTTTGAGCTTTTCCAGCTCTTTGGCGTTTTTTTATTTTTGATAATGAAATTGTGGTTATTTATCCAAGTTCTCAGGATCGGAGGTGCTTTTCCTTTGATGGCGTTCCAGAGCAGTAGAAGCCTGATGTGCAAATTCAGAAGATGGCCAGGTGTCCAAGACTGAATTGAATTCCCGCACAGCTTGCGCCTGTTTGTTTTGGCGCATGTATGCTACAGCCAGGTTGTAGTGTGCAGCAGATTCGTACTTTACACCTAGGAAGCCACTATCAGATTTTTCTGTAACACTCTTAAGCATTGTAATGGCCTCTTCCAGTCTTCCTGCCTGCAGAAGCATGGTTCCGTAATTTACCTGGATGACAAAGCTGCAAGTTTGATCGGGCCACACTTGCGCAGCAAATTGATAAATGCGCTCGGCTGGTTTGAACCGTCCTCTCCTGGCGAAGAGAGTACCAATATCCACCAGTAAACGAACCCGCATTGTGACTAGATACAATGTGAATAAAAATAATACCGGATGAACCTTAAAACCCAGCAATCCCACAAGTCCGCTTGCTAGACCAGTGAAAATCAAAGCTTCGATGGCAAACCTGGCAGAAAGTCCTTCCCGTCTGAGCAGGGACAATCCGCCGAAAAGGACAATATATGCAAAACCGATTAAAAGAATCATGAAATGCAAAGCCATTGGAACCTCCATTGAATAAAACCAATGCCTTAGTATACGGTGCTTAATGGGTTTGTCAATACACCAATACAAAACGTAAGGAGGTGGTGCTTAGTAAGGCAATAGAGGAAGTTGAGTCTTACCTGATCGAGTGTTTTTTCTAATCATATTTTTGTTCGACACTGGAGGAGGATTACTCATGAATGCTGTTTATACCTTGATCATCGGTTTTGCTGCGATATATCTTGGTTATAGTTTCTATGCCAAGAATATTCATAAAAATATCATGAAACCCGATGATAAGAAGGCAACCCCGGCCAAGATGTACATGGATGGTGTGGACTTCAGCCCTGCCAACCGCAATGTCTTGTTTGGATACCAGTTCAAATCAATTGCTGCCCTGGGACCCATTACGGGCCCGATTGTTGCCGTGCAGTGGGGCTGGTTGCCGGCTTTGATATGGATCATCGTCGGCACTTTCTTCATTGGCTGGGTGCAGGATTATACCAGCATTATGCTGGGTGTACGCGAAGAAGGCCAATCTTTTGGGGCGCTGTCATACCGCTTCATCTCACCACGGTCACGCTCCATCCTGTTGACATTCATCTATTTTTACTTGCTGCTCATCATGGCTGCTTTCGGCAAGATTGTTGGCTATGACTTGATGACCAACCCGGCTGTTCCGCTGGGCGTCCTTCTGGTCATCAGCATTGGTTTGTTGGCTGGCCAGATGACTTACAAATGGAAGATGGATATCATCATGACCAGCATCGTAACCGTAGTGCTTGCCTTTGTTGGGATCTGGCTGGGTACATTACCTGCGGTTCAGAGTCTGTTTAGTTCCATCAATGGTGCTGTTGTTTCCACAGCTGCTGATGGAACCAAGACCACGACTTATGCATTAGTCTTTGGCAGCGTAACACGCCCGCAATTCATCTGGAGCCTGGTCACGCTCATCATCTGCTATTTTGGTGCGGTACTGCCCATCTGGCGTTGGGCGCAGCCCATCAACTATGTAGCCTTCTGGATCGTATTCTTGGGAATTTTGGCTGGTACCATTGGCTTGTTAATCTGGCACCCTGCATTTCCCTCTGACTTCCCGGCTTTCACCAACTGGAGTGGTAATTTGTGCGCAGCAGCAGATTGCTCTGGGATTGAGACCAAACCTCCTGCGTTGGGTTTTCTATGGCCAATCCTGTTTGTAACCATTGCCTGCGGCGCAGTCTCTGGCTGGCACAGCCTGGTTTCCTCTTCTGGAACAGCCCGTCAGTTGGAGAAAGAATCTGACAGCCTTTATGTAGGTGGTGGCGCCATGTTCCTGGAAATGTTCCTGGCAATCCTGTCACTTTTGACGGCTGTCGTCGGTGTTGGCGTAACCAAAGGCTTTGCTGGTTATGTAAACATGATCGCAGCAGGCAAAAACGCGGGTGTATTTGCGGTTGGGCTGAGTGAAATGATGGCCAAGATAGGCGTTCCGACGTCCTTCGGCTTACCCTACGGCTCAGTTTTCCTGACCCTCATGGGTTTGACCATCATGTACCTCGTAGTGCGTTTTATGCGGGTAGCCTCTGCAGAGTTCCTTGGCGATAAAGTATCACTGTTCAAAAATACAACTTTCGGGACTCTCGTTGCTTTACTGATCTCAGCCTTATTGATCTATACAGGCTTCTGGGCACGCATCTGGGTTCTTTTCGGAGGTGCAAACCAATTGATGGCTTCGCTCGCATTGTTGCTGGCAACTTTATGGCTGATGACCAATGGCAAAAAATATATGTGGACGTTTATTCCATTCATCTTTATGTTCGTGACCACAATCGCTGCACTGCTGATGACAGCCTATAATTTACTAAAGCAAGTTTTGACAACACCCGATCTGCCGATTGATAAAGTAATTGGTAACTGGTTGGCAGGTTTTATCGCCATTTATTTGGTGATCGCCGCGGTCATCCTGGCCTGGGATGCCATAAAGGCACTTATGCGCTTGCGCACCCAAGTGCCTGTGAAAGCCAATTAAAGTTATTAATTGCAGTGCTGTGCGGCTTACTTGCTTTCAGTGCGCCGCACAGCCTGCAAGGAAAAAACCATGACACTCATTCAACTTGATGCGGTAATGCCCTTGCCAGAAAGTTGGGGACTCTGTCTTACTTGTGAGGCCTTGATTGCCCAGGCTGATATGGATAAAGGTCCTCATCAGCGCGGCCTGGAAGAATACCCGTCAGACTGGCAAGCTGACTTTCAACGTTTCTTGGAAGCGATTCTTGACCTGTCATTGCGTTACGGTGATTCGGTTCTAATCCGTATTTGGGATCCCCGTTCGCTGCAGGGACTGTTTAAAGCAATCCGATACTGCGTACACCGCTACCCAAGTTTCATTGTGAGCGGGCAAAAGAAAATTGTCGGGTTAAATATCCCGCAAATTGAAGAGGCTATGTTGGATGCCGGCGCTATCCTTCAATGAAAACAGGTTTTTTATTCCTGATATGACTCTTAAACAAACCCTCAGCAACACCGTCAAAGCTATTGCCGATATTCTTTATGGGGCATCAATATACGAGATGGTGCGGGATTTGCATAAGGAGCGCTCGCATCTTGAGCATTTATTCATCCTGATTGTCTTTGGTGATTTATTAGGAATTCCAGTTTTACCACCCTATTACACCCTGCGTCTGTTACCCTTCGTCGTACCCAACATCTCAGGTTGGAAGCGAAATATGTTACGCGAACGCGATCTAACAGACTTGTGCGATCAAGAAATCACTTAAGTACGTCAAATATAAAACTTTTTTTAGGAGGACAATGCAATGCCAGACGATAAAGAAAAGAAACGCGGTATGTTAGACGGCTTTAAAAGTGTCTTGTATGGCATGGCTGGTCACGACATGGCTCGCTATGCACTAAAGACGCGAGGCAGTATGGAACACCTGTTCATTTTGATCACCATGGGAGATCTGTTGGGCATCCCCATTCTGCCGCCGTATTATAGCTTGAGACTGCTTCCCTACGTTGTGCCACAAGTCAGCACCTGGAAACGGAGAATGCTGCGTGAAAAAGACCTGACCGACGCACTTGCATAGGAGCCAATCATGTCAATGCGTGAAATATTTGCTCAAAATCCCGATAGACGCTATATAATGTTTGGCGGTAAGGGTGGTCTGGGAAAGACCACCTTTAGTGCCGCCACTGCTTACTGGCTGGCAAAACAGGGACATAAAGTACTTGTCTTCTCTGTAGACCCACAGGCCAGCCTATCTGATATCTTCAAGCGTGATATCTTCGGCAAAGGGCCGGTAATGATCATGCCTAACCTTTATGCACAGGAAATTGACGCTGACCAGCGAATCCGGGAATACCAGGAAGAGATCCGCCAAAAGATCCGCGATATGTATGGGATGGATGAGATCCCCGAGGAGATCGAGAATTATATCCAGGCTGCCGCGGCTGAACCAGCCATGGAGGAGAGCGCCATTTTTGACGAAGTTGTGGATATTGTCGTCAGCGGCGATTATGATTATTACATCTATGACCTGGTACCGCTCGGTCATGCGCTTTATTACCTGAGTATGGCGTCTGTCTATGACCAGTGGATTGACAAGATCACGGGTCTGCGAGAGGAAATGGCCGAATATGACCAGGTGGCAAAGGTCATGAGACGTGACCAAGAAAGCGAAGAGGATAAAATCCTCGAGGAATTGCAATACATCAAACACCGCATCAATGCCTCATCCAGCATCCTGACGGATAAGAAAAAAACAGCCTTCTACTTCGTGCTGACTCCGGAAGAAATGATCATCTTGGATACCAAAAAGGCTGCGGGGTTGTTTGCCAAGTTTGACGTGCCACTTTGTGGTTACATAGTTAACCGTGTCATTCCTGCAGAGCTGTCCAGTCAGAACATTCCTCCTTATCTGCGCAACCGTATGGAAATGCAAACCACTTACCTGAATAAAATCAACCAGATCTTTTCTGGTGAAGTCCTGGCTCACGTTCCTGAATTCGAACGTGACATCACCGGCCTGCCGATGATCGAAGAAGTAGCCAAGGCTTTGTTTGGAGGTATGTGATGATCGACACATCTATGTACCAATACATGATACAAAACCCCAAGCTGAAGTATATTTTCTTTGGTGGTAAGGGTGGCGTTGGTAAGACTGTTATGGCCGGAACAGCCGCGTTATGGGCAGCTCAATCGGGCAAAAAGACATTGCTGGCCTCCACCAACCCGGTTCACTCGCTCTCCAGCCTGCTGGGTCAGGATGTCTTTGGCAAGCCAACCATGGTTAAAGGCTTTCCCAACCTGACCGCTTATGAGATCGACACCCACGATACGATCGAAAAATCAAAAAATGAAATTAGGGAGAAGATAGCATGGTTCTTAAAATTCGCTGATATTAAAACCAAAGCAGATGAATTTGTTGAATCTGCCACGATGAACCCAGCCTTTGAAGAATCAGCGATGTTTGAGAATATGATTGATTTGATGTTCGATGATGAGTACGAGGTCTATGTCTTCGATACCGCGCCGACAGCAAACGCCCGTCGTTTGCTGGGCATGTCAAGCGTGTATGAAATGTGGGTCAACAAAATGGTGCAAAGCCGTGAAGAAGCCGCATCCTTAAAGGATCTGCTTTCTTATAGCAAGAAAAAGAAGGAAAAAGACCCGTTGATGGGATACCTGCTCAACTTGCGTGAGCGCATGCACAACGCCAAGGAATTGTTGACCGATGATAGCCTAACTTCCTTCTTCTTCGTGACTCTGCCAGAAGCGTTGCCGATTGCGGTCATCACCCGCTTTATTGGCTGGTTCAAAGAATTTAATATCCCTGTCGGTGGTGTGATCGTTAATATGCTGATCGATAAGGACAGTGTTAAACAAGACACGCCTGATTTTGTAAAGAACCGCGTTGCCATGCAGGAAGAGCACATGCAAACAATCTGGAATGAATTTGACGGTCAAGTAAGGGCTATCCTGCCACTCTTAGAGACAGAGGTGTGCGACACGGCTATGCTCAAAAGAATGGCAGATTTGCTATTTGCTGAAAATTAGGGGTAAACTTGGTAGGAGTATGTTTTAAAACTTAGACGAATAATAATCCCGGCACAACAAGTTAACGGGATTATTATTCGTATTCGAATGCTTGGAAAGTCACTCCAACCAGGAACGCAGGGCACTATAAAGCTTGCGAGACTCGCCAGAGCGCAGATCATCAAGATTAATACGGATAAGCAGATGTGGTTTCTTTGGTTTGAGCGAAAGCTTTAAGATGGCACTTGGATATTTGGCTAGGAAACCATTCAATCGACCCACGAGCGCCTCGCTTTTTTTACCGGAACAGGTGATATCATAAAGTTCATCCGAATCTTTCTGCCGATTACGTCTCACTACTTCAATCTCCATTTTGGGAACGGAGCGTAACTCAATGCGGAGGTAAAGTTCATCCCGCCGGCCCATCAGGTGTCGAAACACCCACACCGGGAGGTTTTCGCGAGATTCAAGCGCGAAAAGTAATTCCACAGTTTGGAAGGGAGGCCGACCGTCCCGGATGACCAGTCTGCCAGCGGTATGAAGCGCGGTTAACCAACCTTCACCGCCCAATTCACCAAGTTCATCCAATCCATCCTGCAACCATCTGGACACGATCTCAGCGCGCCGGAAGTTGATGATTGCGCCAATGACATACCAAGCCGCCAGGATGATACACAGTCCAATAATTAACCATTGCCCTAGGTCCATAGCTAACTCCGGGTGTAGAATTTATTTAGCTCATTGGGAATTGCCGCTGTAAAAGGAAGATGTGGGGTGTTTTGCGGGCAAAGCCCGCAAAACACCCCACATACTCACCATCACGGAGATTCCAAGAGATCATTTATTTAGTTTAGCCGAGATACATCTTAATGTCAAAGAATCGCCAAACCTTTTTTGAATAAATGACCAGGAGATTGGAGGAGTTTGTATTTATTACTACAGCCTCCATAATTCCGTGTATTTGCTTTTATGGAATCATCCTTCAATAGCAATAATAGAGTTCAAATAACGATGTAGTAACCGAAAACTATCAATATGCTATAATTTCCAAGTTGGTGTAACATTCTTTCTGTAAAATACTGAACCTTAACAAAAGAGGTGAGTCAGAAGTATCCTTAAA
>MGMF01000002.1 GCA_001796335.1 Chloroflexi bacterium GWB2_49_20 | reverse complement strand
TATTGATGGTTGCTCCAATTGTATTAAATTTTTCCCCTTCCGTCAATTAACCAACCATTTTGTCACTTGTTTTTCAACACTCTCTTATTGTTTACTTGACCATCCATAATCGTTGGAATAAAATATATTTCTTTTTATCTACGAGGAGGTAGCCCATGCCCCAAACAGACTCAGAACAGGAACGCTTGAAAAGATTGCGTGATAATCAACTTGCCGCCCGCGACCCGCAAGTTAAACAGCGTCAATTGCAACAGGTTTACATCCATAAAAGCAAGAACCAGCAGGGTCAACACGTCAGCTTTAGAAGCGTGTGGGCAGATATACCACATATATTTAAATCACCATTTTACGGTTTTCTTTTGGGGTTGATGGTGCTCTGGGGTTTACCACAAGTTTGGATCTCACGTTTTGCTGTCCCCGGCGGCTTTGTTTGCATGTTTGTTTTCTTCATCATCGGATTAGTGATCGGTCATGCTTTGGATGTCAGAGATAACATCCGCGATCTTAGCCGCTAATATCGTGCAGAAAACAGCACCAAAACCCAAAATAATTGTCCCTAGTTTTCTAACGGTAGCCTAAACAAAGCCCAAAACATGTAACAGATTCGCATGGTACATACTCGGACAATTAGTTCATATACAAAGAAGGCTTTGATTTATATGTACAATCTCACAAATTCCCCCGTTCACAAATTCAATTGTATTTAATTCTTTTCTCCAAAAAAAAGCTCCCACCACACTTGCCAATTCTCAACAGTATCTGTTGGCATAATCCCGGAGCCATCAGGAATGGGGGTTGCATTTCCAACCGGCAGAATAATGATTGGAGTTTCATTCGGCAAATACCAGCGCCCTTTACTATAAGCCCATTCTTTCACCGCCTCATCAGAGGTGACAAATGCAACCTGGGTTAGCAACCTTTCCTGGGTACGCATAACAGAAGTCCCCTGGGTTTGGATCAATTTAAGTTGACCTTCAAGGTGGTTCATCTCACTGATGCGTTGTTGGAATCTAATAACTACAATGATAACTATCAGAATACCAATGACGTAAGCGAATTTTCTGATATTATTATTTGTCCGGTTCATTAACATATCTTACCCCGTCCTTTTCAGATTGACAAGCCTCTGAAGCTCTTCAAATTGAGTTTTACGTTCCTTATTCGTTTAAAAAACAAATTTTTCTGTTGGAATTTCCTAAAGCAATAATCAATCATTGCCTGTTATGCACCTGTCAAATTAGGGAGTTTATAAGTTGCTGTTACCCTATGGCTATGGTCCTTGTAATTTTTTCCCTTCTTCAGAATACCACTATGGCATCCATTTTTTTGTAACTTTATCTTTTGCAGCCAGAACTCAAACTGGTAACAAAATTTTGTGGACAATAATTGCACCAAACGTTATTATAAGTTAACATACTTTGTAAACATAACATAGTGCTCCTTGAAATTCTTCTCTGCAATAACGCCGCGCGATAAAACCTGTTCGGTTTCAAATACATTTAATTAATATTATTATTAATGTTCATTACTCACTGGAGCCTTATTTTTAAAGCAACGAACCACTCGTTGCATTAATTCTAATATTGCGACAAGCATCGAGGATGTATGCACGAATTAGTCGTCAACCTCCATATTCACACTACTTATTCAGACGGTAGTGGTTTACATGCTGGTATTGCGCGCACTGCTTCAGATTCTCATCTGGATGCTATTATCATCACAGATCACAATGTGTTAGTCCAGGGGTTAAATGGTTATATTAATAATAATGGGCACAAAACACTTCTACTGGTCGGAGAGGAAATTCATGACCAGGATCGCATTCCACAAAAAAACCACTTGCTGGTTCTCGGGATTACCAGGGAAGCAGCCACCCTAGCTGATGACCCCCAAGAACTTGTTGATTTTGTAAAGGCTAAAGGAGGTCTGTCCTTTATTGCTCACCCGATCGACCCTGAATTAAAAATATTTAATGAGTCAGATATTTCATGGGAAGATTGGAATGTTAAAGGCTTTACTGGTATCGAGATATGGAATGGGTTCAGTGAGTTAAAAACTGTTGTGAAAAGTAAGCTTGGCGCTTTAAAATATGCATTCTTCCCTGAACTTATTGCACATGGGCCACTCCCCCAGACTCTTCTGAGATGGGATACCCTGCTTTCGCATGGTCAGCATGTGGTTGCCATTGGCGGGTCAGATTCTCATGCGCTATCCATGCGGATGGGCCCAATTCGAAAGACAATATTTCCATACAATTATCATTTTTCAGCAATAAACACTCACCTATTAACCCCGTCTTACCTTAGTGGAAACCTTTCTGTGGATAGCGGTATGATTTATGCAGCTTTTGCTAAAGGGAATGCGTTCATTGGTTATGATTTACCAGCTTCTACTTATGGTTTTCGTTTTTCCGCTCAGAGCATGGATAAAGAAGCCATTATGGGAGATGACATCCATATAAAAGGCAGTGTAACCCTTCAAGTTCACACCCCTGGCAACGCTGAAATTAGTTTATTAAAGGATGGGAAGACCATTAAAACAACAAGGAAAGAAAATCTTGTACACATTACAAATGACCCGGGGATATATCGGGTGGAAGTCCACAGAAACTATTTAGGTAAGAAAAGGAGTTGGATTTATAGCAACCCTATTTACCTCGTTTCTGAAGATAAATCATCCCTTCGCAAAAGCGATACTCTGTAGTAAACTATCAGCTGTTCTCGCCAAGTCCAAGCGCTTGGTGAGCTTTCCGCTCTCAGCTCCCCACGGTGATGTCCGAGAGCAATCCCGAGGAAAGGAGGTTCCCTATGCATAAATATGAGCTCGTGTGTATTATCCATCCCGATCTGGATGAAGTTGCCTTTAATGATTCCGTTGAAAAAATCCAAGGGTGGATAAAAGAATTAAACGGTGAAGTTGAAAAAACGGACGTTTGGGGTCGCAGGAGATTGGCTTATCCAATTAAAAAGCAACGCGAAGGTCAATACGTCCTATTCACCACATCCTTGCCTCCAACCAGCGTTGTTGGTTTGGAACAAAATTTACGTTTTCTTGAACCGCTAATGCGTCATATGATCACCGCCGTTGATTAACTTACAGAACAGACTGCTCTTTTATTGTGAAGGAGAACAAAATGAGTCGCGGTTTAAATAAGGTCATGCTTATTGGCAATTTGGGGCGTGATCCTGAGATGCGCTATACTCCATCTGGGCGGCCTGTTACTTCTTTCACTATTGCCACTAACCGAACCTGGAACACATCCGATGGCGAACGGCACAATGAGACAGATTGGTTCAACATCGTCGCCTGGGGTAACCTGGCCGAGATCTGCAAGCAACACCTGAATAAAGGTCAACAAGTTTATGTGGAAGGACACTTGCAGACACGACGATGGGAAGATAAAGAAGGAACTAAACATACTACCACCGAGGTCGTCGCATCTGAGATGCTGATGCTGGGTGATCGCCGGACTACCAGCACAGATCAAGGTGATGATCCTGGTGACAGAGATGAACTTAATAACCGGACTGAGGAAGACGAGTTCCCCTTCTAAATCCGGATAGAGATCACATTTGGAGTAAATATCCATGGAACAATTTGATGGAAATGACCGTCAGCAACGTGGTGGCGAACGAAGGTATTTTTCCCGCCCCAAATTTTGCCAATTTTGTGCTGATAAGAATTTAAAAATAGATTATAAACAAACCGATCTTTTACGCCGATTAGTCACTGAAGAAGGTAAGATTCGGCCACGCCGACAGACCGGCACTTGCGCTCTTCACCAAAGAGCCCTGGCTACTGCTATCAAACGTGCTCGCCTTATCGCCTTGCTTCCCTTTTCTGGGGGACACTCCGACGAAGATCGTTAGGCAGAATTCACACAAATAAGCCGGGGCATGCGAGTTTATTAATTCATGCCCCGGATTCAATTTTCAAGCGAGGCTTTTATGACAAAAAACCAGCCATCCAAAGTTGTTAGCAAAAAACACCTGGCTCGGCTGCAACGGGAACGTCAGCAAATTCGGACCATTGCTTACACTGCGATTGGAGTTGTTGTTTTAGTTATCTTCCTTATCAGTTATGGTGTTCTCAGCCAAACGGTTCTGCGGGCTCGTCAACCTGTGGCTAAGGTGGAAGGTAACGTTATTACCACCAAATCCTTCGAATCTCGTGTAAGGTTAACTCGCCAACAATTAATCAGCCAGTACGTCCAATATTACCAATTTGCCCAAATGTTTGGAATAGACCCAACCACGAATTCGGCTATTGGTAATACGTTACAACAAATTCAAAGCCAATTGGATGATACCGCTGCACTTGGTGAGAGTGTATTAAACCAGATGGTCGACAATGTCCTGATCCGTCAGGAGGCTACCACACGAGGCATAACAGTTTCAACTGATGAATTAGATAAAGCCATTCAAGACGCTTTCGGGTATTTCCCGGATGGAACTCCCACACCTACCATAACCCCAACTGCACTAATATACCCAACCTTAAATGCTACCGAACGCGCATTCGTCACTATAACACCAACTCCTTCCCCTTTCCCAACATCCACTCCTGCACCAACATTAACGCCAGATTTGTCAGCAACACCAACCTCCATTCCTTCAATTACTCCCACAGCAACGCCTTATACACTGGAAGGTTTCCAGGGGCAATACCGGAAGGCTGTAGACGACTATATGGGTTTGGGGTTTTCTGAATCTGAAGTACGCTTGTTATTTGAAGATAATTTGTTTCGTGAAAAACTTTATGCCGAAATTACAGCGGATGTTGCCTACGCCGCAGATGAAGTCTGGGCACGGCATATATTGGTCGCAGATGAAGCCACAGCAAATGCTTTACGCGCAGAACTTGTAAAAAATGGTGACTGGGCAACTCTGGCACTTGAAAATTCCATAGATGCTGGAAGTAATGCGAATGGTGGAGATCTTGGCTGGTTCCCACGCGGTAAAATGGTGACCGAATTTGAAGACGCCGCTTTTGGACTAAAAGTTGGCGAAATCAGTCAACCTGTCCAATCGCAGTCCGGCTTCCATATCATACAAGTTTTAGGCCATGAAGAACGCCCGCTTTCATCAGATGAATATAAAACACAAACGGACAAATTCTTTACTGATTGGCTCGCCGGTATCCATGCGCAATCAGATCTAAAAATATATGATTATTATAAAGATCGGATTCCGCTTGATCCCACCTTGCAAGATGCAATGAGTCAATAAGCAGCTGCAATAAAGAAAATTAAAGAAAAGCGATTGACAGGAAAGTCAATCGCTTTTCTTTATAGAGGATTGGTTACACCCCCCGTCCTCGTAGCAATTCGTCACTAACTTCATCTAGCTTCAAGCTAATAATTTGACTGACAGAATCGCGCCCCATGGTGACGCCATAAATCACATCTGCAGCCTGGACGGTATTTCGGTTATGCGTAATGATAATAAATTGCGTAACATTACTCAACTCACTAACAAGGTCTCGAAATCGCCCCACATTTGCTTCATCCAACATGGCGTCTACTTCATCCATTACACATACAGGTGTGGGTGATACTTTTAATAATGAGAAGACAAGTGCAATAGCTGTCAGGCTCCTTTCTCCACCTGATAACAAAGCCAGTCCTTGCTCACGTTTTCCGGGTAAGCGCGCTTCGATATCTATACCAGTTTCATTAAGATTATCCGGATCCGTCAACAGCAATCGGGCTGATCCGCCTCCAAAAAGGCGATGGAAGATGATTTTAAATTCATCAGCAACAGCTGAAAAAGTTTTTAAGAATTCCTGCCTGGTTATCTCATCCAATTCAGAGATCACCTGGCGAATATCTATTTCTGCCTTTCTCAAGTCCTCCAATTGTGACTCCAGGAATTTATGCCGTTCAGAAACTGATTCGAATTCTTGTTGAGCTTCAGGGTTGATAGGACCCATCCGTCGCAAAAGCATCCGTTGACGTGATAGCGTTTCCTCCAGATCATCTGAAAGTTTATCTACAAAGACCAATTGCTCAACCATTCCATTCAATGGCAAAGGAACTGGACCATCCACATTCGTTGCATATTCCAGAGATACCAAACCAAAATCATCTTCAATTTTCTGGCGCAAACTTTCAACCGCTTCTTGCTTACGGCCAAAATCCAATTGAACCTGGTTATAATACCTTTCTGCTGATGCCAGTGCCTGTTGACGTTTTATTTCTTGCTGTTGAAGGTCCGTCTCCTGAAGTTCTGCATTTTCCAGATCCGCTTCAGCCGGCTCAATCAAAATACGCAGAGATTCGAGCTGCTTATTCAGTTCATTCTCACGTTCACGCAAATTTAGTTTTTCAGTATCTAGAAACGCTATGGAGTTTTCATATTCACTTAGCTTCTTTAGCAGGGTATCCTTTTGATCCTCAAGACCGGATAATATTTGTAAACGTTCAGCTTTTCGATTTTGAGCGTCGCTTAGTGCACGCACTGCAACTGCCAACTGTGTATTCCAGTATGTCAGTTGTTCGCTAAATTCTGTAATGTTTAAACCTGATAATAAGTTTGCTTGAAACCGTGCTGTTTCTTGAAATTTCTTAATTTCCTCGTCTATTTTTATGGCTTCCTGGACTATTGTCTGTAGGTGTCCATTCGCAGATTCTATTTCTTCTTCCAAGCTGACACGTTGACTAATATGCCAGTCATGCTTGCGTTTAGCTGACTCGTATTCTTCCCTGGCTTTTCTTTCAACACTCCGTGCTAATTCCAACTGACCAAGGATCCTCTGATAGCTGATATTATGGTTATTCAACTCATCTTGGATGGCATCAACCTTGTGTTCGATTTCCTGTATGGTGGTTGAGGCTTGTTCAATCTGATGTTCTATCCGGCTTAAGCCTTCCAGATATTCCCTTTTTTGCCGCTTGCGACCTAGAATACCTGTATTTGCCTGTTTTCCAGCTTGAACAGGGCCGCTGGCATAAAATATCTCTCCAGACAGCGTAACTACCTTTAGGTCTTTTTGAATACCATTAATTAACCTTTTGGCCGCCTTACGATTTTTGACGATTAATACTCGACCCAGCAAATAATCTACAACAACCCGGTATTCTGGAATAATTTTGACCATATCACAGGCCAGACCCAAACAATCAGGATCCTGGGGAGCCTTTATTTGGTCACTAAAAACGAGTCTATGCGTTGGGAGCATGGTAGCCCTTCCTGCATTAGCGACTTCAAGCAGGTTGATGGCTTCTTCAATATCACTATCCGATTGAAAAATCACGGAGTCTACAAACTCACCTAAAGATGCAGCAATAGCCATTTCCAACTCGGCGGGTACATCCAAAGATGAGCTTAATGCTTGGATTCCCGCATTTACCTTGGATTTCCTGGCCGATTCCAGGATCAGACGTGCACCATCAGCAAATCCAGTTAAAGATTGCTCCGCCTGATCCAAAACTTCAAGCTGCATTTTTAACTTTGTGGCCTCTGTAGTAAATTCTGTTCTTTCGTCTACTCTGGTAATTCTTGCTGACTCTAACTCTTGTAATATCAATTTGGATGCCGCTAATTTATTCTCAATTGCTGCAAGGGATTCTTCCACTTGCTCACGATCGATCACGCTCTTAATATGATTTTCTTCTGTTTGGGAAACATCGTCATCAGTTGCGGATATGGTTTCATTTATTGTGTTTAATTTGTTCTGATGACCTTCAACACGAGTTATTAATTCTTCCTGACGTGCAATCAACTGCACCCTACTGGTATTTGCAGCTGAAATCTCCTCATTTAATTTTCCAAGTAACACCTCAACCTGGTTACGTTCAATTTGCCTGTTTTTGAGATTTTCTTGGGCTGTCTTTGCCTGTAACCCAGATTCATCATATTCTTGTTGCAGGTGTTCAGTTTCCCTTTCTGATTCAACCAATCGATCCCTGGACACCCCCAATTCCACTTCCAATCGGCCTTGCTCCAGCAACGCGTTTTGTCTATTATCTGAAAGAGAACGTCTTCTTTCTTCCAATACCGCCATATCCCGACTGATTGTCTCTCGATTGGAATGCAATCGAGCAGACTCACGATGCCACGAGGTTAGGCGGGAGCGAAGACTCTGTAACCGATCTCTAAATTCAGAGAAATCCTGGCGTATTCCCAGGTGGGCTTCGCGTACATCTTTCAATTTTGCGTCATGTGAAATTGCCAAATCTCGAGATTCGTTCATCTCTCTTTGGGAATGATACCAGTGATATCCATACCACTCGCGCAATGAAGCACGAAGGTCTGCTTGTACCTGGAGATATTCTTGGGATCGCCTGGCTTGCTTTTCAAGGCTTCGCAGACGCGGTCCCAACTCTGCCAGGATATCCAATACCCTGTCCAAGTTTCGCCTGGTGGTATCCAGGCGCTTCAAAGCCTCTTCCCGCCGGGAGCGGTAAAGCCCGATTCCAGCAGCTTCTTCAAAAAGACGCCGCCGCTCATCCGCCTTTAAAGCCAGGGAGGCATCCACCAAACCTTGCCCCAGAATGGTATAAGTACGCTCACTCAAACCAGACTGTGCCAATAGCTCATAGATCTCCCGCAAGCGCACATGCTGTCCATTCAGCAAATAATCATTCCGGCCATCCCGATAGGCGTGTCGTTCTAATTCAACCTCAGAAAAATCAACCGGCAACCAGTCGTCTGTATTGTCAAATATGATGGAAGCCGATGCCATCCCCGCTCGTTGTCTGTTCTCCGAACCGGAAAAAATCATATCTTCTGTCTTTTTTCCACGTAAAAGAGAATAAGATTGCTCACCAAGGACCCACCTCAATGCGTCAGCAATATTTGATTTGCCTGACCCATTCGGGCCTACAATGGCAGTAACTCCATCCGAAAACTCAAACTTGGTTCTGGAGGCAAAAGTCTTATATCCGTGTAATTCAAGAGATTTTAAGCGTAATGGCATATTAATATTTTTTAATATCCTTAAAGAGTATTGATTGATTTGAGCGCATTAAGTGCAGCTGAGTGTGAAGCGATTTGTTTGCTATGTCCCGATCCTTTTCCGTAAATCTTCCCATCAATAATTACATTGACTTCAAAAACACGATCATGATCCGGTCCTGCGGTGTTTACTGTAGCATATTTTGGAATACCCAGTTTGTTGGCTTGTGACCACTCCTGCAGGGTACTTTTTGGGTCATAGGAATCTGGTTGAAACAAGAAATTTTCACTTGTCTTTTCCAACAGCTCGTGAATAAAACCCTGAACTGTTTTTATTTCAGTTTGTAAGTAAATCGCTCCAACCAGGGCTTCGAAAGTTGCACAAAGTAAAATATCACGCTGCCGACCCCCCGCCTGGATTTCACCCCGGCCCAGCCTCATGGCAGCACTCAAATTTAATTGTCTTGCAAATTCAGCCAGTTGTTCTGTACGCACCAGGGCTGACCTCATGCGGGTTAGTTCGCCTTCAGCCTTTTCAGGATAATGGTTAAACAGCCATGCACCAACCACAAAATCCAAAACTGCATCCCCCAGGAACTCCAGCCTCTCATTGTCAGATAAGGCTTCTTCGTGTTCATTTACATATGAACGATGAGTTAGTGCACGCGTCAACAAACGCAAATCGTTGAAAGGCAGGGATAATCTCCTGGCCAGATCAGCTGGCGTTTCAGCAGGTTCCCAAGCCGAGTCTGTTATCATTTCATCCTCCCGAACCCAGGGAGCGCCAGCCGCTTCACATTGTCAAGCGGCTGGCGGTCCATTGGTTCAACTCTTGAATATAGAGTGATTTTAACCTGCTTTTTCCGCAGTGCATACCCTAAAATTACAAGTAGCCTGTGTTAGAATGAAAGTCCATTCTCCCATAACATCACAATGAGGTCCTATGACTGAAAATACCACCGCAAAATCGCCCAGCCTCGATAACCTTGAAATTGGGGTTGGCGCATGGGCCTGGGGAGATCGTTTCTTCTGGAATTACGGGGGTAGTTTTAACGATCAAGACATTGAGGCAGCATTTCGAACCTCTCTGGACGCAGGCATCAACTTCATCGACACTGCCGAGGTCTACGGCCAGGGACGCTCCGAGCAGATCCTTGGGCAGCTCATGCAAAACACAAATAAACCCGTTCTCGTCGCAACCAAATTTTTCCCTTACCCGTGGCGGTTAGCCAGGAGATCACTCCAGAATGCATTGGACCACAGCCTGAAGAGATTGCAAGTGGACCAGGTTTTCCTCTACCAGATCCACTGGCCTTTGCTTTTATTACCCATTGGGACCTTGATGGATGCAATGGCAGATGCGGTAAAGTCTGGCAAAATCACCGCAGTGGGCGTCTCAAATTTTAGCAAAAGTCAGACCCAACGCGCCTATACCGCCCTGGCCAGGCACAACATCCCCCTGGCATCCAACCAGGTGGAATATCACCTTCTTAATCGACAGATCGAAAAAAATGGACTGTTGGCTCGGTGTCGAGCGATGGGTGTGCGTGTGATCGCTTACAGCCCATTGGCCCAGGGGTTATTGACCGGAAAATATTCTCCTGAATCGCCTCCCCCCGGTGTGCGCGGACCGCGTTACGCCAGTCTGCTCAAAAACATTCAGCCTCTAATAGCCCTGATGAAGGAAATTGGAAAAGGGCAAGGGGATAAAACACCCGGCCAGGTGGCATTGAACTGGCTCATCTGTAAAGGCGCCCTGCCCATTCCGGGCGCCAAAAACCTGGCCCAGATCCAACAAAACAACGGATCCATTGGCTGGCGCCTGACCGAAGACGAGATCGCTGCCCTGGATGCTGCCAGTGATGAGGTTGCGAAATAAACAAATACCGTTGATTTATCGATTTTTAAGTAATTTCTGGCTCAGCCTGGTTCGCATGCGGTAATGGAGTTGTGGCAAACAAGGCAAAAACCATCAAGAACCAGCCTAACGACTCAAACTCCAGAAAAAAACTCACGCTTATATTAGCAATAATTATAAAGACCATGATAATCGCCGGCAAAAAACTGATAAGGGTTTGTTCTCTAAGCGCATACCTTGTCACGCGATATACGAAAAGTATCACAGAGGAAATTAACAATAGAATCCCAACCAATCCCAGATGTAAATAAATATCGACCAGACCATTATCGGATGATAGGGATGCAAAACCCCATCCATCCGCGGCTTGAGTGATCCGTCTGAATTGATCACTCGCCCAAGTTGCACCAAAACCACTCCCGAACCAGGGATGATTTATCATCCCGTTGTTAATGAGAAATGACCATAATGGTAAACGTCCAGTTAATGTTGTGTCTTTGTTCAACAAACCAAACAGAAAATCCAAATTAGATAGTGCCAGGATAACCACTACAGCAAATATGATCCCTAGCGCAATGTAATGACTGCGTCGCAAATGATTTTTCCACTTGATCCATACATACGCCAACAATAAACCTGCATTCAAAGTGACAAATAAAATAATGCCGGTTGCACTTCGACTAAAATACACCAATCCTGCTGTTATCAAGAATAGGCAGAAATATATTATCTGATTATTTATTTTTTTTTCAGCGATTATTAAGAACAATAAAACGGTCGTGGCAAACGACATGATGGTCCCCAGGTAATTTTTATGAAAGAACAAGCCTCTCCAGGCTCCGAAGTATGGATACCCAATGTGTGTACCCGCTGCAGGGATAAGCAATGCCAGAACATAAGAAAGGCAGGCAATAATGGCAAAATACCACATTAATTTTCGCAAAATCAAATTGCACGAGTAAGTTATCCCGATATATGCTGCGATCAACGAACAGGCAACCAAAACAAATACTTTATAGAGAGATACAATAATATTTTCACTCCAAAACATGGAGCTTATTGCAAAAAGGATAAACCCCAATAATATCCAATTCCTCTTCCACAAGATTAAATATTCAGGTAAATTCTTCTTTTGTGATGCGATCCACAGAAATAATGCACCGTCCAGCATCCACAATATATATTCCATAAAAACTTTTTCGATTGTTGAATGTGTGATGTTGATCCAACCCCCTCCAATAATTATCCTGTTTAGTATGACAAAAAAAAGAACTACAAAGGCAACTGGTTCGACACATACATCCAATATTTTTTTGACCAGCTTTGACTGCCTTGAACTGTCCACTAATACGCCCCTTTACCCAGGAGGACCGCCCAGATCGTCCGGATCAGTATCTGAATATCCAACCACAGGGAATAATGATTGATATAGTATAAGTCATCCTCTGTATGTAAATGCATCAGTCGCTCACTTCTCCCATTGATCTGCCACCAGCCTGTGATGCCTGGAGAGACGGCAAAGCGTTTGCGCTGCCAGGTCTGATACTGCTCAACCAGGTAGGGCAGTTCCGGCCGAGGACCAACCAGGCTCATGGTCCCGATGATCACATTGAATAATTGAGGCAGTTCATCCAGGCTGAACCTTCGCAGAAACCTGCCGACATGGGTCACACGCGAATCCTTTTCGCTCTTGTGGATCAAATTGCCTTCTGTATCGGTTTCTTCCACCATTTCATGCATTTGATCGGCATTTTTTACCATCGTTCTGAATTTATATATATCGAAGACCCGTCCATTTTCGCCTACGCGTTTTTGCAGGAAGAAAACCGGTCTTCCTTCGAACAACCAGACGAATAGGGAGATCAAAACCATGATCGGAAAAGCCAGCACGAATGCCAGGGTACCAAAGAACAGATCGAAACCGCGTTTAACCAGGCGCTGATACTCGCTCAAAGCCGGCGCGCGCAGATCCAGCATCGGAACTCCGGCGAAATCTTCAAATTCTGTTTTATATAACGCCAGGTCAGAAAATCCCAGAGCCACCCATACTTTGACTGGCAATTCGATGGTGATATTAACGACTTCACTCATCCTTTGATAGACTGAATAGGGCAGGGCAATCACAACATCTGTAATGGCGGATTGCTTAACGATTTCCCGAATATCCTTTATTTTTCCTAATAGCTCCAGGGGAAACTTATCCTCTCCCCTTTCATCATCAACAAACCCGACGCATTGCATGTTTTTAATCTGCGCCTTTTGGATCTGTTCCCCCACGCGTTGACCAAGTGGACCGGCCCCAACGATCAGCACACGCCTCGGATCATCCGGCCAATCTTTGCGTAGACGGAAACCCAGCCTGGCGATGGCGCGCCAGCCCAGGAACAGGAAATAAACGATCAATACGAATAGTAAGAAGAGTGCCCGTGAGATCGTACGATAAGACAGATACAGGATGCCTGCCATGGATATGGATGCGATCAGGCTGGCTGCGGTCAGCATGGCATACTCATCCACCACCCGCAGATATTTCCGGCCATCATAAATGGCAAAAGCGGACAAAAGACCCATCCAGATCAAGGCAAAACTAATGTAGATGCTGGCTGGCAGATGGATCTGTTCCTGGATGGGTTTTACATAGGGAAGTCCATCCAGGAAAGGCCGTAAGAACTCGGCCATTTTTAGACCGGTCACAACCCAGAATGCGTCCAACAGCATGGAGAATATGGCAAAATTGATCGAAAATCGTCTGAGCATCTTTACGCCTCTTTTTTCCCGCCATAGAGTATACCTAATATATCCGCCAGAGCCAACACGACAAAACGCGGGTTGTTATACAAATATCGTCTTGCCAGGCGACGTGGTTCATGAAGAAAGCGAAATAACCATTCCAATCCAATCGCCTGCATCCAGGAAGGAGCCTGTGCTTTACTACCTGCCTGAAAATCAAAAGCGGCACCGACCCCAACCATTACGGCATTTATCCTTCCCCGATGTTCAGCCATCCAAATTTCCTGCTTCGGGCAACCAAGTCCTACAAAAAGGATTCTAACCCCAGCCTCCTGGATATCTCTGCTAACTTTAATGTCTTCTGCATACGTTAATGTTCGAAACGGAGGACTATACGAATGAACAATATTTAATTCTGGAAATTTACCTTTCATTTTTTTAACGAGCCTATCCAATACTTCAGGGTTTCCACCATAAAAACCGACAGGGATATGATTCCTGGCAGCCGTCTCAAGGATATGCAGCATCAAGGTAGGGCCATACACCCGTTCCTGCTCTTTGAAGCCTTTCAATCGCAACATCCAGACCAATGGCATGCCGTCTGGTGTCACCAAATCCGCAATATTAACCACCCCTGCGAATTCCTTCGAATCATGGGCTTCCATCACCATGTGAACGTTGGCAGCAAAAACCATACGACTTTCACTAGTGATTACCCAATCTACAATCTGTTTAACAGCATTCAGGTAATTTATCCGTGAAATTTTTAATCCCAGAACCAGACCATTCAAAATTTCTTCTCCATGAACTGATCAAGGAAAATTAAGAATTAATATTTATTACCAAATAATGAATCATAATCTACCTTTTTAAAAACTTTGCATTTTCCACCTATTGTCGCATCTAAGATCTCTCTTCCTTCTTTTTCGTAAAAACTACGGGCGATCGAATAATCTAACTCTGATCTTAATAAGTCTGGAAGTTGCCATTTTACTCCTTTTGGAAAGTAATTAGGGTGAAAATGACTCGAATCTTTTTCGACCGAACGTATTTCTTTTTCGTTTGGGATTCCTTTTTCAACAAAGCTGTGATCTAATCCTATGATAATCACATCATGAAAACCCATATAGAAAGCTAATTGTAGTGTTACAAATGTTACCGTTCCACCAAATACAAAGGGACGGGTCAAATCACACTCAAAAACATCATTTAACACAAATTTCGGTTTCAAATAAATAATTTCAGGATCTCTTGTTGGAAAATAAGATCGCTGATTCCAGTTAATAAACTTTGGCATATTAAGGTTTGATATATCCCGGGCAAATTGTTCCAAAACCAATTCATTCACAGCAACAAAATATGTCGGGCGAAATCGTGATTTATCGAAATTCAGATAAATTCGATTCAGTCCGAAAGTAATTTCATTTTTTAGTAGGTCCAAATCCATTTTGTTTAAGCTTGGGCCATTGGCGACAATAAAACATCGTTTTCCTTTATGGATTCCTTCATATTTACTTATTTGAGCTCGATTCGAATCCGCAATATTTGAAAATCTCCATGCAAGTGCGTGTGGAATATCCTTTGCGCGAATAGTTAATCCTTGAATAATCCGGCGGAATGACATTTCGCTAAAATTGTATCGTCTCAAGTTGGTCATGTTTATTGATCTTCGGCAAAAATAAAAGGTTGAGAGTACATATAAAATATTTTCCAAATTTATCGGGTGAACACTAAATTCGTAATTAAATTATCAATCAATAATAGCTATGCTCCTTATTTATAAGAGAATGTTCCAGAACCGATAGAACCTAAGTCAAGGATATCATTACAGCAGCTTTTTGAGAGATCTACATTGCGAAAACCAAACTTATGTGCGAAATTGGCGAAAATCTGCTATCCGAACAATCTTTTAAATAAATCACCGACGGGTTGCCGTCGTTTTATTCAGTATTCTCTTTATATGCCGCAAAACATAACCCCAGTCTCCCTGACAAACCAGGTAAACATACCTGCGGACCTTTGCCATTACGATTGCTGGCGCAAAACACCATCCTGGCAACTTGCTCCATTTTCCCATGAAACGGCGTCGAATAACCCAGGGGTCTCTTTGAAGATTCTCTCCACGCCCGGAAAAAGAAATGGACCCGGCATGACTGCGGTAATCGCCCAGCACCTGCCGAATAAAAAAAGGATGCGCCAACCGTATGATACGAAAAACAAGATCAACGTCGTAATTCAACTCCTGAAAAGCAATGCCTCCGGCTTTTTCCCAGAGACTGCGTCGAAAAAATGCGGATTGATTTTGAAGAGGCATTCCACCGAAAATATCCAGCGGAGAATAGAGGGGAATATTGCACAGTTCGTCGATCTGTTGACCCTTTTCGTTTACTATATTTGTATTACCATACACCAGGTCCACATCTGGATGTTCCCTGAACACCCGCATTACCTGTCCAAATACATTCTCCTCGTAGTAGTCATCTGCGTTTTGCCAGGCTACTACATCACCGCTGGCGCGTGCAAAACCTTTTTGCATGGCATAACGGAGATCTTTATCCGGCTCACTCACCCAATAGGCTATGTGTTTTTCATATTTTCGAATGATTTCAACACTATCATCCTTGCTTGCGCCATCAATGATGATGTACTCGACATTGGAATAATCCTGGTTGATAACCGAGAGAATGGTCTTTTCCAAAAAGCGCCCATGGTTGAACGAAGGAGTGATGATCGAGAGTTTGAGTATTTCAGCCATGAATTATCAAATAATCCTGATGTTCTGAATATTAGAATTATGAAGACAACAACCGGGCAAATGCTTCTACAGTTTGCTGTTGACAACGCTCCCAACTAAACTGACGGGCATGTGCAATCCCCTGCGCGATCCTAGCTTGACGATCTCGTTCCGAAAGAGTAACTGTTCTCTGCAAAGCATCGGCAATGGAATCTACAGAAAGCGGATCAAAGTAATCAGCCAGATCCCCGGTAATTTCAGGTATAGAGGCAACTTTTGCGGCAGTCACCAGAGTACCCGCCGCCATCGCTTCCAGAACAGGCAAACCAAATCCCTCGTATTCAGATGGATACACCAATGCCACTGCCCCGGAGTAACTCGCACACAACTCAGATTCACTGATCGCGAGTCGCAGATCCACACTATTCTCCAGATTTAAATGGCGCAACAATGCGATTTCTTCTTCACAGAATCTGTTGTTACTGTCAGGAGAAATAACTCTCAGATCAAAGTCCTTGGCCAAGCCTGATTGCCCAAATGCCTGTAAAGTCCGTTGAAAGTTTTTGTAACCTCTCCGAGCCCCAACATACAAAAAATATGGTTTTCGTTTATGGTCTGGTATTGACTTCACATCAAAAAAGAACTCATCCACCCCAAGCCAGATTGTAACGATTTTTGCTGGATTTACATGGGGATAGCAAGCGATAATATCATGCGCAGTGCTCTGGCTAATTGAAATCAGGAGTGCAGCCCGTTCAATACAACCTCGCTTTTCATCAATGAAAGCCTGATTAGCCTTCGTTCGAGGGAACCTCAATTCGTGTATCATGTCATAAACTGTAAAGACCTGAGCCGCTGTAGTGCGGACATTTCCGTAATAGGGGCTATAAAAAACCTTGGCGCGCTGTTGTTTTGCGATCCGCCTTGCCAGGATATTGTTTAACCGGATCACTCCCAAGCGTTTACTCCCCCTGAAATTTGTGGGTACTGCGCGAATATATCTACCTGGGCTGCTATTTCGTACCTCAGGTGAAAAGATAGTTACTTGTGGGCCGAAATGACCAATCATTCCATCGCTGACATGCCGGAAATAGCGAGCCACACCTCCTGGCGCTATAAGGCGAGGAATATTATCGTAGATGAAAACACTGGCACATTCACTACATTTCAAATTGATCACCAATGAAGTTAATTGCGACTTTGCGGTCTGAATCCAGATCGCAAATATAAGATAGGAAAATCACAAACATTCGAATAATTCAGCCTTAAGATTGCGACTCATAATTATTACCTTCAGTATAAGCTCTTGAAAGTAATTTTGATAACTCCTCATTTAGGTGGAGTTGTGAATATTTGTTTTGGATGGTAACACGTGCTGCTTGACCATATTTTTTGCACAAAACACGGTCTGTCCATAGTCGGATTACATGTTCTGCGAATTCGTTTGCATCTTGCGCTACAAGCCCGTTAACTTCATGGATTAAAGGCGAACGTTCAGCAGCATCGCGTAATGCAATAACTGGAAGCCCATATGCCATTGCTTCAATAATCTTTATTTGTTGCCCGGTCCCACCGAACACTGGTGAAATCACAAAGCAACTTTCTTCAAATAATGAGGTCAAATCTGGTACAAAACCCAAGATTATTATTCCTGGTACTGGAACAATTTGGTTTTGATCCAAGAAACCAGTTACTTGCAGGGAAAAATCAGGTTGATTCCTTATTATCAAGGGCAATACGCGCCTGGCAAAATACAGATATCCTTGAGTATTAAACAGATTCGGCCCGGTGGGGAATAGAGCTGAGCCAGCATAACTGTTCGTAACCTTTGGTATTTCATGCATCATTGGCAAAAAATTTACAATAGTAGTATGAGTATTTTCCCGTATGATATCCGCTTCTTTTTCAGCAATTGCAATCGTATTCGAATATTGGTCAAAGACCTGAAATTCTCGATGGTTTATTATTCCAGAAGTGTTTTCATAGAATTTTTCCTGAAGGATTTTAATTTCAACCTGGTCAGGATGTATGGGCGGTGGTGGAAGCAAACTACGCAGGGAATTCTGCATCTTCAGATTAAGCGAGTGGAGATCAATCGTATCTATAACCCTGCGTGTAGATTTGAAGTGATTGTGATCCAGGATTCCATCAAACTGAGCATAGTTAATCATGATCAAATCTGGATCTATTATCTCAACCTGTCTGGTAAACCAGGATCGCATCCCTAGAGGTGTATGAAATTTAGAAAAGGGCGGTATTCCGTTGTGCATTATCTTGGAATACATTATATGCATTAATTTCCTTTGCAAAGATTCGTTTATTGTAAATTTATAAAGCTTTACACTGCTGACCCAATTGTTTTCCAAAACAGAAATATTTTCATTCGTCCAGGGCGCAAAGGTTTTTGAGTAACTAAAAATATGGATTCCAAACCCTAAACTATGGAATCCTTTTACCATGGATAAAACTCGGCTTAAGAATCCAAATTTTGGTGGATAGGGACATTGATTAACAAAAATTGCAATGTTTTTCGATAATCTCAATTTTTCTCTCTCCCTTGACAAGGCACTTATGCATTTCTATTATTTTGATCAGATCCTAATGTGTGGTTATTAACTAACATGAGTGCATTAAATACGAATAGGTGTACCAAATTTAGATTAATGACTTTCTCCTCACCAACCAATTGACATAGATCAAAATATGCCTTGTATGTCAGATGATATATTTGTTAACCATCATCTTTGACTGTAAATCCGGATATATATTATTTAATATTGATAATATTTGCCCAATTTTATTTTTTTTTATTCTAATAAAACCTAATGTGTTTTGAATATTCTGTCATTTTTCCACCATTTCACAAGTGGGTGCAGGACTTTTTTTGAAAACCGAATGGAAACCTGAATGAACCATTCAACCCAAAGACGCCAATTTTCCGGGAGAAACCAGGGAGCATATCGCTGGTTGACGCGCATAGTTTCACGATAAAACAAATCCTGGGTTTTCGCCCAATCACCAGTTTTTGAATGTGAATGGATTCGATAGTTCGCCAGTGGTGTGTCCAAGAAATCGAACTTAATAAGATGGCAGGAAAACCGGATGAACAGATCATAATCCAAACCATAATGCAATGATGTGTCTAGGTATCCAAACTTCTCCAATATTCCGCGCCGCATGAAAACGGTAGGCTGGGGGACAGGCCAACCGCGCCAGTAGCGGAAACGCCGCCAATCCAACTGTAACGGCCCGGCTGGATAATCTCCAATAATCTTACTTTCTTCATCGATAAAAAATGAACGCCCATATACTAATTCGACATTTTTCCGATTGAACAGGGTTGCAATTCTTTCGAAAACCTCTGGCAAATAAGTGTCATCCGAGTTTATCCACGCAACGATATCCCCGGTTGCCATGCACAGCCCCTGGTTGATCGCATCTGACTGGCCATCATCCTTTCGGCTATGCCAATAACTCAAATAGGGTGAATATCTCTTTATGATCTCCACACTCCCATCCGTGCTGCCCCCATCAATAATAATGTATTCAAGGTTGGGGTATCCTTGCATAAGGACTGAACGAATGGTTTCTTCCAAGAACTGCGCCTGATTATAGGATGGGGTGACGATACTGATGCGCGGCCAGGAAGAACCATCTGGCATGGTTGCGGGTAGCGTCGAATTGGAATCAATCCAAGGCCAGCTTTTATCACTGGACGAGAGGTTGGGTAAAGAATTTAAGTTAAAATTACCAATCATAGAGAAATTTTCTTTTGAAAGAAATTGATAAAATTTTCTATATCCTCGAATAAATTCGAGTAGGTTTGAAACCAAACATCATCTTTGTCCCACCATCGAAATTCTAAAAGAAAAGATATTTGTTTTTCCGAAAATCTTTTTTTAATTTTCTTAGCAGGTACTCCAACCGAAACGGAATAAGGCTCAACATCTTTAGTTACAACAGCACCAGTACCAATTATCGCACCGTCTCCGATTGTTACACCATCTAAAATAAGCACTCGATCACCTATCCAGACATCATTTCCAATTTTAATTAATTCAAATTCTTGGAATTTAATTTCGTTTTGTTTTATGAAAGGAATATGAAATTCTCTATTGTAAAATGAGGGGTATGTAGAAACAAACATATTTGAGGGGTGTTTACCAAGCCCAATCTTAACATCATGTCCAATTGAACAAAACCTTCCAATCTCACTTAAATGGATTCTTGAATTTGAGGCTATGTATGTACATTTTCCAATTGAACATTGAGCTACACTTACGTTATCCCACAATTCTACAAAAGACTCAATTTGGCAATCATCTGAAATATCAACATTGGAATGAATTTTTATAAGTGGATATTTTTTTTCTAGTTTATTGAGCATATTTTCAGGAGAATTAAATATTTCCATTTTGCATGCTATAAGAAATTTTTTAAAAAGAAAGAGTATATTATATAATTTCATAGAATTAATTTGCCCAGCTTAGAATATTCCTTCAAGATTTAATTTCTATTTTCTAAATAGATCTTCATAGACAACCCTAGGAAAAACATCCAACATTCCACCTCTTGTGGCATTATAAATGAATACTCCTTTGTGGTTTAAATATTCTTTCATCAACCGATATTGTTTCCACCTAAAATAATATTCCTCGAACCATTTTTCTGAAGTAAATTGCCTCAAATGCTCGACATCGCTAATACCTTGTGATTCTTCATAAAAATGATGATTTGTTATTCGTTTTATATCCATTAAATAATCATGATCACAACCTAATAAATATATTTCTTTAAAACCCATATAATGGGCTATTTGTAACCCTATATATATAACTGTACGAGGTGCAAATGGAGTTCGGCTTATATCCCATGTTTTATTATTTGTGAAATTTCTTTCATCTAATTGGTAATAATTGTAATAATTAATAATTTGGTAATTTGTTTTATTATACGATGTGTTTTCATTTAAGAAATTCCAATAGGAATATTGATAATTATTATCTCCTAAGAATACTATCACCTTATCAGAGTAATATCGCTTCAAACATTCAAATCGAGTTTTATTCGTTTCCTTAGTAAACGGGGCATGGTTTGGGGCGATTATGTGGTACTTCGGACTAATCAAATTTATATCTTTATGTAAATAAAATTCATTAACTGCAAAACAAATTTCTCCTTTAAGGAATCCAAGATCTTGGTCACGAATCGAAGGCCCTGAAGCAAGAATAAAACAACGACTAGAGGCATGAATATCTTTAAATTTTTTATTCTCTGTGACTTTTTTTGTCAATTCAACAGGAACACGCATTTTATTAATAGTATTTGAATAGCCATTATAAATACCATAAGGCACAAAAAAATTAATAACAGAGAAGATCTTTCTTAACGCCCTACTCATCATCATAAGAATATCTCGAATTAATAATAAATCGATCCTTTAAATATTTTTTCATTTTATTGATGCGCAACTTATTCTCTGATTGTTTTATATATTCCACAATCTGCTTTACTTCAATTTCATTTTTTATATTGAGAATCGGTTTATCGGATTTAACAAATAAAGCGCAAATTCTTTCATTACCTTCTACAAGAGAAAAACCTGCTTGTGCTAGAAGTCTAGTAAGTGATTTTAAAGTGAAATGATATAAATGAGCATTCTGTAAGAATCGCAAAAAATCACCATATATTTCATAGGCTTGAAAAATTCCTGGCAGCTCGATGTAAATAAAATCTCCTTTACTAAGTAACCTTGATATTACCAATAAATCATTAAGAGGATCTAGAAGATGTTCGAGAACATGACTCGCAATAACCAAATTAATTGGGTTTAAGAATAACAAATCTTTAACTTCGCCTTTGTACAAATTCAGACCACGATTTCTACCAGTAGCAAGATAATTATCGTTTAAATCACATCCAAAGACTTGAAACCCTCGATTTAGAAATGGCATCAGAGTTCCGCCAGCTCCACAACCAATATCTAAAACTTTCATTTCTTGAAAATTTTCGCCCAAAAAAGATTTAACAAATTTAAGAATCTTTTCTCCGTGAGATACTTGATCATCCCAAAATTTTTCTGTTGCAATCTTTCTTCCAGTATATATTTGCCGATAATCAGAATTATAAAATTCCATTAATGAGTTTGAATCCAATCTTGGGGTTGTCCATAACAATCCACACCTTTGACATAGGTAGGAATTTACAGCTAATCCGTATCTATCCTCATTTGAGACCAGAATACTATTCTCTTTTTTTGATCCACACAGACAATCAGCGTTTTCTAATTTATAAGTCCCAGCAGAAATCTTTTGCTTGAATTTTCTTATAGCTTCTTTTTGAAACTCATTAATTTTTATATGTGGGTCGCCAATTTTATGAAATCTACGGATCAATGGCTGGTTCATATTCATAATTAAAAACCTGATTTATCATCGTTTATCAAAAATATAAGAACTTACTTTTCTTATATCCCAAACCATAGGAACAATTATTCTTGAAGTCCGTGAATAACTTTTATGGTTAAAATCTTCTTGATTTACCTCAATTTCAAACAGGAGAACATCGGTATGAATTTCTATTTGACCGATTCCAGAAATACCAGAAGATACATCAATTGAATAAGTACCTTTAGGAAAAATATTTTTCGGAAACGGAATACAATAATGGTAGTATCCTTGATCTCGAGCCTCAAAATATTCTGGAGATTCATCAATATCGAAAGAATTAAACAAGATATCTCCATCTCGAGAAACTTGAATTGCTAAATTTGATCCATGAAGTTTTTTTCGAACAACAACATAAAGTTCTAATAAGATCGAATCCCAAATTCCATATACATTGCTTAAATTTCCATTATTATCCATTAATGCGATTCTTAATATCTGTATATTCAACTCAGGATTTTCCGGGAAACAAATTTCGCTTTTCCGAAAATTATTTGATTGATATGTCGATTCAAGATACTTGTTTATTACATCTTCAATAATGCCTTGGGAAGAAATAAAACCATTTTCTAGTAATATTCCTCGAGAACATAATTTTTTTACTGCTCCCATATTATGACTTACAAATAAAACAGTTCTCCCTTGTTTTGCTACATCCCCCATCTTTCCCAGGCATCTCTTCTGAAAGGCAGCATCCCCCACCGCCAGCACCTCGTCCACCACCAAAATTTCAGGTTCCAGGTGGGCTGCCACCGCAAAAGCCAGGCGCACATACATTCCGCTGGAATAATGCTTGACGGGTGTATCCAGGAATTTTTCAATTCCCGAAAAATCCACGATCTCATCGAACTTGCGCATAATCTCCACCCGGCTCATACCCAGGATTGCGCCGTTGAGATAAATATTCTCGCGCCCGCTCAGTTCGGGGTGAAAACCGGTGCCCACCTCCAGCAGCGAACCCACCCGTCCATAAATGTCCACCCGTCCGCGCGTCGGGCTGGTGATGCGCGACAGGATCTTGAGCAGGGTGCTTTTCCCGGCTCCGTTACGGCCAATAATGCCGATCGCTTCCCCGTGTTTGACTTCGAAGGAAACGTCATCCAGCGCCCAGAAGGTGTTCTTTTCTGCCTTGCGCTCGCCTTTCAACCAGCGCAGCGGTGCATTGGCTGTGTTGACCAGCGACTCGCGGAAGGTCTTATATCCCGCCTGCTGCGCGCCCAGCCGGTACTGCTTCCCCAAATGCTCCACTCGAATGGCAATTTCGCTCATGTTACAGGATGTCCGCAAAACTGGATTCCATGCGCTTAAAATAATACAATCCGCCGATCAACAGCGTCACCACCATGCCTGCTGAAATGCTCATCGAGAGCACATCCAGGCTGCTCTTGCCCAGGATGGCCCAGCGAAAGCCCTCCACCACGCCCGTCATCGGGTTCAGGCTGTACAGCCAGCGCCACTTTTCCGGAATCAGCGAACTGGAATAAGCAATGGGGGTGGCATACATCCAGAACTGGGTCAGGAACGGCACCACGTAACGGATATCGCGGTACTTCACATTTAACGCCGAAAGCCACAGACCGATCGCCAGGGCGCTGGTCAGCGCCAGGAGCAGGAACACAGGCAGCAGCAAGGCGGCAGGAGTCAATCCGATCCCATAATAAGCCATCAGTCCCACCAATACCAGGAAGGCGATGCCAAAATCCACCACCCCGGCCAATACCGATGAAAATGGTACCACCAGGCGGGGAAAATAAACTTTACTGATCAGGTTTTGGCTGCCCACCAGGCTGTTGGAAGACTGCGTCAACGCGAAGGCAAAAAGCTGCCAGGGCAGCAGGGCTGTGAATGTGAATATTGGATAGGGGATCCCTTCCGAGGGCAGCCTGGCCAGTCCGCCAAAAATGATGCTGAACACGACCATGGTCAAAACCGGCTGCAAGATCGCCCAGGCTGCTCCCAGCGCGGTCTGCTTGTAACGCACCTTGATATCCCGCCAGGTCAGGAAAAAAAGCAGTTCCCGGAATTTCCACAATTCACCCAGCTCCAGCGCGGCCCAGCCTTTGGGCGGCTCGATGACCGTATGGATATAATTCGCGGGCAGGGTTGCTTCTGTATTATCCATGGAAGGCTTTGGAATAACCAATTTGTTCCTCACGGAAACCTTATTAAATCCTTATCATTTCTCATCAAGGTTTTATGAGTAAACCTCGGTATCCCTGAAATTATAGCATCAATCGCTCAATTCTCAGCCTGGAACGAATCAATCCTTTTGTTACTTCTAAATGAATAAACCATCAAAGTATCGACCCGCAGCAGGGCTTGCCTAAACGCTTCCCCACCTCTATAATAAGCTCAATGTTTATTTTTCAGCAAATGGGTAAAGCATTATGAGTACACTTGATGATCTGGAAGCACGCATACAATCGCTGATCGAAGAGCGCTTAATGAATCTCATCCCGGGGCGCAAACCTGAAGATCAAATTTCGCAAAAGCTGGCTTCTGTGATGTATGCCCAGATTAAAACCCAGGAAGATAAAATTAACCTGGCTCCGAATATTTATATGATCGTTGCCCACCCGGTCAATCTCTCCAGGTGGAGGCAGGAGCCGGGCTTATTGGATGAATTGGCGGCAGCCCTTGAAGTTGCAGGTAGTGAAGCGGGGCTGATTTTTTCATCCAGGCCCACATTATCCACCTCGGCGGACAGTTCCATGGCTGAGAATGATGTGCAGGTTTTTGCATCCTTTAGCCTGGGGGAAGTATCCGAAACCCAGGGCATGCAAATGGGTGCTGCGGATAAAAACCCGGGGAATAATATTCCCGACAATTCATTTCTTATTCTGCACGGTGCAGAGGTCATCCCACTAGACCAATCCGTGATCAACATGGGCCGCAGGCTGGACAATCATGTCGTCATTGATGACCCACGCATCTCGCGCAATCATGCCCAGATAAGGGCTGTCAAAGGCCATTTTGTTGTATTTGACCTGAATTCCACGGGGGGGACGTTTGTGAACAGAGATCGAATTAATCAAAGCATCCTTTATCCCGGTGATGTTATCTCCCTGGCAGGGGTAACGCTGATCTTTGGCCAGGATCTGCCTCCATCCCAGCTAAGACAAGGATCCACCCGTCCAAATTCATCCGTTTCATCCGATCGCCCAACAACGGTTTTCCCGAAGGAAGATAAGCCAGCCAAATGACAGCCGTTATCTTTCTTATCTTACGGATTCTATTAAGTATCAGCCTTTATGTTTTTATATTGGTTTTATTTTACCTCCTATGGAAGGATAACCGGCAGCAGGGGATTTGGTTGTCAAAGCGGAAAATTCCATCCATTAGTTTAACCATCCAAACCAGCGATGCTCCAACTCGTGTTCAGCATTTTAATTCGGAAGAAGTTACTATTGGCCGGGACTCAACTTGCGAGTGTCGTTTGGATGATGAGAATGTGTCCAACCATCACGCCCGTTTAAAATACCATCATACCCAATGGTGGCTGGAAGATCTTGGCTCAACAAATGGCACTTTCATAAATGGTCAACCGGTATCAACACCTCTTGTTGTAATTTCAGAGGATGAGATCAGGTGTGGAAAAAACATAATTACTATCACAATTTCTGGCGACACTTTTAATAACCTCATGGTAAAAGATCCAATTAAAGACATTGGAGAAAACAATGCTTGAATCTATCGCCCTGGCGATCATTGGAGGCTCTGGGTTGTACGATCTTCCAGGTTTGGAAGACATGCAAGAGAATCATATCGAAACTCCATTTGGTAAACCAAGCGCCCCAATAATTACAGGTGTGCTGGAAGGAAAACGGGTTGCCTTTTTAGCCAGGCATGGTCAGGGTCACCAGATAAGCCCATCCGAGGTAAATTACCGTGCAAATATTTTTGCACTAAAACTGTTGGGAGTTCAAAACATTGTCAGTATAAGTGCCTGTGGATCCCTGCGGGAGGATTACGCTCCCGGAGACATTGTCATCCCCGATCAGATCTTCGATTACACACGCGGCCGGCATCGAACATTTTTTGGTGATGGGATCGTTGCCCACATCAGTGTCGCTGACCCATTCTGCACCCGACTGGGAAACCAGCTTCTTCAGGCCTTGAATATGGCCGATGTCCACAATGTACATAATGGCGGTACATTTATCACAATTGAAGGACCGCGCTTTTCAACAAAAGCCGAATCCAGTGTATTCCGCTCCTGGGGCATGTCCATAATCGGAATGACTACCTCCCCTGAAGCATTCCTGGCGCGTGAAGCTGAGATGTGTTACACAGTCATGGCGCATGTCACCGATTACGATGTCTGGCGCACCAGCGAATCTCCCGTCACTGTTGATATGGTAATAAAAGTCTTATTGGAAAACACATCCTTGGCTCAAAAAGTCATCCACAATTTGGCGTCGACAATAAACCCCAACCCTGATTGCATTTGCAAGTCAGCCCTTGAGAGCGCCCTGATCACTCAAAAAAATTACATCCCCAATGAAACTCGTAAGAAATTGGATATTTTGATTGGTAAATACCTCAAATAGATCCACCCTGACAAGTTCCAATAACAAATTGCAGTACCGCCTGTTGCAGGTGTCGGCAATTTTTCTATTCCTGTATGCGCTGGCGCTTACTATCGCTCCTGCAGCACGGGAAAGAACGTGGCAAACAGAATATTTATGGGGGCACTGGATTGGCTTGTTATTGTGGGTCGTGGTTATTACAATCGCATTTAACCAACTTCAAAAATATTTGCCGGATAGTGACCCATTCATTTTTCCCATTGCGGCTTTACTTTCAGGTTGGGGGATCCTGACCGTTTGGCGGTTGGTTCCTGCTTTTGGTTTACGTCAAACCCTGTGGTTACTGGTTGTTGGCATCCTTTTTATCTTTTGTCTCCGTCTTCCTGGGAATTTGAATTTTCTGCGAAGATATAAATATATTTGGCTCGCAAGTGGTTTGTTGGTAACCATGTTAACATTCTTATTTGGTGTAAACCCCATGGGGGGCGGACCCCGTTTATGGTTGGGTTGTTGTGGCATTTATTTTCAACCGTCCGAGCCTCTTAAGCTGCTGCTGGTAATTTATCTGGCTGCATATTTCGCCGACCGAATACCCCTCAAATTAAGCATCCTTCCCATGTTCATACCCACCATGCTTGTAACGGGTGTGGCGCTGTCCATTCTTATTTTCCAACAAGACCTGGGCACTGCTTCCATATTCATTTTTCTTTACACCGTCCACCTTTATATGGCATCGGGGAGAAAAAGGGTTCTAATAATCAGCCTCGTGGGCTTGGGTATTTCTGCCATCCTGGGATACTTTCTGTTTGATGTGGTGCGTTTACGTGTGGATGCCTGGTTAAATCCATGGATTGATCCCTCTGGGCGGTCATATCAAATTGTTCAATCGCTATTGGCAATAGCCAATGGAGGGCTGTTCGGCCGCGGCCCAGGTGGTGGTAGTCCTGGTTTGGTCCCTGTTGCCATTTCAGATTTTATATATTCTTCGATATCTGAAGAATTTGGCCTGGTTGGATCTATTGCCTTGCTTGCGCTGTTAGGCATTTTCTTGGCCAGAGGCATCCGAATCGCCCTGCATGCTACAGACCGCTTTCGAAGATATCTGGCAGCCGGATTGACTTCGTTCCTCATCGCTCAAAGTATCCTTATCATCGCAGGTAACCTGCGCGCGTTGCCTCTAACCGGTGTGACATTACCATTTGTCTCTTACGGGGGCTCCTCCCTATTGACTTCATTTATTGCTCTTCTTCTCCTATTGATTATTAGCAACGAGATTGACATTGAGCCTTTTCCAATACCCAAACCGCAGCCTTACTTTTTCTTGGGCTATTTTCTCGCAATCGAATTGATGGTCGTTTCCCTGGCGACCGGATGGTGGTCTGTATGGCGCGGACCTGAATTATTATCCCGCACTGATAATGCCCGTCGCTCAATCTCAGATCGTTATGTAAAGCGTGGCTCGATATTGGCTCGCCAGGATCAACCTATCACCATAACGGAGGGTAGTTCAGGAAATTATATACGCACCTATCTATATCCTGAACTTTCACCCATCACTGGCTATACCCATAATATATATGGGCAGGCAGCCCTGGAATTTAGTCTCGATGATTATTTACGCGGTATACAGGGAAACAATTCTGCCTTGATCTGGTGGGATCATTTGCTTTATGGTCAACCACCTCCCGGGCTTGATGTCCGCTTGAGCATTAATTTGGAACTACAACGGCAGGCAGATGAGCTTATGACCGACCACAAAGGTGCTGTTGTTATGCTAAATGCTGCCAGTGGCGAAATATTAGTGATGTCTTCCCATCCAAACTATGATCCGAATCTTCTTGACGAAACAGGTTCATCCCTGGCTCAAGACGCTGAAAGACCGTTGATCAACCGGGCCGCCCAGGGATTGTATCCACCAGGGGATGCTCTCAAACCTTTCTTGATCGCCGCAGGTCTGACAGAAAATCCAACTAAGGATACTCAATTAAACCTCTATCAGGTGTTGGGGTTTTATACATCCCCGGATTTAAGGCTGCCAGTTGCCCCGGCTGCCCATCCAACAGAGGATTTACGCATCAGCCCTCTGCAGATGGCCTTGGCGGTAGCTGCATTAAGCAATGAAGGAATTCGTCCTCCGGCCAGACTGGCTATGGCTGTTAAAACCCCGCAACAAGGTTGGGTGATTCTACCTGCTCTCAGCGATCCTGTTCAAGCTCTGCCAGCAGAATCCATCGCGGAATCCATAAATCAATTCCTGGTAAGCAATCAACCATACTGGGAATATGCTAGTAGCCCGTGGGATGATTCAGAAAACAGATCTCTTACTTGGTATATGGCTGGAACTCTAATAGATTGGCAGGGTACTCCTCTGGTGGTAACCATTTTGTTGGAGGAACATAATACAAACCTCGCCAGAGAAATCGGACAATCCTTGTTGAGTATGTCATTACAACCTTGATAATCAGCCCCCGAAAGATTTTCCGGGGGCTGATTGATCATTTTTTAAGCCTGACAAACTTCCGTTTTCCTACTTGCAAGACTCCGGTATGAGGTGGTTCTCCTTGTCCATTAGTGAGCACCTCACCGTCCAGGCGTACCCCATTTTGCAACAATAATCTACGCCCTTCACTTTTACTTGCTACCAGATTCGCTTTTAACATAACCTCCAAAACATTATCCCCCGTTTGAAGTATGAATTCAGGCATTTCTTCAGGTAATCCGCCTTTTTGAAAGAGCCTGACAAATGCTTTTTCACCTTCGCTCGCTTCAGATTCTCCATAAAATATTGTTGTGATTTCAAGCGCGAGTTTCATTTTTGCATCACGCGGATGGATTTGGTTGGAAATCAAATCCTTTTCAATGGCATCAATTTCAGGTGGCAATAAGCGAGTCGCGAGTCGAAAGTACTTGATGATGGCCTCATCAGGAATACTCATAACCTTGCCATACATATCTTCGGCAGTGGTGTTTATAGGAATAACATTCCCGGTTGACTTGGACATCCGCTGAACACCATCCGTACCTGGCAGGATGCCACAAATAATCCCAACCAGTGGCTTTTGTCCGAGTGCCTCTTGAAGTTTCCTTCCAGCAACAATAATATTAAACAATTGGTCGGTACCGCCTACTTGAACATCCGTCTGCATTGCAACCGCGTCGTATCCTTGCATCAGTGCATAAAATGTCTCATGCAAGTAAATTGGTTCGTTGGCTTCCATTCTTTTGGAAAAGTTTTCACGAGCCAGAAATTGTTGTACCGTAAAATTCTGCCCCAACCGGATCAAATCCACCAGGCTTAATTCTGATAACCATTCCCCATTGTAACGAACTATCGTTTTTTCCCGGTCCAGTACTCGAAAGGCCTGGTCAGCATAAGTCTTGGCATTTTCCGCCACTTTTTCGTGGGTCAAAACCGGGCGGGCTTTATTCTTATCGGATGGATCACCTACCAGGGCTGTATAACTACCGATCAAAAAGGTAACTTCGTGCCCAAGATCCTGGAACTGGCGCAATTTTCGCATGGTGATTGTGTGCCCCAAATGCAGATCTGTTGAGGTTGGATCGTACCCACAATAAACACGCAGTGGTCGCCCTTTTTTTTCTGCCTCCATTAATCTTTGGCGAAGGCCATCAGACATAAAAGCTGCTAATTCATCATCACCATATTCTGTACCTTGCATTAATAAGGCAACTTGATCATCAATATTCACACTTCCTCCTGTTGTAATGCTAATTACATGGAAAATTTATAATAAAAAGCGCCTGCTGCGGCAGGCGCGTGCAACCATCCGCAGTTTCGCTCAAGGATGGAAATAGTAATAATATCCAAAACGCCCGGCAAATTTCATAATAAGATTATACAATAATATTGAATTTCAAGCCAAAAGATTTTTTAATGCATCTTCGATTTTCCCGTACTTAAATTGAAATCCTGCATCAACTAATCTCAGTGATGTCACATTTTGCCCATCCAAAACTAGTGTACACATTTCCCCCAATAATATACGCAATGCAAAAGCAGGTACTGGCAGCCAATAAGGACGATGGGTAATTCTTGCCAGGTATCTTCCAAGGTCTGCATTGCTTATAGGTTCGGGTGCAGTCAGGTTAAAGACTCCTGCTAATTCATCATTCTCAAGCATGTATTGTATCGCAGCAATCTCATCAAACGGATGGATCCAGGAGATCATTTGTCTCCCACCACCGATAGGTCCTCCAACGAATAGTTTGAAGGGGATCAACATCCGGTTTAAGGCGCCCTCGTTTTTCGAGAGAACAACACCCGTACGAATTACAACCCTGCGAATTCCCAAGGATTCTAAGCCATTGCTGGATTCTTCCCATTTTATACAAATATCAGCCAGGAAATCATCCCCGGAAGCGCTTGCCTCAGTCAAATTCTCATGCCTGTTCACGCCATAAAATCCAATTGCAGATGCTTGAACAAACACTCTTGGGCGTTTTCTTGCTTGCTTGATCGCTTCGGTTAGAATCTCTCCGGCATTTACTCTGCTCTCGATTATCTGTTTCTTGCGCTTGTCAGACCACCGCTTTGCCCCGATGTTCTCACCAGCCAGGTTAATAATTGCATCCACCTGATTTACATATTCACTCCATTCACCCAATCTGGAGCCGTCCCAATGGACCATTTGAATGTTCTTCAAATTATGTCTTGCCCCGATTTTTCTTGTCAAAATCCATAGCTGATGACCGCTTTCCTGCAATCGGGTTACAAGAGGTCTTCCAATCATCCCCGTTCCGCCAGAAATTAAAATTCGCATTTTATTTACCTGCTTTCGTTATGCTATAATACCCCCCAATATGGAGGCCTATGCAAAAGGCGCCGGTTTTGGTTCTTAACGCTAACTTCGAGCCAATCAATATCTGCAATATAAAAAGAGCCATTGGATTGATCCTTTCTGGAAAAGCCGCAATGGTGGCAAATGGACGCGGTTATATTCATACGATCTCTAAATTAATCCCGGAACCATCCATAATCCGCTTGGAGTATATGGTTCACCGTCCTCGCCCACACATCAGGCTCACCCGCCGGGAAGTATTTCGCCGTGATAATTTCACCTGCCAGTATTGCGGGCAGCACACAACCAATCTCACCATAGACCATGTCCAACCCAAGCATTTAGGGGGAGAGCATATTTGGACGAATGTTGTAGCAGCGTGTCCGTTTTGTAACCATCGAAAAGGTGGGAGACGATTAACCGAATCGCAGTTGAAACTGATCCGCCAACCCATTGAACCTCCATCTAACGCAAATTATTTATATGGCAGTCAATTATACGAAAACAACGAGTGGAAACCTTTTCTAATCGGTTGGTAGTAATCTTTTTTAAAATTTGATTTTCAAGTATTTCCAACTAAAGCTCCAAAGCTAAAAAATCTTCTGCCAGGTGAACCTCACCACTAAATCGCAATCCGGCATCTTTTACCAGGTTGTCAGTCGGATTTTCTCCCGTGGGATAATGTATAAGGTACAAAGTCTTTGCCTCTGCCTGATTGGCAATATCGCCAGCTTGTAAAGCAGAAGAATGTCCGTGAATGTGACCATTGGCTTCGTGGATCAAGACATCAGCTTTTTTGGCCAACCGGATCACCTGGGCACACGGTTCTGTGTCGCAGGAGTATGCCAATACTTTTCCACTCGTTTTACACTCCAACCTTAAACCAATACAGGGTATCAAATGATTTACTTGGGATGCGTGGATCTCAAACTCCTTATTATTTATAACGGAAACCATATCCCCCGCAGGAAGACGATTAAAGGCTACCGGGAAGAAGTGGGGCCAATCAGCCCATCCGTAAAATCCCATTAAATTTTCCATTCTATCCAAAGTATATTGAAGTCCATAAATATTTAAAGGTCGTTGTCGACCCATCAACCACATGTCTAATAATAGTAGAGGCACACCAGATACATGATCGGGGTGAAAGTGAGTCAAAATAATATCAGTTAAATCATTCAATTCCCACTTGTTTAAGCCTTAATATGGGGTTGCTGGCACAATCTATCAACACAGTCGATTCTTGACCGACAAAAACCATGTGGGAATTTTCGTGTTTTAAGTCAGGAATTGAATTCGATGAACCCAGTATTATTAATTTAGGCATATGGATACCTATTTACTTTCTGCAATACTATTACTTTATCACTGATAATAGCAAAATTGGAGTCACCCATGTCTCGATCATTGCAGCTATTACCAGCAAAGGCACAGTTATTCCTATTGCTATTTTTGCCCAATCAGCAAGTGATTCAATTAATACTTCGCCAAGTGATCTTTGCGATAAAGGCGTGATTAAAGTAATCCCGATATGCAAAACTGCGGCTGAAGATAGAATAATTGCTGGAATTTCAAAAACACCGTGGGGTAATATTCCTGAAAGAACAATTTGCGCTTGAGAATATCCAAAAATACTTACAAATGCTAATACAGCCCCAATCAAACCCATATTTACTATATATGCAATTGCTCCAAGTACGCCAAATGAAACCAACCCAAGCAGTAAAATCACTCCAATAGCCCTAACGTTATTGCCGAAAATATACTGCACTGAAATGGTTGCATCGCCGAAAGAGCCAATTTCTGTTCCAAATACCTGACGTAACTCACCAGAAACAGTTTCCGGGTTGAATGCCAGGGCTGTATCATAAGATAAAACATAATAATATGAAAAAACTGCTCCAATTATTCCCATGAGAATAATTAGCACGATGGTTATGCGCATTTTTTTTAAGGTTTTTGGGATCTCGTAACGATACCAATTGAAGATATTTTTATAATTTCCAGAAAAAGAATTCCAAAATGTTCGTATGATCCATTTAAAATTCAAAATATCAATCTCTCTGCCAAGCAAAGCTTCTCTCTGAAAATGCGCGATCCCCACCCTGATCATTAGCACTGCCAAAATTGAAACTCCTATAATTGCCAACCACAATATTTGGTTGTTTCCCCAAAACATGAGTACACTTTCCCCCTGGATTAATATCGCAATTGGAATAACTATGAATGAAGATAATAAATTTGCTGCACGTACAGATGTGGCTTGTGTTGAAATCACGATTGCGCCACTTACCATCAACAAAGCTTGAACCGTGGTTAGAAAAATCGTCTGGGTTAGTAAATTTATATCCGGGATGGCAATATTATCTATTTTCAAATAGATTAGAAAAACACTAATGCCCAGGTAAGCAGTTATCAATGGAACACTGGCTGAAGCAAAAAGCTTGCCCAGATAAATATGCCAGTCTTTCAATGGACTGCTCAGTAATGGCTCTATCGTACCTCTTTCTTTCTCTCCGACAAACGACTCCAGGGCTATAACAAGAGATACTGTAATCGGGAAGAAACCCACAACCATTAGTAGAAAAGGAACCAGGCGCTCAGGGATGATGGTTCCGCCACCATAAGAAGCAACAAAGTCCAGAGCTTGTTTTGCCGTAAATGTCATCAAGAAAGGGAAAAATATGGTAAGTACTATCATTGGCACAATTATGCGCCAATCTCGGAACTGGTCACGCAGTTCACGATGGGCAATTAACCACACCTTTCCAATTTGTCCTCGCATGCTATCACTCATTGTGGACCTGTTCCATTACCTTTAGATAAACTTGTTCCAGGGTGCGCGGCACTTCTTGGAAACTAATTACATCAACATTCTTTTTAAGCAATTCCTTTAGCAAGCGAGGATTAGCCACGCTGGGATCTTCTACTTGGAATCTGCGGGTATGATTAATATTCTCCAACAATTTAACCCCGGCGGGTAATTTTATTGGTTTCGCAGGCCAATCCCCGCTAATTTTAACTTCATATTCTACAGGTCCCAATATGCGCAATTTTAATTCATCCACAGCCCCGCTAATCAAAATGCGACCTCGATAAACGATAGCTATTTGATCTGCAAGCTCTTCGGCTTCAGCCAGGTTGTGAGTACAGATGATTATCGCCCTATTTTTTGATCGCAAACTGGATATGGAATCACGCACCAACCGGGAGCTTTTCGGGTCCATAGCCGATGTTGGTTCATCCAGCAAAAGCACAGGAGGCTCATGAATTAAGGTTCGTGCAAGGGCTAGTTTCTGTCGCATTCCTTTTGAGTATTCCCCTATCTTTTGGGAGGCTGCTCGCTCAAGACCAAATATTTCCAATAATCTATGGCTACGCGAAACTCTTGTGGCAGCATCAATCTGATACACCTGACCAAAAAAATCCAGGTAATCCATCCCCGTCATACGTAAATACAAACCGTGCTGCTCGGTTAAAACACCAACCACCGAGCGGACTTTATCTGGTTCTTTAACAACATCATAACCATGAATGCTGGCTGTTCCCCTGGAAGGGGATAACAAAGATGTCAACAGTCGAACCGTTGTGGTTTTACCTGCGCCGTTCTGTCCCAATAATGCCAATACTTGACCAGGTTTTACACTTAAATTGATTCCATCAACTGCCCAAAATTCACCAAATTGTTTGCTAAGATCGTTGGTTTCTATCATAGTTTGATTTCCGCATTCGCGAAAAACCAGGTACTAGATAGGTTTACTTTTTAAAAGTCGATGTCTCGTGAATAAAACAATCGAAGCACAAATGGCAACAATTACCATGAAGGACTGGTTGGCGTTGATACCCGCCACCTCGGAAGCATCCAAGCGGAGAAAATCAAGGAAAAATCGTCCTATCGGGTACGTGATCATATAAATCCACAATAGGTCACCTGTTTTCAATCGTTTCGCTAGTTTTCTACCAATGACCAACAGAAATATTGCGTTAGCCAGGTTCCACAAAAACTCATAAAAGAAAAGTGGATGGTAATAACCATAATTTTCATAGCCTGGCAAACGATGTGCTGAGTCGATGAACAATTTCCAGGGTAAATCTGTAGGCGCTCCATAAAGTTCCTGGTTAAAAAAGTTCCCCCATCGACCAATTGCCTGTGCCAGAGCTAATCCAGGAGCAGCAATATCCGCCCAAGTCAAAAAGTCCAGCTTATATTTTTTTGAATAGATCCATAGGGCAATTGCCCCACCGATGACTGCGCCAGGTATACCCAATCCACCGTTGCGAATCGCCAGCATTTCCAAAGGATGGGTAAGGTAATACATAGTTGTAATTCCACGCTCTACCATGGACGGTGGGGGAGTTAATATGTGCCAGATTCGCGCTCCAATGATTCCAGCAACAACCAGCCAGAACAACATATCCAAAATAATTTCAGGATTCAATCCCCGTCTCTTTGCTTCAATCTGACCAACTACTGCTGCCGAAATCACACCCAAAGTAATCAGGATCCCATAGAAATATATATGGAAAGGTTGGTTGAGAAATGGCAAAGGAATATCAAAACCATTAGGCATGTTTTTCTCCGTTGCTGATGAAATGTTTTCGATAAGCATCTTTCCGCACAATATAGATGCGTTGGAATGCTGTGACATTAGTTAATATAGCCAAAATCCATAAGGCAATAAGCGGCTGGTTGAATACCAAAGCCGGCGCCAGTACAATATACCTTTCAACGCGTGTGAGCAAACCACCCTTGGCGTATAAATCCAACGATTCTGCCCGGGCTTTCACATAGCTTACGAGCACCGACCCAGCCGCGGATAAGAATACCAAGATGCAAGCCAGTCTATTGCCTTTGTCCAGATAATAATACAACAAACCAGCATACGTTACTAATTCAGAATATCGGTCTGCGACCGAATCTACAAATGCGCCCCATTCATTTGCTTCGCCTCGCAAACGTGCCATGGTTCCATCCAGTGCATCAAATGGAACCGAAATCAAAATAAATAAACCACCCCACAACATATTTCCTCTGGCGATCATAAAAGCGCCCAGCCCTGTACCTAAAACCCCAAGGATTGTCATTGTATTGGGATGTATCCCCAGTCGATTAAAGAAAGCACCAAGGGGATCGGTCACCCATTTAAACCACAAGCGCAAGTGATCGCTAAACGATTTTCTTTCTTCTTCCATGGATAAATATTTGAATCCTTTCAGTCGATTTTTTACAAGCTTCAATAATACCACCTAAGGCTATGATTCTGTAGCCTTAACAAATATTAATTTAAATCTTCTTCAAAATCATCCTCAGAATCAATTAACACATCCCGATCTCGTCCTCCACCAGTGGAAGGGCCTACAATTCCCATCTCTTCCAAACGATCCAATAAACGAGCTGCACGAGGATACCCGATGCGTAACCGTCGCTGGAGCATGGATGCACTTGCACGGTGTTCTTTCTTTAATAGAACAATGGCATGTTCAATCATAACACCGTCCTCTCCCTCGTCTGGTTCGCTCAGGAGAGTCTCCCAGGGTGGGCGTTCGTCAGTCCTTGAACTTGAATTCTGCCAGAATGAAATCATCCGTTCAATTTCCTGGTCTGTTATCAAGACACCTTGTGCTCGGATTGGATTACCAACTTCAGGATTCAAGAACAGCATATCGCCGTGACCCAGCAATGTTTCCGCACCTTGAGAATCCAAGATGACTCTAGAATCAATTCCGGATGCGACAGCGAAGGATATCCTTGCTGGAAAATTTGCCTTGATCAATCCGGTGACAACCTCAGTGCTTGGTCGCTGTGTTGCTACAACTAGGTGTATCCCTGTAGCCCGGGCCATTTGCGCCAAGCGAACCAGATTATGCTCAGTTTGATCCGGAGCAGACATCATCAAATCTGCCAATTCATCTATTAACACTACTATCCGCGGTAAGGGAATACCTTCTTTGCGACGTAGAAGGCGTTTGTTGTATCCTTCAAGATCCCGTACGCGTGAAGCTTCAAGCAGTTTATAGCGATGCTCCATCTCTACAACAACCCAGCGCAGCACTCCCAAAATACGTTGAATATCCGTTTCTACTTTACCTAACAAGTGCGGTAATCCGTTAAATCGAATTAGCTCCACCATTTTCGAGTCAATCATCACCATCCTTAAATCATCCGGGGTATTATTCATCGCCAGGCAGGTTGCCAGTGCAGAAATACATACGGATTTTCCAGATCCTGTTGTACCAGCAATCAACAAATGCGGCATGCGCGCCAGGTCTGCTACAACAGGTTGGCCGGATACGTCCCGTCCAAGGGCAATTGCCAGTTGTGATCCAATCTTGTAAAAAGATTCAGATTCCAAAATCGAACGCAATCGAACAGTCGAAGCCCGTAAGTTTGGAACTTCGATACCTACATATGAGCGACCGGGAACAGGTGCTTCGATCCTCAACCTTTCAGCCGATAGAGCCAGCGCCAGGTCGCGTGAAAGACCGGCAATTTGGGCAATACGCACTTTTTGACGATTGGGATCGCCATTTTCAAGACCACTTTTTTCAAAAAAACCAGGCTCAACGGCAAACTGGGTGATTGTAGGACCTATACGAAAACCAACCACTTTGGCAGGGATTCCAAAATCAGCCAGGGTTTTTTCAATTAATCCGGCCGTTTGATTGATATTTCGTTCATCAGGTCGGCTATTTTGTTCGCTCGCCATAATATTGAATGGAGGCAAGCGATCTCCCCGAGGAGGTGGATTCACCAATCTTTCATCCTGGTTTTCTGGCAATTCAAGAGATTTTCGAAATTCTGGCGGGAGTTTTATCTTCGTTTTATGGGGAGAAGATTTGGATTTCTTATCCATAACATTGTTTATTTCATATGGAGCGATTTCTGCATCCATCTCAGATTGTGGCTTAACGAAAAGGTTACCACCAAGCTGATTCTGCAACCATTTTTCCAATTTTTCCCACAGTCCAAGGCTTCCCATCGCTGATACAACCCAGAGGATAATAATAATAATTATCCCCGGTATATCCCCCAAAATGTTTTGCATCAAGCTGACCAGCGCCCACCCAACGCGGCCTCCCCACCATCCATTTTCCACCTGAGTCAGCGAGTTTCCCCCAATTATAGAAAGAATGGCAAGGGATAAAAAGCATGTTATTTCAATAGATATTACCCGGTTCCAATTTATTATTATTGGTTTTCGTCGATGTTTGAATGCAAGGGCTCCACCCAAACCCGACATAACAACGATCAGCATACTACCCCATCCCAACCAGACTGAGATCACTTCGATCAACCGGGATAATAATGTCCCTTTTGATAAACCAATTACACCTACAAGAACCAACAATCCAAATGCAAATAAGATTACACCTGTTGCATCCCACAAAAAACGCCCAAAATGAACTTTGAATTGTTGAATTCGATCCAGCCAATCCATTCTCGGAGGAGGGTTCATTGGCTCTTTCAAGTGCTCTGACTTTTTTGGTTGTTTTTGTTTGGGAGACATTAGTTTCCTGATGATTTTTCAAGATTCAAGCTAAGACCCATACGCTGCCTGGATACATCTACTTTCATGATCTTGGCCATGACCTTATCTCCAGGGTTTAGTAAATCTTTAATATTTTTATTGGGAGTTAATGGGATTTCAGAAAAATGGATCAAACCCTCAAAACCATCCTCTACGCGCGCAAATGCCCCAAAAGATGCCAGGGATGTAATTTCTACCTGTACAATCTGATTTTTTTGATACTTGTTTTCAACTCCAACCCATGGATTGGGTACAAGGCGCTTTAAACTCAGCGCCACTCTGCACCGCTCAGGAAGAATTTCAAGAATGAGGACATCCACTTTTTGTCCTATCTTGAGAATATTGGATGGATGGTCAACTCGCCCCCATGAAAGCTCCGAAATATGGATAAGTCCCTCCACTCCACCAAGATCAATAAAAACACCAAATTCAGTGATATTTGTTACATCTCCGCTAACCTTCTGAGCAACCCGTAAATTCTCCATCAATACAGTCCTACGCCCCGGTTCTGTCTGTGCCGCGCGTTCTGAAAAGACCAACCTGCCTTCATCACGCGCACATTCGATGATTTTTAAACTCAAACTCTTTCCAACATAAGCTGAGAGACAGCTTTCCCGCTCTTCTTTGCTCATCTGTGGTGCAAGTTTGACCAGGTGGGAGCAAGGAATAAACCCATGAATGTCATCATGTTCAACCAATAATCCCCCTTTGTTAAAACCGGTCACTGACATAAGGATAATTTGGTCCTGCGTGAAAATATCACTTGCGCGTACCCAGTCCAGACTTTTAATGGATCTCTCTTGTGCATTGATGGGTCTGGAACTTTTTTTGTTGATCCTATTCCCTTCTTCTTCAGCCAGAATTGATTCCCACCAGCCATCATCAATTGCAGGTAATTCATCGATAGCTAATTGTTTGTTACCCATTAATTATCCCTTCCTCCATTCTGCTGCCAAATTAGTGTGTCTGCTGTTCCATATCAATAATTATTCGTGCTACTTCTTCAATGGCAACACGCTGTTTTCGATATAAATCGGCTTCTGACATAGCCAGCCTGGCAGCAACTTCCCTAACCTTTCGACCTTCAATAAATTTTAACTCTAAAATGTTATATAAAATCCATTCAGCTGTAAAGCGACGCTCCCCTTCCGGGCGAATGCTATCCACAGCTTTACGCAGTATGGAACGCAGCGCATTGGAAGGGTTATCGTTATGTTCATTGAATGCTTGTTGCACAATCTGAAGCTGCATTAATGGGCTCTGAGATAACCTTGGCCCCCCCCAATAATGCGTCAAAGCTTCTTTTACAAAATTGGCTAAATCTGCCTCAGGTGGCATTTTTTCAGCCAACAAGCTGGTTTTGCTATCATAACGACCAACAGCTCGCAACTTTTGAAAAAGATCAATTTGAGGCTGCAATTCTTCCAGAGATCGAAATACGCTTTCTTGTAAGATTCTATCTTGCAATGCAAGGGCAGCCCTTTGAAGTAACAATTCCAAGGATTGACGTTGCTCCCCATATAAGGTTTGATCCTTATGACTGGTTGCTCCAATCAATCCCATCAATACCGGCTGTGCATCATCGGTGTAGGAATTTTTATACAAGGGGAAAATCCAGTAATCCCCCCAAGAAAAATAATCGCCATTTGCATTTTCTGTAATTTTCAGCAATTCCAGAGCTTCATTAAGGTCTTCCTCATTAAGAAATGGGGAATTGCCAGTTGAAATCAACAGGGATATTTTTTCTTCATCCATGGCCGCAACAAAAGCAGATTGGGATTGAAGGTGATCTCTGACTGCTGCGAGAATGGCTTCCAGAAATTGCCGCAAATCACCTTTCGTGATTAATCTCTCTTCCAGGCTTTGCAGCAACACCAGATCTGTACGATCATTCCCAAAAAAAATCCACCGCTCCCAAAATGGTGCCACAAGAGTTATGGTATGTTCCATGAGCAGTACAATTGCAACCATGGAGGCTGGTACTGCACTGGTATAAACAATCCCGAACATTTCCCCTATTCTACGTACAATCGTCATTACCCCTAGAGTAATCGATGCAGTTACAGGTCCGCGCATGATCCATTTAAACAAACGGCTTTTAACAACCCGGTCTGGCCAGGAAACTCCAAAAAACGCAACGGCATAAGCCATCAGGATGATCAATCCACCAACCAATAAATTGTTTGCAAGAGCCACTCCCCAAAAAGCGAAGGGATGCCGTGCCGCCAGCGTTGACCCGTAAAGTAAAAATGGAAATGATCCTATTGCCGGTGCAGTTGCTCCGCTCAATAGATAGAACATGCGTCGTTTCCCTGAACGGGTTAATGTATGCCTGAAGGATCTCCCAAAATTTATCCAGGCCCAGACCATTATGCCAATATAATAAATTGTGAAAACTTCCATCCAAAAGGTTCGTTGCAAATGTGGAGCTGGCTGAGCATCCTTAACAATCGGACCAAGCAGAGTATTGGTAGATAACAATACCAGAAATGTTGTGGAAATGACATATAAAAATCTTACTGCAATCCTGCGCCTGCCTCGAGATGGACGGCCAGTAGTAACAAGTAGGGCATCAGAAAAGTGCAGATATGCTGCAGGTAAATATACAATTCCAAACCATTCAAATCGCAAAAAAAAATTTACAGCTTCACTTGAAGTGGAGGCGCTCTCTAATGCCTCACTGGTAAAGACTACGACTACACATAATAAAATAATCGCAAATGAGCGTGCAACTCGGTTACGCAAATTAAAAGATAGCGAATAAAAGAATAATGAAAAAGCAGTAATAGCAATGCCAGCGGTTAGAATCTGATTTAATGTAACTATCCACACCAATACATCATTCAACAATCCACTATCCATTCATTCCTACCAATTGGTTTGCTTAAGACCTTAACACACGGCCAAAGAAAAGAGCAACATCATTCGTTGCATAATAATTGTCATTATAACCACAGAATTCATAACCCATTTTTTGAACAAGTTTAATAGCAGGGTGGTTCTTTGCTGACATTTCAATTATGATCCTGGATTTTTGCCGTTCTGCTGCCCAAGTTTGCGCTGCGAGGATCAGACTTTTACCAATCCCTTTTCTGCGAAAAACAGGTGATACCACCAGGTCGGTTATCCAGGATGTCTCTGGAACTATATTATCTGTCAAGCGCAAATAACCGCAAACTCCTTTTTCTACTATCGCGACAATCATCCCACTCTGCCTATTCCATTCATCTGCCAGATTGGTTATTGTTTTGGGATACCGTACGTTTATTGACCGAGGTAGGCGTATCTCACGAAATATTGCACCTACTTGATCCTCGCCATGCTGCAAATCAAATTGCCACACATAATCACTCGTAGTAGAATGGTCAAATCCCATAATCGTTTGGATATCGGTAGCTACTGCATTGCGAATTTGAACTTCAGCCATATTTCATCCTTTTATTTAACACTCACTGGATCACTCGCACAGGGATAATGCAAATTGGCAATTCAGTATTCATATTGTCAAAAACCACCAGTCGCAGTTGATAATCGCCTGGAGTTAATTCAGTTGTATCCCAATTCCCCAGCTTACCATCAATCACTGCTTTACGGCCCGCCAGTATGGTTGACCATGCATCACTCCCTTGAGGGGCATATTCGTATTTATAAAAACCAAAGTTTGGGATATCGGCAGTACCAATAAGTTCAATTTCTCCCTGGATTTCTTGGCCAGCCTTTGGTACTGATATCATAATCTGCCCGATAATGCATCCGGTTGCTTGTAATTGAGTGGCACTTGCCTGCGGAGTTTCAACGGACATCGTTCCCTGTCCCGTGTTAATCGTACTCTGTGGAATCAATAATGGGTTGATTGTAGGGGTTGTTATCAGGGTTGAGGCTGGAATAACTGGAGATAGAAAAGTTACCAGGGTAAATTCTCCGAAAAGAAGTAGCCCTATGATAATCAGGCTTGTAACTGACTGCACAACACGACGATGAGTTATTTCTCGTTCAAGTCCATAAACCAGATCGCGCTGTTCGTTTAAGTTCCTTAAAAGGCTGCGGATTGCAACTAAAAACCCAAAGATAAGAATTAAGTAAACCCAAGGTGAGTACTTCGAGAAGAATTGGACGATTTCTATCATATGCTTACTTAGATTACACTTAATACGCCATGAATAATGGCTTCAATTTTAGGAGCTATCAATCGTCCTGCTTCCAACACTTCTTCATGTGTAGTCTTTGTAGATCCATTCAGATTGGCCTTATTACTAATACCAGAAAAACCAAGCACCCGCATGCTCCCATGGCGAGCAACTGTTACTTCTGGTACGGTTGACATGCCCACCGCATCCACTCCAACAGCTCTTAGGAATCTCAGGTCAGCAGGAGTTTCAAATGAAGGTCCACTAAGACCGGCATATACTCCTTCTCGAAGATTGATACCTTTTATTTTGGAAACGCTGCGGGTAATCTTCATCAAATCACGATCATAAGCCTGGCTCATATCCGGAAATCGAGGTCCGAACTCTTCCAAATTTGGTCCACTCAAAGGATTTTGCCCAGCCATTCCCATCAAATTGAGATGATCAGTTATCATCATTACATCTCCAGGTACAAATGATGGGTTTACGCCCCCAGCCGCATTCGTGACAATAAGGTCTTTAATACCCAGTCGTTGCATAACCCGGATGGGCATGGTCACGACTTGCATACTGTATCCTTCGTAAAAGTGGATTCGGCCTTGCATAACCAATACATTTTTATTTTCCAATTGGCCGATAATCAACCTGCCTGCATGCCCAATTACGGTGGAGAGCGGCCATCCAGGAAGCTCGTTATACGGAATACTGAAACCATTTTGAACAGATTCCGCCACGCCTCCCAGCCCACTCCCCAATATAATGCCAAATTGTAATTGCTCCGCCCATTTTGAGTGAATTATCCCTGCTAATCGTTCAATTCCAGACAGAGTCCGTTCCATGGAGAATTCTCCTTAATTAACAATTCAAGGACGATAAATTATAACGCATGTATATAATCCAGTATCCTTACAATCTTTAGTTGGATTTTAATGACAACCTTCGAATTAAAGATTTATTATTATTAATTCAATTTAATCTAACAGCCCGTTATTTTTTAATCATTCCAAATGCTTCAATAGTGTGATTTATATCTTCATCATCGATCCAGTAATGGGTAACCAAACGAAAACGCTTTTCTCCCACCGCCCCAACACGAACACCTTGCTTTTCCAGCAAGCTGGATATCTGTCGAGTCGAATGCTTAACCTCATCACTCACAGATAAGAATACCATATTGGTTGCGGCAGTCCCATTATCCAGAATGATATATGGATATTGTCTGAGACCATCAGCCAGACATCTGGCACGTGCATGATCATCCTTCAATCGTTCCACCATACTTTCCAAAGCAATAATTCCGGCAGCTGCCAGGATGCCTGCCTGTCGCATTCCACCTCCCAATTGTTTTCGAATTCGATGAGCCTTACGAATAAACTCGTTCGACCCACACAAAATCGATCCTACTGGCGCACATAATCCTTTACTCAAACAAAAAGTGACCGAATCAACAGAATCAACCATCGCCTTGACTGGCATGCCACATGCTGTAGCTGCATTAAATATCCTGGCTCCATCCAAATGAACTGCCAAGCCGTTTAGATGGGCAAAATCACAAATTTCTTGTGTATATGCAGGTACCTGATAAGTTCCTCCGCATCGATTATGAGTATTCTCAAGCGCAATCAATCGGGTGATGGGTTGATGTGGGTCATCCGCCCGGATGGCATTTTTTATTTCTTCGAGAGCTAAAGATCCATCCGATTGGTTCGGAAGCTGGCATGAATGAACTCCACCCAGGGCAGAAATTCCTCCAGATTCATACAGGAAAGTATGAGCTTTGTTTCCCAGAATGACTTCATCGCCTCGCTGGCAATGAGCCAACATGGCTGACAGGTTACCCATTGTTCCTGATGGGACAAATAAACCTGCTTCCTTACCCAACATGGTAGCTGCCAGTTCCTGTAACTTATTAACTGTTGGATCTTCTCCGTAAACATCATCTCCAACATCTGCCCGGCACATTGCCTCCCTCATTTCTGGTGTTGGCCGGGTAACTGTATCAGATCTAAGATCGACGTTTTTCATTGAACTCTCCTAATCAAAATTTACATTTTCATTTGTCTTAAAACTATCCAATACCTGTTGCAGGTCATCCGGTAACGGAGCTTTAAAAGTATGCGCTTCCAATTCGCCTGGCAGTACAATTTTCAAACTATGTGCATGTAAAAAATGTCTATTTAAATTAATTGAAGGATTTTTCCTACCATAGACACGATCCCCAACGATCGGACACCCCAACAACGCACAGTGCAACCGGATCTGGTGAGTTCTCCCAGTCAAAGGATGAAATTCAAGCAAAGCATGCTCTTTGAATTTTTCCAACAGACGATATTCACTGATGGCCTCCCGCCCCTTCCCGAGTGAAGTGACCGACATTTTTTTCCGATGGGAAGGATCACGACCAATAGCAGCTTCCACTCGACCTGTTGCGGTGGGAGGTGCCCCGTCCACAAGTGCAATATATATCTTTTCAACCTGGCGTAACCTGAATTGATCCTGCAGCCAACGATGGGCTCTTTCATTTTTTGCTACAAGGATGATACCAGAAGTATCTTTATCCAATCGATGCACAATTCCCGGGCGTTCCTCTCCACCAATACCTTCAATGTCTGGAGCATAACCCAATACTGCATTCACCAGGGTGCCCATCCCATGACCAGCTGCCGGGTGGACGACCATTCCTGCTGGTTTGTTAATCGCCAATAGGTCTGCATTCTCAAAAAGGATATCGAGGGGAATGTTTTCTGCAACCAGATTTGTAGCCACTGTTGCTGGAATATGCACCTCAATTTCTAATTGATGCTCCAATATCCTGCTGGCTTTGCTTTCCACATTACCGCCCACATATACACATCCATCCTTGATCAAACCCTGCAAGCGGACACGTGATAATTCCGGCAGATGCGCAACCAGTGTTTTATCAAGACGTTCTTTTTTTTGTGGGTCTATGTGAAATTTAACAACCCGTTCATCCATTTTGATCACCACTTTCAGTAGTTGGCACACTAATACCATCAACTGACCCATCCAGTTTTGATTTTTTTTGCTTTCTTTCCTTGATCAAGGCTCCCAGCAATAAAATAACCACGCCAATAGTGATACTGGCATCGGCAATGTTAAATACTGCAAACTTTCCTATTGATATAAAATCAGTTACTTTTCCAGCAAACATAATGCGATCGATCAAATTACCTGCCGCTCCGGCCAGCTGCAATGCCATAGCCAATCGAAATGTCCAATCACTTGCAGGTACCTGGGGAAAATAGTATATTATTAATAAGATCACAACAACCGCCAGGCTGGCAAATATCAGGCTTCCATTCTGGAATAATCCAAATGCAGCACCAGTGTTATACCAGTGAACAATGCGGGCATATGGTTGCAGCCATTCCACCGAATTCCATGAACCACCCAGGGGAATATTCAGACGCACAAGCGCTTTTGTCCATTGGTCCACCCCTATGACTAAGCCTGCCATCAAAAACAACGTCAGATAATCTTTTAAGTACTTCTTCAATGCATCTCCCATGGCGAATAAATAATTACATATTCTTATTTTACATAAACCCGAGGTACACGCGTATTTATATTGGTCAATATTTCGTAAGGGATTGTATCAGCCCAACCAGCAAGATCTTCAACAGTGATCCGCTCCTCACCAGATTCTCCGATCAGTGTTACTTCATCTCCATTGTATGCTGTTCCCCATTCAATATTGACCATTATCTGGTCCATGCACACTCTTCCAACTTGAGAATATTTTTGTCCGCGGATAATCACGCTGGCTTTATTGGACATACTGCGGAAATAACCGTCTCCATAACCAACTGGGATTGTCACTACACGCACTAGGTGGTCACTTTGCCAGATCGACCCATAGCTAACTGGGTGACCAGGTTTAACTACTTTAAAGTAAACAACTCGTGACTTCCAGGATAATACAGGTTTAACAACTATTGATTTAATGCATTCTTGGGAGGGGTACACCCCATACATCAAGATCCCGGGACGCACCATATCAAAATAGCTTTCTGGGATTTGGAGTACTGCCGCTGAATTTGCCATATGGCGCATTGGAGTAGGCAAACTATGCCTCTCATAAAATTGGAGCACTTCATTGAAGCGCTCCAATTGCAGATTTGCATGCGTCAGGTCTGCTGAGTCTGAATTGGCAAAGTGTGAATAAATCCCTTCAACATCCACATTTCCACAACGTGCCAGGGTCGCATTCTGCAATGTTTCCGCATTGTAGTAATGCACTCCAATACGTTCCATTCCTGTATCGATCTTTAAATGGACGCGAGCTTTCTTACCCAAGCTTTTTGCAGCCTGATCGATCTGCTCAAGTCTTTCCACTGAGGAGGCTGTCAGGGTTAGGTCATTTTGAATATATTGGGGTATTTGGTTGCTCCAAACGCCTCCCATTACCAATATGGGAGTTTTTATACCGATTTCTCTTAAAAATATGCCTTCTTCCAGTACCGCCACCCCAAGATAATCCACACGATCAGCCAGATGCAAGGCTACATTCCTCAACCCATGCCCATAAGCATTGGCTTTGAGAATTAACATAACCTTAAATGGCTTTACTTTAGTAAGAATTGCCTCAAGGTTTTCACCAAGACGTAGTAAATTCACTTCGGCATAAGTAGGACGGACATCCCCATTTGTGGAGATTGTGGGTTGATTGATTTGCATGGAATGTATTTTATCCTATTAACTCGCACCTGGTCATAATTGGATAATAAGCAATAAACTGGAGGTTATCATTTTGCTTAGATTCAACACGACAATTAGATTATAATTAATTTAATGTTCGAGAATTTCTAATAGAAGTTGTCATAGCGAGAACCAAACACCAGATTCCTTGCATGGATTCTTGATAAATATCCTGCAAGGTACTATCTCCCAGTCAACGTAAGTTTTCTTCACATCTGCAATCTCTCCTGGTGTCTTATTCTAATAAAATCGTTTGGTTACATTGTTTTCTAAAGAAACATCATATTATGTTTCAAAAGGAACAATGAAAATTTGGAAATTGTAAATTAAAAAGAAAGCGAGAAAGATATGAAAATAGTAACTGATTGCGCAGCCGACATGCCTTTTGAAGAACGGGAAGCTCTCGGAATTGTCGAAGCACCTCTGTATATCCAATTTCCTGAAGGAGAGGTAAGTTCAGCTGAAATAACCGCTGATGAATTTTATGATCGTCTGGAGGCCATGCGACCTGCTATTCCAACCACATCCTTGCCGTCAGAAGGAGTTTTTTTTGGCATTTTCAATAAACTGGCTGAAACCAGCAAACAGATCATGTCTCTACATATTTCTTCTGGACTTAGTGGCACTTTCAATTCAGCCAAGAAAGGTGGCGAGCAAGTAAAGTCAGCAGAAGTTATCGCTGTGGATACGATGACGCTTTCTGGTGGAGAACGATTTCAAGTATTGGCTGCAGCTTGGGCTGCCCGCGCAGGCTGGAGTAAGCAAGCCATCCTGGATCGATTATCCCAGATTCGAGCGTCCACTGAGGTTATCTATACACTTGAAACTTTGGAATATCTGGCACGCGGTGGGCGTATCGGACGCGTACAAGCTTTGGCTGGATCTTTGTTAAAAATAAAACCTGTTATCAGGGTTGATACATCAGATGGAAAATACAGCACAGTTGGGAAAAATCGCACCATTCAACAAAGCCTGGCCAACATAACGGATCACATTGTTAATATGTACGGTTCAATCCCTGTTTGGGTAACAGTACTTCATGGACGTTTATCCGAAAGTGCCGACACACTGGCTAAATCGCTTAGCGATAAATTAAACATTAAAAAACTTGAAATCTTGCGCATCTCACCTGTTTTAGGCGTACATACTGGCCCAGGCATTGTCGGAGTTGCTGTCTTACCGATGAATCTGGTTGAGGACCTGCAATAAAAAAGTCTACTCGATGTAATACCTCATAATTGGTCGTTTTGCAGACCGGCGAGCCACTTCTTTAAAACCTGCCTGGATAAAACCTGATGCCAATCCCGTATATACAAATGGGGCTGGCATTTTTTCGTCAGCGGCTTCTGAAGGGTATCCTTCCACAATTGTTGCACCCTTGTCGGCGGCAAAATGGACAGCTGCGGATATTAATGCCGTGGATATTCCTTTAAACCTGAATTTTCGATCAACATAGAAACATGAGATAGACCAAACCTCTGCATCATCTACAGGTTTGAGGATGCGCGATCTTTCCAATCCAGAGTAATTTTCACGTGGTTCAATGGCAATCCAACCAACCGGGCTTTCTTCGATATATGCGAGTAACCCCGGGGATTCTCCTGCATCCACAATTGCCTTTTGAAACAACCGATTACCCTCTCCCTTGTTGTTTTGGAAATCTTTTCTGGCAAGCTTCCAATACATACACCAACATCCGCCACAAGCACCGCGAGGTCCAAAGAGCTTTTCAAACTCTTCCCAGCGTTCTCTGGTCAGGGGATGGATTTCGATATCTGATATTACCTTCATATATACCTCGGTTCAAAAATATTATCAGGTGATCTTAACCAGGCTCCATATTAATATTTTCCCAGTTCTGCATTTCTGATTGATTTTTCAAAATATCGCGCAACCTGTCATAGGTTAAATTATATAAGAGATTTAGACAACAAAACCACTCGTGACGAAAATTTTCTAATGGAAAGTTAAAATATCCTCCCTCGATGTAAACAATTTTGTACAAATCGGGGGAGGAATTATTTATTCACAAGTTGCTATATTATTTTATTCTTTTGTTTATTATGATGCTTACCTTCTCACCTTCAAATTCATCATTAAATGGTTGATTTCCATCGGCTGGTAGCTCAAAGTAGATATTAACTGCCAATGTTTCAATAGAAATATAATCATGGTACTCTGATATCGCATTTCTTAGACCAGGTGAACTATCAACGTAAAGATCAATCCTGTCAGAAATATCAAAATCTGCCTGCTTCCTTAAATCTTGCACTCGCCTCACAAATTCACGCGCCAGACCTTCCTCAATCAACTTTGGCGTCAAGTCTGTCACCAAGGCAACCATATACGCGCCATCGTTGGCAACCGAAAAACCTGCTTTTGCCTCTGCACGCACTTCAACTTCATCCGATAATATTTCATATTTCTGATCATCGACTTCAACAAATAACGTCTCACCTGCCAATAGAACTTTTGCAGCAGTCTCCGCGTCCATCGACTTGATCACTTTTGCCAGACCGGGGAATCGATTACCATATTTTTGTCCTAACTGCTTGGGGAGTGGTTTAAGACTGAAAGCCACAGCTTCACTGCTTGTATCCAATAATCTTACATACTTTACATTCAACTCGTCCGCTATTAATTCAGAATAAGCTTCGATTGCTTTGCGTTCATCCAGACTCTTCACTGAGAGGGCAACTTCAGCCAAAGGTTGGCGAACTTTTCGATTGGCCTTTTGGCGCGCTGAATGTCCCAATGAAACCATTTTCATCACCAGAGCCATGTCTGCATTAAGCGTTTCATCTATTAAATACTCGTGAGCAGTTGGCCAATCCGCCAGATGGACCGATTCTGACGAATTTGGATCAACTGTACGCACCAGATTTTGATAAATCTCCTCTGCCAGGAACGGCATGGCGGGTGCAAGGAGTTTACTCAAAGTTACCAATGCTGTATAAAGTGTGTTATAAGCTGCCTGTTTGTCTGAATCAGATTCGGATTTCCAGAAACGTCTCCGGCTACGGCGTAAATACCACGTGGAAAGATTTTCGACGAACGTCTCTATGGGTCGGGTTGCACCCGGAACATTATATTCATCATACGCCTTTGTTACATTACTCACCAGAGTATTTAACGTTGATAGAAGCCATTTATCTAACTCGTTGTCCGGTTGGAAATTTTCCTTCACCTCAGGTTGATCGAGGTTTGCGTAAGTAACAAAGAAGGAATATACATTCCATAATGTTAAAGTAAAACTTCGCACAATATCTGTAACCAGGTCTGGAGAGAACCGCCGTTCGGCATGTGGTGGTCCGGATGTATAGAAATACCAGCGAAACGCATCGGCTCCACTTGAATTTAGAATATCCCAGGGATCGACAGCCGTGCCCCGGCTTTTGGACATCTTCTGTCCATCCCGATCCAAAACAAGACCCAGGCAAACGACATTCTTAAAACTTTCACTGTCGAAAAGCATGGTACTAATCGCATGCAATGAATAAAACCAGCCGCGGGTTTGATCCACTGCCTCACATATATAATCCGCAGGAAATTGCTGCTTAAAAAGATCCTGATTCTCAAACGGATAATGCCATTGTGCAACCGGCATGGACCCCGAGTCAAACCAGACGTCAATCAACTCTGGAACCCGTTGCATACTGGAATTGCATTCCGGGCAACTCCAATGGATATCATCCACAAATGGCCGGTGAAGATCTAGCTCTGTTTGATCTTTTCCAGTTTTTTGAGAAAGTTCAGCCACTGAGCCAACACATTCCTGATGTTTACATTCTTCGCATTCCCATACTGGCAAAGGAGTTCCCCAGAATCTCTCCCGACCCAAAGCCCAATCAATATTGTTCTCCAGCCAATTCCCAAACCGGCCTTCCTTTACGTGTGCTGGAACCCAATTGATATTATTGCGATTGATCTCCACCAATCTGTCCTTAAATTGGCTGGTTCGTATATACCAGGTTCCGCGAGCATAATAGAGTAAAGGAGTATCACACCGCCAACAGAAAGGGTAGGTATGGGTGTATAACTCCGAACGGAAAAGTAAACCACGCGTATTAAGATCCTTTATGATAAGTGGATCTGCATCTTTTACAAACTGCCCCCTCCAGGGGGTTATTTCTGGAATAAAAGTACCGTCCGCCGCAACTGTCATTAAAATTGGCAGGTCGAAAGTCATTGCCGCCTGCATATCCTCTGCTCCAAAAGCTGGAGCCATGTGCACCAAACCGGTGCCATCCTCGGTAGTCACAAAATCACCCATGACTACAAAATGGGCTGGCTTATCTGGAGGAATAAATGTAAACAAAGGCTGGTATCGGAAATGATCCAGCTTTTTCCCTTTGAATGAATCGACAATCCTGACTCCTTCATCCCCAAACACTTTTTCCATAAGTAATTTAGCCAGGATCAGACGCTCTTTCCCGCCTTCGGGCAAATCCCGTTCTACAGTAACATATTCCACATCCGGATGTACTGCAACAGCCACATTTCCAGGGAGGGTCCAAGGCGTGGTCGTCCAAATCAGCAAGGCTGTGTTTGGGACATCCACAAGGGGTAGTCGAACAAATACAGAAGGATCTTTTGCCTCAGCGTATCCTTGGGCCACTTCGTGATCCGACAGAGGAGTTCCACAACGCGGGCAATAAGGGACAACTTTATATCCCTGGTAGAGCAAACCTTTTTCCCAAAAACTTTTTAATATCCACCAGACAGATTCTATATATTCATTCGTATAAGTTACATATGCCTCTTTAAGATCAACCCAAAAAGCAATGCGGTCTGTAAGCTTTTCCCAATCCTGGATGTAATCAAACACGGATTTTCGGCATTCTTCATTAAATCGGGCTATCCCATAATCTTCAATATGCTGTTTGTTGGTAAATCCATGTTTCTTCTCTACTTCAATTTCCACTGGTAAACCGTGAGTATCCCACCCACCACGCCTGGAAACGTGGTAGCCGCGCATTATTTTATATCTGGGGAACATATCCTTGAATGCACGCGCTTCCACATGGTGAACACCAGGTTTTCCATTGGCAGTGGGAGGTCCTTCGTAAAAGACATACTCTGGTTTTCCCAACCGCTCTGAACCGGTTTTCTTAAATATCTCTTGAGCCTTCCAATATTTCAGGATGGTATTTTCCATCTCGGTAACATCAAGTTTTGGTGAGACTGGTTTAAACATCGAACCTCCACATTTTTCCTAAATAATACGCTCTCGTCCCAAATCAGAGACGAGAGCGTAAATGCTCACGCGGTACCACTCTGCTTCCTGCTTTACAGGCACTTATCGAGTACAACCTTTTTTGTTTATACACGCATCCCGCTAACGAGAGATGAGCCCGGCTTTCCTACTTGTCTCAATAATCAACTTTCAGATCGCAGCTCCAGAATGATTTTCAACCAATTTACCTGGTCCGGCTTCCACATCGTCCAGACTCGCTGACAGTTGAAATTGGTTTACTCGTTTCCATCAATGCTTTTAAATTATTTAATGGATTATGCCACAAATCAATTAACCGGTCAACAAATTCTTTTAAATTCAATTGATTGTAAATTGCCTCCTTTTCTTTATCCACTATCAATCTCAATGGAACAACTATCCATTCGTTCAATTAATAGCTAAGATATAATTGCTCATTAACAAACACCAGCCATTATAACAAGGAAGCATACATGGAATTTTCATTAACTCTGGGGAAATATATTTTGAAAGTTGAATCAGAAAAAAACACCCCCAATGCATCTGGCGCTCTTCTCACAGGAACAGATATACGCATCCAATTGCCTTTTGTCGCTGACCAATTTTACTGTCACGGATGGCAATCCTGGAGCTTGACTGCCTGGCTGGATACACGCGAAGAATTAGCTCCATCCTTCCCCGTCTCTCTTCATGCCTCACACATCGATCTCCCCTATGCGTTCGAGAAAAAACCAAACGGGTCCTGGTTGGGAGCAGTTAACACACCGGATGGAAAAATCATTTTATTGGGCTCCCTGGGTTTGGAGTCTCACGTAAAATACGACGGGGATAGTTTGTGCGGATCATATGAACACGGCAATGGAGATTGGTTCCTTGCCTATGGTTTGGAACAGGATATTTTCCAGAAATACGCCTTTCTTCTAGGTGATCGTTTTGGTAAAACCAGACTAAAGGATTCTCCAAGAATTTGGTGTTCCTGGTACAGCTTTTATAAAGAGATCAAAGAAAGCACCCTTTTGCGAATTATAAATGAAATGGGTGACCTAGCATTTGATGTAATCCAGGTGGATGATGGTTGGCAGAAAAAAGTCGGCGACTGGGAAGCCAACGAGAAATTTCCATCTGGAATGCAAGCTCTGGCTGACTCGATCAAATTAACCGGGAGAAAAGCAGGCCTCTGGTTGGCTCCCTTAATTGCGGTTCAATCTTCCAGTATTTTCCAAAATCATCAAGGTTGGTTATTGCACGATGCTCATGGAAGATTAGTCCAAGCAGGAGTAAATTGGCATGAAAAATTTTTTGCCCTGGATACAACCCATCCTCAAGTATTGGAGATGTTGGCAGAATTAATGCAGAAAGTCCGAACTTGGGGATATGACTATGTAAAGTTGGATTTTTTATTTGCCGGCGCCCTTCCCGGACAACGGTATGTCAACATTCCGCGTGAAACTGCTTATCGCCAGGGTCTTGAGACAATCCGGTTAGCTCTCGGAGATGCATATCTATTAACTTGTGGTGCACCCATCCTACCCACTCTAGGGTTGTGCGATGCCATCCGCGTGGGTCCAGACGTATCCGATGTATGGAACTTGAATTTGGAAAGCAGGCTCATGAATAATTTTGCAGTTCCGGGTGCTCAAAATGCCATCAGGACAACCCTGAATCGCTTATGGCTCAAACCGATTGTTCACACTGATCCTGACGTGGTCTATTTCCATTCTCGCAATATTTCATTGTCCAATGAGCAAAAACAACTGCTCAAATACCTGGCGTATATCTCTGAATTTAAAGCAACTTCCGACTTGCCTTCCTGGCTGACAGCTTCAGAACGCCAGGAATTACAGTTATTCTTGACTTCCAAGCCTGAAATTAAATATATCAGCCAATACAAGTACCAAATTAATGGTAGTATTTGCGATTTATCCGAAAGCATTAAATTCCCCAAATCGTTAAATTGGTTTGAAAATTTAATACGTTTCTTCATTGGAAACCTGGCCAATATATCTATTGCCTTTATACTCTTTGATAAATTTTTCAGTATAGAACGCAGGAAATCTGATCTTTGAACCTATAAGATTATTTTCAACCCCTAATATCTGGAGCCTCTTGTGTTGCTATGCGCAGTTTTGCTATAAGTAGAAGTACCAGATTACTTCATTGCCTGCCTGCGGCGAATATCAATTGTCTCAAGCAATGCAACAAATGAATCGCTAAAAGCTTTAACGCCCTCATCTTCAAGTTCTTTTGTTACTGCTTCCATGAAAATACCCTCTTTTGCCAAGCTCTCAACCACGCGATGAGCGCCTTCCAGATCCTGGGTGATGGTTATTTTTGCTGTACCATGGTCTCGAAATGCATCCAATGTCTTGGGAGGAACCGTATTGACAGTTTGTGGACCAATTAACTCATCCACATAAAGTGTATCGGGATATTTTTTATTTTTTGTGCTGGTTGAAGCCCATAAAGGCCGTTGTATTCGACAGCCTGCCTCTAGCAATTCTTTAAATTCGTCCCCACCGAAGACCTTGCCAAATTCCACATAAGCCAATTTTGTATTGGCAATGGCTGCTTTTCCCCGCAAATTAGAATCTTCTGGTAGACGAGCATCAATCTTTGAATCCAGCCGGGACACAAAGAATGATGCCACAGAAGAGATCTGACTCACGGGTTTCCCTGCTTTCAACCGTTCTTTTAATCCATCCATGTACGCCCGCATGACTTCACGATAACGGTCTATGGAAAAAATCAGGGTGATGTTGACATTTATACCTTCAGCAATTGCCTCGCGTATGGCTGGTAATCCTTCCCGGGTGGCAGGTATTTTTACCATTAAATTAGGCCTGTTTATTTGATTCCAGAGATGTTTTGCTTGTTTAAATGTCGCTCCAGTATTATGCGCATAAGTTGGATTTACTTCCAAGCTTACAAAACCATCTTGTCCAGTAGTTTGTTGATATAACGGTGTAAAAAGATCCAAAGCGGTATGGATATCTTCAATTGCCAGGTGCCAGAAAATATTCTCAGTATCTATGCCAGACTTTGCCAAAGGGATTAATGCTGAGTCGTAATCAGTAGAATTGGCAATTGCGTTGTTAAATATGGATGGGTTGGATGTCATTCCACGAATATCCCCACTTGCTATTAAAGCTGCCATCTCCCCATTTTCCAACAACCGTCGTTGAATATTATCATACCAAAGGGATTGGCCTAATAGGATGACTTCTTGTATCGGATTGTACATTGGTTACCTCAAATTTATCTCGAGTAAATTCTTTATTACACAATCAAATTTTTTCAGAAAACATTAAATGCCTTTCTTCGTTAGGAAATTTCATAAACAAGGATAAGTAGATGATCCAATTGAAAGTTCCTTTCAATTATTCAATACCCTGATTGAGTACACTTACGTGGTAATTTCACTCCATTATATTCCGTAACCCGGATCCTTATTACAATTATTTTCTCAAAACCCTGACAGATACACTTGATTTGTCTATAGAGCGTTGTTTCTCTTTACCGGGTATTGCTATCTTTATAATTGATAACCTGCTTGGTCAAAATCGCCAGCAAATATTATCTCAACAGGTTGCGAGCTTTTAAAATAACATTTTCTACCGTAAATCCAAATTCATTAAATAAAATATTCGCCGGTGCCGATGCTCCAAAATGATCGATGCTGAGGATCGCTCCTTTTGTGCCTACCCACATTTCCCAACCCTGCGAAATCCCCATCTCGACAGCCAGACGGGCTGTAATATCGGGTGGAAAAACCTTCTCCTTATAATCGGATTCTTGAGTCTGAAATATGTCCCAGGAAGGAAATGAAACCACCCGGATACATAATCCTTCAGATGCCAATAATTTTCCGGCTTGAAGAATTAAAGAAACTTCAGATCCGGAGGCCATCAAGATTAAATCCAGTTTTCCTGTTCCAAATTCCGCCAGAATATAAGCCCCTCGATTGAGGAGAGTCGCTGCTGAACACTCGTTGCGGTCCAAAGTTGGTAGTGATTGCCGCGAAAAGATTAAGGCAGTCGGGCCATCGCGGCGTTTAATGGCCATCTTCCAAGCTTCGCATGTTTCGTTTGCATCCGCAGGTCTAATAACCGAAAAGTATGGGATCGCCCGCAAAGCTGCCAAGTGCTCCACCGGCTGATGAGTAGGTCCATCTTCTCCCAATCCAATGCTATCATGCGTAAAAACCCAAATGGAAGGAATATGAGATAGAGCAGAGATTCTTAAAGCACCACGCATATAATCTGAAAAAACAAGGAAGGTAGCTCCATAAGGAATTACGCCCTTATGTAATGCCATCCCGTTCACTACAGCCCCCATGCCATGCTCACGCACTCCAAAATGAAAATTGCGTCCTTCCGGAGAATTGGCTTGAAAATCAAGAAAACCATTCAGCCATGTGAGATTGGATGGAGCCAGATCAGCTGACCCGCCCATGAGCTCTGGCATTTTTTCTGCCAGGCTATTCAGAACCTTTCCAGAGGCAGCCCGGCTTGCCATTCCTTTCGCATCTGCCGGAAAGGATGGTAAATCAGTCTCCCAACCATCCGGAAGCCTGCCTTCCAATCGGCGGGCAAGGTCAGCTGCTTTTTCTGGAAATACACGTTGATAAGCCTCAACTCGAATTTTCCAATAATTCTCGATATTTTTTCCGGTTTCCACCGCCATTCGAAAATGTTCAAGTACATCTTCAGGAATAAAAAATCGAGGTTCTACAGGCCAGTTGAGATTTAACTTTGCCCCATTAAGTTCTTCCTCTCCCGGAGGTTCACCATGAGCTTTTGAAGTATTTTGCCTGGTTGGTAATCCATACCCGATTTGCGTTCGACAAAGGATGATGGAAGGGCGTGGGTCCTTTTTTGCTGCTTGGATGGCCAGATCAATGGCTTCCACATCGTTCCCATCTAGAACTACCTGCGTATGCCATCCGTAAGCAATAAATCGAGCCTCACGGTCTTCAGTGAAAGCCAGATCTGTTGAACCATCTATGGAAATTCGATTATCGTCATAAAGGTAGATTAATTTTCCAAGTTGTAAATGCCCGGCTAAGGAGGCCGCCTCGGAAGCCACCCCTTCCATAAGATCTCCATCTGTAACAATGGCATATACATAATGGTCAACCACAGGGAAGTCATCTGTATTGAACATTGCCGCCAGATGCTTCTCAGCAATTGCAAATCCTACACCGTTACTAAATCCCTGGCCAAGCGGTCCCGTAGTTGTTTCCACACCCGGAGTCAAACCATATTCAGGGTGTCCCGGGGTTAGGCTGCCCCATTGTCGAAAATTTTTCAAATCATCCAGCGTCAAGGCATACCCGGTCAAGTGCAGGAGCGAATAAAGTAATGCCGATCCATGACCTCCTGAAAGGATGAACCGATCTCTATCGGACCAAGCTGGGTTGAGTGGATTATGTCGCAAATGGCGTGTCCAGATGGTATAAGCTATCGCCGCAGCTCCCATTGGCAAACCTGGATGTCCAGAGTTTGCCTTCTGAACCATGTCAGCTGATAAAAATCGTATAGTATTGATTGCCTTTAATTGAAGATCATTCTTTCCCATAATCCAACCTTTCATATTCATCGAACCTTATTAGACATTTTACCATGTACGTTTATTTTTCTTGTTAATGATAATATATTACTTTATCAACTTGGATGATGCGTAGAATAAAGATCAAATTTAAATTGCCAGAAAAAGATAAATATGCCATAATAACAACTAAAATTCCATTTGGTTTTATTCGGAGGAATAATGGCGACTCCCACCCCAGTACAACAAATTGTAAGTGAGATTAGTGCTTTGCAGACCAAGATCGGCTGGCTCCAGGATGGCGTTCGCTTAACAAAATCAAGAGACGCACTTGAAGATATTCAGACAACAATTAATGGCATGGAGCAGCGTGTTGCGAATTTACGTCAAAAGGGGTATGTCTTTGAGAAAAACCTGGAAACTCAGGCATCAGATTTCCCAAAACAATGGGCGATTATCCTCCCCATTATTCAACATCAAATAAATATTCAATCTGCACCGCTATCAACAAGTTTGCGTGCAATTGAATTGCAATTACCCCGTTTGACATCATCTGCAAATAATCCGGCAGCTGCCCGACCGATTCTTAATAGTCTGAAAACAAGCTTGAACACCCTTGAAAGTAATATCTCTTCTGTTGAACGAACAATCAATGGGATGTATGACACTTTAAATAATCAGGTATATCAAATTGGAAAACATTTGACAGATATTGAATGGATGCTTACTCAGGTTTCAGAGGCATCATTTAAACTCATTCCAAACGAATCGGGGATCATGGCAGTAAAATCCGAATGGTGGAAGACTGGTAATGAACAAAAGGATGATCCTGAGGGTGTTCTTTATCTCACGGACCAACGCATGATTTTTGAGCAGAAAGAAGAAATAGCAACCAAGAAAGTTCTATTTATTACCACTGAAAAGCAAAAAGTTCAAAATTTTCTACTTGAAGCGCCAGTCGCAATGATTGAGGATGTCAAGACTAGCAAACAAGGTATGCTTAAAAACGAAGATCACCTTGATATTTTGTTTGGCCCAGGTGCCCAGGTTCGTACTGCACATTTTCACATATGGCAGGATAACGCCACATGGCAAGGGCTGATCAATCGCGTCCGAACAAAAGATTTCGATAAAGATCGCGCAATTGCTATTGACCAAACTGAGGTTGAAAAAATCAAGGCCGCTCCCACCCAGTGTCCAAGCTGTGGAGGAAAAATTGATATGGTTATCCTCAGGGGCATGGATAGTATCTCCTGCGGTTACTGTGGTCAGGTGATCAGACTATAAAGGCCTATCAATATTTATCATTTAATTCATGAGTGGGAAGAACGATTCTTCCTTCTTCGCTCGAGCCAATAAATATAATTTTATCTGGATCATTTGCTGCAAGATAAGCAATATAAGCTGCTGCCAGAGCATCCAATTGTTCGGGAGAATAGATCACTTCCATTGGGAAAATACCTTTGATCAAGCGGTGACGTGTGATCTCTTCAAAAAACTTCATCGGGTTTCTAATGCCTACATTCGCTTCGTGCAGGATGAGTTGACGTTGTAACCGTCCTTCCAGTGTTGGCTTGGAAAGTGGTTGTTGTTCAACCATTACGCAAAATGCGGCATGTGGATGTGTCTCCAACAACTGCCTTGGAGCTTTTTCTGATGGGTATGGCTTAAAACCAATTTCGTCCAACTTTTTGTATAATGAAAAACTCAACTGCATCCATTCTGGGCATAGTTCTCGACGGGATGGAGTGGGTGATATTACGATCCCTTTCTCCCGAAGCAAATATTCCGCCATCCTCAAATCTGCTCCACGCATTTGACCAGGTAATAAACCTTGGTTTTCCAATTTTCTTTTCACCAACCCAAAATTTGGATTCCTGGGTCCATTCACCGCTACAAACACGTCCATCTGACTTGTAATAAACGCTAAAGCTTCATCCATTTCACCACAACCCAATAATAACAGGTTGCAATCTGCATCAAGAACTGCATAAGTAAAAGGGGTGCGACCGGCAGTCGGATCGATTCCAATATAAGTTGTTCCAGAGAGAAGCATGCCTTTTCCTCACCAGTAAAGTAAGATTGACTAATAGATACTTAAGTGTAGAATAAAACTGCTTAGATTGCAAATGATTTTTCAGATGCTCATTTGGATAATTTTTTCTCATGACAAGCTGAGAATAATATCCAAAATTAAAAAGTTGAATCTTACCAAAACAATCCAGTCAACTTTGAGAAATTTTATTTGCCACAATTGGTGGATCACATTGAACCATTTTATTTGATACCTTTCTTCGTGAAAGCCACAATTCTCTAATATACAGTTCAATAATATTGATAGGATAATACAATGGATGAAATATTTATCAAAGATTTACTCGTTCAAGGTGTAATTGGTATTCATGATTGGGAACGCACACAAACACAAAATATCCTGGTAAATATCAGGATGTTTACTGATACTCGCCAAGCTGCTAAATCAGATGATATTGCTGATTGTATCGACTACGGAGAAATGACGCGGAAAATTCAAACGCTTATTGAAAAATCATCTCATTTTACGGTTGAAGCACTAGCCGAAGACATTGCCATTAATTGTCTTTATCATCCAAGTGTCAAGAAAGTAGTTGTCAGAGTGGAAAAACCAGGCGTCGTAAAAGGAACTGCATCGGTTGGCGTACAGATCGAAAGATAAATATATTTTTGATCATCATCGCTATATTTGCAAACTTGATGCTCCCCTGGAAATATTATCCAAGAATTCCTGGCGGGTAGCCAGGTTGGATCGGAAAGCTCCATGCATTGCCGATGTAGTCATACGAGCATTGTGTTTTCTTACACCGCGCATCATCATACACAAATGCAATCCCTCAACAACGACGGCAACACCATGAGGGTCTAGCGTATCCCGTATGAAATCCGCAATCTGGCGGGTCATTCTCTCTTGCACTTGTAAACGGCGAGCAAACATATCCACGATTCTTGGAATCTTAGACAATCCCAAAACTTTCCCTTTGGGCAAATAGGCTACATGCACCCTGCCCATAAACGGAAGCATGTGGTGTTCACAAAGGCTGTAAAACTCTATATCACGGACAATTACCATCTCATCATATTGAACATCAAAAAGAGCGTCATTGACGATCTTATTTGAGTCAGCATGGTATCCTGCAAGAAGTTCTGCATACATCCGAGCAACCCGTTCTGGAGTTCTGACAAGGCCATCTCTCTTGGGATTCTCTCCGAATGCAGTTAACAATGATGAAATAGCTGATTTAATTGAGTCTGAATCAATCTCGCTATTTGTCAAGCTGTTTTGGGATAAATTATCGTCAAAATCAATATTTTCCATGGTGTTTTATATAAGACAAGAAAAGGCCCGGCAATTTACTTACCGGGTCAGTGAAACTCCGGTAAAATTATTGACGTACAATTGGTTCGATTAATCCATACGAACCATCTCTTCGCCTGTATAACACGTTTATGACGTTTTTGCCAACATTGAAGAAAATAAAGAAGTTATCATGTGCAAGTAATTTCATCTGCTCCAAGGCTTCATCTTCACTCATTGGCACCAGGTCAAATTCCTTCCTTCTCGCTATAACAGCTATTTCTTCTGGTTCAACCGACTCTTTTTCTAAAACAACTTCCGATACCGACCGGCCATCTCCTCTCGCTTTCTGGCGTTTCCCCTTGTACCGCTCCACCTGTCTTTGCATTTTTTCAAGGGCAATATCAAAAGCTGCAAATATTTCATCTGCTCTTTCCTCTGAACGCAGCATAAAACCACGTCCTCGAGCAGTAATCTGGGCAACATTCCGATCCGTCGAACTTCTAACCGATTTTGCGTATACCAAATCAACTTTTATCTCATCGATTTCATCAAAATGGCGATCCAGTTTTGAGACTTTCTTATTTATATAATTTCTAATACGCTCTGTGACCTCCATATTTCGAGCGGTAATCTCAAGTTCAAAAGCCATATGTCGATCCTCCTTAACAATAGAATAGCGGAAATTATCCTCTTACAATATAGATAATCCATGAATAGGTAATGCACGCGCCAGGGTAATGGCATAGACATTGCTTGCACCACCTGCTTTTAAAGCACAGGTGCAAGATGACAGTGTTGCTCCAGTTGTTGCGACATCATCGATCAATAATATATTTTTCCCAGCAACTCGATGTGAATTGGCCAAGAATGCATCTTTTACATTCTCATGTCTATCCTTTGCATTCAACCCAACTTGCGATTCAGTCTCTCGAATGCGCATCAGACCCCCCGGGGCATAATGCATTCCGAGTTCTAGGGAAAGAGGAAATGCAATTAAACTAACCTGATTATACCCACGTTCACTCTTTCGTTTCTGACCTAATGGAACTGGAATTACCATCTCAATAGGCCAATTCAAATCTTTAACAAATTTCGTAATAAGTCTGGCAAGCCCAATACCCATCGATAGGTCCCGTTTATATTTTATCCTATGAACAGCTTGTTGAATTGGACCATTATAAACTGCCCATGACCGTAACGAGTTAAAACTTGGTTTGTTTTTTCTACAGTTTGTACAAACACCGCCGGAAACCATTGGAATCCCACAATTGTTACATACGGGCTGTTGCACAAGTAAAATCAAATTTTGACAATCCTGACACAATTGAAAGCCAGTTTTACCGCACCCTATGCAGGTAGGTGGGTACAGCCAATCCAAGCTGCCCCAAGCTAAACTATAAAGTCGGTAAGAAAACGATTTCACTCGTTTAGTTATAAATTTCCAAAAGTTGATGTTATTCGCATTAATGCAGGAGTCAGCAAGACGATCATAATAGATGGGAAGATAAACAAACCCATCGGTAACAGCATTTTGATCGGGGCTTTCTGTGCTTCTTCTTCTGCCCTTTGACGTCGTTTTAACCGCATTTGATCTGCCTGTATACGTAAAACCCTCGCCATACTCACACCTAATGATTCGCTTTGAATAACTGCCGCAACAAAACTTGTCATTTCGGGTAATCCAATTCGATCTGCCATATCCCGAAGAGCTTCCCGGCGTAATTTACCGAGCTGTATTTCGCGAATAACCCGCGCAAAGGATAAAGACAGATCGTTTTCCCATTTTTCTCCCACCTTCGACATGGCGGCATCGAAGCCTAAGCCGGCTTCAACACATATTGTCAGAAGATCTAAAGCATCAGGCAATCCTTTACGGATTCCCTTCTGGCGTCGATCAATTTTACTTTGTAACCATAATTGAGGAAAGAAAAAACCCAATATTGTGAAACCTATCGTTGCCAAAATTTCTCGGCTCACTGGCCATGTATTCGAAGCAAGAAAGATCAAAAACATTAATCCACCTAATACACCAGCGCCAACGAATCTCAATGATAAGAACGAAGCAGCTCCCAGGTTTCCAGGGTTACCAGCCAGGTCGATTTTCTTTGAGGTTGTCTCTAATGCGTGCTGCGGTGTAAACCGCGTCGAAATATCCCCCAATTTTCGTAACATTGGTACAATCACCCGATCGTGAAACGGTTGAGATAATTCAATCTCTTCAAGGGTTACGGGGGTTCCACGGGCACTAAATTCTGCCAACCGTGCAGCCAGTGGATCCTCGTCGGATTCAAATCGACGACCTCCGACAGCTACAACGAGGATAATCCCAATGACAACTAACGCTCCAATAACAAAAATCCATATACTCATATTACACCTCGATATTTGCGATCCTTGTCATTATGAAGTAGCCAACTATTATCAGCAAACCGGCAGCACCCAACGCAATATATCCACAAATTCCTCTTTCGGGGTTAAAGAATTCCATAATATATTCTTTATTTATGAACCATAGAACACCTATCAACGCTACCGGCATAAAAGCCAGGATTTTTCCAGAAACCATCACCTGCGCAGTTAATACTCTGATCTCTCCTTTTATCCTTACTCGTTCGCGAATGGTATAGGTAATTACATCTAGAATTTCAGCCAGGTTACCACCCACCTCTCGTTGAACGTTGATCGCTGTAATCACAAAATCCAAATCTTCGCTGGGAATTCTTCGCAACAAGTTTGTCAAAGCGCGTTCCATTGGAATACCGATTTGCATTTCCTGTACAACACGCCTGAATTCATCACAGATGGGTGGTGGTAATTCCTTGCTGATTGCTTCCATTGCTTGCATGGTTGAGTATCCTGCGCGTAAGCCGTTCACCATAAGATTAAGCATATCTGCCAATTGCTCATTGAAGCGAATTAATCGCTTGGATTGCTGTCTTCTAATATACATGCGGGGAAGGAAAAACCCAATAACAGCTCCAATGATTGGCGAAATAAGATCCCTGCCACCAATAATCCAGGCAACGAATGCACAACCAATAATCGAGATAACAAAAAGAGAGACATATTCACCGGGTTTAATTTTCAAGTCAGCCCGGGCAAGGTCGCGAGCCATCTTTTCGCCCAGGGATGATTTCTCTACGCTTTTGTTTACCCATTCGGACAGTGCTGAGGTTCCTGATTCCCTCCCTTTTTTGGTAGGAGTTTCCTCTTCAAGGTACTTTCCCAATCTTTCCTCTACAAGTGCTCTCTCGCTGGTTGCAGAAACAAAAACTCCGACAATCAACAAGATAACAATAAGCCCACCACCGATCAGAAAGAATGTAGCCATTACTTCACCTATTCTCGATAATGATCCATTTCTTAATTAATATCGCCTTCTCTCACCAGCGCCAAATATGGATGCTGGTAGATGTAAATTAGATGCCTCAATCTTTTCCATGAATTTTGGTCTTAAACCGGTTGGGCGTAATCGTCCGACTATTTTTCCATCGTCCATGCCAGTCTGTTCGAAGACAAAAATATCTGTTGTTGTAATCACGTCCCCCTCCATCCCGCTAATTTCTGTAATATTCACAATCTTGCGTGACCCATCGCGCATTCTTTCTTGATGAACAATCAAGTCAATGGCAGATGTAACTTGTTCCCGGATGGATCTGGATGGCAAATCCATTCCAGCCATAAGGACCATGGTTTCAAGACGAGATAAAGAATCTCGTGGGGAATTTGAGTGCAAGGTAGTCATAGAACCATCATGACCGGTATTCATCGCCTGGAGCATATCCAAAGCTGCCTCATCGCGGATTTCGCCAACAATAATCCGGTCTGGTCGCATACGCAAAGCATTAATCACCAATTGGCGAATAGTGATCTCACCACGCCCTTCTATATTCGGTGGCCGGGATTCAAGAGTGATAACATGTTCCTGACGTAATTGTAATTCTGCTGCATTTTCTATGGTCAAAATTCGCTCATCAGCTGGTATAAAGGCAGAGAGGACATTTAACAGGGTTGTCTTTCCTGATCCTGTACCACCTGAGATCACTATATTCAACCTTGCTTCTACACAAACTTTCAAAAACTGGATTGATTCCTGGGATACCGTCTCGTATTGGATCAACTGCTCCACTGTGATTGGATTTTTGGCAAACTTGCGGATCGTAATTGTCGGTCCAATCAAGGAAATTGGTGGAATCACGGCGTTCACACGCGAACCATCTGGTAAACGAGCATCAACATAAGGACTGGATTCGTCAATACGGCGGCCTAATGGGGCAACAATTCGATCAATGATTCGCATAACATGTTCATTGTTTTCAAAAGTTACTGGAACCCGATGTATCTTTCCTTTACGCTCCACATAAATATTTTTTGCGCCATTAACCATGATTTCTGTAACCGAAGCATCTTCCAGCAATATCTGTATTGGTCCCAATCCTAAAATCTCTGCAGTAATTTGTTCAAATAGACGAGCTCGTTCTGGTCGCGAGAGAACAATATTTTCCTCATTAAGGATTTGTTCAAATAATTCTTGAATATTCTGTCTGACTTCATCGGTTTTGGTGATATCCATAGAAGGATCAAGTTCAGCCAATAATTTATTTTGAACCCGGGTTTTTAAGTCAAAATATGTTCCCGCTTGAGGTTTTGAGCTTGGGGCGCTAACTCTGCGCGCTTGTAACGACGCCAATCTCGAACTATCGCCTGATGAGGGTTCTAGAGTTTTTGGTTCTTCGGATGGTTTCCCTTGACCTTGTTCAATACGTTTTAGTAAAGACATGCATATCCTCCTTTATCTTCTACCTGGAGTTTCCCTTAATCTACCTTGCGGCTCTATTAATTTGGAACGCACTGCCTCAGCTAATGAGAGTATACCTTTTGCAGCTGGTTGAGCTTTGTTGTCAATAACAAATGGTACTCCTCGGTTTACAGAAGGAATTACTACACGCTCATCTAAGGGTATCACCGCTGATATTTGTAGTTTTAAATTTTCTCCAATTTTTTCTGGCGTGATACCAATACGCTTGTCAAACTTGTTAATCGAAAAAACTACTTTATCCTGAGGAAAGTCCAACGTTAACATCAAGTCTAGAAATAATCGAATATTTTTGATTGAAGGGATATCTTGTGTAGTCAGTAATACAATAACATCACACACATCCAGTACCGCCAGAGTAACATCGTTCACATAAGAGGATGTATCAACAACAATATAGGCATACATACTCTTAAGAAATTCTAGCAATTTGCTGACTTGCTCAGCTTTAACTTTTTCTGCAAATTCTGGTTTGGGAGGTGCAGAAAGGATATGCAAACCTGTTGCAGAATTTTTAATCATAACTTCATTAACAATATCTTGATCTAATTCTTCAGCTCTGGGCGTTAGATCAAGGATAGAATTTTTTCCCTGTTCATTCAAAAAAACAGCCACATCACCAAATTGCAAATTTGCATCTACTATTGCTGCTTCAGTCTCTACGTTATGTAAAACCAACGCCAGGTTTACTGCAACGGTCGTACAACCCGCGCCTCCTTTTGGGCTGTAGACCATGATCACTTTGCCTCGTCTGCTACCCACCATGGATAAAGGCAGACTTGCGATGGATGTTTGTGAAGCAAATACTTGTGCACCTTTGGCTTTTTCATCTTGTGCCAACTGGCCGGCTTTTCGGATGGTGGAGGTTAATTCATCCGGCATGGGAGGTTTTGTTAGGAATTCTCTCGCCCCTGCCAGCATGGCCCGACGCATATAATTCTGATCCCCTTGCACAGACAGAATTACCACCTGAACGTACGGGGTTTGTTTACGGATGATCTCGGTCGCCGTAATGCCATCCATATCAGGCATATTGATATCCATAAGAACAACATCAGGTCTGGTTTCTGAGACAAGTTGGATCGCCTCTTTTCCAGACCGAGCAGCCCCGACAACTTCAATGTCTGTCTCAAATTGTAATAATTTTCTGATGTTTTCCCGGGTCTCAGAAATATCATCAACAACTAATACGCGAATTTTCTCGCCTTCAGCCATGCAAAGACTCCATAGAAACTCTCATTAATTATGTCAAGAAGGCCGTCCGCCATTTACATTAACCAAGGAAGCTTGATATTTTACATTAACTGTGAAATATCAAGCTTCGATAAGCAACCACCCTATTGTGCCGGAGCGGGAGTAACTATATCGTTAGGCAGCAAAGGAGGAACAATAGCATCCAGGCGTGGTTCCATGGCATATGGAAGCTTGGCAGGAACAGGGATTCGATACTGGCTTAGTAGATATTGAAGCGTGGCTGCTTCAGTCTCCACCCGAGACACATCATCACTTGGTCCTCGCAAGGTCAAAGTCATTTGAACGCCGCTGTTTAATAAATATGTCAAAGTTACGGCTTCTTGTGGTGTCACTACCAAAGTTATGATATCTGGTTTCTGGATACTCACTGTGGTGGTTGTCGTATTTCCAGGGACAGGGGTCGCAGCCTGAGTGGTAGTCGAGCCACCTTCAGGTTCACCCGGTAATGGGAAGGTCCCCATGTGCAATACCTGGACGTTTTGCAGTACCATTTGGGTTACAAGTCGTGGTCGCTGACTTTCAGCTGGAACAATATAAAATGGCTCTTGAAAGTTAGGATCGAGTTCAACTCGTCCCTGTTGTGACAGGGAAAGTCCGGAAACGGATTGTGCGGTTAAATTATACGCTCCTGGAACGTTTTGAAAGCCAGATCCAATATAGAAAGAATCACTCTTGGAAGCCAATAAGCCGTTGGTTAAATTGGGGGTAATGGATTGATAATTTGCGTCGACATCAACCAAGAGCATGGAGGCAATTAAGTTGATATGATCTCCATCTCGTATACCAAAACCGACAGATGAAAGACGTGAAACCGGTATGGTAACGGCTGTCATCCCAGGAGATATTAATGCAGACCAGGGTGAACCGGTATCTGCCAAATTTCCAGCAGTTGAGGACAAAACGGTCCCCGTGATTATCATACCTTGATCAAGAGGATATTTGGAATATTTCCCTATAACAAGGTTGATATCTGTGAATTCACCAGCGACCACCTGATTCCCAGGAATATTAATTGTACTCAGATCGCCTTCGTTAATTAGCTTGCCTCTAGGAATATTCTGCCCAGCCACAACAATGCTAACCTGGTTTGCTGGTGTCGGGGCTGCTTGTAATCCACCAAGCCCCCCTGTACTCTTGAGGTAGAAATATGCAGCGCCTAAGCCTACAATTAGAATCAGCGCCAAGTATATGAATATCCTTCCGCGACGCATAGCACTCTCCTTCTTCTATTGATAGGTTACATCCGACGTAATTATTATACAGTAAAACCCAAGGCTGTGTATATACCTAAAAATAGGGGGAGGGTTATTGGTTAAAAAGTAGAGCCCTGAATAATCCAGGGCTCTACTCGTTTGGAAGACCTTTAGGGTTTAGCCACCTAAACCGCTGTTGATTTCGCTGAATACATTACCGATGATTGGACCGAGCAGGGTCAAAACCGCGATAACAACTATAGCCACTAAAACAAGAATCAACGCATATTCAACTAAACCTTGGCCTTTTTCCTTAGGGGAGAATAACATTTGTTTCACCTCCTTTCCTCTTCATGGATTTTCCCAGGGGCCTCCTGGAGATACAACCATTATACAACAAGTATAAAAAAATAAAAGTTAATTTACATAACAGTTTTGTTATTCAATACCATCTCTTTTACTAATCAATTGGTACCGATAGAGTTATCCGGGTACCTTTCCCAAGAGTGCTATCCAACATAAACGATCCGCCCAGCAATTCCACTCTTTCCTTGATCAATCTCAGTCCCAGACTTTTTTCTAGCGTCATTATTTCTGGATCAAATCCTTTGCCATTATCATCAACAATCAACTTGATTTGATTATCAGCCATATCCATTTGTACCTTCACCAAACTTGCCAGGCTGTGCCGGGCTGCGTTTCCAAGCAGCTCTTGAAGTGCTCTAAAAATCATCACTTCCACATATGCTTCAAATCTACGCTCAGTCCCGGTGACCGTTAAACTCAAATCCATTTCCGTCTGCTCTTTAAAGATTTCTGCGTACCGCCGGATAGTAGGAACCATACCCAGATCATCCAGCATCATTGGTCGGAGTTCAAAAATAAAATTTCGAACCTTTTGAAAAGTTCCCATGGCTGATGCTTTTAAGGCGCTCAACTCTCCGCGTGCTTGTTCCATATCTACATCCAATAAACGCATCGCTATCTCAGTCTGTAGTATAAAATTTGAGAGCGCCTGTGCAGGGCCATCATGCATCTGACGGGATAGTCTTTGGCGTTCCGCTTCCTGGGCATTAACCAACATTTCCAGGCTGGCTATTGCTTCTCTCTCTTTAACAACAGGTTTTCCCGATCTGGACATTTCATACAATCGTTCCAACAAGGAACGATATCTTTCCAGATGCGTCTGGTCACTTTGAAGTTTTTCCAACTGACCACGCATAACAAATAAGCGTTGTTGAGCATCCAGGGCTGAGTCATAAGCCATTCTTATTTCTTCGCTTGAAACCGTACTCAATTGCTTTTGAACCTGCTGCAAATGCGCCGTTATAGCAGCATTTCTTTGAGATAATTTCCCTAACTCAACCCGACTTTGTTCCAACATTAGGGAAACTTCTTTTATTGCCCTATTGTTTTCATCCAATTCTGTTTGGAAACTTTGCTTCTGATCCTCACCAGGATTTTTTTCGTTAGGATGATTGTCCAACGTCATAATTTACTCCTGAATATCGTTCATCTTTTCATCATTAATTTGAACCCACCCGCACTATAATGCATACCCAACAGCCTGTGTTCGATCTTCCACACCGAACTTCCTCAAAATCGAGGTGACTTGATTTTTACCTGTCAGATGATTGATCCCCAATAGATTTGCAATTTCATTGTTGCTTTTCCCATCCACAACCCCCTGTCGGAATAAGGGATGATCATCAACAATAAGGACAGTAATTTCACCTTTTTTAGTTGCCATGGCTCCCTGTATAAACCTGGCTTCAGTATAGCACAGGTAGTTAATTGCTACAATTATTAACGATTAGACAAAGAATTTTAATGCAACCAGCGATATATAACCATATTTTCTCCTCCCATGGCTGGTGCAAAACGTCCGTGGGTTGAAAATACCTCTAATAAATCCCTGGTTAATTCAGGGTACCAATCCGGAAATGTAATCAGGTAATCAACTTTAATTGCATCCAAATAATCCGCCAATCGAGTTTCATCACGAAGAAAAGGAATTACTTCGGGCGAAATTAACCCGGCCAGATCAATAATCTCATAGTTTCCAAAATAACCCAATGCTCCAATATCATGGGCAGCGACAAGAGTGTCAGCAGGGAGATTCTTATTAACCCAATTAGCCGTATCGACCATTTCGCTTTCAATAAAAGCCACATCCCTGGAATATACAAAGCTCCCATAACCCCAAAAGATTATGAGTATTGATACAACGGTTATTTTCCAGGTGTTTTTCATCACCCAACGCCAACCTTGATAACTTCTCTGGAGATAATCCATCATCCCGATACAGCTAAATGTAAAAAACACTAGCATACAAGGAATGACATAACGTCCATGCTGATAGATCACGGGCAACCGCCATGCATATAACCCCAATACACCCAACAGCCAGAGCAAACCTGCCAGGAATCCCCACATTTGCTTTCGAATTGCCTTAACCATTGTCAATATATATCCTGGCAGCAATATACTCCCCACTCCAATAATTAGCTGAACAGATAATTTGCCAATCCTCCCTACAAAAGAAAGATCCAACAATGACATATATTCAGCTTGTTTGGCATAAAAAGTTGTTGGCCAGGAATTATCTGTTAAAGCCAGATTAAACAGAAGGTATAGTGAAAATAAACCCCCGAATCCAAGTAATATCCTCCCAATATTATTTATCCTTCGCTTGATCGGGGACTTATTTAATATTCCAACAAAACAGGCGGGGCCGAGCAGTGTAAGTCCGTCTGGTCGCAACCAGATACCAATCCCAATCAGGATACCAATTTTAAAATACTTGGGGTTTTCTTCGATCAAAGAAAATAATACCCACATTACCACAGCAGAGAACAACAGCGTTTCCATGCCCGATGCTGCTGCCCAGGTCAAATGCCATTCAAACACAATTAAACAACCTATCCATGGAAAGGTTGATCGATATGAGGCAACCTGACTGCGGACTGTGACTTCTGCTAAATAGGCGATACCCCATAAAATCAAGATCCCCATACTAAATGTCCAACCATAAGGTGAAATATGGATTAGGTATCCAATGGAGAGGATCATGGTCCAAAGGGGTGAAGTTGAACCTCCCGAAGGCTGCCCAGGCAGGAATGCCCATTCTCCTGATCTAGCCAGATTTCTGGCATATGTCTGGTGGATCCAGGAATCATCCAGGGGAAACCCGATGCGAAAATAAATACGACTTACCAGCAAATATGTGAGAACTGAGAGGATAGAAAGCCCTGCTAAAATCAATACTGTTGAACGCTTCATTCCCGTATTATGGATCGATTCTAAAGACACGTGCGCCCTCCACCTCTCCCAGAAAATGGAAATTTGGATATTGCCCCGGATTCTGATATAACCCAATTAATCCGTCCGGAAAACCACCTTCTTCCAAAATTAAATAACTGGCATCATAACGTCGTGCAACCAAAAGTGTAGCTTGTTCATCTCCATCAGGGATTGCAATTGCATTTTTTGATGAAGCCAGATAAAATCCAGGTGGATTGGCGACGACGACAATTGGATTTAGCAGATTATCTGAATTTATCATTTTTGTATTTACTTCGCGGTATAAATTATATTCATAACTCCAAATATTCCCGCCATCAACGGGACTAAATAATTTTCCAATAACAATAATCACAGTTAACAGGATAGACAATCCGACGCTCCCAACCAGAAATATTCGAGAAGCCTCTGCTACATTCCAAGCTCGTTTCTTACCCACCCACTCAACCAGCGTTACCAACCCTACTGGAGCAAGTGCCCACCACATGGGTTGTAACGCCGCCCCAGAATGAAAAAAACCACCTCGTGCCCCGGCAAATGGGAATATAATGCTCATCAATACAATATAACCAATCCAAGTAATAAATGCGATTATTACGCACGGATTTTTCCGAAGTTTCCAGGCACCAATCATTATCAAAGGTAAAAGGAATACGCTTGCTTGAGAAGCGATTGTATTTTGCAAGTTCATGTTCAATGCCCAAAGACGAACTTTTAAAGCTTCCATAATTCCATTCTGCAACCAGGAATTAAATGTAATGGACTCTGGTTGATATGAAAATAATTGGTTGTACTGGGTCAACCAAAATTGACTCTCTCCTCCTGGAGCGAGAAATGACCCAAAAACAAGATCATTTCGCACAAACCAGGCCCCCATAATTAATATATAACCAAATACACAAATTGATAATGAAATGATATTCGTCAATAGTTTGGGTTGAGTTTTTCCATCAGTTGGAATAAATAAAATTACAAGAAATGAGACCAATAGCCAAACGATTCCATCAGCCCTTGCAAGGTGCATAAAACCTGCTGTCACCCCCAAAATAAAATTTCGCCAATTATCTTGCCTATACGCAACCATAAAGAATATTCCACCCAGCAGCATATAGATACCAAATGTATCCGTAACCGGAATAAATGCGGCGTAAAATCCGCTAAATATGGCGAGTAAACCTGAAATGAACGCCAAATCACGTCTTTTTAATAATGTGTATGCCAATGTCGACGTAACGATCGGGATACTTGCTGCAATGACCAGGAACCCAATTCGCCCCGCAAGCCAGGTATTTTGCCCGGTTAGTTTCATTCCCAAGGCAGCTAAAATCGATGCCAGAGGCATCCAATACGCATGAGACGGATGGGGCAGACCGGCAGGATTATCCAAATAATTCCATAAATAAGGTTCTGTGAAACCTTTTCCAGTTGCCAGCTGCAAACCACCTGCCAAATAATAATCTGCATCCATATACCCAGGGGAATGCTGAAAATAAGCTATCCCCCCCGAAATCATCAACCCAAGAATGACGAGTATAAGGGTGCGCCGCCAGGTCAGCATTTCATTTATAAATCCCGTTCAATTGTGTCCATCCAGGTGCGAGGGGGACAGGTTGCCCACCAACGGATCCAATAGAGTCCTGCCACAAGGAGCAATGACGGTACAAATATGCTTATTAAATTTGCCGTGATTTCATCGTTGAGGCTTTGTACCCCCAATGTTATTGCCCAACCCCCCACAAAGATGAGCCCCAATAATAAGACAATAAACAACCATCGTTTCTTACCTCCCATTCTCTCAGACAAGATCTTTAATATATAGGTCAATGGTATCAACACAACAATGTTGTTTACTGGCAATGTTGGAATACCTACCAGAGAGTAAGTTGCCATAGTTAATGAAGCCGTCCATAAAAACCAGCGGAAATCTTTATGCCGGGTGGTGCGCCATTCTAAAATAAGAATTATTACAAGTCCTATTGTCAAAGCCGCAGCGACTTTATTTCCGATTGATGGCCACAATTTTGTCAAAATATCATACGTGGATTGATAGCTTTTATATTCATACTCTAACCTGAAGGATCGGATGAAAGACAAGAACCAACCCGGTAATAATACAAATGATGAAACAAAGAGAAATCCCCAGGTCATCAATGTACCCCAAATAACATGCCAGCGGCGATTTTGAATCACCCACCAAAACGTCATCAGGCAAAATATACCTGTAACGGTAGGCTGAAAGAAAGCCAGGGCAAAGGCAACACCGGCCAATTCATCCAAACCTTTGCGTAATCCAATCAATCCAACCATTAAAAATAATGAAATTATAATTACAGGGCTATTTTGAAATAATGGTAGAAGAGCTTGAATTCCAAAAATTGCAACCAATACATAAATTGGTATGAGAATTGTTGGCAGTCTCCATTCAAACAAATATAGACACAAGAAAGCTGACCCAATTAAAACCAGCTCCAGTAAAACCATCCAAACCAACCGGGCTGTTGTGTAATCATTTATTAGAGCCAATGGGAAGAACAGGATTTCACTGGCGAAAGGTTGGTTTAGGCTTAGTGGATCCTGTCCAGCCTCTGCAAGTTTCCCATAAAATAATACTTGCGTACGCTGAGCAGCTGGTTCTCCATACGGATCATTCCCAAACTCCAGAAATGTCCGCATTCCCAACCAGGGAGGCAGGAAGTTCTTTTCGACCGGGTTTTGTCTAATATAGCTAATACTAGCCAAAACCATTCCGAAAAGCAATAAAAGCACAATTATTGCTGAGGTTATCCGACCTATACTCTTAAATCTATTACCCAAGCAGCCTCCTTCAAGTTAGAAACATTCTAATCGTATTATTATGGCGGGTCAATTGGTTGGGTTTTATGCTATAATTTCTTTAATGATTTCAATGGCTTTCAAGCTCAATGGAAATAATAACGATAATAATGGTCAACCCCCGCTTGGTGGGCAATGTTTGTTGTGGTAATTATTTTTTTATAAACAAACAATCGCCCAAAGCTACCAGCGGAGGGCGATTTATTTTATATAAAATCATTTGATGGCGTTGCAAAATACTATTGAAAACGGAGAGCACCATGTACAAAACACATACCTGTGGAGAAATTAGATCATCTCATATTGGTCAAACAATAACCCTGGCGGGTTGGGTTCATCGCCGTCGGGATCACGGCGGTGTAGTTTTCATTGATTTGCGCGACCGGTTTGGAATGGTTCAAGTTGTATTTAATCCCGATCTCCCCCAGAAATATGCGAAAATCATCTCGAATGTTCGTCTCGAGTGGGTTATTCAAATCATAGGCTCTGTACAAAAGAGGCCTGATGGGATGGTCAACCCTAAAATGGCAACGGGTGAGATTGAAATCATAGCCAGCGAAGTAGTTATTTTAAATCCAGCCAAACCCCTGCCATTTATGATCAATGGTGAGGAACAGATGGCAGATGAAAATACTCGTTTAAAATATCGCTATCTGGATTTAAGGCGCGAAAAAATGAAGGATAACCTTATCCTTCGACACTGTGTCATCAAATTTATTCGAAATTATTTGGATAACAAAGGTTTTCTTGAAATTGAAACCCCCATCCTTTTTAAAACTACTCCCGAAGGAGCACGTGACTACCTGGTGCCATCACGCGTCCATCCGGGTGAGTTTTACGCCCTGCCTCAATCACCGCAGCAATTAAAACAAATGCTCATGGTGGCTGGAATGGAGCGTTATTTTCAAATTGCCCGCTGTTTCCGTGATGAAGACCAGCGTGGGGACCGCCAGCCAGAATTTACCCAGTTGGATATGGAAATGTCGTTCGTTGAGCGTGATGATGTGATGGTGTTGGTTGAAGGAATGTTCACCAATCTGGTTGCTGAAGTTGTCCCGCATAAACGCTTGCTTTCCCAACCCTGGCCACGCCTCACATACACAGAAGCCTTGGAAAAATATGGAAAAGATAACCCTGATATTCGCTTTGAAATGATCTTAAAAAATATCAGCGATCTGGCTGTCGGATGCGGCTTCAGTGTATTTGAGAATGCTGTGTCCACAGGTGGATCTGTGCGCGGGATCAATGCCACAGGTTGCGGAGACTATACAAGAAAACAGATCGATGCGCTGGTTGTATTTGTACAGGAACTGGGAGCCAAAGGTCTTGCATACATTGCATTGACCAGTCAGGGAGAATTACGATCATCTTTTACGAAGTTCTTATCTGAAGAAAAAATTCAGGCCATAACAACCAGGATGGAAGCTAAACAGGGAGACCTATTATTGTTTGTTGCAGACAAAACATCCCTGGTATTTGAATCTTTGGGACGTCTTCGGGTTAAGATGGGTGATGCTCTAGGATTAAGGGACCCTGATGTACTTGCTTTTTGTTGGGTGATTGATTTCCCCTTCGTAATGTGGAACGAAGAGGAAAAGCGTTGGGATCCCAGCCATCACCTTTTTACATCCCCATTACCACAAGACCTTCCATTATTGGACAAAGATCCTGGTAAAGCACGCGGTGCACAATATGATCTGGTATTGAATAATTATGAAGTCGGAGGAGGTTCCATTCGAATCCATAACCGGGATCTTCAGGAAAAAGTATTTAAATTAATCGGCCTCGATCCTGAAGTTGCCCAAGAGCGTTTTGGCCACATGCTCGAGGCATTTGAATACGGTACTCCTCCGCATGGTGGTATTGCCCCCGGAATTGATCGCATATGCATGCTTCTGGCTGACGAACAAAATATACGCGAGGTGATCGCCTTTCCAAAAAACCAGGCTGCGCGTGATGTCATGGCATCCGCTCCTTCTGCTGCTGATGCCAACCAGTTGAAAGATTTACATATCAAAATCGATCTTGGAAAATAATTTTGTAGGAATAATAAATGGTTATCTCACCCATAGATACTGCAACACCTTCGATTAGCACAGACACGGTCAGGTATATTGCCTATCTTATCCGCCTCAAGATTCTTGATGAAGAGACCAAGGTGTTCAGCCAACAATTTTCACAAATAATTGAATATTTCCAATTATTGAATGAAATTGACACACGGGAAGTTCCACCTGCCAATGAAAACTGTCCGATGAATAATGTTTTTCGCGATGACCAGGTGCTCCCATCCATGTCGCGCGAAGAATTCCTAAACAATTTACCTCAGCATGAGGGTTATTACGTGAAAGTCCCCTTGATATTTGATGACAGGTAAATATTTAAACCCGGCTAATTGGATATGGATTATTGATGGAATTGTACAATCTAAGCATTCGTAAAGCCCATGAATTGCTTGTAAAAAAGCAGATCAGCAGCGTTGAATTAACATCAGCTGTCCTGGCAAACATTCATCGACTGGATCCAAAAATTCGGGCTTACCTGACTGTTGTTGAACAGCGGGCTCTGGAGCAGGCTCGCAAAGCAGATATCCGGTTGCATTCAAGAGAAAACATTACACCTCTCACGGGGATTCCTTACGCAGTCAAAGATTGTTTCTCTACCCGGGGTATCCGCACCACTTGCGGATCTAAAATTCTTCAAGACTACATCCCTCAATACAGTGCTTCTGTTGTCGAAAAATTAAACAATGCGGGTGCAGTCTTACTGGGAAAACACAACATGGATGAATTTGGAATGGGCTCATCCTGTGAGAATTCGGCATTTTTTAATACGCATAACCCGTGGAATTTGGAAAGGGTCCCCGGAGGTTCCAGTGGAGGCTCGGCAGCTTCAGTTTCAGCCGGTCTCAGCCTTTTTGCCATTGGAGAAGATACCGGCGGATCCATCCGTATGCCGGCTGGTTTTTGCAATATTGTTGGCTTGAAGCCCACATATGGACGCGTATCTCGTTACGGACACATTGCCCTGGTATCTTCTTTTGATTCGGTCGGGCCACTGACTCAAGATGTTTACGATTGTGCCACAGTATTACAAACGATTGCCGGAAAAGATCCAAAAGATGGCACTTCACTCCCAGATCCCGTTCCAATATATACAACATCCCTGGAAAAGTCCATTAATGGATTACGTCTTGGGATCCCCAGGGAGTATTTTCAAGCAGGGATGGAAGCAGGAGTTGAGACAGTCCTCCAAGATGCCATTCGGGTTTTTGAAAAACTGGGTATGCAAGTCCAAGAGGTATCCTTGCCCCATACAAGGGCAGCTCTTCCAGTGTATTATCTGATCTTATTTGCAGAAGCGAGTGCAAACCTTGCCCGGTTTGATGGCACCCGTTTTGGGTATTCAACCAACCAAAAGGTTGAAAGTGTTATTGACTTAATTCTCCAAACTAGACAGGAAGGTTTTGGCGAAGAAGTCAAACGCAGAATCATGCTGGGTGCGTATACACTTTCTGCTGGTTACTATGATGCTTATTATCTAAAAGCGCAAAAAGTACGTTCCTTGATAAGAGAGGATTTTAGATCTGCTTTTGAAAAATGCGATGTTCTGCTTGCTCCGACTTGCCCTACCACGGCTTTCAAAATTGGCGAAAAAAAACAAGATCCTTTAACCATGTACCTGTCAGATATTTTTGTGGTGGCAACAAACCTGGCTGGTGTCCCCGCATTATCTCTCCCGTGCGGATTTTCAGAAGGGTTACCGGTTGGGATGCAATTGATTGGAAACCATTTAAGCGAAGAAATTCTCTTTCAGATCGGCTATGCCTACCAGGCAGAGACGGAATGGCACAACATGCACCCGTTGATTACTTAAGCCAACATTGGAAACATGAATACCATCAAATACGAACCTATTATTGGACTGGAAATACATGCTGAACTACTCACAATAACCAAGATGTTTTGTGGATGTTCCGCCGATCATTCTTCTTTGCTTGAACCCAACACCTTGATCTGTCCGGTATGCACCGGCCTTCCAGGGGCGATGCCTGTCCTGAATAAAAAGGCTGTTGAACAGAGTATCCTGGTCGGTTTGGCTTTGAACTGCACCATCAATGAAGTAAATATTTTTGCCCGAAAAAACTACTTTTATCCCGACTTACCCAAAGGTTACCAAATATCACAATATGACCATCCAGTCGCTTCAGATGGTTGGCTTGATATTTTAGATGAGAATGAAGGCACTCGCCAGCGCGTTCGTATCCGCCGCGCCCATCTGGAAGAAGATACTGCGAAATTAATGCACAAGGGGAACTTTGCGCTTATCGATTTTAACCGCGCCGGAGTTCCCCTCCTGGAAATTGTCTCAGAACCTGATATGCATTCTGTGCAAGCCATATTGTCTTATGCCAATAAAATCAGGGCCATTCTCCGTTATCTTGGTGTAAACTCTGGAGATATGGAAAAAGGCGTTCTCCGGTTTGAGGCAAACATATCCGTACGTCCTCTCGGAAGCCAGGAATTAAATACCCGAACAGAGATCAAGAACCTCAACAGTTTTCGATCTTTGACTCAAGCATCCAGTTATGAAATTAATCGTCAAATCGATTTATACAATAATGGTCTAGATGTCAATTTGGAGACGCTGGGTTGGGATGAAGTCAAAGGCGAAACTTACTCACAACGAGGCAAGGAAGAAGCACACGATTATCGGTACTTTCCAGAACCTGATATACCCCCGATTCTTGTTGACCGTTCGTGGGTGCAGACTATTTCTTCACAATTGCCCGAACTACCGGATGCAAAGAATAAGCGATTTATGGAAGAGTACGGATTATCCCTGCAGGAAGTCCGGTCACTGACGTATGAAAAAGAATTTGCGGATTTCTTTGAAAAAGTTGTGACCTTATCCTCCAGCCCTACCAAAATGATCTATAACTGGCTCACAGGTGAATTTACCCGGCAAATCAACGAGAGAAATATTGATATCCAGAAAATTCCTGTAACACCTGAGAATTTCGCTCAATTATTGGATCTATTTTCATCCAGGGTGATCAATGACTTTACAGCCAAAGAAATCCTTGTTGAAATATTCATCTCAAATAAAAATGTGCGCGATATCATCTCAGAAAAAGGACTTTTGCAAATCTCCGATGAGAATTACCTTACTGATCTCATAAATCGAATTCTCTCAGAAAATCCTGACCCGGTAAAGCAGTATCTGGCAGGAAAAGAATCTCTTTTTCAATGGTTCATGGGGCAGGTTTCTCGGGAAACAAAAGGCAAATCAGACCCCCAGGTTGTACGGCAGCTATTACAAAAAATATTAAAAAACAATAATTAAGGAGAATAAATGCCATCTATTATCCAGGTCGATAAAATCGCAAATTACACGGATCAAGATGTCCGTATCCAAGGTTGGGTTTACAACCGCACTGACAAAGGGAAGCTTGTTTTTCTTCTAATCAGGGACGGCTCTGGTTTCGTTCAATGTGTAGCTTTCAAAGGTGACCTGGATGAAACGACCTTTGATAAAATCATGCGTTTGCCAAAGGAATCTTCTGTCATAATTACGGGAAAAGTTCGTGCAGATAAACGCGCTCCCGGGATACCTGGCGGTTTTGAGGTGGGCATTAAAGAAATAGAAATCCTGCAAGAAGCCAATGAAGATTACCCGATGTCATTAAAAGAACATGGGGTTGATTTCGCTCTGGATAATCGCCATCTTTGGCTGCGCATGCCAAGCCAATGGGCTGTTTTACGCATCCGCGCCACAGTCATCAGCGCCATGCGTGAATGGTTGGATAATAATGGCTTTATCAATATGGATACACCCATCCTGACACCTGCCGCCTGTGAAGGAACGACCACCCTTTTTGAAACCCCTTACTTCGATGAAGGCATGGCATATCTGGCTCAGTCAGGTCAACTTTATAACGAAGCCGATATCTTCGCTTTTGGAAAAGTTTATAGTTTTGGCCCAACTTTTCGAGCGGAAAAATCAAAAACTCGCCGCCACCTGACCGAATTCTGGATGGTTGAACCAGAGATAGCATTTTGTGATCTCGACCAACTGATGGAGATTGAAGAGCAATTCATCACGCATATTGTCAAGCGTGTTCTTCGAGACCGCCAACCAGAACTTAAATCTCTTGGGCGAGATCTATCCAAACTTGAGCAAATAGAAGCACCCTTCCCAAGAATTTCCTACGATCAGGCCACAGAAATGTTGGGACAAATCCGTTCTGAAGTCACTGATCTGGAAAAGAAAGAATTATTGCAATTTGAATGGGGAATGGATTTTGGTGCACCCCACGAAACAGAATTGACCGGCAAATTCGTTAAACCCGTTTTTGTATATGGCTACCCGACCAAGGTCAAGGCATTTTACATGGAACCATGGCCTGGAAGACCTGAAGTTTGCAAGAGCGTCGATCTACTGGCTCCGGAAGGTTATGGTGAGATCATCGGGGGTTCTGAACGAATGTCAAACCACGATCTCTTGCTTCAACGTATCCATGAACACAATCTGCCCGAAGAGTCCTTCAAATGGTACTTGGATCTGCGAAAATATGGTTCTGTGCCACATAGTGGATTTGGGATTGGCCTTGAAAGAACAGTTTCCTGGATTTGTGGGATCGAGCACATTCGCGAAGCAATTGCCTTCCCACGCACCATCAAACGCGTCTATCCATGAATCCAATGGGTTGGAAGCAAAGGTGCTTCTAAGGATTCCCTACCCAGCAAATTGCGTTTATGGTATAAGTTAGTTGCCCTGCTGTGTGCGTGATGCTGCGCTCACGGTTTTGAGCCAACATTTTTATTAGGGGTCTTTGTCTTACGAATACGACGCGATAGGCCTGAGCCAAGGCGAAGTCTCCGAGGCGGGACCCACCTGCGAAAGCAGGTTCAAAACTTTGCAGCACACGGCATGGTGGGGTTTTTTTAACAATTGAATACTTGGAGAATCAGCGGCTGCATCTCGCACTAGCGAGATGACGAGGTGGAGGTTCCCCTTCTCGCGAAGGACGCTAACCAGTTTTAACTCTTGCTATTTCGACAGGAGGAACTGGGAAAATCGGATTGATCAGCGGATGCCTCTAGAGTCTTGATCACAGACTCCTTTCTCCCTTCCAGTGAAAGTGCGGGTGTGTTTTAGTCATTACTCACTCAACTGAAAAACGCATGGCAACACGCGTTACAAGGTAGCACAGTGATTCAGGTTGCTTTTTTTGCATGCCTGTTTTCTTAAGGAAGGGCTGCTTTTATTTAGGTTCGATTTACAAAAGGCATGCCTGTCATGTCTTTTTTTTTATTTATTTGAAAGGCTCAATTTGAAACTTCGCGTTTGGATCCTATTACTGGCCATATATATTATCTGGGGATCGACTTATCTAGCAATTCGGTTCGCAGTCGAAACCATCCCGCCATTCTTAATGGCAGCTACTCGATTCTTGATCCCTGGAATTCTATTGTTTTTCTGGCGTAGAGCTGCCGGGGATCCAAAACCATCCCGCCTTGAATGGAAATCAACCATTATTATAGGTTTCCTGCTGCTGGTGGGCGGAAACGGTGGTGTTACCTGGGCAGAGCAATACATTCCCTCAGGAGTGGCAGCATTAATTATTGGTTCGGTACCTTTATGGATTATTGTATTGAATCTCTTTCGCCCCGAGGGTAGACATCTTCATAAGCGCGTAATCATCGGATCAATTATTGGTTTTTTTGGTATAGCTTTGCTAATAGGCCCAACTCAACTGGGTGGAAATAGCGAAAGCGTCCATCCGTTGGGTATCATCACCATTTTATTGGCTGCCATTTTCTGGTCTGCAGGATCTTTATTCAGCAGGAATGCCCCCATGCCTGCTTCACCTTTGCTCAGCACCGGGATGGAATTCTTAGCCGGTGGATTCGGACTTCTCATCATGAGCGCTCTCGCAGGCGAATTCACACAAATAAATTATTCCTTAATTTCCACCCGTTCCCTACTTAGTCTTGGTTACCTGATCGTGTTTGGCTCACTCATTGGATTCGTCGCCTACACCTGGCTTCTCCGCAATGCTCCCATCACATTGGTTTCAACTTATGCCTATGTAAATCCGCTCATTGCCATTCTGATTGGCAATCGCCTTGCACAGGAACCTTTGAACCTGAGAATCCTAACGGCCGCAATGATCATCATCAGCTCTGTATTCCTGATCAATTCCACCATGTTGAAAATTTCATCTTCTTCTCGAAAAAAAGTGCAAATTTCATACAAGGAAGATCCCCACCTCCCAATCTCTGATTGACTTTCATACCCAAAGGAGAATAAAAATGAACTCAAAAGATCTAATTTCAAGAGTGAAGGAAGATAAAATAAAATTTATTTCCTTCCAATTCACCGACGTAACCGGAGCCGTCAAGAGCGTTGATGCACCTATCAATCGTCTGGAATCTGCCCTTGAAGATGGAGTCTGGTTTGATGGATCCTCGGTGGAAGGTTTTGCTCGCATCCAGGAAAGTGACATGCGCCTAGTCATCGATCCGGAAACTTATGCAGTCTTGCCATGGACTTCTCCGGAAGCCCGCAGAGCCCGCGTCTTCTGCGATATCTTCATGCCAGACAATCAACCTTTCGAAGGGGATCCACGCGGAACTCTTAAGGAAATGCTGAAGAAAATTACTGACCGTGGGTGGATCTTTAACGTCGGCCCGGAACCCGAATTCTTCTTGTTCAAGCGGAATGGAAATGGGGATAGCATCCACCCGGTACCTCATGATGTGGGTGGGTATTTCGATTTCTCCGCTGATGATGAGGCTGTTCGCGTTCGTTCTGAATTGATTGATGCCCTGAACTCCATGGGATTGGAAGTGGAGGTGGGACATCATGAAGTCGCCCTGGGACAACATGAAATTGATTTCCGTTTTGCTGAAGCTCTGCGTACCGCTGATAATGTGTTAACCTTAAAATATACAGTCAAGGCAATTGCCGCCAAGTATGGGTTGGTAGCCTCCTTCATGCCAAAGCCGATATTTGGAATAAACGGCTCTGGTATGCATTGTCATCAATCCATTTTTGACTCAAAAGGCAATAACTTATTTTTTGATCCCCATGATGAATACCATCTTTCAAAATTGGCATATTCCTTTATAGCCGGACAATTAACCCATGCACGTGCCCTGGCGGCTATTGTTGCTCCCACAATAAATTCCTATAAACGCTTGGTACCAGGCTATGAAGCCCCCGTCTATATTGGATGGGCACAACAAAACCGCTCAGCTCTCATCCGAATTCCACGATTCACCGAAGGACGCGATAAGGCCGTTCGTGCAGAATTGCGATTTCCAGATCCTTCCTCAAATCCATACCTGGCATTTGCTGCCATATTGGGGGCAGGTTTGGATGGCATTGACAAAAACCTTACCCCCCCTGCTCCATTAAACAATGTCAATGTATATCACCTTAGCGAGGAAGAGAGAATACAAATGGGTATCCCATCTTTACCAGGTTCCTTGGGAGAAGCCCTGATTGAATTGGAAAAAGATTCAGTTATCCAGGATGCCATCGGACCCACTACTTACGAAGCCTTTAGGCGTGCAAAATTGGCCGAGCGCGATGAATTCCGAACAGCAGTAACGGATTGGGAGGTAAAACGTTATCTTGAAATTGCATAATCTTTCACAAAAATAGCTGTTCTGTGTTACACTATTTGTTAGTTAATCCCAAGTGGATAACATCAGATTGGTTTACTTCAATCAATAATGATTGGGGTGCCCTAAAAGCATCCCATTCAATTTTTGAGAGCAAACCATAAAATTTTATAATGTTTTGATCATTCCAGTAGGATTCCCGGCCTGCTTGTCTCGTCGGGATCTTTTCTTGCACGTAGCCAGTTTGTCGAAAGATCATCTGGCTGTTGGTAGGTTAGGGACATGACCTGAAAAGGCCATGCAGCACATCGGAGTCATCAAAACATCCTAGGAGATATTGATGACTTCAGATTTTAACGAGATGAACCTGCACCAACAGTTGGTGCAGGCCGTACTTGATTGTGGATATACAACACCCACACCCATCCAGAGCAAAGTGATCCCCATTTTGCTGACCGGGCAGGATGTTCTCGGTCAGGCGAAAACCGGAACCGGTAAAACTGCTGCTTTTGCACTCCCCATCTTAAACAACCTTATCCCGAATCAAAATCATATCCAGGCACTGGTGGTGGCTCCAACGCGCGAATTAGCCATGCAAGTTGCCAATTCATTCAATAAGTATGGCAAAATTTCAGGTGCCCGCGTTTTGGCTGTGTATGGCGGACAACCTTACAGCCCCCAGATTACCCACCTTAAAAAGGGTGTGGATATTGTGGTTGGTACTCCAGGACGATTATTGGATTTGATCGACCGCAATGTCCTCGATCTCAGCCAGGTGAACACGCTTGTTCTGGACGAGGCAGATGAAATGCTAAGTATGGGATTCATAGAGGACATAGAATCCATCTTGAAACATACTCCTGCCAATCGCCAGACCGCCCTATTCTCCGCCACTTTACCATCAGGGATCCAAAAATTAGCAAAGACTTACATGAAGGATCCGCAATCAATTACGATCAAAGCAGATCACCTTACTGTCGATAGCATCGAACAACGTTATTATCTGATCAACGAACACGATAAACTGGCAGCTCTTTCACTATTATTTGAAGTTGAACCTATTACCCGTGCATTGATTTTTGTACGAACTCGCGCCGGTACCGGAGATCTGACCAATGCCTTGAACTCCCGTGGTTTTCCGGCTGAAACCCTTAACGGCGATTTGGCTCAGGATGCACGCGAGCGGGTCGTGGCACGCTTTCGAAATAATCAGATCAAGGTATTGGTGGCAACCGATGTAGCCGCGCGTGGGCTTGATATTGACGATATCTCCCACGTAATTAATTTCGATCTTCCAGATGAAATTGAACTTTACGTCCATCGCATTGGTCGAACTGGGCGTGCCGGAAAAACAGGCATTTCACTCACATTGCTGACTCCTAAAGAATTATGGCGTCTGCGCCGGATTGAGGGATTTACAAATACCCGTATTACACGGGCAAGTCTGCCAACCGAACAAGATGTTCAGAATCATAGACAAAAACAATTGGTCGACCAGGTAGTCGTCTGGTTGAAGCGCGCTCGTTTCACAAAAGAGCGCGAAATTGTCTCAATGTTGGTTGAGGCAGGTTACCAGATGGAAGACATTGCTGCCGCTGCCCTAAAAATTGCCCGCGCAGAGGAAAAACAACGTCCTATCACGTCAGTGATAGAAGCCCAGGAATCACGCCCCAATAAATCCATTCGTACCGGTAATAAACGAAATGGCGAAAAGTTCTCTCCCCGCTCCAAGACTTCTCATGAAGCAGGCATGGTTCGCCTCAGCATCAGCAAAGGTCGCTCGCATGGTGTTCGGCCAAATGATATCGTAAGTACAATTGCATATTTTGCTGATATTCCTGGAAACAGTATCGGAAAAATCGTGATTGAAGATAAACTAACCTGGGTGGATGTACCTGAACAATATGTTGCCCAAGTACTATCCAATACAGGCAATTACAAGTTACGCCAACATTCAATTTCAATCCAACGAGCCTGATTTCGTCGTAAACACATGGGATAAAGGGACTGCCCATACCTTTTTGGACAGCCCCTTTATTTCTTTTTATCAGGTAAATTTAATTTCCCTCCCCCTTTTTTTACCTGAATCCTTTTTTGAACCAATCAAATAACAATCTTCTTCTCAAAAATTATAAAATGAACGGGTTGAAATCAGTATCCCGGTCATAATAATCCTCACTCTCAACCTTCTTTAACTTGTTAACAATTTTATATGTCAATGGAGTCATCAATCCTTCTATTCCGCATTTGAACAGATAGTTGGTGATCGTTAAACTCCAGAATAAGCTCCATGGAAAAACGCCAAACAGGCAGGCAATTATAACGAAGACAAACGTATCCACAAACTCACCCACAATAGTACTGCCAATTGTACGTGTCCACAGAAATTTGCCTTCTGTCCATATTTTCATTTTTGCCAGAGTATAGGAATTGGTGAATTCCCCGGTCCAAAAACCAATCAGGCTTGCCAAAACAATACCACCGCTGCTCATCCCCCCTAGAATGGCAAGATATGCAGCATCTCCCGCATACACCTGCCAGGTGGCTTCTCCTGGCAACAACTTAATGATCCAAAATACAAAGGCGCTCAGGCTCAAGCATGCAAAACCAGTCCAGATGACCTTGCGCGAGCGCCGGTATCCATAAACTTCTGTCAAAACATCACCAAAAATATAACTGATCGGAAAAAGAAGCGTACCAGCGTCAAACGCCAATCTCACATCTTTTAACCCAAATAGATTGACTCCCCAGTCCACAATCTTGGCCGAGGAAGCAATGTTGCTTACAACCAGGATGGTTACGAAGACAGCCATGATAATATCAAAATACCGGAATTGTTTTTTATCGTTCATATCTAATTCACTTGAGATCTTTCTAGGTGCTCATTCCCTTGTTCAAGCATCCTGCAAAACGAACACACATCTTTTCCGGAGGTCGGTTGCCCACAATTGGAGCACTCATGCAAATCTTGTTTAATAATCTCTGGTGGTGCAAATAACCCATTGTCTTTAGCTCTTAAGAATCGCAGGTAAAAATGTGATTTTTCGCCAGGATTATCATGTTCCAGCAAATTCATTTGATGCTTGTAATAAATGGAAGTAGATCCAATTGAATAAGGACATTCCTCGTATATGTAATCAATATCGCTCAGGATTGCATAGGCAGCCATCTCTTTTTCGTAGAATCGACACAGAGGCTTGCCTTTCCTTGTCAAACCTGGAGTTGCCGGCAGGACTGGGGCTTGACGCAGCATAAATTCGCCTGCCCAATGCAATGTATTCCCAAATAATACAGCCGCCTCATCATCGAGGTTATGTCCTGTGACGAGAACATCATACCCAAATTTTTGGGCTACCTGATTCATCACATGTCTTTTGGTCAACCCACACACCGAACACGCTTTATTCTTGCCGCGCCGAGTACGCTGAGCAAATTGGGGGATAGTTTCACCAAATTCTTTTTTTACATCCACGATATGGAGTTGTTGGTTCCGATCCAGTGAAAAGTCCTCGCACAATTGCCGTGATAAATCTGAATACCCCCCCTCTTCACCAATTCCCAGACTGATATATATTCCATCTGCCTGATAGCCCAGTTTTATCAGAATATTCCATAAAGAAAGCGAATCCTTACCACCAGAAACGGCCACCAACACTTTTTCGTAACGGGTGAACATTTCGTATTTCTTTATAAATCGTTCTGTTTGAGCAGGGAGCCATTCCAAAAAATGAGGTTTGCATAATGCCAGTTTGTGCTGGCGCATGTTAATAACAGCTTTCGAGCCACAAGTTCTACATTTCATTTATCCGCCTGAAATTACCTCTATCAGGGTGATTGTCTCTCCATCCACCAATATTTCATCCTCAGTGAGCATATCTCCATTTCTGGTAGCCAGTACTGATTCAGGCAAAATACCCAATTTTGATAAAGAAGACAGGAGTGTCATCCCCGGTCGGATTTCAAAAACCTTTCGACGTAATATGATGGTCACCATTTTCGTTTCCTCGAGGCTGTCATTCTACCCTGCGCATTCATTAGAGTCAAATAACTTTTCTGCTATATTTTTTTCAATCAGAGTCTATCTGTTTTCAATTTCCAACAAACTTAATCCTCTTTAGTTTTAAAATGCTCGGTTGGAAACTTATGACCATCATCCAAAATCCCGACAAGGTGGACGAAGAGCTTTACGATGGAATATTGATGTTATTGCCTCAATTAACCACCCGGCATCCATTACCCACCTTCGCTGATGTAGAATAACCTTAGATTTAAGAAATGGGCTACAAATTTATACTTTTATCAATTTGACTGATCCAGTGAAACTTCACTTATTCTGTAGATATCTTCAAGAATTCTGTCGTGGCTTGTGAAAGATCAGAATATTCACCGCGATACTCGGCTGGTAGCAAAGTGGCCAATTGATACATCATCTCGTCTACAATTTTTTGGCGGGTTATTTTATTTATTTTTTCGCCATTTGTTTGTAATACAAACGGGTCTCCCACCCGGATATAAAAATCCGTCCTCTTAAATTTCTTTACATTGGTTTTAAAACTCTCACCACCCCAGTGAGCTAAGGGTATAAGCGGTGCTCCACTATGTAATGCCAGTGCGACAATACCTGGGTGGGCTCTCAGCAATCTTCCAGACTTGTTGCGAGTTCCTTCCGGTGCCATCCCAAGGATATTTCCCGCCTTCAAGCTATCCAGAGCCTTTCGCATTGCATCCATATCTGCATCCCCCCGCCGAATCGGAATAATACCCCACAAATTAAACAACCATGCCATAAATGCGTTATCCCAAGTTTCAACCTTTGCAAGACCAGTGAGTGGTCTTGGTTGTAGCAAAACAAATACAAGGGGTACTTCGATTGACCCGGTGTGGTTGGAGTAAACAATCATTTGTCCCTTATTTGGTATTTTATTTAGATCTCTGGAGTTTATCCGGCAAAGGATTCCAATCCCCAATCTAATGGAACGATATACAAACCAACGAACTGAATCCATTATTTGGGTTTACCTGAAATTATAAATTCAAGGCGCTGGGGTAACAAATCAATTACCAATTTATCCCCGCTGTAACACAAGGTTTCTCCATCACAATGCGCTGGCATGCTCCCCTTTATCGCGGTGATGGAAATAGTTCGCGCCTTGGCAGTCTTTACTTCTGGTTGGGAAGCTTGTGTTCCTTTCATAAAGTAGGTGATCAACTGAAATATCCGCATTTTAGATGGAGATTCTGCAATACATAAATCAAGCCACCCATCGCTTGGATCGCCATTAGGAGCCATATAGAAGCCTCCCCCCATGCGTTGACCGTTCATTATCGAGGTCATTAAAGAATATTGTTCAATACTTGTTTCGTCATAAGTGATTTTTACAAAAGGTGCGGTAAAGTACAAAAACACCGTTCTTAATGCAGCGATCAAATATGCCAACAGACCACGTGTCCAGCGAATTTTTACAGCCTCGAACCCCACTGCTGCATCGAACCCCATTCCAACCCCATTCCCAAAATACCGACCATCCGGGTATTCGCCTCCTTTAACCAAACCAATATCCATAACTCTTCGTTTATCATCTCTTAATACCGCAAAACACTCATCAAAATTCCCGGGGATATTCATTCCATAAGCCAGGTCATTTCCAGTTCCTACAGTTATGATGCCCATAGCTGTCTTGTTTGCTCCCTGATTTTGTGCACGCATCAATCCGTTTAGAACTTCATTTGCAGTTCCATCCCCGCTGGCTGAGATAACAACATCATATCCATCCAGAGCCGCTTTCTCAGCCAATTCTGCAGCATGCCATGGGCGTTCGGTTTGAACCAAGTCATAATCCAATCCGATCTCTGTAAGCTTTTCCTCGATTACAGGGATCATTTTCTCTGCAAAGCCTCGACCAGAGATCGGGTTCACAATTATCTTATACCTGGGCATATTTTAACCTCCTTGGTAAATGGTTGGGATACATAATGAGGTCAATTTTACATGAGTTTAGCAATATCTGCCGTATTTCTTGATAAAATAACTGTAATTATGTTAATCTTGTTACCTGTCTTTATCTTGATGACAACATCCTTCATACTTGTTCTGTTGAAGCTTTTACGCCCTGGTTTTCGCTTTCATTGGTTGATTGCCACCAGCGGTGCTCTTCTCGCCTTAATTGTTGTAATATTGTGGCAATTATATCTGCCACAAACTTTCTCCTTGCCTGCCTGGCAGCCACAAACTATTTTTCTATATACCCCAACATGGCTGACAGATAAATATTCCTGGCCATACGCCCTCAGCCTGACATCTCTTGCTTTGGCAGTAATATTAACTGCAGTTACCCGTAAGCTTTCGAATCCCTGGAATTGGGCAGGTATCCTCTTTATTGTTTCGATAGGTTTGTTGGCAATTTCTGCCGATAATCCGTTAACCCTGGTAATAGCCTGGTTAGCCCTGGATTTTGCTGAATTGGTCACCTTGTTGCGATCTGTGAAAGCAGAAAAAAGCGAAGATATAGTCGTGGCTTTCTCTGTTCGTCTGGGGGGAGTATTTTTATTGCTCTGGGCGAGCATAATAAGTATTTCTTCCGGTTTACCTTTGAATTTCAGGGCAATTCCAGACAATGCTGGCATACTGCTTTTACTGGCAGTTGGTCTTCGGCTGGGGGTTCTTCCACTACACCTTCCGACAAAAGAAATTGATTTCAGGCGCGGGATGATTACCACTCTACGCCTTGTCTCAGCGGCTTCCGGCCTTTCTCTTCTTACACGCCTTCCATTAAATCCTGTGCCATCTAATTTGCTCCCTTACTTATTGTTACTTACAGGATTATTTTCGATAATCGGTGGCTGGATCTGGCTTGTATCCCCTGACGAACTTAACGGACGACCTTTTTGGATATTAAGCCTTGGTTCTCTATCAATTTCAGCTGCACTATTTGGAAATTCCAGCGGTAGTGTTGCTTGGGGCACTATATTGATCCTATCTGGTGGTTTACTTTTTATATATTCAAGCCGAAAAAGGAGCAATTATTGGATTCCCGTTTTGAGCATGTGGGGACTATCCGCATTACCCTTTTCACCAACTGCAAGTGTTTGGATAAACCAGACAACTGGCAACATCTTATTGATGATTCCTCTCATAATAGGTCACTCTTTAATTCTGGCTGGATTTTTCCGTCATGCAATTACACATCATGGAGATATTGAGATCGGATCTGATCCACGCTGGATTCAGGTCATTTACCATATCGGTTTAAGTGTATTGCCAATTATGATTATGGTACTGGGCTTGTGGGGTTGGTATAAAGCTAGAGCAATCGGTTCCTGGTGGATTAGTGCTATTACGCTTATCTTATCAGTTCTTCTCTTTTATTTATACAACAGGTTGATCAAACCATCACAAATAATTAAATTAAAAACTCCATCGGGAAAAGTAAATATAATTTCCAGTGGATTCTGGGCAATCTACCGTTTTATTCGCCAAGTTATTACTCTACTGACATCCATCTTGGAAGGTGATGGAGGCATGCTCTGGTCAATTGTGCTATTGGTCCTATTCATCTCCCTCATCACACAGGCTACTCGTTGATTCTTATGGCAGAAATACTTAATTGGATTTTCATAATGGTAACTTTGGTAGCATCTTTTGGCCTGATGCTTAGTCGTGGATGGAGATGGAGTCTTAGTTTTCTTGCTATACAATATCTGGGTGTATTCTTTTTTGTACAAACAATTTGGCCTATCAGCCTGGCGATTGTCAAATTAATTTCAGGCTTGATTGTATGTTTTTCCCTGGCAACATCACAAGAGAGTAAAGCATCTTTCTCAAATCCAGAAATATCCTGGCCACAAGGACGTCTATTCAGGTTATTAGCTGCAGGTTTGATCCTAATAACTACACTGGCGATCGCCCCCCAGGCATCCAACTGGCTTGGAATTAACAATCCAGGTGGGACTTGGGCAAGCCTTCTTCTAATGGGTATGGGTTTATTACAGCTTGGTATTACTACACAACCCATGCGGGTAATTATTGGATTGCTGACCTTGTTATCCGGTTTTGAAATACTCTATGCCTTTGTTGAATCGTCCGCCCTTGTATCTGCCATGCTGGTGTTGATCAACCTCGGATTGCCCCTGGTCGGGATCTACTTGCTCGTCCCGGAAAATCTGGAGAAAACCAGATGAGTGCTCCCCTAATTTGGATTTTCATCCCGACAGTATTTGCAGTTATGATCTGGATCATTCCAAATGAAAGACTGGTAGCCTGGCTTGGGATTGGGATTTCATTAATTTTAGCCCTGGCTGCATGGTTGTTGCCAATTGAAACACCACTCAACCTAGGAAACTGGTCGATAAAAATAACTACTACACTAACCATATTAGGGAGACATCTTAATCTTTCATCGACCGACCAACCATTATTAATTTTCTTTTACTCATCACTATGTTTTTGGTATATTTGTTCTAGAATCGCTGGTGCCTCTCACAAACATATCCCCTATGGTTTATTAATTATTACCCTTCTCATTTCAGCTCTGGCAGTGGAACCTTTCTTATATGCCGCTTTATTAATTGAGATCGCAGTAATGGTTTCAATACCACTCCTCAAGTCTGCTAAACATCCACCCGGTCGTGGATTAATGCGCTACCTTACTTTTCAAACAATGGCAATGCCCTTCATTCTTTTTTCTGGTTGGTTATTGACTGGAGTTACCGCCGGCTCTGGAGAATTATCCCTCATTAGTCAAGCAGCCATATTCCTGGGGCTGGGCTTCGTTTTTCTTTTGGCTATTTTCCCATTCAATACCTGGATGCCACTTTTAGCAACAGAAACGCATCCGATGGCTTTAGCTTTTATTCTATGGATTCTTCCTACAGTTGGTTTTTTATTTGGTTTATATTTCCTGGACAATTTTACCTGGATCCGTGAAGCAAATAATTTATCTGTCATTCTGCGCGCATCTGGTTTGCTGATGATTGTCACAGGAGGCATTTGGGCAGCGTTTCAAAAGAATCTGCAAAGAATGATGGCGTATGCAATCATAATGGAAACAGGTTACTCCTTAATTGCATTGAGTATTAAGGGAACGATCGGAGTTGACATATTCTTTGGTTTGTTAATTCCACGGACATTCGCTTTATTCTTGTGGGCATTGGCTTTATCTATAATATTGGATAAGAATTCATCTGCTCAATTTGCCACGGTAAAGGGTATGGGGAGAATTTATCCATTTGCTGCTTCAATTATCATACTTTCCCATTTCTCAATGGCAGGATTACCCCTCCTGGCAGGGTTTCCCATACACCAGGCTTTGTGGGAGCAATTAGGCATCCTCTCAATCAATGGAGCAATTTTGTATTTAGTCGCAACCATCGGATTACTTATGGGTGGAATTCGTACACTTGCCGTTTTAGTGACCATTACAAATGAAGATGGATTCTCCATAAAGGAGAATTGGTTGCAACGTTTTTCTCTCTCATTAGGCATCTTGTTGTTGATAATCATGGGAATTTTTCCACAATGGGCTGCCCCTCTTTTATCACAGCTACCTTCCATGTTCAATCATCTGGGAAAATAATAAGATCTGAATATTACCCCTTATTCAACCAGGATCGTGGATTGTTGTTGTTTTTACCATTAAATTTCTTACCTTCCCGGTAAGACTGCACTTCAACCTGGAGCATGCTATAATCCCTTCGCTCATTATTAAAAACTTTTGATTGGCCCTCCGTTATTAATGATTGAAGTCGCAATTTAACAGAAAAGTGGATTGGGGGGTGTTGATACGAGAAATACTTGTGTTAACACTCCCGCTTTTTCCTGGATCATTCATAAGTCACTTAAAACCCATTGGAGTAAGCATTATGGAATTTGAACAAATTATTAAACGATTGGATTGGTTGGATGAAGAACATCGCAAAGAAAAAGCCAGCCTTGCCCAAATTACGGATCGCCTGGCAAGTTTTGAAGCAAATTTCAATGTGCTCAACCAACAAATCAAGGAATTGTCCAAGGATATATCCTCAATATCACCCACATCTGCTCGTGTTGACCAGTTTGATGAAGCATTAAAAAACTATCGTACCGAATTTGTGATACGGATTGATGAAGCAGAAAAACATTTCACTAAAAACCAGAATGAAGTGGATAAGCGTTATCGCCTCGAATTCGATGGTATTAACAAATCCCTTGATGCTCTTCAAAAATCATCTGATACCACCGACCTGAGAAGAAAATTGGACGCGCGGCTTCAAGAGGAAAATCGAGTCAGCCGTTCTCTTTCTGAATTGGACGCAAAGATATCCCAGGAAATCAACACGAATAAAGATATTCTTCTAACAGTAAAGTTAACCGAAGAAAATCAGCGACAGGATGCAAAAAAAACTATCGATATTCAAACAGATATTGCCACAGTTAGAAAGCGTGTTGATGAATTAAAGAATAAAGTCGAACTTTACCCGGATAGCATCCGACGATTGGAAACCCGGCTGGCAGAGATAACTTTAAGCGAAACAGAAAGACGGCAATCTCAAAAAACATTCATCGAGCAACAGGCACTTATGCAAATTGATCGTGACCAGATGCAAAAAGAGCTTAAAGATAGAATTGAAAAAATGGGTAAACAATCCCAACTTCTCGAAGCTCAAATCCAGGAATGGGATTCTGTTCAACGTGCAGTCAGTCGCGCCCAAGAAGTTTATGAAGAGATCACTCAGAAATTTGAACGTCGAATTAACGAAATTACAGAAATGCAACGCCTTTCTGAAGATCGTTTCCGGCAGGAATGGGTGACTTTCAAAGCTGATTATCAAAAGCGATGGACAAATTATACTTTATCCCAAGATGAGCAGTTCCGGGATACGAATTCTGAAATACAAAAACTCTCAGAACGGTTTGCCCCGCTTGAGGATCTTTCACAAACCCAACAGGATATTATCCAACAAACCAAGGAAGCGAATGAAGAATATCTTCATGGACTCCTGGCTCAAATTCACGAACTGCTCTCTGCCTACGAACGCATCATGGGACAATCTCGCTAAGCAGGAAATCATGCGTGTAATTGGTACTGCCGGTCATGTTGACCATGGAAAATCTACATTAATTGCTGCGCTTACAGGTACGCATCCCGATCGTCTCAAAGAAGAACAGGAACGGGAAATGACCATCGAGCTCGGATTTGCCTGGCTTACTTTGCCAAATGGCGAGGAGATAGGCATCGTTGATGTACCTGGTCATCGTGATTTCATCGGAAATATGTTGGCAGGAGTAGGGGGTATTGATGCAGTCCTTCTAGTCATTGCCGCAGATGAAGGAGTAATGCCACAAACCCGGGAACATCTTGCTATTTTGGATCTGCTACAAATCCAAGCAGGGATCGTAGTTATATCAAAAATTGATATGATCGATGATCCAGATTGGCTGGACTTGATTGAAGGAGATATTCGCTCAATTCTGAACGGCACTCTCCTGGCTAATGCTCCCGTGGTAAGGGTTTCATCTCGTACAAAAACTGGTCTGGACGAACTAATCAATTTATTATCAATAATCATACAAGACAGCCCTTCCCGCCCAGACCTGGGACGTCCAAGATTACCTATTGATAGAGTATTTAGCATTCCCGGATTTGGAACTGTTGTAACCGGTACTTTGCTCGATGGGACATTCAACCCAGGAGAGGAAGTTGAAATTTTACCGGGAAAGCAGTCTGGACGAATTCGCGGGTTACAAAACCACAAGAAAAAAAAAGGAATGGCCGTTGCTGGCAGTAGAACCGCAATTAATATATCCGGACTTAATGTGGAAGATATTCAGCGAGGTGAAGTTGTTGTTCACCCTCATCAATATATTCCAACCCGCATGCTTGACATAAGTCTTCGCCTGCTTTCAGATGCCAACGGCTCATTAAAACATGGCAGTGAGGTAAAGCTGTTTATTGGCACTTCCGAAACACTTGCCAAAGTTCGTTTGTTGGGAAAAGATATTTTGGAACCCGGTCAGACAGGTTGGGTGCAACTTGAACTTCGATCTCCAGTAGTTGCTGTAAGGGGTGACAGATTTATCTTACGAAGACCATCTCCAAGTGAAACCCTGGGTGGAGGCAGCATAGTTGATCCACATCCAAAATACCGTCATAAGCGCTTCTCAACAGAAGTCATTACTAATTTAGAGTCCCTGTCGCTGGGTTCACCTGCTGATCTGTTGCTTCAAGCCAGCCTGGCGATTGGTCCAGCTCAACTCAAGGATGTAATTCTCCGCGCCAGATTGGAGCAGGCACAGGTACAGGGAGCCTATAATGAACTGGTTGAAAATGGCTTATTAATATACCTTAAAGGTGATAAACAACAAACGCTAAATGACAAGCTGGTCATCTCACAAAGCCATTGGATAAAAATCACTGGCCAAATTGACCAGGTGATCAACGAATATCATCGCAACCAACCTTTAAAACCCGGTATTTCACGGGAAGAACTCAAAAGCCGATTAAAGTTATCCACTCCAATTTATAATTCGATATTAGCAAGATTAGCTGCCGGCAATCAATTGGTTGAAAATGGATCCTTGATAGTAAAACCCGATTTTAAAATAACATTCACTCCAAATCAACTCGCGTCCATAAAAGGTTTGCTCGAACGTTTCGCACAATCCCCATTTTCTCCACCTGCTGTAAAAGAATGTAAAAACATTGTAGGCGAAGATGTATTTAATGCAATGGTGGAAATTGGTGAACTTAGACAGGTTTCTGGAGAGGTTGTCTTTTGCAAACAGGATTATGATTCACTCCTATTAAAAACCTGCCAATTCATCGAACAGAACGGGCAAATCACGGTTGCAGAAGCACGCGACTTGTTCAAAACCAGCCGGCGCTATGTACTGGCGCTGTTGGAATATCTTGATTCAATAGGATTTACGGCTCGAGATGGAGATCTGCGCCGCTTGAGGAAGTAGGAATGTGTGGTCGTTTTCTGCTGGCAATGGAACCGGCTGATCTCCAAGATGCATTTCCTCAGTTTAAGATCCCTGGAACAATTCAACCTCGTTATAATATTGCTCCATCCCAGCCTGTACTGGTAATCCCGAATAATTCATCTTTTAAAGCAAGTTATTTCATATGGAGCATGATCCCTGCGTGGGCAAAAGACCCATCCAATGGTTCTCGTATGATAAATGCGCGTGCAGAGACCTTGGCTGAAAAACCGTCTTTTCGAGGACCCTTTAAATACCGTCGTTGTTTGATACTTGCCAATGGATACTATGAATGGAAGCAATGGCCCGGGATTAAAACCAGAACCCCATTTTTTATCCTGCTAATAGTATGGCAGACTGTATAGTCGAAATAGAAATATAAATAATTGGAAGAATAATTGAAAATTTCAGAACGCTTTCCTGCCTTTGCATCGCGCGATTTCACCATTTTTTGGATTGGACAGTTTTTTTCTTTAATCGGAACCTGGATGCAGAGTACCACTCAACCTTATCTGGCGTATCGCCTGACTGGTAAACCTTTGGATCTTGGACTGGTAGGTTTTGCAGTCACATTACCAACCTTGGTCCTGGCTTTACCAGCTGGAGTTATCGTTGAGCGCCTGGACAAGCGAAAAACGGTCATCGCCATGCAAGCGATCATGGCGCTTCAGGCTCTAACCCTCGCCCTCCTCACCCTGACAAGGTACATACAATTATGGCATATCGTTTTATTGGCTTTTGTTCTTGGTTCAGCCAGTGCATTTGAAATCACTGCGCGGCAATCAATGTTGGTCGAGTTGGTTGGAAGGGCGGCTCTTCCGAATGCAATTGCCCTCCAAACCGCCATTTTCAATGGAGCTAGAGTTCTGGGACCGTCATTGACCGCGATTGTTCTTATCCTGATTAAAAACCAGGGGGAAGGCTGGGCTTTCTTAATTAATTCAATCAGTTACCTTTTTATTATTATCGGGCTATTTTTTGTCAAGACACCTTTCAAAACACAAATCGAAATGCCAGGAGCAGGAAAACGCAATATGATGAGTGAATTCAAGGAAGGACAACGGTACGTCCTTGGCAACTCGACCATTGCGCTGGTGATTCTCATGGCTGCTTTTATAGGTTTTTTTGGATTCCCTTTCAGTCAGCAAATTCCTGCGCTCGCCCGTGATGTCTTGCACCAGGTAGGAGATACCGAAACAATTATTAAAACCCGCAACAGTGCTTTATATATTGCTCAAGGGATTGGAGCGTTGATCGCAGCCGTATATATCTCCCTTTTCAGTGGATTAAAACGCAAAGGCATTTTATTGGCAGTAGGTCAGGTGATATTTGCAACCGCTCTGATATTAATTTCTTTTACGACATCAATTTCAATTATTCTTTTGTTGATGGTCGTTCTGGGCTGGGCTATGATCACCCAACTGGCATTGATGAATACTCTTATTCAAATCAATATTCCTGATTCTTTGCGAGGCAGAGTATTCAGCACATATCTATGGGCATTGCAAGGAGTCGCTCCGTTTGGTAGTTTATTTGTGGGATGGATGGCACAGACCTGGGGTATTCCATCTGCCGCACTCGTTTGTGGGGGAGCCTGCCTTGTTTCGGCTGTTACCATCCAGCTTGCAAAACCCAACATTTTTCGCAAAGTATACTGATACCCTTCTGACTCGTCGCTTGACTATCAACTTTACACGTGATATTATGCCGGACGGAGTCAAAATGAACAATGATTTGAAATCACCAGAAAACCTGCAGATTGAAACAGATGGGGAAAAAGAATCTCGGGAAAATGACAAACGAATTGAACGACCGGGATTTATTTCAAAATGGTTCGACTTTCTTTCCCGGTTGGGATTGAGCGAGCTATCCGTCCGGATCGGTGTTAATGTTCTCTCGATGGGATTGATTATTTCGGTTGTATGGTTGATGAGTACCTATTATCGTCCATCGATTCAGCCTCACACTTCATCTCCAACTGAATCAATTTCTCCCACTACTTTACCTGTTTTCCTTCCCTTGCCAACCAGTCTCGTTGATCCTGCATTTCCTCTTACCGGGATAACACGCAAAACATCATTGCATACTAGCATACCGTCCAGACCACGTCTGGAAACCATCAAATATATTGTGCAAAGTGGTGACTCAATTTTCGGTATAGCTGAGAAATTTGGTTTGAATCCATCCACGGTATTATGGGGAAATTATGCAGTTCTCAAGGATACTCCACATAGTCTTCGACCTGGACAAGAATTGAACATCCTGCCAACAGATGGAACATATCATCAATGGCAGGCTGGGGAAGGTTTAAATAGTGTGGCGAAATATTATGGCGTGGATCCTGAAACGATTATCAATTACCCTGGCAATCACTTAAACCCGGATGTAATCGGCGATTTTACAAACCCCAATATCGCTGTTGGTACATGGCTGATTATTCCTGGGGGAAAACGTGAGTTTATTTCCTGGACCGCACCCGTAGGCGTGACCCGCGATAACCCTGCCATGGCTCGAATAATTGGCGTAGGTGCATGTGGAGCTGTAACCGGGGGAGCGATTGGTTATGGATCCTTTATCTGGCCAGCCGATCGTAATTACCTATCAGGTAGTGATTACTCTCCTGATACCAATCATCGCGGCATTGATATTTCCGGAAATATGGGTAGCCCGGTGTATGCGACCGATGCTGGTGTGATCGTTTATGCTGGCTGGAACGATTATGGCTACGGCAACATGATCATAATTGACCATGGAAATGATTGGCAATCCTTGTACGCTCACTTATCCACCATCAATACAGTTTGCTCCCAAAGCGTCGGTCAGGGTGATATCATAGGTGCTTTTGGCAGTACTGGTAATTCCACTGGTCCACACCTGCACTTCGAATTGATGAATACAATCTATGGCAAAGTAAATCCATGGAATTTCCTGCCATAAAATAATGTCCTTGCAAAAGCCCTCAACCTGGGCTATAATCCCGGACACTCCAGGGCGCGTAGCTCAGCTGGTTAGAGCGCACGGTTCACATCCGTGAGGTTCGGAGGTTCGAGCCCTCTCGCGCCCACTTGTCCAATGAACGAGACCTTTAGGGTCTCGTTTTATTATTCAGTTTAAGGAAGCAGGATCTGTAATCGTCCCGGGAATATCCGGTATTCAAAATCTTGCATTTCTGTTGAAAAAATTTCACCATCCGTGTGTGCCGGTGTGGCTCGATTTACATGGATTTTTACACAAGTTGACTGGTGCTCGAAAATACCATTCATTTCAACAAAACTACCTTCACCCGGTTTCATAGTACGAGGTAGTAATTTGAATATCTGACCACGGGTTTTTCGATAACCGTGGACGAAGGTTAGTTTCCCATCAAATGGATCAGCATGCGGTGCCATAAAAAAAACACCTCCAGTCCGGGGAGCATTCCCAACTGAAACAAGCAATATGGGTCCTTCATATTTTCCATCATCCCACTCAATCCTCGCATTCCATTGAGGATTATCCCAGATACCTTGTACTGCAGCAACAAGATAACGTGCAATTCCTTTGATTCTGGTGATTTTTTCCTGTTTAAGGGTGATATATGGTTCCAGGCCAATTGCAGAGTTATTGGCAAAATAAAATCCGTTTACACAACCGACATCCATTTTCTTTACCTTACCGGTTGCGATCACTTTTGCGGCTTCCCCCAAATCTTTCGGGATCTTCAGGTTGTCAACCAGGTCATTTGCTGATCCGAGAGGTAAAATCCCCAAAGGACCCAATAATGCGTTTTCTGTTTTTGAGGCTTTTGCCAGGCCGTTTACCACTTCTCCAATTGTTCCATCCCCACCGGCTGCGATGATCGGAGAAAAGCCCTGTTCAGCGGCCTCACGGGCCAACTCTATAATATGGCGTGGATGATCAGATATTGCCAGCTCAAAATCCATACCCGCCTCTTTCAGGGCTGCTTCAGCTTCAGGCCAGCGCTTTTTGGAATTCCAACGATTTGAATAAGGATTTAATATTACTTTTGCTTTCATACGATCTCCTCAGTCGAGTATTTTATTAAAATCCAGCCAAAAAGCAACCATTAGGATTACGCAAAACCAAGATTACTCAACTTCCACGTAAATGCGTTTGTTTATTGCACCCTTGCTTTTATAATCAACAATTCTGATCCGGCCCACCTCTGCAGAATTACGAACATGTGTGCCCCCGTCAGCCTGAAGATCCAACCCGACAATCTCCACTGTACGAACCATTTCAATACCCTCTGGCAGGAGATTAATCTTGGTTCGAATTAAATCAGGAATTTTAAAAGCTTCTTCTCTTGGTAGGATTTTTACACGAACTTCCCGGCTGGCCTCAATTTCCTGATTGACTGCAGATTCGATTATATGCACCAGATCTGCCCGTAAGGTTTCAAATTCAAAATCCATGCGACCTTTAAGCAGCTCCATATCTCCCCCGGTTACCGAAGCCCCGTAATCTCTGAAAATCACACCACACAGGATATGCATGCCTGTATGTGTGCGCATTAATTTATATCGCCGCTCCCAATCTATTTCTCCATGCATTTCCCTGCCTTTTAAAGGCAAGGATTCTTTGCCCCCAATGAAGTGTAATACTTCATCGCCTTGTTTTTTTACTCGTTCCACAGGGAATATAGTCTCCCCCCGCGAAAGGATTCCCAGATCGCATGGCTGCCCACCTCCAACTGGATAGAATGCAGTTCGATCAAGATATATTACTCTGGATTCTGTGTCCACATTTACTATCTTTGCTTCAAATTCTTTCAGAAAACTATCAGAATGATACAAGAGGTCAGTCATTAATTTACCTTTCTCTTTACATAACTCATTGGATACAAGTTTACAATATATTTCGCTTTTCGTCATACTTAAATTACTTCTAAATGGTGTTTTTTGTAATTTTTTGTTGACAACCATTTTTAATTCTGATAACATATTTCAAATTTAGAATTAAAGGAGTTTCTTATGCAGCCTGTTATTCAAACCGATATCATCACTGTCTCATCCTCCGCAGTTCAGGCAATTCGCGAATTACTTAACGAACGTAAACTCGAGGGATATGCACTCCGCCTTTTTGTCTCTGGGAAAACTTGTTCAGGATATCAGTATGGCATGTCACTGGATGATGCTATCGCTGAATCTGATATAAGCTTTGATGCTGATGGTATAAAAGTAGTAGTTGACAATGCATCGATAGATTACTTAAAGGGTGCAAAATTGGATTTTATCGATGATGAGCGCGGCAAAGGATTTTTGGTTGATAATCCTAATTTGGCTCTATCATGTAGTTGTGATAGCGGTGGTGATGGTGGTGGTTGCTGTTCATAAATAAGGTTAATTTATTTAATTGTTGGTACTTTTTTTATCTTCTTCTCAAAAAAGAGATGGTGGCTCCAAATAATCCAATGAATGCAAGGCCAAATATTACCAACCCCATCGGAATTCCTGGCAATGCAGAGTTATTGCTTCCATAAGTGGGTATTTCCAAGGGAGGCGGGTTGGTAAATGTTGGCAGCTGGGTTGGATTTCCTGTTGCAGCGAATGCAGCCATTAAAGTGGGATCTATCACAGGTGTGACTCGAGGTGTGGAGGTTGGAGGAGGTTCCACAATCGGAAGGTACCCAGGGGAGAGTACAACTAGAGGGGCATATACCCAACCTACGTTTCCAGGTACGCCAAGATAATATATCTGGATCCAATCTCCACCGGGGGAACGCCCCAATGCAGGAACTTGCTGTCCATCAATCAACGAGGGACCAATTTTTTCATAGTAAACTGAGCTTGGGCCCGCTCTAACATTGGCTCCATCGGCATTCACAACCGTAATGTATGGTCCAGAAGGCGTGCCCGTGACAGTTGGGACCGAACCAGTTGGTTGTTGTGCTAATACAGGTATATGCCCAGCTGATAAAAATAGACCCATCAGTACACCCGTTAGAATATAAATAATTAAGGTGTATTTAACCCGGTTATTCATTTTGACAACTTTCCATAACGAGATTCGTATATTAAAATTATCTGCATAAGAAACAAGCGATTAATAATGGGATTATAATCTAATTAATGGAACAGCGCATTTTTCACGGAAATATCACACCGGTTGATATAGCCAATCAACTGATCTCGGAATTTAACCAGGGTAATTTACACACCCAGATCATCGGCCAAAATGATAATCTAACTGTACAAATTTCCACCAACCAGATATCGAGATCCGGAGGTCAGACAGCCCTATCAATCAATATTCAGAAAATCACCGATGGTGTTTTTATCCAGTTAGGTCAACAACAGTGGCTGGGCGTTGCTGCCAGTCTGGGACATACCGCGTTATCCACTTTGATCAACCCATTGAACTTATTGGGGCGGTTGGACGATATCGCTCAGGATATCGAAAACCTGCAAATGACTGAAAAAGTATGGCAAACAATTAACAGGGCAGTCACGTCAACTGGTGCAAGCACAAAACTATCTGACAAATTGTCCCGCCTTACATGCGATTATTGCCATATCGCAAATGAAGTGGGAATTTCGAATTGTATTGCTTGTGGCGCGCCATTGGGCGATTCACACCCAACTACATGTATCAATTGTGGTTGGGTAGTGAAAAAAGATGAAAAATCCTGCCCTAATTGCGGTAAACAGCTATAATTTTATTTTCACATGCCGGATTTTTGACCAGAGGGGATAGTTTTAAAGATTCTCTTTCCTCTTGAATAATTGATTGCCTGGCATGCTATAATTGCCATCAATTAAATATTTCTGGAGGAAATGCATGACCAAATCCTTATTTCCATTCAGCGCTGAACACGAGATGATCCAGCAAACTGCTCGTGACTTTGCCCAAAAGCAAATTGCTCCAATAGCTGCCGAATTCGATGAAAGTGGTGAATTTCCTTTCGCCACGATAAAGAAAATGGGGGAATTGGGTTTTATGGGAATCGAGGTCCCGGAGGAATATGGCGGAGCTGGGATGGATACTCTTTCCTACGTGCTGGCTTTGGAGGAGATCTGTAAAGTAGACGCCGCACATGGCGTTATTATGTCTGTAAATAACTCCCTATATGCGTATGGTTTCATTCGCTTTGGAACTCATGAACAAAAGAAAAAATATCTCGAACCAATAGCCTCTGGGAAGGCAATCGGGGCTTATTCACTAACCGAACCCATGTCTGGCTCGGATGCTGGCACGATGCGCAGCCGTGCCACGCGGGATGGCGATTTCTACATTTTGAATGGCCGTAAATCCTGGGTAACAAGCGGGCCGGTTGCAGAGTATATTGTTGTATTTATGATGACCGACCCGGATAAAAAACAAAAAGGGGTCAGCGCTTTTATTGTTGATGCAAAAACCCCGGGATTTATTCGTGGAAAAAAAGAGCCAAAGCTGGGTATCCGTGCCTCTGCAACCAGTGAAATTATTTTTGAGAATTGCCGCATACCGGTTGAAAATCGTATCGGGGAGGAAGGGGATGGCTTTAAGATCGCCATGACAGTTCTGGATGCTGGTCGGATTGGGATTGCCTCCCAGGCACTGGGTATTTCAGAGGCTGCATACGAAGCAAGCCTCGCATATGCTCGTGAACGTGAAGCCTTTGGGCAAAAGATCGGCGAATTTCAAGGAATTTCATTCAAACTTGCGGATATGAAAACCAGGATCGAAGCTTCCAGACTGTTGATCTATAATGCAGCCATCATGAAGGAAAATTCAAAAGAGACAGGTGAAAGATTTTCGATTAATGCCGCCATGGCTAAATTATTTGCTTCTGAAACCTGTATGTTTGTCACTCACGCAGCTGTTCAGATCCATGGGGGCATGGGTTATAGTAAAGAATTACCCGTTGAGCGCTATTTCCGCGATGCAAAAATAACAGAGATATACGAAGGAACCAGTGAGATACAAAGACTGGTTATTTCCCGCTCTGAGCTTAATAAGAAATGAGATGGCTAAATTTCAGGCAGATGTCTCAACCGCACTCCTGCTGAACGGAGGGACATTGTTATATTTAAGCCAGCATTTAAACCAGGATAACCCTGTTATATAACCATTCAGTGCCCTCCTTGTTACAGCTGGCGTTTTTATTATTTTCCTTATTGGCATTTGGACTGCCATGAGCGAGCAGTTTTATTAAGCTATATATTGTTTACATTTCAGGGGATGCGGTGTTTTATAATAAGATCCTGGCAATTTTTGTTGAATAAGCTGCCTTGTTGTCTATACGCATATTATTATCTCATTAAGGAGTGCCATGAAAGCCGTCCTTTTTCACCAACATGGTGGCACAGAAGTATTAAAGTTTACAGACTATCCCACTCCATCTCTCCAGGAAGCTCATGCACTGGTAAAGTTACATGCTGCAGCGCTCAACCGTATGGATATTTTTGTACGTAAGGGCTGGCCTGGTTTAAAATTGGAGTATCCGCATATTTTGGGTGCGGATGGAGCTGGTGAGATCGCTGCCCTGGCGGATGGTGTTACCGGATGGAAAATCGGAGATCGTGTTGTCATTAATGCCAATCTTGGTTGTGGTTCTTGCGAATTCTGTTTGAATAAACAGGATAATATGTGTCGCAACTGGCACTTGTTGGGTGAAACGATTCGAGGAACTTATGCTGAATATATATCAATCCCAACCCGACAACTTTACAGGCTTCCTGACGATATCTCTTACCAAACTGCTGCCGCCGCAGGATTGGTTTTTCAAACTGCCTGGCATTCCTTAATAATCAGGGGGCACCTCAAATCTGATGAGACTGTGTTGATCATAGGAGCTTCTGGAGGCGTGTGCACAGCCAGTATTCAAATCGCAAAATATATCGGAGCAAAAACAATTGTTGTTGGCTCCACCCCCGAAAAGTTGGCTCTTGCAGAATCTCTGGGTGCAGATGTTTTAATTTTACGGTCCCGGGATGAAGATTGGACAAAAACAGTCTTTAATTACACAAACAAACATGGAGTTGATGTGGTAGTTGATAATGTCGGAACTACCTTTCCACAGAGCTTCCGAGCATTAATGAAAGGCGGGCGGTTACTTACAGTTGGGAATACAGCAGGTCCCAAATTTGAAATCGATAATCGCCTCATTTTTGGAAAACATCTCACCATTATCGGATCAACCATGGGGACACTCGCAGATTTCTCTGAAGTGATGGATCTGATCACCTCACATCACCTGGTACCAGCCATCGGAAAAATATATCCTTTGGCTGATGCCAGTGAGGCCCATGCTCACCTGGAATCTGGACAAAATTTAGGCAAAGTAATCCTGTCCATCCTTGATTAGAAGATTAGAATGAGAAAGTTCCCCTGGTTCGAGGTTTTGCTGATTTTGGTAATCTTGTCATCGCATGCATATGCTGCCGCAAGTCCAGAAAAAAGTTTAATGAACTGGTTTCGGGTAGATGATGCCTATTATTACTTTAACACAGCAAAAAATATTTCAAACGGACTGGGAGTTACCTTTGATGGAATAAATCCTACCAATGGCTTTCATCCGCTTTGGATGCTGGTGTGCATTCCCATTTTCAGCCTGGCACGCTTTAATTTATTCTTGCCATTTCGATTACTGGTAATTCTCCTGGGGGTTCTCAACGCAGCAACGTCTATATTACTTTATCGATGGCTTTCCAGAGTATTGTCGAGAGTCGCTGGGATTCTGGGAGCGATCATCTGGGCTATGAGCCCTTTAATCCACTCAATTACTTCTGAAGCTGGTCTGGAAACCGGATTAAGTGTGTTCTTCTTGATACTCTTAATGAACTTTATTTCAGGAACATCTCATGTAAACACCGAAATTTCCACAAGAAAGCTGGTTATTACGGGTGGGGTCGCTGCCCTGGCTTTTCTATCCCGATTGGACAATATTTTTATTATATTAATGTTCGGGATCTGGTTTGTGTTTGCCAATACATCCATTCGTAATTACCTGATTCTCGATGCGTTATTCATAATGCTGGCTGCTTTTTTAAGTCTCCTCATCCGCCTTGGCACAATTATCGATATTTATACTTTCTCCTCAGGAATTTTCATTTTTTTAGGATTGGGGCTGTTCATCAGAATCCCAATCTATTTCTTCTTCGGTTTATGCATGCCAACCGGCTCATCTTCTATCAGAATGATGCTGAAAAAGGCAGTAATAGCTGTTACGATCGGAGAGATAGTTACATCTTTTCCCATCCTTCTATTCACTTTAACCAAAACAGATTTTTCTTTTCCACTTAGTCTCCCCATCATTAATTACGTTATTTCTTTAATCTTGGTAACAGGTTCACGTTCATTGGATTATATTATTTCTGTGAAACAACCCGGGGTAAATCCTACCCCACTCCAGTACCTTACGCTTAATTTTCGGAGTTGGCTTCGAAATGGCATTTACTATTTCGGCATCCTCCTTGTCGTTATTGTTGGGTATACACTATACAATATTATATTATTCCAAACACCCCTACCTGTAAGTGGCCAAATTAAACAATGGTGGGGCACAATGTACACAGTTTATGGGATACCTGCCTCCACATACCCTGATGCCCTTGGGATAGCAACCGCCCAATGGAGTCTGGCTTCCAGCTTCTTGACTTTTCCAGAAAAGTTCATCTCATCAAGGTTCATTTTATTTGTTAATCTCCTTTATTTAATCCTGATTGCTTTCCTAATCACCAAGAATAAAGAAACCATTAAACAGTCTATTGATCGCCTTTTGTTGTTACCAATCCTGGGGGGGTGTTTCTCGCAAATTTGGAGCTACAATATTCGATCCTATGTCGGTTTTCGAGATTGGTATTGGATAACCCAGCTTTTATTGACTGTCCTGTGCATTATCTTGCTTTATACCTTAGTTTTAAGTGCCATTCAAAGGCCTGCCATTCGGAACCTTGTTGCAACTTGTTCTGTAGTGATAATTGGGTTAGCGGTTTTCTCAGGATACATTTCATCCGTGCTGCGACTTATCAATTACAATGATCCTGGTAAAAAGGAAGGAGAATACTTATTCGGGGTATCGTTCCTTGAGAACAAGACCGAACCTGGAGCGATCATAGGAATTACGGGGGGTGGTACCACAGCCTATTTCATTCATGACAGGACTATCGTAAACCTGGATGGGTTGATTAATTCTTTTTCGTACTTTCAGGCACTAAAGAATTTCAAGGTGGCCGAATTCCTGGATGATATGGGTATGGATTATGTTTTTACCAAGCCCTATATAATTACAGAATCTGACCCCTATAAACATGAATTTCCTGAATGGCTTAAGTTGATTGAGTATTCCGACAGCTATGCGCTTTATCAGTACCTACCAACGCCATGACATCGCCCGTCAGGAAACTGCCTGAGAGGAGCACCGTGGTAAAACGTCCTTTATCCGTAACTATGCTTGCCCTGACCGTGTTAATCTTCACGATATTGAATGGACTGCGCTTGTACGAAATCATCTTGCATTGGGATATTCTAAAGAAATATAATTCCCATCCCGGGCCAGAATATATGTCGATCTTAAGTCTTATATGGTTTTTAATTGGTTTTACGCTTATTATTGGATTACTGAAAGGATATTCCCGATCATTTCTTTTAACCAGTCTGGCAGTGTTCTTCTATACAATTTGGTTTTGGATTGATCAATTGTTTCTTCAAAACTCACAAATATCATATCTAATACCACTTGTTGTCTCAGTCTTTATGATATTATTCTTTTTTATATTATTAAGATGCAGGGACACTCAATATTATTTCAAACAGCGAGAAACTCATGACAGACAACCCAAAAATTAATCGATTACACAAGCTCAGATCCCAATCACGCGTCGGTGGAGGCGAAAAAAGGATCGAAGCCCAACATGGTAAAGGCAGATTGACTGCCCGTGAGAGAATTGATCTGCTGATGGATAAAGGATCATTTCGAGAAACGGATGCTTTTGTTGAGCACCGTACTCATGATTTTCACCTGGATAAACAGAAATACTTGGGCGATTCGGTGGTAACCGGCTGGGGAACCATCGAAGGAAGATTAATGTATGTCTTTTCACAGGACTTCACAGTGTTTGGAGGTTCCCTCGGAGAAGTTCATTCAGAAAAAATATGCAAGATCATGGATATGGCTTTAAAAAATGGAGCCCCGGTCATTGGGCTCAATGATTCAGGAGGGGCTCGTATCCAGGAAGGTGTTGTATCCCTGGGTGCTTACGCTGATATTTTTCTTCGAAATACCCTGGCATCCGGTGTCATTCCACAAATATCCGCGATAATGGGACCTTGTGCTGGAGGAGCTGTTTATTCTCCAGCTCTTACCGATTTTATATTCATGGTCAGAAATTCATCCTACATGTTTGTAACCGGCCCGGATGTCGTTAAAACCGTCACCCATGAAGAGATTGATTTTGAAAGCCTGGGTGGAGCCAGTGTTCATTCGGAAACATCCGGTGTATGCCACCTGGCTGCAGATACTGAGGCCGATACGCTATATTTAATCCGCAAGTTAATGAGTTACCTGCCACAAAACAACATGGAAGACCCTTCATTTGTGCAATCAAATGATGATAATTTGAGAATGGATGATCTACTGAATACCATTGTGCCTGATGACCCTTCCAAACCTTACAACATAAAAGACGTGATTCAAATGGTGGTCGATATTGGCACATTTTATGAGATCCATGAAGCCTATGCTCAGAATATTATCACCGGTTTCGCCCGGCTTGGGGGTCATAGTATTGGAATTGTTGCAAACCAACCAGCCGTATTGGCTGGAGTACTGGACATCAATTCAGCTGATAAAGCAGGACGTTTTGTACGATTTTGCGATTCCTTTAATATCCCAATCCTGACACTTGTAGATGTGCCTGGATTTTTACCAGGAACCACCCAGGAGCATGGTGGCATCATTCGCCATGGTGCAAAATTGCTATATGCTTATTGTGAAGCCACGGTTCCAAAGTTAACTGTCATAACACGTAAAGCTTATGGTGGTGCATATGATGTCATGTCATCCAAGCATATTCGGGGAGATGTCAATCTGGCTTGGCCAACTGCGGAGTTGGCTGTTATGGGTCCTGAAGGCGCGGTCAGTATCATCTTCCGGAAAGAGCTTGAAGATGCCGAAGATCCTTTTGCCCGAAAAGCAGAATTGGTGAAAGAATATCGTGATAAATTTGCCAATCCGTACGTGGCTTCTGCACGTGGCTACATTGATGATGTTATCGAACCAAGTGAAACACGCCCGCGCCTTATTAATGCCTTGGAGATGTTATCCAATAAAAGGGATTCCAATCCTGCCAAGAAACATGGAAACATTCCTTTATAAGTATTTGTGAACCAATTATTGGTTATTTGATTATTTCATTTTTGCGGAGACAGCATGAATAAAGTATTAATTGCAAATCGAGGTGAAATAGCTGTCCGAATTTTACGCGCCTGTCGTGAACTGGGAATTGAAACGGTTGCAGTGTATTCTGAAGCCGACAGACAAGCCCTCCATGTCCGCTATGCAGACGAGGCTTATTTGTTAGGTCCTGCCCCTTCGCGCGAATCCTACTTGCGCGCCGACAAGATTATAGATATTGCCAGAAAAAGCGGTGCAAAGGCAATTCACCCAGGTTATGGCTTTCTGGCAGAGAGAGCTGATTTTGCGCAGGCATGTCTGGATAATGGTTTAATATTTATAGGTCCAAAACCATCTGCAATCGCAGCCATGGGAGATAAAGCAGTTGCAAGAGCCACTGTCACCAAAGCAGGTGTGAAGGTTGTACCAGGCACCGAGGGAGAAGGTTCACTTTCGAATGAAAGCTTGCTGGCGATTGCAGATAAAATTGGTTTTCCACTCCTGATAAAAGCCACTGCTGGTGGTGGCGGCAAAGGAATGCGTGAAGTAAGAAATGTTGAAGAGATGCCCAGGTTGATTGATTCTGCCCGACGCGAAGCAGAAGCATCTTTTGGTGACGGAAATGTTTACCTCGAGAAGCTTGTCGAAGGAGCCCGCCACATCGAATTCCAAATCCTTGCAGACCAGCATGGCAACGTCATTCATCTCGGTGAACGCGAGTGCTCATTACAACGTCGCCATCAAAAATTACTGGAAGAGGCGCCGTCCTCGTTTGTTGGTGAAGATGCCGATTTTCGTGAGAAAATGGGCAACATTGCGGTTAAAGCAGCACATGCTGTAGACTATGTAAATGCAGGTACGATAGAATTTTTAGTGGACAAGGATAAGAATTTTTATTTTTTGGAAATGAATACCCGCCTGCAAGTTGAACACCCCATTACAGAAATGGTGACAGGAATAGATATAGTAAAAGAACAAATCCGCATTGCACGAGGCAGACATCTTTCCTACACACAAGAAGATGTTCACCAAAATGGCGCAGCTATCGAATGCCGCATCAATGCTGAAGACCCATATAATTCATTTCTTCCTTCCACAGGAATAATAAGCCATAGCATTCTACCTACCGGACCAGGAATACGCGTTGATACTGGTGTTTACCCTGGGTTTGAGATAACTTCTTATTACGATCCACTCATTTCCAAATTGGTTGCATGGGGAGAAACGCGTGGGCAGGCAATCTTGCGCATGCGCCGTGCATTGGAAGAGTATCGGATTGTTGGCGTAAGAACAAATATTCCCTTCCATCAGCGCATGATGGATTCACATCGCTTTATGGGTGGTCAATATGACACCCGCTTTGTGGAGGAACGTTTCTCAATGGAAGATGGGGATGATAGTAAGGTCACCAATCCTGAGATTGCTGCCGTCATCGCTACATTGATGACTCACCAACAACTCGAACATTCTGCGCAAATTGTTCGGAGGGGTGAACGTGATACAAGTAACTGGAAATGGGTTGGTCGTTGGGAACGGATGCACCGCTAGGAGTTAACGATGAAATACGTAACCAATGTAAATGGCAAGGAATATTCAATTGAGATCCTTGATGACCACCAATTGTGTTTGGACGGGCAAATCCTCGACATAGATTTTGTGTCTATCGCTGACCAACCCGTTTTTTCACTGATTATTGGTGGCAAATCCTTTGAGGCGTATGTATATCCTGGAGAAGATGATTACCAGGTTTTACTCCAGGGTCGCTCTTTTTCAATAAAAGTGGAAGACGAGCGCGAAAAAAGATTACGCACAGCCGGGGGCAGCACTATCAGCGAAAGCACAGAATACCACCTCAAATCGCCAATGCCCGGCATGGTCGTCTCATTACCTATCTCTGAAGGTCAGGCAGTAACTAAAGGACAAGTCTTAGTCATATTGGAATCGATGAAAATGCAGAATGAATTAAAATCCCCGCGGGATGGAACATTAGCCCGCGTGAGGGTGAAACCAGGAGACAATGTCGAACAACGTCAAACTTTATTAAGTGTGGTTTAAGATGACTGCAAATGCCAATCAGGAAATTGAAGCGAAGTTCAATGTAAGAGACCTTAATGCAATTGAACAACGCCTCAAACAGGTTGGTGCACGATTATCGCAACCTCGAATATTAGAGATTAATTATCGGTTTGATACTCCCGATCGTAAGCTATCTTTAGAATCTAAAGTTTTACGTCTTAGGCAAGATTCAAAACAATGGATGACTTTTAAGAGTCTGGGTACTTCTCTCGACGGGATTCGTATTCGCCAGGAAATTGAATTTTCAATCAGTGATATTAATAGCGCACAAGCTATCCTTGAAGCCCTTGGCTATCAGATATTCATGTCTTATGAAAAATACCGGACTGTTTATTTCATTGACGATTCAAAAATTATGTTGGATGAATTACCTTTCGGTAACTTCATCGAAATCGAAGATGTTGATATTAATTTCATTAAGAAATGTGCCAAAATTCTAAACCTTCAATGGGAATTAAAAATTGACATTGGATATCTGGAAATCTATAATAACTTATGCAAATCAATGGGGGTGATCTACAAAGCATTGTCTTTCGAAAATTCTATCGTTGCCAATGATGCTCTCGAAACAATAAATATTCATCCAGCTGGTCAGTAACCCTTTTTTTCGTACAAAAATCCCCGTATCATTCCAAAGCAAATTATCTGGTCTTTAATGAGAGACCATTTTTCATCCAGGTAAGGCTGGAGATATCACCTTCCTCAAGTAAAAGCCTCGGAAGTATTTTATTAAATTCTACGGAGTTTCCTGTTGTATAAAACATCATAGTGGATGCTGACTTGTCAATATTGCTAAGTTTTCCTGAATTTAATACGTGATCGATCTGCCTGGCTACGGCAGGAGCAGGATCTATAACACGGATGCCATCGCCAACAATATTCTTGATCAAAGGAATTACAAACGGGTAATGAGTACACCCCAATACAATGGTGTCGATTCCCTTCTCAACCATCGGCAACAAAGCATCTTCAAGGATAGCTCTGGTTTTAGATGTATCCAAATCGCCGGCTTCAATCTGCTCAACCAAACCAGGGCAAGTATGTTGATATATGGTTACATCCCTGGCAAACCGCTCAACTACAGAAGCATACAAAGCCCCCTGGAAAGTTGCAGGCGTCGCTAGAACACCAACGCGTCGGGTAAGTGAAAACTCAGCAGCTGGTTTTACCGCCGGTTCCATTCCAACAAATGAAATGTGCGGGAAAGTAATACGTAGATGATGAAGAGCTGCCGCAGATGCCGTGTTGCACGCTACAACGATAAGTTTTGTCCCCTGGTCCAGCAGGAATTGAGTGATCACAGTTGAAAACTGGCGTACATCCTCAAGTGAGCGTTGCCCATAAGGCACATGGGATTGATCTGCCAGGTAAAGTATTGATTCATTCGGCAGCTGATTTCGGATGGCTTTCAAAACAGATAAACCACCCACACCAGAATCAAATATTCCTATCGGGGAAGACGGGATCAATTCTTTTTTCATGATCAATTTTTGTTTCTGGCAGCCTCGGTAAAAGCAGTGAATAACTGATGCATCGACACCTGCTCAGTCAACCATTCTGGATGCCACTGAACTCCTATTCCAAATCTATGCCCGGGAACTTCCACTGCTTCGATTAAACCATCAGGAGCAAACCCAACAGCCTTTATTCCATCAGCTAAACTTTCGATACCCTGATGATGCAAACTATTTACTTCAACAACCGATGAACCTAGAATTTTACTAATTTCGCAATCAGAGCTAATCGCAACTTTATGAGCCAGATAATTTCGCGGATAATCGGGATAATAATCATGTTTGATGGGATCTTGTTTTTGTGCAGGAATGTGGGTGTAAAGAGATCCACCCATAACAACATTTAACACCTGAAAGCCCCGACAGATTCCTAAAAAAGGTTTTTCCAGGCTGATGGCAGCCTGCATTAATGTCAATTCTAATTTATCCCGTTCTTCATCGACATTCGATATTGAAGAATGGTACTGACCGTCATGATATTCAATGGAGATATCCCCCCCACCTGTAAATAATACCCCATCCAGTCTTGGAAATAATTCATTCCTTGCATCTTCAGGAAATAAGGAAGGTATCAACACAGGTACCCAATTGGCTCTTACAATAGCATCAACATACGCCCTGAGTAATATAACAGTTGGATAACCTTGAATTGTTACATCCTTATAAGTTGTGACTCCAATGATGGGTTTTTTCATTTCCGAGTGCAGCTCTTTGTTAAATTAAAGGCGCAGCCCAAAAAATGTGCTGCGCTATTTTGAATAAAATTTATTCTATTAGTCAAAACGCTGTTTAAGATTAGCTTTTTTGCCAGTCCGCTGGCGTAGAAAATAGAGTTGTGCCCTGCGCACATGCGTGTGGCGCTCAATAACAACTTTGTCAATACGTGGAGAATGAATTAGAAAAGTCCTTTCAACACCGATACCATTGCTCGCTGTCCGTCGAACCGTAAAACTGGCATTGTTGCCACCTTTGCGCATGCGAATCACGGTTCCTTTAAACTCTTGAATGCGCTCCCGATCGCCTTCTTTAATTCGGACGTGGACGCTGACTGCATCGCCCGGGTAAAGGTCAGGTATATTTGGGTTTTTGGTGGTTTGAAAATTAAGATCGAGATTTACCATCAGATTATCCTTACATTATTTTTTCATATTGGAAATATTCATGAAGTATGATTATAACACGCTAATAAAACTGCGTAAAGGGATTTGTCTTGAAAAAATTAAGGTATAATACCATCCGTTCATCTGCCCCCGTAGCTCAACGGACAGAGTAATGGACTTCGAATCCAGTGGTTGTGAGTTCGAATCTCACCGGGGGCACACTTTCAGACGCCAATTCAATCTGTTTTCGAATTGTCTTTTTATGGAAGCCGAACGTAGGAAGTAGTTCCAGATCCTAAGGGGTATAAGCGTGGCTTCTTCACCTTCCACACCCCAAAATTTCATTTTTCCAGCCTTCTGGTAAATTGGAAATCCAAAGATTTAGCCTTTGTGGAATCACTTTCCCTATGTACAAGAACCAGCGTGCTATTAAGGATAAGGTGTATAATTAAAATATGCCAGATGAACAAATAACCTCAATTTCTCGACATAAAATCGCCATTCTTATTGATGGGGATAATGCGCAAGCAAGTTTACTATCTCAGATGTTAGTGGAGGCAGGCAAATATGGCTTGGTCACCCTCCGGCGGATTTATGGGGATTGGACTACGAATTCAATGAACTCATGGAAAGATGTTCTGAACTTCCACGCCGTTCAGCCCATTCAACAATTCCGCTACACTGTAGGAAAAAATGCCACCGATTCAGCCATGATCATTGATGCAATGGATATTCTGCATTCTGGCGTTGTGGATGGTTTTTGTTTGGTATCCAGCGACAGCGACTATACTCGTCTTGCAACCCGAATTCGCGAAACTGGTATTTTTGCAATGGGTATTGGAGAGAAGAAAACCCCCAAACCTTTTGTAAATGCATGTGATGTATTTGTTTATACAGAAAACCTTGTAACTGAAGAAAAAAACCCAAGAATAAAGTCCAAAAAAACCCAGGAAAAAATAACAGTTGATCAGGAGCCTATTCCATTACTAATTAAAGCCTTTGAAATGTCTGTACAGGAAGACGGTTGGTCTTTACTGGCAGTGATGGGTAATGCTCTGTACCAACTGGACCCTGGTTTTGATCCACGTACCTATGGACACAAGCAACTCTCACGATTGATAGGAAGTTATAAAGACATTTTTGAACAACGAAGTGTGGAAACCAACGGTTCTACTCTTTTCTATGTCAAAATAAAAGAGTAATTAAATGCAGATTTAACCGGATAATACGGGGAATCCAGAAATTATTTTGACAAGACATCTTTATACAGATCAACAATTTGATCAGAAATTTTTTCCCAAGAATACTCCTGGGCATAGCTATTTGCCTGGCTGCCAAGAGTCTTCCTGAGTTCGCGGTCTCCAAGCAATTGTTTTAGTCTCATGCATAGTTCGCTTGGGTCATCATCGGGGACATGATATCCGGTAACACCATTCTGTACCAAAAAAGCCAACCCTCCCACTTGAGATGCAACAACTGGAGTTCCACAAGCCATGGCTTCCAAAGCTACCATTCCAAATGATTCATAATGTGAAGGCATCACTACAACATCTGCTGCTGAATAATAATATGGCAATGTATCCTGCCCTCTCTTCCCCAAGAAAATTACCATTTTCCCCATGCAAAGATCATCGCACATCTTCTGGAGTTTTGCCATTTCGACAGACATATCGGCTGGAATAACATCTGGATCACCGCCAATTATTGTCAACAAGATTGGTCCATTGGAAGTAATATCCCTGAAATTCAGACAAGATATTGCCTGGATAAGTATATCCACACCCTTTAGAGGTTCAATTCTTCCAACAAAAAGAACCATCTGGTCACCAGGATCAACCCCGATAAATGCTCGGGCTTCATCAACTGGAATGGGATAGAAATGTGAGACATCAACACCAGGCGGAATTACGACAATTTTCTTTACATCTGCTTTATACAACCATTCAAGTTGTGCCCGTTCTGCCAGGGTGGCAGCAACAATTTTATCTGCAGTAACCAATAGCTGATTTTCGACCTCTATCCTGTATTTACCTTCCTTTTCTGCTGGGCTTTTTGCCACTCGATTTTTCATTTCTCCCAACGTGTGGAACATTTGCACCATGGGAATGTCCCAGGCAGCTTTTAAGGTCCGCCCTGCTAGACCAGACATCCAATAATGACTATGAATCAAATCGTAATGCAATTTTTTCTCGGATGCAAAAGATTGAATCTCATCCACAAATTTAGGGATGTAAGTGACAAGTTCATCCTTTGGTAGCGGCACTTCTGGTCCAGCTGGTATATGCACTACACGATTACCAAACCCCAGGTCATGTAGTACGTGCGGGACATGTTCGTCCTGGGAACGGGTGAACACATCCACATGGATTCCCTTGCGACCAAGAGCCTGTGTTAAATCGCGTACATAGACATTCATGCCACCTGTGTTTTTACCCCCCAAAGTTGCTAAAGGGCAGGTGTGGTAAGACAACATTGCTATTCTGAGCATAAGATATACCTGATTTCAATCCTGAAAAAAAATGACCGATAGCTTGCTGATAATAATATTCTACTGGTATAATCTCCGCCGCCAGCCACGCCACCGTAGCTCAGTTGGCAGAGCAGACGTTTCGTAAACGCCAGGTCAAGGGTTCGACTCCCTTCGGTGGCTCCTCATTTGGTATGATAAGACACTCAGGTTAGACATTTACTTGAGTGTCTTTATATTACCAATTGAAAAGCATATCCAGATCTTCGTCGGGGACATCAAACACCGCATTATGCGGTGGGACTGGTTCCAATCTCATCCACTCAGGCAGGCGATCATCTATCTTCGTAAACCCGGCGCGCCGGTTGAACTCGCGTTCCATAGTCAAAGTTTCTCTCCCCAATGATTGAAGAATTGTTGTATCGATATTCCAGTTATAACGGGCATTCAATAAATCCCGGATTGACTCAGGAGATGCCGCAAAACCAAATCCAGCGAAAATACAGGCTCCCAGGGTATCGTAACCAGCCATATTGATTTGCCCTGAGCGCGAAATTTCAGCCTGCCCTTTCGGATCTAAATGATCAACTTTTGCCCGGATGGTCAAGCCGCAGGTATGATCAGCACCTTGAGGTGAGGTTGCATAAGTGACACCCGTGCCTTTGATTGCACGCGGCTCATACGAAGCCATGGCCTGTCCTTTCACCACCGGCACACGTTCAATTCCCAGTATCATTCCAGTAAGCGATGCTCCGCAGCCAATCATTCTACCCAAAGGTGTCCCAGAATAGATCTCGTCGATCATCTCCATAGCACGAACCCCATCTCCCCACTGCAATAATCCGGCTTCTGCCGCCACCCCTAAGGCAGCTCCCACATCAATGGAGTCCAAACCCAGGTCGTTCACCTTGTAACACATCCGTGCGATTGTTTCCAGATCACCAATTCCCAGGTTGGAACCCATCAAACCAATTGTCTCATATTCCAGCGGAGACACGATCATTTTTCCATCTTCCCCACCAAAAATATTTGAGCAGCGGATCGTACACCCCGGCATACAGGCATGTGTTGGATTTGAAGCCCCCCCGCGCGCATGTAATAACTCCCGCATTTTTTCCCCGCTGATGTCTTCAGCCTTTTCAAATATCCCGGCAGAAAAATTACGAGTTGGTAATGAACCAAAAGCCTGGCACATCTCCACCATGGCTGCAGTACCATAATCCCGATACAATGCTGTTTGAGGGTGCTCCAATAGCGACTTGGTATAAGCCTTTTGAGCAAGTTTAAATGCTTCGGGGTTGGCAATGGGAGCTTTTTCTCCACTAAACCCGTTTATTACGATCGCCTTTAATCCCTTTGAACCCATTACGGCTCCCAATCCACCCCGGGCTGCGATTCTTGCTGGAGTGCCATCTTTATCCAGATTTTGAATTCCAGCAGCTTTTAATTTCATCTCACCCGCAGGGCCGATCAATGCGATGGCAGATTTTTCTCCGTATTTCTCTCTGATCCTTTGGGTAGCTTCGTAAACCCCCAAGCCTCTAAATTCTTCTGCTTTATCAAAACGCCCACCATCTTTATCCAGGTAAAGAATAGAAAAGTCATTATCAACCGGCATTCCTTCAATTATCAAAGCTTTGATGCCCAGCATCGTTATCTGCATACCGGTCGTTCCGCCAGCATTACTTTCCTTAACACCTCCGGTCAGAGGGCTCTTTCCTCCAATTGATATTCGATCGCAGGAAGAAAGCATATGCCCAACCAGCAAACCCGGAGAAAATATTAATTTATTATATTCTCCCAGGGGTTCACATTCAGGGGGCACTTCATCAAGGAGTATGCGTGCGATCAAGCCTCGCCCGCCAAGACGTATCCATGATTCGGGAACCGATTCTTGCCTGATGTTCTTGTCGTGCATATTTACACGCCAAACCGAGAGATTATATGGTCGATTTTCCATCATTATTCCTGTTCTCTTCTAATATCCTTATACCATTGTTCCCCGTGATTTCTTATTCAGCAATTAAGGTCTGGACTGCCTCACGGAATATCCGCGTATGGTATTCGATATCCTCTTCAGTTGTATCCGCGGCTATGAGCGCCATGTTATGGAAAGGTGTCATGAGGATACCTCGGTTTAACGCCCACAAGTGCATAAATCGGTCAAGGTCACTATCCACGGCTGCATTGGCTTCTCCGCCATTGATTGGTGCTGTTTCACAAAACCAATATTCAACCCTGAATCCCAGCCTTTTTACGATCCAGGGAAGTTCATAATCCGAAATACAGTCCAGTATTCCTTGCTCGTAATGATCAGCCAAAGCCTCACAACGATCATACATGGCTTGAGTAAGTACATGTTCCAAGGTTGCGCGGATCGCGGCGATAGAAAGGGCGTTTCCGGCCAGTGTGCCACCAACCCCGCCCACATCAGATTCATCATGCTGGATGCGTGCCCAGAAAGCATCGGCGACTTGTTGTGTGAACCCATAGACTCCTGCCGGGATCCCGCTTGCTAGTGGTTTTCCGCAGGTAAGAAAATCTGGATCCAAACCAAATTTTCCTGTGTAACCGCCAGGCGAAGTGCAGATGGTATGGGTTTCATCTATGATCAGGCAGGATCCGTATTTGCGAGTTAACTTACGCAAAGCATCATGATAGCCAGGTTGTGGGTGGATAATGCCAATATTTGTCATCACTGGTTCAGCCAACACTGCTGCCACATCCCCATGGATGAGCGCCTCTTCCAATGCCGGAATATCATTAAACTCCACCACCCGACTGGTTTCAATTGGATTGATTGGGGGACCCAGATTACCAGATCTTGGACCAGGCAATCCCTTCTCATCCAGGGTTATAAATGTTTCATCTACGGATCCATGATAACAATAATTAAAAACCAGGATTTTCGGGCGCCCGGTTATATGGCGAGCCATACGAATAGCGAAACGATTGGCATCTGTGGCTGTCAGTGTAAATTGCCAAAACTTCAAGCCAAAGCGTCGTTGAAGCTCCTCCCCAACCCAAATTGCATCTTCCATCGGGAGCATCAAGGTTATGCCATTTCCAACCTGGTTTCTGATAGCTTCAACCGATTCCACTGGAGAATGTCCTGTCATGGCACCAGTATCACCCAGGCAAAAATCGATATAGGAATGCCCATCTACGTCTTCAAAATGTGCTCCTCTGGCATTTTTAACAAAGATGGGAAAAGAGCCAGGCCAACGGATCATCCATAACATGGGAACGCCCCCCTGCATGGATTGACGAGCGCGCAGATATAATTCGTTGGATTTCGGGTGCTCTTGCTGGAATCTTTGGATTTCTTCTTGAATTAACCTTTTTAGACGAGCACGGTTAAGAATTGGCATTTTTTCTCCGGACAAATGTTCCGCAGGTCAGCAAAACTACATTGTTGCTTCTTTCAGTGCATCTCCAAAGATATTTAAAGAATCGTTGATTTGTGTCTCAGACACAATCAGGGGCGGTATCCAGCGGATGACATTATCATAAGTCCCACAAGATAACAACAACAAATCCCGCTCTTCGCAAGCGTGGATAACTGCTTTTGTCAACTTCTTGTCTGCAGGTTTTCCTTTTTCATCGGAAAACTCGGTACCAACCATTAACCCCAGTCCTCGTACATCACCGATAATTGGATATTGCTCTTGCAATTTTCTCAGGCCTGTCATTAGTTGAGTTCCACGCCGGGTAGTGTTTCCCAGCATGTCTTCATCCTTCATGGCACGTATGGTGGCAACACCTGCGGCACAGGCAACTGCATTGCCTCCATAGGTACCCCCATGCGATCCAGTTTGCCACTTTTTCATGATATCGTTCGAACTAAAAACACCGGATAGCGGTAAACCTGAAGCAATTCCCTTCGCTACCGTCAAAATATCCGGAACAACATCAGAGTGTTCAAACGCAAACCACCTACCGGTACGACCAAACCCGGATTGGATCTCATCCAGGATCACCATAATACCATTGGCGTCCGCAATCTTCCTTAATCCTTTCAGGAATGGTGCCGGGGGTACAACATACCCACCCTCCCCTAATACAGGCTCAATTAATATTGCTGCAGTTTCTGCCGGCGAAGTTTGCGATAACAGCAGCTCCTCCAATGCAGCAAGGCAGAAATTTGTGGTCTGCTCATCACTCATTTTAAGCTTATAACTATACGGGTATGGCACTACAAAAACACCTGCCGGAAGGGGTTGAAATCCAGACCTGTAGATTGTCTTGGATGTAGTCAGAGCCATCGTTCCAGCAGTGCGACCGTGAAATGAGCCCGAGAAAACGATGATATTTGTTTTCCCTGTAGCAGCCCTGGCTAATTTAACCGCTCCTTCTACTGCTTCTGCACCAGAATTACTGAAGAAGAATCTATTAATGGACGGCGGGACAACCTGCTTTAGCTCAGCTATCAACTTAAGCATGGGTTGATGTACAACGATGTTCGCCTGCGCATGCAGGAACAATCCAGCCTGCTCCCGGATGGCTGCAACTACCGCCGGGTGACAGTGACCGGTATTGGTTACCCCTATGCCGCACGTGAAATCCAAATATTTCCTGCCATCCGTGGCATAGATATAGCAGCCCTCAGCACGAGCTGCTTCAATAGGAAATATTCGCGACCACACAGGTGCCATTTGCGAAAAATTATCTTCGTAAAGGTTCATTTTTTTATCCAATCGGGTAATTTATCATCGGGCGGGAGATTGCCAAGATTCATCCGCGCCCGAATGACATTAATTATGCAGGCAAATATTCACTTGCCCAATCCAGGTCAAGGTCAACCAGTTTCTGACGGGTGGGAATTCCATTTGGAGTCCATCCATTTAGTGCGTAATAATGATCGAGCGCGGCTTCAAATTCATTTTCCGTTAAAGCCACGCCTGCGGTTGGTCCGGTTCCTTGTAAGGCCTTAAAGAATTTCTTGGGCAATTTGTCATTTTTTCGATCCAATCCCTCACGAGCATTGTAAATTCGCATCAGGTTTAGCCGGCGCTGCCCAACCAATAATAGCTCATCCACCGTTACATCCCAACCGGTAACTGCATTAAGCATTTCAACCGTTTCTTTTGGACCATAGAGGGTCCAGGCTGGTCCCCACACGAACTGGCATAACTCCAGTGAGTCCATCATGCTATAAAATAGTTCACCTTGCATGGCAAAGCGAACTTTTTCTGGGGTAAGACTATACTGTGGTTGTGGTTCGTGTAAACCAAGCATCTTCAACCGGTTAAGATTAAGATCAGCAACTCCTTCTTCATAATACGCATCGTGTTCCGACGATTGATGATCTGCGCCAAAAGGATTGACAGCATAGATGAGGGCAAGGGAACGTTTGGCTTGCGGCATGTGTGCTGGTGCTTCAGCTCCTTTGACTGTGATCAAACATTCTTCTGCCTGCTTACCCCACACAGCAGCTGCCCGCTCTGATCCCTGCGATAAAACTTTGCCCAATTTACCTTGGTTTTTCACAATTTGATCAAGAACTTCCAACATGGCATCTGGGTTACCAAAGCGAAGATCAATGCCGCCTGTTTCTTCAGTGGATATTATGCCTTTCTCAAAACATTCCATTGCGAAGGCAATCGTAGCTCCACAGGCGATCGTATCCACACCGTACATGTTACAGATTTGGTTAGCTTTGGAAATCGCAGCCAGGTCATCAATGCCACAATAGGATCCAAATGTCCCCAGTGTCTCATATTCTGGTCCGCCGTACTGCGCATCTACCAGGTGTTTTCCCTCGCTGATCTCAACCACTCGCTTGCAGCGTACGATGCAGGCGTAACAAGTATCCCTTGCCTTGAGGATCGTACGGGCCATTACTTCCCCGCTGATCGGATCGGCATTTTCAAATTGTCCTTCATTGTAATTTCTGGTCGGCAATGTGCCGAGAGTGTTTTGGAACATAACCACTCCGGGGGTACCAAATTCAGTCATACCCGGCATATCCGGGTTATCTGGAAGGATCTTTGGACCAGCGCGGTGCAGTTCAGTCAATTTCTTCGGATGCGCTATGGCTGGTTTTTTGGTGCCGCGTACAACCACAGCTTTGAGATTCTTGCTGGCCATCACCAGCCCCATACCCGTCCGACCATTATTACGATTGGACATGCTCACCAGGCTGGAAAACAGAACACCATTTTCAGCCCCTGGCCCATGTTGGAGAATTTCAATTTTATTATCCCCCAGTTCTTTTTTTAAGATCTCGTCAACCTCACCAGTAACCTTCCCCATTAAATGTGCGGCATCTTTCAATTCATACACGCCGCTTAATATTGTCAGGTAAACCGGTTTGGGAGATTTTCCTTTAATAACAATACCATCCACACCCGCAAACTTTAATTCTGCGGGGAAAAAGCCTCCACCTTGAGAATCACCTATGGCACCGCTTATTGGAGATTTTGCATTTGCATTTATCCGGCTCTGCCCTGAAATCGCCGCACCTGTGGTCACACCAGCGAACAATGTCAACACATTCTCGGGCGCCGATGGGTCCACACCAGATGGTGTTTCGCGCAGAATATAATATAAACCCATGGCGCTACCACCCAAATACTTGCGATAGAAAGATTCGGGTGGGGTTTCTTCATGGATTTCATGGGTTGTCAAATTGATGTGCAGAATTTTTCCATTATACCCGTAGGGCATCTAAACCTCCTTATGGAATATCTAATTATTTTTCCAATGGTTGTATTATAGGCAGAATCGCAGGAAATGCAAAATCCCACACCAAGGTTATCTTTGTTGCAGGATTACGTCCTTTTCCTTTACATTTCTTTTATTCCATACGGGAACCCATAATCTACCATCTTCTCCATGAAAGGATCCGGATCGAATGCTTCTGGGCCAATTACGCCAATTTCTTTCCAAATTCCATGTTCAAGTAAATCCATGCCGATCACAGCACTAAAAGCTGTTTGGGCGACAACTGCCTGGCAGCCCCAAGTTTTCATACAATCCCAATTGTCAGCCACCTGGTATATATATATTTCCTTATCCTTGCCATCTTTTTTACCCTTTACCCAGGTGCCGGCACATGTTTTTCCAGACATTTTGTCTCCCAGGTGAGCCGGGTCGGGAAGACAGGCAGCCACAACATCCCGTGGAGCCACTTCAATACCTTTGACTTTGATTTTTTCCTTATTGTCCAGTCCCAGCATGTGCAAAGTTTTCAATACTCCTATGAATTGGTCGCCCAATCCATATTTGAATGTTGCACGCTTGCATTTTACCCAGCGGGGCATCAATAGAACTTCCTCATGCTCAACATTCACAACTTCAACTTTGCCTATTCCTCCCGGGAATTCAAATACCTCGGGTTCGGAAAAAGGCTCCGTTGTAAACCAGCCCTTCTCTTTTTCCCAGATGACCGGAGGATTTAAACATTCCTCTATGGTTGTCCAGATGGAGAAATTGGGGGCAAATTCATATCCCTGAATTTCAATATTTGCGCCATCGCGAATACCAAGCTCTTCAATTTCATCAAAAAGGTGCTTTTCTGCATATTTTGCAAATACATCTGCCATTCCCGGTTCAACACCCAAACCCACGAGGCTAAGGATGCCTTTCTCTTCCCATGCCTTGGAGCGTTCAAATTGGTAATCGCCCAATTTAATACCGCATTGCTCAAATGGTTTTTCGGGGTGCGGCGTGGACAAGGTCATGGCCATATCCATATAATTACAGCCCACATTGAAAGCTGCGTCAAATATAGGCACGTTGTAAACAGGATCACAGGCGTTCATGATGAGATCAACATCATATTTTTTTGCCATTTCTTCTATGAGTTCTTGTTTGCTGGCATCGATCCACTCTGCCGGGAAGCGCTTGGGTTCTTTTAGCTTTGCCTGTACTTCCTTGGCACGCACCAGATTGTAGTCTGCAAGCACAATTAACTCCATCCATTTGCGCGGTTTGGCTATTGCTGCAATTGCTTCTCCAACACCACCGACACCGACAAGTAATACTTTCATTATTTCAACTCCTTTATAGATTTTAACTTGGTATCAGAAATTCCAATAAAAAATCATGCAGCGCCCTGCAGGTTTATTTTAAAAGACAGGCTTTAAACGCAGCAACCTGCGGGATGTTTTTGGAAAAACAATTTAATAATATATTTCTTTCATTATCTTTAAGTGTAAAAACGAATCGGATTCACGCACACCCTCAATTTGATAAAGTTTCTCTGTTAAAAACTTCAAAAGGTGGACATGATCACGCGCCCTGATTTCTGCCAGGATGTCATATGATCCGCTGGTAATAACCAGGTAGATAACTTCGTCAAAAGCTGCAATTTTATTTGCCGCTTCCAACAACTTATTCCCATCCACCCGGATCCCGATCATAGCCATGGTCTCATAACCCATTTGAAGAGGATTGGTGATTGCCACAACTTTCAAGCAGCCGTTTTCAACCAGGCGGTTATATCTTGCCCGTATCATTCCCGGGGATACATTTAGCTCTTGTGCCATTTGAGCAAAAGCTGTGCGACCATCCTGCCGCAGTTTCTCGATGATTGATGCATCTATCTTGTCAAGTTCAATCGGGTATCGGGGAGATTCGTCTTTTTCCATACTTCATATTATCATTTTTCGTCATTAATGTCAACGGTATTATGCTGATTATGTATTTTTTGCGGTATTATTATAACTATTCATCAATTTGTCAGCTATATTGTTGATTTAAACACAGGCGTGGCTGCTGGTCTGGCAAACAACCAGATCAACAGTCACGCGCCTATATCATAATTTATGTAATCCCCTATTGAAAATTCTGTAACCTGGAACGAATTCATCAGGAGGGTTTACTCTCCACCTTTCACTTCAGTCCAGATTTGATCGTAAAGTGGTGTTGCATCCCCAACATCTTCGATAAGATGTGCATTGTCAATTGCTGCCTGGGGAACATTGGTAATGGTGGAATTCATATATGCATCAAACAGTTCAGCCTGGTTGGTTTCAGCAAAATCAAGAGCTGCTTGATTTGGGACGATGTATGGAAAATCACGTAACATTAACCAGAACATATCTCCTTGACCGGTATAACTTATCCACGCATATACAGCATCCAGGTGGGAAGCTCCGGTGGGCACTGCCCAGTTATCCTGCCATAAAACCGCACCTTCTGTGGGATAAACAAATGTAAAAGCAGGATTTTCCTGTTGGGCAGTAAAAGCCTCGCCTGTCCATGTGATACCCAGATCCACATCACCCGCTATGAGAGCAGTTTTGGGGCTATCACTATCAAAGAGTTTTACATTCGGAATTAATTCCGCAAGTTTGACTTTGGCTTCTTCCAGTTGGGCTGGGTCAGTGGTATTAATATCATATCCCAGGGTCAGCAAGGTCATACCTATGATTACGCGTGAGTCGTCCAGGAACACCAATCGACCTGCATATTCTGGATTCCACAAATCTGCGAAAGAAGTGGGAGGGGTTGTGACGATATCTGCATTATAGATGATCGCATCCGTCCCAGCCATATAGGGTACTGTATATTTATTACCCGGGTCAAAGGCTTTGTTTAGATAGTTCGGATTGAAATTAGCCATGGGGAGTTTGTTTTGATCAATTTGTTGCAGCAATCCTTGCCGGATCATCAACCCGATAATATAGTCGGTTGGTTGTACCAGATCGTAATTGGATCCACCTGCTAGCAATTTTGCATACATTTCTTCATTGCTGGAATATTCATCATGGTTTATCTTGACCCCATACACCTGTTCAAAACAGGTCTTCCACTCGGCAGGGATATATTCGGTCCAGACAAAGATGTTCAGCTCCGTAGATGTAACTTCAATCTTGTTTTCTGGTTCCGGGCAGACAAATTCATCACTTGCCGGGGCTCCACCGCCACATGCTGCCAACAACATACTTGCCAGAACAACTACCACCAACACTTTCATCAACTTGTCTTTCATTTCTTCCTCCTTTAGAAAAATATAAAATAGTTAACATAGGGTGGAACACCCACCCATGGGCTACACGATCCTAAGAAGCTCTATTTTCGAGCTTTTGCATAAGCAGCATAATTGAAAAAACGATCATAACCCATACTGCAGACAAGGCGTTCACCTGTGGAGTAATGATCCTTCGCAAGAGACCATAGACATATATCGGCAATGTGGTGGCACCCGGACCCGTTGTAAAAAAAGTGATCACGAAATCATCCAACGAAAGGGTGAAAGCCAACAATCCACCAGAAAGAATGCCGGGCAAAATTGTTGGAAATGTAACTCGCCAGAAAGTAACAAGTTCATTCGCACCAAGATCCATGGCTGCCTCTTCGATTGATTTATCAAAGCCTTGCAGCCTGGCTTGGACGACCAAGGTCACAAATGGAATACTAAAGGCAATATGCGAGACGATCACAGTTTGCAATCCCATTCCCAGACGGTCATCTCCAGTTATCCCAAATACTCCATTGAGGAAGGTAAAAACCTGGCTGAATAACACCAGGATTCCAATTCCCATTACGATTTCAGGGATGACGATAGGTATATACAGGGATACCTGTGTAAGTGACTTCAATTTGAAGTTATATCTTTGCAACGCAAGAGCCGCCATGGTACCGATGATCGTTGAACTGATCGTCGAAATAAAGGCAATTGTCAGGGTATTTTTGGTGGCACCCATCACCTCCCGGTTCTTGGCCAGTTCACAGAACCAATGGAAGGGGCCACAAGGACTTTGAATGACAGTGCTCCCATTCATTGATAATGGTCCAAAATGGGTTATGAACCCACCGAACAGGACATTGGTTCGGGAAGAATTAAAAGCAAATATTATCAGAACCAAAATGGGTGCATACAAAAAGATATACACAAGCACCGTGGATATGCGAATAAATGGTGATCGGCGATATGGATTCATGCTGAAATTATCTCCTCACCAAAACCGAATTTTCGTGTATAGAAGTAAGTGACGATCAAAGTCATAACCATCAGTATCAGGGAGGCAGCCGATCCAAAGGTTGGATCACGCGCATCCAGGAATTGGCGTTGGATTAGGTTTCCAACCAGGATGACTTGTTTTCCACCCAATAGATCCGACACAATGAAAGTACCCATCACGGGTATGAATACCAGGATCGTTCCGGCAACAACTCCAGGCATGGAGAGTGGTAAGGTAACTCGTAGGAATGTTCGGAAAGGATTGGCTCCCAGGTCAGCTGCGGCTTCATAAAGAGGTGTCTCAATCTTCTCCAACGAGGTAAATATTGGCAAGATCATGAAGGGTAAAAATTCATATATCATACCCACCAGCACTGCCCCGGGTGTATAGATCATCTCAAGTGGCACAAAGTGCAATCCCAATAAACCAGCCACCCATCCGATCACACCATTGATCACCCCCTGGGTACGCAAAAGCATCATCCAGGCATATACCCTGATGACAAAATTGGTCCACAGGGGTACGAGTACCATGAATAAGAAGGTGTTCCTTCGCCTGGGGTGCGATCGCGCAATAAAGTAAGATAACGGGTAAGCCATTAGAATTACTAAAACGGTCGTATTAAATGCCAGGCTGAGCGATCTCCCAAGTATTTGCATGTATAAAGGATCGAAACAAATGGATTTACCATTTTGGCATTCACTGCTGATCCCAAATATGCGCGCATAATTATGCAGGCTAAAACCATAGATCACATTTCCATCCGGAGAACGTGTACCGAAACTGATGATGGCAGTTAGAATCAAAGGAATGATCAATAAACCGACCATAAAAATCAATGTTGGGATGGCCAGGATCGTTCCTTGAAATGCTTTATTTTCTCGAAGACGTTTTAGCATACCAACCTCACTTATCCGCCATGATCAATGTATTTTCCGGGAACAAGGTCAGCCATACTTTTTGTCCAACAGAGTAATAAGCCTTGGGATCCAGACTGGAAATCTTATTCTGTTCCCAAACTTTGATGCGATTGCCTTTTACATTCACATAAACATGTGTGTCAGAGCCAATATAAGTTGTACTTGAAACAACCCCTTCAAAGCAATTCTGGTTGAAAGCAGATTGTTCAGACAGACGAATTTTTTCCGGTCGGATTGAAACAGCAGCTGTCTCTCCTACACTGATATCTCCGGAAACTAATCCCATCACCTCAGCGTCGAGTTCCTGAATATAAACGCTAGCCTTGCCATTTTCCACCGACTTAACAGTTCCATGCAGAAAATTTGAAGTGCCGATGAAATCAGCAACAAATTTGCAATTCGGCCTCTCATAGATCTCAACCGGCGTGCCCATCTGTAGAACTTTTCCGAAACTCATCACTGCTATTCGATCAGACATGGTTAGAGCTTCTTCCTGGTCATGGGTGACATACACAAATGTTATCCCCAGGCGTTGTTGAAGCGCCTTTAATTCCAATTGCATTTCTTTCCGAAGCTTTAAATCCAAAGCTCCCAAAGGTTCATCGAGTAACAAAACTTTGGGGGTTTTTACTATTGCCCGCGCCAGGGCTACCCGTTGTTGTTGCCCACCTGATAATTGCTTTGGAAATCGTTTTCCCATGCCGGATAATTGAACCATATCAAGAGACTTGCCCACGCGGTCATTGACCTCGCTCTTGGCTACATGATCCATTTCCAACCCAAATGCCACATTTTGAAAAACCGTCATATGCTGAAACAAAGCGTAGGATTGAAAGACTGTATTCACAGGGCGTTTGAACGGCGGGGTATGTCCCTGAGGAGTGCCAGCTATAACCACCTCACCTTCAGTTGGCCATTCAAAACCAGCAATCATACGCAAAGAAGTGGTTTTGCCACAGCCAGATGAACCCAGCATGGAAAAGAATTCCCCGTTTTTTATTTGCATTGAAACATGGTTCACAGCAAAAACCTGGCCACCTTCTGGCGTTGGGAATTGCTTTATCACATCTTGAAGTTCAACTGCAAATTCACTCATTGTTTCTCCGGTAATTTTTTATTAGATATCTCATGTTCTTTCTTTATGAGACAACTCATTACAAAAATTTTCTTTATTTCGCTTATATGCAACTGCCCAAAGGGTTAAAGAGCAAGGCTGATCTCATTCAAAGTGTCTTTCAAGCGATTCAGCACTTCGTTGATCTGGGAAATTGTAATCACCAGGGGGGGTTCGAACCGAACTGTATGGGCACTGGTTAATGTACCTGAAACCAACACACCTCGTTTGAATAATCCGGATGCCACCCGATACCCAATCTCGGGTGAGTGAAAATGTTGGCCGATCAGTAAACCTTTACCAGTTATCTCTTTGTAAATTTGGGGGAAATCTGCTGCCAGTTCATTCAACTTGGATATAAAATAACTTCCTTTGGAAGCAGCCTGCTCCCACAATCGATCTCGCAACGTGACATTAATGGCTGCTATGGCAGCTGAACACGCCAGTGCGTTTCCGCCAGTTGTGGTTGTATGAATAAATGGGTTGGGATACATCATGCATTGCCATATTTCCTCAGTTGAGCAAAAAGCGCTTACCGGCATGATCCCACCGCCAAGAGATTTTGCAACTGAAAGAATATCCGGTACAACACCCCAATGTTCCACGCCCCATAATTTTCCAGTACGCCCTAAACCTGTTTGCACCTCATCTGCCAGGAGCAAGGTACCGTAATGACGGGTAGCCTCGCGAATGCGGGGCCAAAAATCATCCGGCGGAACAATCGCTCCAGCCTCCCCCTGGATTGGTTCCATCAAAACGCCTGCCACTCCCACACCAATTGTTTTACAGGTTCCTAATTGTCTCTCAACGGCATCCGCATCCCCAAATGGAACATGATACACGGGTCCACCGTATAGTAAACCAACGGGCTCACGATAATCTGCCTTGCCGATCATGGAAAGAGAGCCCATTGTTTTCCCATGAAACGCATTAAGCGCAACAATAAATGCATCTTTCCGGGTATACATTTTTGCCAATTTGATGGCGCCTTCAATAGACTCTGTGCCGCTGGCTGCAAAAAAGCTATATTTTATATCTCCAGGGGTAATCAATGCCATCAGGCGCGCCAACACACCACGCAGAGGATCAAGCAACTCCTGGCTTGGCATAGAGGTGCGCAGGGTCAATTGATCCCGAACTGCAGCCACAACTTCCGGGTGATTCCAGCCCAGGTTCATCATCCCAAAACCGCCCAGGCAATCCAGATACTCCCGGCCAAGAACATCAAAAAAGGTTGCTCCCTGACCAGTCCATTCAGTTGCAGCCCAATCACCAGCTTCCGTGACAGATTTTCGATATTCCAGCCAGCCTTTATTGAAGTGCTCGGCAAAATTCACCTGGGATTCTTCTATTATTTTCTTCCCCTCAAGTTCTTGAATTTCTGGTTTATGGATGATGTCCAACCATCTTCCAGAATAATCCAGGGCATCCTGCAGTGCTTGTGACATTTAGTCCTCCAGCATTGATTTCAATAAAGTTAAAATTTTCTTGACCACTCTTTTGGCCAGCGTTCAATCACAACTTTCTTTTGAGTAAAGAATTCAACCGCATCCATACCCTGCCCGTGCATGTCTCCAAAGAAGCTATCCTTCCAGCCGCTGAAAGGGAAAAAGGCCATGGGAGCAGCTACCCCAATATTGACACCTACATTTCCAGCTTCCACTTCGTACCGGAATTTTCGGGCAGCCCCCCCGTCACGAGTAAAAATGTTAGCCATATTTCCGTAATTTCTATCATTGACTAATTTAATGGCTTCGTCAAGGGTCTCCACGTGCATTAGACCTAAAACCGGACCGAATACTTCGGAAAAAGCCAGTTCGCTTTTTGGATTCACATCAGTGACCACAGTTGGACGGACAAAATATCCATTCTCATATCCAGAGATTTTCGAATCGCGCCCATCCACAAGGATCCTGGCGCCTTCCGCTGCACTTCCACCGATCAACCCTTCAATCCTTTGTTTGGATTGGGCGCTGATGACAGGACCCATCTCCACCCCATTATCCAGACCATAACCCACCACACGGTTACTGGCGACATTGAGGATCATTTCAGTAAAAGGTTCACGTGCACCTCCAACAGTAATGATTACCGAGGTTGCCAGGCATCGTTGACCTGCCGACCCAAAGGCACTGTCAGCGATGATCTTAATGGATGTGTCCATATCTGCGTCTGGCATAATCACTGTAGGATTTTTTGCCCCACCCTGGGCTTGAACGCGCTTGCCACTTGCAGATGCCTGGCTGTATATATATTTAGCCACTGGCGTTGAGCCAACAAATGTCACCGCCCTGACACCCGGGTGGTTAAGGATGGCATCAACAGCCGGCTTGGCACCATTTACCATATTCACGACACCCTTCGGAAAACCGGATTGGTCGATCAATCGGAATATTTTCTGCATTGTGATTGAAACCCGCTCGGAAGGTTTTACCAGGAAGGTGTTTCCTGTGGCCAGAGCATATGGCATGAACCAAAATGTGATCATGGCAGGGAAGTTAAAGGGGGCGATCGTTGTCCCTACTCCCAATGGCTGGCGAATCATCATTTCATCGATGCCAGCCGAGATATCTTCGTTGTTATATCCTTGCATCATGATTGGCATTGCAGTAGCCATGGCAACATTTTCCACAGCTCTCAGCATTTCACCGCGTGCTTCTTCAAAGGTTTTTCCGCATTCCATCGTAATAGTTCGAGCCAGATCATCGAAGTTTTCAATCAGCAGTTCGCGTAACTTGAATAAAGGTTTCACCCTCTCTAAAACAGGTACCCGGCGCCATTCCTTAAAAACCTGGGCAGCACAAAGGACGGCTTTGTCCACTTCTTCTGCCCCACCCAGGGGGGTCTTAGCCAGGAGTTCCGCAGTAGCCGGGTTGATCACATCCGCATATTCCTTTGCCCCGGATGATATCCATTCTCCATTCACATAGTTTAGAATTTTTTCCATTAATACCTTCTACCCAACCATCTTATCGGTTGTCTGTTCGAGTGCTTTCTCAACAATCTTCAAGCCTTCTTCAAGTTGAGCTTCTGTTATACAAAGCGGAGGTACCACGAAAAGAATATTGTGAAAGTTGAAAGTAAACAATCCTTCAGCCCGCAAAACTTTCTGAATATCCGTCAACGGATCAATCATTTCCTTACTCTCCCTATTCTTGACCAGTTCAAGGGCAGAGAATAGACCTATATAGCGAACATCGCCAACCGAAGCGTGCTTTTGTTTGATCTCTTCGAGACGATTTCCAAGATATTTTCCCAAACGTGACGCATTTTCTATCAAACCATCTTCTTGATATACCTCGATGGTTGCCACGGCTGCTGCACAAGAGAGCGGATGTGCACTATAGGTGAGCCCTGCCCATAACATTTTGTCATCGAAGAATTCAGCAATGGCATCTGAAACGATCACGGCGCCCAGTGGCACGTATCCAGCCGTAATTCCTTTCGCAGTAGTGATGATATCTGGCACAACATTCCAATTATCCACTGCAAACCATTTGCCAGTTCGTCCCCAACCACTCATAACTTCATCAGAGATCAACAAAACTCCATATTTGTTGCATATCTCCCGAACTCTTGGCCAGTAATCATCCGGAGGTACGATCAATCCATTTGAGCCGGTTACTCCCTCCATGATGATTGCTGCAATTTTATCCGGGCCTTCATATTGGATTATTTCCTCCACATGGGTTATGCACTCCCTGTGGCAGGTAGCGCGGGTCCATCCAAATGGACAGCGATAGCAATATGGGTCGAGAAAATGGACAGTTCCTGGCATGGCTGGCTCGACAGCCAACCGGCGGTAGTCACCCGTTAATGCAATTGCCCCATAAGTAGCACCGTGATAGGAGCGGTAACGCGCCAGGATCTTATTCCTGCCTGTATAAAACCTGGCAAATTTTATGGCATTCTCATTTGCCTCAGCACCGCCAAGGCATAAAAAGGATTTATTCAGATTTCCAGGTGCTACTTCAGAGATTTTTTTTCCTGCAAGTCCCCGCGGTTCTGTTGCCATGGATGGGTGAGCATACGCCAATACCCCGGCTTGATCCTGGATGGCTTTAACCACCTTGGGATGCTGGTGACCAATGTTCAGGTTCATCAATTGGGACGAAAAATCAAGGTACCTTTTCCCGTTGGCATCCCAAAAGTACACACCTTTGCCTTTGACGATGGGTATGGGATTAACAGCAGATTGTACAGACCAGGAAAAGAAGGTGTATTTCGAACTGAAGTCAACGATTTCTTGCGCAGTTAATTTTGGACTCACAAAATCCTCCGGAATTATTTTTAAATCATATATTTTTGTAACTAAGGCTTAACCACCTTCACAATGTCCGCATACACCTCAAGGGTTTTATCAATATCTTCATCTGAATGCGAATAACACAAGAACCAGGGCTCGCGTGGATCGTGATCTGGCATAACCCCTTGATCAATGGCTGCATCTGCCAGCTTCAAATAATATTCTCCATTTGCATCACTCCAATTTCGTGAATTGGTTACCGATCCCACGCCGATGGCAAAAGAAAACATGGACGGGTGCCCGCTGAAAAACACTTGGATACCGGCATCTTCAAATATGAATTTGAGACCATCCATCAATCGTCTGCCGCGCGCTTCAATCGTTGCCAGGACAGGGTTATTTTTAAGGATGGACAGGGTTGCATATGCACCCGCCACACCGGGTTTATTGTTGGTATAGGTTCCCCCTTGAGCCACCCCATGCCCAATAATGCTCATGATCTCTTTCTTGCCGCCAAATGCTGCAACCGGGTAACCATTCCCGAGGGACTTGGCATAAGTCGCCAGGTCAGGTCGGATATTGTAGTATTCTTGGGCGCCACCGTTTGCAATTCGGAAACCAGTCTTCACCTCATCCAGGATAAACACAATGCCATATTCGTCGCACTTCTCTCTAATAAATTGTAAAAAGCCGGGTTGCGGTTCAATTCCACCACAATTCCCCTGATAAGGCTCGGTGATGAGAGCTGCAACCTGATGACCCCTGCTTTTTAAAACTCGTTCAAGTCCATCGAAATCATTAAACGGCAGGGTGATGATCAAATCAGTTATCGATCGGGGGATTCCAGAACTGGACGGAATAGAAATGGGACTGCGCTCACTGCCATAAGCCTGGTCTGGAGAATAGGTGGACCATAACGTATAGTCATGAAATCCATGATAATTGCCTTCAAACTTTATAACCACATCCCGCCCTGTAAATGCCCGCGCCACTCTAATGGCATGCATGGTTGCCTCTGTGCCCGAACAAGCCAGGCGTGCCATGTCAACCGCCGGGCACATTTCAACGATTTTTTCCATCAAGGCCACTTCCAACTCATAAGTCATAGCTGCCAGTAAGCCTTTTTTAATTTCCCCAATTACAAACGCATCTACTTCATCATATGCATGCCCAAGGATAATGGGTCCAAATGCCAGGCGATAATCGATATACTTGTTCCCATCCACGTCCCATAAATAAGCTCCCTTTGCTTTTTCAACATAAGGCGTGATGTCATCCCCCCAATACCGAAAATTGGAATTCACCCCTAAAGGCATCGATTTGAAAGCACGTTGTTGCAAAATTTTGCTTTTTTCGCGTTTGATCGGCATAAAAATCTCCTAAATTACAGTTTAAATCCAAAGCAGGAATTCTTTAAATCTTTGAGGAATTACCCTTGGGGATATTCCATTCATATATATCTTTTAGAATGACTGGAACTATAGCAGTAGTGGTTTTTCGAACACCTGGGATTTTTCGTAATATTTCCGTAACGAACTTGTACACCTCCGAAGTATCCCGTGCAAGTACCTGAATGCTTACATCGGATTCCCCTATCGAACAAGCAACGTAGCTTACGTTTTCAAATTGAGTTACACGCTGAGCAACATCCTGAATACAATCTGATTCAACCTCCAACCAGACATCTGCTATGGTAGTGTACCCAAATGCTTTTGGATTAATGATTGGCCGAATCTGGATCACATTTTCAGCCACCAGGCGATCTATCCGATAGCGAACAACCCTTTCTGAGATATTTCCAATCAAACGCGCAATCTCAGCAGCTGGCATTCTGCCATCTTTCATGAGTAATACGACAATTTTTGTGTCAATTTCGTCGGTTTCATACATATTATTATAATTATACATCCTTTTCCGACACATATTTTCTGAAATTTTACTTGTTTTCACTTTTTAGGTCAAGTAATTACTGGCATCACTTGACAAATCCATTTTCAATCACTCATCCTACATCAAGGTATAATTAACCAATGGTTGAGTTGACTACACCATTGATCATTGGAATCGCCGGCGGATCCGGTTCCGGGAAAACTACCGTTGCGCAAAGCATTCTCCAACGCGTCGGTCCCGAGCGGATAGCATATCTTCAACATGATGAGTACTATAAGGACTTGAGTGGTCTTCCACCTGCCCAACGTGCAGCCATAAACTTTGACCACCCAAACTCTTTGGAAACCAGTCTCCTGGTACAACACATCGAACAATTAAAAAATAGTCAACCGGTTGAGGTACCCATTTATGACTTCGCCACTCATAGCCGTACAAACAGGACATTTACAGTAAATCCCCGCCGGGTAGTACTGGTCGAGGGGATATTGATCTTTACAGAATCAATCCTGCGGGTACTGTTTGATGTTAAAATTTTTGTTGATACAGATTCAGATTTACGCTTTATCAGGCGTCTTCAACGGGACATCTCCGAACGAGGCCGTTCAATGGAATCGGTAGTCCATCAATATCTGACTACGGTCCGGCCAATGCACCTTGAATTTGTCGAGCCTTCCAAACGATATGCAGATGTGATCATTCCAGAAGGTGGTTTTAATACTGCTGCCCTAGACATGGTAGTGTCGCGAATCGAAAGTCTGCTCAAATAACATCACAACCAAAAGGATTTGTAAAATGACAAAAAAAAAGCAATGGGCAACTCCCCCTCAAATGAAGATCGATATCAAAAAACAATATACAGCAACCTTGATCACCGATAAAGGTGACATTGTCGTAGAGTTATTCGCAGACAAGACCCCTAAAACAGTGAACAATTTTGTGTTTTTATCTCAAGAAGGATTTTATGATGGGACCATTTTCCACCGTGTGATCTCTGATTTTATGACCCAGGGTGGCGATCCCACGGGCAGCGGAAGTGGTGGTCCCGGTTACCGTTTTGCTGATGAATTTCATCCAGCTTTAAAACATAACAAACCCGGCATTCTTTCCATGGCTAATGCTGGTCCAGGCACTAATGGATCTCAATTTTTTATAACCTATATACCCACGCCATGGTTGGATAACAAACACAGTGTCTTTGGGCAGGTAATTTCTGGAATGGATGTTCTTCTCTTAATTCCTCCCCGAGATCCCATGCGTCCCGAATACCCCGGGGTTGTTCTTCGCTCTGTTATGATTACTGAAAAATAAACAAAATGAGTAATAGTAACGCCAAGAACCGACGTATGATCGCTCTGCGTTTCCTGGCGTTACTATTCGTAATTGGCCTGACTGTTTTAATTTACGCCTATAGCAATCAAATCGAAAAATTTAAAGCCTATGGGTATCCGGGAATATTTCTGGTCACCCTCCTGGCAAATTCAACTGTATTGCTCCCGGCTCCGGGCATTGCTTTTGTTTTTGCAATGGGCAATCTTTTAAATCCCTTTGGAGTTGCATTGGCTGCCAGCGTCGGAGGAACACTTGGTGAAATCTCTGGATACCTGGCAGGGTTCAGCGGTCAGGCAATAATTGATCGAATAAATATTTACAAGAAGGTCGAACCTTTCGTCAGTAGATATGGGGGATTTGCTGTGTTATTGTTTGCCGCAATCCCCAATCCTTTTTTCGATCTTGCAGGGATCGCGGCAGGAGGGCTTAAAATGCCCTTCCTCCGCTTTCTATTTTTCTGCTGGATTGGGCAATTAATAAAAATGACCTGTTTTTCTTTTGCAGGCTACTATTCCATCAACTGGATTATTGGTAATTGAGCCAAAATTAATTCATTCACGAAAGGAAAATAAATGGTTGCTTACCCTGACTTAGATTCATACCTGGAAGATAATCTCGATCAGAGTATATATGAATTATCCAGGCTTGTTGCGCAACCAAGCGTTGGCGCCCAAAACCTGGGAATGCTTGAATGTGCGGAACTGACCGCTGAACTAATGAGAAAAAGGGGATTTGAAACTCGCTTGATGCCCACTGGCGGAGCTCCGGTCGTATTTTCTGAACGAAAGGGCTCAAAGAATAAAACATTACTTTTCTACTGCCATTATGACGTTCAACCCGCCGAGCCCTTTGACCTCTTGGAAACACCCCCTTTTGAGCCAAGCTTGCGCGATGGAAAATTGTTCGGTCGAGGTGTCAGCGATGATAAAGGTCATATTACCAGTCGTCTCTTCGCCATTGATGCCCTCCTCGACCAGTTCGGTGAGCTACCCTGTAATATTAAATTCATAATCGAGGGCGAGGAAGAAACTGGAAGCATTCACCTTCCTGATTTTGTCCGCAAGAACAAGGAACTCCTGGCAGCCGACGCGTGCATTTGGGAATTTGGTGGTGTAGACCATGAAGAAACTCCCTTGCAGTATTTGGGACTACGCGGGATCTGTTATGTAGAACTATCTGTAACAACTGCTCAAATTGATGTTCATTCCGGTTTGGGGGGTTCGATCTTCCCAAATTCTGCCTGGAGGTTGGTCTGGGCGCTTAACACTCTCAAAGATCAAAATGAACGCATCCTTATCCCGGGACATTATGATAACATCGTGCCTCCTACAGAACGTGATCGTCAATTAATGCAGCTTCTTCCTGAAACCTCGACAGAATACAAGAATCGCTATGGCATTAAATATTTCATCAATGGATTAACGGATGGGGTTGATTTGCGCATTGCAGAAGTCTTTCAACCAACCTGCACCATTTGCGGATTAACTTCAGGCTACCAGGGTCCTGGATCAAAAACCGTACTTCCCGCGAAAGCCTCGGCAAAAGTGAATTTTCGCCTGATTCCCAATCAAACCCCCGAGCAAATTCTTAAACAGCTAAGGACTCACCTTGATAATGAAGGTTTCCAGGATGTAGAGATCAATTTTCTTGGAGGCGGACCTGCTGCACGTACTGATCCGGACGATCCCTTTATAAAAATGGTTTTGGATACTGCCCGACAGGTTTATGGCGTGGAAATGAAGATCATTCCCCTTTCAGGAGGTTCAGGCCCAAACTATCCATTTGTGCATGATCTGGGACTGCCGGTTGCAACTGCCGGGATGGGTTACCCAGACACTCGCGGCCACGCCCCCAATGAGAATATTCGCATTGACCTGTATCTCAAACATGCCAGGCATATGGCCTACCTGATAAAAGCATTTGCCTATTAAAATTTTATTAACAAAATAAGCCAGGATGCATGCTACTTTTCCCGAAGTATACTCCTGGCTTTTCTATTGAGGTGTTCCGGTTCTTTCTTTAAATCCGCAATTTCTTCAGGGGTCAGATAACGCCATTCACCAGGTTTTAAATTTCCCAGCAATAAGCTGGCTATGCGCATTCTGATGATACTCACAACCGGCAAACCAGTAAGCTTACCCATTTCGCGGATCTGTCGTTTTCTCCCCTCGCGCAGTACAACACGCAACCAGGCTCCTTTTCCTGAAGCTGAAACAAACCACACCCCTGCTTGTTTTGTGCGGTACCCATCCTCCAGGACGATTCCTCTTCTCCACAATTCTATTTGAGCTTCATCGGGATGGCGCGCAACCAGGACGCGATATTCTTTCTCGTGCTCGTAACGTGGATGGGTCAATCGGTTTGCCATTTCGCCATCATTTGTTAGCAGGATCAATCCTTCGCTATCCACATCCAGTCTGCCCACTGGATACAATGTTCCTTCTACCCCAACCAGGTCCCGCACCGTCTTGCGCTGCTCTGGCGTGGAAACTGCAGAAATTACATTCCGAGGCTTGTTTAAAGCGATGTAGGTGAATACTTCAGGAAATTCCACCCTGCGCCCATCCACTGTGATTTCATCTAAGCCTGCTTCGGCTTTATCACCCAACGTAACTGTTTTTTTATTTACCCGCACCCTATCAGCGATGATCATTTGTTCGCAAGATCGGCGGGAGCCATATCCTGCCCTTGCAAGAATCTTTTGTAATCTTTCCTGGGTCATATCATTCCTTTAATAGACTTCGTGGGTTCCAAAATCACTGACCTTTAATAGGGGCAATACGCCCAATGAACTTAAGCCAAAGTACTGAAGAAAATCTGGTGTTGTTCCATATAAAATAGGTCTGCCAGGGCTTTCAGACCGGCCAATCTCCTGGATCAATCCTTTACTCAGTAAACTTCTCAGAACACCGTCACTGTTCACTCCACGGATGGCGTCCAGGCTTGGGCGTGTAACAGGTTGCCTGTAAGCAATAATCGCCAGGGCTTCCAATGCAGCTCTACTGAGTCGGCTTGAAACTTCCAAGCCCAGAAACATTTCAATTATTTCCGATTTTTCTGGTGCCGATGTAAGTAGAACCTTCCCAGCGTGCCATTGCAGGCGAATACCTCTCTTATGATAATTTTCCTGCAATACCAAGAGTAATTCTTCAACGTCGGAGGTTGTGATTTCTAATACGGTCGCAAGCTGGGTTGGGGATACTGGTTCAACAGCTACAAATAACAAGGCTTCAATCGAAGATATCAACTCTGATTGGATTTCCTGCAGGTTTTCAGATTCGCTCATGCTATAATTACTCCCGTTTCAGCTTTCTTGTTTTTAGAGGAAATATGCTCAAGAAAAAAAATCCCTTATTTGTTGCGTTTGTAGTGCTATTTATATCGATGGCTTGCATGATCAATGTCGGTGGGCCAGATTATCCTGCCTCGCAAATTCCGGTATCAACCGACGAGCTGACGAGTATGGAGGAGCAATTCCAAGCGGCAGTATCGGCCGGTACCCAAACCGGGCAGGTCACCTTGTTCATTACAGAATCCCAATTAACATCATTTCTGGCAAATAAGTTGGATTCCCAGGAAAATCCTTATATCACACAACCTCAAGCCTACCTGCAAAATGGACAAATTCAAATTTATGGAACAGTAGTTAAGGGTTTCTTAAAAGCAACTGCCAGTATCGTTTTGACTGCAAGTATCGACCCTGATGGAAAACTATTGTTGGAATTATCTTCTGCGGATTTCGGGCCATTACCTGTTCCAGATAGTCTCAAAGAAGTAATAACAACCCTGGTGACAGAAGCTTACACAGGTTCATTAGGTCCGGTTGCAACAGGTTTTAAGGTGGAAAGTATCGTCATAGCAAATGGCGCCATGATGGTCGTCGGCCGGATTAAATAGCCATTACATTATACCATCTCAACATTTTCCAATCCATTGCCTTAGGCAAGATACAGCTGGTCAAGATGTCTTCTAATTCAAACAATTATCTGAAAATTATCCGGTCAGGAAAAGAAACTGGATGTTAAAAAATAACCTTCCTTTCCACGCATCCCATCTTAATAATTTTCAGAGGGGATTTTCGATTAAACTCCTTTTGGTTCTCACTCTGTCAATTCTTTATACAGGATGTGGTTCACCAAAAGTTTTACAGTTGGATACTTCTGCAAGTATCACTGTGGATGGTACTACCCAGCAAACCAATCTTCCAGCTGGCAGTACGGTCCAAGAAGTTCTGATTTCCCTGGGGATTAATCTTGGATCTCTGGATAGGGTCGAACCACCTTTATATACGCTCCTGACTGATGGGATTTCAATTAATGTAATACGAGTACGCGAGGAATTCAAAACCGAGCAGGTAGTTATCCCATTTATCCACCAGGAATTACGAAGCGAATCCATTTCCCAGGAGGAAACACGGCTTGTCCAGCCGGGTGTTAATGGACTCAAGGAGCTTACGTACCGTACTGTTTTTGAAGATGACTTCGAAACCATGAGCACAGTCGTAAAAGACACTATCATTCAACCTGCAGTCCCAGAAATTGTTATGACCGGAGTTCAAGCCCCATTTGCTCCCCTTTCCATTCCCGGAAAACTGGCTTATTTATCTGCTGGAAATGCCTGGATCATGGATGGCTCGACTGCCATTCGTCGCCCTCTGGTTACAACTGCGGATCTTGATGGTCGAATTTTTGCTCTTTCTCCCAAGGCTGATTGGTTACTTTTCACTAGAAAATCTACTAAAATAGCCAATCAAGAAATTAATACTCTCTGGGTTGTCAGCACAGAAAAAGATTCGCCGGTCCCTTTCAACTTAAAAGTTTCGAATATTGTTCATTTTGCAGCATGGATTCCAGGTTCACCAGGAATGATTGCTTATTCAACTGTTGAGCCACGCGATACCTCACCCAAATGGCAGGCAAACAATGACCTTTACACATTGGCGTTTAGTTCAAGCGGGTGGACCAGCAAACCAAAAGTGATCGTAGAAGCAAATTCAGGCGGCACTTATGGTTGGTGGGGAACCAGTTTTGCTTGGTCACCGGATGGGCAGTATATAGCCTACTCCAGGCCAGATGAAATTGGCCTGATCGATTTAGAAGAAGGCCTTTTAGCGCCTATAACAAATATCACACCCCTTCAAACTCATAGGGATTGGGCATGGATTCCTGGGATAACTTGGTGCGCAGATAGCAATTCGCTGTATATCACTACTCATGCCCCTTCGGCAAGCCTGGTCAGCGCTGAAGAATCACCATTATTTGATTTGGCAGCCATTTCCATGGTCAATAGCACAAATGTCCAATTGGTTCAACAAACGGGTATGTTTACTTATCCTTCCTGCTCTCCAGAATTAAATATATCCAACGGAAATAATTTTAAAGTAGCGTTCCTTCAGGCAATTTTCCCGGATCAAAGCGAAACCAGCCGTTACCATTTGGTCATCATGGACAGAGATGGTTCCAATCGTCAGACAATTTTTCCACCCGAAGGTTTAACTGGCATCGAACCTCAGATCCCGGTTTGGGCTCCTGGTTCCTCTTCAACAAATTCCGGGTATCTCGCTATCCTATATCAGGGAAACATCTGGTTATTAGACACGCTCAGTGACTTTTCGCAACAAATTACCGGCGATGGTTTGATCGAACGGGTTGATTGGAAATAAAATCCCAATTAGAAAACTTCGCATTTATTATCAGGAGGTATTTTGAATATATTTATCACCGGGGCTGCTGGATTTTTGGGTTCACACTTATGTGACCGTTTTATAAAAGAAGGTCATTCTGTTGTAGGAATGGACAATTTTGTCACTGGAAGTCCAGATAACCTGGCGCATTTGGCCGGGAATCCTGCATTCACTTTTTACAAACATGATATATCGAATTATATTTTTGTTCCTCAAAAGGTTGATGCAGTATTACATTTTGCGTCACCAGCCAGCCCAAATCCAAAATCTCCCAGTGGATACTTCAACCTGCCAATCCAGACCATGAAAGCTGGTGCCCTTGGCACGCATAATACACTTGGTCTTGCCAAGGCAAATGGAGCTCGTTACTTACTGGCATCAACGAGCGAAATTTATGGCGACCCAACCGAACATCCTCAAAAGGAATCCTACTGCGGAAATGTGGATACGATTGGAACCAGAGCAGTTTATGATGAAGCCAAACGTTTCGCGGAAGCACTGACCATGGCTTATTATCGCACCCATCATGTGGATACACGTATTGCAAGAATTTTCAACACATATGGTCCCAGGATGGACCTCAACGATGGTCGCGCGTTACCCAATTTATTAAACCAAGCATTAATGGGGAAATCGCTTACAGTATATGGGAATGGCAAGCAAACCCGGTCGTTCTGTTATGTAGATGATTTAATTGATGGAATTTATCGTTTACTCTTATCAGATGAACACTACCCGGTTAACATCGGCAATGCTGAGGAGATAACCATATTGGATTTTGCCCAAACTATCCAATCTATCACAAAAAATAAAGCTGAGATTATTTTCCTCCCAGATGATCGCAGCGAGAGGGATCCTCAACGCAGGCAACCAGACATCACACGCGCCAGGGAAATCCTGGGATGGGAACCCAAAATAGAGCTTAAAGATGGCATCCAAAAAACGATCCCCTACTTTAAATCAAAGTTGGGACTGGTATGATCCTTGTAAAAAACAAGCAGGAAAGGAATCGTTTTCTGCGCTTCATGGCGGTTGGCACGATAGGCGCAGTGGTCGATTTCGTAGTCATGAATTTCTTATCGCACCTGTTAAATATGGAGTTGGTTTTTGCTGGAAGTATCTCCTTTGTTTGTGCAATAATCAGCAATTTCATTTTGAACCGCTTCTGGACTTACCCGGATTCAAGGTCTCGTCCTATTACAAACCAGTTGATAATGTTTTTTTTGGTAAATCTGGCAGGCGTGGCAATCCGTGTCCCAATCCTATATTTTTTGGAGCCCAAAATTTTCCAATTGTTGAGTCATATGGCAACCTCACACCCATTTTCAACAGAATTCCTGGCCAAGAATGGAACCCTGGCACTTGCGGTCACAATTGTTATGTTATGGAATTTCTTCGTAAACCGAAATTGGACGTATAATGATATTAATTCTTAAAGGAAATTAACTTATCTATGTTCACTTCTGACAAAAGAATCATCCCTTTTTACACTTCAAAAGGTGACGTTGAAGTATTCATGTTATATCCATACTTGTATAACCGCCTTGGAGAATGGGTGGGTTGGGCGACTCCCAACCAAGAGGTATATTCTGTTCTTGGCTTTTATGTTGGCTATTTCAGCAATGATCATCGGATCTTATGCAAAAGATTTTTGGATAAAAAAAAGCCAAACCTGATCCCACCTCCCCCCCCTCAACACGTTATGCCTCCGGCTACTATCCCACTTGCGCCTTTGATGAGCGAATTGCTTTACAGCACGGTTGACGTTTTACTCGAAGAGCCGGAGAAATTACACCCTCTTGATGCAGGTGAGTTCCGGAAAGATCTGGATTAAATCCCATAATCTCAAATTAATCTGGTACAAATCAAAATTGCGGAATTACTTACGATGGGAAAAAAATTAACCTCTTCGCCACCAAGCGCCTCGCACGTCACAATCTCCCAATTGATGCACCCGGAACATGCCAATAACAGTGGTAATGTCCATGGCGGATGGATCATGAAACTTGTAGATGAGGTGGGTGCCCTGGCATGCATGCGCCATTCTCGCCACCGCGTTGTTACCGTAGCCATAGACCAGATGACCTTCCGTCAGCCTATTAGTATTGGAGATCTTGTAACACTCGACGCGGAGGTCACATATACAGGACATACGTCCATGGAAGTTGAAGTGTTGGTTACGGCAGAAAACCCAATAACGGGAGAATGTACGCATACCAACAAGGCTTATCTTGTCTATGTTGCCCTGGATGATGATCGTAAACCAGTGGCAGTTCCTCCCTTGTTAATCGAGTCTCCTGAGCAGGAAGAAAGAATGGTAGCAGCCATTAAACGTCAGGAACACAGGTTAAGTAATCAATAGGATAATGATAACACCCGCTCCAGGTAATGAAGAACAGGACTCCAAAGAACGCATCGCCCATCCATTTCGCAGTCTGAGCGAATTGGTCAATTATATATCCGGCAAGAGTTTATCGCCGGTGGATACCGAAGATGCGGGGCTGGAAGAAGCAGTACCATTTCCATTTCTTGCTCTCGTAGGACAGAAAGAAATGAAACTGGCGTTATTGCTCGGGCTGATCAATCCCTCCGTAGGTGGCATTCTACTCATCGGGCCGCGCGGTACCGCCAAGACAACCGCCGTGCGCAGTCTGCTCGATTTATTACCCAGCGTTGAGCGAAGCATGTGCCATTATGGCTGTCTGCCTGTGGATATACTGGCAGGTGGCATGGATGCTGTTTGTCCCGACTGTGCCAAAAAATTTGCCGAGAACCAACCCTTGACGAAACCAGACCGGGTTCGTCTGATCGAATTACCACTAAATGCCCGCTTGGATGACGTTATTGGGGGCATTGACGAAAGAGTAGCCTTGCACGAGCGGCAAAGAATCCATCGCGGTATTTTGGCTCAGGCAGATCTGAATCTGTTATACATTGATGAAATCAATTTGCTTGATAACAATATTGTGGATGCAATCCTGGATGCTGCCGCACAAGGTTCCTACACTGTTCGGCGCGGCCCGGTTTCCGCAATTTATCGCTCTAGATTTGTTTTGATCGGCTCAATGAACCCTGAAGAAGGTAAACTGCGACCCCAAATATTGGATCGTTTCGGATTGCGCCTGGTTGTTAGAGGGCTTGAAAATATTGACGAACGTCTCGAAGCTTACCGCCGGGTACAGGCTTACCTGACAAATCCTCGTCAATTGGGAGCGCAGTTCGCTGAAGTGACAAATTCCATCAGCGAGGAAATCCAGGCTGCACGCCAACACTTGCCAAATGTAAATCTGCCAGATCCTATTGCGCATCAAGCCATCCATATCATCCAAAAAATGGGGATTGATTCTCTACGCGCAGAGATCACATGGTTTGAGGCTGCCCGGGCGCATACAGCTGCAGATGGTCGCCGTGAAGTCACCGTTGATGATTTACGCGTGGTTGCATCCATGGCTCTCAGGATGCGAAGATCAAAGTATATGCTAGATTACTTTACGCAACAAAATGACGAAGAAGAAGAGATGAAAACACTTCTTTCCAGGATTGAGAATTAAACATGGGATCATTAAAATTAACACACCGTGACCGCATGCAGGCTTTACTATTCAATGAACCCCTGGATCGACTACCCATTGCCTTATGGCGTCACTTCCCCGTGGACGACCAGGATCCAACCAGCCTGGCAGTTGCTACTTTGAACTATCAAAACATATATGAATTTGATCTGGTAAAAGTCACTCCGGCGTCTTCTTTTTGTTTGAAGGATTGGGGTGCAGAGGATCGCTGGGAGGGCAACCCGGAAGGCACCCGGCGTTATACGAAACACGTCATCCACTCCCCAAAAGACTGGGAAAATCTACCTTTACTTTATCCATCTTCAACGTTTCTTGCACAACAACTGGAGTGTCTATCCATTTTACGAAAACAAATAGACACAAACACCCCAATCATCCAGACGATTTTCAACCCTCTCTCACAGGCCAAGAATCTCGCCGGTGGAGAGTTGCTGCTTGTCCACCTTCGTCTATTCCCCGAAGCCGTACTGCAGGGATTGGAAACAATAGCCAAAAGTACGCAAATGTTCATTGAAGCCGCAATCAAAACAGGGATCGATGGCATTTTTTACGCCGTCCAGCATGCCCAGGCTGGTCTGCTCACAAAATCTGAGTATGAACATTTTGGAAGACAACAAGATCTTCAGTTGCTCAAAACAACCGAGACCCTTTGGTGTAACATGCTTCACCTGCACGGGACAAATGTTTATTTTGATATGGTAAATGATTATCCAGTCAATATCATCAACTGGCACGATCGTGATACCTCCCCATCCTTACAGGAAGCCCTCTTAAATTACAAAGGAATTATGTGTGGAGGTTTGAAGCGTGAGACCATTAGCTTAGGTACCCCTTCAGAAATCAGCAATGAAATTAAGGATGCAATTTCACAGGTAAATGGGAGCCGGTTATTGCTTGGAACGGGTTGTGTTGTACCCTGTATTGCGCCTCATGGAAATATCATGGCTTCCAGAAAGTTGGTTGATGAATATGAGTCTTAGGGTTATTTCCGGTACTGCCAAAGGACGAAAGCTCAAGGATGTTCCCGGTGACAGCACCCGTCCCATTACGGATCGCGTTAAAGAATCCCTTTTTAACATCCTCGGTGGAGATGTGGTGGGATCAACATGGTGGGATATTTTTTCAGGTACCGGTGCGGTAGGGATCGAGGCTCTCAGCAGAGGGGCTGTTTTCGTGCTTTTCGTCGATCTGGATCGCAAAGCCGTGGAAACCATACAGGCGAATGTCGAGCATGTGGGTTTTTCATCAGTCTCTGAGATCCGGCGTGGAGATGCCTTTATACTTTTATCATCTACTCCAAACCGAATATTTGATTATGCTTACATTGCGCCACCTCAATACCAGGGCTTGTGGAGCAAAGCGATATTGGCCCTGGATGGCAATATGGGCTGGTTAAGTGACGATGCATGGGTGATTGTACAGATCCATCCCAAAGAGTATGAGAACCTATCTCTTAATAACCTGAAGGAATATGATCAAAGAAAATACGGTAGTACTCTCCTGGTATTTTACGAAAGAAAATAAACACTAAATAAATCATTGAGTCGAAGTCTATTGCGACCTTAGCCATCGCTTGCACCAGACGACGAATTTGTCATATATGGTTTAAGTATCCGTTCAATAGAACTGGCTGATGTGACCTAAAATTGGCAGAACGAAAAACAGTCAGAAAGGGATTCTAAACCACCCTCGTATACGAACTTCGCACTTCCTTGATATTTGCAAATTGAGACATTTAGCTATTTCAGAAGGTAGCTGCCTCAAAAGATACCAGTTTCACCAGCAAATAGTTGTACGGGGAGTTTGGGATCAGCCATTCTCAGAAGGTGATATAACAACATAATGGCAAAATGTTTATTTAAATCTCGCCCGGACAAGGGAGAACTTTAAAACTGATCTTGAATTTCTGGTAAAGTTACTCACCCCTTTTCATTTTCTTTCTCTTAGTTAATCCCTGAAATTTACCACCAATTTATTCTCAGCGTCATAGAATGAATGTGCAAAAAATGGCGGATCCCCGGCATCCATCCTGATGATCCGATTGAGAAATAATTGCACATCCTCAACCAGGGGGTGTGAGGTTAATTCGTTGATCTTCACCCACTCAAGGCTTCCTTCCCCGGATGATTTTATTTCTCCCTTGGTATACTCCCCGCTGAATACAAACATCCCGATTCCAATAGCTTCTCCAGCGTCAACTGTAACAACACCACACAGAGATATCTCAGTAGATAAGCCTGTTTCTTCCAACAGCTCCCTTTTGGCAGCAGCCAAAATATCCTCACCGCACTCGACATGTCCCCCCACACCATTGTATTTATTTGCCCATAAGCGCTTATGAGCTGCCCCCTTAATAAGTAAAAAGGATTCCCCGCACCGAATAAATATCAAGGTACGGGGAATGATCATATATCGATCTATTGAGACACCCTGTTCTTCACGTGGCATGTTGTTTATTGTTACCTGGGTTTAGTTGGATTAATCTGCCAGGTCGCTGACATCCTCTTTTTGATAGTCGCTTCCCAGGAAATCTTCAATTCGAGGCAGAACAGTTACTGGAGGTATATATTTGTCAACCAGATTTTTGGTTCCTTCAATGCATAAAAGTTTGAATAGAACCTCAAATTTTTCCTTCCAGGCTGATTGCATTTCCTCGTGGAACTCCAGGGGTAAATTAAATATCTCTTCTTTAAAAGGTCCAATGGCATTTTTTCGAGTTTTGTAATAAAACTGTTCATCTGTCATATCAGACTTACGTTCAGTCTCGTAATTCTTGTCAAGATAAGAATAAATTTTCTCGCGTAAGGCGTTTGGTGCATGCTCATAGAACATATTCATAAAATTTGTTGCCAGGTGTACTTCAACAGCCTCGTACTCCACAAATTTCCCAAAGGCATCCTCCGGGAGAGTGGAGGCGCCATGTTGAACTGTTCCGCCCAACCCATACTCAGCACGCGAGACCCTGCTGAGATTTCTCAATGTATCAAAATCGACCATTACTTTTGCAATTGTTCCATCGGGTAAGACGACCCCACCATGAGATGTGCCTGTTTGAATGCTGATCTTGCTTAACCCAGGAGAACCAGGGCTTTGGACAGCCATAGAATCGTTGTAACCTTTCAGATATGCCGTTAAGTCTTCCACCGTGGAATTTCTACCCCCCACTTCACCAATTTCTCCGCCTATGGAGATGGTTACACCTTCGGGCTGGTTCTCTCGAATAAACTTGGAGAAATATACCGAAAGCTCGACATTTAACTTTTGCTGTTTTGAAATATCCGCTTGGGAAATATCCACAAGAGTTGAGGTGTCGATATCGATGTTATAAAATCCAGCTTTAATTGCTTCCAGGATCAAATCCTTGATCGTACTCAACTCTGCAAGCGGGTCGTTTGCATACCTCTTGGCAGAAACTTGAAAATGATCCCCCTGAATAAACACAGGACCTCGATATTTTTCAGCTATCGCTGCTGCCAGAATATTTGTCGAAAATTCCACGGGTCGTTGAGATGTATAACCTATCTCAGAACGAGCAATTTCAAAAATAATTGCTGATGAATTCAAAGGCATCGCTGCGTGAAAAGCAGCACGGGCTGCATCGTAAGAAAGTACTCTTAAATTAATGGCAGGTATGGAAAATGTAGGTAAAACATCTTCACTGCCTCGTGCCCTGTATAAATCATGGATCGAGGCTGGGTGGATACCTAGCTCTTGTGCTGCCAGCCTTACCAGATAACGAGCCCAACCCTGGCGTAAACCTGTTTCTAATGTGGATACTTCAACCCACCGATGGATTTTTGTCTGTAAATTCTCCTCATTACTAATTATTAATTTCCCATGATCAACTTTTACACTATTGTCAACAAGAGCCAAAAGGTCTACCAGTTCGTTAGACACGAATACCTCCTAGTACTGCATATTTTATCTACAACTTTATTTTTCTATCCTCGTAAGTAATATGAAAACTCATATTCTCTCTCACAAACAGAAGGTGATTGACTCTACTTTGAGTCGAGAGGATGTGAAATTTGGAATATAGACTTGATTATAACTGCAATCTCAGGCTATAATAAACAAGCTTATTCCTTTTGATAAATTATTTGAAGTACAGGAGGCACAAAAATGGGCAATCTTTTTGACCGCGTGACTGGAGATCAGGATTTTGTGAAGAAGCTGGGAAGTTACATACCCGGTTTTAAAGGTTATATTGAACGTCAAAATCGCCGTGCAGCCGACAAGCTCTTACGTGAGACCGTTGCTGATCGATTTGAAGAACTCTGGAAACGAACCTCTGCCCTTCAGACAGATTTGATCACCCAGGGTGGAATAGCTTTTCTCGATGACATGGAAAAAGCAGCCATTCAACTGCGGACATTTATCGACAAAATCCGCACTGCTACATACGGTTATTCTGGATTTTTTGATGCTGTAAAGATCAACGAAGATGAGCTTGCCCAGTTATATGCTTTTGACACAGCTTTTTTCGATATGGCTGAACAGATTGGTCGTGCGCTGGACAATGTAGAAACCACTCTCAGTGACGAAGCTGGTTTACCAGCAGCCATCCGCAACTTAATTTCTCTTGCACGTCAGGCAACCGATACATTTAACCGCCGTTATGAAGTGCTAACCGGGAGCGAAGAAAAATAGTATGTAAGAAATAAGATACAGAAATAAACCTGTATCTTATTTTTTTTATTCCTGGTTAAAAAAGGAGCACCTTCAAATGTGGGATGAATACCGTTGCGCAACCAACACAGATGAGGTCATCCAGTTTTTGTCAATCAAGGGTGGGCAGGCACGCATCGTTGCAGGCGCAACCGATCTGATCCTCGAATTAGAACATGGTCTGCATCCAAAAGTTGATTCTTTCATAGACATCTCACGCATTCCTGACCTTGACCGAATCGATCTTTCTGAAGATGATATTATCCACCTTGGGCCTCTGGTAACCCACAATCATTGTGTAGCATCCAAATTGATCCGAGAACGGGCTTATCCTCTGGCCCGCGCCTGCTGGGAAGTAGGCGCGCCTCAAATTCGTAATCGGGGTACAGTAGCAGGAAACCTGATAACTGCTTCACCAGCAAACGATACTATCACAGCTCTCATGGCTTTGGATGCGCGCGTAGTTTTAAAATCAAAATTCGGTAAAAGAACTGTTCAGCTGGGGGATTTTTACAGCGGTGTACGTAAGACAATTTTACAACCCGATGAAATGTTGATTGATATCTGGTTTAAAGCCTTGCAAAAAAACCAAAGTGGAACCTTCATCAAACTAGCTCTCCGCCGTGCCCAGGCCATAGCAGTTGTAAATGTAGCCATTCTTCTTACATTTGAAAATTCCATCATACAATCCGCAGTCATAACCCTCGGGGCAGTTGCGCCAACGATTATTCACGCTCTCAAAGCAGAGGCGTTTCTAATTGGTAAGAACTTGGATGAAGAAGAAGTTCTCTCTCAAGCAGCTACATTGACCATGGATGCTGCCCGTCCGATTGATGATATCCGTGCTTCAGCTGCGTATCGCCGTGAAATGGTGCGTATTCTCACCCTGCGAGGTTTGCGTAGTCTTCATAACAGCAAAGGAAAAGACGATTTTCCACAAGAACCTGTTTTGTTGTGGGGTAAGAATTCTTCATCCTCACCGATAAAACTTTCACCACCGTCGTATATATCTGGTTCGACGATTCTTACACAAATCAATGGTGAAGAGTATTCTTTCAGCGGAGCCCATAAAAAAACATTACTACGACTCCTGCGCGAAGATGCTGGATTGATCGGCACAAAGGAGGGGTGTGCAGAAGGTGAATGCGGCGCCTGTACGGTTTTCCTGGATGGCAAAGCTGTCATGGCCTGTCTGGTTCCAGCTGCCCGCGCCCACGGAGCCGAGATAATAACCATCGAAGGACTTTCCAATTCGGGAAATGATCAAGGGTTACACCCCGTCCAGGAAGCTTTTATCCAGAATAGTGCGGTTCAATGCGGGTATTGCTCACCCGGTTTTATCATGTCCGCGGCAAAATTACTTGAAGAACGATTGAATCCATCGCTCAATGAAATACAACAAGCAATCACGGGTAATTTATGTCGTTGCACAGGATATTACAAAATAATTAAAGCAGTTGAAGAAGCCAGTAAAATTAACATGATAGTACTAAAGGAAAATGGAGGATAAAAAATGGGTAAGTATTCGAAATATCAAAAACCGCCAAAAGACCTTAAGCCTGCCATGCATCCAATTTGGAGGGGAATCGGATGCCTGATGGCCATCATCCTACCAGCTTTATCGTATATTGGCGCATTGGAGTTGGTTAAAACAGGGCTCAATAAAGGTTGGCCTATTCCAGTAAATCTCCTGGGTTTTGTACAATTTCCAGAATGGGTATGGAAAGTATCCTTATTGGCCGGTCTTCTCCGTCCGATAGCCACTTTTCCCAATTTCTTAGCCGTAATAATTTTTACACTTGTAATTTTAATTCTAATGTCGGGAATTCTTTCGCTTTTTTATTCCATCCTATATCGAGTTGTTGGACCGCCTGCCCTTTCTCCTCTTGATGCCCCACCAATAAAAGGTAGAAAAGTGAAAAAATCCAGGTAACATTTCTCTATTTGAGGTTTCATGCAGAACCTATCCTTTGTTGGAAAATCGACCCTACGCATTGACGCGTATGGCAAGGTCACCGGTGCGACTCCCTTCTCAGGAGACTTGACTCTGCCTGGAATGCTTCATATGAAAATCCTCTTTTCCATGCATCCCCATGCACGGGTTCTGAACATAGACATGCAAGAAGCCTCGTTAATACCTGGTGTTGTGGCCATTTTTACAGCCAGGGATATTCCCGTAAATGAATATGGATTGCAAAAAAACGACCAACCTGTATTATGTGGACCTGGCTCAACAAGGGTTGACGGAGATCTTGTTCGATTTGTCGGAGATCAGGTAGCCGCCATCGTGGCTGAAAGCGAAGAGATTGCTTCTCTGGCACGCGGCTTGATAAAAGTCACTTATGAGGATTTGCCTATCCTTTCCGATCCTGTTACCGCAATGGCGCCGGGGGCGCTGGTCATCCACCCTGAATTAGGAGAAAGTAATATCTGTGTGCATGATAAAATTCGCAAAGGGGATATCGACCAGGGATTTGCTCTTGCAGATGTGATTGTGGAAGATGAATATAAAACACCTGTTCAGGAACATGCTTACTTGCAACCGGAAGCAGGCCTGGCATACCTGGATGATGAAGGTCGAATTACTGTTCAGGCAGGTGGTCAATGGACCCATGCCGACCGTGAACAAATTTCGCATTCATTGGATTTACCACTTGATAAAATCCGGGTAATTTACCCTGCCATTGGTGGCGCATTTGGTGGGCGCGAGGATATGTCTGTACAAATTGTGTTGGCATTGGCAGCCTGGAAATTAAAAAGACCGGTGCGCATTATTTGGACCCGCCAGGAATCGATCGTTGGTCACGGTAAAAGGCATGCCATGACCCTGAAAACCAGGTGGGGGGCGACTAAAGCTGGAAAACTCGTAGCAGCCTCCACGGAAATTATCGCGGATGCTGGCGCGTACATGTATACTACCAACAAAGTCCTGGGGAATTCAACCATCACATCAACAGGCCCATATTTCATCCCCAACGTAAAAACAGATGTATACGGAGTTTATACAAACAATGTTCCTGGTGCAGCTTTTCGTGGATTTGGCGCCCCACAAGCCCTATTTATGGCCGAATCACAAATGAGCAAATTAGCAGAAAAGCTATCAATGGATCCCGTTGAATTTCGTCGACTGAACGCCCTCCGTGATGGAGATACTCTCGGAGTTGGCACAATTGTACCGGGACCTGTTAGTGTGTTACAGGTGATCGATGCGGCGGCTACAAAATTTGATTGGCAGCCGGGAAAACTTTCTGCATCCACGTTAACTAAAAACGATGCTTTCCGGCGAGGCAAAGGTTTTGCCTGTGGTTTTAAAAATGTCGGTTTTAGTTTTGGGTACAAGGAAAATTGTTGGGCCCGCATTGAATTACGTGGAATATCAGAGATAGAAGAAGCCACTCTCTGGCATGGTAGCGCTGAAGTTGGTCAGGGTACGCATACGGTTATGGTGCAAATGGCAGCCGAAGCAACAGGTGTCACTGTTGATAAAATCAAACTGGTAGCCTCAGATACTGCAACATCTAATAATTCGGGGAGCGTGTCTGCCTCCCGAATGACATTCATGTCTGGCAATGCAATAAAAGGCGCCGCTGAACTTGCACTTAAGAAATGGGACAAGGAAGAACGCCCGGCTGTTGCAGAGTTTGTTTTTTATGCACCCGAAACAACACCTTTCGATAAAGAAACAGGCTTTTCCAAACCTAATTTTGCTTATGCCTATGTTGCCCAGGCTGTTGAAGTTGAAGTGGATACCGAAACAGGTATCATCCGAATACTTCGCGTGGTTTCAGCAAATGATGTTGGGCAGGCCATCAACCCAGCACAGGTAGAAGGACAAATCGAGGGGGCGGTGGTACAGGCTCAGGGATATGCCATTTCGGAAAATTATCTATCGAAAGATGGACGCGTACTCACCGATCAACTCAGCACCTATCTCATCCCAACTGTATTGGATATACCGGATAAAGTTGAATCTGTCATTGTAGAGGTTCCCGATCCGATTGGACCATGGGGAGCTCGCGGCCTGGGTGAGCTGCCATTTTTACCACTGGTCGCGGCAATCACCAGTGCTGTTCATGATGCAACTGGAGTCTGGTTTAATGAATTTCCCCTCACTCCTGAAAGAGTCTTGCGCGGCTTGGGAAAAATTTCATAAATAATATATTTCGTCAATTTTAAATTACTGATTTGATAAAGAGTTGTTTGGAAAACCACTCCTCCGTTCACGGAGGAGTGTGGTTTAATTAACTACATGGATCCTGTAATTCTTATACGCGGTGGAGGAGATATTGCTTCAGGAGTGGCATTACGTCTGTATCATTCAGGTTTTAGAGTGATCATGACCGAACTGGAGCACCCGCTGACAGTGCGCCGCACGGTTTCCTTCTCCGAAGCAATCTATGCTGGTTTCACCAATGTAGAGGGGATCAATTCCCGGAAAGTACTCTCGTTTGACAGCATATCCAACTCGTTGCAAAATCAAGAAATCCCCATTCTGGTGGATGAGAAACTTGATATTCTTAATGTAATTAAATTTGATTTTCAAGTACTAATCGATGCACGCATGGAGAAGAAACCACAGGGTCTTAATTTTATTCACACCATTCCCCTGGTGATCGGTATCGGCCCTGGATTTACCGCCGGGTATGATTGTCACGTGGTGATAGAATCAAGTCGCGGGCATTTTCTCGGGCATATATATCGGCAGGGTAATGCGCTTCCTGATACAGGTCAACCGTCTGGTGATTCAACTCGAATTTTGCGTGCACCCGTTAGCGGTACAATTCTTACACATGTACAAATTGGGAATATTCTGGAAAACGGACACTTGATAGCCACCATTGAAGATCATAGCGTTCTTGCCCCATTCTCTGGATTGCTGCGTGGACTGATCCACTCAGGCATAAATGTGAAAAAGGGAATGAAAATTGGTGATATGGATCACAGGACGAATATTGATCTCGTCCAATTTGTATCTGATAAAGCTATGGCAATAGGAGGTAGTGTTCTTGAGGTCATTTTGAGTGACACAAATATTCTCCACACTCATAGAGTAAAGGCTGAAGATTGATGTGAGATTATCACAGGCGTTGCGTCTTGCGGAGACTCCCCGGATAGCTTTTGTGGGTGCGGGTGGAAAAACAAGCGCGCTTTCCATCGTGGCAAAAGAAGTGTCAAAACCTGTGGTGGTCACAACTACAACTCACCTGGGCGCCTGGCAAACAGACTTTGCTGTCAATCATTTTATAATTCGCCAGGATAATGATTTGGAGATGATTGAAGATAATTTATCCGGGGTCATCCTGATCACAAAGGAACCTCAATCAAATCGTCTTACAGGTTTGAACAACGATCAAACAAAATGGGTTTATGGATTATGTGAGAGGCACCAATTACCCCTTTTAATGGAATGTGATGGATCACGCCAACTACCCATTAAAGCCCCGGGAATTAATGAGCCTCCCATCCCCGATTTTGTGGATACTGTAGTGGTGGTTGCAGGATTAACCGGACTTGATAAACCTTTAAATAATGAGTCGGTTTATCATCCCGATTTATTTTCTAATCTTGGAAATTTAGCAGAAGGAGACTTAATTTCAAATATAACTCTGGCCAGAGTCCTTGCGCACAAGGAAGGAGGATTGAAGAATATTCCAAACCGGGCACGAAGAATTCTATTACTGAACCAGGCAGACACACCCGCCCTTCAAGCCCGGGCAGGGACATTGGCAAAAATTGTCCAAAATAGCTTTGCTGAAGTAATTGTTGCCGAGTTAAAACAAAATAAAATCCACGCAGTAATTGAACCGACTGCTGCCATCATCCTGGCAGCAGGCTCCTCCTCGCGCTATGGTCAAACAAAGCAAATTCTGGATTATAAAGGGGTTCCCTTTGTCCGGGCGATCGCTCGTTCCGCGATAAATGCTGGTTTATCACCTATCGTAATAGTAACCGGAGCAGATGCAATCACTGTAAAGGATGCCTTAATTGGCTTATCCGACAAAATTAGAATTATTTACAATCCCAACTGGCAGAATGGGCAAAGTACATCCATCCGGGCAGGAATCGATGCCATTTCTGGATCCCATATATCCCAATCTCAAAAAGGTGATTCAAATCATTTACCTGGAAATCCGGGGAGTGCAATTTTCTTACTTGCCGATCAGCCTCAGGTAAACCCGGCTGTATTGCGGTGCCTGGTGGAAGAGCATAGCCGCACCCTGGCGCCTGTCATAGCCCCATTGGTGGATGGCAGACGAGGAAATCCGGTTCTTTTTGACAGGGTGACTTTTCTGGATTTGAGAAAATTGGAAGGGGATATCGGTGGCCGGGGAATCTTCTCAAAATATCCCCCTGATTATATTCAGTGGAATGACATTTCTTTACAGCAGGATGTGGACACTCCAACAGATTACGAGAGGCTTTTAATTGACTGAGATGGATGGGATTGCTGCAATTATTTTGGCAGCTGGTTTATCTACTCGCATGGGTCACCCTAAATTGACACTCCCCTGGAAAGATACAACCATCCTTGGGGAAGTTGTATCAACCCTGGCAGCCATCGAAATCCCGGATATCCTTATAGTAACCCAGACTGCCCAAACTCCACTCAATAAGCATATACAACAACTCACTAGTAAATATCCCGCCAGAATTGTTCAAAATGAATCCTTCGAGCGTGAAGATATGTTAACTTCGATCCAATATGGTTTGAAAGCAATCAAACCTTCATACACTTCCGCCCTGATCGTATTAGGTGATCAGCCTCAAATTCAAGAAGATACGGTTCGTCGGATCATATCTGCACATCGTCAATCGGATGCACAGATAATCATCCCGAGTTACTTAATGCGTCGAGGTCATCCCTGGTTGATCTCTCAACCCCTGTGGTCAAAATTTATCCAATTCCAGCGCCCGCTCACCCCGCGTGATTTTCTTGACCAGCATAGAACTGTTATAAGTTATATAATCATAGATAATGATAGTATCTTGCAGGATATAGACACTCCAGAAGACTATCAAGCCTTCAAACCCACCTGAAATCAGAAAACTACCTCTTGCGAGTTTTTACTTATTATGCTATTTTTATCTCAATGAAGCTCTGTTCATTCGTGGCAATAGAAATACCTTCCACAACTCAGGATGCCATCATCAAGCAGACAGCCAATCTGAGACAAGATTATCCAAAACCAGATGTTCGCTGGGTTCAAACAGGAAATATCCATCTGACCTTGAAGTTTCTTGGGGATGAATCCCCACAAAACCTGAAAATATTAGCCCGATCACTTGGCTTTGATGCCATAAAGATTGAACCATTTACAATCTCTTTCTCGGAAATGGGTATTTTCCCAAATGCAAGGAAACCCAGAATAATTTGGGGCGGTGTAAGCACACCTGCCATTCTAATTACTGTCTACAATAAAATAGAAGAAATTGCATCCAAACTTGGGCATCAACCTGAAACCAGGTCATTTTCTCCTCATATCACGTTGGGGCGGATTGGAAACAGTTTTCCAATGGTAAATACGAAAAAAATGTTAATGGATTTTAAATCAATAAATCTTGATTGCATTGATCCGCTAATCATCAGTGAAATAAAGATATTCAAGAGTGATTTAAAACCTGGCGGCCCGATTTATACTTCCATCCATATCATCCCATTTGGGAAATAAAATACTCAGAGAGGTGAAATTTAAATATGCTTGATATCGCTCATACAATCGTTAATTCACTGGAAGAGAAAAAAGGGGAAGAAATTCTTCTCCTCGATATTCAAAAAATCGCATCATTTACTGATTATTTCATCATATGTACCGGAACCAGTGATCGAATGTTGGATGCTCTGGCAGATTCCGTTGTAATGAGTGTGAACGAAAAACATAAAATAAAGGGGAAGATTGAAGGGAATTCTCAATGCGGCTGGATGGTGGTTGATTTTGGATCAATCCTTGTCCATCTTTTTTCCCCCGATCAACGCGACTATTATAAATTAGAAGATCTCTGGCATGATGGGAGAATAATCCTGCATGTCCAGTAATATCAATAAGCATTGACCTTTTTCAGAATGCGGGTAAATGCTTATTGATATTTATTTTTACCAATTCTAAATTTATTATTCAAATACCCATGAATCAATGGCCCGCTCCCAAGTTACCACTTCTTCAGGAGTAAACCAGAGTGCTACTTCTTTTTTTCCGTTTTCAACTGTATCTGACGCATGAGTAAGATTTCTTCCAATTTCAAGTCCGAAATCATGGCGAATTGATCCGGGTGCCGCTTCTGTTGGTCGGGTTGCCCCCATGGTTTGCCGGACTGCGTCAATTGCAATTGGACCTTCCCAAACCATGGCCATAACTGGAGCCGATAAAATATAGGCGATCAATCCATCATAAAAAGGCTTTCCTTTGTGGATGGAATAATGCTTTTCAGCCAATTCCTTGCTCACCGTGATAAACTTCGCTGCAACTAATTTCAATCCTCTCCGTTCCAATCGATTGATTATTTCTCCAATCAAACCGCGTTGGACTCCGTCAGGTTTGACAAGTACTAATGTTTTTTCCAACATAACCTCCAAAGAATCTTTTTAATAATTCGGGGGAAGGGTAGGTTGTGAAAGCGAGCTTCTCTCGCTTTCACAACCTACCACCCCTTTTTTGTGTGATGTTACTCTCCATAAGCAAATATAAACCTCGGGGATTGCCCGAGGTTTATATTTTATCATGCAGAAAGGTTCACCGCCAATTTAACTTTCCCTTATCAACGCAGTAACTCTTCGGCTTTGGTATACGCGTCCAGAGCATCCTGAAGTCGGTTTGCCCGCATATAAGCATCGCCCAGTAATTGCCAGATGCCAATATCACTCGGATATCGGGAAGTGGTTTCACGCAAATTGTGTATTACTCCTTCCAGCAACTGCCCCTTTTTGATCAAACGGTCATATTCATCGATGGCATTCTTTAGATCGCCACTTTCAATGAAATTTTGAGCCCGCTCAAGGGTTTCGGCTTCTTTCTCAATATCTTTCGCTGGAATCTCTGATATCATGCCTGTACCGGCTAGTTCCCCAACACTGGGAGGTTCCGTACTGGTTGAAACTAAATCTATTTTGGATATTTCAGTTAAATCTGATTTGGGTGCTGGTTCTTCTGCACGCATTGGTTGCCATTCATCTGGCGCAACTGGTTTCACAGAATCGCCCAGCGGCTCAATTTCAGGTTCGGTCTCTTTTTGTTCAATAGCCCAATCTGTGGGGTCCGTTGGAAAAATTTCTCCTAGATCATCAATATCTGTATGATCAGATACCAATTCAGATTTAGCGGCATCTTTTTCCATTTCAGACAAGTTATCAGACTTTGAAATCCAATCAGTAGAAGATTCTTTTTCCAAATCTTGCAACCAGTCTGGAAGTGGCTCGGACACATCTTTGCCGTAAAATTCCTCCACATTTGGAAAATCTGGTTTCTCTTCGATGGTTGCATCGTGAACATCCATTTCCTGCAACCATTTAGAGACGTCTGCATCCGCTGTGGCTGCAAACTCAGGCTCTGATCTATCTGTGTGATCCAGGTGCAAAGTTTGGTCAGCCTCCAGTCCGCCTTCTGGTGAAAATTCATCTCCTAATCCAATGGTATGTACATCTGAAATTGAAGGAGGAATTTCAGAAGATAGCTCTTCCTCTGGTTGGACGAATTCCTCAGAAATTTTTTCAAGAACGGTTGATTCAAATAAAACACCTTCTACCAATTCCTCTCTGCTTCCTGCATCCAACACCTGCAGCTTATCATCGCCCGGTAATTTTGCATTAGAAAAATCCTCTTCTATCTTGGCGGAGTTGCTTTCTTGATTAGTCGTTTCAACAAATTTCGTTTCATCTTGATATGAGATTAATGCCTTATCTTCAGCAGGTTTTGATAATTCTTCAACAGTATTTCTCACCCACTCAGGGGGCTCATCCAATCTATCTTCTGGTTTGGTCAGGAGTTCTTCAGATTTTGCACCTTGTCTGACGGCCAAACTCTCCAACCATGCCAAGGCAGCATCCTGATCATCCATTGGATGTATTTTCGCCTCGAATGGTTTTGAATCCATGGTTGTTTCTTCACCGATCGAGGGGGGCAAAACTTCTGCAAATCCTCCGGGTTCTGAAATTGCTTCAGGAATATCAGTCTGATCTTCATCCCCGTATGGAACTGCAGGTTCAACTGCTCCAATGGTTGTTGTTTCATCAATGGCTGCTTGCTCTTCCATGGTCGAATCGACTTCCTTCAACCAAACAGGTACATCCTCCTGAGTATTGGCTTCAAGAGTTGTTTCATACTGGTTTTGAGAAGGAGGAATATCGTCTGTCTGGCTTAGAACTTCAGAGAGAGGTTCATTTTCCTTCTCTCTTCCTTGACCCTGCTTATCAAGTCCGCTATCTATTAACCAATCAGGCAAGTCTTCTTCATCGTCCGCCCTTTCTTTCACGTCATTACCACCATCTGTCGATTCTTGTTGATTTTCACCCAACAATTCAGAGATAAAGTCCACTGTTTGTTCAAATGGTTTTTCACTGGTTTCCTGGGTTTGTTCCGTTTTAAACTCACTAATACCGACATCCAAGGATTGGGATGCCATTGGCATCTCTGTATTAGTTGGTTCGTCAGATCTTATTTCCTTCAACCAATCTGGATTTTCTTCTTCAGGGCCAACATTTGCAATATCAGATTCTTCATCTGGTTTTTGACTGGTTTCCTGAGTTTGTTCTAAAGCTAACTCACCATTAACTTCCTTGCCAGCATCCATAGCTAGTGATGCCATTGGCGCCTCTGCCTGGATCGGTTTCACATCTACCAAATCTTTCAACCAATCCGGCATTTCTTCAGAAAAACCCGCATTCGTAATACCAGATTCTTCGTCTGGTTTTTGACTGGTTTCCTGAGTTTGTTCTAAAGCTAACTCACCATTAACTTCCTGGCCAGCATCCATCGCTAGTGATACCATTGGTACCTCTGCCTGGATCGGTTTATCATCTCCCATATCTTTCAACCAACCCGGTATATCTTCAGAAAAGTCCGCTTTCGTAATACCAGATTCTTCATCGGCATCGAGATGGATAACTCCCTGAACAGAGCTGGTTGGTGCCTCATCCAACGTAGCACCAAATGTATCGGATGCCTGACCGGCTTCTGACATTTCCCTTTTTGGAGCCATGTCCTTAAGCCATTCAGGGAGATCTGCCCGTGCAATTGGTTCATCGCTTTCTGATTCGGTTTCCTCAAAAACTGGAGGTTCAAAGGTTAAATCGGTTGATTTTTCCCACCCCGATGAGCGCATCAAAGGAGACATTTCCACGATTTCAGAACTTGCTTGTTCTTCTTCATCCTTTACAGGAATGGAACTATCTTCTTCTGAAATCGGTAGTTCTTCTGTAGTTTTTTCTGAAAGCCAATCAGGTACACCCTGCTGGGTGTTATCAGGCTCCAGCTTTATTCCCAGGGACGAAGCCCAAGGTGGCTGGGATTCGCTTTCCATGTTATTTGGATCATAATCCAAGAACTCTAAATTAACTGCAGTGTCTGCCACTTTGTCAGAATTAAAAATGGAACCAGTGACAAATCCTGCATATGGATCAATGGCCTTGATGCGGTGTCGGTAAGTCTGGGTGATTTCGTGCTGGTCCGTTGAAGGCATTAAATCCAATAATATCCTGAGTGCATCGAAACAATACGGATATTTTTTTAACAAATCTGTACATATTTCTATGGCCTGTTTTTTTCGCCCGTCCTTGCTATAAGCCCTGGCCAACATCACCTGCAGATCTGGCCGGTTTGGGTCGTCCACCAGGACAGCCCGGATCTCTGCAATCGCCTGACTATATAAGGCTCCCTGAGTGTACATATTTGCCAGCGCATCGCGCGTCAGACGTACTTTTGGAGGCTTTACACCATCCCGCCTACCGTATAATTTCCGCAATTCGTCTTGAATGGCCGGGTTAGAAGGTTGAACTTCAAAGGCACGTTCCATGTGCCAGATTGCCTCATCCAGTTTGCTTTCATCATCCCGGATAATGCTCATGCCAACATGAGAAATAAAATCATCCGGTACAGACATTAAGATACGTTGAAATATATCAGCTGCATCAGTATACCGGCGAGCTTCCAAAAATGCCTTTCCCAACAATCGATAGGTTTCCAGATGCATTGGGAATGTTTTTAATATATGTTGGCAATGAGCTATGGCCTCACCTATATTCCCACCTTCAACCATGGCTTCTATTTCACGATTATAAACTCGCAGGGAAATTTTCGTCATTTGCTCACTCCTACTCCTGCTATTAGTATGCACGATTCTACGTGTTTAAGCAAGTATTTTTTAAAATAACCACCGGTTAATTACTCATAGAACAAGGGCAATGGAGATATTTTGTCATTTTGAATTATAAAAGAATCCAGCAGGTATTGTTTGACTTCTTCCACTTGCTCCTGACTGTTGGCATGCAAAGTATAAAGTAAATCTCCTGGTTCTATATAATCGCCAACTTTTCGATGAACCACAATCCCGACAGAATGGTCGATGTTGTCATCCTTTTTTGTCCGCCCTGCCCCTAATATCACCGAGGCTTCACCGATCAGCCTGGCATGAACCTGTGAAACATACCCTTTTTTCTGTGATTCAATTTTCTCAATAAACCTTGCTCTTGGAAATTTAGAAGAATCATCAACAAAAGTTGCATCCCCACCCTGGGCTTCTACAAGATTTTTGAATTTTTCATATGCAGTCCCAGTTTGAATTGCTTTTTCTGCAAGTTTCAAAGATGTTACCATATCTGAAGCAATTCCTCCAAGCAATAACATATGAGCACTTAAGACAAGGCAATGTTCACAAAAATCGGCTGGGCCTTCGCCATGTAATGTGTCGATTGCCTCACAAACTTCCAAAGAATTGCCAACTGCATACCCAAGCGGCTGGTTCATATCAGATAATAGAGCAACCACTTTTCTCCCGGCTAATTCACCGATGGAAACCATCATTTTCGCCAGTTCTCTCGCTTCTTCTATGGACTGCATGAAGGCACCCAAACCTGTCTTAACATCCAATACGATGGCGTGTGCACCAGCCGCGATCTTTTTACTCATAATGGATGATGCGATTAATGCAATAGCTGGAACTGTCCCGGTTACATCCCGCAGAGCATACAGCTTTCCATCAGCCGGAGCAAGAGTACGTGATTGTCCTGTCAGTACCAGTCCGATCTCTAACAATTGACGTTCGAATTCCTCCAGGCTTAGATTGGTTCGGTAGCCTGGGATTGACTCCATTTTGTCCAAGGTTCCACCGCTGAATCCCAAACCGTGTCCAGACATTTTTCCAACAGGCAAACCACAGGCAGCCACGACAGGGAGGACCACCAAGCTGGTTTTATCTCCCACGCCTCCAGTTGAGTGCTTATCCACCGAAATCTTGACCAGCTTACCCATATCAAGAGTGTCACCAGACTGAGCCATGGCCAGGGTTAGATCGGTTACTTCACGATTTGTCATCCCATTTAAAAGCACAGCCATGGCCCAGGCGGATACCTGATAGTCTGGGATGTCTCCACTGGTAAAACCCTCGATGAAGAATTCTATTTCTTCTTTCGAGAGTTCCTCTTTATCACGTTTTTTGATGATTATATCTGTTGCACGCATTTAAAACTCCAAGCACAAAACCGTATAATATTTTATCCTAAAACTTATTTTACAATCTTAGTATTAGCTTGTGTGATCAAGATCGCGCCAAACTTAATTATTAGGATTTCCATTCATTATTATTCCAATACCTTCCTGACACTCAACCATATTTGATCAAACATTTCCTTGGTAAGTCGTCCGGTTTGAGTATTTTGCCGGCTGGGGTGATAACTACACACCAGGGTATGGTGTTCATCCAGAAAATAAGTTGCACCATGTTCGAATTCCATATCGCTTGGTCGAAAAGAATACAACATTAGAATTCTTTCATATGCAATCCGTCCAAGCGCAACATAAATCTTGGGTTGGATCAAGTCGATCTCCCGCATTAAAAAAGGTTGACATAAATTCATTTCATCACTATTGGGTTTATTCGCAGGAGGTGCACAGCGACATACTGCCGTGATAAACAAGTCATTCAAGAACAAGCCATCGTTAAGATCTTCCACCCTGGATTGGTTGGCAAAGCCTGCTCTAAACAAAGCCGGGTAAAGGAAATCACCTGAGGCATCGCCAGTGAACATCCTTCCGGTTCGATTCGAACCATGTGCTCCCGGGGCAAGACCCACAGCCATCACCCGGGCTTTTGGATCACCAAAACCCGGTACCGGTTTTCCCCAATAGTCCCAATTGAAATATGCTCTGCGTTTCTGCATGGCTACCTCTTCCCGCCAGGCTACCAGACGTGGACATAGTCTGCAATTAATGATCTCATTTTCAAGGGAAGATAAATTATGGAGATTATTCATTTTTCAGGTTCTGCACTCGCATTGTAATAAAAACCGTCTACAATTCAGGCTTGATCCATGCTGTTAACAATATTTATGGTGTCCTTAAATAAGTCGTCCACGCCCTCTTCAGAAAGAACGCATCCACCTTGCGCCATAAGCTGATCTCCGCCACCGTGCCCATGATATTTTTCCAGGTGCAGGTTCAATATCCTTCTGGCATCCAGATGAACATCCTGCGAGGCTCCAACCACCATGGATAATTTCCTTCCCTCCAAAGCCGCCAAAACAATGACATACCCTTCGTTGGATCGAATCATGGCAACCAATTTACGCAATTCAACGGGTAATTTATCCGGGAATAAATTCGTTATTAACATCAAGTTTCCAATCGGAATGGCCGATTCTACCAGTTGTTTCACTTCGAAGGTTAGAATTCTCGATTTACAGGCATCCAGCTCAAAGTGTAATTGCTGTAAACTTTCCGCCTGTCGTTGAATTGATATCGTTAATTCATCCGTGTTGGAACCCATCACGCTCGAAATATTTCTCACTGTGTCATAAGTTTTTTGAAATATCCGCAAAGCCAAGTATCCCGCCACAAAATGGATCCGTACTTTATGGTTTTGGGTTTCAGACTTAAGAATTTTTATCAAACCCGCCATACCAGTTTGGGGGCAATGTGTTCCACCGCACGCCGAATAATCATACTCATCCACTTCCACCACCCGGATCTTACCTGAAACTTTTGGAGGTTTTCTAAATGGGATTTGAGAGACATCGTTGTCAGTTATGTAGTAGCTTTTCACCTGCCGGTTTTCGAAGAGCACGGCATTCGCAATCTCTTCCACTTTATTGAAATCACTCGCTGAAATATTACTGACATTCAGGTCGATTGTTGAGGGTTTGTCAGAATTAATATTAGCGGATAATGTTTCCAGGTTCAAAGCAAGTTCAAAAGCCCGACTCAAAATATGCTGGGCGGTGTGAGCCTGCATGTTTTGCCAGCGTCTCGTTTTATCAATGCTGGCAGAATATATCCCCGGTAGGATCTCCCTATCCAAAATGTGTATGATTCTGTCATCTTCGCTCTTAACTACATCCAAAACATTGGCTATCCCGATTTTACCGGTATCATGATCCTGCCCACCGCTGGTTGGATAAAAATAAGTGCCAGGCATTACCACAGATACCTTCCCATCTTTTCCGGGGAGTATTTCGGTTACTTCAGCAGTAAATTCCAGACACAAGGCATCATCAAAATACAATTGTTCTGTCATAGGATCAACATTGCATCTCCAAAGGAAAAAAACCTGTAATTCTCTTTTTTAGCAATCTCATACGCGTTGAAAATCGCTTCTTTTCCCGCAAAGGCACTCACCAGCATAATCAAAGTGGATTTTGGCAGGTGAAAATTGGTGATCATGACATCCACCAATTTGAATTCATAACCCGGTAAAATAAATAAACCGGTGTTTCCCGAGTAAGGAGTTAATGGCGAATTGCGACCGGTCACCTTTGAGTTTTCTGCAGCAGATTCCAATGTTCGTACGGATGTTGTCCCAACTGCAATAATCCTGCCGCTATTTTTTCGGACAGCATTTATTTTTTGGCAGGCCTCCTGGGAGACCTCGCACCATTCTTTATGGATAAGGTGATCCGCCGGATCATCCTCGGTCACTGGGGCAAAGGTATCCAGTCCAACATGCAAAGTCACCTCGGTAATTTGGATATCCCGATCCATTAATTTATTGAATAATTCCTGCGTAAAATGTAACCCGGCCGTCGGTGCAGCGGCTGACCCAGGTTCTTGTGCAAACACCGTCTGGTATCGTTCCGGATCCCTTAATGTCTTGCGGATATAGGGAGGCAGAGGGATATGACCAATTTTTGGGAAGAACGGCTCAATGGGATTCTCAAATCTTATCAGCCGGCGTGAACCATCCATAACCTCGATGATCTCACATTTTGGTCCGTCATCCACTTGTAACATCTTCCCCAGGTCCAAACCTTTTCCACCAACCAATGCCTGCCAGACAGTCTCTCTTTCCCGGCGCAATAACAATAGTTCAGCTTTTCCACCCGAACTCTTTTTGGCAAAAATACGTGCCGGAATAACGCGGGTCTGGTTCAAGACCAGAAGATCTCCAGGTGATAATAATTCATCAAGGTTATAAAAAGCCTGATGAGAAATCTTATTAATTGAGCGATTTATAACCAATAACCTGGAGTGATCACGAGGCTCGACCGGGGTTTGGGCAATAAACTTTTGAGGCAAGTCGTAGTTAAAATCAATTGTTTTCATTAAGCCGAATCTACCAATATCAACAATAGTTTTCTTATCCCATCTACAAGATGGTGGATTCAACCATCCAATCCAAGAAATTTAGATCAATCTCGGTTGTACACCATCGTTATAGGGGATATCCAAATGTTCATAAGCCTGTCGAGTGGCTACGCGTCCTTGAGGTGTTCGATCCAGAAAACCCATTTGGAGCAGGTATGGTTCAACTACATCCATGATGGTATCCGGTTCTTCACTGATTGAGGCGCCGATAGTCGATAATCCCACCGGCCCGCCATCATATTTTTCAATGATCGTTTTCAACACGCGACGATCGACATCGTCCAAACCCAAGTTATCAATCGCCAACAGGTTAAGTGCTTCACCTGCCACTTTCCGAGTTATGACCCCATCTGCGCGCACCTGGGCGTAGTCGCGTACTCGACGCAATAGACGCAAAGCTACGCGCGGGGTACCGCGCGCCCGCAAAGCGATCTCATGAATTCCTTCGTCTTGCGCTTCCACTTCAAGTAAGCCTGCGGCACGCTTTACAATTAAATGCATGGCTTCAGGATTGTAATATTCCAGGCGATACACTGCCCCAAAACGAGCCCTGAGAGGAGCCGTAATTAATGCCATGCGCGTAGTTGCCCCTATCACAGTAAAGTGCGGCAATTTTAGTCTGATGGAACGAGCCGAAGGTCCTTTGCCGATGATAATATCCAGTGCAAAATCTTCCATGGCAGGATAAAGCACTTCCTCAACAACTTTTCCCAAACGATGGACCTCGTCGATGAAAAGGATGTCTCCTGCATGCAGATTGGTTAAAATGGCGGCCAAATCCCCCGCGCGTTCAATTGCAGGACCGGAGGTTACTTTGATGTTTACATCCATTTCATTGGCAAGGACATGCGCCAAAGTGGTTTTGCCCAGACCAGGGGGGCCATAAAACAGGACATGATCAAGGGATTCCGTTCTTTGGCGTGCCGCTGTTATCAGGATGGACAGGTTTTCCTTCACATTCTCTTGCCCGATCAAATCCAACAGGCGCTGAGGGCGAAGTGTGTTGTCCTGGCGATCATCAGGTTTGGGTTCAGGATCAACGGAGCGTTTGTTAATGTCGTTCATATGTTCGATTATAACCGAAGTCTTATTTTACTTGCGTCCGCTGGAAAATTCCTGTATGCTTGATAATCAGAAATCACTCCCGCTCAAGAAGGAGCTCCATGAAGAAAGATATTTCTTTTCCTAAAGATTTTATCTGGGGGACAGCAGCTTCATCCTACCAAATCGAAGGTGCATGGAATGAAGATGGCAAAGGCTTATCCATTTGGGATACTTTCTCTCACACCATCGGGAAAATAGCCAACAACGAGAATGGCGATGTATCCATCGATCATTATCACCGTTTTAAAGATGACATCCATTTGATGTCAGAACTGGGCTTAAAAACATATAGGTTTTCAACTTCCTGGCCGCGCATTTTTCCAGATGAAACCGGCCAGATAAATCCCAAAGGCGTTGCTTTTTATGATCGCATGATTGATGAGCTATTAAGAAATCAAGTAGAACCTTATTTATGCCTATATCACTGGGATCTGCCTCAGTGGCTGCAAGATAAAGGTGGCTGGTCTGTCCGAGAAACAACCAGTTACTTTGCAGATTATGCCGGTTTCATGTCAGATAAATTCAGCGATCGAGTTAAGAACTGGATTACTCATAACGAACCATTTGTTACAGCCGGTGCAGGTTACTTTATTGGCGAACATGCGCCAGGGATCAAAGAACCAATCTCAGCATTAAAAGCTGTCCACCACTTATTGCTCTCGCATGGATTGGCAACCCAGGCCATCCGGGCTGCCTCCCGGCAGCCTTTAAAAGTTGGCATTGTCCTAAACCTCAGTCCCGTCCATCCTGCCTCATCTTTCAAGAAAGATATTGCTGCAGCCGAACGATTCGACATAATCCAGAATCGCGCCTTCCTGGATCCTCTCCTGCTGGGTACTTCACCTGTCCAGGAATTAAAATTATTGAGTGCCTTGGTCGGTTCGGTCATAAAACCGGGGGATCTAAAATTGATCAATGTGCTTGATTTCCTGGGTGTAAATTACTATACGCGCACAGTCATTCGCCATGATCCAAAATTCCCCGTTTTTTCAGCATCTCAAATACACCCGGAAGGAAATGAATATTCGGGAATGTGGGAAATATATCCCGATGGATTATCTGAGCTTTTGCTGCACATCTGGGGAAAATATGGTCCTCCATCCAACCCACAGCAAAAGATGCCCGAAATAATGGTTACTGAAAATGGGATCCCTGTTCCAGATGGGGTAGATTTTGATGGCAGGGTGCGGGATGAACGCCGAATTCGCTATCTCGAAAATCATATTCTCCAGGTTCACAAAGCAATTCAGTTGGGTGTCCCGGTAATGGGTTATTTTGTCTGGTCTTTTTTGGACAATTTTGAATGGGCGCTTGGTTATGGTCAGCGGTTTGGCATCGTTTATGTGGATTTCAAAACGCAAAAACGAACAATAAAAGATAGCGGTCATTGGTTTGCAGATGTAATTCGCAATAACGGTTTTAAAGCCTGAATTTTATAGTAAAGGATGCTGCCATGAAACGCCTGACACTTTTCTTTTTATTATTTGCGTTGGTGTTTGGAATTGCTTCCCCGGTAAAAGCATCAGATCCAATTCGCGTTTATTATGCCGGTGACACAGACCTTGTTAAACCCGCTCTCACTTTGAGTGGCGCAGATGTTTTTACATTTGTGGATGATCCCAGCCAGGCGGACATTTTATTTCTGAATGGAGTCATCCCCGCTCCTGAAATCCTGGCATCCATCCTGAAATCGGGAACCGGTCTTGTCCTTATCATGAGCGCAAATATTACCCAGCAAGACCTGGAAACGCTCCTTGGGATTCCGCTCACCATAACCTTGAAGGATGATCCAGTCAGCCTAGTAAGTCTGGAAAAAGTAAATGATCCAATTGAAACGGATATTATCTGGAATGGTTCTCCCCAGATACGCGCCCGCCTTCAAATCACAACCCCCATTTCATCTGTAGGGCCACTCGTTTCCACCTACGAAAGTGGTGAGTGGCTATTATGGTCTGCAAACAACGGAAAAGCATTTATATTCAATGCCTTTCTAAATTCAGAGGATAATCCGCAATTCCAGGATTGGGCTTACTACAATTACCTGATCTATTATCTTGGAATTCGTGCACATGGTCAAGCACCTCTCTCCTTTGCGGATTACCCCGGTTCTCCCGTACCACATACCAGCGACAAGATCGCTCTCTTGGGAATCATGTTCGCCCTGATTGTATCGACTTTTGTGATTTTTTTCTTCGTCCGCCGGTTCAGTCTGAAGCATCCGGAAGAATTGGATCGAATCGTTTCCGACCGGTTTCTTTTCGAAAACAAAGTGGAAAAATCCAATTGGGAGAATGTCGGATTCCATCGCCCTCTGGGAGGTTTCCTGGTCGCGCTCAGCATTGGATTGATATTATTCATTCCACTGATCATCTATCAAAATCTGATCCTCCCGACTTACATTCTCCCATCAGCACAGGCTCTTGGAATATGGGGCAGGGTAACCCAATTTTTTAACCTTACCTGGTATTTTTTCGACATGGGAACAAGTGTAGCTTTTATTAAATACCTGTCAGAATACCGCGTGCATGATCCCAAAAAAGGGATTCAGTACGGGCAGCTATTCATCTGGTGGCAGGCGCTTTCAGGAGCCATTCAGGTAGCCATTGTCATCAGTCTGGCTACCACCCTTGGTCCGCGCTCGGTTTACGCCATATATATTTGGAGTGTAGTCATACACTCAATTATTCAGCTCCCGGGGTTTTATCAGGTCATGCGCCATGCGCTGACTGGTTTCCAGAGATTGGATTACAGCCGTTTTCTGGATATTAGTTTGAATGTCATCCTTCCCATGCTGGTCCAGCCCATATTTGTTACCATTATGTTTGCCTGGGGGAAGGCTCATCCGATTTTTGGTGGGTCAATGGGCGGATTGTTGGGGTTGGGCATTGCCGCTTATGCAGCCGAATTAATGACCTTCCTGGTCGGTTTCTGGCTATACAAAAGGGCTGGATACAATGCCCGTATTCTCTTCCTGGCGCATTTTGACTGGGAAATCGTAAAGAACAGCTTCAAGTTCGGTGTTTTTGAGATGCTCGGATCAGCCGCCTGGTCAGCGGGTCAGGCTGCTGAAATCTGGATCACCCAAGCTCGCCTGATCAACTATGCAGAAATCTGGGGGAACTGGGTTCTGGCGCAAAACTTTATCTTTGCATTCAATGTAACCCAAACCCTTAATGATGGCGTCATGCCTGCCATATCTGAGGCAATCTCCAATGGAAAAAGAATTTTAAGCCAATATTATTCAGTCATGGCTTATAAATACAATGGTCTGGTAAGTGCATTTTTAGGCGCCGTCCTGCTGGCAGTTGCCCCGCGCTTTATTATTGGCGCCTCAGGAGTTGAGTTTCAACGCGCAGCCGTGTATGTGATCCCTTTGATCATCTGGGGAGCCATCCAATTTCCTTCATGGGTGGGGGATAATGTCCAGTTGGGATCAAATAAACCTTACCTGAAATCCATCCTGGTATTTGCTGAACAAGTGATCCGGGTGATCTTCGCCTGGATTTTGCTCAGACGCTTCCAGGTGACTGCATTGATCATTGCTTACTTTATTGGGTTGCTGGCCAAAGGGATTACTGCTTACTTTGTAAATAACAAGTTCTGTTATCCCCAACGCTTTTATTTCTGGCAATCACTGGGTGCTCCTATATTGACTGGCTTGGTTCACTTTGGCATTCTTAGCTGGGTAACTAGTTATATATGGAAAGGGGATCAAATAACCAGCGTCCTTATTTTCCTGATTGGAATATTACCCAGCTTCCCCCTTTATATGTTCTTCTATGGTTTATTTGGAGGTTGGGATACAGGCACGCTTGCAGAATTACGCCAATCGGTCGATTTAACGGGTGGCGTTCGCTGGATCACAAATTGGGGTTTCTATCAACCAACTGCCCTTGGCGCACGCCTTTCCCCTATAAACAATCGTTTTCCTATATCCATTAGAGACAACGCACTTGAGGAAGCTCGCCAATTAACCATAGAGAAGGTAAAGCTTTAGGTTGAGGCATGGAAATAAATCAGATGAACCTCATAGATGGCCGCCAGCTTGCCTACGCCCAGTACGGCGATCTGACCGGGAAACCTGTATTTTTCTTTCACGGCACACCCGGATCCCGGTTTTTCCATCCCCCCACCCAGATAACCTCTAAATTCGGTGTACGCTTGATAACCGTTGACCGGCCAGGTTATGGTTCATCCACATTTCAACCTGACCGGAAAATCACAGATTGGCCAAAAGACATATTTCAATTGGCCGATTCTCTCGGATTGGACACATTTGCAATAGCCGGTCATTCTGGGGGCGGCCCGTATGTGCTTGCTTGTGCCCATGCCTTGCCAAACAGGGTTTTCAGTACGGTTACGATCAGCAGTACAGGACCGGTGGAAGCGATCGATCCATCTTCAGAAATATCGGCTATCAACCGGTTTGGTTTTAAATTCGGGCGTTACTTTCCCTGGCCAATCTGGGAGATTCTTATTTATAGTTTATTCCACAAGCGCAGCCGTGACCCCTGGAAGGATATGGACCAACAGGCCAAAAACCGTCCACAGGCGGATTCACTCCTGATGAACAAGCCCGAAATCCGAAATAATTGTTTCCATAGTGAAGTGGAAGCTTTCAGGCCGGGTCTGCGTGGTTTCGCCTGGGATACGCGCCTTCTGACTCGTCCCTGGGGATTTTCATTGGAGGAAATAAGAGTCCCAGTAAAAATCTGGCATGGATTGGCTGATAATCAAGCACCTGTTTCCATGGCAAGTTATCTTTCAAAGAAAATATCCACCAGCTCAGCCAGGCTCATCCCAGGAGAAGCCCACTTATTATTATTCAAATACTGGGAAGAAATACTAGCAGATCTACTTTCCCCGCCAAAATAATAATCTGCCTTTATTCAAGGAGATTGAATGAACACATTGCACCTTGTCTCCCACACCCACTGGGATCGCGAATGGTATCAAACCTTCCAGCAATTTCGCCTGAAATTGGTAATTCTCGTGGATGGTCTGCTGGATATTCTTGATCATGACAGCCATTATAAGCATTTCATGTTGGATGGACAGACCATTGTATTGGATGATTACCTGGTTATGCGTCCGGAAATGAATAAAAAATTAGAAAAATATATCCGCTCAGGCCGCTTGATCATTGGTCCCTGGTATATTCTTCCAGACGAATTCCTGGTCAGTCCTGAAGCTACTATTCGCAATTTGCTGCAGGGTGACCAAACTTGCCGAAGGTTCGGTCCCAAAATGGAGATTGGCTATATCCCTGACCCGTTTGGTCACATCGGTCAGATGCCCCAGATCTTGAATGGATTTGGCATTCATTCTGCGGTCTTTCGACGTGGGCTATCCAGCGAACCCTGTGAGCTCTGGTGGCAGTCTCCAGACGGCTCCAAGGTTTTTGTTTCCTACCTGCGGGATGGTTATGACAACGCTGCCGGGTTGCCTACATCTGACCCGTCCCGTTTCCCGGTTGAAGTTTGTCGTTTACGCGATTCTCTCAAACCATATTCAAACTCCCCTCATCTTTTGTTGATGCAAGGCACCGACCATATGCAACCACCCCCGGAAACCTCCCAGGCCATTGCGGCAGCAAAAGGGTACCTTGGGGGAGATGAACTGATCCAATCAACCTTGCAGCAATATATATCTGCTGTGCAAGCTTCCATTTCACACACCCAGATCCCGACTGTTTCAGGAGAGCTGCGTTCTCCAAAAAGGCACCACTTATTGCCTGGAGTGTTGTCTACGCGCATGTGGATAAAACAACGAAACCATTCTTGCGAGACATTACTGGAAAAATGGGCTGAACCTTTTAGTACTTTTGCTCAACTTGTCTCATCCCCAAATTCAGACAAGTTGATCCACCAACCCGATCTTATCTTGTTGCATGCCTGGCGCCTGTTAATGGAAAATCACCCTCACGATTCCATTTGTGGTTGTTCCATAGACCAGGTTCACGATGAAATGCGATCTCGTTTCGACCAGGTGGATCAAATCGGAGAAGAGATCACCCGTCAAAGTCTCAGTCATTTGGTGGATTGCATTAATACGAAAGCAACTGGATCCGGGAATGCTTTTGCCACCCTGATTGTTTTTAATCCGGGTTTGAATAACCGCACTGATCTTATAAATTGTGAAATAACTGCTCCATCAGGAATATCCGCTTTTGATTTGGTTGATGAGATCGGTAATTCCATTCCCTTTCAACACCTTGGTTCTGGTTCCAATGAATTGATCAATGTTGTTTTAGATAGAGAAGGATTGACAAGCATCATCGGTAATCTCCATGATGGTAGAGTTGCAGACCTATCCATTCAGACTATAAAAATTGAACGTCAAGCTGAAACGATCCTGGTTGAGGCGGTATTGGCTCAGGGTGTATCTCCCAACCCGGATGCCTGGCAACAAAGCTCTGAAATGATTAAAGATTATTTACTTGATCCGACGGTCATGAATTTTCACATACGCGCTCGAAATCTCAATACCATCCGTGTTACATTTATTATTCAGGATGTACCAGCCTTGGGATGGAAGACCATTAAGGTATGCCACAAACCAAACAAACCAGTCGCTTCCACAAAAATCAATCCCCTTTTTAAAGCGCTCACTCCAGCTCTCCTACGAATTTCCCAAACGATAATTGGGCAAAATTTGCTCGCCTTTTTATTGAAGGAAAAGGACAAACCTCCTTATAAAATTGAAAATGAGTTTTTCATCCTGACCTTTGAAAAATCTGGTTCTTTAACGTTGGAAGACAAGAAAAGCGGGAATATGTTTCATAACTTGAATCGATTTGTCGACGGAGGAGATGCAGGTGATGAATATAATTACTGTCCTCCAGCAAATGACACTCTTATTGAAGCAAGATTAAAGAAAAAGAACGTAAGGCGTGATAATGTACAGCAAATCCTGGAAGCGCAATTGGAAATCCTGGCACCTGTCGAGTTGGAATCGGATAGAAAATCGCGCGCCAGACGAAAATACCCAATTGTTATAAGGACCATGGCAAGGTTGTCTCCCGGCATTCCCCGTGTTGACATTCACACTTGGATTGATAACAATAACAATGATCATCGCCTGCGGGTGCATTTCCCTTTTCATGATAACTCTCAAAACTCAGGCAACCAGATCATAACTGACCATGATGGGCATTTCGAAGTTATCCGCCGGTCAATCGGAGTGCCTGAGTTTGGTTCTGATTGGATTGAGGATCCCCGTCCGGAGGTACCTCAGCGCGCCTTTACAGATATCTCCAACGGTCAGGATGGGTTAATGATCGCCAACCGAGGCTTACCGGAAGTGGAAGTAATTCGAACCGGAAATGGAACAGAAATTTCCCTAACGCTTCTGCGCTGTGTGGGTTGGCTTTCGCGTGATGATTTTGCAAATCGCAAAGGCCATGCAGGGCCTTTCCTCCCCACTCCTGGTGCCCAAATGCAAGGGAAATGGGAATTCGATTACAGCATCATCCCTCATCCTGGCTCCTGGTATTCTAACCAAGAACGGAATAATCCTTTCCAGTTAGCATATAACTTCAATACACCAATGCGAGTGGTTGAATCAACCATACACGAAGGCCATTTATCAGCTACAGGTTATTTTGTATCCATAGAACCCGGTACTTTTGTGATCAGTTCCGTCAAGAAAACCCAGGATCAAAAAGGTTGGCTGGTTCGGGGCTACAACCTGACTGGAGAAGCGATCACAGTAAACCTCAAACTTTGGAAAAATTATAAGTCTGCCTATCTGGTTAACCTTGCAGAAGAAACCCTTTCAAATTTAAAGCCTGACAAGACCGGAATTTTCTCCTTTCTTGCCAAACCTCATGAAATCATCAGTATTAAATTTATTGATATCTGGTGAATACTTAACCCGGGCTTGATTCAGGGCAGTCTGTTCATGTAACGAACACTAGCGATGATTGCTATTGCGAAAGCGAAACTAAATATTGCGAAAACAATCAATGCATAGGTATTCAGGCTGATCCCAAGAATGTAATAGACAACAATGGATGCCAGAATTTCAATAATTCCAGTTGCCAACAGCCATTTGCCTGAATAAGAATTAACTGCGTACCAGGTCTCCGGATTTTAAAGAGTTCTCTTTACAAGGAATCCGTATAATCCATTAGGTTTGATTTTTTAAAAATCATCGGAATTGACACAATTACCAGGATAAAACCGCTGATTAGATTCATACCAAGCAACATGATTAGTTCCTCCTGGCCTTTTTATTGGGTGGAAACAATCATGGATTACCGTCACACTGCAAGAAGTGTTTTGATACGCGCCCTCAGGTCATCTATATTGAATGGTTTTGTCAACAGATCATTAGCTCCACAAGCCAGTGCTCGTTCTTTATCCAAATTATTGCCTTCTGCAGTCAATATCATCACCGGAATTGTTATATTATAAGGTTCCTTGCGAAGGCTTTTACAAAGGTCATAACCATTCATATCAGGCATCATAACGTCCAGAATAGCCAGGTCAGGCAGGTAGGTTTGGATCTTTTTGTATGCATCAGACGCGTTGGACGCAATATCGACATCATATCCATCCAACTCCAAAATTTTAGAGACTAATGTCAAACTCAATTCATTATCATCTACAATTAAGACTCGAAGAGTCATGGTCTTTTCCAATCCCTTCTTGAAGCATCTTGCTGTTTAATTAAGCATTTCGAAATGTTTCTATTTTTCTTGTTTACTAGAGAATTTTCTCATCCTTTGGGTAAACTTATTCTTATATAGCTTACTCGATAATTGTTAAATTCGTCAAGCCATTGTTGGATGTATAATTGACCAACTCAACATTTATTGGAGGCAGAATGTCTAATGTTTTTTCTTCCACGCATCCTCTTGTAGCACATAAATTAACCAAGCTACGGGATATAAATACAAACCCCAAGAAATTTCGTGAACTTGTTAGGGAATTGGCAGCCTTACTGGCGTACGAAGCCACGGCTGATTTACTTGTCACCCCTCGGAATGTTGAGACACCCATGACTGCTACAAATGGCTATGAACTTCAAGAGAAAATTGGTTTGGTTCCAATCCTGCGGGCAGGATTGGGAATGGTTGAAGGTTTCTGGGAATTGATGCCGTCTGCAGAAGTCTGGCATATTGGAATTTATAGGGATGAAAAAACCTTAAAACCAGTGGAATATTACAACAAATTACCGGTTGAACCAACGGTGTCAGTATGCTTGATATTGGATCCAATGCTGGCAACCGGGGGGTCAGCAATTGCTACAATTGATGTGCTAAAGCGTTGGGGTGTAAAAAAGATAAAGTTCGTTGGATTGATCGGTGCACCAGAAGGTATTGAGATAATGCAGAAAACACACCCAGATGTTCCAATTTATCTAGCATGTATTGATGACCACCTTAACCAAAACGGCTATATCGTTCCTGGATTGGGGGATGCTGGTGATCGCCAGTTCGGTACCGCCTGATTTCTCAGAAGCGAAAGAACTCCAAATTAGATTGTCCCGCTGAGTTTGCAATCACCCGATATCAAAGCCGGTAATCCGTACAAGTATTTTATGGAACCCGGCAATCGGAAGTAATAAGATCGCATGCACAATTACACTTATTCCAAAAAGCATGGCCAGGGCTCTCAGCATTGAATTTATCGGTGGAGCCAATTTATCCAACATCCATGGACCGGCACCAACCAAGACCGCCAACCCAAACAATAAAATCAGTACAAAACCCAATGGCAACCAGGCATGCCTGTCAGAATTGGACGGTAACATGGTGCTGCTGACCACAAAGGTAAGGTAAAACCACAACCAGAAATCATGCAGGTTGGGTAATGCCACAACACCCATCCAGAATAATTCGATTTGGCCTTTCCGTAGAACATCCCATAATAAAGGTAATTCCATTCGATAATTGGCTGCAAATGCCACAAATAATCCCCCGACAATTAATGGCGCAGTGCCTATCAGGGAAGCCCGGATCCAATCGGTTTGTGATGTCTCTACATAACCTAATTGAAGATGACCATCGGGCATTGGGCGCGGCAATAAAGAGAAACGTCCTGTTCGCACACCCACCAAACGAGCTACTACCAGATGACTCAATTCATGCAAGAATACACCCGGCAGGAATACCAGTGCAAAAAGGGAAATTGCCATACCGGGTTTATGGGTGATCAAAATAAACACAGCCTGGAATTCCCGGTAAAGTAACCTTTGCAAGAATATAAGTGGAACCAACATCAGCAAAAGCCACATCAAACCGTTCAGGTTTGACCAGATCATGGCGGGTTGCATGTATCTTACCCTGCGCCAGCCTGTGTGATCTTTACAAATTCATCTGCTTTTAAACTTGCCCCACCTACCAGGGCTCCATCAATATCTTCATGCACAAAAAAACCTGAGGCGTTTGCAGCTGTAACAGATCCACCATAAAGAACACGGGTAGAATTTGCTGCCTGAACCCCATACATCTCCTGTAATACAGGCCGAATAATATCCCGGATGACATTCCTGGCATCTTCAGCCGAAGAAGCCTTTCCAGTCCCTATTGCCCAGACAGGTTCGTAAGCAATGATAATGGCAGACACATATTCTTTTGTCACATCTTTCAAACCATTGAGGATTTGTCTCACCAAGACTTCTCCAGTCTGCCCGGTTTCTTTCTCCCCAAGCGTCTCACCCACACATACAATGGGGATCAAGTTATGTGCAATGGCTGAGAAAATCTTCTTATTAACAGTTTCATCACTTTCGCCAAAATATGTACGTCTTTCCGAATGTCCGATGAGGACATACTGGCAAAATTCTGCGATCATCTGTGCAGAAATCTCACCTGTGAAAGCCCCTTTTTCTTCCCAGTGGAGATTCTGAGCACCCAAACCGATATCTGTTCCTTCTAGCAATGCGGCAGCCGTTAGAATGGATAGATACGGTGGAAGCAATACTTTTTCCACTCCCTTGATATCCCTTAATCCAATACTTAGGTCATAAACCAGTGAACGGGATTCTTCAACGGTTTTATTCATTTTCCAATTGCCGGCGATTACTGGTTTACGCATTCTAATCTCCTGAAAATTAGGTTGAATGTGGTTTCATTAATAATTGCCCATATTCTAACAATTAGATCTGACTGGTCTGTATTAAGACTTTACCGCCAAGTCAAGATGCTGCACAATAAAACGTATTTGTACCTTCCTTGCCCCCCATTTTTTGGAGGGTGTCCCAGCATTCAGGGAGGTACGATCTGGTGAATGTCAGGCGTAAACTCCATGGTTTTCCTGAGAAGGAACCCCATCTCAGGAAAATTGAAATCATTTATCCAACAGAATAGTCACACCCGGCAAGGACAAACCTTCCAACATTTCAAGAGAAGCCCCACCACCCGTTGAGATGTGGGAGATCTTACCAGCCAAGCCTGATTGTTGTATTGCTGCGACAGAATCACCGCCTCCGATAATGCTGGTTGCCTGACTGTTTGCAATTGCTTGAGCGACACCAAATGTACCTTTGGCAAATTCTGGAAATTCAAAAACACCCATAGGACCATTCCAGATAACTGTTTTGGCTTTTTTGATCACTTTAGCATAAGCTATTACAGTTTCAGGACCAATATCCAAAATCATCCATCCGTTTGGGATCGGTCCAGTTGGCATCAATTTCCAGGCAGCATCTTCTGCAAACTTATCTGCAATTTTTACATCCACTGGCAGCCGAATTTGTGTTTTTCCTATTTTCAGAAATTCACGCGCCTGATCTAGTGCTTCATCTTCCACCAGGGATTCACCCACAGGGTACCCTTCGGCTTTGAAAAAGGTGTTAGCCATGCCTCCGCCAATCAGGATCACATCTGCTTTGGCCGAGAGGTTACGTATTACTCCAATTTTATCGCTGACCTTGGCACCGCCAAGGATGGCGACAAAAGGTTTTTCAGGCGCCGAGATTACATCGCCCAGATATTGGATCTCCTTCTCCATCAAAAAACCTGCCACAGCAGGCAAAAAATGGGCAACTCCCTCGGTGGAAGCATGCGCTCGGTGGGCGGAACCAAAAGCGTCATTTACAAAAATATCTGCCAGTGCAGCCAATTGTCTCGCCATGTCTGCATCATTTTTTGTTTCCCCGGCATGGAACCGGGTATTTTCCAACACCAAAATATCTCCCGGTTTCAAAGCTGCTACTTTGGAAGTCGTTATAGCTCCAATGCAATCATCAGCAAAACCAACCGGTTTCGACAGCAGTTGGGATAAATGCTCTGCCACAGGTTTAAGGGAATACTTCACATCTGGGCTTCCATCCGGACGGCCCAGATGTGAACATAGGATAAGGATGGCCTGATGCCCGATTAAATATTCCAAGGTTGGCAGCGCAGCCCGTATCCGTGTATCATCCCCTACCAAACCGTTCTTGATCGGCACATTAAAATCCACCCGGACCAGGACGCGCTTGCCTTGCAAATCAATATCGCGGATTGTTTTTTTGTCGAACATATTACGCCTCGATTAATTGGAACATGCTCTGTGCAATTGGTTTAAAGCGATTTTGCCATCAAAGCAGCAAGGTCTGCGGTACGCACAGAGTAACCCCATTCGTTATCATACCAGGAAACTACTTTAACAAAATCGCTTTCCTTCTTTCCCAGTACCATCGTAAATGGAAGATCAATAGAAGAAGAATGAGGGTCACCTTTGAAGTCCATGCTTACCAAGGGTTCATCGATAGCCTGCAAGATGCCTTTTAATGACGGTTTGGAAGCTGCCTCACGAAATGCCTGGCGCAGCCCTTCTGTAGTTGTCGCTTTCGTAACCTGAATACTGCAATCTACAATGGATACAGTTGGGGTGGGAACTCGCAAAGCATAACCGTCAAATTTCCCTTCCAACTCCGGGATAACCAGTTTGAGAGCTCTTGCCGCGCCGGTGGATGTTGGAATTATGTTTATGGCGGCTGCCCTAGCTCTGCGAAGATCAGAATGGGGCAGATCCAGGATTTTTTGGTCATTGGTATATGAATGGATCGTAGTCATAAAACCACGTTCAATGCCATAGTTATCAAAGATAACCTTCACTGTGGGCGCAAGACAATTTGTTGTGCAGGATGCATTTGAAACGACATGATGCCTAGCAGGATCATATTTATCTTCATTGACCCCCAGCACAATTGTCAAGTCTTCACCCTCGGCTGGTGCAGAGATAATCACTTTTTTAGCTCCCCCCCGGGTGATATGGTTGACAGCTCCCTGTACTGTTTTTCCTTTCTTGTTGACACCATCTTCTTTAATAGTAAACAAGCCGGTACTCTCGATCACTATTTCCACACCCTGGTCAGACCATGGCAGTTTTGCCGGGTCTGTTTCTTTGAATACTCTTATTTTCTTCCCATTAACAATTAATTCACCTTCCCCCACTTCAATCGTGCCATCAAACCGTCCATAATTGGAATCATATTTCAACAAATGAGCCATTGTTTTGAGATCACCGATGTCATTAAAAGCTACAACTTCCAATTGGTCGGGATAATAATCCTGAATAGCCTTCAACACTTGGCGGCCAATGCGGCCAAAACCGTTTATTCCTACTCTTGTCTTCATCTTCATCTCCTATCATAAAAAGTGGGTTTCGTTTTGGAATTCTCGATATTCTCAAGAATATAAATTTTTCCTTGAAATGTCTGGCTCTCATGCGAAGGCAGACAATTGAGTGTCAATGAAATCAGTTCCAAAAAATAATGTAATGGTTTTTGGATCCTCAAATCATTGGACCGGTTCGTTCATACAACAAGTCAATTAAAACTTTTGCCAGTTTGGTGGAATCGTGTCTCCACGGATTTTCAATATCCAATAAATCTGAGCAATACGTCCTTTTATCGGACAATATTTTTTCGTCTATCTCCACCCATTTTACATCGTTTGGTTTTGCAGCGGGATAATTATTGTTGCAAATGATCACATCAAAAGCAGATTCCCCTAAATTTAATTCCAAAGCCTGTACATGATCACTGCTGGAATATTGATCTGTTTCGCCTTTTTCAGTGGCAATATTACAAACCAGAATTTTTAAGGCTCTGCTTGATTGAAATGCTGACAATAAATCTGGAACCAGGATATTTGGGAGAATGCTTGTGTAGAGACTTCCTGGCCCAACCACGATCATATCTGCATTCAGGATTGCTTGAAGAACTGGCGGAAAGGCGGTGGCATCATTTGGCTCCAACCACACTCGCCTTACATTGCCTGTGGTCTTTGGGATCTGACTCTCACCTTGCACTTGGATCTCTGTCCCAATGTAAGGTAATTGTACATCTGCAATCAGATGAACATTATCCAGGGTGGAGGGCATTACTTTCCCATGTACTGATAGTACACGGCCGGACTCAATAATTGCCTCATCAAAACTCCCGGTTATATCCACCAGGGCAGAAATGAATAAATTTCCAAAAGAATGACCACTTAAACCCGAATCACCGCTGAAGCGGTATTGAAACAATTGAGTCAGGAGATCCTCATCATTGGATAATGCAGCCAGGCAATTACGAATATCTCCAGGAGGTAATATTCCCAGGCTTCGTCGCAATTCACCCGAAGAACCACCATCGTCGGCAACTGAAACAACTGCTGTTAAATTGTGCGTGTAATCCTTCAATCCCCGCAGGACAGTTGAAATTCCATGCCCTCCGCCTATGACTACCACACGTGGCCCTTTTTCACGGCGGCGATATTCAGATACCTGATCAACCAATCTCTGACCAGGGCGAAGGAAAGGAATGACCAATGTCCTGTTTACGCCCCATAAACCTGTAACGATGAGTCCCAAACCAATTCCCCCAAATATCAAAAAGCGTGCCAGTCTAGGCAAAAACCTCAATGAGAGAAATGTAATTACCGGAAGCCACCATGTTTCTGGCGCATTACGATAAAAATCGAGCAATAATATTCCAAGACCAACCCCAAGTAATGTAATTCCCAAAAGAATAAGTGCAAACCAGCGCTTAACTCCCAAACCAGGAGCCAACCAGCGAATTGCTTGACCGATTCCTCTCTTCAAATGTGTTGCCCAAATTTTAATAGACATCAAAATGATGATAGCAGTTATTGATGGAAAGAGTCAAGTAATAATGTGAGAGTGTTGAAAAACAAGTGACAAAATGGTTGGTTAATTGACGGAAGGGGAAAAATTTAATACAATTGGAGCAACCATCAATAC
>MGMF01000001.1 GCA_001796335.1 Chloroflexi bacterium GWB2_49_20 | reverse complement strand
AGCCACCTGGAGGGACAACTGGTGAGAACCAGAGGAATAACTACTGGTATTCCAATAGGTATCCAAAGAGGGTGCGCCGATCTCGTAAACCACGCCACCATCTACAAGGAAACGCAATGACTGTACGGAAGCATTATTACATTGAGCCTGCCCGGTGATGTGGATCGAGGTTCCCTTGGTTTGTGGAGAGGAAGGTGAGACATTGAAGGATGTAATCGAGCAAGCGGTTGATGCTGGAGGTTGGGGTTCATCTTGTTGAATTTTCTTATCTGTAGAATCAGGATCATTACAAGTTCCTAGAATATCAAAACCTAATATTTTTTCAAATAATGATGCGCCATCGCTTTGATTAGGAAATGAGTAGAAACTTATTTCATACTTGTCAGGTAATGACCTAATAAAATCTAAATCATTCTTATTTCCTTCGTTAATAAAGAAGAATATTGATTTTATTAGTAAACCAATAAAGGCATTTTCAACTTTTCCAGGCGGGTAAATTGGAAATACTTTTACTCCTTTAATAAGGACATTAATATAATTTGCTAATTGATCACCTGTAAAGCAATATGTCGAAACCCCACTTGCAAAGTTTATTATTTCAGGAAAATCAGAATAAAAATCATACAAACTAATCCCCAATTTAATATAATCATTAACCTTTAAGACAAAATATGCAAGGACCAAAATATTTGAATTTGGTTCTCTGATAACCTTATTAGATCCAATTCCACCCTTGTTGAAACTTGTTTGCAATCCCTCAACAAATACAGCTGGAAGGTAAACACCATTTAGATCAATTACTAAGAAGCCAGCATTCTCGTTTCCCCAATAATATTGAACAATAATCCCTTCAACTGGTTCTTTTGATACATAATCATAAAATTTAACAGAAACTGTTTTTTCTGGAGCTCCTTGATTAAATGTTACACTCCCGTCTTTTTCTGTGATTTTGCTATCAGAATATAATACGGGAATAGACGAAGGGATAATTGTGGAATAAGGAGTTGGATACGGATCAGGTGTGGGAGATTGGAAACTACAAAATGTGCTTGTAAATATTAATATAATTGAAATTAGAATAATAACTTTCTTATTCATAAATGCACCTCAGTTTTATGAGTTCCAGTTCTACTTCGCTCACTTTAGGCCTCCAAGTTATGAGTTCCGAACCCGACTTCACTCATTTTCACCACTAAGTAAGTGTTCTTAACTGTCTTTAGGATCTACGGTTCCCACGTACCTTCGTCCCTGCGATAGTGATGAATAAGTAATTTATTATATCAAAAAATACATCATCTACTCAATCATGCCTTCCATTCTGGTAGTCATATAAAAACGTAAAATATTTGGTACCTGAATTCCACGTCAAAACAAAATTACCTTCATTTACGCCCAACTGGCAAAGAATTTTGGTAATGTTTTCTATATTGTAGCATTTTCTGCACACAATTGCTATGAATTTTACGAACAATTCTTGTGAAGCAGAATATTGGGTATGGTAAACAAGCCTCTTCAAACACACTCAAGCCAACACCGGAATATTTGGCACCATCTTCTCAAGACAAGCATTTTTCATAAACAAATGTGCTAATGACAAATTATCGTTGTACGAAAAACACAACGATGTTGTGGGTGCGAACTGTTCGGAATTTCCTAACAGATCGCACACATACTAAATTTTGTCTACCAGTATGTCCAGCAGGGTGTGGTCGACGGGTACTCTCCCGATATAGTCCCATATCATACTAGCACAAACAGGAAGGCAGAGTCAATAAGGTATTTTTTGAAATTTCCTGTTTTCGGTCCTGAAAAACAATAGAGACAACAATGAGAAATCTCTTTTGGTGTTCTTATCCATGTGATCTTGCCCGGTGAGGGTCTTCGCACATCATCCCCTTGGGGGACTGACCCCTTCGAAGACCCCAACTCTACAGTTCCATTTTCTCTCGCCTATCCACCCCTCCCCATCCTCTTTGCCAGCTCCTCCAGCACCCGGTAATACGGCTCAATACTGGGGAGGTAATGGCGCTCGTCTTTGGCATGCGGACCGATACCGCTCTGCCCCCACACCACGGCCTGACCTCCAGGCGCAAAGCGGGCCGAAGTACCGGCCAGTTTTTTGCCAAATTTTGGCGCCTGCCCTGAAACCTGGCGCACTGCCTCCAGCAAGCTCAACAGGAACGGGTTTTCTGTTGAACAGGCCACGCCGTTTTCCATGACGCTGAAGCTGGCCGTCAGCTCATTTTCAGCGCAGTAGGCTTCCACCGCAGACCGGAGAGCAGAAAGGTCATCCTGCGGGATGAGGCGGATCTCCACTCCCAGGCGGCCTTCCGCCGCAGTGATGTTATATACCCCTGGAGTACCAAGCTGGATGAATGGGAAGCGTGCCTGTGACTGCCAGCCATCTGTGGCTTTAAGCGTCAGATGCTTTGCAAACATCTCATTCAAGGAAGCCCGCGCCGAAATCAACCGGTCGGACAGGTCACCGCCCGCCGACTTGACCCCCGAGTGCCCTTTCACTCCGCGTCCAATCACTTCAAAGCGCAGCACACCGCGATTCTCAGTGCAAATCTCGCCATAGAGTTCATCCCCTTTTTCGCCGGTGCGTTCGCCCGCGATCAACAAACCCGGTTTAAGGTCCAGTTCTTTCAACACATGCGGCGTGCCGTAGGCTTCGGCCTCGCCGTTTTCCTCATTGCCCACCAGCAGCAGGGCGATGGAAGGATAATGGCTGACAGGTCCGCCACTGCCCTTCTGGAAGGCATCCTTCATCCAGACCAGGTAGGTGGCAACCACAGTCTTCATGTCGGCTGCGCCGCGGCCCCACAGATAGTCCCCGTCCAGGCGTGGCATGAACTGGCTATCGTCCGGTTCTGGTTCAACCACATCGAAGTGTCCGGAGAGTAAGATCTCAGGCGAGCCCATTGCTCCAGGGAAGGCGGCATACACAGCCGGATACTTGCCGTCAAAATAACGCACCTCCAGCCTGTTGCCTTTCAGGTAATCGTAGATAAAGGTGGCGGCGCGATGGACATCTTCCAGACGTTCATCCGGGCAGGCGGTGACCGATGGAATACGGATCAGGTGCTGTGCCAGGTCCACGATCTCGGCCGTCGTGTCGGGGTAAGCGCTGCTGAGCATGGCGCCCGAGGTAGGACGGAAGCGCACCGGCAGATCTTGAGACTGGCGGGCATCCTCGCGGGCGTGTTGGATAAACTCCATCAATTTACCGGACTCTGAACCCAGGCTGCCAGTAATGGAAGTGATCTTTTCCACATCCAGGCGCACCAGGGTTTCGCGCTCCTGGCCCAACTGTCGGAGCATGCCCGGGCTGACCTCATCACTACCTCCCAGAAGCATATGCAGCCGGGCACGCATCTTTTCGGCTGTGTTCAAGCCTCCAGCGGCCATTTCCACCAGCGGGTTCAAATCATCCCACATGCCCAGGGCATCCGCCAGCGGGCGCAGTTCATCCAGCGTCCACTTCAGGAAGGCGCGCATACCCTGTGGTTTCCCGGTTAATGGATTTTCGATCCCGGCGCGCAAGCCATCCCGTGCAGCCGCCTGTTCATTCTGGCGGGCGCGCGTGATGTCTTCGCGGTCATAACGAAAACCGCGTGCAAAGCCGGGGTCGGCATACAGGCGGATGAGAAGCAGGTGCTTGAAGGTCATATTGGCAATATCCACCTCCAGCGGATGCCCGCCGTCATCGGTACGGATCTCAACACGCCCCATGGGCAGGTTGATACGTGCCAGCAGGTTCTGCAGCTCGATCTGGCGGGCCATCTCCTCCGGAGGCTGGTCCTCACCAATCGAATACAATCCGCGGGCGTACAGCTCCGAAAGCTGGTCGCTGGTGGTGGAGATCAGGCGCTCCACCGGTTCGGCAAAAGAGCGCGCCCGTACCGGCGTCCAGTTGTTGTTACCAAAACGCACCCCGCGCTGCACCAGGTCATAGGAGACCGTCTTGTAATCCTTGTAGGAGCGGTACAGGTCGGGCTGGTCGATCCCGGCTGGGTTGGGGAAGGTCAGATTGCGCACCGAGTCATTGTCGGTCAGCACCACCACCGCCCTCCCAGCACGCACCTGAGCCTGGAGGGGTGTGGAGGCGGAGGTGGCGATGAACAGGGCTGCAAAAGCCCGCAAAAGGCGCGTGGCTGTAATATAAAACTCGGACTTGTACTGGTCGAGGTGACGGGTGCCCCGCTCGGAAGCTGGCAGGTGCATGTAATCCCAGGTGAAGAGCGGGTCGGGCAGGGACAGGTTGACATGGATCCCAGCGGTGGCCAGCGTGCCGTTGTACAGGTCCACGCAGCGCTCAAGATAGCGGCGCTTGGCAATTGGCCAGTTGCCGGGGATGGAATCATGGCTGATGTCCGTCAGAAAGAGCAGGTTGCCATGCCAGTAGTACAGGCGTTCGCCAAACTGCGTTCCCGCCCGCTGGAGGGCATTGGCCAGCACAGCTTCCATCAAGCGGCCCTCATAAACACTGCCGCGCGGGCTGTAATAAGGACGGGTAGCCCACTCGATCATCCAGTGAAAAACTTCCAGTTGCGAAAAATCTTTCAGCCAGGCAGGCAAACAATCCGCCCGGAGATAATCCACAAAGGACTGCTGCACCGGACCCGAGCCAACCGTACGCAGCGGCCGGAAATGCTCATCCAGCAGATTCCATTCCAACTCGAAGCCGTTCAGCCCGCCAGCAGGGTGATCCTGTTCTGCGGATTGGCGCGCAAGTTGATATTTTTCAGTAAATTGCTTCAGGCCAAAAGTCATACTCAACCTTTCAATGATTCCAAACCCTGCAACAGACGCTCAAAGGCACCCCGGGTGCGTTCGGGCGGGGTGGCATACGAGAAGCGGATCCAATCATCCCCAAAAGGTGAAAAGAAAGAACCGGGGACAACTGCAACACCGAAATTTTCAGCCAGGTACTGGCCCAGCGGTTCACTATTCTCCCAGCCTTTGGCACGGATGAACTCAGCCACGTTCATAAAGGTATAATATCCCTTGCCGATGATATGCTCCAGACCGCTGTCTGCCAGAAGACCCTTGAGCAAACTGCGGCTGAGGTTGGTCGGTTCGATGATGCTTTTTGCGGCCTCGGCATAGCCCATTTCATAGGCTGCCATGGCGACTGCCAGGGAATAATAGGTGGGCATGACGGTATGCGAGGCACGCGCCACGATGAAAGAGATCACTTTTTCATCTGCCAGCAGGTGGCAGTTGCGGATATTGGAGGCCCCCAGGGATTTGGTCAACCCGTCCAGGAACATCAGGCATTTGCGCTCTTCCAGGCTGAAGTTCTTCAGGAAGGAGTTCAAGTCCATGTGCTGCTCATCCGTCACGTAGTGATACATCCAATCGAACAGCACAAAAGCCACCCCGGCTTGCAGGGCAGCTTTGGCCAGGGCCACCTGGCGCTGCACCGAGCTGGTAAGGCCGGTGGGGTTATCCGGGTTGGTGATGATCAGTCCGGCGATCTTGCGCCCGGAGCAGGCGGCAAAAGCCACACTCTCACGAATACCATCTTCGGAATAAGCCCAGCCTTCCGCCGGGTCCCCCGGGGACCAGAGCACATTGGCGCCAATGCCATAGGGTCCCCAGTTATAAGAGATCCACGGCACGCGCGAGACCGCAACCAGGTCGCCCTGGCGGCCGCGACCGAGCGCCAGCATGGCCTGGTAGGCTTTAACCAGCGCATCGCGTCCCCCGCAGGTACCCAGCACATTGGCAGGACCCCAGCCCAGGGACGGGTCGAGCTGCCAGTACTTCTCCACCACCGACTGGCGATAGTCGTTGGTACCAAAGGGCATATCATAGGCTGTGCCATGCCTGACCTGCAGCTCAGCAGCACGCTCCAACAGCTCCTTTGGAACCCCGGGCAATGAGGCTCCTCCGTCCCCTTGCGAAGCATCGAATATCGCCCCACCCGGGTTGTGTTCCAGGTACACCTTGAGGGATTTATTGATGAGGAACATGCGCGAAGGTGGAATATCGAGCATTTCCCCCAAATGGCTGCTGACCGGCACCAGGTTTGCCTCCGGTACCGCATATACGGGTGTGGTATGGGATATGTTCATGGTCTCTGCTCCTTCTGGCCTTTTTGGCGGGTGATTTTAGAAAAACGCCCCGAAGAGTTCGGGGCGCTGGAGTGTGGTTCTGCTTTGTCAGGCTGGTGTGTTCTGCCGTGGTTTTTCCATAAGCCAACGTCCCGTCATCTGGTGGGTGCGGGTGGTATTAGCGTTGGTGTTATTGATTGTAATCTTGGTCTGCATAATTCGTCGAAGGATACCACCGAGGGGGAGTGAAGTCAAGAAGTTGGGAGAGCTGCCACGGACGATACGATGAGGCAGTACATTATGTAGACAACTGACAGTGGATTACTACATGGAGTGATAGAGAAAATATTTTTTACGCAAATTCACAAAAGTCGCGAAGGTTTTTATGGGTTGAGGTATTGGAGTGACGGGGCCGTTGTCTGCCTGGAACAGTTTTTAGCGCATTTATCTTTGTCACTTTTCCAAATCAAATATCTCGTTTCTTTTTTCCCGGTGGAATTGTTATTTAAAACGAAAATGAACAAAAATCCGCCCAAAATTCTTATCGTCTTTCTCGACCCGATGGTAAAGGCTTCGAATATCGGCTTGATTGAGAAAACGCAGTACCCGTTTTTTTAGCTGGCCACTTCCCTTTCCCGGAATAATTTCTACAAGGCTGATACGTTTTTCAATGGCTTCTTGAATAACTCGATTCAGTTCTTTCTCTATCGTTTCTCCATGATTATAAATTTCGTGAAGATCCAGCTTCAACTTTGCCATTTTTCGCCTTCTATTTATGATCAGTGCGAGTATACCATCAGCGGGATAAGCCATTTTAATATGGATTGGTTTTTCATCTTTTTCCATTTTATTTCATATGATTATTGCTTGAGTCGGGATGGAATTAGTGGATCTGATGGTATCCCTGGCGAGGGATAACCGTAATCAATAAAGGCAGCACCCAGAGACACAATGCAGAAATCCGAAGTCTTGGAGACTTCGGATTTCTCACTTAATATTCCCAATTGCGCCCCCATTTAGAAAAGGCTATACTAATTCCAATATCCAACAAGAGAGGAGGCAGATATGTCTAAAATAATCAAATTTGCAGGGGTGGTTTTTTTGCAATTGGTCGGCACGCAGGTGGTCACTTTCATTGCATCTTTTCTTTTCCCACTCATGAATACTCCGGAACAATTCAATTCATGGATGTTAGCCCTGTTATTGACCACCACTTTTACCCTGGGTGTGTTCCTGGTGGGTTGGCTGGGTTTCCGGCTTGGCTGGCTGAACCCGCCAACTCACCTCCAGATGAGGTTGGTATGCACACTGATAGGTGCCTTTTTGCTGATGGCCATCGGGATCCTGTTCTTTAATGTCCTGGAGGCGGGCAGCCCGTTTTTTGGGATGTCCATTCTTGCCAGTATTCTTGGCTTTCACCTGCCCACCTGGTTGAAAAAGTAGAATGAAAAAGGAATCATCTTTATCCTGATCCTGGTGTTTGATATAAACAATGGCTGATAAGTAACCTCTTTTGTATCTATTAAATAAATCGGGGGGTTCACCTTGATGGATACTGTTCTCCTGTTGATTGATTCCCGCAGGCACAGGAAATAATTCCCGGTTGAGATGCCAGATTTAATCTTCGTCTGTGTGGTGGAATACTGGCGTGGGATAAGGATAAAATTCACCCCTGCATCCTTCTTGGTGCGGATGCTTCGTTTGGCGAGGAAATATCCGGTCATTGAGCCAATGCCTGCCAAGGCAGCAAAGGCGCTTCCCACACCCGGGGTGTTGACAAGCCGATGGAAAAATTGAAAATGGAATATTGCATTGGAAAATTCATAACAACCCCAAAGATCAGATGTAAAGCCCGTTGCGGCAATCCAGACAGAGATGTTGCCAGGTAGCCTCGCCGATTTTTGAGACGATATAGTCCATTTCAGCCTGGCTGGCAACCGCTCGTCCGCAGGTCTGACACTTCACATGGGAAGATTGGCGCAGGACGACAGCTTTTCCTGTTTCAGACATGGGACGATCCATTTTCAGGGCATGAAATTCACAGATACGTTCGCACTTGCTACAGTGGATACATTCCGCTGAATTGAGCGATAACAGGGTGTTTTCAGCGTCTTCTATGACTTTCAGGGCATGCGTTGGGCATACCTGGGAACAGAAGCCACATAACGTGCATTCATTGGGATCAGGGATGCCGGGAACTAGCAGGTCGAATCGTGCATTTTGTTTTTTTGATAACCCCGGCAGCATTTGTTCAGTCAACCAATCAGCCATCAATACGCCGATGGGTGCATAGACAGGATCACTCGTTTGCTGTAAAGCGCGACCGAGATCGATCATCCAATCCCCGTGTTTTTTTAGAAATTGCTGTTCGTAGGACAGATCCTTGACCTGACCTGCAAGATACGCCAGGAATGCCAATTCCAGCGAAATGTGGTCGGGAAGTTCAGCACCAGCCACTTCCAATCCTACGGATTGAAGAAGCTGCGCCATTTCAAAAGTCATTGGACCAAGGATCTTGCCAGTTTTCGCTGCCGATTCATACAACCAGAAACACGGTCTGCCCGAGGCGAACAGGTTGGTATAACGTTCCCGACGTTTGTTCAGGCTCTCCGAGGGGATGCCAACCAACGCATCTGCATGATTGCGCGCACCATCAGCCTCTTCTGCAAGTCCGGTCAGTAAGCCAAATAACGGCCAATCGCTTCCGGAAGAGGTCATCCAATCAGGAGGCTCAGCCAGCAATTCGGCCAGTAAGGTGTAAATTTCGGCGCGGTCAGCGTGGGTCATAGGCTCTTATCTTATACTCGGCAGCAGTTTATCGAAGTCAGATTGTCACAGTAAGGTTGGGCGCTGTGAGACAACAATGAAATGCGTAAACTAAATGACTAATTGCTGGGATGTTCTTCTGGCTCCTCTCCTCCGCGCAAGATCCAGCGAATCATAGAGAAATAAATGCTGGCTGCCAGGCTGACAACCAACAGGATCATTCCGCCGCCAGGCCCGGTTGATGTGAAAAACTTTGTGATTAATTCACTAATGTCCATTTAAAAAACCTCACGATCAGTAAAAAATTCTGGCAATTTGCCAACAAACTGAGAATTCCCGTTTCTACCTATCCCGGTAATTATTTTGTCTCACCGGAATGCGCAGTTTCCCAGATAGGCACAATAGGGAAGAAGCGGGTGAATACTACATAGAGCAAAATTAAACCTGCAAACAATGAGCCAGTGATTGCTATTTCCTGCCAGGAAGGATGATAACTTCCCATCCCTTCCATTAAAGTGGAGACAAAGCGAGGCCGGGTTTCTGTTGGGACGATCACAAGAAAACGTTCGATCCACATTCCAATGTTGATCAAAATAGCAGCCACGACCATCCAGCCAACGTGATCTTTGCCCAGGAAAAGGAAAATGATCAGGGGCAGGACGAAAACGGTGAGTGCCATCGTCCAGAACAACACGGCGAAATCGCCGGTGAACTTTTGCCAGACGACCAGCATCTCATCCGAAATTGCGCCATATGTAGTGGTCAGGAATTCAGCGATCATCATATATAACCAGGCAACTGTAAACACGATCAGGAGTTTACGCAATGAATTAAATAAACTTACTGGAAGAACTTTTTCCATGTGATAAACACGGCGCAGGATTGCCAGCACAATCACTACTGCCGAAGTGCCGGAAAATATCGCGCCGACCAGGAAGAACGGACCAATGAGTGCTGTGTGCCAGCCCGGTTGCACCGTCATACCGAACACCCAAGATACCACGGTGTGCACGGTGACAACCAGCAGGGTCATAAAAATTGCCATATTGTCCAACGCCCGTTCAAGACGCTTGAATTGTTCTCCCCGCCCGGTCCAACCCAGTGCCAGGATCTTATACATTTTCTGCTGCCATGACGGTACTTCTGTCAGTCTATCCCGGCAGAGGGCAATATCCGGCAAAAGCGAGATGTAGAAAAAGACGATACTGGAAAACAGGTAAAGTGAAACTGCAGTAATGTCCCACAGCAAAGGCGATTGAAACCGGCCATAAAAGAAGATATTCATTACGCGATCAGGCCGCCCCATGTCGATCAAAATTGCGCCAACTCCGAAAGGCAAACTGAAGAGAGTGATGGCCTCTGCTGCACGTGTGAGCGGAGTACGCCAGCTTGCTCCAGCCAGGCGCAGGATGGCTGAGATGAACGTACCTGAATGTGCCAGGCCAATGAAGAACACGAAGTTGGTGATATAGAAACCCCAGTACACAGGCCGGTTCAAGCCTGTCACACCCAAACCGGTGAACCATTGGGTTAAATAGGCATAGACACCGATACCCATAATGCCCAGTAAAACTGCCCAGAGCAAAAGATCCTTGCGGGTGACCCGGTGGACTGGAGCCAGGATGACAGCCTCATTGTTGTTTTGGGGATGAAATGTGGTTGGTAGCATGGCTTATCCTTCCCGCAGATAAATTGTTTTTGGATGCGTGCCAACTTCCTCGAGCACACGGAAGGCGCGAGTACTCTTGGCGAGTTGTGAGACGGTACTGGCAGGATCGTCCAGGTCGCCAAAGAAACGGGCCTTACCAGTGCAGGTTTGCACACAGGCTGGTACATATTCATCAGCCCGGAAATCACGCCCTTCTGCTTCGGCACGTTCGCGTGCTTTGATGAGGCGATGCACACAGAAGGTACATTTTTCAACTATTCCCCTCGGACGCACAACCGGACCCTCCAGCACACCTTCCCCTTCAACACGGTCCGGGTTCAGATGTTCACCAAGTGGGGCTTCCCATTTCGGCTCGAGCCAGTTGAAGTAACGTACTCCGTAAGGGCAGGCAACTGTACAGAATCGGCAGCCGATGCAACGCGCGTAATTCTGCTCAACGATGCCTTCATTGTCAATAAAGGTGGCACCCACCGGGCAAACCTTGATACAGGGAGGGTTCTCGCAATGCATACAGGGACGAGGAATATACCGGGAGGTCACATTTGGATATTCGCCAGTATCTTCGTCTGCATTGATTGGCAGGGGGAAGACATCGTTCCAACGCATGGCGCGTCCCATTAATGCCTGATCTGGGCCAACTACCGGTGTGTTGTTCTCAAAACGGCAGGCGATACTGCAGCCCTGGCATGCCACACATTTTTCCAAATCGATAACCATTGACCATTTTGCCATGGTTTATTCTCCTAAAACCTAAAAAGTTTTTTACACATCAGGATTTTCTTACTTTCACGTGTGTATTCGTAAAGGCAGCCAGGCCTGATAAAGGTTCGGATGCAGGATTCAACAATTTAAGCCCGTTGACACCGCGACCCCTGGCGAAACGACCCACAGCAGAATGACCCTGGTTGAAAGGCATATTAACCACATCCGGGCGCAAACCCTTGACGATACGAACTTTGGTGTTAACTTTGCCAAACGGGCTTTCCACCCAAACCGGATCCATATCCCGTAGACCCAGTTTACTGGCAGATTCAGGATTCATTTCCAACCACGAAGACCAGGTTTCACCGACGGTCATACCGCTGATCTCTTGCAAGGTGGGCATATTGGCTGCTTCGCTCCTGGGTCCAAGGCTCATCAATGTGATCACATTCAATGTGAAGGGATACGTCGCCTCATCCCCCGCATAATTGGTTTCTTCATAGTGTGGCAGGCTCGTGCCATCGCCAGTCATCGTAATTCCAAGCGTAGCCAGTTCATCTTTTTTCATTTTTCCAAGGAAGCAATATAATTCGCGGCTGTAGAGATCAAAATAACCGTCACGCGGTGCATTTAATCTATCAACGCCAACGATCTCATTCACCCATTTTTGACTGCCGCGCCTTGCGAAGCGATACCCGGGGGTAAACCAGACGCCCAGTTCTTTGAAAGTTTTCCAATCGGTGCCGATGTTTTCCAAACGGAATTGCAGCACTTCTTGATAGGATTTCCAGGGAAAGGCTTTTGCAACCGGGCCACCCATTGTTTCAGCCACTTTCAGCAGGAAATCTCCCGTGTTCATGGTTTCATACAAGGGGTCGACGGCTGGTTGGTAAAGCGAAATACCCGGATAACCAAGCCCCTCGATGTGATCATCCCCCCAGCGCTCCAGGAAAGTCGGTTCGGGCAGGATCAGATCCGCCAGTTCAGCGCTCTCATCCAGGAAGGACGAGAAGGAAACAACGAAAGGCACTTTCTTGAAAGCCTCTGCAAAACGAGATCCGCCAGGTGTTTCAAAAACAGGGTTGGCGTCATACAGGAACAAAGCCTCGACAGGAATGCCATCCAGGATCTGGTCAGCTACGGCTTGATAGGCATTCCGCCCTAATTGGAATTTACTTCCAGCGCCATCCATGCGTGGGGTTGCCAATCCCTTTTTTGCAGTTGGATCGGATGAGAGTCTGGGCCATTCCACGCAGGGCATGTTGCGTTGAGTCATGGTGCCACCGGGGGCTTCGATACTGCCTACCAGGGCATTCAAAATATGAACAGCCATGGCCGCGTACACGCCGCCGAAGCCTCCATTGAGCAACCCACCCTTGCCGGGTAAAAGCGCCAGGGATGGTTTGTTACTTGCGAATTCACCTGCCAGCCGTGCGATCGTTGTTGCTGGCACGCCTGTGATTTGCTCTACCCGTGCCGGGTCGTAATTATCGAGAACAAAATCTCTGAACCCTTTGGCCTTGCCGATGTTATCAAAGCCAAATGAATAATTCTTAATAAAGTCCGCGTCCACCAGACCGGTGCGGATGATGACATTGGCCATACCCAGCGCCAGAGCCGCATCCGTGCCAGGTTTGATGGGGATCCATTCATCGGCTTTAGCGCCGTGAATACCCTGGCGCGGGTCGATCACCACCACTTTGCCGCGGGTGGCCCGTCCACGCCGCAGGTAGGTATAACCGGAAATAGTCCGCTGCGGGTTGGAACCAGCTTCTAAAAAGTTAGCACCGAAGGACAATATGTAATTCGTTTTTTCAAAATCGTAAGCGGGCATAGCGTAAATGCCCTGGGTCAGGTAAACCCCCAGTTTTGCAGCAGCCACATTCAGGCTTTCATGTGAAATAATGTTGGGTGAGCCAACTGCCTGCATGAAGCGCACCAGGAAGGAGCGCATTTGTCCACGGGTATCCCCGTGCATGAGGACAGCTTGTTCAGGATGCCCTGCCTGGCGCAAATCGTTTAACTTCTGCGATACCAGTTGAATTGCTTCGTCCCATGTTATTGGAGATGTGTGACCAGTAGAGCGGTCACGTTTCTGCGGACCTGTCAACCGGTCTGGGTTGTAGAGCAATTCAGGAGCAGCCTGTCCTTTAGGGCAAAGCGAACCCTGGTTGACAGGGTGCATCGGGTTGCCTTCGAGCTTGACCACTTTCCCATTCGCAACACGCACCAAGATGCCGCAGCCTGCTGAACAAAGATGGCAGGTGGAAGCGAATATATTTTCGTCTGCAGCAGTTTGCAGGGTTGTTGGTATTTCAGCCGCGGCCTGTACGGAGACGACATTTTTCAATGCACCCAGTGCGGTTGCAGAACCTGCAACTACGGCGCTCACTTTGAGAAAATCCCGTCGGGTAATCATTTTAGACATTAGTTGCCTCCGCAGGATTCAGTGGGGGATTGTACCGAACAATTGAAGGCTGGCGGGTCCAGGGGATATTCAGCCGGTGGAAAGACAGCAGTGCCATCCGCCAGCGTTACCACGTAATCCACCAGTGCTTTAAGTTGTGGATCTGTGAACATGCCTTCAAAAGACGGCATGCCGCTTTTCAGGCGGCCATTCAGGATATTGGTACGGATTTTGTTGTCATTCAAACCGGTGTTCGCCAGTTCGCGTCCAAACAATCCTTCTCCATAAAGTCCGTGGCAGGTGGAACAGCCGATTTGATAAAGTTCAGCTCCATCAACCACACCAGGAGCAATCAAAACACCGGGCAGAGCTGGGACCAGATCGGGTTTTCCCCGGGCGGCCCATAACGCGCCGCGCAGGGTGCGCGGTCCACCGCCGCCGGGGTTGACATGGCAGGTGGCGCAAGATTCACCTGTTCGTTTGGCATATTCTGGCAAGGCATGGGCGGGTTCGGCCATGAAAAGCACAACTGCCAGGGAAAAAATTCCCAGCAGTGCGAGTGAAGCCATCCACCAGGTAAAATTTTGTTTCATGAAACACCTCGAACGAAGGTTTTGAGAAAGAAATAGAAAGCAATAATTCCACTAATAAAAAAAAAAGAGTAAAAGAAGAGGCCGGGCACTGACGCCCGGCCTCTTGAAGATGAAAATTATTTGGTTGGCAATGTCTGAGCGTAGGTTAGCAGATCAATGATATCCTGTAAATTCCAACCGAGGTTCCAGCCCGCAGGCATAGCCTCGCCAGGGACACCCACGGTGGCTTTGTTGAAGAACTCCCAGGGATTGTCAGCGGCAATGGTGCCAAAATATTCCGGTTCGCTATCACTGCCAAAGTTAAAGGTTTTGCCGTCTGTACCATGGCAAACTTTGCAAACCGAGTCAAATAACAACTTGCCATGCGTGGCGTCTCCGCCAACGACTGTCTTGTCATCATTGATGATCGTGCTCTTATCGAAGACATCTTTTTGGATGAACGCTACCAGGCGGGCAAAATCGTCAGCAGTCATATAGGTTGAGAAGTTGTGGTCGGCGTTCTTGCTGCCATCCAACCAGGCGGTTAATTCTTCAGGGCTCATCGCGGCCGCATCAAGAATTCCAGGGAATCCGGTCTGGTGTGAACCGGAGCCATAGCGACCATCCACGCCTTTATAATCCCAGCCGTGGCATTCCTTGCAGCGCCAGGTATCTGCTCCAGTGCGGGTGTTTGTTGTCTGGGTCGCCCAGAGGGGTTGATCGCCTGCAGGTGCATCCACACCCAAAGCCGCGAACCACTTATCGTACAAGCGTCCACCCTCAGTGACCGGGCTGGAGGTCGGCAAGGTCTGGGCATAAGCCAGCAGATCGGCGTATTCAGCGTCGCTCAAACCAAGATCAACCATGGAGGGCATATTTTCAGCGTTCGGCTGTCCGAAGCGGGCCTTGTGGATAAATTCCCATGGATTGTCACTGGCGATCGTACCGTAGTATTCGGGATCACTATCGTCAGCGAAGTTCATGCTCAAGCCCTGAGGCCCATGGCAATAAGAGCAGTTTTGATAAAAGAGGTTTTTACCATTAACTGCATCGCCAGAAGTAGCTAACTTGTCCGCACCAATAAAGAAACTCGTATCGAACTGGTAATCATTCAGGAAGAGCGCCAGGTTTGTAAGAGCCTGATCATCCATTACAGATGAGAAGTCATGATCTGGGTTGGTTGCACCTTTGAGGGCAGCCAGGATGGCGCTGGCGTCTGTGCCAGCAACCTGGGATACGCCTACAAAACCTGTCATGTGCGAACCTTTCCCATAAGCGCCATTCACACCGTTGTAATCCCAACCATGGCATTCTTTGCAGCGCCAGGTATCCTTACCAGAGCGGGTGTTCGTGGTTTGGGTACCCCAGAGCGGTTGGTTGTCAGTGGGGGCATCCACACCGAGAACTTTTACCCAATCATCGTATAGCAAACCTCCTTGAATGGGGTCACCGCTCAACGCAACCGGGGCTTCTGTCGGGGCTTCGGTGACAATTGAAGCGCTGGTTGGCGCATCGGTTGGGGCCTGGGTTGTTTGCCCACCGCAAGCCACCAAAAGGGCAGCCAGCACAAGCAAAAAAACGATTACAAGTAGATTTTTTTTCATAGACATTCTCCTTTTTTTTAACAAGCGGTTGAGATGGAATTCACCATCCTTAAAATAACATGAATGTTAACGTTAATGCGCGTCAAAATGATGTCGTATACTGTCTCAAATATGTCCTCTTTGGATAAAACCTTGAACTGGGTACTGCCAAAATTAGACAAAATGACTATAATTTATATATGAAATTTAATCTGCTAGATTGGCTGAATAATAATCGGTTTCTGGACTTAAAGTTATTACAATGGGCTGTACCGCTCTTTCTGTCAGTTACTGCTTTTGTATTTGAGTTCATTGAACATGGATTGGAAGATGGATTTAATTTTGGCCTGGCTTTTTCCAGCGAGACCATTATCTTCGGGTTGATGGGACCAATCATTATTGGGTTTCTCATTGCCTGGTTACGCGAGCTGGTCAATGCTGAAAAAAAGGCGATTACCGAGGTACAGGTTCTTAACCGCGAGTTGGAAAGGAAAGTGGAGGAGCGTACTTCCGCACTGGAAGAGCGCAATATGGAATTGGATCAAGCCAACCATGAATTACAGCACCTGGACCAGATGAAATCAGAGTTTGTCTCGTTGGTCAGCCACGAATTGCGTTCCCCCTTGACCACCCTCAATGGTGGATTGGAACTCGCCATGCAAAACGCGGAAAACATGCCTCCCCTGGCACGCCGCACGCTGAAGGCCATGATGGGCGAGAGCACCCGCCTGACCCAACTGGTCCAGACCATTCTGGATGTCTCCCGCCTGGAAGCCGGCAAGCTGGACATCAACATTGGTCCGGTCGCATTGCGCCCACTGATGGAGCAGGCTGCAGAAGTGATCCTCGTCCCGACCGGTCGTCCGCTGGATTGGAAACTTTCCCATGATCTGCCTCCCGTCCTGGCGGATGAAATTCATCTCGAGACGATCATCCGTAACCTGATGCGCAACGCTGAAAAATATTCTCCATCGGGCACTCCAATTCAATTATTTGCTTGCCAGGAGGGTGACCAGGTCCGCATTTCAATCATAGACCATGGACCGGGTGTACCAAAAGAACACCAAAAGATTATTTTTGAGCGCTTTGAGCGTGTGAATAGCGGTGAGAGCACTCCTTCGGGCTGGGGTTTGGGCTTATATTTTGCGCGCAAACTTATTCTTGCCCAGCATGGCTCCATCGGTGTAATCAGCCCTTCCTGGCCGGATAAAAATGCACCCGGGTCGGAATTCTACCTGTTGATCCCAGTGGAAAATTCCAGCGAAGTTTGATCCCATGAGTTCCATTTTGCTGATCGACGACGATCTGAATCTCTCAGGTCTCCTGGGCGATTACTTGCATGACCAGGGACATGTCATCCATACGGCTAATGATGGGCAAAAAGGTCTGCGGGCTTTCTTTGAGCACAAGCCCGACCTGGTGATCCTGGATGTGACCATGCCAATCAAAGACGGTTGGGAGACGCTTCAATGTATCCGTGAAATGAGTCAGATCCCGGTCATTATGCTGACCGCCCGTAATGAGGAGAGTGATGTATTGCGCGGCTTCTCTCTCGGCGTGGATGATTATGTCAGCAAACCTTTTTCCTTTGCCCAATTGGGAGCCCGTATCCGGGCAGTGTTGTCCCGCGGCGGCGTGACAGGTTCTGTTTTTGAACAGCTGGAATTGGGAGGGTTAAAAATCAATCTGGGATCACGGCGTGTCACCCGTTATGGGGAACCGATCATTCTGACACCCACCGAATATAAACTCCTACTGGCGCTCATGCGCCACCCGGGCGAGGTCATCTCTGCCGAAGACCTGGTGCGCCAAGTTTGGGGACCGCAGTATAAAGAAGAGATCGGTTTTGTGCGCCGCTATATCTGGCACCTCCGGCAAAAAGTGGAAGTTGACCCGGAAGACCCAAAGTACATTCATAACGAACGGGGCTTTGGCTATCGCTTTGGAATGGGATAAGCTAAACTGTCATCGATAAGATCATAAAAATAATTAACCGCTTCTGTATCATCAGAAGCTGTTTTTTTTGAAATCGTGTCACCTTCCTCAAACTATTAACAAAGTTTTTTTGCTTCACCTGGTTTTTGGTTCAGTCAAAGGTTTATACTATCGTCTTAGACAAGATTACAATAGGAATTCAAAAAAGAGCTCTTTTAGTAATGCAATGCTATATGCGAGATCCAATAACGCCCAGATCATAAAACAGTGCATCTTTATCCTGATCATGGTGTTTGAAATAAACAATGGCTGAAGTATAATCTCCATTGGAGGAAAACTGATGATTGAAAAAACTTTCTTGATGTACTTCCTGGTTCTCCCGATCAGCCTGGGCGTGGGCATCACCCTGATGGGCGCGATCCTCCTGCTGATCGATTCGCGCAGGCGCAAGAAATATGTCCCGGTTGAGATGTATGATTGGGAGACAACGGGCGGCAAAATACTGGCGGTCCGCCTGAATGAATGTCCACCAAGCGAGAATGTACAAAAAGATTCCCAGACTGGATTGACCTACCAACCCGTGGTTGATTATGCTTATTCAGCCAACGGAGTGGAGCATACCGGGAATAATCTCTTCCCCGGCGATTGTGATAATTTCAGCAAGGAAGATGCGCAAGCATTCCTGGATAAATATCCGGTTAACTCGTTTGTGCCGGTACGCTATAACCCCTCAGATCCGTCAAAATCCGCCCTGGAAAACCAACCCCGGCGCACCAACCGGGTGCGAATGATCGGTCTTCTTTTCGCCTGGTTCGGGATCTCGGTGTGTTGTTTCTCTTCTCTCATGATATTCATAATGTCCGCCAATATTTTGTAAACTTAATTGAAATTCTGTCCAGACCATCCTTTGCCAATAAAAAAACCGCTGCCGTATGAGGGTGGGGCTGGAATCTGATCTTGGGAACCACTATGAAGATGGGTCAGAGTTCACAGGTAAATGTGTGGGTTCTGCAGGCGGGGTTTCAGTGGGTGGGTAGGGTTGTGTGCCAAAGTGGGAGAGAAGCACTGCGCCCAGCCCGAGCAAGCCGATCAGGAATGGTACCAGCCAGCCAACACAGGGGATGAACCCAATTCCGAATGCCACAAAGTTGAGCACAAAGGTGCCTATTGCGGCAGACAGAGGCAAAGCCCATTCCTGGTGGAACACCTTGGACATGCGCTGACCGACTTCCAGGCCGATCGCGATCCAACCAAAGGCAATTGCAAATGCCAGGATCAGTAGACCGATGAGAGCTACGGGGATGAGGAGAATGGTGATGGAAAGAATGACTGTGAGCACACCAGCCACCAGCAAGGTCAGCAAGCCGATCGAGCCTCCGATGACCGGTTGGTGCAGAACCGCACGGCTGACCCGCCGGGTATGATTGTCAAAAAACAGCATCACCAGGGCTGCCAGAGCTGCCCACCCCAATGATTTCATGAACAACCATGCAAATTCGGAGAATGGGTTGAAATTGATGGTTGATTTAATCGCCTGGGATATATCTCCGGATATATTTGGGATTTCAGGAGGGGTGATTTGCGTGGGTAAATCATAACCGATGGATGGAGGCGATCCAAAATTGTTGATTTCTCCCAGCACGCGGGCACCGCTTTCGGTTTGGAAACTACCGCCAACCGTGTTCAGGTCACCTTCCACAATTGCCGTGGATTTTAACAAACCAGATCCGCCAACCAGCACCAGGTCGCCGGTTACTTCTCCGGCGATGGTCAGGCTGCCCCCAAATAATACGATGTTACCGGATACACGTGCGTCAGCTTCAACCGTTACCGAACCGCCAAATACCAGCAGGTCACCAGTCAGGGACTCCCCGCTTTTGAGGGTGTAATTGCTGCCAAATATGACCTGTCCGTCGGTCAGCCCATCCGCAGAGGCACTCTGTAACGGGACAAACAGGGCGATAAGCAGGATTAAAATTGTATATATTCTCAGGGTGGTTTTCATACCAACCTCCTTGCTTGTGTTGAATAGGATAATTTCCATAGAGAAGCGACCCAACCCAGTACCAGGAGAAAACTTCCAGCAGCCAACCCCAGCCATAAGGGCAGGGGGATGATCCCGGCAGCGATCTCAAGCAATGCCAGGCCGATACTTCCGTAAGTTCGAATGGAAGAAACCAGCGTGACCCACCAGGTCACCCAGGTGACAAACAACTGGGCAGGAGAACTTAGCCAAACGGTAAATAATTGAAAAATCAGGAAACCCACAGATATGAAGGCGATCAGTGCCAGTAAGCCGAGACCCCACAGCTGGCGTTTGCGGATCAGTTTGCGCTCAGCAACCATCTGCAACTGAAAGCGTTCTGTGAACCCCGCCTTGGGAGCCACCAACCAGGTGGATTTCAGAGACAGGTCCACCTCGGTCAGCGCCGTGCAAGTTGTGCAGGTCTTCAGGTGGGCATTCAGTTCCCGATTCTGTTCAGGGGTGAGCGGCTGGTTTTCGAGCAGCCAATCTTCAAAAGGCCGGTGATTCATGAGGCCTCCTTTCAACATGTGCATGAGAGGTTTCTTCTTCCCAAAGTTTTGCCAGGGCGCGGCGTGCACGGTGCAAGCGGCTCTTGACTGCCGGAACGGTCAACGAGAGCGCCCGGGCAATTTCCACTTCAGAGCAATCATTCCAGTAGCGCAGTACGACTGCAGCGCGGTCGGTGGCATCCAGGGATTTCAACATGGTTTGCATTTGAGCCTGTTCCTGGCGACGAACGGTTTCTTTTTCCGGGTCGGGTGCATTGGCGTCAGGCAGCTTGGCGTGGTTTTCATCATCATCGATGGAAAACGAACTGTAACGGCGGCGACGTAACCGGTCGATGCAGTGGTGGGCAGCAATTGAAAGCAGCCAGGTTGCAAATGATCGGTTAATATCATACCTGCCCAGGTTTCTGTAGGCTTTAAAAAATGTCTCCTGGGCCGCATCTTCTGCCGCTTCCGGCTCACCCAGCATCCGGTAACACAGGTTATACACCGGGGTTTGGTAGGTTTCGACCAGTTGGGTAAATGCTTCATCGCTTCCATTTTGAGCCTGGTGAATCCAGGCCATTTCGTCATTCACATCTGCTCCTGAGTGGGTCGTTCTGACTAATATACGCAAAGCCAGCGGGGTGGTTGCATAATCCCTTACTTACGGCCGGGTGTGGGTATTCGCACCAGCAATAGAATGCTAAGCAAGGCGCATATGGTTCCAAAAATGAACATGGCCTTGTAACCGATCCAATCGCCAGCCCAGGCATTGTTGAGACCATCCAGCACGGGTCCCCATAGGCGTCCCAGTGCGCCAGCCCCTGCCGTGGCGATGTTGGTCAATCCCAGGTATTTTCCGGCTTCGGTTCCCGGTGCAAGCTGGTTGGCCAACGCCCAGTTGGCGGTCAGGAACAAACCCATGCCAACCCCGATGACGCTGCCCATAAGTACCAGGCTGTTCTGGTCGGTTACCAGCAGGAGAAGCGTGCAGCCCAGCCCCGTGATGAGACTGGCGGCTACCAGGATGCGCTTTGCCCCCAGTCTATCGGTCAGCCAGCCGCCTGCCAGGGCCATGACCACCAGGCCTACTGCCAGGGCTGCCATCAAGTCGCCTGTGGCCTTGACCGGGTTATCCACCTGGAGCACATCACCGATATAGTATTGAGCAAATTGCTGGATGCCAAAGACACCCAGCAGGAAAACAAAGCGCTCTGCGATCAACCACCAATAGGCTGTGTTGGCCTTTACATCCACCTGGAACAGGTCCTTGAATTCTTGGAAGACGCTTCTTGCATACGCGTCGGGTGGATGGCTGCCCGCGCTGGACTCTTCGGGTGTGCCAAACAGGGTGATGGCTGTGGATACCAGCATCAGACCCATGACCACGGCAATGATCAGGGTTGGATCACGGGTCACGGGGTCGATCAGGTTGCCAGCCACCAGGGAGGCCAGGATAAGCGCCAGCATATCCATGAAAGTCTTTATGCCACTGGCAACACCCAGTTGGCGGGAGGGCACCCGGTCTGGCAGTAAACCCTGGACTGCGCCATGAGCGATATTGGAACTGAATTGAAGAAAGATATACCCCATGAACAGCCAGGCCAGACCCCCAGCCCAGCCGAGTATCGCCAGGAAAACAAAATCAAACAGGGTGCCGATCACGATCAACGGACGGCGCCGCCCCCAGCGGGAAGCCCAGCGGTCGCTGACTGCCCCGGCAATGGGCTGCACTATTGTGGCGATCACCAACCCGATAAAGGTCAGGATCCCCAGGTAAGTGTTCTTCTGTGAATCCGGGACATAATTGAGCAGCACGGCTGGCAAGATGAGCGGGTGGAGAGCGTTCCATTTGAAAGATAATCCTATCCAGTACATGTTCAGGATGAGCATTTGCCAGATCGAAGCGTTCTTTTTCATGGAGGTTCCTCACAGATGGAAATAGTTGGTCAGGGTCATTCAAAATCGCCACGCAGCGACGTCGGCAATAGGTTGGCAATGTTCTGCATGATAATGCGGGCGGCCTGGAGGTCTTTTTGCCTGGCAGACAGCCCGGCGGGGACTTTTAATTCATATTTGGGTCCAAAACGCAGGCAGAAACTCCCATCGCTTTCATAGGCTCCAACGGGTACAATGCTCAGCCCGGCGCCTGCCAGCAGAAGCCCAAAGCGCCCCAGGCCGGGGGCGGGCATGCAGACAATACCATCCGGATTGTCCCCTCCCTCGGGCGCCAGGCCCAGCATGGGATTTTCAGTATACTTAATATATGATAACACCTGGCGAACAGCCACGGCGCGTGCCCCGGCATCCTGCGGACGTGGCGGCATGGGCGGCATGCCGGTGAAAGTATAGGTATGTGCCATTTTTCTCAACACCCAGCGCGAGAGAGGCCTGCCAACAAAAGCATACCAGTTACCCGGGAAGGTGAGTTCGCTGGTTATCACCCAGTGCATCTCCTCTTTCACAACTGCGGCAACACCCAGTGCCAGCCACCAGGCCTGAAAGCCGGGACGGTGATAATGGTTAAAAGTGATCACACACGGGCTGTGCGCAGGGATAAATTCACGCCCCAGAATGCGCAACTCGGGCTTCTGCCTGGCGATCATCGCACGGGCATCCAGACGAAAGGATCTGCGTCTGCCAAGCAGCATGGATGTTATTATTTTGAAGACAAGGGGAGTGGGGTAAGAGTAGCGCGGGTACATAAAATAATAGATGGCTGAACGCCATCTATTATTTTACATTGATTTCTAAATTTTTTATTCCATATTACCAGGCGTAGGCTTCGGGGGCTTCTCCGCCCGGGCCGGGCCAGATCGCATCCAATTTTTTGAGACTCTCTTCACGCAGTTTGATCTCCAGTGCGCGCAGGCTGCCGGTTAATTGCTGCAAAGTACGTGGCCCAATGATAGGTGCGGTCACAACCGGGTTGTGCAGCAACCAGGCCAGCGCCACATCAGCCGGTTTTTCTCCCAGCGCCTTGCAGAAGGCTTCGTAGGCTTCCACTTTTGAACGATGCGCTTCCAGCTTCTTCTGGGAATTTTCAGAAGTGCGCCGGCCTTCGCTGGCTTTTTCCAGAATGCCACCCAGGATACTGCCACCCAGGGGGCTCCAGGGGATCAAGCCCAGGCCGTAATCCCGGCAGGCAGGCACCACTTCCAGCTCGACCATGCGGTCAGCCAGGTTGTAAAGACTCTGCTCGCTGACCAGCCCCATGAAGTTCCGGCTGCGGGCGGCTTCGTTGGCCTTGACGATCTGCCAGCCGGCAAAGTTGCTGCTACCTACATATACAACTTTACCCTGTTGGACCAGGGTCTGCATGGCTTGCCAGATTTCCTCCCAGGGGCTATTGCGGTCGATGTGGTGCATCTGGTACAGGTCGATGTGATCGGTCTGCATACGCTTTAGCGATTCCTCACAAGCCTGGCGGATATGCAGGGCTGACAGACGCGATTGATTTTGCCAGTCACCCATGCGGCCAAATACCTTGGTGGCCAGCACTACTTTCTCGCGGCGTCCTCCACCCTGCGCGAACCAGCGCCCGAGGATGTTTTCGGTGATGCCTTCACCCATTTTCCAGCCATAGACATCGGCAGTGTCAAAGAAATTGATGCCGGATTCCAGGGCCTGGTCCATGATGGCGAAGGAATCAGCCTCACTGGTCTGGGGGCCAAAATTCATTGTCCCCAGGCATAGTCGTGAGACGCTTAAACCGGTACGTCCTAATTGCGTGTATTCCATGTGAGATCGCCTTTCAATGATTAACTGATGTTACATATCGTCCCGAAGGTTTGGGTAAAAAGCGTCCCTGAATTGAGGGAACCTTCGGGACGATGTGCGTAAGGTGTGTGATTAAATATCAGTGCCCACAGCCGGAACAATTACCGCCCGAGCATGATCCACAAGAAGATGAAGAGCTGTCCGCCAGTGCTTTTCCGCTGCTTTCAGAGTAACAGACGGAAGGTTTTCGGCGGGTATTATCCCCGCCACAGGCAACGCAGGCGATGTGGGCATCGGCCTGGCTCATGGAACGCAGACTCTCAAATTCTTTCTGACAATCTTTGCAAACATATTCATAAATGGGCATGCATACCTTCCTTTCCGCAGGTAAATTTAGCGCGGAATCGACTGGCGTGCAAGTTGATCAGCGCGTTGGTTATATTTATGTCCGGCATGTCCCCGCACCCACTTCCAGGTGACGGAATGTTTGGCCAGGATGGCATCCAGAGCTTGCCACAGGTCAATGTTGGCCAGGGCGCCACCTTTACGCTGCCAATTGCGTTTCTTCCAGCCGGGCAGCCACTCGGTAATGCCGCGCCGCAGGTATTCCGAATCGGTGACGATCTCCACCCGGCATGGCGTTTTTAATGCCAGCAGGGCTTGCAGAGCGGCGGTCAACTCCATACGGTTGTTGGTGGTGCTTTTCTCCCCACCGCTTAGAATCTTTTCGTGGGAACCAGAGCAGAGAATGGCCGCCCAGCCGCCGGAGCCAGGGTTGGGACTGCAGGCACCGTCAGTGTAAATAACAATATGAGTTGGGCTGGTTTTCGGGAAAGCGGTCAGGGTTTCGCCTCGGTTAATTCCTGCATGGTTGTATCCATTTGGGTCAGTATGCCAGGGATCTGATCCAGGCCCAGGTTGGTGCGAAAGATGAAGTTGGCAGCATCCCCCAGCACAAGCCGGGCTTTACGCCATGTGGCCAACTGCGGCTGGGTGGCCAGCTCATCCATATATCCGACCGCCGCATCCCATTGTTTGTGGCTGCTGCGATAGCCAACCAGGGCTTCATAAGATGAAGTGCGCAGGGGATACATTCCGGTTGCCACCACCCAGCGAGCCTGGTTCTCGCTTGAAAGCAACCAGCGCACGAACAACCAGGCAGCCAGTTGTTTCTCAGATGTGGATTTGAGCACCGAGAAAACGGGCCCTTCGGCGATCAGTTGGCCATGCTGACCGGGGAAGGGGATTACCGTCCACTCATCGCTGTTTTTGGCTTGCTCAAAGGCCAGACTTTGATTGGATATCTCCGTCAGGTCAGCAGTTATGAAAATGGCCGAGCGATTGGCGAAAGAAGGATACGGGTTTGGCTCGGTGGAGAGATAAGCACAATTATCGTCGTATAGTTTCTTCAAAAATTCAAGAGTGGATTGGTTGGCGTCGGTGGAAAAAGTAACCTGACCATCCTTTACCACGCCGCCTCCAAACGCCTGCATCCAGGCCAGCACAGACGGTGAGCCAGTGTTGACGATCCAGCCGCCGTAACCATCGTTTTGAAGGTCGTTATCTGTACGGAAGGACTGATTGGCAGCACAGGCTTGTTCACGGAACTCGCTGGAAGTGAGCGGGATCCGGGTGAAGCCCAGTTGGCGTGCCCAAGTCTGATTGTAATACAGGAAGGAAGACGAGATCTGGGCTGGAAGCCCCAACCGCCTATCGTTTTGCCCGGCCTGCGTCCAGAAGATCGGTTCAAAGTCGGCGAGATCGGTTGCGCTGAAGCCATATTGCGGATCTTGCAGATAGGGCGCCAGATCAATAACAGCAGCCTTTGCATCCCAGTCCAGGATCTGTTCGGACATGGTGATCACCAGGTCGGGTTGTTCCTGGGTGCCGAGGCTGCTGCCGACTGTTTCGAACAGGGTATTGTATGAATCGTTTGCCAGCGGGTAAACGGTGATGCCCCAATCATTGAGTGTGTTGAATTCTGCCACCTGGTCACTGAAATGAGAATCTGAGGATCCCACAAAGGCATGGGAAACCTGGATGCGGAGGTCTTTCAGTGCTTGCGGCGCAATCTCAATTTGGGGCAGGCTGTCGGTTGGGGTGAGTGTGGGAGTTTTTTTGGAAGAGCTGGGAGTGTTGGTTACCAGGGGCTCCATTGAGAGCGGAAGTGGCATGCAGGCAGAGAATAGCAAGGCAATGAGAGCCAGCAGACAGTACCAGGTGAGGCTGTTTTTATTTAGCATGCGGCGCGGCTAGAATACAATGAATGGAACCGGGGTCAGCACCAGCAGGAAGATGACCAGCACCAGTCCGGCCAGCAGCTTGCGACCAGGGTTGAGCGGGGTGATCTGGTCAAGCGGCTCAGCCTGGGCTCGCCCGAGGAAGTAGATCAGCCCGGCCCACAACCACCAACCATTCCAGATGAATCCCAAGGCCAGCATGGGGATCAAGACAAACCATAAAAGCTTGCGGGCATTCCTGCCAAAAAGGGAGTAGAGTACATGCCCGCCATCCAACTGCCCGGCCGGGATGAGGTTCAGAAAGGTAACCAGGATGCCAGCCCAGCCAGCCATGGCCACCGGGTCCAGCATGATATCCCTGCCACCGATCGGCAACGGGCTGCCAGTGAAGAAGAAACGCAGCCAGTAAAGCACGGCTGAACCATTCATATTTGCAGGAGCTGGCAGCAGTTCGCCTTTGAGGACATACTTGAGACCCAGGTAAAGGACAGAATTGCCTTCCAGCAGGTTGTCATCTGGGCAGGTGTAGTTATCCCCCACGAGGGTGGGGTCCGGGCAAATAAAAGCCTGACCGGATTGATGGGTGTAGCGCGTGTTCAAGAGCGTATCAGGCTTTGAGAGGTTAAGTCCGATGATCAGGACCGGTATAGCCACCACCAGACCTGCCAGGGGTCCGGCAATGCCGATATCCAGCAGGATGCGCTTGTTGCGTGGGCGTTCTTTCATATTAATGAAAGCTCCCATGGTTCCCAGGAAGCTGAATGGGAATGGGATGAAGTAAGGCAGTGAGACATCCGTCTTGTGAAAACGCCCGACGAAGTAATGCCCAAACTCATGCGCCAGCAGGATGGAAAGCAGGCTGACTGCAAAAGGCCAGCCCTGCCACAGGTTGAGGATCAGGGTCCAGGTCTGCTTGAGCGGGTCGTCTGGCAGGGGTCCCCTGTAGGAGTACATCACGCCCGCGAACATGACGCTCAGCAGGGTCAGAATAAAGAGCGCAATGTTAATGGATACTTTGGCAGGTTTGGGTTTGACCATGCCGGATATTAATATCACCATCTGCCGCCCGTTTTCCACTCGAAAGAGGGGAGTTATATTGAGGGGTTTAAGAGACTGGTCAAGCTGGTCATACGCTGTAGCCGAATCTTCAATGATGAGCTGACCACGATAACGAACAATGAAATCGCGTTGTGGATCCCCCAAGGTGACATCTTCAATGCGAAAGACGCGGCTTACGAGTGAGTTTAGTATTTCAGAAGCGGGTAATGTCATGCCTGTACCTCAAATCAAGGCAGGCAACAGGTGCCTAGAAAGAGATCAGGACTGCTGCCTCCAATAAAAACAAAGGCGGGAGTGGATGGGGGTCGAACCCACCGCGGCCCGCAATGCGACCCGCCGCCGGTGTTGAAGACCGGGAAGCCCACCGGGACCTAACCACTCCCGCCGTCAAGGATACTCGAAGGCAGCAGGTTTGACAAGATATTAGATGAAGACCCTGAAGGTCTTTAAGACCTTCAGGGTCTTGTGTAATAAAATTTCTTGATACTGCACCCTTTCAATTAAGGATGCGTTGTATAATTATCTTATGCAATTAAAAAAGACCCTGCTGGTTCTGTCCCTGGCATTTATGTTGTGTGCCTGCCGGCTGGTTCGTTGGGAGGTTACCACCACCCCCACACCGACAGTCACTTCCACCAACACCCGGCTGCCCCTGCCAACACAGACTGAAACCCTCACACCTGAATTCTTACCCATGTGCACGCCGCCCCTGTGTGCCATTGGTACTAATGAAGTGTATTATTGCTCAGAGACCTGCCCCAACGGCTGCGGCACGACCTGTGCGACGTACACGCCAACGCCTAAGCCCTAGATGAGCTGAAACGGGGAAGAAACGAACCCCCTCATTCGAGCCCCAGCGCCTCATGCACGATCAACCAGTGTGTTTACGCAGGGATTGGTGACCCCGCTAGCGGGACGCTTCGCGATAGTCACAAGCCCCACAAAATGAGCGTGGGATCGTCGGGGACTGCTCCCCCGAAAAGCATTCCAAAAAGATGGGACTCCCTGCGGTCGTGGGACTTCCCGTAAACCATCGGGATTTGCGATCGGGAGGAACGAAGAGGAACGAATGACCCCCTCCGCCTGCCCCCTGACGGGGACCTTCGGCGGCACCTGGGCTTCCCCCAAATATAATAAAATTTGGGGGAGATGATTTAAACGGGGGAGGAATTGAGCATGCCTGCCTGCGTTTTAAATTATTAAAGTACAGGTGAAACAACCACCTCAACAATGATGGACGACCAATCCATCATACCAAGCCATATTGTAGAACAAACGATCTAATAAATCAAGAGGCAATTTGTAAATCAGGTACTTGTGCGGTTTTACGAAATAAAAGCTATAATTCATTTTAAGGAACAAGTCAAAGGAGGAGATTAATGAGTAATACTGGTGATAGCATTAGCGGGTTACTCCGTGATGTTGGAGAAAACCTTGGGAGCATCTTTAGGTATTTTTTCCCAGGTGTTCTCATTGTTGGTGCTGCGTACCTTGCCTATCCCAGTATTGATATTTGGAAAGAGATTAAACTTGACAATCCCTGGCATTTCCTTGCTCTTGGAATAGTTACAGTTGTTATCGGAAACACATGGTTTGTATTTAATAGATTCGGCATCCATCAATTAATAGACTATATCCTGTATTTGTTTAATTTTGATGGCCCTGCAAGAAACAATCCAATTCTTGATACTAGAAGTTATGTGAAATCATTGGGGCGATTTATTGTTGAGTCAAATATGATTTCAAATGAAATGAAATCCGTTAGAAAACATGTTGGGTTTCGAGCATCGTCTATCTTGCTCATGTATACTTTTGGGGAACTCGCAGTATTATTTTCTATAAAAAATGCCGGGGCTGGAACTTTCTTTTTTGAGCACACTTGTTTTACTATTTTTATAGGAGTCATTGCGATAATGATTGGTATCTGGCAAAATATAATTACAAGAAGTATCGATTGGTTCTCTGTCTATCCACCAAAACCAGAAGATAAGACAAATTCTGCAAAGCAAAAATTTAATAAGACCTCGGATTAATATTTCCTTACTATTTCAAACATTAATGCTTAAATAATATTTACCAGATTACCCGCACTTGAATAGGTGATTGCGTAGATTTACGGAATAAAGGCTATAATTTAACTTGATACTATTTCAGAATCGGGGTTTTCTATGTCAAATAACTTTCAAGAAAAAGCGAACTTCATCTGGCAGGTAGCAGACGATATCCTGCACATCCACGCCCGGCTTGAAGCGGATGAAGGTTTGGGTGACGCACTTCTATCTGACAATCTCCACGACGCCAAAGTCTACAAATTTAACCAGGTACTCGACAAAATGTTGCTGGAATTTGTCCATACCAACCTGGATAAATATAAAAAGCTAACCGAGCCAAAGGTCAATGAGATGCTCAAGCGCCAGCGGTTCGAAGGGGTGGCAGGTGGGATTAGTGGCAGTTGAGCGCTAATATAAATTCTCTCGATGCTCTATTCTAGGTGGTATTATGCCTCCGCCCTTACCGATCTTGATGTATCACAAAATAGATGGGGATATTTTACGTAAACACCTTGATTGGCTAAGGGGAAAATTTTTACCCGTTCACCTGTATGAAATAAAGGAATATTTTATTCAACCGACATGGAAGATATATCACGAGTTATATCATTCGAAAGATTTACTACCAAAAATCGTGCTCACATTTGATGATGCCCTCCTTGATTTTTATATAAGCTCTTATTCAATTTTGAAGGACGAATATGATTTCAAGGCGACAATCTGTGTTCCTACAGGCTTTATTTCGAATCCTGGAAACCCTCGCAAGTTAGATAATTGGGAAAATAACGAGCATTCCACAAACCTAATAATGACATGGAGTGAGATTCGGGATATTTCTAAGGCTAAGAATGAACTTGGTGAACCATTAATAGAAATCCTTCCGCACTCAATCAATCATGTTCCATTTGATAGTTATGGGGAAGACATAAAAGAAGTTCAACGTCAAATCCAAGAAAGCAAAAAAACTCTGGTTCTAAATCTATCAATACCAGAACCTATTTTCTTTTGCTTACCGGGTGGTGCAGGTTGGAAATTTGATGAACATGAAGGAATCAACCATGCTCTGGACAAAGCTAATTATATTGGGGCACTGCGAGCCGAGTATTCGAATGAGTGGAATCGATATTGCATTCCTCGTTATTCGATTTCATCCTCAACATGTATATCTACCTTATTGATGGGATACCAAAGGAATGAAGTTTGATGTAATATTATTTCCAAATGGAAAGCCCTGCGGTGGTGGAACATCCAGAGACTAGTCTGTCTCCTCTCGGTTCAATCCACCATCGCAAGCCTGATATCCTTCGGATCACCCAAATCCTCGCGATATTATCCCCGCATGGGGGAACCCGGGACAGAAAAAGACTCTCTTGCGAGAGTCTCAAGTCGGGGCGCCGGGATTCGAACCCGGGACCTCTTGCACCCCATGCAAGCGCGCTAGCCGGACTGCGCCACGCCCCGCGGCAGGGGGGTATTATAGCCGCGTATTAAGAATCTTGCAATGCAAAAAGATCATTATGCGCTAACCACATCTGCTTGTACAACCCATCCACTCCTATCAATTCGGCATGCGTGCCGCGCTGGCTGATGCGCCCGGCTTGCATGACCAGGATCTCATCCATCCATTCCAATCCGACCAGTCGCTGGGTGATCCACAGAAGGCTGTGCCCCTGCAAGGCGGTCTGAAGATTGCGGATGATGCGGGCTTCCAGGAGGGTATCCATCTGTGCGGTGGGTTCATCCAACAGGTAAATGGGTGAATGTTTGAGCAGCAGGCGCGCCAGCCCCAGCCGTTGGCGTTCGCCTCCGCTCAGTTGCAGGCCGCGCTCACCGACCAGGGTTTCCAAACCTTGCGGCAGGGAGGCTACAAATTCATCCAGGCAGGCTGTGGAAAGTGCCTGCCCGATCTGCCCCGGATTGGCAGCCGGGTCCGCCACCAGCAGGTTCTCGCGCAGGCTGGTGTTGAACAGGTAGATGTTCTGCGGCAGGACGCTGAAACACTGGCGCACGCTTTCCTGGGTAAATTGGTGGACATCCAGGCCTGCGAGTGTGATCTCACCCGCATCCATTTCCCAGAAGCGGAGCAGCACTTGGAATAGCGTGCTTTTCCCGCTGCCGCTTACCCCCAGGATGGCGATGTGTTTTCCGACCGGAAGCTCAAAATGGATGTCAGACAGGGTTGGGGGATCGCTGGAAGTCCCCGGATATGTGAAACCCAGATCCTCTACTGTGAGATCGGCTGAACCAATTTTAACCTGGCTTCCGGCAATATCCAGGACAGCCGGGGGAGTATCAGCCATCGCAAACAAGCGCCTGGCGGCCTGCAGGTTGCTTTCCAGGTATTGCGCTGCCAGGGGCAATCCCTGCACCGCCTCGAAGCTGGCCATGGCTGCCAGGACGATCACGGCCAGGTAGATGCCCGGCAATTGCCCGGTACTCACCAGCAGGATGCCCAACACCAGCACCAACCATGTTCCCAGACCGGTCAGCAGTTGATTCAAAGCACTTTGCAGCGCGCTGATGGCTGCCATCCTGTGCTGGGCTTGCAGCAAGCCAGTCTGACTGGCATCCAGGCGCCCAAAATAGGCCGGCAACCCGTCATATACCAGCAGGTCGGGCAAGCCTTGCAGCCCGTCCACCAGGTCAGCCTGCAGGCTGGCTTTGGCTTCCACCAATACCTGACCTGGCTTGCGTCCCAGCACCAGGCTCAACCAGGTCAATCCCACCCCCACCAGCAGCAGGGTGGCCAGCAGCAGTGCAGACAGGCGTACATCGAATCCAGCCATGAACAGGCCGGTTCCTGCCAGAATGACGAGGGCTACCAGCGGGGGAGCCAGTACACGCACATAAAAATTCTCCAATGTTTCGATGTCTGCCAAAAAACGGCTGAGCAAATCTCCAGAGCGCTCTCCACCCAGGCGTGCGGGAGCCAGCGGTTCGAGCACACCATAAAACCAGACGCGCAGGCGTCCCAACAGGCGGAAAGTGGTTTCGTGGGAGGTCAGGCGTTCGAGATAGCGGAAAACACCGCGTGACAGACCAAAGAAACGCACGCCAACGATGGCCACCTGCAATTCAGCAATGGATGGGTGCAAGGCTGCGGCTGAGATCAGATAGGCAGACGTAGCCAGCAGGGCGATGCTGGATGCGATGGTCAATGCACCCAATCCGACTGCCAGCAGAAGCCAGCGCCAGACTGGTAGGATAAAGTGCAGCAGACGGGACATGGTCTTCATGTCAGTGCCCCGGCCTGTACCAGGCTGGCGTAGATACCCCCGGACTTCAGCAGGCTGGCATGTGTACCGGTTTCTGCCACCCGCCCGGAATCAAGCACAATGATCCCGCTGGCCTGCCGGACAGTGTTGAGACGGTGGGCGATCAGCAGGGTGGTCCGTCCGTTCATCAGGTCGTGAAGGCTGTGCAGCAGGCGTCTCTCCTGCAACGGGTCGAGGCTGGAGGTGGGTTCATCCAGGATCAACAGGGGTGCGTCCCTTAAATAGGCACGTGCCAATGCCAGGCGCTGAGCCTGGCCTCCGCTCAGGCGTGTGCCGCGTTCACCAATGGGAGTGGCCAAGCCCAACGGAAGAGTCCGGATGAAATCCAGCAGGTCGGCGCGCTGGCAGGCGTCTTCGATCTCAGCATCAGAGGCATGTGGTTTTGCAAGCCGCAAGTTCTCAGCCAGACTGCCGTTGAACAGACTGGGCATCTGTGGCACCCAGCTCAAATGTTGACGCCATTCATCCGGACAGATGCTTCCCAGAAGCTGACCATCCACACGGATCTCCCCCTGATCTGGTTCAACAAAACGGAGCAGCATGGCTGCCAGCGTGCTTTTTCCAGCGCCGCTGAAACCCACCAGGGCGGTCACCTGCCCGTTGGGTATATCGAGGGAGACGTCACTTATTGCTGGCAGGCTGCGCGAGGCGTAGGTGTGCCAGACATGCTCAAAGCGGATGCCGGTTTTGTCATTCCCTTGCCCTAAAGGGATTTGTGGCAGGGACGATGTGCGAGAGCCAGATGTTTTCCTCGGCTCGTGGCAATCTCCTCCCGGCAATGGGATTGCTTGCCCTACAGGTACGATGTCGTTGCTGGGAAGATGCTCCTCGCAATGACAAAGGCTATTGGGCAGGGGGGTATCCAAAATCTCAAAGATGCGTCGTGCCGCGCTGGTGCCGGACATACCGGCATGAAAGCGCAGCCCCAACAGGCGCAGGGGCAGGTAAAAATCCGGCGCCAGCACCAGGATGAAAAGCGCCTGTTGAAAACTCATGCGGGCATACAGCAGCCTGAGCCCGATCTCCACCGCCACGATGGCCGTGCTTAATGTGGACAGCAGTTCCAGGGTCAGTGCCGAAAGAAAGGTGATGCGCAGAACGCTCAAGGTCACGTCCCGGTAGCGGTCACTGGCTTTTTGAATGCGCCCTGCCTGGTGCAGGGATTGCCCGAGCAGTTTGAGAGTGGTCAGGCCCTGGATCACGTCCAGCAGGTAGGCCGAAAGCTGGCTGAGTGTGTGCCACTGGCGCTGGGTCACGCTTTCGGCTGTTTTGCCGATCAGCCACATAAAAACAGGGATGAGGGGTGCGGTAAAAAGGAAGACAAGCCCGGTCAATGGGTCGAGTGGAAAAACCAGCAGCAGGATCGAAAGTGGAATAAAGGTTGCCAGCGCCAGCTGCGGCAGGTACTGGCTGAAATAGGCCTCCAGGGCTTCCACACCTTCCAGGGCAGTGGCTGTCAATTCACCGGTTTTTTGGTTCTGGGTGAAGGCCGGATTGAGTTCTGCCAGGTGATGCACCAGCCGGTTGCGCAGGTCAGACTTGATGCGCAGGGCCAGGCTGCTGGCAAGGCGCTCACTGGCCCAGGTTGCCAGGGCGCGCAGGCAGATGATCCCCAGCATAAATTTGAGCAGACCTGCTACGTCCGCCAGACCCTGACCCGCCAGAAAAACCCCGTCGATGCTACGGGAGAGTATCCAGGCCTGGAGGATGGCAGCCAAACCGCCCAGCCAGCCAAAAAAGATTGTCAGTGCCAGGGCGAGCCGGTTGGAAGTTGCCAAGCGAAGAAGGCGTTTAAACATGCTGGTATTATAGCCTTTGATGGCAGGGGGTTTCATTGGGAATCACTGTGAAATACGGGAAGATATGCCTCACCACGCTATTTCTCAAAGAGTCAGCAGGGATTCTAATTAGGTTCTTATATGGATTTGATAAAATAAGACATATAATGCCATTATTATCAAAATTATTTTCCAACGAATTGTGAGGTGACTTGTGTCTGACCCAACTAAATCTGTTCCCATTAATTCTTCCGAGATTACACCGAAGGATCTCTACCTGTCACGCCGTGATTTTTTGAAGGCCATGGGTATTGTTACAGCCGGATCGCTGTTGGCAGCCTGTGCCCCCAAAAAACCAATTCAGGCTGCCAATTCCACCCCGGCAGGGCTGACAGTCTCCCAGGCGACCGATGAACTGGGAAATGCGCTCAACTCGTATGACCAGATTACCCATTACAATAATTTTTACGAATTCAGCACCGGCAAGGAAGAGGTGGCCACGCTCTCCCGGGATTTTAAAACCTCCCCCTGGCAGGTGGAAGTAACCGGCCTGGTCAACAAACCGGCCATTTTCGGGCTTGATGACCTTACCCGCCTGTTTCCTCAGGAAGAGCGCATCTACCGTTTGCGCTGCGTGGAAGCCTGGTCGATGGTCATTCCCTGGCAGGGTTTTTCGCTTGCCAGCCTGCTGAAAATAGTTGAACCCACATCGGATGCAAAATATGTCCGCTTTGAAACCTTGTTGGACACCCAGCAAATGCCCGGTGCAAACTCGCCGTTTTATCCCTGGCCTTACCAGGAAGGTCTGCGGCTGGACGAAGCCTATAATGACCTGGTCATCCTGGCAACGGGTCTGTATGGTGAAGCCCTGCCGCCCCAGGATGGTGCCCCAATCCGCCTGGTGGTACCCTGGAAGTATGGTTTTAAGTCCATTAAAACCATCGTCAAGATTGAATTAACTGCAGACCAGCCTGCCACCCTGTGGTCAGCGATCGCCCCCAACGAATATGGTTTCTATGCCAACGTCAACCCGCAGGTGGATCATCCACGCTGGTCCCAGTCCACCGAGCGGCGCATTGGAGAACTCAGCCGACGTGAGACCTTGATGTTCAACGGGTATGCCGGGCAGGTGGCGGATCTGTATACCGGAATGGACCTGGCAGCCAATTATTAATGAAAGCCCGTTTAAAAAATCTCACCCTTCTGCAGGTCGCCATCCACCTGGGTGCCTGGCTGCCGCTTATTTTACTGGTCGTTGATTTTTTCAGCAGCCGTTTGAGCGTCAATCCCATCCAGGACCTGGAGCAGCGCACCGGACGTACTGCACTGACGCTGCTGATGCTATCCCTGGCATGCACACCCTTGCACAGTCTGTTCGGCTGGCGGGAGGTTTTGAAACGCCGCCGCACGCTGGGATTATACGCGTTCATGGTTGCGGTAATTCACGTGTCTATTTTCATGTTCCTGGATTATGGTTTTAACTGGCACCTGATCCTGGACGCGGTTATGAAGAAGCGTTTCATTATTCTTGGTGCAATTTCTTTCCTGGTCTTGCTGACACTGGCACTGACCTCCTTTGATGCCTCCAAACGTTGGCTGGGAAAGAATTGGAAACGCCTGCATCGGCTGGTTTACCCGGGCGCTGTGTTGGTGATACTGCATTATGCCATGTCAAAAAAAGGTGACCTTTTTCGCCTGCAGGGGGATATCATTCGCCCATTTATTTACGGGTTGATCCTGCTGACTTTACTTATAATGAGGGTCGGGCCGATACGTAAATTCATTCAAACGCACAGGCTGCAGCTCCGTTTTAAATAACAATCTGCTCTGCCTTTGAGATATAAAAAAATTAGTTTGTGGATTAGTGAAAATTAACGCTTTTAATTTTCTTGTGATATACTTTGCGGCTAGTGCTTGCCAACATCTCCTGCAAGGAGGCAATATGCTTCTTGAATACGCTGCCATTGCTCTATTTATCATTGTCGCGACCGCAATCGGTTTTATCGCAATTGGCCTGGGTAATTTTTTTGGTCCGCGTAGTTCGACAGAAATCAAAGCCATGCCATACGAATCGGGCATGGACCCGATTGGCCCCGGGACGCGCCGCCTGCCGGTGCGCTTTTACCTGATCGCCGTTCTATTCATCCTTTTTGACATCGAAGTTGTATTCTTTCTGCCCTGGGCAATTGTTTTTCGCCAACTGGGCTGGTTTGGTTTGGTTGAGATGTTCATTTTCATCATCATCTTACTGGTAGGTTATTTTTACGCTTGGAAGAAAGGAGCGTTGGAATGGGAGTAGAACAAAAACTGGCCAACATGGGGGTGGTCACCACTACCCTGGAAACTGTGATGAACTGGTCACGCACACGTGCCATGTGGCCCATGTTGTTCGGGCTGGCCTGCTGTGCCATTGAAATGATGGCTGCCGAAGGCGCCCATTATGACATGAGTCGTTTTGGGATGGAACTGATGCGCCCAAGCCCGCGCCAATCGGATCTTATGATCGTGGCCGGGCGCGTTTCCCGAAAAATGGCCCCCGTTCTGCGCCGCCTGTATGATCAAATGCCTGAACCCAAGTGGGTCATTGCCATGGGTGACTGCGCCTCCTGCGGAGGTGTTTTCAATAATTATGCCGTTGTAGCCGGGGTGGACGAAGTGGTACCGGTGGATGTTTACATCGCTGGTTGCCCACCTCGCCCGGAAGCCCTCATCCACGGTATCCTGACCTTGTACGATAAAGTCAACCACGAAAAGATCAAGGACTGGGCTTAATCTCCAGAGGTGATGTATGCAAACTGAACTTGAATCCACCATCCTGGCTCTGAAAACTGCCTTTGGTGCGCAGATCAGCGAATTTCGGGGCGATGTGAGCGTAAATCTTCCTGCGGACAGTATCGTGCCTGCCAGCCAGATGCTGCGGGATGAATTGGGATTTACCCTGCTTTCCACCATGACCGCGGTGGATTTCTGGCCTGTAGAAAACCCGCGTTTCAATGTACTTTACCAGTTTACGTCTGTCACTGACAACCTCAGCCTGAGCGTGCTGGTGGCGGTTCCTGGCATTAACCCCAGCCTGCCGACGGTCACGGGCATTTTCAAGAACGCCATCTGGCGCGAGCGTGAATTGTGGGACATGTTCGGCATAAAGTTTGAAGGCCACCCGGACCTGCGCCGCATCCTGATGCCCGCCGACTGGGAAGGTTACCCGTTGCGCAAAGATTACCCGTTGGGTTACGAAGAACCGCAGTTCACCTTCAATTACAAAGAAATTGACCTGCGTAAGCCTTACGCCAAAGAATAATGGACGGAGAACGCTTATGACCCAATTGCAAGAAGTCAGCGTTGATGATATCAAGCACCTGGTATCCGAGCGAGCCATCCAGGGCGAGACCATGCTCCTTAACATGGGTCCACAGCATCCCAGCACGCACGGTGTGCTGCGCCTGCTGCTCGAACTGGACGGAGAAACAGTCGTGAATTGCATCCCCGATATCGGCTATTTACACACCGGTATTGAGAAGAACATGGAATCCAAGACTTATGCCAAGGCCGAGGTGATGACGGACCGGCTGGATTACCTGAACACAGTGGGTAACAACCTGGCATACTCCATGGCGGTTGAAAAACTGGTTGAACTGGATGTGCCCGACCGGGCCCAGTCCATTCGCGTTATCCTGGCCGAGTTGCAGCGCATCGCCTCGCACCTGATCTGGTTGGGTACAACAGGTCTGGATGTGGCTGCCATGTCCACCTTCCTGTACTGCTTCCGTGAAAGGGAGAGTATCCTGGACATTCTCGAGATGTGCTCCGGGCAGCGCATGATGACCACCTATATCCGCCCGGGCGGCTTGTGGCGGGATGTACCGGTGGAGTTTGAAGCTGCAGTGCGTCAGTTCATCAAGATCTTTCCGAGACGGGTGGATGAATATGAAGCCCTGCTCTCCCGCAACCCGCTCTTCCTGGATCGCACTTTTGGAATTGGCAAGATCAGCGCTGAGGATGCCCTCAACCTAGGAATGACCGGGCCTGCGTTGCGTGCCACCGGGATCAACTGGGATCTGCGCAAAGCCCGCCCTTACTGCGGTTATGAACAGTATGAGTTTACGGTTCCCACCCGCACCGAAGGTGATGTGTACGCCCGGTATATCGTAAGGATCGAAGAGCTGCGCCAATCTCTCAAGATCGTTGAACAGGCCCTCAATAAGATGCCGTTCGGTCCGGTGCGCAGCAGTAATCACAAATTTGTGCCCCCCCCACGATCGGAGATCGGCATCAATATGGAAGCCCTCATCCATCATTTCAAATTATGGACCGAGGGATTTTCCGCCCCGCAGGGTTCCATTTACTATGCGGTGGAATCGCCGCGCGGTGAACTGGGTGTATATCTCGTCAGTGATGGGGGCCCCAACCCCTACCGCATTCATTGGCGCACTCCTTCTTTTGATAACTTACAGGCGCTGCCGTATATGGCCAAAGGCGTGCTCGTAGCCGACCTGGTTGCCATCATTGGCAGCGTGGATATTGTGCTGGGAGATGTAGATCGATGAGCCTGACTGAAAAATATCCCCAGGAAGTGAAGAAGATCCTGGCGAAATACCCGCCAGAACAAAAACGCTCGGCAGTCATGCCGCTGCTTTACCTGGCTCAACGCCAGGAAGGCTATGCCACCCGTGCAGCCATGCAGGATATCGCTGACCTGCTTGCGATCACACCTACAGATGTGGCCTCGATCATCGGCTTTTACACCCTGTTCCATGACGAAAAGGAAGGCCGATATCGCATGCAAGTCTGCACGGACCTGCCGTGTGCTTTGCGGGGTGCAGACCAATTCCTGCAGGAGCTGTGCACCAACCTGCAGGTTCAGGTCGGCCAGACAAGTGAAGACGACCTGGTGACGATCGAGGAAGTCAAATGCCTGGCAGGCTGTGACAAGGCGCCCATGTTCCAATTGCAGGGTGAAAACGGGATTGAATACCACGAAAATATGACGGTGGACAAGACCCTGGAATTGATCGAAGCTCTGCGCAAGAGTGGCAAGGAGGTGAAGTAATGGCTCACATCCTGCTACGCCACCGGGATATTCCCGATATCAATAAGCTGGAAGTCTACCGTAAGAATGGTGGTTTTGAAGCTTTCAAACAGGTGGTCACTTCCATGAAACCTGAGGCAGTTACCGAGGTTGTCAAGGCTTCAGGTCTGCGCGGTCGAGGCGGGGCGGGTTTCCCCACCGGCCTCAAATGGGCTTTCATGGACAATAAGAATTGGCCGCATTATGTGGTAGCCAATGCCGATGAATCTGAACCGGGTACCTTCAAAGACCGTGAGATCATGGAAAATAATCCTTTCCAGTTCCTGGAAGGAGTTGCCATTTCTGCTTATGCCGTTGGAGCCCATGCCGCCTATGTCTACCTGCGTGGTGAGTTCTGGCAGGTGGCAGCTTTCCTGGACGAAAGAATTGAAGACATGGAAAAGGCCGGTCTGCTGGGTGGCAAGCTGTTCGGTACAGATTATGAGTTGAAGATATACACCCACCTGGGAGCCGGAGCTTACATCTGCGGTGAAGAAACCGCCCTGCTCGAATCCATGGAAGGCAAACGCGGCCAACCACGTTTACGCCCTCCTTTCCCGCCATCCTTTGGCCTATACGGCAAGCCCACTGTCGTCAACAATGTTGAAACATTCACCAATATCCCCATGATTTTCAGCAAAGGGGCGGATTGGTACAAAGCACTGGGGACAGCAGACAGCGCTGGGGTTAAGGTTTTCAGCCTGTCGGGGCGCGTCAAAAAACCCGGTAATTACGAGCTGCCTTTTGGAACCACATTCCGCCAGTTGGTCTATGAACACGGCGGCGGCATCATCAATGACCGCCCGGTCAAGGCCATCATGGCGGCTGGCGCCTCTTCATCCATCATCAAAGTGGATGACAAAGCGCTGGATACCCCCATGGACTACGCCTCGGTACGCACTCTGGGCGCCGATCTGGGTTCAGCCTCGGTCATCGTGATCGATGACACCGTCAGTATTGAATGGGTCATCTCAAAAACGGTTGAATTCTTCAAACATGAATCCTGCGGTAAATGCACCCCCTGCCGTGAAGGAAATTACTGGATGATGCACGTGATCGAACGCATGGAAGCCGGTGAAGACGTTGAGGCCAATACCGAACTCCTGCTGAGTGTAGCCAAACAAATGCAGAATAAATGCCTGTGTGCCCTGGGTGAATTTGCCACCATGGCTGTTGTATCGGGTATTGAGCGCTTCCCGGATGACTTCACAACCTCCAGTATTGGAGGTGGACATGCCTAAACAACTTGTATCTTTGATAATTGATGGACAATCCGTCAGTGTGCCTGCCGGCACCCTCATCGTGGATGCTGCCAAACAGGTCGGTATCGATATCCCGGTTTTCTGTTATCACCCCAAGATGGAACCGGTTGGTATGTGCCGAATGTGCTTGGTGGAAGTTGGACGACCGGTCATTGACCGGGTCAGCGGACAGCCGGTCATTGAGGGCGGCAAACCCAAGATCCAGTTCGGAGCCAAGCTCGAAACAGCCTGCACCACCCCGGTTTCGGAAGACATGCAGGTGGTGGGGATGTCAGAGAAAGCCCGTACGGGGCGCAAGGAGATCGTTGAATTCCTGCTTACCTCCCACCCGCTGGATTGCCCGGTGTGTGACAAGGGCGGCGAATGTCCTCTGCAAAACCTGACCATGGCACATGGTTCAAGTGAAAGCCGCTTCAAATTTGATGACAAACAACACCAGAAGAAACATGTCCCCCTGGGAGACTTGATCTGGCTGGACCGCGAACGCTGTATTCAGTGCGCCCGCTGCATCCGATTTCAGGGTGAGATCGTTGGGGATGCTGTGCTGGACTTCTTCAGGCGCGGGCGTGCCACGGATATTGTCACTTACTCCGAACCGGGTTTCGATTCGATCTTCTCCAGCAATACCACGGATATTTGCCCGGTTGGCGCCCTGACAACCGCGGATTTCCGCTTTGGTGCCCGCCCGTGGGAAATGAACTCGGCTGCCTCCATTTGTACACACTGCCCGGTGGGCTGCAATACTACATTGAACATCCGCCGTGAAGCCCGTTCGGATGGCAATATGGTGATCAAACGCATCATGCCGCGCCAGAACGAACAGGTTAATGAGATCTGGCTGTGTGACAAGGGTCGCTTTGCCCATCATTTCAGCGCCAGTCCTGACCGACTGGCTAAACCTCTTGTCCGTACCGGAGAGCTGGTCACCGAAAGCTCATGGGAAGAAGCCCTTAACCTGGCAGCCCGCTCCCTGGTGGAAGCCAAACAGGACTTCATCGTCCTGGCAGGTGGCCGCTTGGCCAATGAAGATCTTTTCAACTTGAAGGCGCTGGCCGACGGGTTGGGAGGTAAGGCTGCCCTTTACACCCATATGGGTGGCGGCTATCTGACTACCCTGGCGGGCGTGAGCATGGATACAAATTTTGGCGAGATGGGGGCGGGAACCAGCATTTTGGTGGCTGCCTCAGATTTATATAATGAAGCCCCGCTTTGGTACCTGCGCATCAAGCAGGCAGCCGCACGCGGGGCAACTTTGATCTTGGCTGGCGCTCGAGAGACTAAATTGGAAAAATACGCTGCCCATGTCATTCGCTATGCGTATGGCGATGAAGCCCAGACCATTAAATCCATGCAAAAATCCAAAGCCGGACAGGCTGCTGCAGAGGCGCTTGCCTCGGCGCAGAACCTGGTGGTCCTTTATGGAAGCGATGGATTGGGTTTGGAGGGTTCTGCCTCCCTGGCGGAAGCCTGTGCCGGACTGCTGGATATGACCGGCCATGCCGGCAAGCCGGGCAGTGGCCTGATCGGTGTCTGGCCGCATGCCAATGACCAGGGTGCCTGGGAAATGGGATTCCAGCCAGTAGCCGACCTGGCGGCTGAATTTAAAAATAAACTGGTCTATATAGCGGCATGCGACCCGGTTGGGGATGACCCTGCACTGGCTGAGGCTTTGAAGTCTGCCAGGTTTGTGATCGTCCAGGAACTTTTCCAAACGGAAACAACCCGCCTGGCGAATGTGGTCTTACCTGCCCAGGCATTCACCGAACGCGAGGGTTCATTCACTTCCGGTGAGCGCAGGGTACAACGTTTCTACCCTGCGCTCCCAGCCTTTGGCGAAACCCGCCCAGATTTTTCCATTACGGCCAGCCTTGCCCAAAAAGCAGGCCTTGAACTGGAAGGCACCTCAGCTTTACTGATAATGAATAAAATTGCTTCAAAATATAAATCTTTTGAAGGGCTTTCCTATGCCCGCCTGGCTGAAGTCAGGGAACAATGGCCACTGGTCGGGCGCGGTGACATCTATTATGGCGGCGCCATCTATGCCAACACCCAGGGTCTGGGTACCCGGCTGGCTTTGTTGGAAGCTGGCAGCCTGCCCGGGACGAAGCCTGTCGAAAGCAAGCGTCCGAGCGAGTCAGAACTGTTGGCGATCCCGGTTTGCAAAATCTACGACCGGGGTGTGACAGTTCTTCCTTCGACCCTTTTGCACCCACATATAGGTGACGCCAGCGTCAGTCTGCATCCTGACACGGCCGTACGCTTCAAGGTCCAGGCGGGAAGCACTGCACAGTTGACAGTAAACGGCACGGCATATCAGGTTAAGGTACTCGTGGACGAGAAAGTACCCGCCTCCGTTGCTCTCCTGCCGCGCAGCATGGGAATTCCCATTAATACTCCGGCAACCATCAGCCTGAAGGCTGCCTAAGGAAGGTCGTCCATGGACTTTACTTTGATACTTGAATGGATCATCAAAGGGTTTGTCTTGACGCTGATATTGCTGGGAGGCTTTGCCTACCTGACGCTGTATGAGCGCAGAGCCCTGGCCCGCATTCAGGCCCGTATCGGCCCCAATCGAGCCGGCCCGTTTGGCATCCTGCAGCCAATTGCAGACGCGGTCAAGTTGATCTTTAAAGAAGAATTGACCCCCGCCCTGGCAGATAAGTTGTTGTTCCTGCTGGCTCCGGTTCTGACAGTGGTTCCTGCGGTGGTCATCACAGCGGTGGTGCCATGGGGCAAACAATCCTTCAGTCTGTTTGGGCGCGACATCACGCCTTATATCGCCGACATCAATGTGGGCGTGCTGTATATTATGTCCATCGCTTCCATTGCGGTGTACGGCATCGTCTTGGCGGGGTGGTCGTCCAACAATAAATATGCCATGATGGGCGGGTTGCGTTCCACCGCCCAGATGATCTCCTATGAGCTGACCCTGGGACTTTCATTTGTAGGCGCCATTTTGCTGGCGGGATCGATGCGCATGCTGGATATCGTCGAAGCCCAGAAGACCATGTGGTTTGTAGTGCTTCAGCCGATCGGCACTGGCATCTTCCTGATCGCCACCCTGGCGGAAGTGAACCGGGCGCCTTTCGATATGCCCGAGGCCGAACAGGAATTGACCGCTGGTTACCACACCGAATATTCCGGCATGAAATTTGCGCTGTTGTTCATGGCTGAGTACACCAAGATGATCGCCATCAGCGCCATTGGAGCCACCCTGTTCTTTGGAGGCTACCGGGAATTTTGGTTCCTTTCCAATACAGTTTTCAGCATCGATCACACCCCCTGGCTGGGACCGGTGTATATCTTTATCAAGATCGTTATTCTTCTATTTGGAATGATCTGGGTGCGGGCCACCTACCCACGCATTCGTTACGACCGCTTGATGGCCTTTGGCTGGAAGTTGCTCTTGCCCATGTCCCTGGCACTGGTTTTCATTACTGCCGTGGGGATCATCTTGGCGGAGCAGGTCAATAAAAACCTGATCTGGGGCATTCCCGTTTTATCCATATTGGTAGGTTTATTTGCGGTTGGCATGATCGACCGTGTCTTGAGGAGGAAAGACAATGCGCGTCTTTGAGCCTCTGATTGAACTTGCGCGTGGCTTGGGAACCACGTTCAAGATAATGCTGGAAAAACCGGTTACCGTGCAGTACCCGGAGCAAAAGAAACCGGTTAAACCACGTTTTCGTGGCCGGCATGTCTTGAAGCGTTACGACAATGGCCTGGAAAAGTGCATAGGTTGCGCCCTGTGTGCGGCTGCCTGCCCGGCGGATGCCATTTTTGTGGAATCCGCTGAAAACACGGATGATGTACGCTTCTCACCCGGCGATCGCTACGCCAGCACCTATGAGATCAACATGCTGCGCTGCATTTTTTGCGGTTTCTGCGAAGATGCCTGTCCTACTGAAGCCGTGGTACTGGGCGATAATTATGAGTTGTCCTTCACCAACCGCCGTGATGCCATCTACCCCAAAGAAATGTTGATCGAACCTGCTCCTGCAGGAACTTTGCCGACCCCCCAGAAGGTTCCACCGGGCCTCTACACCCGCTCGGTGCCTGAAATGAAAGATCCGCAGGATTGAGGTGCCCATGAATTCTATGCTTATCCTCTTTATAATATTGTCCCTGGCAGCCGTTTTGAGTGCCCTGGGTCTGCTGCTCAGCCGCAGCGCTGTGTATGCAGCCCTGTTCCTGGTGCTTAATTTTGCCTGTGTAGCCATCTTTTACCTGTTGCTTGGAGCCCCATTCATTGCTTTGACCCAGATCACTGTTTATGCAGGTGCCATCATGGTATTGTTCCTGTTCGTCATCATGCTGCTGGGCGCAGAAAAACTTCCCAAAAGTCAGTCCCTGCCCTGGCAGCGACCTCTTGCCATTGGTCTGGCTGTGGTGCTCCTGTTTGAGGCGGGATTCCTGCTCTTCCAGCGCCTGCACCTGACCGCTACTTTAGCCCAACCGGAAGCCCAGATCAACTCAGTGGATGCCATCCGCACCCTGGGGTTGACCCTCTTCAACCAGTATCTGCTGCCGTTTGAAATCACTTCCATCCTGCTGTTGGTTGCCATGGTCGGTGCAATTGTCCTGACCAAGCAGGAGAAAGGAGCCGCAGGTTAATGGAAGGCACAATTCCCCTGTCTTATTACATTGCCGTTTCGGCCATTTTATTTACCATGGGCGCACTGGGAGTGCTCATTCGCCGCAATGCGTTGATCGTGTTCATGTCCATCGAGTTGATGCTGAACGCCGCCAACCTGGCTTTTGTGGCTTTTGCACGCTCCTATGGTGTGCTGACAGGCCAGATCTTCGTGTTCTTTGTGATAACTGTGGCTGCTGCCGAAGTGGCGGTTGGTTTGGCACTGATCGTGGCCATATTCCGCAGCAAGCACAGCATTGATGTGGACCAGATGAGCAGTCTGAAAGGATAACTTATGGAAAATTCTGGACTGTTCTTCAACCTGGTACCCCTGATCGTCTTCCTGCCGACGGTGGGACTGCTGATCAACATCATTTTTGGCGGACGCATGAGCGAAAAAGCCATCGGTACGGTGGCCAGTGCAGCTTCCGGGCTGGCATTCATCGTCTCACTCCTGCTGGGTTATTCGTTGCTGGCAAGCGGGAGCGAGGCACATGTCGTGCCCTTTGCCGAGTGGATCAAGATCGGTAACCTGGATATCCCCTGGAATTTCCGCGTGGACACTCTATCGGTGACCATGATGCTGGTGGTTTCAGGCGTGGGCACCCTTATCCACATCTACGCCATCGGCTACATGCACGAAGATGTGCGCTTCAAGGATGATGTCAAACGCTACGGCCGTTTCTTCGTGTTCCTCAACCTGTTTATCGCCATGATGATGATCCTGGTCAGCGGCGACAGCTACCTGATGCTTTTCGTAGGATGGGAAGGTGTCGGTTTGTGCTCCTTCCTGCTGATCGGTTTTTGGTTCGAGATGGATACGCTGGCACGCCCAAGTTGGGCCAATTCCAACGCAGCCAAAAAAGCCTTCATTGCCAACCGTGTCGGTGATTTCGGTTTCCTGCTGGCAGCCTTTACCATGTTCTGGTATTTTGGCAGCCTGCAGTTCAGTGAAGTCTTCCTGAAGGCTGAAGAGGTCGCTGCCAGCCAGCCGGGTGTGATTATGGTCATCACCCTGTTCATGTTGATCGGTGTGACCGGTAAATCAGCCCAGATTCCGCTGTATGTCTGGTTGCCGGATGCCATGGCTGGCCCAACCCCGGTCTCTGCGCTCATTCATGCTGCCACCATGGTTACAGCCGGTGTCTACCTGGTGACCCGCTCTTGGGCGCTTTTCAGCCTGGTACCGGACGCCCAATATGTCGTGGCCCTGGTGGGTGCCATCACTGCCCTGTTCGCTGCCACCATTGCGGTTGGGCAGTATGACATCAAGAAGGTTCTGGCATACTCCACCATCAGCCAGTTGGGCTTCATGGTTGCCGCGGTCGGCATGGGCGCTTACGTGGCAGGCATGTTCCACCTGATCGCGCACGCCTTCTTCAAAGCGCTGCTCTTCCTTTCGGCTGGCTCGATCATTCTCGGTATGGAACGCGGTCACCATCACCTGGCGAATCATGGACATGCTGACGAGCATCACGAGGAAGTCTTCGATCCGGGTGATATGCGCAACATGGGCGGACTGCGCAAACAGATGCCTGTCACTTTCTGGTTGTACATGATCGGCTCCCTGGCGTTGGCGGGCATTTTCCCCTTTGCCGGTTTCTGGTCAAAGGATGAGATCCTGCTGGATGCAGCCAAAAATTACAGCGTGGTGTATGTCCTCCTGACCATCGCCGCTTTTCTGACCGCCTTTTATATGGGACGCCAGATCTGGATGGTTTTCTTTGGAAAATCCCGCCATGCTGCCGCCGAACACGCTCAAGAAAGCCCCAAAGTCATCACTGTACCCTTGATGGTTCTGGCGGGAGCGTCGATCCTGGGGGGTGCGCTCAATTTACCCTATCTTCATAGCCTGGGCCAATGGTTGGAACATACCATTGAACTGGCGGCGGAGCACGGTGAAGAGATCCGTGGCTACCTGTCCATCTCCTGGGGTGGTTTGAACCCGGTCGTGGCGCTGGTTTCCACCCTGCTGGCATTGCTGGCAATTGGTTTATCCTGGTTGTTATACGGGCGCAAACCTCTGCAGGTCGGTCAGATTGACCCGCTCAAGAAAATGCTCGGTCCCCTATATACTGCTTTTGAAAAAAAATATTGGGTGGATGAAATTTATGGTGCCCTGATCATCAATCGCTATGTGGACCTGGCCCGCTTCCTGGCGGAAAAGGTGGATTGGAACTTCTGGCATGACTGGCTGCACGACTCGGTCATTGCCCGCTTCTTCCGCTGGTTTACCAAATTTCTGGCGAACCCGATTGACCTGGGTATCATTGATGCCATCTCCAATGGCCTGGCAACCCTGACCAAGCGCTCCTCCACTGCCTTGCGTCAATTGCAAAACGGTTTTGTGCGCAGTTATGCACTTTCGGTACTTCTGGGTGCGGTACTCATTCTCGGGTACCTGCTCTTCAAATAACGATTACGACGAGGACGGACTATGGACTTCTTAACGAATCCCCTCAATTTGGTCATTTTCTTTCCCCTGCTGGGTGTTCTGGCGCTCCTGCTGATGCCCTCCGGGAAGAAAGACCTGCTACGCTGGACAGCCTTTCTGGCTTCCCTGCTCACCTTTGGCATTTCCATCTGGGTGCTGACTCTCTTCAAGTCAACGGATGCCAACCTGCAATTGGGGTTGAACATCCCCTGGATCCAGGTGGCGGGTTGGAACATCAACTATGCCACAGGTGTGGACGGGTTGAGCATTTTGCTGGTCCTGCTGACCGCTTTCCTGAGCCCCATCTCCATCCTATCCACATGGACGGCAGTTGAGGAGCGAGTCAAGGACTTCATGATCTTCTTCCTGCTGTTGGAAGTGGGCATGATGGGCGTCTTCCTGGCACAGGACCTGTTCCTGTTCTATATCTTCTGGGAATTCACCCTGGTGCCCATGTATTTTCTGATCGGCATCTGGGGCGGTCCGCAGCGCATCTATGCTGCCGTTAAATTCTTCCTGTACACCATGGCTGGCTCCATCCTGATGCTGATCGCCGTTCTGTGGCTGGGAATCAACCAGAACAGCTTTTCGGTACCTGATCTGATCGCCAGGTCTGGCAGCATCCCGGCCGATATTCAGATGTGGCTCTTCCTGGCCTTTGCGGCAGCTTTCGCCATCAAAGTACCCATGTGGCCGCTGCATTCCTGGCTTCCGGATGCCCATGTGCAGGCGCCTACGGCTGGCTCGGTCATCCTGGCCGGTGTACTGCTAAAAATGGGTACCTACGGCTTCCTGCGTTTCAATTTGCCGCTCTTCCCCCAGGCTGCCATCAAAGCCGCACCCTGGATGGCTGGTTTGGCAGTGATTGGTATTATTTATGGTGCCCTGGTTTCCTACTCCCAGAAGGATGTCAAGAAACTGGTGGCTTATTCTTCGGTCAGTCACCTCGGCTTTGTCATGCTGGGCTTGTTCGCCCTCAACCCGATGGGTATCCAGGGCGGCATCCTCCAGATGATCAATCACGGTCTCAGCACCGGTGCCTTGTTCCTCCTGGTGGGTATGATCTATGAACGCAGGCATACCCGTGAGATGGACGCCTTCGGCGGGTTATGGAAAGTAATGCCTGTGTACGCGACCCTGATGCTGATTGTTTCCCTGTCTTCCATGGGCTTGCCGGGTTTAAATGGCTTCGTGGGTGAGTTCACCATCCTGCTGGGTGCTTTTGGTTCCCAGGCCATCGGCTCGCCCTGGTTCGCTGGAGTGGCTGCCGTGGGTGTCATCCTGGCTGCCATTTACATCCTCTACATGTTCCAGAAAATGTTCCTGGGCCCCCTGGACAAGGAAGAGAACAAGAAACTGAAGGATTTGAACTGGCGCGAAATTGCCACCCTGGTTCCACTGTTGGTATTCATCTTCTGGATCGGTCTCTACCCCAAACCCTTCTTTGCCTTGATGGCTCCCGCGGTGGACAATCTGGTTAAAATTATCCAAACAGCTTCGCTGGCGTTGCATTAACTTTTTGGGATCATTAAAAGAAACAAGGGATTGCCGATGACGCAAACCGATTTATTAACCCTCTTACCGAATATCCTGTTGGTCACCTGGGCTTGTATCTTGCTCCTGGTGGACCTTTTCATTCCACAGCGGCGTAAAGGTATGATAGCCCTCCTGGCTGTCTTTGGGTTGGCAGTGGTAATGGGAATTGTACTGGCCCAGGCCGGTCGTGAGATGACCGCCTTCAATGGCATGATCGTTGTGGATGGCTTTTCAGTCTTCTTGAGCGTGCTGTTCCTGGCAACTGGTATTTTGGGTATTGCCATCGCTTATGGCTATCTCAAACGCATGGGCATTGAGCGTGGCGAATATTACACCCTGATGCTCTTCAGCATTTCTGGTATGCTCCTGATGGCGCAGGCTGCTGACCTGATCGTGATCTTTCTGGGTCTTGAATTGCTCTCCATCCCATTGTATGTCCTGGCAGCCTGGGCACGGCCACGATTGGAATCTGAAGAAGCCGGGCTTAAATACTTCCTGTTGGGTGCTTTCGCCACCGGTTTTGTGGTTTATGGCATTGCCATGACCTTCGGTGCAACCGGCTCGACCCGATTAAGCGAGATCGTTGCCCGTGTTGCCGGAGGGGAGGCTGTCACCACTCTGCTGCTCATTGGCGCAGCCTTGCTGCTGGTCGGATTTGGCTTCAAGGTGGCTGCGGTGCCTTTCCACATGTGGACTCCAGATGTCTACCAGGGTGCACCCACCTCGGTTACCGGTTTTATGGCCGTGGGTGCCAAGGCGGCTGGATTCGCAGCCCTGCTGCGCATTTTTGTGAGCGCCTTCCCCAGCCTGAGTGTTGATTTGGTGCCCGTCCTGTGGGGACTGGCAGCCGTAACCATGATCGGCGGCAATCTGATCGCCATCGCCCAGACCGATATCAAGCGCATGCTGGCGTATTCGAGTATCGCCCATGCCGGTTATATCCTGATGGCTTTTGTGCCCTATGGGAATCCAAAAGTTGCCCATGACTCAGTAGCCTCGGCCTTGTTTTACCTGGTGGCGTATGCAATCACCTCCTTTGGAGCCTGGGCCATGGTGATCGCCCTGGAGAAAGCCGAAGGCAAGGGACTGGAGATCAACGATTATGCCGGTCTTGGGCGCAAGCACCCGGCCATGGCAGCTGCCATGACTGTTTTCATGCTCTCCCTGACGGGTATCCCGCCCACGTTGGGCCTGATCGGCAAGTTGTACCTGTTCCGTTCGGTTGTGGAGGGTGGTTTCATCGGACTGGCCATCATCGGTGTGCTCACCTCGCTGATCTCAGCTTATTACTACCTGCGCGTGGTGGTGGTTATGTACATGCGCGATGGTGATCCGCAGGTTACCTCTGAATCCTGGTTGAATCTGACCATCGGCGCAGCCGCCCTGGCCACCGTGGTGCTCAGCTTTGTACCGGCTGCACTTTTTACCCTGGCGAGTGATGCAGTCTTAAAATTATTCTGATCAGATGGGTCGCCTCCGAACGACCATGTAGATAAATCATAAGAGGCAGTTCACACCGAACTGCCTCTTATTTTACTTATTTCAGGGTCTTTCACGATCTATGGCTTATTCTGATTGCTGTTTCCTTGGTGTCGAATTTCTGGCAAATGACGGGAACTTGGTTCAGATAATTACACAGTACTCTCTAAGACTCGGGCGGATACCCGCCCTTCGTAGATCCTCAGAAAGATGACTCCGCCCAGGATCAGCAAACCTCCCACGATCTGGGTTGGATTCAGGCGCTCATGCAGCAGAATATAAGCAATTACCGCTGTAAAGACGGGTTCGAGCGTGACCACCAGGTTGGCAACGCTGGATGGCAGGTCCACCAGGCTGACATTGTACAGGCCAAAGCCTGCCAGGGTGGGTCCAGCCGCCAGCAGGAACAGGATGATCCATCCGGCAGTTCGATTGCCAAGCCAGAGCATGTCAGATGGTGTTGCTGCCGCACCTGGCAGCAGGCTTCCCATGCTCAGGTTGGCAATCAGCAGGAATATGGCTGCAAAAAAGAATGTATAGATCAGCGTGCTCCATGGGTTCAATCCGTCCTGGGAGGCCTTGCGTCCCATCAGGGTGTAGATGGCATAGGCCAGGCCGGAAAATATACCAGTAATAATGCCCAGAACATTGGCTGTCCAGGCTGCCGGGTCCAGCGCCCCTGAAACCAGCACACACCCGGCCAGGCTGAGCGTTACCGCCAGCAGTTTGCCCCAATCCAGGCGCTCCTTGAGAAACCACCAGCCCAGCAGGGCGGTGAAACCGGCCGAGCAGTAGGCCAGAACGGTGGAAACGGCAGCACCATTTAAGGTAACCGATAATGTCCACAGGGAGTTGAAGACGGCCAGCAGGAATCCATATGCCAGCAGGTAGGCCAGGTGTTTGCGATCCACCTGCAGCAGCCGCGGGCGGAAAAAACCCAGGATGGGCAGCAGGCTGAGGGCTACAAAAAAATCGCGCCAGCAGGCCAGCACCAAGGCGGGCATTTGGTAGGATTGCGTCAGGTAGCGGATAAAGATGGCGGTGGTGGATAGAAAACCGGCGCTGATCAGTGCCGCCATGTAGCCACGTGTCAGATTGGTCGGCTGGGGGGCTGGGGGTTGCATTCCCCGATTCTATGGGATTTATCCCCGCTTGCATAGTGACACAAGGCAGGTTATCAGATCTTTAATCCTTTATACCGCGCTTCTTCTCCCATGCTTTTAACAGGTAGTAATTGAACAGGCCCATTACCAGCATGACCAGCAGGAACAATGGATAGCTGAACTTCCAATTTTCCGGACCGGTCATCATGGACCATTCCGACATGCCTCCGATGCCTGCCAGCAGCGAGAGCGGCATGAAGATGGTTGTGATGAAGGTCAGACGCCGCACAGTGGCATTCGTGTCATTGGCTGCTTTGGCCATCTGATTATTGAGCATGGACAGGTACATTTCCATCAGGCTGGTGACGAGATCGCGTGAGGACTCGGTCAGTTCAAAGAATTTGGAGAGGTGGTCATAGATATCACGGTAGAAGAAGATGGCTTTCTTGGTGATGAACGGGCAATCCAGGCGGCAGATCTTCACCAGGGTCTCGCGCTCATTGAAAAGGCTTTTACGGACTGCCAGCAAATCCCGCCGCAGGTGCAACAGTTCTGCCGGGTTAAATCTTGGCAGATCGGCCATAATTGCCTCTTCAGCGATATTGAGTTCATCCTCCAGGCCTTCGATGGCTAAGAACTTGCGATCCACAACCTGGTCCAAAATGAAGTGCAGCAGGAAAGCCGGGCCCAGGCGCACGCTCTCATTGTTGCGTACAAAAGAACGCTCGATCTCCTGGATGAATGACTGGCTTCCAGCATTGTCGTGCCGCACAGTTACCAGGAAATGATCAGAGATGAAGATGTTCAACTCATCGATGGTTAGCATATGGTCAGCGTAATTGAAATTATTAAAAATAATAAAGGTATTCCCCGGGTAATCATCCATCTTGGGCATCTGATTCTCATCCAGGCAGTCTTCGATCGAGAGAGGGTGCAGATCCAGCGGTTCTATCAGTGCTTGCAGTTCATCTTTCCCGGGTTGAAAAAAATCCAACCAGACGTAGTTAAGCTTGGCCTCCTGTGCCTGGAGAGCCTCTTGCATGTTTTCCAGGCGGGTGGGTGCGCCGGTGCGGGGGATGAGATAGAAATGAGATTCAGATGCTGTCATATGGGCTGCCTTTTCTTTTTAAGTTGCTTCTTATTGATTGGATGGGCCGGTTGAATTCTTGCTGATTCTGCTTTCAAACTATTACCCTATTTTACGGTCATTTGCTTCCATTTGGGTATGTCCGCCGTACTCGCGATACTTGCAGGTGCCCTGCATGGCGCAGTAATCGCAGGTGTTGCCCTTGACTCCCAGCTGCGTACCCACACCCACCAGCATGGATAAGCTCTTGCCCGGCTTCATCATGAACGAAGAAGTCATCTCCACCCCGATCTGGGCCGGAGCAAGCATTTCAAAGATGACCGGCTGCCCGTCCTCCACCGACCAGTTGAGCATGCCCGGGCTTAGCGGCACACTGGTTTGTTTGCCTTCCGCTGCAGCCTGGTCTTCGATCTGTTTGCAGACCAGTTGCGCCAGGGCTTCCACGCCGGCTGAGCCGACCCCATCCAGAGCCAGTCCCAGCAGCATATCGCTTTCCATCAGCCGGGAGGCAGCCTGCTCGATCCTGGAGCCTACCGTGCAAACAATAGCGGTCACGGATTCGGCCGGGGCAAGATACTGGCTGATCCAGGCCCCGCTCAGGGAACTGCCGCCTTCCAATATCAATTTTTCGTGCCGGAGAGATCGAACTGCAAGCCGGCGCTGGACCACGCGCGGCTCCAGCAGGTAGCGGGAGCTTTCCAGCGCCTGCTCGGCGATCTCCACCAGGCGCGGCCGCCTGCTCCGAATGACCCCGGGGTCGGCACCCTGCCCGCGCAGGACTGCATCCACATCCAGTTTCAGGTCGCTGACCGACCAGTTGAGGTTTGTTTGTTCCATATGGGTTGGAGTATACCTCAGGGATTGGTTTTTTAGACTTACTGACAGTAATTTCCCTGCTTTTCCATCCGGGAATTGAAACACAAAAAGCACAGATACCTCACCCCTGCGTCTTTCCCGGTGGACGAAGGGTGGGCAGAAATTAAGCCAAAAGATTCTAAAGGCTTCATTTGTTAACGATCGTCTTGTCTGGTAGAGGTAGAATGGCCTGATATTTTCGGACAATCGATTGCCGCAAAAACCTTCAGGATCTATCCCACCCGCCCTCTTTCGGAGACCTGCGGAAGGTCGGCAGCGGCATTAATTTGCGGATCTACCATGCGGGGGGTATTGCAGGTTTGCAGGCGAAACCTTCAGGGTTAAATATAACAATTCCTTGACAATACGGATAACATTGGTATAATATTTGTTAAGATATTCATAAAAATTAAACTGAGAGAGCACAAATGAAATCTTCTTGCATGTGTCTGCGGCGGGGATCGTAATCACCGCCTCTTCATTATAAGACACGAACTTAGACCAACTGACTGAAGGACGGTGAGCGAACCCCGCATGCGAATATTTTTACGCATGGCATTCGTTTGCCGTTCTTTTATTTTCCAGTTGGTCATCCTTATATAATTAAAGTGGAGTGTGGGGTGTTATTGCGAGCTCGCAATAACACCCCACCTTCCCATCATTATTGAAAAGATATCGAAATGGAGTTGAAATGAAAATTGCCAATAACGTAACTGAATTGATCGGAAACACCCCGCTGGTCCGTCTTAACCGCATCACAGCCGGATCCGGAGCTGAGGTGCTGGCCAAGCTGGAATTCTATAACCCGGCTCACAGCGTCAAGGACCGGATCGGCGCATCCATGATCGATGCCGCAGAAAAAGCCGGGCTGATCAAACCCGATACCATCGTGCTGGAAGCCACCAGCGGGAATACAGGCATCGCCCTGGCCATGGTGTGCGCGGCGCGCGGCTATGCCTGCACCCTGGTCATGCCGGATACCATGAGCAAGGAACGCCGCATGCTCCTGCGGGCATACGGAGCTGAGCTGATCCTGACACCGGGCGCCGAAGGCATGCCGGGGGCCATCAAAAAAGCCGAAGAACTGGCAGCAGCGGATGGGCGTTACTTCATCCCCCAGCAGTTCAAGAACCCGGCCAATCCTGAAATCCACCGCCGCACTACCGCTGAAGAGATCTGGCGGGATACGGATGGGAAAGCAGACATCCTGGTAGCTGGGGTCGGCACAGGCGGGACCATCACCGGTGTGGGCGAAGTGATTAAGGCGCGCAAACCCGGTTTCCAGGTGGTGGCAGTTGAGCCGGAAGGCTCCCCTGTCCTTTCGGGGGGGCCAAAAGGGCCGCATGTCATCCAGGGACTTGGAGCCGGGTTTGTACCGGAGGTTTTGAACACCACCATCTACGACGAGATCATCCGGGTAAGCAATGACAATGCGCTCGAAACCGCCCGCCGCATGGCGCGAGAGGAAGGCTTGCTGGTGGGTATTTCTTCCGGGGCTGCCACCTGGGCTGCCCTGCAACTGGCCAACCGCCCCGAGAACGCCGGCAAGCTGATCGTGACGATCATCCCCTCTTTTGGGGAACGCTACCTGAGCACGGTTCTCTTTAAGGATCTGGGTGATTGAGTATGGCAACGCAAACTTTAAACCCACCAGTATTAGCGCGTCCCTTTATAAGGCTGAGAACCATGTTTGAATTGGTGCGCGGCGACATCCGCTCTGTCAAACAGCGCGACCCGGCTGCGCGTGGCACCCTGGAAGTCCTGCTGTGTTACCCTGGTCTGCATGCCATCTGGGGACATCGCATCACGCACTGGTTGTGGCGGCATGACCTGAAAATCATTGCACGCTGGCTGTCCCAGGTGACGCGCAGCCTGACCGGGATCGAGATCCACCCGGGGGCGAGCATTAGGCCGGGTTTTTTCATTGACCATGGAATGGGGGTTGTCATCGGTGAGACGGCTGAGTTAGGCCTGGACGTGACGCTGTATCACGGCGTCACTCTGGGCGGCACCAGCCTGGAAAAAGGCAAACGCCATCCGACCATTGGAGACCGCGTAGTGATCGGGGCGGGCGCCAAGGTGATGGGCGCCATCACCGTTGGAGATGACAGCCGCATCGGCGCCAATGCCGTGGTGGTCAAGTCTGTGCCAAATAACTCGGTGGTGGTGGGCGTGCCGGGGCAGATTATTGCCCGCTCCAGGCCGCATCAACCCAACGATGCCATTGACCTAAATCACACCACTTTGCCCGACATTCTGGGGGTTTCACTGGCGCAGTTGATGCAGCGCGTGGAAGCCCTGGAGAACCAGGCCGGCTCGCCTGATTCTATTCCGCCGCATGTGCATGCCCCGCAGGGCAGTCAATGGAAGGGCGAGGATTTTTCAATTTGATCTTAAAAAGTATGAATCGGGCGGGTCATGTTTTTTGACCCGCCCTTACAATACCTTACACGGAGGGGATAAACGATTAAACAAGCATTACAGATTAAGGTAAAATGATAGGGTGGGTTTGGGAATTAATCACCCACAATTTTCAATAAAAGCAAACGAGGCCATGCCATGTACAAACTGGTTCTAGTGAGACACGGACAAAGCACCTGGAATTTGGAAAATCGTTTCACCGGCTGGACGGATGTCGGCCTGACCGCGCAAGGGGTCGATGAAGCCCACAGCGCCGGCAGGTTGTTGAAGGAAGGCGGTTTCTGCTTTGACCTGGCATATACCTCGGTATTAAAGCGTGCCATCAAAACCTTGTGGATCGTCCTGGAAGAGCTGGAACTGGAATGGATACCGGTCATCAACGCCTGGCAGTTAAACGAACGCCATTACGGCAACCTGCAGGGGCTGAACAAAGCCGAAATGACCGAAAAATTTGGCGAAGCCCAGGTCAAGATCTGGCGGCGCAGTTATGATACCCCCCCGCCCCCCCTCGACATTGACGATCCCCGTCACCCGCGCTTCGACCCGCGCTATTCCAGCCTGACTGCCGGGCAGATCCCTGCCACTGAGTCGCTCAAGATCACACTGGGACGGGTGCTGCCCTACTGGCACAATGAACTTGCCCCGGCCATTTTGTCCGGCAAACGCCTGCTGGTGGTGGCGCATGGCAACAGTATGCGGGCAATCGTCAAGTACATGGATGATATTTCGGATACCGAGATCCCTGAGCTGAACATTCCCACCGGTGTGCCGCTGGTGTATGAATTGAATGAAAGCCTGAAGCCCATCCGGCATTATTACCTGGGCAACCCGGAGACGGTCCGAAAAGCTGCCGAAGCTGTGGCTGCGCAGGGTAAAGTCAAATAGCCAAACCCATTGAACGATCCAATAATCCAGATTAATGAACTGCCTCCAAAATACAAGACGGCCGCTGTCATCGGGGGCGGGCCGGCGGGTTTAATGGCAGCCGAAACATTGGCGCAGGGTGGTGTCAGCGTGGACCTGTATGAGGCCATGCCCTGGCCGGGGCGAAAATTCCTGGTGGCAGGCAAGGGCGGCCTGAACTTGACGCATTCCGAACCGTTTGAACGCTTTCTTTCCCGTTATGGCGCCCGCAGCCGGGAACTGGAACCGTACCTGGCTCAATTCGGCCCACAGGAATTAAGGGATTGGATCCGCCAACTCGGTTTTGAGACCTTTGTGGGTACCTCCGGCCGGATTTTCCCGAGTGGGATGAAAGCCTCGCCTCTCCTGCGCGCCTGGCTTCAACGTTTAACGGAGGCCGGGGTGATTATACATACACGCCATAGGTGGTTGGGGTGGGACGAGGCAGGTGCGCTGGAATTTGAAACCCCGGCGGAAGAAAAGTTGGTGCAGGCAGATGCCCTGGTGCTGGCCCTGGGAGGCGGTAGTCGCCCGCGTTTGGGCTCGAACGCGGCCTGGGTGCCACTGCTGCGTCTCAAGGGGGTGCGGGTAAATGATCTGAAGCCCTCCAACTGTGGTTTTGATGTTAATTGGAGCGAATATTTCCACACCCATTTTGAGGGGCAGCCTGTGCGACCGGTGGTGCTGGCTTTTATTGATTCACAGGGAAATTCGTTTCGTCAGCAGGGCGAATTTATCATCACCCGCAGCGGACTGGAAGGCAGCCTGATCTACGCGGCTTCAGCCCTCTTGCGGGAAGAGATTGAAGCCAGCGGTTGGGCGGAGATCCGCCTGGACCTGGCTCCGGACTGGTCCATGGAGCGCTTGGTGGGCAGATTGGCTCAGCCGCGCGGTAAAAGCTCCACCTCCAGCCATCTCAAAAAAGTAGCCGGGATACAGGGAGTTAAAGCAGGTTTGCTGTGGGAGATGCTCCCAAAAGAGGTTTTCCAGGATGCAGACCACCTGGCCGCAGCCATTAAAAGCCTGCCCATCATTCTGGACGCAGCACGTCCGCTGGAGGAAGCCATCAGCAGCGCGGGTGGCATCAGTTTTGAAAGCCTGGATGAAGGCCTGATGCTGCGGGACCTGCCGGGTGTTTTTTGCGCGGGGGAGATGCTCGACTGGGAAGCGCCCACCGGAGGCTACCTGTTGACAGCCTGTTTCTCAAGTGGTCGCGCCGCAGGGCAATCTGCCCTGGATTGGCTGACCGGGATAAGTTAATCAAGGTTACAATACCAAAATATGGATAAACTTACTTTGATCGCCACTTCCACCTTTGGGTTGGAGGCAGTTGTTAAACGGGAATTGATTGCCATGGGTTTTGAGGACTTGAAGACCTCTGAGGGCAAGGTTGAATTTCAAGCGTCTCCGGAAGAGATCCCGACCCCGAACCTGTGGCTGCGCTGCGCAGATCGGGTGCTCTTGAAGTTGGGGGAATTCCCGGCAACCACCTTTGACGAATTGTTTGAACAAACCAAGGCTCTGTCCTGGGAAGACTGGATCACTCCAGATGGCAAATTTACTGTCAATGGCAAGTCGATCAAATCCACCCTGGGCAGTATCAGTGCCTGCCAGTCCATTGTCAAGAAGGCAGTGGTGGAAAAACTCAAGGCGGTTTACCATCGGGAATGGTTCGAAGAAACGGGCGCCGAGTTCACAGTCCAGGTGGCCTTGCTTAAAGATGTAGCCACCCTGACCATCGATACTTCGGGCCCGGGTCTCAACAGGCGGGGGTACCGCACCCAGGCTGGTGCGGCCGCCCTCAAGGAAACCCTGGCCTCAGCCCTGGTGCAGCTCAGCTTCTGGGAGAAGGACCGCCTCCTGATCGACCCGATGTGCGGATCTGGTACCATATTGATCGAGGCTGCCATGCTGGGCAAAAATATCGCCCCCGGGCAGAACAGATCCTTTGCATCAGAAGAATGGCCGGGGATCCCCTCCAAAGCCTGGCGCGTTGCCCGCTTGAAAGCATACGAATCCGTTGATAAAAACAGCAATTTGCAGCTATTCGGTTACGATATTGACCCTGTCAGTGTGGATGCAGCCAGGATCAATGCCCGTAAAGCCGGGGTGGGAAATGATATCCTCTTTGAGCAGAAGGACATGCACAACCTGTGGATAGACAAGCAGTACGGCATTCTTATCTCCAATCCACCCTACGGCATAAAAGTGGGAGAGTTCAAGGAGATGAACGCGATCTATATCTCCCTGAATAAGACCTTTAAAAAGAAAACTGGTTGGTCAGTGTATATTTTGACGGCTGATAAAAAATTTCCCGCTTATTTCAAGCGCGCCCAACCCGACCGGGTCCGCAAGTTGTTCAATGGGCAGATCGAAGTGAACTATTACCAGTATTATGGTGAAAGACCCAAAGAGGAAGCCGGGTCTTCCGATTCGCTTTAGCTGCGCTTGGCCTATTGGAAAACTGGTTTTAAAGGGGATGTTGAAAGGATACCATTATGAAATCTAAATTGGGTCTGATTGCCATGCTGGGTTCGGGTGAGACCTCTCTGGCGGGAGGGCGCATCTTTGAAAGCATCGCCCGAAAAATTGATCAACCCTTACGCGTGGCAATATTGGAAACCCCGGCAGGTTTTGAGTTAAATTCATCCCAGGTGGCCGGGCAGGTGGGAGAGTTCCTCTCAAAGCGACTGCAGAATTATGACCTGACCGTGGAAACCGTGCCTGCCCGCAAGCGCGGCACCCCTTTCAGCCCGGACGAACCGGAAATCCAGCGCATGCTTTTATCTGCCAATATGATCTTCATGGGACCAGGCTCTCCAACATATGCAGTCAGACAATTGCAGGGCAGCCTGACTTGGGACCTGGTGCGCGCCCGCCACAGGCAGGGTGCCGCCCTGATTTTTGCCAGCGCAGCCATGATCGCGGTGGGTAAATATGCGCTCCCGGTGTATGAAATTTACAAAGCGGGGGAAGATGTACATGCGGTTCCCGGGCTGGATCTGTTCGCAGATTTCGGATTGAAGCTATCCTTTATTCCCCATTGGAACAACACGGATGGCGGCGAGGAAGTGGATACCAGCCGCTGCTTCATCGGCCTGGAGCGTTTTAATCAGTGGTGTGATGATCTACCGGATGACCATACCACTGTGGGGCTGGACGAACATACCGGGCTGATCATCGATTTCAATGAAGGCATGGGCTCTGTCAGTGGTGTCAGTTCAGCCACCCTCTTACGGGATTGTGATCCGAAAATTTACCCATCCAATGCGGAATTTCCCCTCAGCGAGTTGGGAGAGGTCCATATTTGCGGGGATGAAAGCATTCGTGCCGATGCCTGGAATATGCTGAATGAAGCCACCGGACAGCTAGTTCCACTAAAGCCGCCCGTGCAGGTAATGGGACTGGTGGAAGAGCGCCAGCAGGCACGCCATAACCAGGATTGGGAACGTTCGGATAAATTACGCCGGCAGATTGCAGCTCACGGCTGGACAGTTATAGATACTCCGGCTGGACCTCAGCTGAAGCTGCGTTCTGGAGATCTGTAAATTTCTTTCTGGTACGAGTTCACTGCAAAAATCCCCTTTCACCACCAAGCTACTAGACACCAAGATTTTTTAATAATATAGATTAGTACCTTGGTGACTCGTGTCCACGCTTTTTGGGGATAGTGGTAAAGTCTTTTATTAGCAAAGTTATTTAGTATTGCAAGCGGGTCTTTAGATAGTCCAGTGAAACATCATCCAACGAACTGAGCACCAGGTCTGCTTTATCCACCCCCAACTGGGCAGTCAACAGGTTGGGGACAGCCACAGTAAAGATCCCGGCTGCATTGGCGGCCAGGATACCATTGGGGGAGTCTTCAAAGACCACGGCCTCCCCGGCATGTACACGCAAGGCTCGTAATGCCGCCAGGAATAAGCCCGGGTCAGGTTTGGTGCGGGTTACATCGTCAGCGCACAGAATGGCTTCAAAATAGTCGAACAAACCCAGGCGTTTGAGGTGATTATCCACCCAAATGTGGGGTGAACTGGAGGCGATGGCGAGCTCGTAAGACTTGTTTTTGGCTGCCTCTAGCAAATTCATTACCCCGGACAGGACAGGCTGCAATAGAATGGCTTCATCACTTAACTGGCGGGCCAACTGGTTCATGGCTTTCCGGTCGATGGGATGTCCCAACAGGTTTTCCAGGTGGCTGGTTGGTTCGAAATCTGAATTCCCAGCCCCGCCCACGATCTGACCCCAGGTTTGCACCGAAAACGGTTGACCATGCCGGGTGTAAATATCCTGCCAGACCTGCATTTCGGGTGTCTCCGTATCCAGGATCAAGCCGTCAAAATCGAAAATAAGCGCTTTCAGCAAACCTGCCTCCAAAAAAATATAATGATTTCCACTCAGTCTGAGATTTGACTGTATTGGTTGTCAATGCCCGGGTTTTGTGCGATCAGATTTTTTTTTGCCATCCGGCTCAGGCGTTTGATACAATGTTCTCTTTTCATGGCTGTCGACCGGTCAGGCTGGGCCTCCACATATACCAGGCGAACAGGCCGGCGCGCCCGGGTGTAACGGGCTCCCTGACCGGAGTTATGCCTGCGGGTACGCCGCTGCGGGTCGGTGCTCCAACCTGTGTAAAAAGTGCCATCTGCACATTCAAGAATATAGCAAAAATAGCTCATCGTCAGCAGACCCGGCTAGTCTTTCTTTTCTCGTTTGGGTGGCCGGGTGCCGGATAACCTGGAAAAAAATCCCACTTGCTGTTTCCAAAAATCACCGGCTTTGGGCATCCCGGCAGATTGAAGTTCATTGGCTTGTGAAGCCAGCTTGTGACGCTCATTCCACCACTGGGCGCGGCCAACCCGGGCGTGTTCCAAAAGCGATTCAAGCTGTTCGCCCTGATCGTTTTCAATATCATCCCGCAAGCCATACAAAGCTGCCAGGGTTGCCTCCAGGCTGCGCAGTAGGTGGGTCTTGTTCAAGAGAGCCGCCGCGCACAGAGAGGCGCTTTCCTCATGGCCGGCAATACTCGAGCTGGCTGCGGCGTAATCCGATCCGGCGAACTTGCTGCCATCCCTCCACCCGGGTTGATCCAGCGTGGCATTGAGCAGAGCGGTGGATACCAACTGCGGCAGCAGGTGAGTGAAGGCTGTCAGGCCGTCCATTTCAGCCAGGTCACAGAAAAAAGGCGAGGCTCCCAGCAGGCCGGACAGGTTTGCTGCCAGGGTAATGGCTTCCCCGGAAGTTCCCTCAGGTGCGGCGATTGCCATTGAGCCGTTCTCAAATAAATCTGCGGTTGCAGATTCGATGGATTCATCCTGGTCAGCCAGATAGAGCGGGTTCAGCAAAGGGTTTATGCCCACGTAATAGCGTTTGGTCGGGAATAGCTCTTTTACCCAGGCAGCAACACTTTCTTTGGCTGGAGAAGTATCCAAGATAACAGCCCCTTCACGAACATTCGGGGCAATGGTTTTCAGGGTTTCACGCACCTTGTTAAGCGGCAACGTCAGCACAACGACATCCGCCTGTTTAACGCTGTCGGGAAGATTGACCTCAATTCGATCCACCGCGTCGATTTTTTTGGCTTGCATGGCGATGGCATTTTGGTAGTCAAAACCGGTGCGCTCAACCTGATTGGAATGCCTGCCGAGCGCCAGACCGGCCGAGGCACCAATCCTGCCCAATCCGAGGATAGTGATTTGAATGCTCATCGAAATCCTTTCTTTCAGCTTGAATTATCTGCCTGCTGCAGCAATCTCAGAAATCGATCCTGACGGGAAGCGTTGTTTTTATTTACAGGTTCTTCATGCCTGCGGATCAGATCCACTGTCAATTTGGAGGCTCCTGCCCGGGCAGCCAGGTCTGCACCCCAAGCTGCGTGGTGGCAGGCCACCACAAAAGGTCTGGATAAGCCCTGGGGGGAATCCTGCCCCCAGCGTTGTTCCAGACGCGGGGCAATGCGTTTTACCAGCACGATCAATATCCGTTCCCATACCTTTAATGGATAATGGATCTTACCGATGTCGTGTAGAAGGGCAGCAGTCAACAGGTTTGTGTTGTTTTGTCCAGATCCCTTTAATTTTAGGAGCACAGCATGGGCATGCCATTGCTCGGATGGTTGCAACTGGCGGAAAAGCGCCAATTGGGGAGGTGTGAGATAGAGGTGTACCTGGCTGGTTTCCACAACCTGGGAAGGCGGCCAAAAAGCCAGTTTAAATTGCTGAATGCGATAGGTCAAGCAAGGTTTATTTTTCACGGCGTGTTCAGGCTGTGCAGGTTTGTAAGGTGGCAGGGTTTTCCCTGTAAATCGGGATTATATCATGTGCCAGAATCGTGAGATCCGTGGACGCCGACCACGGATCTCGTTTGAAAAGGAGGAGAAGAGAAATCATCTTACAATCCCATAATACTACAGCTGTCCATTTCTTACTTGACGCCAAACCTACGTTTACCCTACGTTTGTCTGACAAATGGTGAGAATTTCAGCGTCTTTTCAATAATGCGCTCCACTTATTGGGAAGAGCCAATTATCAGGTAAAATAGAGTTCTATATGGAAGCAAAAATAAGAGGTGTGAGGACCAGAAAGAATGTAAATCCATTGCTCAAAATGATCATACAAAAATAATTATAAGACCTGGTGGGTTTTGCAAACCTGTCAGGTTTCTGGTGCAGCGAGCGTGATCATCCCGATAGGGGACCACCACAAATTAGATGATGAAGTTTTGGTTATTGATTTTTTGGAGTTGTTATGTCCCCACTGGCGATTGAAACAAGAAAACTGGGACGAATTTATAAAATTCGTGGCAATAAAAAAGAAAAAAATGTGCGCAAGGAACTGGCAGCTTTATCTGATGTGGGTATTCAGATCGAGCAGGGAGAGCTGTTTGGTTTGCTGGGTCCGAATGGCGCTGGTAAAACCACCCTGATCAAGATCCTGACCACACTTCTGGCACCGAGCACGGGGGAAGCCTTCGTCGCTGGATACAATGTCTTAAATGAACCTCAACACGTGCGACCGCGCATCAACATGGTATCCGGAGGTGAATCCTCAGGCTATGGATTGTTGACAGTACGGGAAAATCTATGGATGTTCTCGCAGTTTTATGGGATGCCCTCCAGGGAAGCCAACCAGCGCATCGTTGATTTGCTTAAACTGGTGGGGTTGGGGGACCGCATCAACACCAAATCATCCGATCTTTCCACGGGTTTGCGCCAAAAAATGAATATCGTGCGCGGCTTTATGACCGATCCGGAAGTACTCTTCCTGGACGAACCCACTTTAGGTTTGGATGTGGGTGCTTCTCGCGACGTACGCCACCTGATCCGTGGCTGGCTGGATGATGATAAAAAACGCACCCTGCTGCTCACCACCCATTACATGGTCGAGGCAGAAGAGCTGTGCGACCGGGTGGCCATCATCAACCAGGGACGCGTACTGGCTTGTGACTCGCCTTCCGTTCTCAAGCGCCGCTTGCAGGAAGATATCCTGTTTGAGATCAAAACCAGCCCTTTAAACGGTCTCTCAGCCCAAGCTATAGAAGATCTGCCCGAGGTTCACACGGCATCCCTGACCGAGATGGAAGATGGCGCTCTGCTCAAGCTGGCTCTGGTCGAGGAATCTGCCCTGGGGCCGGTCATAAATGCTTTGACCGATAAAAACATAACGATCATGAGTCTTAACAAGCATGAGCATTCACTTGAGGATGTCTTTGTGCAACTGGTGGGTCACAGTATTGCCGAGGCTGAAAAAGGTAGTCAGGATGAGTAGCGATGTCACACAACCGCAGGTTGATTCCATTTATAAACCCCTACCCAAGGTTACCGGTTGGCGGCTTTTCTTGAAAACCGTAATTGCACGGGCATACCCGCGCCTGATCGGCCAGCAGCGTGAAAAATCCTGGATGTTCTTCGATATCTTCCTGCCAATGCTGGCCGTCTCTGCCTATGTATTTGTTTACCGTGCCATCCAGGCTCCCGAAGATTATGTTGGTTTTGCAGTCATGGGAGGCGCCATGACCGCCTTCTGGTTGAATGTGCTGTGGAGTATGTCCAGCCAGTTGTATTGGGAAAAGGAACAGGGAAATCTGGCCTTATACATTATTGCCCCAAACCAGATGATGGCTATTTTGCTTGGAATGGCCTTGGGGGGCATGCTGGCGACTGCGCTCCGAGCGGTGGCCATCATCTTTCTCGGGACCATTCTCTTTAATGTCACTTTTGTTGTCAGCAGCTTTCTGCAACTTCTGGTAGTTTTTATGTTATCCATGACTGCCCTGTATGGGATGGGCATGATGATGGCCTCGCTGTTCCTGCTATTAAGCCGGGAAGCCTGGCATCTTTCCAACCTGGCACAGGAACCCATCTACCTGGTTTCAGGCTTTTATTTCCCAATTAAAAGCTTCCCGTTTTGGATTGCCGCCGGGGCCTCGATCATCCCGCTCACCTTGGGATTGGATGCCATGCGGCAGCTTATTTTTGCATCCGGCCCGGCGCTTGGCTTTGTGAGCGTCAAATTGGAGGTTAGTGTTTTGCTGGTGTTATGTGTGGTCTTTCTGGTTGGCGCAAAGCTGTTATTGGATTATATGGAAAAACTTGCCATCCGTGAAGGTCGCCTGACGGAAAGCAGAAGATAAGATCCATTGAATTGGGATAGGGATCAAACTTATGTTAAATTTGCACAAATCTGAATTCTGGCGTTCATTCCGGGTGGCAACCTGGCTGGGTTGGCAGATCGAATCCAACTGGGCTGACCCTTTGTTATTTGTAATATATTCAATTGTAAAACCATTGGCATCCGCTTCCATCCTGGTGGTCATGTACGGTATCATCACCAATAGCAATTTCCAGAACCCGCTTTTCCCTTACATTTACCTGGGTAATGCCTTTTATATATATGTTGGCGCTGTCATGGGTGGAGTATCATGGGCGGTGATCGATGACCGTGAACATTACAAAACCCTCAAATACATGTACGTGGCTCCCATTAAGATCCCGGTGTACCTGCTGGGACGCGGTGTGGCACGCTTTTTAACAGGTTCCATCTCGGTCTTCATCACCATCCTGGCAGGAGTTGTTTTCCTCAAGGTTCCAATCGTCCTGCAGCAGATCAACTGGCCACTATTTTTTTTGTCCCTCCTGATCGGGATCGTTATGCTGGCCATGATGGGTTTGCTTTTGGGCAGCATTACCCTGTTGCTGGTGCACCACTCTTTTGGTATTGCAGAGGGTGTAGCTGGTGCCCTGTATTTGTTCAGTGGTGCCATCTTTCCATTGGAGGTTCTGCCTGCCTGGTTGAGACCAGTGGGATTTGCCATGCCCATCACCTATTGGCTCGAGCTTTTGCGCCGTTCACTGGTGGGTAACGTCGCCCAGGCTTTTCCAACCCTGGCAGGCTTCAGCAATTTGGATTTATTTGGTATATTAGTGGTATTGTCGGTTGCTTTCGGGATCCTGGCAATCTATGCCTTTCGCTGGTGTGACTATCGAGCGCGCGAGCGTGGGCTGATTGACCGGGTAACAAACTATTAGGGCTTAATCCATTGGTTCAAGGAGAGTTCCATGACACGAACAGTTTCTCTACAGCCTCCGTTATATACGGGACAATTGAAACACACTCCGTTGGGCGACCTCTGGCTGGCCGCCTCACTGGTTGGATTGGCGGCGGTGGCATGGGCACCGAATGAACTTAGTTTTCAAGAATACCTCTCCAAGCGCTTTAAACGTCCGTTGGAAAAAGATGCCGGACGATTGGCGCTGGCCATGGATGAGCTGAGCCAGTATTTGCAGGGCAGTCTGAAAACTTTCAGCATCCCGATCGACTGGTCTCTACTGCGACCTTTTCAGCAGGCTGTCTTGAAAACGACATTTGCCATTCCCTACGGCGAAACGCGCCGCTATGGCGAGATCGCTGCTGAAATTGAACATCCAGGAGCAGCCCGGGCAGTTGGCCGTGCTGAGGCCACCAATCCCATACCTTTGGTCATCCCCTGTCATCGTGTCATCGGTACAGATGGCAAGCTGCGAGGTTATGGAGGTGGGCAGGGGTTGCCAACCAAGGAGTGGCTGCTTAAAATGGAAGGTGCGGTTATGGCATGATAGTTTAATCACCCTAAATTACCATATTTTATTCCACTTGCTTATAGGCAAAATGCATGATAAACTAGGTAATATTCAAAAATCTGCCTGTAGTTTTGCCAGATTATATTTGGTTGCATTCGGACTCGGTGTGGTTATGTCCCAACATATCTTGTGAGTGTAATGGAAAAAAGAATCCAAGCTTCTCAACCTGACCTTAGCTCTGAAAAAGAACTGCCTTGGTTGCAAGATGTCAATCAGGCTGTTCAGATCTTAACCGGTCTTTCACTCAGATTTTCGGCACAGGCAGCCCTCATCACACGGAATGAAGCCTTATGGGCTTATGCCGGGCAATTACCGCAGGAAGCCGCTACAGAACTTGGGAAAGCAGTTGTACGCTATTGGGATAGAAATAATGATGGCGATCTTATGCGTTTCATTCGCCTGGAAACCACCTCGGCAGAGCATAAGTTGTATGCCACCCACCTGGCAAAAGATATGGTGGTAGCACTGGTCTTTGATTCAGAGACTCCTTTCAATATCATCCGTTCCCAAGCTGTGGAGTTGGTTCGTTCGTTATCTTCATCTCCCAATAATGAAAATGATATCAAAGCTGATTTGGATGATTCAAAACAGCTTAATATCAATACACTCAAAAACATTCTGGCGCATATTCCCTCAACCAACCCGACCAGACAAGTTCAACCTGATCAGCAAGAAAACGAGAAAGTTTTTCCCAACCCCACTAAAGACCCACCCCCATCAATACAACAGGCCACATTCAGTCAAGAGCCATCCCCCGATATTTCAGCTGCTTCAGCCACTTATTCAGAATTATTGGATGGTGGAGATCATGAAAACCCCAATCAATCTCCATTTTCCGAAACTGGCAGACGCGTTAGATTCGAACAATCCGCACAAGCAATGTACAATCTAAATTATGCCTGTTTGTTGATTCCACGCTTACCCAATCATTTCATGACTGGCGATCTGTCAGTTCGATTATCAGAATGGATACCAAAACTTTGCATTGCGTTCGCCTGGCGTCTGGAATATATTTCCATTAGTCCGGATTATTTGCAATGGATAGTCAATGTTCCCCCTACCACTGCTCCAGGTTTTCTAATGAGAATTGTACGCCAACACATATCTGAGAAAATATTTGCTGAGTTTCCACGCCTAAAAAATGACAATCCATCTGGGGATTTCTGGGCGCCTGGTTATGTACTCATGGGGGGCACTCATCCTCATCCTGCCCAACTGGTCAAGGATTTTATCCAACAGACCCGCCTGCGGCAGGGGATTTCCTGAGACCTTCCAAAGTCTATCCTTATCTCTGCAATTGCACCTGGTTGCTGCATAGAAGAATAATATGACCCCGACACTTTATTTAATCGACGGCCATGCTTTGGCTTACCGAACCTATTATGCGTTAAGCGCAACGCCATCCGGGCAGCGCTGGCAGACATCTTCAGGTGAACCAACTGCAGGCATTTTTGGCTTTACCAGTGTTCTTTTTCGTATTCTCGAACAAGAAAAACCCGATTTCCTGGCAGTAGCATTTGACACCGGTAAAACATTTCGAGATACTCTATATCCGGAATACAAAGCCACGCGTGCCAAGATGCCGGACGACCTACGCCCTCAAATCGAACGCATCCGTCAATTGGTGGATGCCTTCAATATCCCGCGCCTTGAAATGGAAGGCTATGAAGCCGATGATGTGCTGGGCAGTGCAGCCCGGCAGGCGGCAGCTCAGGGATTGGGCGTCAAGATCATCACAGGTGACCGGGATCTTTTGCAACTGGTGGATAAGCTGATTATTGTCTCCCTGCCGGAAGGCAAGTTATCCGACTCAAAAGATTTCATCACGGATGAAGATGTCGAGAATAAGATGGGAGTCCCCCCGCGGCAGGTTGTGGATTATAAAGCGCTGCTGGGGGATAAATCCGATAATATACCTGGCGTGCCAGGCATCGGAGAAAAAACAGCCCGGATTTTGATCCAAAAATACCAGGACCTGGATAATGTTTACGCCCACCTGGAAGAGATTGAACCACGCTGGCGCACAAAACTGGAAGCTGGAAAAAAATCAGCCTATTTGAGCCAGGATCTTGCGCGCATCCGGGTGGACCTGCCGGTGCACATTGACCTGGATCAAGCCCGGCCAGACCGGTATGATCCTGCAAGGGTGGAAGCCCTCTTTCATGAATTGGAATTTCGCAGCCTGTTGGTGCGTTTTCGCAAACTGGGCGAAGCCAATGGCCCGTTAATGCAGGCTTCACAACAATTAAACCTGTTCGGAGAAGCAGTGCCCATGGTTGTAAGAACACCCCCGCGCGAGAATCTTGACCTGGAAGTTCAAGTGATCGATTCGGGACAAAAGCTGCTGGCGCTTTCCAAAACCCTGGCCGATGCGAAAATGATCGCGGTGGATACCGAAACAACTTCGGTGGATCCCACGCTGGCAGAGCTGGTTGGAATTTCACTTTCAGTACACCCAGGACAAGGATTTTATATACCGGTTGGGCATCAATTCGGGGACCAATTAAATCTGGATCAAGTTGTGAGTGCTCTGCGTGCTTCGCTTGAGAATGAACACATTGAAAAAGTAGGACACAATATTAAATATGACTATATTGTTCTAGCTCGACATGGTCTGCGCATCCACCCACTTTCATTTGACAGCATGATCGCTGAGTGGGTTATTAATCCAGCCTCGCGTACCCTGGGGTTGAAAAATCTGGCAGAAGTACGCCTGGATCAAGCTATGACTCACATCGAAGGTCTGATCGGCAAAGGTAAGAACCAGATCAGCATGTCCCAAGTGCCCATCGCGGATGCTGCCGCTTACGCGGCCATGGATGCCGAAGTCAGCTTGCGCTTGCGGGGACCGCTTGAAGAGGATTTGAAAAAGATTCCCAGGGTTTTCAAGCTATTTTCGGATCTGGAAATGCCATTGATCGGGGTACTTGCTGAAATGGAAATGGTAGGCATCGGGTTGGACCGTGAGTTCTTCTCCAAATTTTCAGAAGAGCTTCGTCGTAAAATGGAAACCATTGAACGCCAGATAATCACTTCTGTTGGCAAAACTTTTAACCTTAATTCCACCCAGCAGCTTTCCACCATCCTGTTTGAGACTCTGCGCCTGACACCCCCTGACCGCGGCCGCAAGACTGCCAGTGGTCATTACTCCACTTCGGCGGACGTACTGGAAGGGATGCGCGGCCAGCACCAGGTAGTGGATTGGATCCTGGAATATCGTGAATTAACCAAATTAAAATCAACTTATGTTGATGCCCTGCCTGTCCAGATCAATCCACAAACCGGGCACGTACATACCTCCTTTAGCCAGACGGGGGCGGTCACCGGGCGCCTTTCGTCATCCAATCCCAATCTTCAAAATATTCCCATTCGCACCGAAATGGGCCGCCGTGTCCGGCGTGGTTTTATCGCTGCTCCTGGAAATGTTTTATTGGCAGTGGATTATTCGCAGATTGAACTGCGTATTGTGGCTTTTATGGCACAAGATCAAGCCATGATGGAAGCATTCCGTGCCGGTCAGGATATCCATGCCACCACGGCGGCTGCCATTTATGGTATTCCGCTCGGGCAGGTGAGTAAAGAACAACGTCGCCATGCCAAGGCCATCAACTTTGGATTAGTATACGGTATGAGCTCCTTTGGTCTGACACGCACCACCGATCTGACCCTGGCTGAATCGGAAGATTTCGTTATGGCTTATTTCCAGCGATTTCCGGGAGTCAAAAGTTACCTGGATGGTATTCGACGTGAAGTGGCAAAAACAGGTTTTGTGGAGACTCTATTGGGGCGTAGGCGTTACTTCCCGGGTTTGCTGACACATATGAATGCGAATCTTAAGAATCGGGAAGAACGGGAGGCAATAAATGCTCCCATCCAGGGTACAGCTGCTGATATAATGAAATTGGCAATGCTCAACATTCAACCAGCCCTGCAGAAAGCAGGACTTAATGGAAAGATGATCCTGCAAGTGCATGATGAACTGGTGCTGGAATGCCCTCGCTCTGAGCTGGGGCAGACTGCCAGGTTGGTGCAGCAGGTGATGGAAAATGCGTATCCAATGAGCATTCCGCTCACAACCGAAGCGCGCTGGGGTAGAAACTGGGATGAGCTAAAGCCGATTTCTGATCAAACCTGAGGTTTACAAAGAGAGTCGCATGACCGGACGTGAGGAAGTTTTCAATAAGGCAATGAATGATGGCCACTCTGCAGCCTGGGACCAAACCTGGGAAAAGGCGGTTAACTCTTACCAGGCTGCACTTGAAGAATTTCCGGATAACCCAAAAGCCCTGAACAGTCTTGGCCTGGCTTTGTATGAATTACAGCGCCTGGATGAATCCTTACAGGCTTACCAGCATGCTGCCAAGTTTTCTCCCACCGATCCGCTGCCCCCGGAGCGCATTGGCCAACTTTCTGAGCGTTTAGGTCAGATTAAATTAGCCGTTCAGGCAGCCATGCAGGCTGCAGATTTGTATATTAAAAACAAGAACGTTGAAAAAGCCATTGAAAACTGGCTGCGGGTAACCCAGGTTTCTCCTGAGAATGCTCAGGCACATTTAAACCTGGCATTGGTGTATGCCAAATTGGGGCATAACAATCAAGCGGTCATGGAATATTTAGCGCTTGCCTCCTTATTGCAGTGCGCTGGCAATCTTGATAAAGCTGCCGAAATGGTCACCCATGCCCTGAATTTGGCACCGAACAGCTCCGAAGCCAGGCAGGCAGCCAGCCAGCTGAAAAGCGGTCAACTGTTGCCCCCACCCTTACACACCAAGAGAGACCAGGGTCCTTTGCGCAAGGCAGTCCCCCGCCAATTGGAGGCACCTGAACCAGCTGAAATTGGTCTCGATCCCATTTCAGAATCCAGCCAGAAAGCCCTCACCAGGTTGGCAGAAATTCTGTTTGAATTTTCAAGTGGAGATGGTGAAGAGATCCGACCAGAGCGGCGTGGTATGAAATCCATCATGCGTGGTACAGAACCCTTGTTGCTGGAAAAGAGCGACAGCGTCTCGATTCTGATGCACCTGGGTAAAGCGATCGACGCCCAAACCCATGAAAATGATTTGGTGGCTGCCGAAGAGCTGGAAAAGACGCTTGAAGCAGGTTTCAGCGATTCTGCCTTGTATTACGACTTGGGTATGTTATATGCCCAGGGAGAGCAATTGGAAAGCGCCCTGCGTTACTTGGAGCTTTCTACGAAACACACCGATTACGCCATGGGAGCGCGTTTGTTGATGGGTAAAACCCTGCTCAAGATGGGACGTATGAATGAAGCCTGCATTGAATATCTGGAGGCGCTTAAATTAGCTGATTCGATGGTGGTTCCACCAGAACTGGCAGATCCCATTCGCCAATTATATGAATCAATGATCGAAGTCCAGGCACAACAATCCGGAAATTCTGAACAGGAAAAAGTATGCAATGTGATTGAAGACCTTTTGAACAAACCGGATTGGCGCTACCAGGTGGCCATGGGTCGAGAGCAATTACCAGATAGTGGCGAAGATTCCGTACCCCTGCCGCTGGCAGAAATACTTACTCAGACCAAAAGCAGCCAGATTATTGAGGCCATGAGCAACATACACAGGATGGCACGAGGCGGACAACTACGCTCTGCGATGGAAGAGGCCTATCACTCCCTGCAATATGCAGCTACTTACCTGCCGATGCATACCCTGATTAGCGAATTGTTGATCCAGGATGATAAAGTAGATGAAGCCATCACAAAGTTGTCGGTGGTGGCGCATGCTTATAGTGTGCGCGGAGAATCAAAGCAAGCTACGAAAACACTCCAGCGAGTTATTCAACTTTCACCGATGGACTTATCCGCGCGTACCCGACTGATTGACCAGTTGGTGGAGGGCGGCCAGGCGGAAGAAGCATTGACCGAATATCTCGAACTGGCAGATCTGTATTACCGCCAGGCAGAACTGGATATTGCCTTCAAGACATATACAACTGCCCTGCAATTGTGCCAGCAGACCAAAGTTCACAGCGATTGGAATGTCCGTATTCTCAAAAAAATGGCGGATATCGACTTGCAGCATTTGAATTTACGACAGGCATGCAGTATCTATGAACAGATACGCACCATCCGCCCGAATGATATTGCTGTCCGCAAATCCATTATTGATCTGAATATTCGTCTTGGGCAGCCAAACCAGGCTTACGATGAGATCGATAATTTCGTCGCCAATCTCGAATCAAACGGCCTGCGAAATGAAGCCATTCCCTATCTTGAAGATCTTTTGGAAGAATATCCTCAACAGATCATTTTAAGACGTTACCTTGCAGAGGAATATCGCCAGGCAGGACGCAAAGATGATGCCATAGCCCAACTTAATACTCTTGGAGAGATCTGCCTGGATGTGGGAGATAACGAAGCTGCCATTCAAGCGGTAGAAACCATCATAGCGTTAAATCCACCCAACCTCGATCAGTATCAATCGATAATAAAGAAACTCAAGGAAGGAAAATGAATCCTTTCATTGCCCTGATCTTCACCTTTGCCATCGCGCTTGGTTGGCTGCGGTTGATGGATTTTGCCGCGCATCGTGGATATATCGAAAGTCGGTTGAGCCGTAAATTGATTCACATCGGCACCGGTCCGATTTTTGTATTGTGCTGGTTGATGTTTCCGGAAGTCTGGTATTCCCGCTGGTTGGCAGCCCTGGTGCCCTTTGCCATTACCATTCAATTTGCACTGGTAGGCTTGGGTATTCTGAAAGATGAAGCCTCTGTCAAAGCCATGTCGCGGACAGGTGACCGGCGTGAGATTCTGCGTGGTCCGCTGTTCTACGGAATTATCTTCGTTATTCTGACGCTGGTGTATTGGAAAACTTCCCCGATTGGCATACTGGCATTGATGTTGATGTGTGGTGGAGATGGCCTGGCAGACATCTTGGGAAGACGGATTTACTCTCCCCGCCTGCCCTGGAATAAGGGGAAAAGTGTGGCTGGTTCACTGGGGATGTTCATTGGGGGCTGGTTGCTGGCAGCCCTGGTGATTGCCATCTACATTCCGGCTGGTGTCTTTCCCGGATTGTTCAGTAGTTACTTGCTGCCCATTTCTGTGATCGCTTTGCTGGGTATGCTGGTGGAATCGCTCCCGTTGAAGGATATCGATAATCTCACCGTCACTCTGGCAGCCGTTCTTTTGGGAGCTTTCTTTTTTGGATAAATAAGTTTTTTGGTATCTACTCACCATATCAGATTTTGTCACTGCGAGCGCAGCGTGGCAGTCTCCTCTCCGGCATGGGGATTGCCACGTCGCTGGGAGGATGCTCCTCGCAAAGACAGAAGATAGAGCTTTTTTACATTGAACAGCAGCGTTCTGCCACTGTGGAATTAATCGCAATTATGGACGTGAGTAGATACGTTTTTTGTATCTCTTCTCAATAATTAGTGAAGATTTGGGGTGTGTGGGTGGCTTTGCATCCTTCGGTTATGCTGCGCGACCTCCCACACACCCCAAGCACTTGGTTTATTGAGCTCATTTATTAATATTTCAGGGGTGATTGGAAAGTATTAAAATTATGCTATTTGAGACCATGCCAGTCCTGCAAGTGGTTAATGCGGTCCCGAATATCTGTTTCAGGATACGGACTGGGGTCGCTCATTTCTTCAGGTTCTTCCCCGGTTAACGCTCGCAGGCAGGCATCCACACCAGATGCGACTTTCTGCGGGTGATAGCCCCCTTCCAAAACAAAAACAATTTTACCGTTGCAATATGTCCCTGCCAGCTCAACCAGGCAGAGTGCCAGGTTGTAAAAACCAGGCGTGGAAAGGCCAAGGTTTGTGAGCGGGTCCTGCCAGTGGGAATCGAATCCGGCAGAGACAAGCAGCATATCGGGTCGACGTTGCTCAACCAGTGGAAAGAGCACTTCCTGTGTCAAAACAGAGAAGGTCTGATCTCCTGAGTAAGCTGGCAGGGGCAGGTTCACGATCCGGCCGCGGGCATGGGGTGCTTCTTCCATGTGCCCGCTGCCCGGGTAGATGCCTTCCTGGTGGGTGGAGAAGTAAGCCACCCGTGGCTCCTGCCAGAAAGTGGCCTGGGTCCCATTCCCATGATGCGCATCAAAATCCACGATCATCACCTGTCCAAGGCCTTGTTCAAGAGCGAGGCGGGCTGCGATGGCCACGTTGTTGAAGATGCAAAAGCCCATCGCGGCCTCCGGTTCGGCATGATGCCCGGGAGGGCGGATCATGGCAAAGGCATTGCGATCCTGTCCACTCAGCACCGCCTGGGTGCAGGCCAGCACGCCTCCGGCTGCGTTAAATGCATCCCGGGCTGAACTTTGGGTGACATAGGTGGGCGCATAGTCGATGATGGCAGGCGCCCGGAGACAGGCTTTTTCAACTTCTGCGATCATTTTATGGCTGTGAACGGTGGCAATCCTGGCAGGGTCAGCTGGTGTACTGGTCAGCCATTCCAACTTGTGTGCATATGGCTTTAAATCCCAATTTACCAGGTCCGAAAAGCGGGCAGGGTCTTCAGGGTGACCTGGATAATAATGGCCGGGTGAAGGAATGCTGACAACCGCAGTGCTCATACCATAATTATATGTTAAAGACGATCACCAGGCCATGAGAACAGCCTGGTGATCAAGAGGGGAGGGGACTCCGTCCGGTTGGCCTGCATGGGGGGACATGCAGTGCCCGGGCGGTGGACACCTGTTATACCAGTAAGAAGAACTTCAGGTGTCTTATGTCCATAATATACATCTAAATTATCGCAATTACATTAGAATTTGATAAGAGTTGCATAAAGAATAATGGGTCAATCTTTCTTCTTGCCTTTGAAGAGTTCCATCCATTCGGACACATCCTGTGGGCTGAGGCTGGCATCCGTTTTATTCTGGACGGACTGCTCTGTGCGTACTTCTGCCACCGTAAGTGCAAATTCGTCGCTGGAGAGTACACGGGCATGGACCTCACGGGCGGCAGACTGTACGCGCCGGTCCGAACTGACCACACTCCAATTCCTGGCATTCCGGCCAAGTTTCAACAAACGTGCTTCGATGGCTGCATCGGCGATAAATTCCTTGCGGACAAAGTGTGCCTGTACGCTGCCAAATTTTTGACGGGAGGGTTGTCCGGGAAGGCCACCATCGAAATAGATCTCAACCTGTGTCTGCCGGAGGCGGCAGAAAATTTGCAGCAGGTTGATCAACTGCATTTCATCCTCCGGATCTTCCAGATTTATTCCCAGCTTGGGGATGAGGTTGTGACCATCAATCAGATAAGGCATGCCTTATTCTACTGGAAAATTGACAGGTTTGTTCAATTGGAAGCCACTTCCCTGGTTATGATCTCGAATTTTGGAGGGTTTTCCATGTGTTTCTTAACCGCACATAGTTCTGCCGATTTGATCAAAGAAGGGCGGTATTTTTCCGGGAAAGATGGTGGAACCTGGATCTCCAGCTCGATTTTACCGATCATGCCGGTCAAGGGGTTGGTTTGCATGCGTTGGATGATGCGGATCCCATCGATTGCCAGGCCGCGCTGGCGGCAAAATCCCAGCACATAGATCCCGGCACAGGTTCCAAGGGAGGACAGAAAAATTGCAAAGGGTGTGGGTGCAGACCCTTCTCCACCACCCATGGAAGATTGATCTGTTTTAACTGTAAATTGATCGAAATGTGCATCCACGCGGGCGCCGCCTGGAAAATCTACGTTTATTTCCATGATCTGAAACTCCTTGTGAATAAATGGCTTTTATCCTGCTTTAGTATTTAATATGTAAAAGATTGTCAGTGAGTTGGACGATCTCTCATCGTCAAAAGATAATCAACAGTTAATTACACACTATATGATGAATTGCCCGCAGGAAAGTTGCACATCGGAACGTGAAAGGTGGATGGAAGGCCAACTCTTCATCATAAACCCGCCATAAACAATTTAGGGTGGAACAGTAAAAACACCGCTGTTCCACCCCGTCCAATTTTGCCGGATAGGCGCCGGCAATTGAACACAATTTGTTTTTGGGATATTCCTGCGGGAACTTGCCAGTCTCAATCTGCCGGTGCAGCCTGGCTGAGCGTCCGATCAGGTTTCTTCCAAAAGAACTTCCAGTACATATACACAGAGACAGTGTATAGCAGGATCACAAGTAAATACACCGGCCCAAATCCATAGTGGACTTGAAGCCAACCGCTGATGGATGGACTGAAAGCCCAACCGAAGTTCCACGCCATGCTGGTCAGACTGGCAACCATGGCTCGAGCCTGTGGTTCAACATTTTCCATTACGAAGGCATTATAAACTGGCCCGCCCATGTTCATCAGGGAGAGGCGCACATAATGCCCGATGGCACTCACCCAGAACCAGGGCGAGTAACCCAGCAGGATCAGGAAGGGGATGGATAACCCCTGGGTGATGACCACCAGTTGAATTTTACCGATGCGATCTGCAATGGGTGGGGCGATGACCAACCCGATCCCCATGGCCAGGGCTCCCCATGCCAGCACATTCCCAATGACCGGGTCGGGCTGATTGTGAACCACTCGAAAGAAAATATTCAAGAAAGGCATGAACAAGCCTGCGCCTATGGAAGTGATCAGCATTGGCAGGATCAACTTACTGAAGCTGGCCCAATTTTTGGCAGCATAGCCTATCGGAGCAAACAGGGAACGGTCAGCATTTTTAAGATGCCGGGTACGCATGGCCAGGAAGGGAATCAGGCCGAACACAGATAAAACAGCAATAATACCCAGCGCCCCGGCGTAAGCCCCGCTACTGGTGGATTCAATGCCTTTTGCATTGGCGATCCATCCTGGCAGGTAACCGCCAATGGAGTTGCCGGCGAAGGAAGCCAGCATTTGGATCCCTGAACTCAGGCTGAATAGATAGGTGCGTTCCTCTTCTCCGCTGTTTTCCAGCAGGAAAGGTGCCATGGTCACACCCGAAAGACTTTGAGCTGCGCCCATCAGCATGTTCATGGCATAGAGTACCCAGAGCTGTGGCCACAACACCATGCCAATAACGGCCAGGCTGACTATTCCACCTCCCAACAGGAATGATTTTTTCCGTCCCAGGTAATCCGCCAGGTAGCCCATGGGCAGAGCCACGATCAAAGCTGTCATGCTGTTTACGGTAATGAAATTTCCGATAATACTTTCATCGATTCCCAGGCTGAGAGCATAAAAATTGAACAACAATCGGTACACTCCCAGGGATGCACCGGTCAGCACCACGCTGGCCAAAAGCAAACGGGCATTGGGTGAGAATTGTCGTAAACGGGTGATATAAACCTTGATGACGTTGGACATTTTATTCTTCGTTCCTGATAAATTTTCCCAATGTTTGTTGAATGCCATTCAGGATCTCAAGACGGGCGGCATAGCGTTTTTCGGTCTCTCCAACCGTGATCTGTACCAACCCGGCCAGGCGCAGGAGACGCAAGTGATGAATGACGGTGGGCAGGCGCAGACGCAACAAGCGTGCCAACTCGGTTGAGCTGAGAGGTTGGTCGACCAGAAAGTGCAGGATGCGCAGGCGCGTTGGGTCGGCCAGGGCTTTTAAAGCGCTCACCAGTTGGGGGGGGGGTCCTGCGCCTGGGACAATGCTCTCAAATACGGATCTGGCTCCAAACAGCAGCAACATTTTTCCAGGCTTGAGGCGTGCGTAAAAAATTAATGGGGAGCTCCAATACGAAGGCGCCAGTGTAAATTCTAGTGTGCTGTCCAGAGGGGTAAAGCGAATGCCATGGGAAAGCTCTTCGATCATTGCCTCGATACTCATACGGGAGGCAAGTTCTTGACCCCGTTCGAGGCCTGCGTAAAGTGCGGGACGGATGCGGATTTCTTCTTCTGCAAAAAAGACCTGGTAATAATCCTGCAAGGCTGCCAGAATAAGCTCTCCGGATTTCACTGGTTCTGACCAGGCTGTCACCAGGTTATTCAGACTTTCCGGGTTGAGGGTTGCATCGCGCAGACGATAGTGTTCCTTCAGCACAATTAAATCCCCATCCTGCCATGAACCGCGCCTGGCAATGCGTTCCAGGCAATTTTTTACCTCAACTTTGGTTTCAACATTGAGAGTCAGGTTGGAAAGGCGTTCATGTGACGCCAAACTGGCAATGGCTTGAAGGGCAGTGGAGGCGTCGCCTGGCTCGGGCAATCCAGATAACCAGGAGAGAGGTACCCCGGAAAAAGATTGAATCCTTTCCAGAAATTCCCGTTTGGGGGTGGATATTCTCTGCCGTACACCAGCCGCCCAGGAAGGTCTTAAACCAAATGCTGCCGGTTGGTGCAGTACGACCAGGCTGACAAAAAAATCATAAGCTGTTCCGGTTTTCCATTGGATGGTTTGCATTTTAGCCTGTGAGATGGAGTGTTAGATTATTATCTAATATGTTAGATAATAATCTAATATCCAAAGAAGGTCAAGGAATTTGCCCGACACGCCTCCAAAAGGTGGTTATTAGTTATAAAATAGCAAGTGTGCTATACTTTGGCAGAAATGGAATCACCTCGAAGCTTCTTAACTCACCTGGAATGCCCGGAATGTCATCGCGAATTCAATGCAGACCGGGTGCAGACCTTTTGTCAGGATTGCCAATCGCCTGTGCTGGCACGTTATGACCTGACTGCCGCAGCCCGCAGTTTCAATCCTGCCGGGGTGGCTTTGCGTCCACGCGGTATCTGGCGCTGGTCTGAGATCCTGCCAGTTCGCCGGGACAAATTTCGCCTGACCCTGGGTGAAGGGGATGCTCACTTGTTACCTGCTCTGCGTCTGGGTTCCAGCCTGGGATTGACTCAACTATATATCAAAGATGAATCCACCAACCCAACGGGTTCTTTCAAAGCCCGCGGCCTGGCGGTTGCTGTAGCACGCGCCATGGAATTGAAACTGCGTGAGTTTGTCATTCCCACTGCCGGAAATGCAGGCAGTGCCCTGGCTTTCTATGCTGCCCGGGCAGGCGTGCGAGCCCACGTTTATATGCCCAAGGATGCCCCCCCTGCCAATCAGGCTGAAGTTCGCCAGGCAGGTGCAGATTTGCAGCTTGTGGATGGGTTGATCAATGATGCTGCCCGTCTGGCAGGCGATCTTGCCCGCAAGAAACATTGGTTTGATGTTTCCACTTTCAAAGAGCCTTACCGGGCAGAAGGCAAAAAAACCATGGGACTTGAGCTGGCTGAATCTTTTAACTGGCAACTGCCGGATGTTATTGTTTACCCGACTGGTGGGGGAACCGGTCTGGTAGGTATGTGGAAGGCCTTTACCGAATTGGAGAGCATGGGTTGGATTGGCAGTCATCGTCCACGCATGGTTTCTGTTCAAGCTGAAGGCTGTGCCCCGATCGTTCAGGCTTTTAAAACCGGGGCGAAACGTGCCGATCCCTGGCAAAATGCGCATACCCTGGCTGCCGGATTGCGTGTGCCGGTCGTCTTTGCCGATCGCCTGATCCTGCGCGTTCTTAATGAGAGCAAAGGAACTGCCCTGTCCGTCAGCGACACCGAGATCATCCAGGCACAAAAAGAACTGGCCCAATCGGAAGGAATTTTGGCTGCTCCAGAAGGTGCAGCCTGCTGGGCTGGGCTGCAACACCTGCTTCGTGATGGCTGGGCAAAGACAGACGAAAAGATCGTATTATTCAATACGGGAAGTGGCATCAAATACTTGTAGGGGAGGACCTTTATGACCTTAAAAGAAACACGCTCATCTTTGGAACTACTTTACAATATCAGCCGGGAATTGGCTTCTGCCCTGGATTTGCGAACCGTCCTGACACGTGTTGTTTTGCAATCGCTTAAATATGTAGGTGGTGAACGAGGCAGCCTGGTTGTCTTTGACGAACAAGGCAAGCCCATGGATGCAGCCATTGTGATCGGTTTGCAGGTCCATAACCAAAAAACCCAGCAGTTGAGTGAAACCACAGAGCGCGGCCTGGCTGGTTGGGTTGTCCGAAACAGGAAATCAGCCTGGATACCGGATACATCCAAGGATGAGCGCTGGCTTCGCCGCCCGGATGATGCTCCTGATAAAAGTGGCCCAAAATCAGCCTTGTGTGTTCCTTTGCTGGCACGAGAACAATTGGTGGGCGTTCTGACTCTGGTTCACTCTGCACCGGGTGCTTTTCAACAGGACCATTTTGACCTGGTGCAGGTTATCGCAGACCAGGCTGGTATTGCCATATTAAATGCCCGCTTATATACTGAATCTCAACGCCAGGCGCGTATCATGACGGCCATGGTGAAAAGTTCAGCTACCATCAATGCATCAGTACACCTGGATGATGTTCTGGAAAGGATACTTAAAGAGGCCAACCAGGCCATGCAAGTTGAAACTGTAGCCCTGGCATTATTGGAGCCATCGGGTGACCTGATATTTCGTGATGCATTTTCGCAGGATGACACCTGTAATAATATTATTGGCAGGCGCATCCCGTTTGGAATCGGAGTTGCCAGTTCGGTTGTCAAGGAAGGTGAGGGTATTATCCTTCCGAATGTAATGGATGATGAGCGCTTCGTTCCAAAATATGAGCAATTTTCCGATGAGAACATTAATTCCCTCGCATATGCCCCCATATTCTCCAAAGGACAAGTCATCGGTTTGCTGGCGGCTATAAACCCGCTTTCAGGCGTATTTGATCGGGATGCCCTTCCTGTATTGTCTGGTATTGGCAACCTGGCAGGTTCAGCAATACAGAATGCGCAATTGTTTGAGTTGCTCCAGGCTGCTCAAAAGCATTACCAGGAATTATATGATGACAGCATAGACCCCATCCTGATCACAGATCTGGAGGGGAATATTCTCGAGACAAATCGCCAGGCAGTTTCGTTGAGTGGCTTTACTCAAGAACAGCTGCGTAACATGAATATTTTAAATTTGCACAAACTCGACTCTGAACGACTGGGTACGGATTTCAATGGTCTTATGAATGGACTTACGCGAGAATACGAATCCAACCTTCTAGGTAAGAATGGCTTGGAAATCCCGATCGAGGTGTATGCCCGCAGGGTAAAATTTGATGATACGGAAGCATTTCAATGGATTTTGCGAGACATCAAAGCGCGCAAAGAGCTGGACGCTCTCCGGGAAGACCTGACTTCCATGATCTTCCATGATGTGCGTTCACCCCTGGCGAATGTTGTTTCCAGCCTGGATCTCCTGACGACGTTAATGGGCGAATCACGTGATGAGTCATTGGATTCTGTTTTGAAGATAGCCAAACGGTCCACTGCCCGTATCCAGCGTCTTATCAATTCTCTATTGGACATCAACCGCCTGGAAGCTGGTAAAACGATCGGGTTGCAGCAAGTCGTTCATCTACCCGGGTTGTTGGATGAAGCCCTGGACGCAGTTCTACCCATGATGGAAGTAAGGCGGCAGACGATCACCACGGATATACAACCTGATTTGCCACCCATGTGGATCGACGTGGATATGATCCGGCGTGTGCTGGTGAATTTGTTTGAAAATGCTTCAAAATTTTCCATTCCAGAAGGCAAGTTATCGATTGGCGCCCGGCAGGATGGTGATTGGGAGAAGATATGGATTCAAGATAATGGCCCGGGTATTCCTCCTGTTGATCAGGAGAGAATATTTGATAAATATACACGTCTGAATGGTGAACAATCTTCCAATGGTCTTGGAGTGGGCCTGGCTTTTTGCCGCCTGGCTGTTTTAGCTCATGGAGGCCGGATCTGGGTGGAAAGTGAACCCGGAAATGGAGCTTGTTTCTTCATAACCTTACCCCTGGCTAAAGAACATCCCCTGACGAAATAACGAGGAGATTTGATGCAAGCTATTGCAAAAGATATTTATATTGAAACCCATTTCCCCGGGGTGACTCTGGGTGTTATCATTACCCCGCATGGGTTGATCCAGATTGACGCACCGCCTTCCACCGAGGATGGTAGAACCTGGAGGGCAGCTTTGCTTAACATGGGCAACGGTATCGAGCGCGTCTTGATCAATCTGGATTCTCATGCTGATCGTACTCTGGGGGTGCGCACCATGGAATGTACGACCATTGCACATGAGAAAACAGCCCAGGTTTATCGCAGCCGGCCAAACATGTTCAAAGCTCAATCTGATGATACAGGCGCCGATTGGGAACTCCTGACCGGCTTGGGTAACATCCGTTGGACACCACCTGAAATTACTTTTAACCAGCAAATGACCATTTATTGGGGTGATTCACCTGTGGTTTTGGAACACCATCCGGGTCCGAGTGCAGGTGCCTCCTGGGTGAGCGTGCCAGATGCCCGCGTGGTTTTTGTGGGTGATGCAGTTGTCCCCAAGCAGCCTCCTTTTTTATCAAATGCAGATATCCCGGTCTGGTTGGAATTATTAAAACTGCTGTTATCCTCTTCTTATCGAGGATATACGATCATCTCTGGTCGAAATGGTGTCGTGAATGTGGATGACCTTCATGAGCAAATAAAATTTCTTAAAAAGGTGGATGCCAAGCTGGAGAAACTGGCTGGGAAAAAACAACTTCCTGCCGCTACCGAAGGTCTGGTTTCAACTCTACTGGGTGAATTTAAGATCCCGGATATCCACCGGCAGCAGTATACGCATCGCATGCGTTATGGACTATTGCAATATTACACCCGTCACTTCCATGATCTAACTAATTTCTCTGAAGAGGACGGATAAATTCCCTTGTCTCCCGATTATCAACCTGTCTTTGAAGTTACGCGGGGCGGGATTGTTGAATCAATGCACTATGGCGCTGCAGTCGTGGTGGATTCCAGCGGTCGTGTCCTTTCCTGGTACGGAGATCCGCAAATTGTCACCTTCATGCGTTCAAGTGCCAAGCCTCTCCAGGCGTTGCCATTTATAGAAGCCGGCGGTGATCAGTATTTCCACCTTACCTCACGCGAATTGGCCATTATCTGTGGGTCACATGACGGCAGCGATAAACACGTCAGCGTCATCCAGGGCATCCAGTCCAGGGTGGGTGTGAAGGAAGATGATCTGTTATGCGGGATCCAACCTCCTCTGGATGAAATTGTCGCAGATCAATTAAAAATTCGTGGAGAAACTCCCACATCCAACCGGCATAACTGTTCTGGCAAACATACAGCTATGCTGGCTTATGCCAGCATGCTTGGGCAACCTATTGGTAATTATGTTGACTTTGACCATCCCATCCAGCAAAATATTCTTTCAGCTTTTGCTGAAATGTGTGATCTGCCGCTTTCCCGGGTGGTGGTAGGCAGGGATGGCTGCTCGGTGCCGGCTTTTGCAGTGCCACTTTATAATGCGGCCTTGTCTTATGCCCGTCTGAGCGATCCACATGGTCTGCCGTCCGACCGTGCAGCCGCATGCCGCCGGATCACAGCTGCCATGTTGACCAACCCAGAGATGGTGGCTGGTCCAAAGCGCTTTGATACCCGCTTGATGCAAGTCGGCAGCAAGCGCATCATCTCAAAAGGCGGAGCGGAAGGTTTCCTTGCCATTGGGATCTTGCCTGGTGCGATGGGTGTTGATTCTCCGGGAATCGGAATTGCTCTCAAAGTTTCGGATGGAGACCAGAAGAACCGGGTCCGCCCGGCTTTGGCTTTGGAAATTCTCAAACAAACCAATCTTTTGTCTGACAAAGAGCTGGAGGCTCTGGCAGAATTTGGCCCGATCTTGCAGGTGAAGAATTGGCGCAAATTCGTAGTGGGTGAAAGCCGCCCGGTATGCGCTCTGCAAAAGGCAGGTTAAACCCTGTGGCCGTTTTGGATAAGCTTGCACTCCAGGTCCACCAGTTTTTGCTGGAATTTTACGGTCATCCCGTTTGGCGAACTCCACTGCCACCCATAGACGAACTTGTTTCAACCATACTTTCCCAAAATACCAATGATATTAATCGTGATCGGGCATTTGACGCCTTGCGCAAACGCTTCCCAACCTGGGATGAGGTTTGTAATGTCGATACGGATGAATTGATCTCCGTCATCCGTCCGGCTGGCCTGGCCAACCAGAAAGGACCGCGCATCCAGCAAGTGCTGCGTGAGATTTCTGCAGAGCGCGGCAGCCTGGACCTGACTTTTCTTAAGGATTGGCCGGTGGGAGAAGGCCGCTTGTGGTTAACCCGTTTCAAAGGCGTGGGACCCAAAACAGCTGCCATTGTACTGCTTTTTTCGTTGGGACTGCCGGCTTTTCCGGTGGACACGCATATTTACCGGGTCACCGGACGTATCGGACTACGACCGGAGAAAATGTCAGTTGAAGATGCACATATGCATCTTGAAAAGCTTTTTCCGCCGGAATCCTACTATGCCGCCCACCTGAATATCATCCGCCTGGGGCGGGAAATTTGCACTGCCCGGAGGGCGTTCTGCTCTGCCTGCCCTTTACAGACGGTTTGCAGTTTTGTTCAGAATCAATTCAAATGATGTATACTATTATTTAATGATGATTGAAAGGAGGTGGTTGTTGTGTTGTTGTACAAGGCAGAGCGGGCCCAGGGCTTGGTGGAATATGCCATAATCATTATGTTGGTTGCCATAGTGGTCATAGCTGTCATCACCCTGTTTGGACCGCTTATTGGCAATATGTTCAGCAAAGTAAACAGTTCATTACCTTAAGGTATTTCTTTTTTTCTTTTTTTCAACAAAATTCCCGCATTTTCTTTGCGGGAATTTTGTTGTGTGTGAACCTTCAATAGGATATTAAGTAATTTAGCTAAAAAGTTTAGCCTGCATGGACCAGGGACCACTCCAGGTGATGGAGACCAGCACTTCACGCCCGCGTAGGTCTTCATCCGTTTCCACGAAGACCAACTTATTGGTCGGGGTGCGGCCGCGCCAGCGGTTTTTTACCTTCTCTTCGAAAAGCACATTTACACGCGTGCCCAGGTAATGGGCATTGATCCCGGCGGCGATCTGTTCCTGGAGATCTTCCAAAATGCGGAAGCGCTGCATTTTCACATCTGCCGGGACATCATCCTGCATGCGTCTTTCAGAGACTGTACCTTGGCGGGGTGAGTAACGCGCCAAATGAGCTACATCCAACTTCATTTCATCCAGAAGTTGGTAAGTCTGCATGAATTGGGCTTCGCTTTCGCCCGGAAAACCTACGATGATATCCGTGGCAATGGAGACATTGGGGATGATCTGGCGGATGCGGTTAATCAATTGGCGGTAATCTGCGTTGCTATAACCGCGTTTCATGTTTACCAGGACTTCATCATCCCCAGCCTGGATGGGTACCTCGATGTGCGGCATGATCTTTGGGAACTCAGCCACACATTCCAGGATATCATCACTCAAATAGTTGGGATGTGAAGTCAAGAAACGGATACGTTTCAAAGCCTCAATTTCATTCAAGCTGCGCAGTAAACTGGCCAGGTTGGTGCCATCGGACAGGTCTTTACCATAGCGATCCACAATCTGCCCAAGAAGTGTGATTTCCTTCACTCCATGAGCCACCAGCGAACGAGCTTCACCCAGGATCTCATCCGCCGGGCGGGAACGTTCCACTCCCCGCCGGTAGGGAATAATGCAATAGGTACAGGCATGTGAACACCCATAAACGATTGGTATATGCGCCGAAACCAATTTGCCGCGCTCATGTTCGGGCAGTACGCTTTCAGTATCCATCATGGTGAAACGGGCACCTGTCTCCTGGTCTTCAAGATGGCGGGTTTCATCCTGGGTCAGATAGGCGATCAGCGGCCCGGGATCGGATGGAGGCGAGAACACGTCTACAAACGGCAGTTTCTTGCGCAATTTTTCTGCTCCACGCACCCCCACCATGCAGCCCATCAGATTTATGATCAATCGGGGATTCTTTTCCTTGAGTGGGCGCAGGGATTGCAGCCTCCCATAAGCCTTATCTTCAGCGGACTGGCGTACAACGCATGTATTTAAAACGATGATATCGGCGTCTTCTGTCTGGGGGGTATGTTGATATCCCAGGCGCTCAAGGGCTGACCCCAAGCGCTGCGAGTCAGCCACATTCATCTGACAGCCTTCTGTCCAAATGTGATAATTCATGTCCAATATTATAACGCATGGTCACCTTGTTTTCCACAAGGTAACAGCCAAATGTCCACCTTCACTTGCGCAAGAGATTTATTAATTCTGATCCTTTATATGTGTACCTCACCCTGCCAGGGAATGGATATCAGCATGCGCGTACCGTTGCCTGGTTGTGATTGAAATTTCAAGGTACCGCCCAAAATATCCACCCGTTCTCGAATTCCAAGCAGACCGATCCCATTCCCAACAGCTGTCGCTTCTATCCCTTTGCCATTGTCGTTGATGTTCAGTTTGATGAATTGATGCTGGTATTGCAATTTAACAGACGCCTTGCTTGCCCTGGCATGTTTCAAAACATTTGTCAAAGCTTCCTGTACAATGCGGTACAGGCTGATCCCAATCTCATCTGGCAGAGCGGGTAAATCCACACCCTGATAATCAATCTTGATGCCGGTTCGTTCGGATGTTTCCTGGCAGAAATCCTCCAGACTCAGGTTGATACCGGCCACATCCAGAGTGGGTGGGCGCAGGCTGTGTGATAGATGGCGGATCTGGACCATTGTCATGTCAATTGCCGACATCATGCTTGCCAGGCGTTTCTTTGCAAGGTCTGAATCCAATCCCAGTTCATGAAAGCTGGAATCGAGCTCATACTTGAGTGAAACCAGCACTTGTCCGGCTTCATCGTGCAGCTCGCGTGAGACCCGGCGGCGTTCATCTTCCTGTGTGCTGACGATCCGCCGGGCCAGTTTGCGGGATTGTTCCTGGCTGGCTTCCAAGCTGGCGGTTCTCTGCTTAACAGCTTTTTCAAGCAGCTTTTTATGTTTTTGCAATTCCCTGTGTGAATTCTTTATTTCTGTAATATCGGTGGAAATAATAAATATCGAGGTAACTTCACCATTCTCTTGTATCAGGGGAACCAGGGACGAACTCAACCAAATATGACCTGATGGAAATTTGAATCTGTTTTCAATATATCTGCTGGTTTCTCCTTTAAAGCCTAGATCCAGGGACTTTACCATGTGTTCATTATTTTTTTCATTGAATAAAACTGAGCGGGGCATTCCAACCACATCTTCCGGTTTTAAGCCCAGATAACTGGCTGCAAACGAATTGATATATTCCACCTTGTCTTCCCGATTGATAATGATGATCAATGCCTGTGCGGTCTCTGCCAGGGTTCGAAACCGGTTTTCACTCAGGCGCAGATCCATTTCAGCTTTAATTCTTTCGCTGATATCGGTTATAAAGAAAGTCAGGACTACCCGGTGGGGTATATCAGTACGGACAGCACTGGCGATCAAGTCCAGTAGCTGCCCATTCTTGCATCTTAGCTGGAGTTCTGTACGGATTGCGTCACCAGCCAATATACTCTGGGTCAACCAGGCTGTTTCGGTGAGACTTTCGTCCGGGATCAATTCATTGAACGGAATTCCTTTTAATTCCTCGATTGAATATCCGATCATTTGTGAAAAAGACTTGTTTACAAAGACAATAAAACCGGCAGTGTCCACCTGAAAAATACCTTCCAGAGAGGTTTCTGTGATCTGTTGGAAATGTTTGGCTGTCAGTTGGAGCTGCTGGGTGCGATCTTCCAGTATTTCTTCGAGGTGCAATTGATAATTGCGCAATTCATCACTGGTTTTTTCAACAGTTGAAACCAGCGCCTGGCGGATCTGCTCCTGCTCTGTCAAAATAACGTGGCGGGAATGTTCAAAATATCCGGCAGCCAGGTTGTACATCATCCCCGTGTTTTGGTAGATCCGATAATCATGATCTGAACCGGCGACCTTTTCGATCACCCTGGACCAAAGATTTCCGGTGATTGTGATCACCCTTGCGTTGATGACATGCAGTTTGGCCAGATTGACTCCAATGTTATGTGCATCTTTTGGATTGCTGGTTTTACTGGACAGAAAATCGATGACTGAGTCTGTTAATTCCCCAAATTTTTGAATGGCCTCATCCCGGAAATAAAGCAAGCTGCCAACCGGCACAATGGCCAGATACCATTCATACGCGATATCATCCCGTTTGTCGCGCAAAGCCTGCTCGAAACTGGTGGCCATGAGGTATTTGTCCATGGCTTTTGAGATCATTGCAACGGATTTCTCCTTATTCTTTCAAACCGACACCGCAGTAGCTTAATGCCCGTTCAGGTTCAGTTACCAGTAGTTCATCGTCTGCCTCCGGACGCCAACTTGGAACGAACACCACGCCGGGTTCTATCAGCTTGAAGCCTTCAAAGAAGCGTTCCGTTTCCAGCTGGCTGCGTTGTTTGGATGGATCCGATGAAGATTTGCCCAAGCTCATCAGTTTCTTTATCGTGCGCTGGGGGGCGTTCTCCAGGCTGAAATGGGAGATGACTACATAACTGCCGGAAGGCAGAATGGAGTGGATGGTTTTTAGTAGCCCATAAGCCTGGACATCGTCGGGAACGAAGTGCAGCACAGAGATCAGAAGTACACCCACAGGTTTATTTAAATTGATCAGGTCGGTGAATTCTTTTCTTTGGATCAATTGACTGAAGTTGAGAAGATTTTCTTCAATCGTGAATGTATTGGGATCCTCCTTTAATAAAGAGTGGCTGTGAGATACAGCCACCGGGTCTTTGTCCACATAGATGGTGTGGGCCTCGGGATTTACTCGTTGGGCAATCTCATGAACGTTCCCCACAGTGGGGATGCCTGACCCAAGGTCGATGAACTGGTGGATATCTTGCTGAGCCAGGAAGCGCACCGACCGCCGTAAGAAAGACCGGTTGGCCAACGCTCCCAGGCGGGCGTCCGGGGCAACTTCGATAATTTTGTCTCCCGCAGCCCGATCTACCTCAAAGTTATAATGTCCTCCCAGTATGTAATCCCAATAACGGGCTGGATTAAATTTGGTTAATATGGATTCTTGATTCTCATCAACCATTGATCTTTCTCCTAAATTCCTTGAGGTAAAAGATTCTTTACTTCCCAACTATTTCTCATAAATATAACATAAAACCCCAAAGGCAGCATGCATTTTATCTGAAGCATTGCATTAACTAGGGTAGGTTGGGTTGACCAAAGGCAAGAATATCATACCGAAGGTTATTCGCAAGTGTCAGGATCTTTTAATACGAACCCTCGAAAGTTTGCAATTGGTTCCGTTTGCTTGATCCGTGTTCCATTTCTTCATGCAAAAGAAACACCCTCAGGTTTTGCCGTTATAATCATCCTGTCGAAAAAAACCAACATTCTCCACTCCCGGAGGTTCCATGACCAGCATTGTCCAGGAAAAAGTTTCCCAGGCTGTTGCCATTCTTCAAGAAAAAGATATCGACATGTGGCTGACTTTTGTGCGCGAAACCAGCGCAGCCGGAGACCCGGTGCTTCCACTCATCTATGGGCACGATCTGACCTGGCAGAGCGCCATCATCCTGACCCGCTCCGAGGAGCGAATAGCCATCCTGGGCCGCTATGAAGCTGAAGCCGCCCGCCGAACCGGGGCTTACCCGCAGGTGATCCCTTATGACCAATCCATCCAACCTGCCTTGCTTGAAGTCCTTGAAAGATTGCAGCCAGGCCGGATTGCCATCAATTATTCCTTGAATGACAGCCATGCCGATGGGCTGAGTTACGGGCAATACCAGTTGCTGTGCGGTTATCTGGCTGACACACCTTTTTCCAACCGGTTGGTCTCTGCTGAATCAGTGATCGCTGCCCTGCGCGGCCGCAAGACAGCCACCGAAATCGCCTTGATTCGCCAGGCAGTGGCCACCACCGGGGAGATCTATGCGCGCACATTTGAAACCCTTCAACCCGGCATGACCGAAATACAGGTGGGACAGTTCATGTGGGATCAAATGGATGATCTGGGCGTGACTGAATCCTGGGAAAAAGCTGGCTGCCCGGCTGTGAATTCCGGGCCAGATTCACCTGTGGGCCATGGCGGCCCAACCAATATCGTTTTGCAGCGCGGCCACATCCTACACTTTGATTTTGGGGTCAGGCAAGAGGATTACTGTTCAGACATCCAGCGCGTGGTTTATCTCCTGGCTCCCGGCGAGACCCGTGCTCCGGCTCTCGTTCAGCATGGTTTCGACACCATTGTGGCAGCTGTTCAGGCTGCCACCCGTGCCATGCGTCCGGGGGTACAGGGCTGGCAAGTGGATGCCGTCGCGCGCAACCTGGTCACCTCGGCTGGCTATCCGGAATATATGTACGGGACGGGTCATCACATCGGGCGTACCACGCATGACGGCGCCGGTATGCTCGGTCCAAAATGGGAGCGTTACTGGGATACTCCCAACTATCCGCTCGAAGCCGGACAGGTGTACACCGTTGAGCCGGGTCTGGCTGTTCCCGGTTATGGCTATATTGGCATTGAGGAAGATGTACTGGTAACCGAAACGGGTGCCGAATTTATCAGCTAGCCGCAGCTTGAGTTGATCCTGCGCTGATCTGGAACCCACCTGCCATGAAGGGAATAAAATGCGCATAGGTATTGATATCGGCGGCACCTTTACCGATTTTGTCATTTTCCATCCATCCAGCGGCGAGATCGAAACCTTTAAACTGCTCTCAACCCCGCAGGACCCCTCTCTGGTCGTTCTAAGCGGTCTTGAACGAATCTTTGAAAAATATGGCCGCCAGGCTGTTGTAGTTCATGGCTCAACCGTGTCAACCAATGCCCTGCTCGAACGCAAGGGTGCCTGTTGTGCCCTGGTCAGCACGCGCGGCTTTGGTGACGTGCTTCAGATCGGCCGCCAGAACCGCCCTGCCCTGTATGACCTTTTTGCAGACCCCGCCCCAGCCCTGGTCCCATCTGAATGGCGCCTGGAAGTGGACGAACGTGTTGATCACCTGGGTCATATATTAAAAGAATTGGATCCCAACCAGGTGGAGAACCTGATTACTGTGCTGAAATCCGCAGGCATTGCTTCTGTGGCGGTGTGTTTCCTGTTCTCTTTTCTTCATCCAGATCATGAACGTCTGGTGACCGATAAACTGCGTGAGGCTGGCTTCCTGGTTTCCGCCTCACACGAGATCCTGCCCGAATACCGGGAATATGAACGCATGAGTACCACCGTGGTAAATGCCTATGTTTCACCTGTTATGGAAAGTTACCTGGCGCACCTGGAAGACCAGTTGACGCGGAGCGCCCCCGAGGTTTCCCTGCAAGTGATGCAATCCAATGGCGGCATCATCCAGCCTGCCGAAGCCCGTCGTTTTGCTGTGCGTTGCATTCTTTCCGGCCCGGCAGGCGGTCTGGTAGCCTCCCAGGCAATTGCCAGCCTGGCACTGCCGGGTGAAAAATTGCAGGTCATCACCTTTGATATGGGCGGCACCTCAACGGATGTATCCCTGATCGACGGGGTTCCGCAGATCACCACCGAAGCGGTCATCTCGGGCAACCCGATCCGCATTCCCACCCTGGACATCCATACCATTGGTGCGGGTGGCGGCTCGGTGGCACGCCTGGATGCAGGCGGTGCCTTGTGCGTTGGACCCGAGAGTGCGGGCGCTGACCCCGGCCCGGCTTGTTATGGCAAAGGGGATCTGCCAACGGTCACAGATGCCAACCTGGTGCTGGGCAGGCTGTTGGCGGATCATTTTCTGGGTGGGCAAATGCTGTTGGACGAGGTGCGTGCCAAGCGAGTGATGGAATGCCTGGGAGCAGAGATGGGGGTCAGCAGTACACGCGCCGCCCTGGGGGTGGTGCAGGTTGCCAATGCCCACATGGAGCGTGCCTTGCGCCTCATCACCGTGGAGCGCGGACACGATCCGCGCGGTTTTACCCTGCTTTCCTTTGGCGGGGCGGGGGGCTTGCATGCCGCTGACCTGGCGCGCGGAATGGGCATCCCACATCTGCTGATCCCTCCCCTGGCCTCCACCTTTTCGGCTTTTGGCATGCTGGCAGCCGATGTGGTCAAAGATTACACCCAGACCATCATGCTGCCGGGTGATACCCCATTGACAGAGCTTGAGCGGCTGATGCAACCGCTGGCGGAGCGCGGCCGGAGTGAAGTCCATGCCGAGGGTGTCCCGGCCACAGACATCCGCCTCGAGCCTTTCGTGGATATGCGTTATGCCGGGCAATCCTACGAGTTGATCACTCCCTTTCACCCGGGTTTCATGCTGGAATTTCACAACCTGCACCAGCAGGTATATGGCTATTCCCATCCCGAGGCAGCCGTGGAGATCGTCAACCTGCGTCTGCGTGCGGTTGGAAAAATAACCCCGCCTCCCCTGGCTGCCAGACCCATGCATGCCCAGCAACCCAACCAGGCGTGGATGGAAACCCGCCCGGTGGTTTTTGTGGAAGGAATTCGGCAGGTTTCGCTGTACCGTGCTGAAGCGCTGCTGCCCGGCAACCGGCTGGCAGGTCCGGCCCTGGTGGTACGGGCGGATACCACCCTCCTGCTGGGTCTCAATGATACTGCCAGTGTGGATGCTTTTGATAATATTCTCGTCCAGGTTGGAAAATGACACTCTCTGATTACGACCCGATCCAGCTGGAGATCTTCAAGCACCTGTTCGCTGCCATCGCTGAAGAGATGGGCACTGTCCTGCGTAAAACCAGTTTTTCACCCAATATCAAAGAGCGGCGCGATTACTCGTGCGCCCTGTTCGATGCCGGCGGGCTGATGATCGCCCAGGCAGCCCATATTCCCGTTCACTTGGGTTCCATGCCGCTCTCGGTTCTGGCTGCCCTTGAGCGCTTTTCCGAGGCGGAGGCTTTGCAGCCCGGGGATATGGTCATTTTGAATGATCCCTTCCGGGGAGGCACCCACCTGCCAGATATCACCCTGGTATCGCCTGTTTTCGATGAAAGCCAGGCTTTGCTGGGGTTCGTTGCCAGCCGCGCCCACCATGCCGATGTGGGCGGTATGACCCCCGGTTCGATGCCCGTCTCGCGTGAGATCTTTCAGGAGGGGCTCATCATCCCACCGGTGCGCCTGGTGCGGGCTGGAAAGGTCAACCAGGAAACGCTGGACCTGCTGCTGGCCAATGTGCGCACCCCGCTCGAACGCTCCGGTGACCTGTGGGCGCAGATCGCAGCCAACCAGCGCGGCACCAACCGTCTGGTTGAAATGACCGGGCGTTATGGACAGGAACATATTGCCGAAGCCATGCGCCAGCTTTTGACTTACACCGAGCGCATGACCCGCAGCCTGATCTCCAGCCTGCCGGATGGCAGCTATGAATTCGAGGACTGTCTGGATGATGATGGCATTTCAGACCAGCCCATCCCCATTCGTGTCGCCATCCGCATCCAGGCCGATTCGGCTGTCATCGATTTCACTGGCTCGGCTCTGCAACAGGCAGGCAGTGTCAATGCAGTTTATGCCATCACGCTTTCGGCAGTCTATTATGTGTTTCGCTGTCTGCTGGGTCTGGATGTTCCCAATAATTCCGGCTGCTTGGAACCCATCCAGGTCATCGCGCCAATAGGCAGCGTGGTGAACGCCAGCAGGCCAGCCGCGGTGGCGGGGGGTAATGTGGAAACCTCCCAGCGCATTGTGGATGTTCTGCTGGGCGCGCTGGCCCAGGCCTGCCCGGACAAGATCCCGGCTGCCAGCCAGGGCAGCATGAACAACCTGACCATCGGTGGCTGGGATCCCAAGCGCCGTAAGGCTTTTACTTATTACGAGACCATCGGGGGTGGCATGGGCGCCCGGCCGGGTTCGGATGGCCCCTCCGCCATTCATTCCCACATGACAAATACCCTCAACACACCCGTTGAAGCCCTGGAGTATGCCTATCCCCTCCAGGTCAGCGAGTATTCCATTCGAAGTGAGTCGGGCGGGGCTGGCAAATACCGCGGTGGAAATGGCATCCGGCGCAGCCTGCAAGTGCTGGAGAATTGCCAGGTGACCCTGCTGAGTGATCGCCGCCGCTTCGCACCTTACGGTCTGGCGGGTGGGAAGCCCGGGCAGGTGGGTCGTAATTTTATTTTGCGGGATGGAAAGGAATTGCCTCTGCCGGGAAAGGGCAGCCTGGAGCTGAAGGCAGGGGATCTCTTGGTGATTGATACGCCTGGTGGAGGCGGCTGGGGAAAGGGTTAGACCGCCTCTTGTCCGAAGGTCCCCGACCGCCACAGGTTCCCGGTTTTTTGCGGGGTGTTAAAAATATCGTCCATCGCCAATTCTCAAAGGAGCCCTCAAGACCACGCATGAGGTCACTTACCCCCCGCCGTTATTGTTTGATCGAAACCTGCACGGCTCTGACCACCACACGGTAACGGTATGAGTTGCTGGCTTCATCATAGCCCTTGCAGGTGATCAATGTCAGCCAGGGATATTCCTCCGGTCTGATCACCGACGAGACTGCCCCGGGCGGGACCAGCGCTGTTTCCCGGACAGCGTACACATACTCCTGTCCAAAGGCATGGACGATGATCTCATCCCCCCACACCAGCTTGCCCAAGTTAACAAACGGTCCCGGATCACCATTGGCATCATACACATGTGCAGTAAGCACCGAGTTGCCAGCCTGGGTTGGAAAGGCTGTCCCATTCAGCCAACCGGCCTGGTTCCCCAGCCAGGAGACATCCCAACCATTTCCGATCTGAGGCACGCCCACAATGGGCAGCTTTACCTCGAGACGTGGGATCTCCAGCCACAGGTCGCCCAGGTCTGCATAAGCCTTTATGGCTGGTTGTGCAGGCAGGATTGTCGTCCGGTTTGGGGTGAAGCCCGTGGCCGGTAGAACCTGAATAGCCGTTGGCTCTGGCCAGGTGCTCACCTGGGTATTAGCAGCAGTGGGAGTAAAGGTGGGTGTGGATGATGGAGTGAAGGTAGCAGTAGGCGTGGAGGTGGGTGTGGATGATGGGGTGAAGGTAGCAGTGGGCGTGTGGGTGGGTGTTGATGTGGGCGTGGATGTAGACAGGGAGGTGGGTGTGGGTGTCGGCAAGATTGGTCGGATGGCGGCATCCATCTGGATCAAACCAAAACCATAATAATCGTCTCTACCCACTACACCCAGGTCCGCCGCGGTTGTTTCAAGTTCTGTAGTGATCTCATCAGGGGAGGGTTCAGAAGGCATGCCTCTCAGGATGGCTGCCAGGCCTGAGACGAAAGGTGCAGATGCAGACGTTCCACTAAGATAAGCATAGGTATTTCCGAGTGTGGTCGAGTAGATCCCTACTCCAGGGGCGGAAACATCCACCTCCGGACCAAAATTTGAAAAAGCAGCATGATTGTTTGAGCCATCGGTGGCAGCTACGGCAATCACGTGTGGGTAGCGGGCAGGGTACAGCACGGAATTACTGCCTGAGTTCCCGGCAGCCGCAACCAGGGTGACCCCTTTATCATAAGCATAATTGACTGCCTCTTCGAGCATCGAAGATGGCATGGGTCCCCCCAGGCTGAGGTTGATGACCTGTGCGCCTTTGTCTGCAGCCCAAATGATCCCCTTGGACACGTTGACATACGAGCCGCTACCCGAGGCATCCAATACTTTGACGGGCATGATGCGGGCTCCCCAGGAAACACCCGCGATCCCGATATTGTTATTGCTGGTCGCGGCAGCGATCCCCGCCACGTGTGTACCATGGCCTCTGTCATCTTGTGGAATGTTGTCATTGTTCACAAAATCAAAACCAGGGACTATTTTGCCGGCCAGATCAGAATGGCTGAGGTCGACACCTGTATCCACAATGGCGATCGTTACCGCAGAAGATCCGGTTGATAAATCCCAGCCCTGTGGTGCATGGATGGCAGGTAAACCATATTGGGATTCCCAGTCCGGATCAGAGGGAACGGTATCTGCGATCTGTGCAAAATAATTGGGTTCAGCGTAAACCACTCCGGGGCACGTTGCGAAACTTGCAATGGCATCAGTGACCTTGCCTGCCGGCACTTTTACTTGTATTACACCAAGTTCAACTATCTTCAGCTCGATCGTGGCATCAGTGGATTCCAGACATTGCTCGATTTCATTTTTTTGGACGGAAGGATCAAATTTGATCAATACATCATCGGGGGAAAAACCTCCGCTCAAGAATGGGGTTGGAAATGGCGCAGATGCGTTGTTCTTCGTGTTGGTTGGTCCAAATGGCTGCTCGAATTCTTGCGTTCGCGATGAATTTGGTTTTTCGGTCGGTTTATTTTCATGATCTGTTTTTGGAGTGATACCCTTTGTACTTGTGGCAGTGGAAGAATAAAAAGTGGTAATTGTTTCCAAACCATTTAATGAAGTTGTGAAAACTCTTGAGTAAAGATTCTGGGCAAAAAGGAATAGGAATATTATTAGGAGGATGGTAAGAAAAACTATCCAAAAGCGGCGAGGCGAAAGCAGCATTTTTCTTGGTTTCTCAGATGGTTTTAAAAAATTCACGAAATTGGTCTCCTTGGAGTCAAAAATCGTTTTTTCCTGATTGTTATCTCCAATCAAAAGCTTTAAGGACCAACCAAAAAAGGAGATGGCCTGTTTTTGGCATAATTCAGGATTGAAAAGCAGGTACTAAACCCGACATCATCTTTCATCACACCTGGACAGGCCATTAATATTGAATGGAGTATACATCAAGATTCTTTACCCGGGTCACGGGAAATGAGCTGGAGAGTAGATCAAAATTTCCTCCGGCCGCAAGTCCCGATGTTTTTTTGGAAGCCCCGTCTTATTGGGGCGAAGTCCCTGCTGAATTCATCCATTTTAATGGAAAATTGGGGGTTGTCATATTAGTACATAAGTTCTACAATAGCTCTGTATCTACTCACCATATCAGATTTTGTCACTGCGAGCGCAGCGTGGCAGTCTCCTCTCCGGCAAGGGGATTGCCACGTCGCTGGGAGGAAGCTCCTCGCAAAGACAGAAGATAGAGCTTTTTTGCATTGAACAGCAGCGTTCTGCCACTGTGGAATTAATCACAATTATTACTGTGAGTAGTTACATAGCTCTGCTTCTACTCACCATATCAGATTTTGTCACTGCGAGCGCAGCGTGGCAGTCTCCTCTCCGGCATGGGGATTGCCACATCGCTGGGAGGATGCTCCTCGCAAAGACAGAAATTAGAGTACTTTCGCATTGACCAGCGGCGTTCTTCCGCTGTGGAGTTACTCGCAATTATGGACGTGAATAGATACATAGCTCTGGCGAGAGTCGCCCATCCCGGCACACGAGAGCCGGGGCACCTAATGATTCGTTCCTATTCGTTTTTCGGGTTCGTTCCTCTGTATTCTTCGTCCACCGTGTATCGCATATACCCTGTTTCATCGAGTGCAACCCGTATCGTGCAACCTGCAAGTGGGAAGCAGAGACATTAAATATCCTTAAAATTTCACCTTCTTTAAGCAAGACATAGGTTCTTTTTACTCACCCGCGTGCTATAATCACTTAAGAAATTTCTGCGTTTTTATTGGTAAGCATTCATGACCTTTACCCATCTCCATGTCCACACTGAATACTCACTGCTCGACGGCTTCAGCAATGTTAAGAAGCTGGTCAAGCGCGCCAAAGAGATGGATATGCCCGCCCTGGCCATTACGGATCATGGCACCATGTTTGGGGTGATCGAGTTCTATAATGCTGCCAAAGAAGCCGGCATCAAGCCCATCATTGGCATTGAATCCTACCTGGCGGCGCGCAACATGGCAGACAAGGATGTCAAAGAGGATAAAAAATCCTCCCACCTGCTGCTTCTGGCGGAAAATGAAACCGGTTACCGCAACTTGCTTAAAATTGCCAGTACGGCCCAGTTGGATGGTTTTTATTATAATCCGCGCGTGGATAAGGATTTTCTGGCCAGTCACGCCGAAGGGCTGATCGCCACCACTGGCTGCATGGCTGCTGAAGTGCCGCGCCTGATCGAAAAAGGGCAAATCGATGAAGCCCGCCGCCAGTTGGACTGGTATTATGATGTCTTTGGTAAAGATAATTTCTTCATGGAGTTGCAGCAGCATAATATCAAGGAACTGGACGGGCTGAATCGTAACCTACTCGAGCTGGGGCCGCGCTATGAAGCCCGTTATGTGGCCACCAACGACGTCCATTACATCAACCCCGAGGATGCCCGCCTGCAGGATATCCTGCTGGCAGTTCAGACTGGTTCGCTATTGTCGGATACCAACCGCATGCGCATGAGCGACCCGTCCTACTATCTGCGCACCCCGCAGGAGATGGCCAGGTTGTTCGCCGATGTGCCGCAGGCACTCAGCAATACCCTCTTGATCGCTGAGCGCTGCAATGTGAACCTGGATTTCAAGGGTTACCATCTGCCGGAATTTTGCGTTCCGGATGAACACACGACCGGGAGTTATCTGCGCTCTCTGTGCGAGGCGGGTATCGAGCGTCGTTATAGGGAGCGTGCCGGGGATACGACTGTACGTGCCCGCCTGGATTACGAACTGAACATCATCCACACCATGGGCTTTGATGCCTATTTCCTGATTGTGTGGGACCTGTGCAAATATGCCCGGGAACGCGGCATCTGGTATAACGCCCGAGGTTCGGCGGCTGGTTCCATTGTGGCTTATGCCCTTCAGATCACCATGGTGGACCCCATTGAGCACGATCTGCTCTTCGAACGTTTTCTCAACCCCGGGCGCATCTCCATGCCGGATATCGACCTCGATTTTCGGGATGATCGCCGGGCTGATATGCTGGAATATACCGCCCGAAAATATGGGGACGACAAGGTGGCCCAGATCATCACCTTTGGCACCATGGGCGCCAAGGCTGCCATCCGGGATGTTGGCCGGGTTATGGATATTCCCCTGCATGAGGTGGATCGGGTTACCAAGCTCGTCCCCACCGTTTCCGGAAAAACAGTGACCCTGCTTGAAACCCTCCAGCAAAGCAAGGAATTAAAAGCAGTTTACGATTCCACCCCAACCATGCGGGAGCTGTTGGAGACTTCCTCCTTGATGGAAGGCGTGGTGCGTAATGCAGGCACCCATGCTGCCGGGGTGGTCATCAGTGACTTGCCCCTGGTGGATTACCTGCCCCTGCACCGCCCCACCAGTAATTCCGAAGAAACCCCCATCAAGTCGGTTACCCAGTTTGAGATGGGGATCCTCGATTCATTGGGTATGCTTAAAGTGGATTTCCTCGGCCTGGCCACCCTGACCATCATGGCACGGGCCTGTGACATGATCAAACAACGACATGGCGTGGAGTACACCCTCGATAACATCCCCCTGGATGACCCCAAGGCCTTTGAGCTGATGGGTTCAGGTAATACCGCCGGTATGTTCCAGGTGGAAGGCAGCGGTATGACCCGTTACCTGATCCAGATGAAACCTCGGAAGCTGGAGAACGTGATCGCCATGGTGGCACTCTACCGCCCCGGCCCCATGCAATTCATCCCGGATTATATTGACCGCATGCATGGAAGAAAATCGACTGAATACCGCCATCCCTCCCTGCGCCCGATCTTCGAATCAACTTATGGCATTCCCGTGTATCAGGAACAGTTGATGCGCGCCGCTGTGGAACTGGCTGGTTATACCCCCTCGGATGCGGATGATCTGCGCAAGGCCATTTCCAAGAAGATCAAAGAGAAGATCGAAAAACATCGCAACAAGTTTGTCAAAGGCGCCAAAGAACGCGAGATAGACGAAACCACTGCCAACGCCATATTCTCCGATTGGGAGGAGTTTGCCCGCTACGGTTTTAATAAATCCCATGCCGCCGATTACGGGGTGATCGCGGTCCAGACCGCCTTCCTGAAAGCCCACTACCCGGCCGAGTTCTTTACCGCCCTGCTTTCCGTCAACAAGAACGATACTGCCAAGGTGGCTTTTTACAGTGCGGACAGCCGCAATATGGGCATCGAAGTGTTGCCACCCGACATCAACACCAGCGCCTGGGATTTTGCCATTGAAGATCAGCCCGAAGGAAAAACCGCCATCCGTTTTGGGTTGGGAGCCATCAAGAATGTTGGCCAGAACCCTGTAGACATCATCATCCAGGCACGAGGCAATTCCCCCTACAAGGACCTGAATGACCTGGCAGCCCGTGCTGACTTGCGGGCAGTTGGTAAACGCGCCCTTGAATGCCTTATCAAGGTGGGCGCTTTGGATTCTTTTGGTCCACGTTCTGCCATGCTGGCTTGCATCGACCGTCTGGTTGCAATAAGCTCATCCCATTTCCGCTCCGCATTGGATGGACAGCTTTCCCTGTTCGGTGAGTCGACCGGTGTGCATGAAAAAATCACCCTGCCCGATGTGCCTGATATTGACCACCGTGAACAACTCAACTGGGAGCGTGACTTGCTCGGATTGTATGTCTCCGAACATCCGCTGACTGCCATGCTGCCAACCCTTACCCACATCGTCAGCTACTTCTCCGGCCAACTTTCCGAGGCCTCTGACCAGGAAACCGTGTACTTGGCTGGCCTGGTGGCAGCAGCACGACCCTATCAGACCAAGAACGGCAAGATGATGGGGTTTGTCACCCTGGAAGACATCCAGGGTAATATCGACCTGGTTCTATTCCCCCGCATCTGGACAAAATTTGAAACCATTCTGGAAGTGGGTACGATCGTCGTTGTTGAGGGCAAGGTGGATGCCTCCAGTGCGCCCCCCAAGATATTGGTTGATAATGTTCGAACCGAGATCACCTGGATCGAGCCGGCAGATAAAGCCATCCCATCCGGCGGGCAGGTGGCAGAAAATTCTGTAACCGGATCCCAGCCCGTCCGAATGGCGCAAGCCAACCTGGTGGCAGAGCCTGCCCCTCCTGAGTTTGAAGACGAGGATGCCGATATGCCTCCGCCTCCAGATCTCTTCCCTCCAGGGTGGGACGAGTTCCCCATGCCTGCCACAACCGCGCGCGGCATATCCAAATCTGCACCTGAAAAAGCTTCTGTCCCCGAGTCGAAACCTGTGCTCAAACCAATCCCTGAAAAAGTCTCTGCACCTGAACCAAAACCTGTGCAGCCAACCCCTGCACCCAGGCAGGATCCCCCGGCAGCTCCGCCGGATCCCAGGCCGTCCATGCGTCTATCCTCCATCCAGGCTCCCAGCCAGGAAGAGCATGCCCCCCAGATGGTGACAGTCACCCTGCGTTCAGCCGGACAACCCATGAAAGATCAGCGCCGCATCCAGCGTTTGCATGGCGCTTTCATCTCCTGCCCGGGCAAGGATCATTTCACTCTTTACATAAAAGAGAACGGACATAGTTTTATGATGGAATTCCCCAATGACACCACGCATGTCTGCACGGAGCTGCTGGATGACATTAAAAAGATTGTCTCTGAAATTGATATCCGCATCGAACCGATCTTGTTTCATTAATGGAGCAAGGGGGATCATGAAGTGGTGACAGAATAAAAAATACGCAATAAAAACAAAGGTTAATAATTAAATTAATAAAACCTGTCAGGTTTGTAAATTATATTATTTTTTTATCGTATCAAAAAACCGGGAAGGATGGGTATGGTGTGCAAACTTGCTTGGCAGTTTCTTTCGCCTTCTACTTGCCCTGCCACTCTGCCTTGCGCTTATCAACAAAAGCTTGCATGCCTTCTTTTTGATCTTGGCTGGCAAACAGCATGTAGAAGAGACGCCGCTCGGCTTCCAGTCCTTCACTGAGAGATAATTCATAGGCTTTGTTGACGGCTTCCTTCCCCAGCCTCACAGCCAGCGGAGCGCGCTCTGCCAGCTCGGATGCCAGCGCCAGGGCTTCATCCAGGTAGCGTTCGTTTGAAACCACCCTGTTGATCAATCCGTATAATAGCGCCTCGCCAGCGGAAAGGGTGCGGTTGTTCAACACCATTTCCATGGCAATGGCTTTGCCAACTGCACGGGTCAGACGTTGTGTGCCTCCCGCGCCGGGGATCACGCCGATAGTCACTTCCGGCTGTCCAAAGCGGGCATTTTCGGCGGCCACGATCATGTCGCAGGACATGGCCAACTCACAGCCTCCGCCCAGGGCATAACCCGCCACGGCAGCAATGACCGGCTTCTTTACTTTACGCAAACCATCGAACAACTCCACGAAACTGCCGGTCAACATTTCTGTCACTGTAGCATCCGACATGGCCTTGATATCTGCGCCGGCGGCGAATGCGCGCTCATTGCCGGTGATCAGGATGGCGCCGATCCCAGCCTCTGCATCGAAGCTCAGCACAGCCTGGACCAGTTCATGCAAAAGCTCGGCATTCAAGGCATTCATTGCCTTGGGACGGTTCAAGGTGACCAGCCCGACTTTTCCGCGGGTTTCAACCAGGATGGAATTGTATGCCATGTTTCAATCTCCTTTATGTAACGTCTGAAAAAAGTGGGGCAACCTTCTCCCGAATTATTGAGATGATACCTCTTTTTGTTCGAGTTGTGCCAGGTGTTCGCTGATGTGAGCCAGGGTACGCTCCACCCACCATTGCAGGCTGTGTTTTCCAAAAGAAGGATGCTTGCCGGGGAGGTTCCAGGCCTCAAGCGGGAGGCTGCGCAGCCAATCTGCTGTTGACCGGCATTGTTCTCTAAACTCCGAAACCAGATTACGGATGGGTTCCAGGGGTTGGTAATGCTCTGCCATCCAGGCCTCTCCGTCGAAATTCTCAAACATGGGATTTTCTTCATCAATAATGCGATGCAAACGCAGCAGGTAGACATGCTGATTCACATCGCGCATATGAGCAACCACCTGGTGGATGTTCCAACCGCCAGCCTCCAGTGGTTGGGTTTGGTCTTTTATATTGAAAACGGCGGTTTCAACCAGCCCGGGTGCTTCAGCCAATTTGTTTAGCATGCGTTGGCGATATTCCAATAATTCTTCCATCTTTCCTCCTGGGGACTGGACTCACTCACACAGGGTGAGAGCCAGCCTGACAATATCTGTCGCTTCATCCGGATTGAGCAAATGAACCTGGATGCCATAGGCAGCGAATTCCTGCCTGGCCTGGGCGCTCAATTCAACCAGGGCGGCCTTGCTGACAGTGAAGGCAGCCTGTTTTGGATCTGCGTGCGAATGCGGACCAATTGTAAGCATGCTTCCACCCCCCTGGGCACGCATGATTCTTGCTACTGACTGCATCAACAAAAACACGCCGGTCAGATTTACATCCAGCGTGCGCTGCCAGTCCCAATCGTCCATGTCCAACAGGGAGGCTGGCGGTTTCACCTGCGCACAATTGACCAGGATATCTATGCGTTCCCAGTCATCCAGTACAGTCTTGACCAGGCCCTGGATGGGCATCTTCTTGGTGACATCCACGATGTAGGCTTTCACCTGGCCACCGGCTGCCCGGATCCCGGCTTCTGTCTGGTCCAAATTGACCGGTGTCAGATCGTTGATCGCCAGGTTGGCGCCGTGGGCGGCAAAAGCCTGGGCCATGTCCCGTCCAGTACCTTTGCCAGCGCCTGTCACCAAAACGACTCTGCCTGTAAAATCTGCCATTGATCTCCTTAATTCTGTCTTGGTTCTCTGCAAACCATGATGCTGCCATCATAATTGGCTGCGTTTAACGAAAGTCCCAGGTAGGGGGATGGATCCAGCGTGTTGCTGATCTCGAGTTCGTTCAGGAATTTGCCCTGTCCGTCATCTTTTACAATTGAGAAATGCAGGTGGACTCCCACCGGGTTGTTCGGGTCACCGGAGAAATTCCCCTGGTAACCCAGTAATGTGCCCTCTTCGATATATTTTTCCGTGGTGTCTGCTGGGAAATCCGTTGAAATAAAGGAATTACCGGGTGAGTCTGCCATGTGGGTGTAATATACCCAGATCTGCCGGCCGGGTTGCAGAGGATCGTCTGGTACGCGCACGATCACAGAAGATTTCCACTCCGGCAGCCGGGTCAGGTAACCCGCATAAGCTGCCACGACAGGGGTTTGATCGATACCGAATCCACCAAAAATATCAATACCCTGGTGGCGGTGACCGAGCTTGAACGAGTCGTCCCACAGGTAACCGATAAAGCCGTTCGTGGGCAGGAGGAAAGGCGCATCTCCGCAGCGTGTCCCGGCTTGGATGGCCCACTCCGGATGATCTTCAGGATGCCGCAGCCATTCGAGTACGTGCAGGGAACGGGCGGCGGAGGGTTGCAGGCTGCGGTAAACATAAAAACCCGACCCGGCCAGCGCGCCAACCAGGATGATGATCACCCAGATCCGTTTTGACATGCTGTGCATTATACCCTCAGACGTATCATATTAAAAACATCCCCAAGGATATTGTGCTTCAAGCTTGTTACTAGGGTCAACCTTCGGGAGGATGTGTGCTGTCGATTACCGGAAAAGAACCAAAAAAATAATTAATAAATTACTTGCATTTTTGATTATTTTTGTATATACTATAATTGGTACACTTTACAAATCTGTTTGGTAAAGGATCTGCCAATCACCCCATTAGGAGAAGAGGAGTAAAAAATATGTTTAAACGGATTACTTTAAGTATTTTGATTATTTCGGCATTACTGATTTCCACCTTGCCAGCCAAAGCTGCCAGCAGTACTCAAATGATCGGTATCAATGTCCTCCTGAAGACCAAAATCACGAATACGATCCTCAAGGACCTGGGAACGCGGGGGAAAGTGCGGGATGTTGTCTATGAGATCAATGCTCTGACTATGCAGATCCGCTCCGGCGACCTGACCACAATCAAGAAACTGCCCTATGTTGCCAGCGCCAATCCGGATGCGGTCCGCAACGGCGCCCCGGTGGATACAGTGGCTGCGACCAATTTCTCCGGTGGTATGAACACCTGGGATTTGGATGCCATCAATGTAACCGAATTTGGCTCCAGTTCTCGCCAGGTAACCCAAGATGGAAACGGTGTGTTTGTCGCTGTGCTGGATACCGGCCTGGTGGATGCCTGGCGGCAATACTTCCCGCAGGAACGTATTGCCGAAGAATATGCAACTTCGTTTGGCGGTGGCGGCGGTGAGGTGGGGAATGTTTCCGATCAACCCAACAAATGGGAACACGACCAGAACTCACACGGTACGCATGTCACCAGCACCATCCTGGGCTACAATTTGAGAGGAACCCCTGTGAACGGGGTTGCCCCCATGGCTACTGTTATCCCGGTCAAGGTCTTGAACCAGAATGGCTCCGGCTGGTCCTCTGTGGTTGCGCGAGGTATTGTGTATGTGACGGATTTGAAGATAAGTGGTGTACTAGGTACCAACCCGGTGGTCATCAACATGAGCCTGGGCGGGTCTGAGTTGGATGCCATGGAAAGAGCTGCCATTGATAGAGCTGTGATTAATGGGGTCATCATTGTAGCTTCAGCCGGCAATTCTGGTGAGGACGGTATGGGATACCCCGGTGCTTATACCCCGGTCATCTCAGTGGCCGCCTCTGGCTGGGTGGGGGAATGGTATCCTGTTGGGAATAGGGCTTGGTGGTACAACCGCAATGTACCTGACCCAACCAATATGGCAAATTACTACATCACCGATTTCTCCAGCCGCGAATTGGCTGGGCAGGACCTGGACGTGGCTGCGCCCGGTTCATGGGTGGTGGGTCCTTACCAAGTGAACAGCGGTCAGACCTCCTATTACTTCCTGGGCGGCACTTCCATGGCCAGCCCGCATGTGGCTGGGATCGTGGCTCTCATGGCTCAGAAAAATTCTGGTTTGACGGCTTTTCAAGCAGAAGCCATTCTTGAAGGTTCAGCCATCTCATTGCCAGCAGGAAGTAGGACAATTTATAACCCAGATGGCACATCATCGGTGGTTTCATGGCTTGCGGATGCGACCGGCGCCGGCCTGGTAACTGCGGATGCCGCCCTGGCTGCAACAACACCATAATTTGATCAAAAAATCCAAATGTTCTGGTACTTCGCCACCGCAGGTTTACCTGCGGTGGCTTTTATTTTCTCTTTTCAATAATTCGGGTGAAGGTTGGGGTGTGCCCCAACCCCCCACTTTTTTGCGAAGTTGGCTTTTTCTGATAAAAATACAATCTCACGTTTGCATGAATCTAATATCCGCCCGGTAAGATATACCTATATTTGAAACAAAAACAATATTGGTATATCTAACAAGGAGATAAAAATGAACTACTATATCACCCCCAACACCTATAACCCGCGCATGGCCCGCCGCATGATGGCACACGCCGCCAATTGCGAATCTGGTCACGACTATGCCCTGGCAGTTAATATTAACAGTACGGATGACGAATTCGTTCTGTCTGCCCTGGTGCCCGGCCTGAAAGCCGAAGACCTGAACATCCAGATCCTCGAAGACGTGGTCACCATCGAAGGTGAATACAAGCAGGATGACAGCGAATACCTGATGCGCGAATTGCCGCACGGGTCCTTCCGTCGCAGCCTGCGCCTGCCCAGCCCGGTGGATGCCAAGAAGGTCGAAGCCAGGATCGAAGAAGGCGTTTTAACATTGCGCCTGCCCAAGGCCGAATCTGCCAAGCCGCGTATCATTAAAGTGGCTGCCAAGTAACAGTAATTTAGGTTAACAACTTCTTACCCCCTTCCCAATTTGGGAGGGGGGTTTTGTTTTCAACTTCAACCAATTGTGCACTTATCAGGTACAATATCAAAAATCATTTCAAATATCACCGGAGATAATCTTATGCGAATCAAGTTCGCTTTCCTGATCCTGTTGCTTTTCCTGACCGGGTGTACGCTGCCTGGTGCAAAAACACCGACTGAATCTGGTCCCACTTCAGCGCTGCCTACCACTGCACCGACCGAAGTGCTCACACCCACGCCTGGCACTCCCCTGGCTATCCTGGTCATCCCGGCCTCCATGCCCCGGCAGCAAGCTGATCTGTATCAAACCACGATTAATGACCTGGCCCAGGCCTCCGGATTGCGCTTTCAGGTGCGCAACAGCCTGACCATTGCAGAGATCGAGTTGGAATCCAACTTGAAAATCGTGGTTGCCTTTCCACCCGACCCCGGCCTGACAGATTTGGCAAGTGCCGTTCCACAGGTACAGTTCCTGGGGGTAACCATTCTCGGGTTGACCGCGACTGCCAACCTATCCATTGTGGGTGGGGAGGGTACCCCCGTTGACAAGCAGGCTTTCATGGCGGGTTACATTGCCGCCCTGTTATCCCCGGATTTTCGGGTGGGCATCATCACCCAAAAAGATACCCCCGATGGCATCCTGGCATACGATGCATTTGTGAATGGTGTAACCTTTTTTTGTGGGTTGTGCAACCCGCAGTTTCCGCCCTGGTATGAATACCCGGTGCATTCCGAGATCCCCACTGATATTCCCGAAGGGCAATATCGCTTTTACGCCGATCCATTGAAGGATTACATGGTTGAATTTGCTTATGTCTTTCCAGCTGTGGCTACAGAAGACCTGCTGGATACCATGTCACAGTATGGACTGAACATCATCAGCCAGGCGCGCCCATCCGACCGCCTGGAGGCAAATTGGGTGGTCAGCATTCAGCCTAAGGTGGTTCCTGCCATCCAGGCCATCTGGCCGGACCTGGTGGCAGGCAAGGGCAGGCAGGATTTATCCCTGCCGCTTTTCCTGGAGGATGTCAACCCCGACCTGCTCAGTGAGGGCAAGCAAAACGATGTCCAGCAGATATTGGACAGGCTGCAGCGCGATGAGATCAGTACCGGTGTGATTCCCTGATCGCGTGGTTTAACAAATAATAACTTCCGAAGTATGTGGACCCCTTCACTACGTTATGGGGATATCTCGCAAGACTTCGGAAGTTTTGGATTTCAGATTTCTGGCGTCAATTTGCCGCCAGACCCAAAAAAGCCCGAACATCATCATCTTTGGGGTTGGAATAGATCTCATCCGGGGTACCGCACTGGTGAAGCTTGCCGTTCAGGATGACCGCCATGCTGTCACCCAGGTTGGAGGCTTCTTTCAGATCGTGTGTGATGAAAAGGGTGGTGGTATCCGTTTCAGACAGAATGTCGTGCAGATCATCCAACAGGCGCAGCCGGGTGGGGGCATCCAGGGCACTGAAGGGCTCGTCCAGTAACAGCAGATCCGGTTGCAGGGCAAAAGCGCGTGCCAGGCTGACGCGTTGCGCCTCGCCGCCGGATAATTTTCGTGCCGGGCGCTGTCGCAGGTGCTCAATTCCAAGACGCTTCAGCCAGGTTTCGGTGCGGAGTTGGATTTCAGGGCGGGGTGTATGCCGAAAGCGCAGTCCGGCAGCCACATTTTCAAATACGGAAGTATCCAAAAGCAGCGGCTCCTGCAGCACCAGTCCCAGGTGACGCCTGTATTGGGTATCCGAGTTATTAGTGATCTTAAAGCCGTTAAAAAGGATGCTGCCGCGCGCGGGTTTAAGCAGAAGTGCCACAGCCAATAGCAGGCTGCTTTTTCCAGCGCCATTCGGTCCGATGATGGCCAATACTTCCCCCTGTTCAACCACCAGGTGATCCACCTCAACCATTATATTCTTGCCGCGCCGGATCTGCAGATCCCGGATCTCAAGGACTGTGCTCAACTGCGGACACCTCTCTGCTGGATCCAGGTCAAAGTCATGTTGATGATGAATGTCAGCAAAAGCAGCCACACGCTCAGAGCAATGGCGAAATCAAACTGGCCTTTTCCAGTTTCCAGGACGATGGCGGTGGTTAGCACACGGGTCTGGTAGCGGATGTTGCCTCCCACCATCATGGAAGCTCCCACTTCGGAGATAACGCTTCCAAAGCCAGCCATCAGTGCAGCCAGAAGGGATAAACGGGCCTCCCACCACAACCAGCCAACCACCTGAATGGTGTTGGCTCCCAGACCCATTAATTGCATTCTCAGGCGGGGGTTAAGCTGCTGCAGGGCAGCCGCTGTCAACCCGGTCACGACCGGTGCCGAGATGACTGTCTGGGCGATCACGATTGCGCTGGGTGTGTAGATGAGTCGCAAGCTCCCCAGAGGTCCGCTGCGCCATAAGAGCAGGGCGATCATTAAACCAACCACGACAGGCGGCAGGCCCATGCCGGCATTAACGATGCTCATGAAGAACGACCGTCCGGGGAATTTTCCCAGAGCCAGCAGCGTTCCCAGAGGAAGCCCGATCAACAGGCTGATCAGTGTTCCCAAACCCGAAAGTTTTAGTGATAGGATCGTGATCTGCCAGACTTCAGGGTCAGAGAAAATAGTTTTAATTAAATCCATAGGATAGATATTTTATCATCTACTGAACCACCCGGTCTGAGATTCCAGATACCGGGCGGTTTTTATTAAAGGAATTTGGTGGCAGGCTGCCTTTTGAAGTAAAAATATCTTTCAGAGATGTCGGATAGCTCTGCAGGTTACATTTTTGAGTCGATATGAATGGGAACATCGATGATCACAATATCCTTATAGCGCTGAAGCGCCCAACGCAATTGGACTGCAGTCTGGTTGTGCAACAACCGGCCTACCGCATGGGTTGGAATGAAAACCGGGACCACAACCGTGACTAATTGGTCTGGAAATTCTGAGTTGTTAACCTGTTCGATGTATTTGACCACCGGTGTGATAACATCCCGATAATCTGTCTCTATGGTGATGAGCTTAACCCGCCTGGTCAATTTCGGGAAGCGTTTCCAGCGCATTAATAAACGTTCTTTCATCTCTGGGGAGTTGATCACGCATATTACACGTACATCTTTGGATATCCGTTTTGCGTAAACCAATGCACGCAGCGTGCCGCGGTGCACATCTCCAATCGGGATGATGACCACGTTGGCAACTTCGGAGAGCGAATCAGGGGTCAGATCATGGGTGCTAAGGGCGGTGGATACTTGTTCATAATGGTGATGAATGGAATAGAACATGAATACCAGGATGGGGATGATCAGCACCACGATCCAGGCGCCTTCCATGAACTTGGTGCTCATCAAAATGATGAAGACCAGAAAGGTCACAACGGCTCCAACTGCATTTAAAGCTTGCTTCCAGCGCACACCTTTTTCATAATGAATGCGGGTTACTAAAGTTTTTAAAGATTCTCCGGGTTTTAAATGGGCAATTCTGCCCATCAGGCGGAACATGCCGGTTTGCGAGATGCTGAAACTGAGCATGACACCCAGTGCATACAGGGGTAGCATGGCAATCTCATTTGCCTGAAAGATCAGAACGATGAGCACAGCAATGAAGGCCAGAACTGCAATGCCCGAGCTATATACCAGGCGGTCGCCGCGGTTTTGCATCCAACCCGGCATAAAGCGGTCATTCGACAGGAATGAACTCAGGCGGGGAAAATCCTGGTAGGCTGTGTTGGCAGCCAGGAACAGAATTGCGGCTGTAAAGAATTGAACCCAATAATACAGAATATTATTCCCGGTAATTGCCCGAGTCATTTGGGAGAGGATGCTTTCCGCTTCTTCAGGCACCAGGTGCAAGTGGCTGGAAAGGAGCAATATGCCCACGAACAGCGACATGGCCATAGTACCCATTGCAACCATCGTGATGACTGCATTTCTTGCTTCAGGTGGTTTAAAGGCCTGCACACCGTTGCTGATGGCTTCAATGCCGGTCAGGGCTGTGCAGCCACCCGAGAATGCTCGCAGCAGCAACCATATGTAGGCAAAGCCCATTGGGGAAAACACTGGAGGAACGATCTGTTCCAGTACAGGCAACGGAGCCACACCGAAGAGTGTGTATTGACGTACCAACCCGATGATGATCGTTAAAAACACGCCAACCACAAAAGCATAAGTCGGGATGGCAAAAACTGTGCCGCTTTCGCGCACCCCGCGTAAATTCATCCATGTGATAATGACGATGGCCAGGATGGCAATATGGACACGATAATCAAATGTTTCTGGAAAAGCCGAGGTGACTGCGCGTACGCCGGCCGAGACCGAAACTGCCACGGTCAAAATGTAATCTGTCAGCAAGGCGGCTGCAGCCAGCAGGGAGGGAAACTGGCCAAGGTTATCTTTGGCGACCGTATAAGCGCCCCCGCCATCCGGGTAGTGCAGGATGGTCTGGATATAACTGGAAATAACCAGCAGGATCAGTCCGGCTACTCCCAGTCCTACCGGCAAGGTCAGGGACAACGCCTGGCTTCCCAGCACGATCAACACACTCATGATCGCTTCGGTGGCATAGGCATTGCTGCTGATCGGGTCGGAAGCAAAAACTGCCAGGGCGCGCACCTTGTCCAGGCGTTCGTGCATCTCCATGCTGGTTGGAAATGGTTTTCCCAGCAGGAAGTGTTTGAAATCTGAAAATGTCATCATGTAACCTTTAAAATATTAAAATAATACTTATTAATGGTTTCTAAAAAGCGTTTTATTTTACCACCAATGAAATTGCGCTGGGCTTGTTTCGTATGATGCTGAGTTGAGTCTTTCTGATGCTTAAAATGCAACAGCCCCTGGGAACAGGAGCTGTTGTGAGAGAGTGGTTAAGTGACCGGGTTCTAAGCCAGCCAGTTCATGACCACTTCATTGGATCAATTCAATCCGAGATCTGCATCGGTTTTATCCGCGTCCGGGAAGAAAAGTGGCTGTCCGTATTTATCCATACCAAATTGGCCGATGACTACCTGTGTTTCGGCGCTGGTCATGAAATTGGCAAAAGCCATGGCACCTTCATAGTTGACCAGGGGCCATTTGTCCGGATTGACAGTGATGACATGGTACACATTCAATAAAGCTGGAACGCCCTCAAACAGGATGCTCAATTGCAGGTTTGCCTGGTTGGCCAGGAAAGTAGCCCGGTCGGTCAGAGTATATGCTGATTTTTCAGAAGCCAGAGTCAGAGTAGCCCCCATGCCCTGCCCGGATTCCAGGTACCAGGCTTGCCCGCTCGGATCGACCCCGGTTTTTACCCACAGACTTTTCTCCATCTTGTCAGTGCCTGAATCGTCGCCGCGCGAGATGAATGTCTGCCCGGAAGAGGCCAGCTTATTAAATGCTTCGACGACATCAGCAGTACCTTTGATGCCAGCCGGATCGTCAGCTGGTCCGACGATCACGAAATCATTGTGCATCACCAAAAAACGGTCTTTACCGAAACCGTTTTCCATTAAAGTCTTCTCTGAGGCAGGTGCGTGCACCAGCAGTACATCGGCATTACCCTCTTCGCCCATTTTGAGGGCGGCTCCGGTTCCAACTGCCACGGTCTGAACAACATAACCGGTTTTTTCCTGGAACAGGGGGATCAGGATATCCAGCAAGCCGGAATCCTGCGTGCTGGTGGTGGTGGCCAGGATCAGGTTGGGGTTGGCAGGCGTTGGTGCCGCAGTTGGATTGGTGGACGGGGAACAGCTCGTCAGAACCAGTGCCAACAGGGTCAGCAGTGTGAATAGAATCATGGAGTAACGATTGGTTTTCATGCTTTTCTTCTCCTAAAGAGTTATTTGTTCACCCGTATGGGTGGTGTCATAACCGCTCAATCTGGCCATATCATTGCGGCAATCCCTGCTTTGCAAATGGTTCAGCAGAGGTGCCAGGAATTCACTCTGATCCTGCATCAGGGTCAGGTCATAGCGTTCATTAAATAAAGGAATAAAACCCAGGCCAAAATTTTGTGCTGCCGCCTGCAAACCAATGCCTGCATCGGCCTGACCGGAGTGGATGGTCTGGGCAGTCTCGGTGTGTGTGTTAACAATCTTCGCATAGCCGTTTATTTGGTTGGATGAAATCCCCAGCTCTTTCAACCGGGCATCCAGCCATAGGCGTGTACCCGACCCTGACTGGCGGTTGACAAAACTCACATCCGCACGTGCCAGGTCGGACAGTTCATGGATGCCTTTTGGGTTGCCTGGGGCCAGTATCAAGCCCTGCTCACGATAAGCCAGAGTAACCAAGCTGGGATTTCGGTCCGGCAGCAGGTGGCGTACGTAGGGCGTGTTATATTCCCCATCCGCATCCAGCAAATGCGATCCAGCAATGTGGCAGAATCCCTGGCGCAGGGCAACCAGTCCATCCAGGCTGCCCACCGGTAAACTCAATAAATTAATATGTGTTCCAAGCGCCAGTGAAAGCTGCTCAATGGCCAGGTCATGGCTGCCGGAGAATATGATCGTCTGGCGCTGGTTATCTCTTGGCATCACCATCTGATGGATCAAGTATGCCCCGGCACAGGCCCGGTAAAATTTTTCAGTGACACCGCTGGTGACGGTGATCTCGTTGATTTCCACCAGCCCGGCATTTTCCAGCTTCTGCATGTGATGCCGTATCCGGGCGGGGTGCTGCTCCAACCTCACGCCAAGCTGGGTCAGGCTGGCGGGTCCTGCCATCAACAGGCGCAGGATCTCCAGGCGGCGCGGGTCAGCCAGTGCCTTGATCTGTTCAAATTGATTGAGGATCTCAACCTTGCCCATTGGGTTCTCCAAGCCATTAAGGAAAAACTTAATGGCAATAGTTTAACCGAGGAAATCCCCTGTGTCAATCTAGCAATAGGGTCAAGTAATAGGTGGGTAGGGTGTTTTTGTATGGGTAGATTGTGGATCCCACGCCCTGCTTTACCTCTTTCACCGGGCGTAGATTAATGTAAAAAAAGCAGCTCAAATATAAGTAATTCCAAAGACCTCTGCCAGGGCTGTTCGCACCGCGGATTTCACAGTTTCCATTTCAGGGAGGGGGTCGAGCAAGTCAGCCAGGCTGACAATGGGATGATCCACAAGACCGCAAGCAATGATACCATCCCAATAAGTCATATCCGGGTTGACATTCAAGGCAAACCCATGTCTGGAAATCCCTTTCGCATCCACCTTAACACCGATGGCGGCAATTTTGGCGGGTTTGAGACGGTCTTGAGGCCGGCAGCGCGGGCAGCGTGAGGCCAGGTCGGGCTGTACCCACACACCGGTCAGGCCTTCAAGTTGTCCGGATGCCAGCCCTAACCGCAGGAGCGCCAGGATCAGACTTTCCTCCAGCTTGCGCACATAACCAATATAATCCGCGGTTGGGATGTGGGTTTTGCCTGTAACCGGTTTTCCAAGCGGCAGAAGCGGATACCCGACCAACTGCCCTGGTCCGTGGTAGGTGACATCCCCGCCGCGATCCACCCAATGCACCGAAATGCCGCGGTGCGCCAGTTCGTCTTCGTTCCACAGCAGGTTCTTGATATCACCGCGCCTGCCGAAAGTAAAGGTATGCGGATGTTCGAGTAACAGCAGGCAGGCCGGGTGAGCGCCAGACGCGATCTGGTCGGCCAGATCCGTTTGAAGCTGCCAGGCTTCTTCGTATGGAACCAGGCCGAGATCGATTAATTTACAGCGCATCTTGTTATGCTTTCCCGAACACCCGCCGGTAGAGATTTGATTCAAGTAGATGATCCGGATCGCAACGCAATTTCAGGGACCGGAATTTATGGATGGTCTCCTCGCCCAGAAAACCCAGGGCGGTTTCCGGGCGTGTTTCGCTATTCTTGGCAAAATAGAAGCGCCCACCTGCCTTCAGGACAAGCTGATCGAACTCCTGCAGCATGCCTGCCAGGCGACTGCGGTTGCCAGATGTGACCTTGAAATCCAAAGCCAGTGAGAAACCGTCCACTGCATGGGAAAGGAGAAATCCATCCGGGCGGTGGCGTTTGGTCACGCCCAGGTAGGAGGGTAGATTGCGATTGTGGGAGAGCTTTAGCATTTCAGACCAGGTTGGCAGGGCGGTTTCTTTTGGCAGGAAGGATTGATATTGGATCAATCCCTGCCGGCCATAGGCAAGCTCCCAGTCTGGTACGTAGTCCAGCAGGAAGTGAAATGAGGCATGCGACTGGCGGTAGGTTTTATTCCGACCAACCAGGAACTTGGCGGTATTGACCATCCGGGTGCCGGGATTGTTCATGAAGGGCGCCATAAAGTAGTGCAGCAGGGATTTGGGTACCAGTCCGAAAAATTTGGACGGCAGGGTCTGGAAACCCACCTGCAGGTTGCGGGCTGCATCCGGGTCTGCACCTTCGGGCAGGTAATTGGCTTGATGCAGTTGACCACGTCCCAATCCACTTCCCCGGGCGGTGCAGTCCATCCAACCGACGATGTAATCTGCCTTGTCCTTGCGGGTTTCAAGTGCTTCAAGTTGGGAGCTCAAATTGGGTGCATTCCAGGCCTGTATCTCCAGCAGGCCGGAATACATGTGCTTCATTTGCAGGGTGATGGATGTAAAGATGCCAAGCATGCCCATCCCGCCTATCATGGCACGAAACAAGTCACCGTTCTTTTGAGGTGAGCAGGTAACTTCAGCGCCTGTAGGCAGCAAGGCAGTAAATTCAAGCACATGTTCGCCGATCGTTCCAGCTTTGTAGTTATTCTTGCCATGGATGTTCATACCCAGGCAACCGCCCAGGGTGGTTGCCTGGGTGCCGGATACTACTGGCGGCCACCAGCCACCTGGTAGGACATGCTGCCAGAGTTGTTTAAGCGTGACACCCGGCTCACAGCGGATGAGGCCGGTTCCCGGTTGCCATTCCAGGATGCGGTTGATGGCCTGCAGGTCGAGGATGATGCCACCCCCATTCAGTGCAGCATCGTTGTAGCTGCGCCCGGCACCGCGCACAGTGATGGCCAGGCCTGATTCCCTGGCGGTTTTTAGTACAGGTCTGATCCCGTCCAGGTCTTCCGGCTGGTAATAATAGGCAGGCAGGCGCAGGGAGTGGCCAAAATTCTCCAGGGTTCGCAGATTTTCAAAGAAGGGATTCGGCATCAAAATACCAATTTTCTAAAGATGAAAGAGGGAATGTTACGGACGACCAGCATAATCCACTTCCAACGTGCCGGGGTGTAGATATCCTGTTTGTGAGTGCGGATGGCTTTGCTGATATCCCGGGCAGCCTGGTCAGCCGGGATGACCCAGAAAGTACCCTTGGCTCCTGCCAGTAACTCTGTTTCCACAAACCCGGGTTTGACTGTAAGCACATGCACCCCATGGCGGGTCAGGCGGTTGCGCAGCGCTTCAAGATAGCTGCTGAGAGCAGCTTTGGAAGCGTTATAAGACGGGTTGCCCACCCGGCCGCGTTCCCCGGCGACAGAAGAAATCCCCACGATCTGACCGCTTTTCAGACTCTGGAACATGGCCGCCACCGGGTTCAGCCAGGCCAATGCACCCAGAAGATTTACTTCCATGGTGCGCCGGTCTTTGTGGAAATCAAATTTTTTCAAACCAACAGGAAGCGAGACGCCGGAATTGTAAATGAATAAATCCACTCCTCCCAGGTCAGCCAGTATGGTTTGAAGGAGGCCGGGGACGGAGACATAATCACAAACATCATGGGGATAGCCCCGGGCGAGGGTTTCACCAGCTTTCTGGTTGATCTCATCACATAATCTCGAGAGCAGGTCGGTGCGACGTGCCAGCAAAGCCAGGCTGTAACCTTCATCCGCCAGTTGAAGAGCCAGCGCAGCACCAATGCCGCTGGAGGCTCCCACCAGGATGGCTTTTTGCCTGTGGTGCAACGGGGTGCTGTGTGGGAAGGGTTGATCGGCGGGTTTGGGCATTCAGTCCTCCTTAAGTGTTTACGTGAAAGTCTGTCAGCTTGATTATACATGAACCTGTCAATGCCAAAGCCACATGAATTGTGGCAACCACGCTTTTAAAATTAGAACTTGCTCACTTCAGGAAAAAAGGGGATGTGGTGAGCGAATGCAACCAGCTCACCACACCCCCGAATCCTTTTCAACTGTACCTTTTAAAATTATTATCTAATAGACTTCATTACAAAGATGTGATATAAAATATAATTTCTCTTATCGTTTTTCATTATGGTTTATTTATTCTGGAAATTAGTATGGACCTTCGCTTGAAAATTTTGGACAGGGCTCGTCAATATCTTGAGCAGGAAGGCAATATCCTGGAAGAGAATAGGGAGGTTTTAAATACCATGCTCGATTTAATGAGCCGGGCTATCGAAATATCCCCTGAAGTCGAAGACAAAGAAAAAACCCTGCAAGATCTGGGAAAGAATTTAATAGATTCTCAGAATCTCTTGTTGCTACTTAAACAACATTCTGCTGAATTGAATGCATTCAGGCGTATCAGCATTAATTTAACCTCCCGATTGGAATTGAAAGCAGTGTTGGATACGGTTGTCAGCGAAGCAATGAGCCTGATCAAGAATGCTAATGACGCAAATATATTCTTATACAATGAAGGTAAATTGATGTTCGGCGCAGCTTTGGATTCAAAAGGTGGAAAGGACAGCGAATACGCCAAGCCCCGCCCGAATGGGTTGACCGCCACAGTCGTCCAACAAAAAAAGATGATCATGGTGGAGGATTTTCAAACACATCCATTATTTGTTAACTCATCCCGCAGTTGGCGCGGCTCCATCGTTGGCATGCCCTTGATCATTGGTACGTATGTAGTGGGGGTCATGAACATGGCATGAACCACCGCAGGCGGGTTCACTGAGGATGAAATACGTTTGCTGGGTATGCTGGCGGATCAGGCTGCGGTGGCTATTTTTAATGCGGGAATGCATGAGCTTGCCAATCAGGAAGCCCGCCGTGACAGCCTGACTGGTTTGCCTAACCGGCGCGCATTGGATGAACGGCTTGAGGCTGAAGTTAAACGTGCCTCCCGTTCGGGGAAACCCCTGGCCGTTGTAATGATGGACTTGGACGGGTTTAAAGTTTTCAACGATACTTTTGGACATGCGGTCGGAGACAATGTTCTTTGCCAGGCTTTTGCTCCCCTCACAGATACCCTTCGCAGCACAGATTTCCTGGCTCGTTATGGTGGGGATGAATTAACCCTGGTGCTGCCCGAAACAGACCTGACTTCCGGGAAACTGGTTGCACAGAAAGTCCAGGAGAAGCTGCGAAGTATCCAGATTGAGATACCTGAAGCGGCTCCTGCGCACCTGGATCTTTCCGGGGGTATTGCAATATATCCGCAGCACGGGATCTTTGCATCTGACCTGTTGCGGGCTGCTGATGAAGCTCTCTATCGAGCCAAGAGGCGCCAGCGCGGCAGTTTCCTGGTGGCTTCTGAGCCAACTGTTCCACTTGTAAATCATCAGTGACTTGTTTGCTTTTCCAAAAACCAACGAGTGGTTCAGCTGTCCATGCCTGGATCACTTGTTTGATTTAAACAAATAGGTAGCTGTATCAATTTTAAATACTGCTACCTGACAGTATGACAGATAAAGAGAGAATATAGCGCGGATGATGCAGAGTTTATGGTTGATTTTGGGAAAATAAACTATCTGATTGGCAACTCGGGGGTTATACTTGATAAATCCAAACCGGAGGTAAAGGAATGACCCGTAAAGTAAAGCTCATTTTGAATCCCATGGCGGACCTGGGAAATGCCTGGAAGGCTGCCCGTGATTTGCGTCCGATCATTGCTGAGTATGGAAATGCTGATTGGAGCGGGACAGTATATCCACTTCACGCCCTTGAACTGGCCCGCCAGGCAGGCGAGCAAGGTTATGACCTTGTTATTGCTGTGGGTGGAGATGGCACCGTGCACGAAGTGATCAACGGTTTGATGCAGCTTCCGGAGGAGCGACGCCCCATTTTGGGTGTGGTGCCGGTTGGCTCGGGGAATGATTTTGCCCATGCGGCAGGCGTTCCTGTCAACCCGGTGGAGGCGCTTAAGCTGGCCTTATATGGGCAACCCAACCGGATGGATGTGGGCATTCTTCGGGGTGGAGATGGCCGGGAGGAATATGTGGATAATACCCTCGGTATCGGTTTCGATGCAATTACCACCATTCGTTCTCATAAGCTTCCGTTCCTGCGAGGCTTCCTGATGTACCTGGTGGCTGTCATTCAAACCATCATCCTTAACTTTGACCCTGCCAATTTGAAAGTGGAGACCGACCAGGAAACCTGGGATGGACCAACGGTCATGTTCGTGATGTGTAATGGCCCGCGCGAAGGCGGCGGCTTCCTGGTTGCCCCGGATGCCCGCCCGGATGATGGAATTTTTCAGTATGCCAGCATCGGCAAGGTCTCGCGCCTGATGATGTTTCGGCTGATACCCGAAGTCATGAAAGGCACGCATGGACGATTTAAACAGGTGCGTATGGGTGAGTTTCATAAAATGACTCTCACCTCTGACCGTCCGTTGTACATCCATGCAGATGGTGAAATCTATTCCGGATTTGGAACGGATGTAAGACAATTATCATTCGAGATCCTGCCGAAGGCCTTGCAGGTGGTTAGATCTTCCTGATAGACGGTTATGCCTGATCTAATTCATTCCCTGCAATCTTACGACCTCGGTCACTTGCGCATTGTGGCTGGCTTATGGGGGATTGAGCTGTTTTCACCAGATTCACAGGCTGCTTTGCAGGAACTGGCTGTTGGACTGCTGGATGCCCAACTGGTGACCGAGATCGTTGAAACCCTGCCTGTGGAGTCACGTCAGGCATTGGATGTGCTGGTGGCAGAGAATGGACGCAATCCCTGGCAGGATTTCACGCGCCGTTTTGGTGAACTGCGCGATGCAGGTGCTGGTCGTCGTGACCGGGAGCAAATGTATCTCCAACCGGTCTCTTCGACGGAAGTGCTGTTCTATCGTGCCTTGCTTGGACATGCTTTTTTTGAAACCACATCCGGACCGCAGGAATTTGCCTACATTCCTGATGACCTTTTATTGCTCCTGCCTTCCAAAGATGGTACTGCCACCATTGTACCCGGTCGTCTGTCTTCTCCCCTTGAACGAAGTCATCCAGCCCTGGCCAGTGACAGTATTCTGGATGATACTTGTACACTTCTGGCTGCGATGCGCATGGGTTGGCAGGTTCTGCCGGAAGGTGTTACTTTATCTGTTCCGGAAGCAGTATTGCGGGAATTTTTACTGGCTGCAGGTTTGATCAGCGCCCCCAAGGGTCCCGACTCAGTTCCCATATTGCATCTAAAAGCTGTAAAAGACTTCCTGGAAGAAACAAGGGCAGAATCACTGGCTGGGCTGGTGCGTGCCTGGATGCAATCTGCGAGCTTCAACGAGTTACACCAGGTTCCCGGACTGGTCTGCGAAGGCACCTGGAGCAATAATGCCTTTGCTACACGTCATTTTATTCTGGATCTATTGGGGCGGATACCGCACGGCAAATGGTGGAATCTACCATCCTTTGTGCGCATGATTCGTGAGACAAGCCCGGATTTTGAACGACCCGCCGGAGATTTTGACTCGTGGTTGATCCGCCGGGAAGCTGACAATGCCTTCCTGCATGGCTTCGCACACTGGGAGGACGTGGATGGCGCCATCATCCGTTACCTCATCACAGGCCCGCTGCACTGGCTGGGGATTTTGGATCTGTCCTCGGCAGAAAATGGGGGCATGACAACATCGTTCCGCCTGACAGGCTGGTCAACGGAATTACTCAAAGGTCGCACCCCGCAGGGCATGCCCAGGGAAGATGGCAGGCTGCATGCGGCGGCAAACGGTCGAATTTCGATACCCGTGCAGTTACCGCGTACGGTTCGCTACCAGGTGGCGCGTTTTAGCGAGTGGGAACCAGACAAAAAAGATGAATACCGTTACCGTTTGACGCCGGCATCTCTCAAGAATGCCTTGCAGCAAGGACTCAAGGTTTCTCACCTGCTGTCTTTATTGAATAAATATGCCGCCTCACCCCTGCCGCCATCCTTTGTTCGCGCCCTGACACGTTGGGAGTTGAACGGCACTGAAGCGAAACTGGAGCAACTCGTGGTCTTACGTCTCAGCCGGCCGGAGGTACTTGAAGAACTGCGCAAATCACGGGCAGGGCGATTCCTCGGGGAGATCCTTGGCCCAACCACAGTTGTGGTCAAAACCGGGGCTCAGGCCAAAATTCTGGCTGCCCTGGGAGAGCTTGGGTTGTTGACGGATGATGCCATAAAAGCGGATATAATAAGTGTTGGTGAAAACCATCACGAATAAACATGATCGCTTTTCAAAAAAATGGGGTGATGCCCCCGAATTATTGAGATGAAACTAAACATTATAGGAGCTGAACATGTCCAAGATTGACTGGATCAAACAGGAAATTGAGAGTTTACAGACGGCTGGTTTGTATAATCGTATCCGTACACTAGGCTCAGCACAAGGCGCCTGGTTGCTGGTGGATGGCAGAAAGGTGCTTAACTTTTGTTCAAATAACTACCTGGGGTTGGCAAACCATCCCGGTATTGTGGCTGCCTCCAAGAAAGCCATGGATACCTATGGAGTCGGACCGGGTGCTGTGCGCAGCATTGCCGGGACGATGGACCTGCATATCGAATTGGAAAAACGTCTGGCAAAATTCAAAGGTGTCGAAGCCGCCATAACTTTCCAATCCGGTTTTACGGCCAACCTGGCAACCATTCCAGTTTTGGTGGGTAAGGAAGATGTGGTCTTCTCGGATCGTTTGAACCACGCCTCCATCATCGATGGCTGCCGGCTTTCAGGCGCCAAGATCCTTGCTTATGACCATTGTGACCCGGCTTCACTCGAATCTGTGATCAAAGAGAATCTCTCCCAGTACCGGCGTGCCCTGATCGTGACCGATGGCGTTTTCAGCATGGATGGGGATATGGCTCCGTTGGATGAAATTTATGCGGTTGCCGAACGACATGATATCCTGCTGATGGTGGATGATGCCCACGGGGAGGGTGTGCTGGGTAAGGGTGGGCGTGGCATTGTGGATCACTTTGGCTTGCATGGAAAGGTGGATGTGGAAGTTGGTACCATGTCCAAAGCCTTTGGGGTTATGGGAGGTGTGGTGGCGGGCAGCCCGGTCATCGTGGAGTGGCTGCGCCAGCGCGGACGCCCGTTTCTGTTCTCTTCAGCCATGACCGTACCGGATGTGGCTGCCTGTATCGCTGCGGTTGATTTGCTGGAGAAATCCACTGAGTTGGTGGACCGCTTGTGGGAGAATGCCAAATACTTTAAGAAAGAAATGAAGGAACTCGGGTTTGATACGGGTGTCAGCACCACGCCCATCACACCGGTCATGTTGGGCGAAGCCCCCCTGGCACAGCAGTTCAGCCGTGAATTATACGAAGCTGGAATATTCGGCATGGCGTTGGGTTTCCCAACCGTGCCGCAGGGCAAGGCCCGCATCCGCGTCATGATCTCGGCAGCTCACAGCTACGAAGACCTGGATAAAGGTTTGGAGGCATTTGCCAGGGTGGGCAAAAAGCTGGGTGTGATCTAAGCGACTGAAAATCAAAACCTCACGGTGCTTTTCAATGCCGTGAGGTTTTTTGTTTAGCCCGGAAACATCTTTTCGAAGATTTCCGGGCAATATTTACGTACCATCTGGCTGGAAAGCCCGTTCTCTTTGCAAATTTCAGCATAAAGGTCGGCGCTGGGACGTTTGGCGCGTACCTGGGTTTCAGGGTCCAGCGCCCACAACCCAAAGCGCTGTGTCCAGCCGCGCTCCCATTCAAAGTTATCCACCAGGGACCAGTGGAAGTAGCCTTTGACCGGCCAGTTGAAATTGACCGCCCGCCAGAGCTGGCGCACATGCTGGGCAATGTAGCGCGGCCGGATATGGTCATCGGCGCATTCAATCCCGTTTTCGGTGATGATGATCGGCAGGCCGGGGTATGTCCGCACCGCCCATTTGACTGCCGTAAACAGGCCTTCGGGGGTGTTGGCATTGAAGCCGTTGTCACTCAGGTCGCTGCCTTTGGGGAAATAGGCGCTCCCGAACAATTCGCCTGGCTTTAAAAGGTCAAATTTTACTGTGAAGGTATTATAGTAGTTGACCCCCAGGTAATCCTGTGTGCCTTTGGCTTCGGGAATGGACACATTGCCGATACCCGAGCGCATCACTCCGCCGCTTAATGCAGAGGGGAAGGCCAGGTTTATGCCCGCATAGTGCAGGTTGGCTGCCATACGGTCCAGTGGGAACCAGGCTCGGGCAGGTACGACTGGCCGGTAATGCAAGGCATAGCCGACACGTGCCTCCGGCTGGATGGCATGGATGGTGCGGTAGGCTGCGGCGTGGCCGCGCAGCATATTGGCCATGACTTGCATGGCGAGTTTGAAATTCTTCTTGCCGGGCGGAAATTGACCCGAAACGTAGCCTTCCAGGACATAGACATTGGGTTCGTTAATGGTGCACCACAGGCTGACGTATTCCTTCAGGGCTTCCACGGCCTTGCGCACGAATTTCTCAAATTTGGCCACCACTTCCTGGTTCTCCCAGCCACCCCGTTCTGCCAGCCAGAGCGGGTCGCTGAAGTGATGCAGACTGACCAGGGGCAGCATATTACGGTCACGCAAGCCGCGCAGCATCTGGCGGTACTGTTCCAGGGCGGACTCATCCCATGTGTCCGGTGTGGGCTGGATGCGGCTCCATTCCACCGAGAAGCGATGGGCGTTCTGCCCGGCTTCGGCGGCGCGATCAAAATCATCCTTCCAGCGTCCACCCCACCAATCGCAGGCCAGGGCTGATCTGTGACCCTGCTGAATGCGGCCGGGTTGCTGCTCCCAGTTCCACCAATTGTTATTGGTGTTGTTACCTTCAACCTGGTGGGAGGCGGTGGCTGTACCCCATAGAAAACCGCGTGGAAAGTGGAATGTTGCTTCGGGCATGCTTGCCTCCATTAAAACCTTTGATTTTTAAAAGACATCTTAAATTTGTGAACTGGTTGCAAAACGCCTTTTCACCACCATCCCAAAGTTACAGAACATGAGACACCAAGGTTTTTTACAATTTGGTTTGTGCCTTTGTGGCTTCGTGGTAAAGATTTTTAAGAGGCTTTTTGATTGCGCGCCATGTAGGCCAGGTAAAGTACCACCGACCCGGCCACGGCAGCATTCAGGGACGCTATCTTCCCCTGCATGGGCAGGCGCAGCAGAAAATCGCAATGTTTGCGAACCAGGGTGCGAATGCCCTCCCCTTCGCTGCCAACCACAACTGCCAGGGCGCCGTCCAGCCGCACCTGGTCGGGAGGCAGTGAATCGGGGCTTTCATCCAGCCCGACCACCCAGGTGTTGGCATGCTTCAACTCGGAGATGGCCTGGGCCAGGTTGGACTGCACCACCAGCATGTGTTCACTGGCGCCGGCTGAGGCGCTCACCACGGCGGGTGTGACTTCGGCGGCGCGGGGTCCCGGGATGACCACCCCATGCACACCGACTGATTCGGCAGTGCGGATCAGGGTACCCAGGTTCTGTGGGTTTTGCAGGGTATCCAGGATGAGCACAAACACCGGTTGATGGCGATCTTCTGCCCGCTCGAGGATATCCCGCAGGGTGGCATAGGGATACTCGCTGACCTCCAGGGCAATGCCCTGATGGCTGTCACTCAATTTATCCAGCCGCTGCCGGGGCGTTTTGGAAATGGGGAGCTTGCGCTGCCTGGCAAGGTTAAGGATCTCCTCCAGGCGGCTTTTTTCCTGTGCGCCTTCGGCCAACAAAAGTTGAGTGGCCTGGCGGCGGTTGGCCATCAAGGTTTCGTAAACCGGATTGCGTCCGTAAATGAATTCTTTCATGTTCTCCGCTTAATTTTCATTGATCTGTCACTGCGAGCGAAGTGCGGCAGTCCGACTGCTACGGGGAGAATGTCACCTGTAAAAGGATTGCCGCTTACGGGTACACCCAACGGGGACCTTTGGTCAACCCAACCTTGCATTATATTCTTGATTATAAACCAAGCTGAGACCCCAGGACTTTGCATTGATTGGAGAAGTGGTCGACCTGGATGATTGGAGAGGCTGTCATATAAGTCCTGTTAATTAAAGGGGGAATGGGTCACATTATAATTCATGTCCAATGCAGGCAATTTCATAAATAGATTTTGACGATTTATATATTTTAATAGCATTGAGTGGCAGGAAAGTTAAGCTTTCTCGAATTAGGTTTACGATTTCTTGGCGAAATTCTTCCAAAGAAATAACAGCATCTTCAGAAAATATTTCTGAAATTGGTTCATCATCTGGGCTGATTTCTGGAAGGTTATATTTTCCCCTGAGATTTTGAATTATCGGAGTTAAGTTGGGATGGGATGGTATTAATGCGACTAATAGTTCGGTTTCTTTCATCTGTTTCACACCTCTGTTCGCCAATTGTTTGCTATAATGTTTTTAACCATCAGGGAGAAGTGAATATGTCGATTCAGCTTATCCAACAATACTATACTGCTGTTGAAAAAATCATCCACTACAGCGGCTCGCGTAATGAGAGTAGTTTGCGCAAGCCATTTCAAGATCTTCTAGAACAATATGCACGCTCCAAGAATTTATTATTGGTGTCAGAAGTGGAAATGGTATCCCGCAAGGGAAACCGGATCCGTCCGGATGGAGTCTTTAAAGATGCGTTGCGGCAGAATTGGGGGTATTGGGAAAGCAAGGATGAGAAGGATTTTTTAGAAGACGAGATCGCCACCAAGATCGCGAAGGGATACCCAACATTCAATATCCTTTTTGAAGATACCCATACGGCCGTGTTGTACCAGGGCGGCGAAGAAATCATGCGCACCGCGTTTAATAATGCGCCTGCCCTGGATGCCCTGCTGACCCGTTTTGTCAGTTACCAACCCGCCGAAGTCGTTGAATTCCGCAAGGCGATTGAATTATTCTGCGCCGAAGTAGGCGGTCTGGCAGACACCCTGCGAAGGGTGATCACAGAACAGCTGGCTGACAACCTGCAATTCAAAACTGCCTTAACTGAGTTCCTGGAGCTGGCACGCAAGGCTATTAATCCCAATATCGAATTGGCAGACGTGCGCGAGATGATCATCCAGCACGTGCTGACCGAAGATATTTTCATGCGCGTCTTTGACGAAGCCGAGTTCCACCGCGAGAACATCATTGCGCGCAAATTGCAGGAAGTGGCAGGGACGTTCTATCACGGCGAGACCAAACGCAACATCCATGCCAGGGTGGCACCCTATTACGAGACCATCAATGCAAAAGCGTCACAGATAAGCGACCATCACGAGAAGCAGAAATTCTTGAAGGCCTTGTACGAGAGTTTTTACAAAGCGTATAACCCGAAGGCAGCCGACAGGCTGGGGATCGTATACACACCGGATGAGATCGTGCGCTTTATGATCGAGAGCGCCGATCATTTGGTGGACAAGCATTTCGGAAAAACGCTGGGTGATAAGGGCGTGGAAATTTTAGACCCGGCGACAGGCACAGGCACTTTTATTACCGAACTGATCGAATATCTGCCATCCCAGCAGTTGGAATACAAGTACGAGCATGAAATCCACTGCAACGAAGTATCCATATTGCCGTATTACATCGCCAACCTGAACATTGAATATACCTACAAGCAAAAGACGGGCAAGTTCAAAGAGTTCGAGAATATCTGTTTTGTGGATACACTGGATAATATGGGTTTCGAGCATAGTGGCAAGCAGTTGAATTTTTTCGGTTTGACAGATGCAAATGCGGAAAGAATCGTCAAGCAGAATAGCAAGCCAATTATGGTTGTGATTGGCAACCCACCCTATAACGCCAATCAATTGAATGAGAACGAGAATAACAAGAACCGTGAATATCCTGAAATTGATAAACGAATCAAAGAAACATATGTAAAGCAAAGCACGGCGCAGAAAACAAAACTTTATGATATGTATGCTCGTTTTTTGCGCTGGGCGAGTGACCGTTTAGATAAAGACGGTGTGATTGCGTTTGTTTCAAATAATTCATTTCTTAATGCTCGCAGTTATGATGGTTTCCGTAAAATTGTGGCAAATGAATTCAATGAGATTCACATCATTGACTTGAAAGGAGATGCCCGTATTAGCGGGGAGCAAAGACGTAAAGAGGGCGGGAATGTTTTCAGTGACCAAATTCGTGTTGGTGTAGCTGTATATTTCTTTGTTCGCAAAAAAGGTTTGAAAGGTTGTCGCATTTACTACAATGCGATTGCTGATTATGCTGAAGCCGAAGAGAAAAAAGCGTATTTGCGTGATAACAAGTTCACTGATTTGAAGTTCCAACCGATTCGACCTGATAAAAATAATAACTGGATAAACCTATCTGAAAATGATTGGGAAGAATATATTCCGCTTGCAAGTAAAGAAGGCAAATCTAAAAAAGGGTTGAAAGAACCCAAAACGATTTTCAAGATGTATTCTTTAGGTGTGGCTACAAATCGCGATGAATGGGTTTATGACGAACGCCCTGATCTTTTGGAAAACAAAATCAAATACTTTATTGACTTATTCAAATATGAAAAGAATAGATGGGCTCTATCGGATAAGAGGAAAGCTACTAATGATTTTGTTGATCGTTCTATCAAATGGACAAGTGAACTTGAAGCGCATTTAATTCGGGGCACAAATCTTGAATTCAGCAATAAGAAAATCACTACGGCAATGTATCGCCCATTTGTCAAACGCTTTTTTTATTATGATATGGTGATTGTCCATCGTCCATACCTACAGCCTATCTTCTTCAAAATCGGAGAAAAGCCTGATAACCTTGCGATTTGTATCAACATGAATGGCAGACAATTCAATGTTCTATCTGTCAATGCTGTTCCTGATTTACATTTCAATGGTGATTCTCAATGTCTCCCGCTCTACCGTTACAGAGGCGCGTCGAAGACTTCCGAAGTCTCCGAGACTTCGGAAGTCTCACGGGTGGAGAACATCACCGATTGGGCGCTCAACCAATTTCAGAAGCACTACAAAGACGCGAAAATCGTGAAAGAAGATATTTTTCATTACGTGTATGCCGTCCTGCACCATCCTGCCTACCGTGCCAAGTATGAAATCAATCTCAAGCGCGAGTTCCCGCGCATCCCGTTCTATGGGGACTTCTGGAAATGGGCGGATCGGGGCAAGCGCCTGATGAATCTGCATCTCAACTACGAGAGCATGCCAGCCTACCCACTTGAACGCCTGGATCTAAATGCTGAAGAAACCCGCAAAGCCTTAAGCCCGCGCTTGATGGCGCGCAAGGATGCGGGCATTATCGAAGTGGATACGTTCACAACGTTGAAAGGTGTACCTGCCGAAGCCTGGGAATATCGTTTAGGCACGTATTCGGCATTGGAATGGGTTCTGGAGCGCTACAAAGAAAAGAAACCCAAAGCCCCCACCATTGCGGAGAAGTTCAATACTTACAGGTTCAAAGATTACAAAGAACAGGTCATTGATCTGCTGTGTCGAGTGTGCGCAGTCAGTGTGGAAACGATGAAGATCGTAAAAGAAATGAGAGAGGTGAAATGAGACGAACAACTAAGAAAGTCCAGGGAAAACTATTAGATAAAAGCAGTAAATTGCTATTATCAAATTGCTCGGTGACTATAACTTTGATTGATGCGCAAAACTCCGATAACCGTAAAAAGTTCGAAGTGTTCTTGACAGTAGATGGATATAAACCAGAATTAGACAACAAAACACATCTGTTGAGATTGGATGACGATCTTTCCGGGGAAGTATTTATTTCAATTTCAACCAGTGAACTTCCAGGTATCAAAACTCATTTTAAAGTTTTTTTGCAGGATAATGTTTGGGGAAATCTTGAATGGTTCATGAAAATATAAGAATATTTATTGAGAACTATAAAGAAGCGACCACTTTTCAAAGATGATTGTAAAAATTTGGAATTGTCACTTCAATGTCTACTGAGGAAAACAGTTCAAGAAGGAGAAATCATGGCACTTATCCCCCCCTTTTTTTTGAATACAGTTGTCGCAATCGGTGTTGGCGATGACCCTAACGAGAGGCATTGGATTGGTACGGGATTTCTATTAGGCAGATTTTTAGATGAATTACCAGATAATAAAAAGCGTTATCAAATTTTACTCATCACAAATAAACATGTGCTTATTAATCTCAAAGTGGCTTATATCAAGTTCAATTCTGCCCAAGACCCAAAAAGCAAAGACTACAAGATTCCACTTATTTCAAGAAATGGACGACCAATTTGGATTGGTCATCCATCAATTACTGTTGATGTTGCAGCAATGTTATTAAATCCAGCGTTTCTAAAAGCTGAAGGAAGTATTTTTGAATACTTTCGATCCGATGAACATATTTTGAATAAAGAGAAGATGATCGCTAACGGAATAACAGAAGGGGATCCTATCTTCGTGCTCGGTTTCCCAATTGGACTTGTTGCAAAAGAACGACAATATGTTATATGCCGAGCAGGATGTTTAGCGAGAGTTCGAGATTTCCTTGAAAATCGAACAAATGAATTTCTAATTGATGCACCTGTATTCCCAGGTAATTCTGGGAATCCTGTTATCCTTTGCCCTGCATCGGTGGCAATACAAGGGACAAGTAATATAGGTAATGCTAACTTAATTGGAATGGTTAAATCATACGTACCTTACAAGGATATAGCTATAAGCCAGCAAACACAACAAGCACGGATAATTTTTGAAGAAAACTCTGGGTTAGCTGCTGTAGAATCGGTTGATTCCATAATCGAAACAGTGGAATTGGTTATAAAACGCGTAAAGAATAGAGACGATCAGAAAAAAAGAAGGGTGAAGGAACGGTTAGAGAAAGTAATTTCCGAACAATCAAATCAAAGATGACAAGTTACCCGAATGTCTAAGCCGTCAAATTAAGAGATTCTAAGAATATGTATATCAATACGATAAGGAATCTGACAGACTAGATTCAACAGTCTTTAATTGTGCTTAGGGAGAAAAAAGGAGCAAATATGTTATCGAATTTAGACCGATATAAGAAAGATCTTGACGCTTTAATCGCAGAAGGGAGGCAGTTGGAGAATGCTTTGAATTTAGAGTGTGTTCCTGGTGAATTTAAACGGGAAGTTAAGAAAGAACTCGGCGATATGGCGGAAGATTTCATAAAAGACATTCCTTCCTTCAAAAAAAAATATCAGTCCTGGTACTCCGAAGCAAAAATGCTAATCAAACAATTGCTACCAGAAAGACTTTCGGATTTTGTCCGCCTTTACGAGAAGCCTAAAACACGCAAGGACATTACGTATGAGAATTATAGTATTGAGGATAACCTTCAAGGGGTAACAGTCACTCGCCAACGAAACAATGAAAAGGTTGTGGGACCTGACGCTGCAATACCACTTTTCATACAGCAACAAGCGATATTGCAATCAGTGAAATCAAGGTTCGAGAGTTCTCTCTTTGATATCCGCCAACTTGTACAAGGGGACCTATTCGATTCAGAACTAGACGCAGCGAGAGAGTTGGGCAAGAACAAGTTCACACGTGCAGCAGGCGCCCTCGCGGGTGTAGTTCTCGAGCGACACCTCGCACAAGTGTGCGACAACCATAGAATAAAGATTACAAAAAAAGGACCTGGTATTGGTGATTTGAATGATAAGTTAAAGGATTCGAGCGTCGTTGATATCCCGCAGTGGCGTCAAATTCAACATCTAGCAGATATCCGTAACTTATGCGACCACAACAAGAAAATAGAGCCAACATTGGAACATGTTGATGATTTAATTGCTGGTGTAATGAGGGTAACAAAGACTTTGTTTTGAAAGGCATTAGTGAACTAACGATGACTGAGTAACTAATGGAATTGCAAGAATAAGAGTGTTAAATAAGATATCTGACAGATTGGATTTTAATAAGTTAGAGTGGTTCAAAAGGGGCCGATTTGTTAATAAACAACTTCAATCTCAAACAGTATTTGACGCATTGATTCCACCAATCTATGAATCGCCCATCCGGAAATTTATAGAATTTGGATGAATGGGGAGGTTAATCCCACTTCCAGGTTGTGCCCCCGGCTTTGCTGTCCTCGATGCTGACTCCGAGGGTCTTGAGACGGTCGCGCAGCAGGTCGGAGAGTGCCCAAAATTTCTGTGACCGTAGTTCGGTGCGAAGTTCGACCAGCAGGTCCACAAATTTATCGGCGTCGCCGCCTGTGCGGGTGGATTCCATGCGCAGGCCGAGCACAGCGCTCAATTCACGCAGGGCATTTTGGGCAGACGCGAGCTGTTTGTCAGTGGCGCCAGCATCGCGGGCTGTGTTGACCTGGCGCACCAGTTCGAAAATGCCGCCCAAAGCACCGGAAGTATTGATGTCATCGTCCATGGATTCGGTAAAGGTTTTGCGGGTGATTTCAGCCAGGTCTGCCAGGGATTTTTCCATTTCAGCAGTAACACCTGTGACGCCGGTAGTGGCGGGTTTGAGGGAGGTGCGCAGTCGGTTGAGACCTTGTTCAGCAGCCGAGATGCTCTCTTCGGTAAAAGAAAGCGGGCTGCGGTAATTACCATTCAATACCAGCATGCGCATGGCGTCACCGTCATGTTTTTCCAAAAATTCTGTAATGGTGATGAGGTTACCCAGGGATTTGGACATCTTCTCGCCGCTGAGTTGCAGCATGCCATTGTGCAGCCAGTAGCGCGCAAAAGGTTTGCCGGTGAAACTTTCAGATTGGGCGATCTCGTTTTCGTGGTGTGGGAAGATCAGGTCGTTGCCACCGCCGTGGATGTCGATCTGCTCACCCAGAACGTGCAGATTCATGGCTGAGCACTCGATGTGCCAGCCGGGACGCCCCGACCCCCAGGGACTGTCCCAGGCGGGTTCACCCGGTTTGGCGGATTTCCACAGCGCAAAATCCATGGGGTGTTCTTTCAGCTCTTCCACTTCGATGCGGGAGCCGGCTTGCATATCGTCCAGTTTGCGGCCGGAAAGCTTGCCGTAATCAGCATCCTTGGTAACCCGAAAATATACGTCTCCATTGGAGGCAGCGTAGGCATAACCCTTGTCGATCAAACCCTGGATCATGGCCTGGATCTTGTCCATGGTCTGGGTGGCACGCGGGTTGAGAGTGGCAGGTAGAATGTTCAAATCTTCCAGATGTTCTTTAAAATCGCGGATGTAGCCTTCAGCCAATTCAAAAGGGTCGACTTTCATCTGATTGGCGCGATTGATGATCTTGTCATCCACGTCGGTGAAATTCATGACATGCACAACCTGGTAGCCTCGATACTCAAAGTAGCGGCGGATGATGTCAAAGACCAGGGCAGACATGGCATGACCGACATGGGCATCACTGTAGACAGTGGGGCCGCACACGTACAACTTGACCACTCCGGGTTCAAGCGGTTGAAACTCCTCTTTTTTGTGTGTGAGGGTATTGTAAACACGGATCATTCTGATCTCCTGGATCAACCACTTTCTGGTTTGGCGAAGATCATCCTGCCGGCGGCGGTTTGTAGTACCTTGGTGACGGAAACATGGATCTCCTGGTGGAGGTATTTGTTACCGTTCTCAACCACGACCATGGTGCCATCTTCCATATATCCCACACCCTGGGCAAATTCCTTGCCCTCCTGGATCACGTTGATCAGCAATACTTCACCTGGAAGAACCACGGATTTGACGGAATTAGCCAGCTCATTGATATTGAGGATGGTGACACCCTGCAATTCTGCAATGCGGTTGAGGTTGTAGTCATTGGTGAGGATCGGACATTTCATCTGGCGCGCCAGGATGACGAGCTTGTCATCCACTTCGCGCACACCGTCAACATCAATATCGCTGATGCGGACAGCCACGGAAGAGCCTTTCTGCAATTCAGCCAGAACTTCCATCCCGCGCCGCCCGCGCTGTCTGCGCAAGCTGTCGGATGAGTCAGCAATATACTGAAGTTCATTCAGGACAAAGCGCGGGATCAACAATGTGCCGGGCAGGAAGCCGGTTTTGGCAATATCTGCCACGCGCCCATCAATGATCACGCTGGTATCCAGCAGGATGGTGCGGTTGACCTGTTGCCAGCCCGAAGCACCGCCACCTTCGCGCTTTGAGCCCAGTCCCCCAACAAGATTGGAAATGTCATTCTGGCGCATGGAGAATAATGCCACACCAAAATAAACAAAGATGATCACGCCTGCGAAAGGCAGCACCTCACCGAAGGGCTTGGGAAGCAAGGATAGGGGAAATGCCAGCAGGGCTGCGATCAGTAGTCCTGAGATCAAACCTGCCAGGCTGGCCAACAAGGCCTCGGCTGAGAGGCGGGTCAACTGGGTACGGATGAATCGCATGGGGCGGGTGGTGAAATAAGGCGTAAGTACAAGCCCGACCAATGCCCCGACTAAAATGAGGGTACTGGTGTAGAGAATGATCTGGTTTTCACTAAACTCTCCAAGCTTGAAGCCATATACTCCCCCAAGGACGGCAAAGAAAACCATCCCGGCAAGGCGGGCGATAAAATCAGCGCTCATAGAATAATTGCTCCTTTCAAATAAAAAAAACCAATAAATTCATCTCGATAATAGCACGCCTGACAGACTTAGTCAAATAGGTTCTATGAATTTTATTGAGCCTGAGAAAACTGGATATACTTGAACAATATTGGGGTTTGGCGGGAGGCGGAAATGCCCTCTGGACCCCCGATATTCTCGTTTTCACAATCACTGAAGGAGATTCCATATTTGTGAACCTAAGGTTTTCAAACTAAGTTAAAACCTTGGGAGTGCAATTGCCGGGTAGGTTATTGTTGATATAATGATGAACTGGTACGTATTTAGCGGTAAAACTGAGGCACTATGGCGTTTGATCGTTTTGGAAGAAAAATTCAATATCTGCGCATCAGTCTGACGGATCATTGCAACTTGCGCTGCCTGTATTGCATGCCCGAAGATATGACCTTTCGGCCAAATGCTGAATTAATGCAGGATGATGAGATCCTGTTTTTTACGCAAATGTTTGCCAGGCTGGGTTTTAACAAGATCCGCTTGACGGGGGGAGAGCCAACCGTCCGGGCTAATTTGGTTGAAATTGTGCGGGGGATTGTTGCCACCCCTGGTATCGATACCGTGACAATGACTACCAACGGTGTCTTGCTTCCGCGCCTGGCCAAACCCCTGGCTAAGGCCGGGTTGAAGAGGGTTAATATCAGTTTGGATAGCCTGAACCCTGCACGCTTCAAAAGACTGACACGCTGGGGTGACATGGAAGATGTCTGGGAAGGTATATTGGCGGCTGAAGAAGCCGGTCTGACCCCGGTCAAGATCAATGCGGTCGTTGTGGGCGGCTATAACGAAGACGAAGTGGTGGATCTGGCTCGCCTGACAATTACCAATCCCTGGCAGGTGCGCTTCATAGAAATGATGCCATTTGGGGGTGCAACTGATTTTCAATTAAGCCAGGTCATAAATGCAGCCCAGATCCAGGTACGGGTGGAGGCAGCTTTTGGGCCATTGGAAGCTGTCAATGCAGGGCAACTGGATGGAGAGGCGCGTGTTTTCCATATTCCGGGCGCAAAAGGAGATCTTGGCTTTATCTCCTCGGTATCCCAACCGTTCTGCTCAAACTGCACACGCGCCCGGCTGACAGCGGAGGGTGTTCTTAGAATGTGTCTTTTAAGGGATCATGAAATTGACCTGTTATCCCCTTTACGGACAGGCACCAGTGAACTTGAGTTGAGAAACCTGATCCTGGATGCGGTTTGGAACAAGCCCTGGGGTCATGGACTGGCGAATGGGGTCATCGCCCGCAACCGGGTCATGAACCAGATTGGCGGCTAACGGGTACGGTATTTTAATAACAACGCCCCCAGCCTGTCAATCAGCCAGCCAAATATCAATTCCACCCAGGGTGTAATCCGCAGAATCCCCGGTATATTAATTATTTTGCGTGGCCGCCGAACGAGATCCCGGATCCGTTGAGCCACTTTAACTTCAGTCACCCCCATGTTTTCGGTAGGCAGGTGTCTGCCACCCGTCAAGTGCCTTTTTTAGCAAACAGCAGGATGTAATTTTCCAGGAACCAGCGCACGGTATCGGTGATGCTGGCGTATATTGGGCGGGGAGTGTAACCCAACTCCCGGGAAGCCTTAACGTGACTTATATCTGAATTACTCTGCAACACTTCCAACGAGTAGGGGGTAAACTTGGGTTTGGTTTTACGCCAAATGTAGAAAGCCGGCGTAAAATGGGATGCGATCTCTGCCAGTCTGAATGGGATCTTGAACTTTGGGAAGGCATAACCTGTCACTTCCCGCACGGTTTCAAGCAAATATCGGACAGAGATCTTCTGTCCGGAGAGAATATAGTTCTCGCCTTTGCGGCCATGCTCGCTGGCTTTAATCAACCCATCGGCTACATCGCGCACATCCACGAAATCATAAGCTCCATCCACATACAGGGTGGTTTTCCTCAGGGCAGCATCCAGAATGACATTACCCATTTCGGAGCGACGGAAATCATAAGGTCCGATCACTCCAGTCGGACATACAATGACGGCATCCAATCCTGCCAGGCTGGCTTCTTGAACCTCGAGCGAGGCTTCTGCTTTTGAACGGTCGTAAGCTCCGTAGGGATTGTTTATATCAAAAGGCAGAGATTCATCTATTTGCACACCATGAGGGGCGCGTGCAATGGCGTGAATCGAGCTGGTATAGACCAGGCGACGGATACCTTCCTGCCGGGCTATTTGCAATACATTGCGTGTGCCCTGAACGTTGACATCCCAGACAAAAGGGTTATGACCGGGCATAATGGAGATGACACCCGCCAAATGATAGACGACATCCACTCCTTTAAAGGCAGGTTTCAGACTTCGCAGGTCAAGCACATCACCTTCAATGGTTTCAATCTGCAAATCCCGGATCGAGGTGGTGTCTTCCCCTTTCCAGACCAGAGCGCGCACTTTTTCGCCTTTGTCCAGAAGCTGCCTGATAAGTACATTCCCGATGTGACCGGTTGCACCGGTTACCAAAATCATGTTATCACTCCTCGTTTCCAAAGTTCAACTCTTGATCACTCCTGCCAATAATGCCTGGATGCTCTGCTCTGCCACCCTGGACCAATTCGTTCGATCCGGGTCGAGCAGACCCTGCAGCAACGTGCCAATGGCAATAGACAAGATGGCCTGGGCAATGATCTCAGGATCAACCTCTTTGAGCGATCCCTCGGCAATACCTGTTTTGATCAAGCTCGTAAAGTAATCTGCAAAATAGCGATAAGGGGCGATCATAGCCTGGTAAACTGCATCCTCGCGGCTGGCTTGCAGCCAGAATTCCAGGAACATAGGTAGGCGGTCGTCCGCGCTGGCAAAAATGACCGTCAGCATACTGGTCATTTGCATCAGGGTTTGCGGCACGGTTTCCTGGCGGACAGCCTTCAAGCCGGTGTCGATGGTTCCCAGCCAGCCATTCAATAAGGCCAGGAAGACAGCCTGTTTGGTGGAAAAGTGATGGTAAAATGCTCCTTTACTGACGCCGGCCTCCGCACAGATCTCATCCACACTGGCGCCATTATAGCCGGAGATGGAAAATCGCCTGATAGCCGCTTCCAGAATGCGGGCTTGCGTCTCTTCGCTGCGTTGTTGCAATTTGATTCTCCTGATTGTAGTATCTCAATAATTCGGGTAAATGCTGGGGTATGAAAGCAAGTGAAGCTCGCTTTCATACCCCAACCCCCATCTTCCCCCAATTTATTGAGATGGTACTTTGTTTTGAACAAAATAAAAGATACCGACCAGTCGGTATCTTTTATACACTTGATAAGTGTTGTTGTCAAGAGTTCCTGGTAAACAATTACCTTAACCGCAACTGCATTCAGCTTCCGGCAAACCAAGCAAGGCAGCCCGCATCATGGCAGCTGCACAGCCCACCCCACTCTCGACCGTTATGGCGCCGGTCACACAATTCAACTGGCAAGCTCCGCACTCCATGCAGGCCAGCGGCTGGAACAGGTGGGCCTTTCTTTCATTCATTTCAAATACGGCATGCGGGCAAACAGCCACGCACATGCCACAACCATTGCATAGTTCTGCATTGTAGGCCAGAGTGTTTACAGAATAAGAGTTATACATATAGCTGCTCCATTAGCGTATAAAAGCAAAGGCAATGTTCAGGATGATGCCGGCAGCAAAAATCCAGGCCATGGCAGGCAGATAAGCAAACATTTCGCGGCGCACGCCAGTTTTTGATGTGAAAGTGGTTGACCCGGTGAAATTGAGGCTGATGAAGGCCACCACTGCTGGCATGGCTAACAGGAAGCCGAATGCCTGCCCGGCCTGATGGTACCAGGTCCAATCCGGGTGCCGGATGAAGACTGAAAGGGCGAAAGGCAGTGCTGTCAGGAACCCCAGGAAGAAACCTTTGGTGCTGAAGTTGTGGGTTGGCAGCCACGGCAGAAGAATGGGGAAAAGGATCCCCGCTGAAAACAGCACTGCCAGGACAGCCAGGGCAGGTAGCAGTCCCCCCAGGAAGAAATAAAAGACAAGGGCTGCCAAAACTGTGGGAAGGATGAGGTGCACAAAATCCACAGGGATCAGAATGATCCGGTCTCGCAGGGGAAAGTTCACCTGGCGCATGACAGAGGTAGCCTGGCGGGTTTTCAAATATTCAGGCAGATCGGTTGCCCGCACCGGACCATATTCCACTTTGAAGCCGGTGCGTTTCTTTACTTCATGCGCTGCCACTCCCGGAGCACCCAGTTGTGGCAGAATCAACACATGGCGGTTCACAACTTTTTTTAGCTGGGTGGCAGTCACACGCAGCACAATTTCTTCCGTGCTAAAGGTTTTCTTACCGGCTGCACACCAAACGTTGACCCCATTGGTATCCAGGACCAAAATATAGCCATCGATCCCGTTGAGGTTGGAGCGCAGAGCATCGAAGCTGAGAGTGTAATTTGCGGTCACAAACACCGGCGAATCGGGAGATGGATTCCCGATGGCGTAAAGCCCGGGTTCCACACAGTGCTGGCTGCGTTTGTAGCCCAGCCGTGCCAGAAAATGGTCCCAATGATTTGCACGGGATAATTGAGGTGTCGTACTGAAAATATTTGGCCGGGAATTGATTGTGATCGTATCCAGATTGATCATGGTCAGACTGTCTCCTGAGTTATCCAATTAGGCTGATTTGCGGGCGCTGATGATGGCGGAAAATGGCTGTCCAACCGGCAGTACTTGCAATAGTTCATTGGAGCTGTTTTTTGGTTGGATTTTAACATCCTCAAAACCGGCTTGCAACAAACCCTGCGAATAATCTTGCATATCCAGGGCGCCGGCAACACAGGCTCCCCAGGCGTCCATATTACTACGGATGGATTCTGGCAGTGATCCATTTGTGATAACATCCGACACTGCCATGCGTCCACCTGGTTTTAACACCCGGAAGATCTCCCGAAAGACCTGCGGTTTGTCTGGTGACAGGTTGATAACACAATTGGAAATAACCACATCCACACTGTGATCTTCCACTGGAAGGTTTTCCAGATAACCTTCACGAAACTCCACATTTGTGATCCCGAGCCGGGCTGCATTTAAACGCGAGCGCTCAAGCATTTCAGGGGTCATATCCACGCCAATGACCTTGCCGACTGATCTCACCCTGCGGGCAGACAGGAAGCAATCCAATCCGCCACCCGAGCCCAGATCCAATACAGTTTCGCCGGGTTTGAGGTTGGCTGCCGCGATCGGGTTTCCGCACCCCAGGCTGAAATCAGTGATGTCTGTCGGTAATTCTGTCAGAAGCTCGGCAGGGTAGAGTGTTGAGCTGGGAGAACAACAGGAGGAAGTTGAGCGGGCAGCCTGTGCATAACGCTCACGAACGATTTCATGTACTGGGGTAAGTGATGATTTCATACTTTTCCTTTCATATAGACAGTTATCTATGAATAGTCAAAAAAAGAGTGGACAGGGTCAAAAACCCATGTCCATCAGGTCAAATGGTTTCGTTGATCTTGATAATTCCGGCGGTTTTACTATCCGGGGCGAATTTAGTCACCAGGTTTCCGCAACATGTGGCCACTTTGTCCTGATCCAGGGTGTAGAAAATCTGCTTGCCTTCATGGCGTGTCTCCACCAATCCAGCCTCGCGCAGGATGGCAAGATGATGTGAGACAGTGGGTTGCGAGACATTGATCTGCTCCACAATTTCGTTAACAGACAACCACTTGCAGCAGCACAGGTTCATGATCTTTTGGCGGGTGGCATCTGCCAGGGCTTTGGCAAAAAGTACAGGGTTTGGTTTTGTCATATTGAAGTTCGTCTATATGATATTATATCGATAATTGTCTATATGTCAAGGTTTTTTTGTCGGAAATTGGTGAAAGCCCTGTTTTGCGTTTTACAAGAAGGTTGCATCGGTCCCTCAAGAGGGAGTACAATTGATTAGAAGTTATATTGTTGGATATGTCAGGTACATATATTTGTTTTTTGATCAGTCTGGGGAGGACAGATGCACATCGGTTTTTATACCAATGCCTACAACCCAACCATCAGCGGAGTAGTCCGCTCGGTTGGGTCTTTTCGCAAAGCATTGACTGAATTGGGTCACAACGTTTTTATTTTCTCTCCTCAAACGGAAGATTATGAAGACGATGAACCTTTCGTTTTTCGCTACCCATCCGTGGACATACCTCAATTCCCCGATCTGCGGTTTGTCATTCCAATTTCAGCCAGCATCGATCATATTTTACCAAGCCTGAAAATGGATGTCATACACAGCCACCACCCGGTGTTGTTGGGGCAAACTGCGGCCCACAATTCAGCCAAGTATAATTTGCCGCTGGTTTTTACTTTTCACAGCCGCTACTGGGAATACAGCCGGTATGTGGGTTCCTTTGGGCAGGATTTTATAAAGGACCAGATTGACAACATCCTGTGCGATTATCTGCAAAAATGTCACCATATAATCACACCCAGCGACAGCTTGCGCCAGATCTTGTACGAAGAGTATGGTTTCAGTGAACAAATTACCACCGTTCCCACCGGTATTGATGTATCCCTGTTTGAGAACCTGGATCGCCAGGCTGAAAGACATAAACGCCACTGGGGTGATGAGATTGTCTTGATCTCAGCTGGAAGATTGGCGATCGAGAAAAATTGGGATATCCTGATGGAAGCTGCCGCGATCGTGATGAGCAAGGTTCCTAATGTTCGCCTGGTGTTACTGGGAGACGGTTCGGAACGAAAAAAATTGCACAAAAAGGCCAAGTCCCTGGGGATTAGGGACAGGGTGGAGATGTCTGGAGGCGTAAACTTGGACGAGGTTGGAAATTACCTTGTGGCTGCGGATATCTTTTGCTTTGCATCCGTGGCTGAAGCCCAGGGATTGGTAACCCTGGAAGGAATGGCAGCCGGGTTGCCGGTGGCTGCTGTGGATGGCAGCGGAACCCGGGACGTTCTTGAGGATGGTGTCCAAGGATTCATGACCGCAAATGATGCCGAGTCTCTTGCTCAGGGAATTGAGAAATTGGTTAACGACCAGGAGTTAAGATCAAAGATGGGTCTGGCGGCACGAGCCCGGGCGCGTGACTTTGATATCATCAATCAGGCGCGCAAGTTGTTGGATGTTTACGCCGAAGCCCAGGACTCTGCCCGGGCGGGCAATCTGATCCGCTGCAATCGATAGAAAATATCAGTAATTGATGTTTCGCAGCTTCCTGCAGGTTTTTGAAATAATATTCCCACACACACTGCCTGTGGTTCTGGATCTTGGGTCGTGACTCCAGTTGTGCGTATAAGTGAGCCGCCAACAGATCGGAGGGCAGGAAGCTGGAGCCAAGATCCACCCAGGTATATTTGTCCACCTGGCCACGGAAGAAACGGCAGCGGTTGGTGCCCTTCTCACGGATGATCTCAAGGCGCTCCACACAACCAGGATGATAACGGATATATTCATTAATCACCTGTTCACAGATTAATGGATTGGCCTGATTTTACTGATTTTTGGCGGGTTCGGGAGGAAGAAAAATTACGGAATATTGGGTTGAGAATGCCATGTTTCGGATGCGCATCCGGGATTAATAATGACAACTGGAATGTTACCTGGAAATTGGTAGGGAAAAAGAGAAGGTGCTGCCCTGTCCAGCTCCCCGGCTTTCGACCCAAATGCGTCCATCATGTGCCTCGACCAGGTGCCGCGCGATGGTTAAGCCGATACCTGAGCCTCCACCGGACTGGCGTGAGCGGGATTTGTCCACCCGGTAGAAGCGGGTGAAGAGATGAGGTATGTGTTCAGCCGGGATGCCGATACCGCTATCGCTGACACTGACCTGGACTTCATCCCTGACCTGCCTGGCCGAGATGCGTACGCCTCCACCCTCAGGGGAATATTGGAGCGCATTGCTGACCAGGTTGGTCAGCACTTGGGTAATGCGGGCGTCGTCCAGAAGGACCAACGGCAATTCGTCGGGCAGATCTGTGTTTATGTCTATATGCTTTGAGCGTGCCTGGGGATCCAGGCGCTTGATGGTGGTCTGGATGAGGTTACTGATCTGGGCAGGCCGGATCTCGAGCGGGGTTGCGCCTGCCTCAACGCGACTCAATTCCTGCAGGTCGTCCACCAGGCGCGCCAGTCTACCGGCTTCCTGGTGAATCTGCTGGTAGGTTTCAGGGGTTGCCGGCAGAATTCCGTCCAGCAGGCCTTCCATGGAGCCCTGGATGGCAGTCAGTGGCGTGCGCAGTTCGTGGCTGACATCCGCGATCAAATGGCGGCGCATTAATTCAACTTGTTCCAGGTTTTCAGCCATCTGGTTGAAAGAATGTGCCAGTTGACCGAGTTCATCTGGATTGCCGGTCTGCACGCGCTCGGAATAATGACCATCGGCGATATGCTGGCTGGCGATGGTCATCAGACGCACAGGAGCTACAACACCCCGGCTGAGCAGCAGGCTGACCAGCACAGCTGCCAGTCCTGCAGCTGCCATGGCCAGTACCAGTGCTTCGTTGAAGCTGGCCTGAAAATTGGTGAACAGGTCTGCCATTCCACTTCCACCGGTTCCGGCACCCTGCATCATGCCCGTACCAGCAAACCCCATCCCCATATGACGGTTAAAGGCTTCAGGTAAGGTGAAGCGGGTGGCTGCGAACAGGATGACTGCACCAACCAGGATGATGGCAAGATATGAGATAAATAGTTTAACCGCGAGATGACGGCGAATGAAAATAATCATAAGGTTTCATCCTCAAAACGATAACCTACTCCACGCACAGTTGTGATTAAGGCTGGATCCCCCAATTTTTGGCGGACATGTCCCAGGTGCACATCCACCACCCGCATTTCACCGTAGTAGTTGGTGCCCCACACGATCTCAAGCAATTGTTCACGCGTAAGTACACGCCCGCGGTTCTCAGCCAGGGCTTTGAGCAGGTTGAACTCGATGGCAGTCATCTCGATGGGGGCATCATCCACGCTTATTGTGCGGGCACCCACATCAATGCGGACATGCTTAAATGAAAGGATCATACTGTCGGGAGCAGAACCGCTGCCAGGTTGCATGCGGCGCAAGGCAGCCTTTATGCGGGCTACAAGTTCACGCGGGCTGAAGGGCTTGGTGACATAATCATCCGCTCCCACTGAAAGACCCACTATTTTATCGGTCTCCTCGGTTTTGGCGGTCAGCAGGATGACATACACATTGGACTCGCGCCGTAAATTGGAAAGCAGCTCAATTCCATCCATGCCAGGCAGCATGAGGTCCAGAACGATCAAGTCGGGTTTGAAGGTGCGGGCGGATTTCAACCCGGTGGCTCCGTCTGTCGCGGTGTAGACCTCATAGCCTTCAGGTTTGAGATATGCTGTAACCAGATTTATGATGGAAGGTTCATCATCTATGACTAGAATTTTTGCCATAATTTTATTGATCCTATTACAAAAAAAAGCCTTTCCACCATGACACAAAAATTACAAAATGTGTCTAAGTGGCCTTGAGACTTGTATCCCCGCTTTTTGGGGATTTTGGTAAGGACCTATTTTCTGTATAATGTTATTGTATCGTAAAAAATTGGGGCGGGGTTGATCCCGCCCCAAACAAACACTAATACATTTTTTCTTCGATGAATGTTCCGTGCCAGGTGTGCAGGAAGACCTGGCCATTAAACCCGTTGACGCTCAACATGCCAACCACTGCGCCATCCTTCTCGAAATCGAGTGTGTAATAGCCGTAAAATTGAATTGGGTCATCTGCGGCGGTGGCACCTGCGATGTTTGCATCCAGGTAAACCTGGGCATACTCGATGGCTTTTTCGGGAGCTACGGTCAGGTCAGCGGAAACATCCGCGGGGGTGGTGCTGCTCCAAGTATTAGAGCCCATCATACCTCCCATCAGGCCACCGCGACCACCCATCATATACTGGTGGTTCAACCCACTGTATTTAAGATTCCACATCATGTTTGGGCCATACTCGGGGTAGGCAACCTGGGAGCCGGAGTCCACCAGCAGTTCGAAAGCACCCAGCCCTGTATTGATTTCTTTGACAACGATATAGGCATTGTTATCGAAGACCATCACCTCGTCGATCTGCAGGTCTGGGTTGTCCAGAGTGCCCAGGTAGGTCTCAGCGGCCTGGTAGGCTTGCTCGGTGGTGAGGGGTGTGAGGTTGGCCGTATTGTAACCATAACCGCTCATCATGCCACCACGACTGCCCATCATGCCGGAAGCATAACCGCGCCCAGCACCCATCATGCCGGGTCCATAAGCGTTGTTGTTACTGCCAGACTGGTTGGCAAAATTAGACATCATGTTGAAAGGGCTTGCCCAGTTATGATAAATATTGGCACGGCCGAAGAACATACCGGTAATAACCAGGATCCCGGCCAGAGCCAGGATGCCGATCCCCATTAAAATAATCTGAATAGCTTTCTTCATTTTCTATCTCCTTATGGCATGAAATACATGCATTTTGATTCTTATAGTAAGAATATAAGCCCGCAAGGTAAAGGCGAAATCAAGGGATTGTAAAGATTATGTAAAGGTTTCCTACTGCATAACTTTACATAACCAAAAATATTCCCGCCTGATTGCTAAGGCGGGAATATGATCTCTTCATATTCTTTATCCCTGTCGCTTCGTTTTCATTTCCAAAACTGCGGGAGGTAATCTTTATAACTGGATAAATAATCATCCAGGATCTGTTTTGCCAGATCAATGTCATTGATCACTGGATCGAGCAACAGGCATTGCAGAGCCTTCTTTCGGTCACCTTCGATCGCGGCATCCACGCACAATTGGGACACTGTGGTTTCCCGGCGCAGGAGTTCAGCAACCGGTTCCGGCAGTGCGCCGACATGGACCGGGTGGATACCCTCTCCATCCACGACAACGGGCGTTTCCACAGTTGCACCTAACGGAAGGTTGGAAATCTGCCCCTCATTTGGCAGGTTGGCAGCCAGGTGGTAATGGGTCCCGGCTGCAGCCACATTCTCGATCATTTCCAGGGCGCCTTCTGAATCAGTGTTTTCAAGTCCAGCGATGGTGATTTCACCGTCAGCAATGTCTTTCAGCCTGTCGATTTGAAATTCGCGTACGGCCGCATTTAAATCCCAATCGTAAAGCCGGATGGCGTACTTTTCCCAGGGGTTGGTGACCGGATCGGAGACCCACGGCAGGTACTCGCATAGATGCGTATCACCGGGAACGGGGAACAGGTCAAAAGCATCGAAGACGCTTCTGGTTAGCGGCTCAAAGGCTGGATCCAAATCATTCCAGCGTTTCCGGAAGAGCGGATAAAGGTCCTCGCCGGTCTGCCGGTCGCGGATGGAGAGAACCCAGGAGAAATGATTCAGCCCGGCGGCGCGAATGTCGAGGCGCGTGACAGTCTGCTGTTTTACCTGGTGGTGGAGAGGGGCTTGCAGGATATCGGCGTGCATGCCGGTAATCCCATGCGGGACAGTGATGCCCAGGTCTTTGGCCAGTGCAATTCCAACCATGGTGTAGGCGATGAATATCTGGTGGCACAGGCCGACGGCCTTGATCTTGCTGTGGCGGTTGATGGCGTCACAGATACGGATCATCGGGTTGGTAAAATTGATGAACCAGGCCTGAGGACAGGCATTTTCCATTTCGTGTGCAATCTCCATGATCGGACCGATATTGCGCGCGGCGTGGGCAAATCCGCCGGGACCGCCATTCTCAGCATAAGGTTGCCGTACCCCATATTTGAGCGGTATTTCGAAATCTTGTTTCCACAACCCTTCACGCGCCCCGACCTCGATGGCAGAGACGACGAATCCTGCGTCTTCAAGCGCATCGTGGTGGTGTGTGTGGGTTGTGAGGGTGATACCTGAATCCCACTCACGGTTGAGCCGCTGTGCCAGGCGCTTGACAATATCGAGTGTTTCGGGGTTGCGGTCCACCAGTGCCAGGGTGCTGCCGCGAAGTTTTTTTGAGCGCATCAGCGCAGAGAGCGTATTTTCACCAAAAGAGGCGCTGCCCGCGCCGATGACAACGATCTTGGTTGGAATGGCCATAGTGTGCCTTTCTTTTGAGAAGAGGTTATGTTCAACCTTTTTGGAGACCCATCATTATGTTTATAAACCAAAACTGCTTTCATGGGTAGTGGTAGAGATGCCATTTAAATGATACCCGGCTGCTTGCGTGCCTTCAAAGGTGTTCAATTTCACCACGAGGCTGCGCCTGCCCTTATTCAGCTGCACACATTTGAGTCAATGTCTGGTACAACCTGCACGTCAAATCGCTGATTAAAAAAAGAGATGGTATAAATTGCAGGTTAAAACAGTATAATAAAATAGACTCAATTATCCAGGAACATACGCAAGCATGGGGGTGTTTTGGAAAACTTCTTGCAGACAGATGTTGTAGCTTGCATAAATACAACATGTGAAGATATATTAACTTGGAGATCTAATGAACAGTGACCAGCTATTGAAAATAGTGGAGCAGTACAGCCGCAAGAGTGAGGCTGGATATGGCGATATTAAAGTTACACGAATTGCAGATCGTAAAACGATGTTCGTGGAAAACATAGATGAGGTTGGACGGACGGTTATGATGACTGAGTACAAGGTGGATGGAGCCACCTACTGGGCAGGCTTCAGTACGCGCAGCCAGACGGTTTACATCAGCCTGGCAGCCTGAACATAAGGCAACCAACAACCAGGGGCATACAAGCTCCCCAAAGGGTGGCGTGGCAATTCCAGGTGGCTTATAGCTGCGGAGAATTCTCGAAATTAGAGAGCGAAAATTGATGCTTTGTTTTCAACACAAAAGTCGCTATAATTAATTCAACCCTGACAAATTTTTAAATTAGAGGAGGTGTTTGCACAATTTTCCCGTAAACCTCGTTTTTTCTCATTCGCATAAATAAAAAGGAGAATGCACAATGACACTTGGAGGTTATGCCAACAAACTCGCATGGGTAAATCTGACCGCAGGCAAGGTCGAGTTCAAACCCGTGCCCGAAGATCTGGCCCGCAAGTATATCGGCGGACGGGGTCTCGGTGTGAAATTCGTTTATGATAACGGTCCGAAAGTGGACCCGCTCTCTCCCGATAACATCCTGTGCTTCATGAATGGCCCGCTTACGGGTTCGGAAGCGAACATGAGCGGGCGCATGGCGGTTGTGACAAAATCGCCTCTTACTGGAACCATAACTGATTCTCACCATGGAGGCTGGTCAGCTGCCCGCTTACGCTGGGCTGGCTTCGATGGCCTGATCTTCAAAGGCAAAGCTGCAAAACCGACATACGCCTACATCCATGATGGAGAATTGGAACTATTGGACGCAAAAGAAGTATGGGGCAAAGGCGTTCACGACACCATCAAGTTTTTCAAAGAAAAATATGGCGAAAAAGATTTATCTGTCATCAGCATTGGACCGGCAGGCGAGAAGCTGGTCAAATTCGGCTGCTGGATAAACGAAAATGACCGCGCTTCCGGACGCGGCGGCACCGGCTGTGTGGGCGGAAGCAAGAACCTGAAAGCCATCGTGATCAAGGCTGAGAAGAATCTCACCAAAGCCCCAGACCGCGAGGCCTGGAAGATCGCGCACGATCGTGCCCTGAAAGGCATTATGGCGCCAGAGAACATCACCAGTCCGCGCAAGGGCGGTCTTTCAGTTTATGGCACAAACGTGCTGACGAACATTGATAATAATATTGGTGCTTACCCCACCAAGAACAGCCAGTTTACTGCGTTTGGCAAAGATGCCGAAACCCTGAGCGGTGAATGGGTAAAGGAAAACATTCTTGTAAACGATCCCACCTGTCACGCCTGTCCGACGGCATGCAAAAAGGAAGTTGAGATCAAGGATGGCCCCTACAAAGGCCTGCACATGGAATCGGTGGAATATGAACCATGTTGGTCTCTCGGTGCAAACTGCGGAAACCCGGACGCCCGCCTTGTTGCCAAGATGATCGACCTCGCCAATGACTACGGTTTCGATGCCATCGAAGTTGGCCATCCACTCGCAGTTTGGATGGAAGCCAGCCAGCGAGGCTACACCAACGGCGATGGCAAACTTGCCTGGGGCGATGGCGACGGCATGACCAAAGCCGCTGCCATGATTGCCAAACGCGAAGGTCTCGGCAATATAATGGCGGAAGGCGCCGATGCCACTGCCAAACACTTCGGTCATCCCGAACTGGCCATGACGTGTAAGAAGCAGGGTATTCCTGCTTACGATCCGCGCGGACTTAAGGGAATGGGCCTCGGCTACGCAACTTCCAATCGTGGTGCCTGTCACCTGCGCGCCTACACTCCTGCTGCCGAGTTGAACATAATGCCTTACGGTTCGCTCAAGGTGGATCCGCTCGAATGGAAAGGCAAAGGCGGATTGGTCAAAATCTTCCAGGATATCCACGCCTTCTCCGACAGCATGGATTTGTGCAAATTCAGCGCGTTTGCCATGGGCGCAGAAGAGTACGCCCAGCAATACGCAGCGATGACAGGCGTGCCCTTTACCACCGATGATGTATTGAAGACGGGCGAACGCATTTACAACCTGGAACGTCACTACAACAATCTGAACGGCTTCCGCGAAGGCAGTGATACTCTACCCAGGAGGTTCCTGTATGAACCATCTGATCAGCAAGGTTCAATGGGTCAGGTCTGCGAGTTGGACAAGATGCTTGTGGAATATTACGAAGCCCGCGGCTGGAAGGATGGAGTTGTCACCGAAGCTAAATTGAAGGAATTAGAGATCGCGTAAGACTAAGGAGCAATACAGGAGATGGCACATCCGCAATGGTGCGCCATCTCCTTTTTGTTTATTAAAGTGTCCGATGACTCCCATCATCGGAGGATCGCAAAGCTTGAGATCTACGACCCTGGATAATATTTACCCCCCTGCTCTGAGAGTCTTTTTGAAAAAACGCTGTTGAAAATCTTCGGCAATGCGCTCTTCCAGTTCCATCGTCAAACGCGTCTGCCCAACTTCGAGCGATCCGAGACGAAAAGGTTCCATACTCTCGAGATGCACGCTCCAGCCATCGCCGCGCACCAGGTTTTCGTCCACAAGCGAGCCGCCGAGCTCCTGTAAATATTCCTTAAGCAAATAGTATGGGATGCCGCGCATTTCATGGACGAGGATTTTCATTTTTGGATAACCTGTGGGTTAGATTGAAAATCTAGTTTACCCACCGCCAACGGGAGGGAAGATATCCACCTTGTCATCAGGTTGGATGAGTGTGTCCATCTTATTTTCAAGATATACAGTGTCGCGTCCATTGATGAAAAATTTCATATAACTATGAAACTCGTTGTTGGCATCCAGCAGCTCAGCACGCAAGGCGGGAAAATCAGTGACAATGACTTCCACCAGGTCACGCGCACTGGCAGGAAGATTGATATCCGCTTCGATGGTTTTCTTTCCAACAATATCGCGCAGGTTAGCATAAAAGCTTACCTTCATTAATGTCTCTCCTTTGGTCCTGCGCAAAAGTATACCAAATTCTTCTATGTTGCAACCTGGTTGTCAGGTTGCAGGTTGAACCAGGTTGATGAGATTGCCGCAGGTATCCTCAAACAGGACTGCCGTGATGGGTCCCATGCGCTGCGGCTCGCCGCGGAAAATAACCCCAAGCTCTTTTAGGCGGGCGTAATCGGTATGAATGTCTTTGGTGATAAACGCAACCGCAGGTATGCCGGCCTCGAATAGAGCCTGCTGATACACCCGGGCTGGTGGAAAGCTCATGGGCTCAAGCACCAATTCGGCACCCTCCAGGCCGTCTGGCGAAATGACAGTCAACCAACGGGACTCTCCCAAAGGCAGATCTGCCATTTTCTCAAAGCCCAATACATTCGTGTAGAAACGCAGAGCCGTCTCTTGATCTTTAACTATTACACTGAAAAATTTTATCTGCATAATTCTTCACTGATTTAATGTAGCGTTAGCTGATGAGCAAGAGGTTCTGTGATCATACTTTAATTTGTTCCAACTGATTTCACTTTGCTTTTGCAATGGGGGTGTCCTGGTCAAACCGATTCGTTATGTTCTGCACATAATAAAGAAATCCAAATGCACACAATCCCCGCCAATTAAATGGGGGGATTATGTGCAAGATGGAAATTGGGAAATTGAACCTGATTTACACGGTAATGAAAATTTCCGTGGTTAAAGTTCCTTAAACAAGGTGGCAAGTGCAAGAAGAACGAAACCGAATGCAACAAACCAAAAAGCATTGGCACTTACAAATTGTATGGTCGTATAGTTGCCGAGGATACCGAGCACACCAATTATCACGGCAATCCACCAGGTAATATTTTTCGGTGCTGAAAGTTTCATTTTATTCTCCTTAGGTATGGTTGATTATAATTCTTGACGCCATTGGATCATTCATGCCCAACAGGAACTTCAAAGACGATTTTATTATAGCATTTATCTTCTTCCATTATCCTCCGCCAGTCAGGGGATTTTTGATGTGATCAAGTATATTTTGGCGCCGGATATTTTTTCGAACGAAATTAGACATATGCGTGTCGTTGCTGGATGCATTCTTTCGTGGTAAGGGATCCTTGTTTTATTTGTACCAGCTCAGGTTTGTCGCTCGGAGGGAGCGTTCTTAACGACCGAAGGGTCTCCTTCCATGCCAGGGAATCCTTTGCTGTGTTCATAACATCCCGATGTTCTGCCGGGGCACTGACCCAATGTCATTCGGGAGAGAGACAACTTGGCTGGGCAGTACCATTTATTTCTTTATTGAACACTTTCAACTGCCGGTTTTTGCTGCACAGCCAGCGGATCGCCACCCCGCCAGAGAGTCAGTCCGTTTAGGATCAGGATGACCTGGGAAAAACCGAACCAGAGCAGGAAGATCGTCAGGCCGATGGAGACGCCTTGGATCCAGCCAGGCAGGGACTCGAGCAGCACGGCAACCTGTGCACGCCAGTCAGTGAGTTTCTGATCGTACTCCATCACAATTGTCAAAAAATTCTGAAGGTTGGTCTTTGTCTCTGTAAAATCACCTTCCATCAAATAGGAAACATCATTCACGAAGGTGGAGGCATTATTAACCATGTCTTCCACACGAATTATCTGGGCATCCAGTGAACTTGCGCTGGCGATCAGATCTTCCAATAATTTATCGCCGGGCAAGTTCAAATTAAACAAATTGATTTGCCCGAGAGTGTCACGCAGCGCTTGCAGAGTGCTTTTCGCCTGGTCGATCTTCTCACGGGAGGCTTTTAAACCGGGAAGCAATTGTTCATCCAGCATTCCGTTCGTATTGTCGAATAACGCTTTTACCTGGGTAAATTCAATATTAAGTGCTGCCATGCTCGTTTCGGTTGCTTCGACGAGGCGCAGGGTCCGTTCCAATTCGAGCTTTGCATTCTGGAATGCAGTTTGTGCCTGCCCCAGTTCATTGTCAATTGTCTGTAGCCGGGCAGTAAAGTCCTGCCTGAGCGGCTCCTTGTAAATCCAAACCAACCCGATCCCGGCGATGCTCAGACCGAGCAGGATAGCGCTCAAGGCTATTAAAGTTCCAGCGAGGATTTTACGAGCCATGCGATCTCCTTATTTCCTGGTTGTGCTTGTTTTGTCAGGCCTGACATAAATGTTTCCGATTTCCAGGCAGCCCGGCCTTTATCCTCTTAATCGCCGTCCGGCTCTTCGCCCTTCCTGGACTGCCATCTTGTAAAAGCTGTCTCAATTTCCCCGGTTGTGTGCGTATCGCAAACGACCAGCGGTTGTCGTTCACCCGGCAAGCAGCGGCCACCCGGGCTGGTAACGGAACAATTCACCAGCCTACCGTCCGGGGAATATACGGCCAGAACGTTGAATACTCTGGCACATACGATGCAGCCATGCATCTCGACTGCATTTTTATTTTCAGACATCGAATCTCCATGAATCCCAAAACAAATAATCCGGATTTCAACTTTCTATCACCCGGTTCTCACCATGTATCCATTATAAAAGAAAAACCCCTCGAGCATATCCATCGGTCGGGGAGTGTTTGCCTCCCCCACTTGGGGGGTGTGCCCCGAATTGGGAACCAGAGACTTTGCGCTAATCAGCTCAATTCCAAAATGTCAAAATCTCGAATTAAATAGGATGAAAAGATGGGGAAAAGATCGTTCGAGGATCAATTCAAGCGAAAGTTATATTTCCAATATTCAATTGAAGGTCGAAATAAAAGTGGCTAAATTTAGATTATGAGTTATCTGTCCGTAACGAATAATTACAATATCAAATTAATGAGCAATTGCAAATGTTTCTCCCGGCAAGCTGCCGGGGATTACGCAAGAAATGTGCGAGGTTTCACAATCTTCCAGGTTACCTGCACAAGTGCTACAATATTATTACTTGTGCAGAAAGGTACATTTCAACTTCAAACCAGGTCAGCCTGAAAATAAACCCGGTACACCCACCTAGTATAAACCTCTCATCGAACAATTTGCTCGGGAATTAATTGCACCGGACCAAACCAACAGGAGATAATATGAAAAAAACCATGGTTTCCATTTTGCTTGTCGTGTTTGTCATGATTTCATTGATCATGGCTGGTTGTGCATCAGGGACGGATTCCACACGAGCCACATTGAGCGTGGAGGAGCACCCACTCACGGGTTCCCCACAGATCGATCCGTTTGTGTTCACCCCAATGGACGGTTCCCAGGAGGAAGTGCTTAAGCTGCATGCTGCTGACCGCAGCCTTTCTTTCCCGGATCAATCCACAACCATCGCTGGCAACTTTGCGTTCACAGGAAACCTGGACGGCAAACCATTGGTTGCCGCGCAAACATTCATTAACAATTCTTCAGAAAGTTATGTCTGGGTCACACTGGATGGCAATGAAATCTACCGCATTTCCACTGGCCCGGCCAGCCCGATCACCACGCTCCGTGGGTTATGGATCTACGACAGTCACTGGGCGCTGGAAACCGTCTTGATTGATCTCGAAGGGGATAATATCGTAACACCCTTTGCCTTAGGGCAGATCAGCATGGATGGTGCACTGCAAAACGAAACGAAGGGTTATGCCGATGCATTTGGATTGCAGACCATTGCAGGTAATCCGTTCTATTTTTTCAAGAAGGATGGGAAAATCGGATATTTCTATGACGGGAAAGAGACCATGCTCGCTTACGAGGAAATTCCCCATTTCAATTGCTGCGGCGAATCGGTGCTTAATCCCATCCAGGCGCAGAATATGGTGGCCTTTTTTGCCCGCACGGGAGATGCCTGGTATTATGTTGAGGCAGGTATATTCAACAAGTAGCCATCAGATAGGTTCATTCTGATAGTTTCATATATAAAATAATTAATTGAACTGAATAAAGAAAGACATATCCGGCTGGATTCGCCGCGTGCGTCCCTGAAGGGGAAACCGGCGACCAGGCGTACATGTGCCCCGTAGGGGTATTCAGGATCTATTCCAGTTCGGCTACAATTTTACATTATTTGGAGGCAAGTATAGAACGGTCCATCAATAACATAACTGATGATCGATGATACAGGTGTTGGGCAGTGAGTAGAAATACCAACTTGAGAATTTAGACGTAAAGTACCAGAAGCTGGAAATGCAATTGACCAATACGTCTTTGAAGATAACGTGAATTTTCAGCAATTTCATGCAACTTTTCAATCATTGGAAAAGAATTATAACTGTATGACAGAATAGTATTAATATCTTGAAGAAAAGGTATTGCTTTTTTCCTGATATCTTTTCGAAAAGGTTCAATAACTGAGAGTGAATTCAATGCATCAAGATTTTCGAATAAACCTTGGAATCTTTGGGGGATTTGTCGATAACTTATTTCTAATTTAACATTTGAATGAAGGAGAGAAAGCGATTCGGTAGATTTGGATTCAGCTGATAACAAAAGGAGAAATACGATGTCTGAAAGAACTACTTGCAGATCTGCAGTTGTAAGAAGAGCAAGAGATATAGAATAATTTAGGTCATCTTCGTCGGTTGCTTTAGCATCGTCAACAATCTGTGAAGGAGATTCGTATCCTATCGCCTTGAGAACTAATTGGAACTGTGTAGAACGAACATTAATCTTCTTGTTTCGGAAATCTGCATATCTTTTGCTAATTAGTGACGATGGAGGTTTCACATCTTCAATAAGAATTGGCAATACCCTCATTCCTCGCTTGCTTTTCTCACGCATCTTGGCAAGAGATAATTCCTCTTGAACCCATTGTGATTGAATTGATGCTTTTGAGATAAAGTACAAGAAATGAGATGCTTTTTCAATTTCAATAAATAAAGCTTGCGGAATATCTTGGCCGATAGTTATATCGCGCTCGTCAAGAAATGTGTCTATCCCAAACCCTCGCAGTGCTTGATCGAATCTTCTGACAAAGGGTTTATCTATTGCGCTATGAGAAAGAAATACTTTGGACATAGATTTCCTTGATATTGCAATGTTCTTTAGTGGATAAACTACCAATATCCCTAATAAAGATGATTTGAATTCTTATACAGATTTGATTCAAAAATTTTTCATAAACTCTATTATCATAAACAAGCGTATTCAGGCTCAAATCCAGTTGGGCTACAATTATAACTGTATTGGAGAATGGTTGTTGACTTAGCGGTTCTAGGCTCAAATCCTTTACATATACGTTTTTTTGCTATCCAATGGCAATAGTAGCCAGCTCGTTTTTCGAAATTTTATGAAGTTTGCTGCCCAAAGATTTCTTTTCTTAATTCCAGCATTTTTTCCAAATAGGACAATAGACAAGTAACTACATCAATGTATTCTTGTTGTCCTTCCCTAGCGGGAGTAAGGAAAATCTTTTTCAACTTGGGTTTCTCCTTTCCATAAAAACCATTATATTCGGCGTTGATGGAAATAAATGCTCGATGGGCAAAGTTGCGATATTGTCGAATTTCAAAGAACCAGTCGCTATTCCAAGCATCCTCAAGTATGGCGTACTGACGATTCCAATCTAGTTGATCCTTTTTAGCTTTGCCTACTTTTTCAGAAATTCTATCCCATTTGACATCATTTTCTTGAATTCCTAGTTCATATCGGTAGTTTTCCCATTGCAATATGACATCAAATGACGACACTAACTCCCAAAAAAATGCGCGAATATGCCAATGAAACTGGCTCACTTCGGACGCTAAAGTTTTTTTGGTAGCTTCATCTAAGCTACTATCTTCTTTCAAAATAGTTTGTATAGATTGAAGATTAATATATTCTTTAATTTTTTCCAAATGAAATCCTGCTCCAATTAATGCTGAATAAGAAAGATTATCCAGGTTCATTGCCGGAACAATTTTGAACTTTGGATGAACCTTATGAATTATAGATTTCATTTTTCTTGATAGAAGGTTAATAAACTGGCGGTTCTAGATTCAAATTCTTATGAGATCTGTTTTCTATAAGCATTGTTATCTTAACCAAGTGTGCTTAGTCTCAAATCCAATATGGATACAAATTTATCTATCTGATCCAGAGATTCATCTAATCTGGACTTTTTACAATAATAACTCTGTCACCACGTTTTACATAACTTTCTTCTTCAGAAAGTGGCGGCGGTAAAGTGTGGTCTTCTGCTTTCAGTGTTTCTACAACCTCCTTAGCTGGCTCACCATAAAGTAACGCTGCGCTAGTTATCCCCATTAAACCACCCCTACCAACTGTTGTATGTGTTACATAGGTTCTGCAAATTGAAAACAGTTCGAAAACTTCCGAAACTTTAACTCGGACTTTTTCTCTGTCTAACGACCCCAGAATTTGATCATTATCAGGATCACGGACTTCAAGTGGCCTGTCTGCCAAGACTTTGAATATCATGCCAACTTTTACACCTGCAATTATTCCAATATTAATTGTTAATTCTCGTTCATTGATAATACTAGCTACTTTACCTATTAACTGCTCTGGTTCGCTCATGGTTTTCTCCTTGCGGTAGATAGATTGCTTTTAAGTTTGGAAACATTGTGACTTGGCTGTTTTGTACAATATAACCCTTCCAGACAGGCTCTATTCCAGCAGTCGCAACAGCATAATAATGATTATTACGTCTCTCAGTAATCCTAAAAATGCCCATTAGGGAGCCATCTCTATTATCAACTACTCCAAGTAAATTATTGACTTTCAAGGTTAATTTTGACTGTATAGAAATATAGATGTTGTTATCAATATAGCTTGCAAGAATGATTTCGCATTCCTGATAATAATTGTTTCTCTGAAGAATATCAGATAAATTCGCTTTTAGATCTTCAATTTCAAGATTTTGTTGCTCAATGTGATGATAAAGATAAGAGTAATCACAAGACCTCACAATTGCAACAATAATTGTTTTACAGATCCATAATATGATTGGAAGTAAAACAGGAGAAACAATAATAATTATTCCGAAAGCATCTCGGATGCGTTTGAGAGTGTTTTCTTGAGGAGATATAGGGAAATAAATTACAAATATACCGGACAAAAAGGAAATAATAGCCAGCATCAACTCTAACCGCCAATTTATCTTTGGCCAGAGGAGCAGAGGTTTTAATTCGTGCTGTTTAGGAACTTTTGGTGCCATTATTCAATTTGTTTTTTCTATATGAGAATCTTGAAGTAATTTTATTTCTTGAACTCGGCTAAAGCTCTTGCTTGAACTATTAGCTTACGTAAATCATCATTTTCAAGTCTTCTTACATGCATAAGCAATTCTTTTTCTAATACAGATAATCTGTTTTCTCTTAATTCATAAGAAAATTCTTCTGGGAAAAAATAGATAATAGGTTTATCTAGGGCATAACTTAAATATAAAATTTCTTCTGCTGCCACTGATCTTGTTCCAGCTTCAATTTTTGAAATAGATGATTGCTTGAGATACGAAATTTCAGCTTGCCCAGATTGCATCATCCCTTTATCTTCGGGAGCCTGACGGATCACAACATCGCGACCCTGGATAAACTATACAACTTTTTTACGTTTGAAACAAGCGCTAAATGTAATTTTTGATGGCATTACCAATTTGAAAATAATCCCCCGTCACTTGGAGGATGGACTTATTAAACCAAAACCTCCCGCGTGGGAGGTTTATGACCAAAAGGTGGGCCCGGCTGGATTCGCCGCGTGCGTCCCCGAAGGGGGAACCAGCGACCAAGCGATTATGAGTTGGCACAGATGTTCTATATCTAGTATATATGGTAGTATTTTGTCTATCTGATACTATATATGGGGGTTAAATCGTCCATATTTTCTATGTTTTCCATGTCTTCTATTCTGGTAGCTGTAGAAAGTTAATCGGCACATTGACAAGCCGTAACTTCTGTAATCCATACGCCTGCCCAGGCAGTTAACAATCCAAACGCGCTAGAGATTATTAGGAGTTGGTCACAACCTTTACGTCAAGCCAGTTTAAAGAGGGGGTAAAATTTCTGGTGTATCTTGGGAGTCAGTAGATTACTATCCCCTTTTATTTCAACCGGATAATCTTTTCGATGTGCGAACAAAATGCTTTTTAATATTGAATTTGGTATAGCTTTTTAATTAAAGAGAACAATCCAATGTCATGATTCTTCAACCATGGCAGACAGAACGGGAAGTGCCGATTTCTGGCGTAAATTACTTGGGATGAGGTTTACAAAGGGTATGGCGTTTGGGTTTACAAGCCTAACACAACATTTATCGGAAAGAGAATTATTCATATGCTAGTTCAAGAATTTCAAGCAATTCACCATCTACCAATAAAATTGGATTGGCTTTCATACTGCTCGTAGTTTTAGACAACCTCACGATCTCAGGGAAATCTCCACGATTGACCCCGAGTTTTTTCAACGTCGGAATATCTAAGTCTCCACAAAGGTCAATGAACCATTGGATTCCATCCTTATAGGTTGCCGTCTGATTGGAAGTGATCATCTTAAATATTTCTTGATACTTTGTCAGAGCTTCTCCATTAGGATTGCGTTTCATTAAGGCAGAAACATTGACTTTCATGACTGCTGTAACCAAGCTGGCACACACTGCTCCATGCGGGGCGTGAAAAATACTGCCAATTGCACCGGCAAACCCATGTACAGCACCTAAACCAGAATTTGCAAGAGCCATCCCTCCTATCAAACTGACAAAGCACATCTCGGTTCGGCTTGTGATATTGTCTCCATGGTGATATGTTTTCCGCAAATGTATTGCAGCTTTCTTGATAGCTTCAATACAGAGCGAATCAGTCATAACATTCGCACGAACTGAAACAAAAGATTCCATTACCTGGATAAATGCATCCATCCCGGTAAAGGCTGTGATCTTGGGAGGCAAGGAGAGGGTTAATAATGGATCAATCATCGATACCCAAGGTAACATTAAAGTGCTTCTCATGCTCACTTTCAATTTTTTATCGGGGATATCGATCACTGCATTCCGGGTGACCTCGCTACCTGTACCAGCTGTAGTAGGGATGGCTAGGTTAGGAGCACAGCGGTTCCTTACCGGAAATCCTTTACCTACTGTTTCCAGGTAATCCATCAGTTCACCTTTGTTCGTCATCATAGTGGCAACCACTTTTGCTGTATCCAGTACGCTTCCACCGCCAATTCCAATGACAAAATCGCAATGATTGTCCGATGCGACTTTCACAGCTTTAATAATACTTGTTTCAGAAGGTTCTCCTTTTACATCATAAATAATGTATTCTTTATTTGCAGAAGCCATTAAATCCGTGAGTGAGATCTCGCCCATTGCTTGAGATGACCGGATGACGAAAGCCTTTTTACCAAAAGTGTCTATTACCTTCGGGACTTCATCGATAGATCTTGCACCGAAAACGATTCTATTGACTGTAGAAAAATCAAATTTTATTGAATCCATAGGTGCAACTCCAATAACGTAATTAAGAGTCAGCTCAATAGATCGGTTCTGTAAATCTTTCGTGCATGCATCATAAAGAGTATGGCTATTGATTTATATATATGAGTTCTACCACATAAGTAATTACGTGAACTATTAGTTGGTTACTAAATCTCCTAATCTGCTCATAATAGAGAGAGCACATACTTCATCAATAATAACTTTTTTAATAAAACCACCTTTGCAACCAGCGATTAAACTGAGTGCCTTTTCACTACCAGCTCCCACGGCACAGACTTCGGATAGCTTATGTAGGTCCATTAAATCAATGCTTATCATTCGATTTGTCAAAATAGTTTCTCGAATTTGCCCATCGGATGTCAAACGGGTACCACAGATATCTGCACCCATCCCATCGTCTGCCAGCTTTTTCGATTCTTCCATTGTCAAATATCCCGTAAGATAAGGATCACTTCGGTCCGGATTGGAAGAGCCAACGCCAATCAATGCCATATCCAATTTGTTAAACAAATTAACATGTTTTAAAATCGGTGGTTCTTGATAAAGCAATTCTTTGAGCGCGGGGTTTTGCACAACATATGGGACTTGGAAGACCGACCAACCTGATTGTGCTTTAGCGGCAAATTTTTGTACAAGAATATTTCCATCTATATAACCCTCCTGTGTGATGCTACTGGAGCACAGGTTTCCAGATAATTGCACAAACAGCGCATCATCTGCCGGAGTATGAGGGTCAAAATATTTATGGATTAGTTGTATTGTGCTTCCCCAAGAAAGTCCAATTATTAAGCCATTCGTAATTTTTCCTTCTAAGTAATTTGCCGCCATCTTTGCAACATTTACTTTGGATTCTTGCAGTGTAACACCACTGGGAACAATCATTACTTGCTCAATGCTTAACAAGTCCTTGATTTCCAGTTCTAATTTAGCATAATAGTCGGGTTCGTTGTTGATGTGAAATTCAATAATTCTAAAATTACGGCATTTTTTTAGTATTCGCGAAACCTTAAAACGAGAAATATGAAATATTTCGGCAATATCATCTTGGGACATGTCGGCTAGGTAATATAGAGTTGCTATTTTTGTGTAAGTTTCTCTGCGCTCTTCAAACTGCATATAATCCGCTCCTTCAGCATCTTACAAGATACTGCGGCGTCTTTTTTTTTACTGTGCCAAATGTTGCTCATATGTGCAGGTTTCAACTTAACACCCATTTACATTTTTTATAAACTATGTAAACTGGATAATTGTAACCTAATATAATTGAATCTGTGCAAATTAACCTCGGAAGGAGTGCCTAAATTCGAGGAGTCGGTATGTCGTTGTGAGACCGAAAGGACGGAGCAACCCCAAGAATTACATGAAGTTGCTTCTGCAGAAGCGCACCGCCTCGCAATGAAATCCAGGTTTGCCATTTTCGAAAATTTTAACAAGGGAGAGGATTAAAATGCTCAAGGAATTACGAGAGAGAGTACTCAAGGTGGCGTGGAAACTCCGGGAATATGACTTAATTGTCATGGCGGGTGGAACGGTTGCCGCACGAGATCCAGAATCGGGGTATGTGGTCATCACCCCAAGTGGAATGGAATATGATGACTTAACTTGGGAGGACATGTGCGTTATCGACATGAATCTGGCCAGGATTGATGGCAAACGGCGTCCTTCTATCGCCAGCGACATGTTTACCGAAATTCTCAAGGCTCGCCCGGATTTACATGCGGTGACCCATTCGCACTCCCGTTATGCTACTGCTTTTGCTTGTATTAACCGTGAAATACCGGTTACTACCACCACCCATGGCAATTTGGTGGGTGGGCCGGTGCCGTGTACCAGTTGGGTTCATCCCGACCCGCATACGCCGGAGTATTTAGCAGATATTGTAAAAACTATTGGTAATGGCAATGCCTGCAATATTAGAAACCACGGTGTACTTGCCTGTGGGTGTACTGTAGAGGAATCTCTTGAAAACCTGATTACCATAGAAGTCACGGCGTATATTACATTTATTGCCGAACAAATGGGTAAACCCTATATTCTCACTCCTGAGGAAACCAGACGTGCATATGATTTCTGTAAATCCTCAGTGGGGCAAGATTTACCTGAAAAAAAATAGGCTGCAATTTTATGTATTCCTTTTGGTTTATTTATTCTTGTTATGAATGGAGTACTTAAATATGAAATATAGAAAACTTGGTAACAGTGGTATTGATGTTTCGGTTATTGGTCACGGCACATGGCCTATGGGAAACGACTTTTTTGGAGATGTAGATGAAAGTGCTGCCATTAGAGCAATTCATACTTCACTGGATAACGGTGTAAATCTAATTGATACCGCGGCAGCCTACGGAGAGGATGGGGCATCCGAAAAAGTTGTAGCAAAAGCTATCAAAGGTCGCCGGAACAAGGTTGTCCTTGCAACTAAGGTAGGCGTGTTGCGCTTTTTCGGTCAAAACTATGTGAAATGCTTGGATCCCAATGTAATGCGTATTGAGTTGGAAATGAGCTTAAAGCGACTGGGGACCGACTTCATAGACCTCTATCAAATTCATTGGCCGGATGCAAACCATGGGATCGAACTCGGCCTGCGTGAGTTGGTCAAAATGAAGAACGAGGGCAAAATTAGAGCAATCGGCGTATCCAATTTCACTCCGGTACAAATCCAAACTGCTATTGATATTGCGGATATTGCCAGCATACAACCTCCCCTTAGCTTGCTTGACCGCAGATCCACAGAGGATGGCGTAATTGCCCTGTGTGCCGAAAAAGGTGTAGGCGTACTGAGTTACGGCTCTATCGGCGGCGGTATTTTGGCAGGTAAAGTGGAAGCATTACCGATCTCGGGTAACGAGTTGCGTGGTGCATTCTATGGGTATTATACAGAGCCAATGCTGTCCAAATGCCGTGAGTTGGTAGCTTTTCTAAAGAAAATTGCCGACAAACGTGGTGTCCATGTAGTAGAGGTGTCCATCAACTGGGTGTTGGCACAACGGGGAGTAACTTCTGCGCTGATTGGCGCTACCACCTCTGAAAAAGCAATTAAGAATACAAAGGCAGCGGACTGGGAGTTGACGAACGAGGAATTGAAATCCATCAACGCTGAATACGGACGGATCATGAAGTAAGTTGTAATGGTTGATTATATATATTGTTGAGAACACATTGATGAAAGCTAAGGAGCAGTGAAAATGATGTTGGATATGGAAGACAGGCTGGATATCTATCAAAAAATGTTACAAATTCGTTCGTCAGAGCTAAAGATGTGCGAATTGTTTAAGAAAGGTGAAATTGTAGGACATATGCTACCATGCCTGGGACAGGAGGCGATACCTTCTACCTTAGCCAAGGTGTATGCCCCCGATGATTATCTTGTCACTGCACACCGTGGCGGTGGACACTACATGGCGAAAGGTTGTGATTTTAATGCCATGTGGGCAGAGTTGTACGGACGCGCCACTGGAACCACCAAAGGTCGCGGTGGTCAAATACATTTGATGGATATGTCCCACTTTGCCATGACCGGAAATGCCGTCGTAGGGCAACACTGGGGCATCGCTACCGGAGCTGGTTTTGTCGCACGCAAGAGAGGAAAGATTGTCGTGGCTGTTGGCGGAGAAGGTTCCACCAACCGGGGCATATTCCATGAAAGCCTCAATATGGCGACGGTTCAGAAGCTACCCATTTTGTATGTGGTGGAATTTAACAACAACCAAATGGGCAATACCTGCGAAGAAACGACAGCTGGTACTCGAATTGCTAACCGAGCCTTCGCCTATGACATCCCCGGAGCTACAGTCGATGGCAATGACCCGGATGCCATTTATAGCAAAGCAATAGAGTATGTAGATCATATTAGGAGCGGCAAGGGCCCCTGCCTGCTGGAATGTATTACCGGAAAATGGACCGATAGTGTGAGCAATATCCGACAATTACCTGAAGTATTGGAAAAAATAAAAAGTCCGGAAAATGATTGTATTGCCCGCTTTGAAGTCAAGCTTCGTGCAGAAGGGATCTTGACAGATGCCTTAGAAAAAGCCTGCAAAAATCGCGCCCAGGAAATGCTCCAAGCAGCCCTTACCTTTGCCCAAAACAGTCCCCTGCCCAACCCCTCAGACGGGATGGATGATGTCTTTAGCCAACCGGTTTAAACCAAAGGAGAATTTCGTGATGAAGAATATGAAAATGGTGGATGCAATTCGGGAGGCTTTGCGTGAGGAAATGCTTCACGATGAAGATGTCTTCTTGCTTGGGGAAGCCCTTGGCGGGGTACAAGGCGGAAGCTTTAGAGTCACCAAGGGATTGGATGAAGAATTTGGCAAAGCACGTGTCGTGGATACGGCAATTTCGGAAGCGGCAATCGGTGGCGTAGCTGTGGGTGCTGCAGCCTATGGGATGCGTCCGGTGGTGGAAATTATGTTTGGTTCTTTGATGCCACTGGTGGCGGATGAAATCCATAACCAGGCAGGAACGCTGCATTACGTCAGCGGTGGAAAAATCAACTGTCCCTGTGTCATTCGCACCTGTAACTGGATGCGAATCATTTCGGGACCTCACCACTGTGGCAATATTGATGCCTTGTGGGTAAACTCTCCTGGTATAAAGGCAGTAGCTCCTTCCACGCCCTACGATGCCAAAGGTTTGTTGAAAACTGCCATTCGAGATAATGACCCGGTGATATTTTTGGAATACTCCCCACTGTATACCAAAACGGGGGATGTACCTGAAGAAGAATATTTTGTTCCCATTGGAAAAGCGGATATTAAACGGGAAGGCAAAGACGTCACGATCATTTGTTATGCCACTACTGTGGGGGATGCCCTGGAATCAGCCGAACTGATGGAAAAAGAAGGGGTCAGCGTAGAAGTACTGGACTTGCGCACCATCATTCCCTATGACAAGGAAGCCATCCGTGCCTCAGTGGAAAAGACCGGACGGGTGGTAATTGCATACGAGGGATATAAAACCGGTGGAGTAGGCAGTGAAATTGCCGCCTTTATTGCGGAAGAGTGCATTGACAGTTTAATAGCACCCGTTCTTCGGGTAGCCTGTAAAGACGTTCCCAATCCATCCAATTCCATCCTCATAGAAAACATTTCCATTGGAAAACGTGAAGTTATCGATGCCATTCGTCGAGTTATGGAATAGGAAGGAGAAGTGAACCTATGGCAGAAATCATAGTCATGCCAAAAATGAACCTGACGATGGAGGAAGGGGTTCTGGTTGAGTGGAATAAGAAAGTGGGAGATAGCGTAAAGGTTGATGAAGTACTATGTTCCATTGAAACCGAAAAAGCCGTGGCAGAAATGGAATCTCCGGCCTCCGGCATATTGCTGAAGATTTGGGGAGTCTTAGGAGAACGTTACCCGGTTACTACTCCTATTGCACTTATCGGACAGCCGGGTGAGGATGTGTCGGTACTCATTGAACAAACGGAAAAACGGATCGCAGGAACCAAAGCGCAAAAACCAACAAATGAAATTACTGTTGCTGCACCTGCCATTCCATCGGAAATTCGGGTGCATGCGAAGATGCTTCCCAAGGTTCGCAAGTTGGTGCAAGAATTGGGAATTGATGTGGCGGCACTGGTTGCTTTTTGTGGTGATCGAAAGATTACCGAAGAGGAAGTACGTGCGTTTCAAGAAACTTCCCCCAAAAACGCAGCTACTAAAGTCCAAATTGACCCGCGTGACCGCCGGGTGCGGATGAGCATCATGCGCAGCACGATTGCTGCCAACATGAGTGAAAGTTGTCAAAAGACCGCATGGTTGACCAATGTCACCGAAGTTGACATGACCCGGGCTATGGAAAAGCTGAATGAGCGGAAAGATGAAAAACTTTCCTTGACAGCCCTTATCGTTAAAGCATGCGCCCTTGCCATCAAAGAACATGACATCATCAACACGGTAGTGGATGGAAATGAAATTATCTATAAGGCGAATATCAACATTGGCGTTGCCGTAGATATACCAGGCGGGTTGACAGTACCGGTCATACGCAATGCCGATACCAAGAATATCAATACCCTGACTGATGAACTTGTGGATTTTGCTGCCAAAGCCCGACAAGGGGCATTGACGCAAGTGGATTTAACCGAGGGTACATTTACTGTTACAAATGTAGGTATGCTGGGAATCGAATTTTTCACCCCCATTATCAACTACCCTCAGACAGCCATTATGGGCGTTGGAACTGTAAGTCGCCTACCCCGTTACCTCGATGACAACTCGGAAGTTATCGAATCGCGGCACATCATGAAACTCTGCCTTTCTTATGATCACCGTGTGATTGACGGTGCTCCTGCTGCCCGTTTCTCGTTAATGGTGCGTGGATTATTGCAGAAACCGGATGTGATTTTTGAATAAGGCTTGCTCGCGATGCTAAAGCTTCGAGATTTGCCTTTTGGGTTATATGAAAAGGCTATTTGCTCGACTTTGAGTTGGGAAGATAAATTCTCGCTCATCAAAGATGCCGGATATAACTATTTTGAGATCTCCATTGATGCCACTCCGGAAAAACTGAGCCGCTTGGAAAACCGTGAGGAACAACTGCATATTCGGCGGGCGAGCGAATCACTGAACACTCCGCTATATACCCTGGCTTTTACGGCAAACCGTTTTTTCCCATTGGGGAGTGAGGATGCTTCCATTCGGGCTGAAGGCATCCGGCTATGCAAACGAGCTCTCGATTTTGCCTCTTTTGTAGGCGCAAAAACCATCAATATTGCCTCTTATGATGAGTATGAAAAATCACGCAACAAAAACACGGAAGGATTGTTTTTAGATTCCCTAAAAGAGTGTGTGGAACACGCCGCCATCCGCGGGGTCATCATTTCTCTGGAGACCATGGATAGCACATTTATGGACACCACCAGGAAAGCACTGCACTTGGTACGGGTCATTGATTCCGCTTTTTTGCAAATTGGGGTGGATCCCGGAAACATTTCTGCCATGGGGCACAATCCCATCACCGATATTCCTGCAGGCGGAGGACACATTGTTGAAGTGGAGTTCAAAGACACTCGCCCCGGAGTGGTGCGGGATGTCTTTTTTGGAGAAGGTACAGTAGACTTTGATGCTTGCTTTCGTATGCTTCATGAAATTCATTATCAAGGGTTCCTGGCGGCGGAAATGTGGTGCCACGAAGACCCTGCTTTCCATCCAAATATCTACAAAGCAGCAAAATTCTTAAAAGCAAAAATGGCTGACTTCTAAATTAATGTAACCTGTCAAGGAAGGAAATAATGATGCCTAAAAAGATATTGGTTGGAATTGATCTTGGTACAACGACCTTAAAAGCAGTATTCTTGGATGCATCTCTTTCCAAAATTGTTACAACCCAAGTAGAAGAAATATTTCCAGCACAGGCAGAAAATCCGGAGTATATCGAATATGATCCCATGGATTGGTGGAATGGAACAATTAATCTGTTAAAGCGGGGGTTTGAAAATGGAGTAAATCTGGACGAGATTGCCGGTATTTGCTTTAGCGGATGGACTGTCATGTCTTTGTTGGTAGATGCGGATGGAATGCCAGTGACTCGAGCTGTCCATTACAATGACATGCGCCATTTATCAACGATACAAGAGCTGGAAGAACTTATCGGTAAGGAATGTGTCAGGAAAAATGGTAATTACATGGGAATTTATAATGGCTTTGGAAAGCAGTATTGGTGGAAAAAGAAACAACCGGAAGTATTTGCCAAAGCTCATCATGTCATGACCGAAGCCTCATGGATGGTTTACATGTTTACGGGGGTGTGGAGTTGGAACCGTTCGGAAGCAGGATTTTATGCGCCTTATAACGCCAAGACACGGGAATGGGACGATGAATTACTGCAAAAAGCGGGATTCCCTACAAGCCTGTACCCTAAGCTGTATGATTCCTGGGAAATTGTAGGCAGGGTAACTGAGAAAGCTGCCAGTTTGACAGGTCTGCCTGTGGGCATTCCTGTAGTGGCTGGGGCAGATGACGCATCTCCTGTTGCTTTGACTACCGGTGTCATTAACACCGGGCAATGCTTTATCTCCGTGGGTTCGGCCGGTAACATTGCCGCCAATACCAATGGACCGATCAGCCATCCAACTATTTTGACCTATCCTCATTGTATACCGGAACTTACGATGGCGATTACAGTGATGTCCTCCACGGGATTGAGTAACAAATGGATGCGCGATAACTTATGTCAGGCTGAGTCAGCGGTGGCATCCATCACCGGAGAAGATTCCTACTCTTATATGAACAAGGCGGCTTCAACCGTTAAACCGGGTGCCGGTGGAGTCATTTTCTTGCCATACCTGGACGGGGACTATACACCCAACAATGATCCCAATGCTAGAGGTTGTTTTGTAGGGATGGGTACCTCAACTACGAAAGCAGATTTGCTACGGGCAACGCTGGAGGGAGTGGCATTTTCCATTTTGGACAATATCAATTTAATTCGCGAATTGGGTGGCAATCTGGATGAAATTGTGTTGGCTGGGGGAATTGCTAAAAGTAAAATCTGGCTGCAGATCATTGCCGATGTGACCGGTTGTATGGTTTCGTTACCCGAAGAAACGGAAGGTACTGCCTTTGGTGGAGCATTGATTGCAGGATTTGGTACAGGCATATTTGAAAGTATAGAAGCAGCGGTCAAACAAACGGTAAAAATCAGCAGAGGTGTTTGCTTGCCGGATCCAAAGAACCATGAACTATATAAGGAATTGTTTGGGATTTATAAAGGTCTATATCCTGCCTTAAAGCAGACCTATACACGTTTGGGTAAGTTGCGAGAAAAGCCAAATGCAAAATAAAAATTACAAATTCCTGGCTATTTTGGACTCCAATCCATCAGCACTTCAACCAATACAATCGGGAATCCACTGATGATTTGTGGAAAAGGAGGTAAAGAATAAGACATAGAGAATACTCTGCGCTCACACCTAGGTGTGTCCACTAATTCCATTCATATTTTGCAAACCAAAGGAGGATGCAATGTCAACATCCAAATCGTGTTTCCGTCGGGATTCTCTTTTCTTGAAGGCGTTTACTGTGCTTCTTGCATTATTAGTCGCTCTCGCAGCCTGCTCGCCCAAGGTTGCACAGACTCCGACTGGTACAGCTCCAGAAGCGAAAAAACTCGTGAAAATTGGCGTTATTCATCAAATGGCATCCTGGGAAATGTATGTGATCATGCAGGCTGCGATTGAAAAATTGGCGAAAGAAGATGGTGTTGAACTGGTGGTCGCAGACGGACAAGGCGATCCTGCCAAGCAAATTCAAGCCATTGAAACTATGGCGAACTCCGGCGTACAGGGAATCATTGCTGTGACGATTGATGGTCAAGCCCTCGAACCCTCTGTTGCCAAGCTGAAAGAACAAGGGATCGTTTTTGTCTCCCTGTTTACCGAAGTTCCCTCTGCCACCGTGAATGTTTACGTTGATGAATATCAGTATGGCTATGCCATTGGCTCGCTTGCCGGGAAATGGGCGCAACAGAATTTCCCTGGTCTGGCGCTAGAGGCTGCTCTGCTTCGTATGCATGACTATCGCCCGGGGATCCAACGAGGTCAGGGAATGCGGGATGCCTTTGCGAAAGAATTCCCCACCGGCGTGATTGTTTCCGATCAAAATTCGGTCGACGTGCAAACTGCCATGAGCGCTACCGAAGCTATTTTGCAAGCCAATCCTGATGTGAAAATATTTATGACAGACTCGGACGATACAGGAGCCATTGGCGCCTATGAAGTTCTTATGGCAAAAATAAAACCGGAAAATTATAACCAATATGCAGTCATTGGCGCTGATGGAACCAGCCAGGGGATCAAATATCTCAAGGAAGGTGGCATGTACCGCGGTGATGTGGATGTGATGCCGGCACAATTGGGTATTGATTCCTACAACTTCATTAAAGATATTCTTGCTGGAAAAACAGTAGACCAAAAACAATATGTAAAATTCCTACCCGTGGATTATGCAACTGCTGTTGAAAAATATTAATAACACCAAAACGGGTTAAGGATAAAGATATCTCATGCTTACGGATAACACGGAAGATCAAGGATAAAAGCGAATTAAGTTCTTGGAAAAATCCTTGAAATCTGTGCTTATCCGTAAGCAAATCCTCGATCAATTGAAAAAACCGTTTTCACTTTTCAGTTAAATAAACGGAAAAGAATCGTACGGGTGCGCTTGTTTAGCGCACCCGGAAGAGGAATGAAGGTATGAGCGATAACTTACTTGAAATGAAAGGAATAACCAAGGCCTTTCCCGGTGTGCTTGCGCTGGATCAAGCTCACTTTTCGGTCAAGCATGGAGAGGTTCATGCCCTTTTAGGTGAAAATGGAGCCGGGAAATCCACCTTGATTAAAATATTGTCAGGTGCCGTGGAAAGAGACGAGGGAGAAATTTGGTTTGACGGTCGATCCTATGCCCATTATTCTCCTCACGATGCCATTCAAATGGGTATCAGTGTCATCTATCAAGAATTTAATCTTATCGGCAAAATGTCCATTGAAGAAAATATCTTTTTGGGAAAAGAAACCCGAAAAGGAATATTCGCTGACAAACAAGCCATGTTTCAAAAGGCGCGCGAGGTCTTTAAACCGTTGGCGGGCGATATAGATCCCAGCGAAAAAGTATCCAACCTCAGTGTTGCTTACCAACAGCTCGTGGAAATTTCAAAAGCTATTTTAAACCGGGCCAAACTCATTGTAATGGACGAACCATCTGCCGCATTGTCTACGCGGGAGCTGGATATTTTATATAAGCTCATTCAGAAATTAAAGAGTGAAGGTACCTCTGTCATCTACATCTCGCACCGATTGGAGGAGGTTTTTGAGATTGCTGACAGGGTGTCAGTGTTTCGGGATGGCAAGTTTGTGGATACAAAAATGGTATCGGACACCAACAAGGAAGAACTGATCAGCCTCATGGTTGGTCGAAAATTATCCGGTAAATTTCCTCAAAACAATCAAAAAAGTAACGAAGTGATCTTGAAAGTACAAGGATTGACCAATCACAAATTGAGAGATATTTCTTTTGATTTACGGCGCAATGAAATTCTTGGGATTACAGGATTGGTAGGCGCTGGACGAACTGAACTTGTGCGCTCCATTTTTGGGGCTGATCCTTTTATCGGTGATATTTATGTGAAGGGGGTAAAAGCTGATATTCGTTCGCCTCAAGATGCGATCCGGTACGGTATTTCCTATTTGCCTGAAGACCGAAAAACAAATGGTATTTTGTTGGAAATGTCCGTCCGGTTTAATATGAGTATTGCCTCCATAAAGAAGTTTGCCCGTCACGGTTTTGTCAACCAGAAGATGGAAAACAAAACTGTACAAAAATTTGTGGATGCTATTCGAATTAAGACTCCGAGTTTGGAGCAAAAATCCAAGAATCTATCCGGGGGCAATCAACAAAAGGTCATTTTAGGGAAATGGCTTGCCTGTGAGTCTGACATCATTATTTTTGACGAGCCTACACGGGGCATTGATGTGGGCGCCAAGCAAGAAATTTATTCGTTGATGAACCAACTGGTGCAGGAGGGAAAAAGTATCATTATTGTTTCCTCCGAACTACCCGAGGTTATCGGGATGTGTGACCGTGTATTAGTCATTTGCAATGGGATGATCACCGCTGAATTTGATAAACGGGAATTATCGCAAGAACTCATTTTGGCGAAAGCATGTAGCGAAGGAGAACCTGCATGAAAAAGTTGACCCTTGGTAAAGTGCTAAAGGATTATGGATTAGCCCTGGTTTTGGTTCTGCTTGTCGCTATCATTACTGCGCTCAGACCCAATTTCATTAAACCCAATAACTTAATGGAAATTTTACGTCAAGTGTCCTTTTCCGGAATTGTGGCTGTCGGCATGACCTATTGTATGCTTACGGGTGGCGTTGATCTTGCGGTAGGTTCCAATGTCGCTTTATCGGCGATTATTGGTGCATTATTTATGGCTGCCAGGCCTATTCCCCCTGAAATAACGGGAGGTCTGAATATTAACCCGATTATTGGCGCTCTGCTGGGTATTATTGCCAGCACAGCTTCAGGATTATTTAATGGGGCATTAATTAATAAGATCAGGATTCCCCCATTAATTGTTACATTGGGTATGCTTGAAGTCGTTCGAGGGATCGTTTATGTCCTGACCGGTGCCATGCCAATTTATGAGGGCTTTGAAGATTATTTCCGCTTTCTTGGTCAAGGCAGTATAGGTCCCATTCCGGTCCCGGTGGTCCTTTTCCTTGTGACCATGGTTATCGGTTGGATTGTGCTCAACAAAACTGTGTATGGACGTCATATTTACGGCTTGGGGGGCAATGCCGAAGTAGCCCGTTTGTCTGGTGTCAATGTAAAGAAAATTAGCTATTCCGTCTATGCCATCAGCGGTTTGCTGTGTGGGATCACCGGCATCATCCTGCTTTCCCGATTGAATTCTGGTCAACCGCGGACTGCCCTGGGTATGGAATTTGAAGTGATCACTGCTTGTGTGTTGGGTGGAGTTTCGATGGCCGGTGGAGAGGGAAAATTATCTGGTGTATTTTTTGGTGTATTGATCATGGGTGTGCTGTTCAATGGTTTGATCCAGATGAACCTTTCCGAGTTCTATCAAATGATCATCAAGGGTGCGGTACTGCTCCTGGCGGTGGGATTGGATACCATGTCCATTGTCCAGAGACGAAAGCTGCTCGACAAAACCAGGAATTTAACCAAAGGTGAAGGATTAGCCAAAGCCAATTGATTTGCCACTTACATCCCTGCCTGTGTAGATAACAATCCGAACGCGTTTAAAATCGCACAGATATGGTATCAACATAAAGACTGTGAATTAATCTTGACTTAAGGTTATTGACCTGATGATTAAGAGTTGGGATCAGGTGCATCCATCTAGCATTAAATATGAGGGTATTAGTGGTTTTGTCTTCCATTCTGGTAACCGTAAGGTAGCCGTAGAAAACATTGCAGCAAATCGTCCTTCTGGACCGGTGGATAATGAGGGTTGAAATAAAAACCGTACATAAGGTTATAAATCCCTTGTCTGTTCAGATTATTGTAGATTGACCACTTATCATTCCATATCTTCCATTCTGGTTTTGAATTACAAACCCAATTTAAACCAAATTATAAAATCTTCAGCCATTTACTATGATGTTTGATACTTTTCCATTCGATTAAGAATCTAATATCTTTCCTATTACCATCCTACTCCGGACGTTGCACAGGTCACGCAACGCTGAGTGGAACAAAATCCTTGCTTGTAAGAATTGTTGATAAAGAAACGCATATTTCGTTTCCGATGAATTGGATTAGGTAATCAATTATGCTAATATATTTCCAGATGGGAAAATACCATTCATATTTTACTTGTGTGCACTATTCCCATTGTGACGCAGCCCGGTATTGTCATTAAGAAATGTGACACGTTAACAGCATGTAACACAACCCAATCGAGAGGGTTATATATCATAGCAGGTTCAAATATTGCCAATTCGGAGATATGTAATTTATCTCTCTTCACCACAGCGCAACGGAGAATTCGATAAATGGCTACTTTTGATGTTTCACCCATTGTTTTCGAACCTAAATGCGAAATATGTGAGTTACGGGGAGTAATTTCCTATCAACACAAATTAGAATCACTCTACCAACTGGCTATCGAAGTTGTTGCATTGCGTGATCTACAACTGGTTCTTGATACAAGCCTAAGCCAGTGCCTCGCGCTGACACAATCCCAATTTGGGTTTATCGGGTTAACCACCGAGGATGGCAGTGCTCTGGATTTAGTCGCCATTCAGGGGTTCAAGGCTGAGCCAGAGTTCTATGATCGATTCCATTTGATCCCCCTGCGCCGTAACATATTTGGTAATACCATTCTGGAGAATCGCCCGGTGCGCTCTGAGGACGCGTCGCATGATCCGGCACGAGTGGGACAGCCATCCGGTCACCCATCTGTGCGGGCGTTTCTGGGGGTGCCGCTGCGGGTTCGCGAACAGACGATTGGCATGATTGGCGCAGCCAACAAGAGCACCAATTACACCGATGAAGATGAACAGCTATTGGTGACTTATGCTTCACTGGTAGCGATAGCTATCCATAACGCCAATCTTTATGAACAGTTAAATGCTTCCAGTGAGGAACTGGAACGCAAGGTAACAGAGAGAACTCAGGAATTGGCCATAGCGAAAGACGATTTGGCACAGAAAGCGGAGCAACTCCACAAATTATTGGATGCCACAGTGAATATTCAAGAAGCCGAACGTGCGCGCATTGCCCATGATATGCATGATGGTATGACCCAAATGATCGTTAGTACTCTTTTCGAAACACAATGTGCAAAGGAAAGCCTGGCTCTGGCTAATTACAGCACTGCCACGGATCATTTGGAAGATGTGCAGACCTTGCTAAAACAAATCGATACTGAAATCCGCAGTATTATCTATGACCTGCGCCCTCTGATCCTGGATGCCAGGGGACTTGTGCCGGCGATTGAGCAATTCACAACCCGTTGTCAACAGTACTCGCAAATCAAATGCAGCTTGAATGTCTTAGGTGATCCTTACCGGCTTCGATCTGACGTTGAAATCGGGATCTACAGGTTGATTCAGGAGGCTCTGCAAAATATAACCACCCATGCCAAAGCCACATTGGCAGACATCCGATTGGAATTCTCCAAAGAGAGGGTAATCGTCTCCATCCGGGATAATGGAATTGGTTTTGACTTCGAGCATTTCTTAAATACGCCTGGCGAGCATCTGGGCCTGATCGGTATGAAGGAGCGTACCCAGTGCATTGGTGGCCAAATTGATATTCAAACAAAACCAGATCACGGTACCCGAATTATTCTGATCGTACCGTCCGGGCAATTACCATGACACCGATCAGGCTGCTGGTAGTGGACGATCATCAACTGGTTCGAAAAGGGATCCGAAGCCTGCTGATCAATCACCCGGATATCGAAATTGTTGGTGAAGCTGAAAATGGTCTCATCGCACTGAGACAAGTCCAGGATTGCAACCCTGACATTGTCCTTTTAGACATCAAGATGCCGGGATTGGATGGTACTGAAGTCGTTCGACAATTGCATCGCACTCGACCTGATGTTAAGATAATCATTTTGACGACCTATGACGACGAGGCATATATCACCGGGGCATTCGAGGCGGGAGTTCATGGTTATTTGCTAAAGAATATATCTCATGAAGTACTGGCAGATGCGATTCGTTCGGTACACGCCGGTGAGAGTCAGCTTAGCCCTGATCTGATGGGTAAGGTTCTGCGCCAGTTTGCGGAAATGGCTCGTGTTCAAAAACAGGATTTCTCCGGTTTGACGGAGGAAGAGTTGCACCTCATCCACCTGGTCGCGGATGGAAAAAGTAATCGCGCCATTGCCAAGGTTATGTTCTGGAGTGAAACGACCGTCAAACGACGTGTCCAGGAACTTTTCGAAAAATTAGGGGTTGAGAACAGGGTACAGGCAGCAGCAGAAGCAGGGAAGCGGGGATTATTGCAGGTCAAATGACCCATGTGGGTCAGAATAATGGCACTGTACCATGTAGATATAATTATCTATTTGTGCTAGTATGAATTCGTGATAATAAGCTCGATTCGATTGGTTTTAAGTGTTCAGGTGTGATCACCCCAGGCTTTCTTTGGTCCAGGGGTGTTTTTTTGCAAATATTTATCTAATTTGAGTGATTAAATAAGGAGGCACTATGTTTGAAGATCGTTCCACTTCTCCCGATTCCATCGAAATGCTCGGCGTCGCAAAGAAACTTGACGTTGAGCTTGTCTGGGACCGGTATGCTGCACAGGTACCTCAATGCGGTTTTGGTGAAACCGGGTTGTGTTGTCGCCATTGTCTGCAGGGACCCTGTCGCATTGATCCCTTTGGCAATGGTCCGCAGACTGGTGTGTGCGGTGCCACGGCTGACACTTTCGTGGCGCGCGGCCTGGATCGCTCCATTGCGGCTGGGACCGCAGCCCACTCCGGTCATGCCAAACACCTGGCCCACACCCTAAAAAAACTCGCCACAGGCAAAGCGCCGGACTACAGCATCAAGGATTCTAACAAACTGCGCGCCGTCGCCCAGCGGCAGGGCATCCAATTGGTTGGCAAGTCCGATCAACAGGTTGCCTCTGAACTGGCCGATCTGGCTCTCGAAGAATTTTCTGAGAGAAGCACACCGGTTGGGTGGACCATGAAAACGCTCACCACCGGACGGTTGAAGAAGTTTGAAGAGATGGGTTTGCTGCCCTTTGGCATCGACTCAGCCATTTCCGAGGTCATGCATCGCACCACCAACGGTGTGGATGCTGACCCGGTCAATCTGCTCCTGGGTGGCATCAAATGCGCCATTGCCGATTACGACGGCATGGCCTTGGCAACCGACCTCTCCGACATCCTCTTCGGCGTTCCGCAACCGACCGTCGCCTCGGCCAATCTGGGCACATTAAAGGTGAACGCAGTCAACATTGCCGTGCATGGACACAATCCGGTTCTCTCAGATATGGTTGTGGCTTTCGCACCGCAGATGGAAGACGAAGCCCGGAAAGCTGGCGCGAGCGAGGGCATTAATATTGTCGGCATTTGCTGCACGGGTAACGAAGTGTTGATGCGGCACGGCATTCCCATGGCGACCTCCTCCGTATCGCAGGAACTTGCCATTATTACTGGCGCTCTGGACGCCATGGTGGTGGATTACCAGTGTGTGATGCCCAGCCTGACGAAGGTAGCGGAGGGATTCCATACCCAGGTCATCACGACCATGGGCATCGCCAAAATGCCCGGTGCGACCCACATCAACTTCGAGGAGGAACACGCTGCAGAGGGGGCGCGCGAGATTATCCACCTGGCGATCGAAGCCTTCAAGAAGCGTGATGCTGCCAAGGTCCATATTCCTGATATCCGCAACACAGCCATCGCAGGGGTCTCTGCTGAGGCAGTGATTGGCATTCTCTCCAAGTTGGATGCAGCTGATCCCCTCAAACCCCTAATCGACAATATCGTAAACGGCAATATCACCGGTGTCTGCCTGTTCGCCGGATGCAACAATGTCAAGATCCCGCAGGATCGCAACTTTGTCACCATGATCAAGGAACTGGCCAGGCGCGATGTATTGATCCTGGCTACTGGTTGTGCTTCAGGAGCCTTCGCCCGGCATGGTCTGATGACCCCGGCTGCTACCGAAAAAAATGCCGGTCCCGGGTTGAAAGCTGTGCTTACCGCCCTCGGCAACGCGGCGGGATTGAATGCACCCCTCCCGCTCGTCCTGCACACCGGTTCATGCGTAGATAACACCCGCGCGGTTGCCATTGCCGTAGCCATCGCCAATAAATTGGGTGTGGATTTGGATAAACTGCCAGTCGTTGCCTCCGCACCGGAGGCCTCCATGGAGAAAGCCGTCAGCATTGGCACATGGGCGGTGGCACTCGGACTACCCACCCATATTGGCGTTGTCCCGCCGGTCACCGGCAGTCCGCTGGTCACCCAGGTGCTCACCCAGACAGCCAAGGATTTGTTGGGAGGTTACTTCATCGTCGAACTCGATCCGGTCAAGGCTGCGGAAAAACTCTTCGAGGTCATGAATGAACGCCGCAAAGGTCTCGGCCTGGCAGAGAAAGTCGTTGCCTAGGAGGTGAGTGATGAAACGCATCTTTGTTCAACCTGATCTGTGTACAGCCTGTAAGACGTGCGAGATGCAATGTGCCATCGAGCATTCTCAGGCCAAGAATATCTTTGCCAGTCCCTCGGAAAAGCCGCACCCGATGAATCGTGTCTATGTTGAGGCGGCTGACGGGCGCAAGATTCCCATCTTCTGCCGTCACTGTGATGACGCTCCGTGTGTGGCGGCTTGCATTTCTGGTGCCATGTTTCGTGATCCAATCACCGACGCGGTAATGTGCGACTCGAGTCGCTGTATCGGTTGCTGGACGTGCGTGATGGTATGTCCGTACGGGGTGATCGGGCGCCAACTTGAACTAGGAAAGGCTGTTAAATGTGACCTGTGCCCGGAACGTGAATCCCCGGCCTGTGTTGACTCCTGCCCAACCAAAGCGCTGGTCTTTGAAGACGTGGAGAAATTCAGCAAAGAAAAACGCGCCTCTTTTGCGGCTGCGATCGCAGGAGGATGATCCGATGAAACACGTGATCGTAGGAGCTTCAGCGGCAGGCATGGCAGCGGCTGAAGCCATTCGCAAGCGCGATCCAGGCGCTGAGATCGTCATACTTTCTAACGAAACTCATCCACCGTACTATCGCCCTCTTATCCCGTATTTGATCTACAACGAAAAAACGGGAGAGGATATCTCGCGCCAGGCGCGCCTGACTCCCTCAAACCTTGATTTGCGTCTGGGTGTCCATGCAACGATTCTAGACTCTAAAAACCATATACTGGCCTTTGAACTTGCTGACAGTCTATCCTATGACCGCTTGTTGATCGCCACTGGGGCCAGCCCCATCCGTCCGAATATATCCGGTTTGGATGGCCCTGGTGTGTTCACATTGCGAACCTGGGCAGACGCAGAGGGTATTGCAAAGGTTGCCAAAGACGCTAAACACGCTGTTATTCTTGGGGCAGGGCGCATTGGGATGAAATCAGCCTTCGCCCTGCGGCATCTTGGCATCGAAGTTAGCATTGTTGAACTGCTTGACCGCATCGTTCCACAGCAACTGGATGAGGAGAGCGCGGCCATCTTTGCCCATACCGTCGCTGACGCAGGGATCAAAATCATCCTCGGTCAAACATTTAAGACTGTCAATTACGAAGGCAAAAAGATCACATCCGTCACCCTCAATAATGGGGTCGAATTAAAGGCTGACCTGGTGATCGCGGGAGTCGGTGTACGCGCTAACCTGGAATTGGCAACCTCCGGAGGGCTGCGCACCCAAAAGGGTCTGCTGGTGAATGAACGGCTGCAAACCAATGATGCACATATTTTCGCTGCCGGGGATGTGGTCGAGACGAAGGATATCGTATCCGGTGATCCTATTGTCAGCGGGATCTGGACCAACGCCGTCGAAATGGGTCGTATCGCCGGGGATAACATGGCTGGAGGCATTTCCAATTATAATGGCGCCTTTAGTCTTCTCAACGCTATGGAACTGGGTGGCTTACCGGTCGTATCGGTCGGTGAGGTGCAGGCTTTGCCGGGAGATGGTGTCGAAATATATACCGAACGGAAAGGCCAGACATATCGAAAATTGGTTTTTTACGGCAACCGGCTTATTGGTCTGATCCTTGTCGGTCAGATTGAACGGGCGGGCATCTATCAAATCCTGATTCGCGAGAAAGCGGATGTCTCTGCTTTGCGTCATGAATTGCTTGGACATAGATTCCACTACGGACATTACCTTCTGTCCGGACCAAGAAAAGCCGACCAGTATTTCATGGCTGGCTAAAAGAACAAACAATTAAAACCAATATAAACTTGCCGTTGAAGAGAGTCTTGCCATAGTCAGCTGAAACATGTACCGTTAGGTGGTGATGCACAAGGGAGCCTTTGAAAAATTCAACTACCAACCACTATCCCGCAGGAATACAGCGACGGTGAAACTGGGAGGTGCTCATTTCCTATGGTTTGACTGACTTTCAGCCAAGAGTGAGAGGGCGGTTTCCTCTCCAGTGCGGATGATGGGAGAGTAACACCATTCAGTCTATGCCAGGACCTTGAGCATGAACTGGGCGGCGTGAGTACCGATGACCGATCCAGCCTCAGCAATGACCTGTTCGCCGAGATCGTGAGCTTCTTCGTCAGCATCACAATGCATGATGGAGAAATGGGTTTCTGATGTGCTAACTTTTTCTTCCACCAACTCCAGCAAGCAATTACCCGCACCCTTGCGCGTGCGCTGGCGATCTTCTTGAAACCTCTCGCTTTCATGGCACGCCAGCGAAATTTAAAACACGGTGCAATTTGAGGTAAAGCACATCATATTTCTTTCAGCCCTATCATCTGCTAAAGCAGGGATATACATATTTTCATTGACCAATGTTCTCCTTTCCCCTCGAACGGGCGATCGCGCTTGCAGTTCAATGGGGCGCGACCAGCAGCCAAAAGTAGCAATCAGCAACCCCAAAACGCCTGCGCCCCGGGCTGCCTGGGACAGCGGTGGATATCCCAAATTCGCGATGACAAACCATCCAACGCATCGAGTGGAAATTGCACAGCCGCAACAGTCACTCCCAGGATCGTCGCGGTGGCTGTTTGTTCTGCTACCGGGATGCTTCGCAGGTGGAACCGGGTCACGCCATACATGAGGGGAGCCGCCAGAAAAGCGCTTGGAGGCGCGGCCAATGGAAAATAGGGCGACTTGTCCCAGCAGGATAATTATCAATGCGTCGGCAATCCAAATGACGATGCCGATAACCAGACCTTCCATTGTTTTTCTCATCATAAGAGATTCTTTCTACTTTTAAGCCTTTAACCCAAGCATTCTGCTCCACACTGCATCACGCATCCTGTCGGACATGCGGAGCATGACAGCAAGCATAATGCGCGCGTCCGGCGTGGCGATATAACGGGCGCGGGGATTCCTCGTTGTCAGTGCGCGAAGGATCACTTTGGCAACCGTCTCTGGCGTTGAACTCATTCCTTCGATCTGCCCGGTGAAACGCATGAGCGAAACGAGAAACCGATTGTACGGTGATTTTATATTGGTGGTGTGCTGTTGTGCATTCTGGTTGGCAGCCGCGTTGAAATTCGTACGCACGCCTCCCGGTTCGACCAGGATCACACGCACACCGAAGGGCCGCGTTTCCATCCGCAGTGCGTCGCTCATTGCCTCCAAGGCGAACTTGCTGGCGTTGTACGTACCGATGAACGGGATCACAACTCGCCCTCCCATCGTACTGACGTTGATGATGCGCCCCGTTCCCTGGGCGCGCATTGTCGGCATAACGAGTTGCGTCATCCGCAACGCGCCGAAAGCATTGGTCTCGAACTGGCGGCGGACTTCATCCATACTGACTTCCTCCATTGGCCCTGCCTGGGCATAGCCGGCGTTGTTGACCAGTGCGTTTATGCGCCCAACCTTTGCCAATACCTCCTGCACGGAGGTGGCCATGCTTGCCTCATCGGTCACGTCCAGGCACAATGGGGTGATGCGCCCGCTTGAAAGGTTGGTTACTGTCCCCAACTGGCGAGCGGAGGCAAAAACGTGCCAGCCTTTTTTGGCGAGCAGATGAGCCGTCGCGCGGCCGATACCAGTTGAACAGCCAGTGATCAATGCGACGGGTGTGTTTGAAGATTCATCCACGTCAATTCTCCTTGTTTATCTTGGTCAAAGCCTGGCTCAATTGCCACAACCGTGAAGCAGCCGCGATGTCATAAGAAGCCGGTGAAGATTGGGCTCCTTTTTCCTTCATGAAATACTTGCCGGTCACACTTTTCACTTCCGGCGAAACCGCTAAATAAATGGCCGTCTGCGCTCCCTGTTCCGGACTGATCGCCGCCAAAGCGTATACTCGCCTCAACAGGCTCTTCAACCATCTGTTGTTAAGACCAAAGTTATTTAAACCAAAATTGGTCGCCACCAGACCCGGATTAAGGACATTGACTGTGACACCTGTCCCCGTCAACTGCCGTGCCAGTTCGTAAGTGAATAATATATTCGCGAGCTTGGACTGCCGGTAGGCTTGCATACCGTTATACCTGTGTTGGAATTGCAGATCATCGAAATTCATCCGCCCCGCTTCGTGACCGTAAGACGAAACATTAATAATGCGCGCAGGAGCGCTTGTTTTAAGTGTTTCGAGAAGCAGGTTTGTCAGCAAAAAGTAGCCCAGGTGGTTGAGAGCAAAAGTCATTTCGATCCTGTCCACGCTCTCTTGGTGTCTGGTCAACCATGCTCCAGCGTTGTTCACCAACACATCCAACCGTGAATATTTGAGTTTGAACTCCTGCGCAAGTTGGCGAACCTGCGCTTGCGACGAGAGATCCGCCAGCATGAATTCGACCTGGGCGGTGGGCGCCGCCTTTTTGATCCGCTCGAGGGTCGCTGCGCCGCGCTGTGCGTCGCGTCCCACCACGATCACGGTGGCGCCCATCTGTGCCAATGCCCGCGCTGTCACCTCGCCGATGCCAGAAGTCGCGCCGGTGACCAGACAAACCTTGCCTTGCATATGACTATTCGTTTGAGTCATTGGATGTATCCTCTTTTTTGATAATATTTCACGGTCTCTTGTATACCCTCTTCCAAGCGGAAAGCCGGTTGAAAGCCCAACTCGCGCCTGGCCTTGCTGGTGTTGAAGGCGCGTGTGGCGGTAAATCCGCGCACCACTTCACGGGTGAGCATGGGTTTGCGGCGCGTGAGTCTGGCGACCGCTTCCATCAACAACGCCATCGTCATCGCCACTGGCAGGGGGATGTGACGCCTGGGAGCAGGGACATTCAACGCCTTGGCGGAGATTTCGACGAGTGTTTTCATCGGCACGGCTTTCTCGTCGGCCAGGATGTACACCTCGCCGGTCTTCCCTTTTTCAGCGGCAAGTTCTACCCCACACACGATATCATCCACGTGGATGCAGTGGATCAGCGTCATTCCGTCCCCGAAGTACATCCACTGGCCCTTTTGGACGGCGGAGAAGATCATGGACATGGGAGTGACTCCTTCGATTTGGGAGAGATCGCCGTCAATCAGGGGCGATCCGTATGCGAGGGGAAAACGCACCACGCGGACAGATAACCTGTCTCTGTACGAGAGGGCTGTTTTCTCCGTCTCGGTCTTTGCTCTGGCGTAAGCCATATTCTCCGGGTTGTAGGGGTAAGTTTCATCAGCGGGCGGGTTTTGGACGTCGCCCATCACTCCGCACGTGCTGACGTGGATGAACCTTTCGACTCCGCCCTGTCGCAGACAAGCCTCCAGCAGGTTGCGCGTGCCGTCCACGTTTATGCGAAAGCACACGTCTTCGGGCATGTCCACTCTCCCGCCGCCGCCCAGGTGGAAAACGGTTCCGACACCTTTCACAGCCTCCATAAGCGACTTTTCATCAATTAGATCGCCGTAAACCAACTCGGCTCCCAGCCCGCTCAAAAATTTAATGGAGGCTTCGGGGCTTGACCGGCGGACGAGACATTTGATGCTCTTCCCTTTTTCAACCAGGTCTTTTGCCAGGTGCGAGCCGATAAAGCCGGTCGCGCCGGTGATCAAATACTTTTCGTTGTTCGTTGACATTTCAAATTTCCTTTTCATGGAGGAGGTGATAGATAATGACTGCATCCAGTGGGATGACCACCGCGGCCGCGCCCATCGCGTTCAGGTAGCGGAAGATGATGATCTCTGCGATGTAAATGTTTATCTGGCAGAGCAGGCCTATCACGGTGACAGGTATTCCCCAAGCCTGCCGCCTGAGCAACCCGGCGCAACCGGTGAGCAGGATCACCCCGGCTAGGAAATTCGCCAAGGCTTTGACTTGAAAAGCCGCATCACTGGCCGATGGTGGAATGTCAACATGCATGGCGCGCAGGCCCGCTATGTTTCCCCACAAGCCGATGGTCGGAACGTAGACCAGTCCCACGATAAGCAGATAGAAAATGATTGACAAATGAACGATATTGTTTTTCATTCTCGTTCCTTGCTATAGTTGCCAGAAAAAGAAACAGAGGATTGGCAGAGCCACCCAAGCGGCTGTCTCGTTTGCCAGTCCTTCCCGCCATTGGAAGACGCCCTGTCTCGCGATGTAACCGCGCAGGGTGGGTAACAAGCGCGGTACAGCCCGGAAATATTTTTTGTATTCCTCACTGAATAACCCCCACAGATAGGATTCTTCATAAGGGATCACATTGGCGTAAACAAAGACGTAAGCCGCCCAGGCAATGGGCAGGGCATACCACAGGCCAGACATTGCCGCCATGGCCGTGGTAATAATCAGGTTTCCCAAATACATTGGGTTGCGCACGTGAGCGTAGGGACCAGCAGTCAACAGAATATCGGCGTGAGTCTCACGCTGGCGGGCAGTTGTCCCCACGAATCCTGCTGCCCAAGTGCGAAAAATTTGCGCGGCAGCGACGATTGTCAGCAGCGATAGGTAGAATGGCAAGGACACATCCGACCCGGTGCGCTGTTTGAACCACAGGATAAGCGTTTGAGCGACGAGGAGATAGAGACCACGCGTTCTGTAGATAAAGCGACGAAATTTCATACTTGCCTTTCGCCCTTCCTTTGGATCATCTTGCGGTAGAGTTTCGCCCGCAACAGTGCGTGAACCAGGTCAGCCGTTTCCTTGAGTTGTTGGGCGCGCTCGATTGGGGGATTGTCATTGCCAGCCAGTTTACGGAACAGGACGAACTCTTCCTGCACGAGCGTTCGCATGGCCGCTCCCAGAGGCGCGAAATCGTCCATAATGGCATTCAATTTCAATTCCCGCGCGACCAGTTCCGCCGTTTTCAGGTCATCCTCATCGTGACGAAGTCCAGCGCCATTGGCATAAGGGAAGAGAAGTCCCATCTCCTCCAGGCGGAGGATGTCGGCGGGGGATAGGCCGGTGCGCTCGGACAGTTGCTCGCGGCTGAGGGGCTTATAATCTGGATCGTAGCTGAGGGGTGTATATAGCGATTCCAGGAAAGCCATCTCTCCTTCAATGTCTTTGGTATGTTCCAATTTGCCCAGCATGTGCCGGATGGTTTCCAGAGGGTAATAGCGCTGGGACTGGAGGCGTTTGATCAGGCGGATACGGGCGATTTCCTCATCGCTGTAGAGTCGATGACCTCCCTGGGTACGGTGAGGCTGAAGCATGCCTTCTTTTTCTAGGAAGCGCAGGCTGCTGAGGGTAAGGTCGGGAAACTCGGTCTGCAATTGCGCCAGAGTCTGGCTGATCGTGTAAAATTTCGATTCAGTCATTTTTTTACTCCTAAATCTAAACTTAAACTTCAGGTTTATTGTAAACAAATCTAAAGTTGTTGTCAAGGTTTAGTTTATTTTCAGATTCTCTCCCCCATCATCGAATTACCACCAATTGTTACCTAAATTCTTGTAAGATCAAAGAATCTCACCAACCAAATACATGTTTTCAAATTATTTACACATTGTTGATAACGAGAATAAACAATGCTTGAGCCACCCCAAACAAAAACAAAACAAGATCTATCCATTTCGACAGCCAAAGGCACTTTGCGGAGTATTGTGTTTGGAGTTCCATTAGCTTACTTTCTAATGTATCTATACTTCTAGAGAGAAGACTCTGATACCTTATATCCATTGTCGCGAGGTGATGAAAGTTCAATCTTATCGAGCCGTGGGAGTCATGCCGTTGTGGCGATGAGCATTCTGCCAGCATTGATCAACACCGGTTTTAGAAGTCAACCGGGCCTTGACAAATCAAGAATTATTTGTATAATACAAATATAAAAGGATTACTTTCCATGAGCGCAAGCCAACTTGAGGCCTTTGCCAATAATCTGCAACATTATGTCTACCGTCTTGTCAGGGAATACGAACTCTGCGATCAGATGTGCATGGGTCAATATCGCGTGACAGCTTCCCAGGGCTATACCATCCTCACCCTGCCTGAAAGTGAGAGGATAACGATGAACGCGTTGAGCGAAGCCATGGGATTAGCCAACAGCACGATGACACGCATGATTGATCAACTGGTTGACAAAGGATTTGTTCGCCGTACTGCTGATGATGAGGATCGCCGAGTGGTGAGAGTGAGCCTCACTGAAAAAGGGCAAGAAATAAGGCACAACCTGGAGGAAGCCCAGCAATATTTTTTCGGGAAGGTGTTAACCGAAATCCCGCAGAATGAGCGGCATGGCATCCTGCAGGTTTTGGAACGGGTCATTGCAGCTATCGAAAAAGTGCGGAAGAATGGTTGTATTCCTTAAGCGCGTTAGTTCGCACTCTTTTTTTACTTATATATTTAGTATATACAAATAATGTAGTTTGCAAGTAAAGGAGACTAATCCAATGGAACTTGATTTTCGTCGCAAGGAAACATCTGTGGGCATTGTGATCATTTCAGCCGCCTGCTGTATACCTGGCATGGCTCCCCTGGATGAACAAGCCCGTCGGATTGTCGAGCAAGCCATCTCTGAAACAGGCATAATGGCACAGGTGAAAATTATGCCTGCGACCACTGCTTTTTTCGGTGGCGTGTCCAAGCAAATCATGGCGGAGCTCATGAACATGTCCCAATCTGCGCAGTTGCCAGTTCCGGCCATTCTTATTAACGGCAAACCCATCTCTTATGGCATACCGGAACTTGAGAACATCAAGTCAGCACTACTAACACTGGCAACCACGAACCCAAAATAAAAGGAGAAAAAACAATGGATCAACAGCTCCAGCAACTTATGTCACCTGATGGAAATACCAAGTATCTATTCTTCGGTGGTAAAGGCGGGGTTGGTAAAACAACGCTCGCCACGGCGACAGCTACCTGGTTTGCAGACAGGGGCTACAAAACCATGATCGTCTCCACCGACCCCACAGTAAGCCTTTCCGCCATGTTCGCCCAGCCTATTGGCGGCGAGGAACGGGTGCCTATTCACCATGTACCAAACCTGTGTGGACTCAACATAAACCCGAGTGATGCCAAAGGCGTCTATACCAAACGTCTGAACAGTATGATGTCCCAGATGACTGGTACCTTTGGCAACGAGGTCATCAGCACCCCATGCCTGGATGAGATGGCGACCTTCGATCAATTTGCCACTTTCCTGGAAGAGCCGGATAGCGAGGTTATCGTCTTCGATACAGCGCCCACCGGCAAGACCTTGCGTGAGCTGGCGATACCTTTTGACTGGGCAGGATTCCTACAAAAGCAGATCCAGGATGGCAGAGAGCTGGCGAAACTGATGAACATGGACGGGAATTCATTTGAAGATTTGGAACGGGATAAGCAACGATACGAAAACGCGTTGAATGTCATGCGGAATCGTTCAACGACAGTCTTTACTATGGTGCTGCTGCCTGAACGATTGCCCATCGAGGAAACATTCAGCGCCATCACTGGATTGGACAGGCTCGGCATCCCCGTTCAATCGCTGGCTATAAATCAGTGCATCCTGCCCGAGGTCATCGAAGGCAACCGGTTTTTGGAAGCAAGGGCTAATTTGCAGAACCGTTATCTGGGTGAGATCGAAAATCGCTTCGATGGACTGATCAAAACCCGCCTGCCACTGCTGGATCACGATGTTTCGGATCTATCCACTTTACGCCAGGTCGGTGAGCTTCTCTACGGCTAATGGAATCAGTAACAATGGTAAAGTATCAGAAACCGACAACCTTATCTACGATTCTAGCCTGGAGGTGCTTCATCCTGGTGGGTGGGAAAAGACCGACGAGATGACCCGCGCCTACCAAATCGGTCCATGACATGCATTCTGGATATTGGCGGGAGGCTCAACACTACGGCCTGCAGCCTGGCGTGCAAATACGGATGCAAGGTGATTGCCGTTGATATATCGCCCGACAAGGTGGAGGCCGCCCATCAGCGGGTTAGAAATGAACAATACTGATGGAGCTAAGCGTAACCGGCATAGCCAGAATGAATTGTAATCTCCTGTGGCATCCGGGCGTTGCCAGGGGTCTTACGGAGTGGGTACGGTTGTTAAAAAAAGAAACGGTTTCGCTGGTGGGATTACCGGTCAAGGTCATCTTCACACAGAAATAATAGCCCGACGCATAAAATAGGAGACAAGCCTCATGAAAATTCTAGCCATAAACGGCAGTCCACGGAAGAACGGCCATACGGTCAAATTGTTGGAAGCGGCTCTGGAAGCAGCGAGAAGACGAGATGTTCAAACTGCACTGATCCACTTGATCGATTACGATATCCGGCATTGCAAGGGTTGCTATGCCTGCGCCCGAGGCTCCTGCCCACAAGGCGACGACATGGCGCGGTTACTGTCCGACATTCAAACCTGTCAATCTGAGGGTGTATTATACGGTGCGCCCGTGTTTGACTTTAATTTGCCTGGTCTGTTGATTGACTTTTGGAACCGCAATACGGGCATGTCGGGCTATTTCCAAGCCAGGGAAGAAGGTAACCTGGATGAGTGGCTGGCTCGCAACCGCATCTGGAAGGTTGGGGCGGGCATTGTTCAGGCAGGGCGCAGCGGTGGACAAAAGACGGCGCTCAAGCACGTCAATTTCAAGTTATTGATCGAGGCAGAGAGGGTATTACCCGGTATGGCGGCCCACACTCACCATTGGGACCAAGCCCTGAGACAAGCAACCAGCCTCGGCCGCAAGTTGGCCAGGGCATTAGAGGTAAAACAGGGTTCGTATCCACTCTGGCAGATGCCGTTCATCTACAAACGATTAACCTGTTTTGAGTTCCCCAGACCGTAAGGACAAGCAACATTGTCAGGAGCAAATTTATGATCAATTCTTTCTCTCCTCCCAAACCATCAAGCCGCCGATTGCTCGCCGTTTTCGCCCATCCGGATGATGAGACGTTTGGTCCCGGCGGTACGCTGGCACTTTACGCTCATCGAGGAGACAAAGTTCATCTGATATGTGCCACACGCGGTGAATTAGGGGAAGCGCCGCCCGATCTCAACGGTTTCGCTTCCATCGGCGAGATGCGTGAGAATGAATTACACCGCGCAGCCTTGGTGCTGGGTTTAAAAGCCGTGCATTTTCTTGGTTACCGCGACTCGGGCATGCCCGGCTCACCTGACAATCAACACCCACAGGCTCTGGCTGCAGCTTCATTATTCGAGGTCGCACAACAAGTGGCTGGCTATATCCGGGAGATTCGTCCGCAGGTTATCATCACGTTCGACCCAATCGGAGGCTATCGCCATCCAGACCATATCGCCATTCACAGGGCAACTGTGGAAGCCTTTAGCATAGCGGGCGATCCCAGTAGGGTTATTAATGGTCTGCCAACCTATTCTCCCCAAAAACTGTATTACTCCACATTTTCACGCCGCCTTTTAGGCGGAGTAGTGCGTCTCTTGCTGTGGTTGGGACAAGATCCGCATCATTTTGGCAAGAACAGGGATATTGACCTGGCCTCGCTGATGGAGAGTGATTTTCCCATTCATGCAAGGATTTCCATTCGTCAGGTGTTGCGGCAGAAAGAACAAGCTTCTGCCTGTCATGCCAGCCAGGGAGGAGGTTTCAGCGGGCCTTTAATGTGGTTGCAGCGCTGGCTTGGCTGGAGCGACACGTTTATGCGTGCATTCCCAGCCACGCCTCCCCCGCATATGGAACGAGATTTATTCGAAGGGATAGAAAGTTAAACAACTTCTAAAACCAGACTACCAAAAAAGGAGAACCCAAAATGATAATTTCTGCTGAAGACGTACTTGAAATGAGCGGAGTCGAAACCCTGCATCCCGGGGGTTTTGATTTGAGCAAACGGATCGGGGAGGTGGTGAATTTTAGCCCTTCCACCCGCGTGCTGGATGTTTCTTCCGGAAAAGGTGTGTTCGCTTGCCTGTATGCACGAGAATTTGGTTCCCGGATCACCGGGTTGGAATTCAACCCACGCTTTGTTGATCTTGCCGAAAAAAGGGCGCAGGAAGAGGGCCTAGCTGATAAAGTTGACTTCAAGGTCGGCGATTCCAGAAAATTACCATTTCAGGATAACCAGTTCGATGTGGTCGTCAACGAATGTGCCGTCGGGTTGATTGCAATCAATGCCCCACAGCGAGTGTTGGATGAAATGGTGCGGGTGACCAAACCAGGCGGGACGATTGTGATCCACGAAAGCACATGGCTGAAACCGTTATCCGCAGAGGAAAGGCGGGAGGCGTCTCTGCGCTTTGGGACAATGCCTTATAGCGTGGAGGAATGGAAGCAAATGCTGATTAAAGCCGGGGCAATTCCCAAGATTGTCGAAGACTGGTCGGGAATGGAGAACGCATTGAAAATAAGACCTGGTCTCAAATGGAGTCCCAATAGCACCCCCGCCGATATTTTCACCACGCGGGAAAAACTCAACTTTATCCCCCGCCTGCTCTCTAAATACGGAATTGGCCCCGTGCTGGAACTTATCCGCAGCCAAAAGCGCCTTATCCGCTATCAGACGGAGGGCTACGCGGGGTATTCGTTGATCGTTGCTTCAAAAGGGTAAGTGATCCACTCAAGTAAAGTGTTAGAGAAAACAGGCGGCGCACATGTCCACTTGCGAAAGTGCACTGTTGTTGTTTTTTTTCAACATTGCGCATCCGACAAATCTTTAACTCTCCCGACCAAACGTGTTGCGCTGTATGAACCGGGCAGTCGGGTAATTTTCACGGTGATCATTTCAACTTGCCCGCTTGTTCTAAGGCTTGCAATATTCTCGGGTCAGACCTGGGATCATCCCCACTAAAAAAGTCTGATCCCGGATAACCCAGTTGGATTTGTATTTCAGGATGCTCTTTTGAAGCACGGATGGTGTCTATGACGATCCCATCGAAGATCAAAGATGAATATCCGACCCAAAAAGCGCCTGCATAGATTGGCTGACCGTCAACACAGACAGCGAAAGGTTTTCCATCGACCGGGACAGATAGACTATCAATTTTTTCATAACCATCAGCTGTCAGTTCAATTTCATGTGTTGTTATCGTGTAGGATACAATGTCATTGGTTGACAGAAAAGGATCCTCTTCGAGTTCAAGATGGCTTAGAATAGCGAGCTGTTGAGAAGATATATCCTTATCTAGACTTTATCCAATCTTGATCAATCAAGGCGTGTAAAAAGCAGCATTATTCAGGTAAGAGAGCAATTCGGGCTGCATTTTTTGAATATTATAACGTTTTTGCGATAGGTGAAAATTGCGATGTTGCCACAATTCTTGCCTCACGAGCGCCAACGCATCCGAAAAAGTAGGCCAGGGCTTGCAGTACCAGGCATCCTGCCGGATAGGGATCTTGCCTTTGTGAGCATGCGTATTAGCTAACAATGTCACCAAAGAAAACAGCCCAAACAATGTTGTTGTTGTGCGAGCGATAGCCCAATCAGACCACTGGCGCTGGGTCTCCACGCCGAGGTGATCTCTGCCTAGTATGATAAGAAATGGACGTGGTAGACCGATTGTGTCTGGGTCCACGAGACCGTCACGAAGCAAAGGTCGCCACGCCCATCCAAAACCAAGCCCGAACAGTTGTTTGGTCATAAAGACCGGATCTTGCTAGTACGGGTGAAATTATTATACACAGGATGGTGTCGAATGACAGTAGAAAACGTGTACATAGGCATTGATGTTTCGAAGGCCTGGTTAGATCTTGCCATTCACCCAAGCGGGGAAAGTTGGCGAGAAGAAAACACAGAGAAAGGCAGTAGCAAGTTGATCGAGAAGTTTCAAAGCATACAGATCGAACGGATCGTGGTAGAGGTCACTGGCGGATACGAATCCAAACTGGTAGAACGGTTGGTACAAGCCGGTCTGCCAGTGTCGCGGGTCAACCCAGGCAGGGTGCGCAGATTTGCACAAGGGTTGAACTGGTTTGCTAAAACCGACAAAATCGATGCCAAAGTTCTGGCATTGTTTGGTGAAAAGGCACAACCACGCCTCTTGATTCTGCCGGGTGAAGCTGAAAAACGTTTGTCTGCGCTTATCAAACGCCGCAAACAGGTAGTAGATATGCTCACAATTGAGCAAAATCATATGGAATTGGCTGAAAAGGAGCTGCTTGAATATATTGATACAGTCAAACAAGTACTCCAAAAGCAATTGGATGATCTGGATGCCCAAATTCAGGACCTCATCAACCAAACACCCAGCTTCAAACAAAAACGGGATCTGCTCCAAAGTGTTCCGGGCGTTGGTAAAGTGTTATCAGCCACTCTGATTGCTCAAGTCCCTGAGTTAGGTATATGCAATCGCAAGGAAATTGCAGCTTTGGTTGGCTTGGCTCCTTTCAACCACGATAGCGGCAAAAAACGAGGTAAACGCATGATCCGCGGCGGAAGGTCCCTTGTGCGCAACGTCCTTTACATGGCAGCCATTGCCGTTACCCGCTTCAATCCGGTTATCAAGGCTATGTATGAGCGTCTGCTCAAGAATGGAAAGCAAAAGAAAGTGGCTATCATTGCTTGTATGCGTAAGTTATTAACGATCTTGAATGCAATGATTCGTACTAATTCATACTGGCAGCCGGTATTTCCTTCTTGACACTCAACACAGTTGCTAGTATATATGGTAGTGTATTGTCTATCTGATATTATATATGGTGGTTAAATCGTCCATGTCTTCTATTCTGGTAGCTGTAAGGTAGCTGTAGAAATTTCTCGAAGAATCTCAGCACGATATAAATTTTTAGCAATCATAAATCCACACTTGTGAATTTTTTCTATGCAAATCTGAGATCAGGATATATTTAACACCAATCTCGGAAATAATATATAATTACCTTATCGTAAAAGCACAAATTTTCTAAAAATTGATTTTGGGAATATAATTTATTAATCCCATTTGGAATTTTCCATTGGGTGAACAAAAGATAATAACCTACTTGGATACTTTCCTCGTCAATGCAGAATGTGTGTGATTAATTATTTCGAGAATTAAAATTATTTATGCTTTAAGACAATTGGGTGTAGCACACTTTTTTTATTTCTTCAATAAATTGATTTTCGTTATAATTATGGTTTATCTCGAATTTTTAACTTCGGAATGGAGGTTTGGATAAAATGGAAAATTCAAATTGGATTTGTGATGCCATAGATGAGCGTCGAGAAAAAGTGATAGCTTATCTACAATCTCTCGTACAGATAAACAGCGAAACTGGGAACGAGTCGAAAATTCAAGATTTTATATCAGAAACACTGCTGCAATTAGGACTAACAGTAGATAAATTTGAACCTGATATTAATTTGTTATCCAAGCATCCAGGTTATATCCAACCAGATATTCCATTCGATGGTAGACCAAACGTAATTGGAGTCTTAAAAGGAAATGGTTCTGGTCGATCATTATTACTTAATGGACATGTCGACACTGTCCCCGTAGCTCCAATCGATCAATGGTTTGATGGCCCTTTCTCAGGAGTTGTTAGATCAGGTTCAATTTGGGGAAGAGGTTCTTCGGACATGAAGGGTGGAGTAGCAGCTATGACCATGGCTGTTGCGATACTCTTAGAAATTGGATGGAAACCTCAAGGGGACATTATCATGGAATACACTGTTGATGAAGAGAGAACCGGAATGGGAACATTAGCTTGTATCCTTCGCGGTTATAAAGCCCAAGCTGGTATTTGTTGCGAGACCAGTGATATGGAGGTAATGCCTGCTTGCATCGGTCGGTTATGGTTTAAAGTTGAAATTAAAGGGAAACCTTCTGGTATAGCAGCTAGGTATGATTCCGTGAGTGCAATTGAAAAGGGTTACAAGATTGTCCAGGCAGTCGAAGACCTCGAAAAGATTCGAATTGAGGACTTAAAACACCCACTTTACCCAGATAACCGTGGTGCTCTTCCATGTGCAGTCACTATGTTCCATTCAGGTACTTTCCCGAGTATCACACCGGAACATTGTGTCTTAAAAGGAAGCCTGGGTCTTATGCCGTACGAAGAAATAGAAGATGTCCAAAACCAACTTGAGGAACAAATAAAGCATGTAGCTTTGGCTGATCCCTGGTTGCGAAATAATCTTCCTGTGGTAAGTTACAATGAAGGTCTTGTAGCACGAGGTGCAGAAATTCCTATCGACCATCCAATTGTTCAGACCCTAATCAAATCTTTTAATATCGCTTCCGGGCAAAATCCAATAATAAGTGCCCGAAAGGCAGCAGCGGATACGCGTTTCCTTATCGGTTATGGAGAAACACCAACAGTTATTTTTGGGCCTGGTGTAACAGCTCAAATGCATGCAATGAACGAATTCTTACCGATAGAAAATTTAATTTCTGCAACAAAAATTCTCGCAGTTTCAATTGATAAATGGTGTAACCAAGGTTAATATTAATTATTCTTTAATATCCGGGGGTGTGGAAAATAATATTAAGATTGATTATTAAATTGATAATATTTTTAATATTATCAATTTTTTATTTGTATTCAGGTATTAATTTTAACATTAATAACCCTGCAACGATAGTTAATACACCCAGTAAAGTAAATCCCAGCCAAAAAACTCCTGCTTGGCCAAAATATCCTATTGTAAATGGCACACCACCATTTCCAACTAAGAAGGCCAAAGGTACTACTAATGAAACTAAGAAGTTCCGCCTTTGATTCGAGGCTAAATTAGAAAGGGCAGCAAATGCAGGTGGGAAAAAAGCAGTTGCCCATACTGGTTGTAGAAAAAGAATGGGTAACAATTTAGTTGAAGGCATTATTCCAAGAAAAATAATGGTAACTCCTGATCCTATTAATATCCACTTTAATACATTCCAGTGTCCAAATCGGTCAGCTAAATATCCGGATAAGAAGGAAACTGCAAACCCAGTCACCCTAGTCAAAGGGATTATTGTGTTGACCCAATTAGAATCGAATCCTTTCTCGGCAGTAAGGTAAAGAGGTAACATTGTATAAGTACCAATGTTTCCTCCAACCCCTAGGCTGAATAAGATCACAATCAACCAAAAAGATGGGATATTAAGAATTTCCTTAAATATTTCTTTTGAAGGTTTCTCGGCCAAGAAACGACCTGTCCGAGATGTATAAAACAATAAAATAAAGGCAACAGCGAGGGTAAAATAACCCAGAATTGCAATGATTCCTCTCCATTGGACTGAAGGCAATAGAAATAATGCCAATAGTGGAGCAGAAATATATGCCAATGTTGGTGCCTGTTCATGTATTGCTATCGACTTTCCCCACGAACTTTGGTCAACAGTCTCTGTAAGTGAGGCTAAGCTGGATGGTAGATAGAATCCAGTAGAAAGCCCAAGAAATATTAGACTGATACTTAATAGGATCTCTTCTTTTGCCAAAGAAGTCATTAACAGAGCTATCCCTGTCATGAAAGTCGAAATAACTAGGATTGTGTGATGTTTTATGCGGGATGAAACATAAATGGATCCCAATGTTGATATAATATTGCCTGTAGAAATAAGAAGAAATAAAGCTCCCGCTCTACCATGTTGAATCCCAAGGTCCAATTCAACACTTACAAGTAATGGGGAGAGGGCAATCCGTGACAAGAAACTCGCATAGAACCCTGTAGTCAATAATAGAATTGAAGTAATTGGAAATCTACTTTTTACTTGATCAGGAATCATAATAAATTACCGATTAACTTGAATTAAACGGATTGCTCAAAGATATTAATTATAAATATTACAGGAAAGTTCAAATATTAATTTTCCGAATTGTCAGCGACTTCCTTAACAATCCTTCTAAACTCATTATCGCTGACTTCACCGTGATTGGCTAATGCGAAATCCTTGACCAATAAGACTATTTTTCGGATTTGGTCGTCTGAAGCATCTAAACCCAATTGTTCAAGCTTCCATTCTATAGAAGCTTTTCCAGTTGCTTTCCCTAAAGACACTGTTGTAATCTGGCCTACTACTTCTGGGAGATAAGATAAGCCAACGAATGGGTCTTCTTTAAAACCAGCCAAGACTAAACCGGATATTTGTGTAAACGAGTTCTGCCCAACAACTGATTTATGGGGATGCATTTTGACACCAGTAAGTTTCTGCAACAAAAGTGATGTTTCATATACCTTATCGTAGTTCAAACCAATGTCGATATTGTATAGAAGATGGAGTGCCGTAACAACTTCCTCCGTTGGAGTATTTCCAGATCGTTCCCCCATCCCATTAAAGGAACTTGAGATCACATTAGCCCCTGCCCCCAGACCAGCAATTGTGCTGGCAACAGCCAGGCCAAAATCGTTGTGGAGATGTAGTTCTATAGGTAAATCAGTAACCTCTCGCATAATTTTTATCAAAGACCGAATCCCATGAGGTGTGATACAACCTGTTGTATCCACCAGACGGACTCTATCTACTGTTCCTTGTGCTGTAACTGTCGAGATATATTTCTGTAGAAAGTCTGGGTGCGCTCGGGTAGTATCATAGGGGCTTAGGTCAACAAACAAACCCTTTTCGTGCGCATAACTCGCCATTTCCATTGCTGTGTCAATTACACGTTGAGGTTCCCATTTCAACCGTTTTTCAATCTGAAGGTAACCAGAAGGCATGCTAACCACTGCACCCCAAACTCCAAGAGATGCAGCCAAGTCAATATCCTCTTTTTTTGCTCGACACAAGGCTATTAATTTAGCTTTCAAACCCAAATTAACAATCGCTTCCGCCGTCTCTCGTTCCTCGGGAGTAATTGCTGGCATTCCAATTTCAATTTGTTGAATACCAACTTTATCAAGTGCGCTCGCAAAAGTAACTTTGTCTTCCTTGGTAAGGGCAACACCAGCGTATTGATCTGATTCTCGTAAAGTGCAATCGGTCACAACAATATCATTCGGAAAATTCAATTCTTCCTGAGGGATATCCAGGAAATTGTATAAGCTTGTGTGTTTATCCTTATTAATCCATGGTTGATTCATTATCTTCTCCTGATATTTTTTATAAGAAAGCGGGTGTACTTTTTTTCCCACTTTCAAGTAGATCATTATAGCCGTTACGCATTTTTTCTGTAATAATCCCTGGCTTTCCAGATCCTACCGTCCTACCATCCACACTTATTACTGGAAAGATACCACCTGCAGTACTCGAAAAAAATACTTCATCAGCAGTAAAAAGATCGAATGGCGAAATTCTTTCGGTTAATACCTGGATACTTTCGTCGTACGCAAGTTCAAAAACAGTTTGGCGTGTTATACCCATTAAAATGTTATCGGGTGGTGTAAATAGTTTTCCGTTTTTAACTACAAACACATTGTAACCTGGTGCTTCTGCCACAAATCCATCGATAGTTAATTCAATTGCGTCATCGTAGCCAGCTTCATTTGCCTCTAAACGCATTAATACATGGTTTTGATAATTGATCATTTTCGCTTTCGAGTAAAGACATTGATCAGGGATTCTTCTTAAAGCAGCAATCTTGACTCTTATTCCTTTTTCATGTCCTCCTTCTCCAACTAAACGCATATAAGGTTTCGAGAAAATTATCACACTTGGTTTGCAATTATAAGGACTGAGTAAAGGTAATTCCCCAACGCCTCTTGTGACAATGATTTTTAAGTAGGCATTTTGGTGTTTATTTTTACGGACTGTCTCTAAAATTGCTTCTTTCATATCCCTTTTGTTGATAGGTATTTGAATCTTTATGGCATAGGCAGATTCATATAATCTATCGATATGCTCATCTAACTTAAATACCTTCCCATTCCACGCACAACAAGTGTCATATACACCATCACCATAAAGAACAACATGGTCAAACACCGAGATCTTGGCATTAATTTCGGGTAAATAATTTCCATCAATATATATGATCGACTCTTCATTATCAGAACGTATTTGCATTTGTTACCTCCTTAATTGATTAGAAAGGACGGTTATGAAATCGTAATTTTCCTTTGGGTTGGAGGGGTAAGACTATTTCGTAGAACACGCACATCGCCATCTATCATCACCATACCTATGGCAGGAATATCCCCTGCTTTCATGCTTTCTAAAGCGCTATTTGCTAAACCGCCTAAAGGAGTATCTAGAAGGACTAAATCAGCCGGTGCTCCTATTTCCACCCTTCCTGCAGGAAGAGTATAAACTTTCGATGTGTTTCCAGTAGCCATACATATCGCTTGTTCAGGCTTTAGATTTGAAAGAGAAGCTAAGGAAGTCATCAAATGTAAAATCCCCAATGGTTCCATCCCACTTGCTGTTGGAGAGTCAGTTCCCAGTATAACTCTCTCTAATGCATCAATTTTAATTACGGCTTCAATTATATGAAGCGCAAGTTTAAAATTTCCAAACCTAATTAAATCAATAGCCCATGGGGTATTGTGGATAAGATAATCAATATCGTTTATAGATAATGGAGTGGGTCCACCATTAAGATGAGCGAGAATATCAGGTTCGACTTCAATAATAGACTGAGCTGTACTTGTAGGTACATCTGGTAAAGAAGTACCACCACAATGGATAATAACTTTCAAATTATTTTTTTTTGCCCATTTTGAAAATCTGATTGCCTCTTCTCCATCGTTAATGGCCTCAATAAATTTTACTGCTCGAACCCCAGCGCTAGCAACTTCTTCAAAATCCTTTTCTTTAAGACCTGTCTCTAATATTAATGTCCCACCTTGAACTTTAACGCCAGAAGGACGTTCATTTCTGTATGATTTGGATGCTAGAATTGCCAGAGCTTTTACACCTTGAGGATCGTGAGGTCGTCCAGGTAAATGTAATTCTCCAGTAGAAATCATTGAGGTTATCCCACCGCGCAGGTAGCTTTCGATCCAATCCATGATTTTCAATCTTGGTGAATAACCACCAAAAACAGGGTGTGTATGACTATCATATAAACCTGGTATCAAAGTCATACCACTTGCATCGATCACATGCTGAACATCTTGAGTAGTTTTTAAATCAACATTAAAACCATCAATTTTTCCATCAGTGATTAAAAGAGATTCCCAATTTTCTATAGGATTGCGAATCGAACCTGTGACAACTTTACCGATATTCTTAATAACTGAACGGGTCATCCAATTACTCCTTACAAGCTATCGCATCCACTTCGAGAAGTGCGAGCGGGTCAACTAAACCACTTACTCCAACCAGGGTCGAGGCAGGGCGGTTTTCACCAAAGAATTCTTTTCGCACTTTCCAAACAACTTGCTTATTTCGAATATCAGTGAGATAAAAAGTGATCTTAAGAATATTATTCATAGAAGAACCCGCTGCTTTTAATACTGCATCCATATTGGCGAGCGCTTGCCTAGTTTGTATTTCGATGTCACCTGGTACAACCACGTTTCTTTCCAAATTCCAAGGCATCATTCCAGATATAAATATCAAATTCCCATATTGGAGTGCAAGTGAAGTTGGACTACCAAATTTTGGTGGATACGCAACTTCATCTGAAATTATTTCAATTATTTTCATATCTATTACTCCTTATTCTGTATTTTATTTAGGGATTTAAGATATTTAATTCTTATCGATACCAACCTCTATGATTAGAATCAACTTTTAATAAGCGATTAATTGAAAGTTGAAAAACTAATCATTCGTATTAAGGGCTAGTATGAAATATCTCCATACTAGCCCACAAACCTTAAGGATAAGATCCTAAATTCACCGATTTGGAAATAAATTCGGGATCTTATTGTGATTAACTGCTCTATTTCTTGGGTAAGAATTCAATTGTAAATAGATCAGTTGGGTTGATTTCCCCGGTGAAACCCATAAATTCACGTAATATATCAATGGTTTTTTGAACTTTCTCCAAACTCATAAAACCAATTCCCTTTTCTTCTGCTTCTGGTGTAACGACAAGTTTCTTTAATTCTACTACCTCGCCTTTACACACATCAACGTCGATATCGGGGTTATATTTATTCATAATGGTACAAGATTCATCAGGATTTTCAAATGTGTAAGTAAAACCCTTATATATTGCATCCACAAACCTTGTAACCAAGTCGGGATCATTGGCGATCATATCATCAGTGGTTATGATCCCATTCGCGTAAAAAGCAAAATTGTAATCTGCGTACATAAAGTTATTAGGTACTAATCCTTGTTCTTTTCCGGTCTTCTCTAATTGAACCTGGTTGAAATTGAAATCAAGCATGCCATCTGCTCCTTTTGAAAGGAGGAGAGCATTTAAAGAAGCTGCATCAGTGTTGATAATATTTACATCGGCAGGATCGATATTATTTGCCCTAAGGAAACCCGGGAAGAGAGCTGTAACTGTAGCACCTGGAGCTCCAGCGATGGTCTTTCCAACCAGATCTTGCGGTGTTTCAATCCCAGATCCTTCGAGGAAGAAGACTGCATGTCCGTTTTTCCCATATGCCATGAATACCGTTTTGGCTTTGACATTCTCATTCGCTCTGGCTAAAACTAATCCACCCATATCTGCCAAAACAAAGTCTGCTTTTCCTGAAGCTAAACGTTTGATTGAATCTACCGAACCGTATCCTCGCAAGATAGTTACGTCAATATTATTATCAGTAAAGTATCCTTTATCCAAAGCTACAAAGTATGGAGTATGACGTCCGAATATTACCCAATCCAGGGCAAATATCACTCGATCTGGTTTATTGGATTCAACTGGTGTCTTTTGGGCACATCCACTTGCGCTTAGCACAAAGACTACCATGAGGATAATCGATATAACAACACTAATAAAACGTTTCTGATTTGATAACATTCTTTCCTTCTCCTCTAGCCTAATAGTTTTGGTTATAGATAAAGAAATTGATCAAGTTTTCATCAAGAAACATTGGTTCGTATCAACAAATTAATTCATAAACACCTCCTAGTGATTATTAATTATTATTCATTCCCCACGACCATACCAAGGGATTGACAATTTTTCGATAAGGGCAATTACAAAAAAGAGAACAATTCCCATAAGAGCTAATAACAACATAGCTGCAAATGAAAGTGGGGTTTTAAATTGAGAAGTAGCCATAATAACGATATAACCTAAACCAACATCAGATCCAACAAATTCCCCAATAACTGCTCCAATTACAGAAAGAGTAATCGCAACCTTTAACCCAGAAAAGAAATGAGGCAGCGCAGAGGGAAAGCGTATTTTGGTATATATCTGAATTTTGCTGGCATTAAGTTGTCTTGCAAGATTAATTAATTCTGGAGATGGACTGTTTAGGCCGGTCGCAGTATCGATAACAACTGGGAAGAAAGCTACTAAAAATGCAATTATTATTTTTGGAACAATTCCATAACCAACCCATATCAATAAAATTGGGGCAAAGGCAACTTTTGGAATTGATTGAGTTATTAGAATCAGAGGGTATATCGTATTGGATATCAATGGGGAGGAATTTACTAAAACAGCAAGTGGTACACCAATTAAAATTGCTAACAAAAAACCTAAAATCGTCTCGTAGAAAGTAACCCAAGTGTGCATGAACATATCATTTCTTCCAACCAGTGATTTCACAATATCACTCGGAGCAGGAAGTAACCAAACAGGAAGATCTGCAACTTTTGTTACTAACTCCCAAAGAATAATAAGGATAATGAAAGTGATAGCAGGTAACAATCTATTTTGAATTGTTCCTTTTGGCAAGTTGACGATTTTAGAAAAGAGGCTTTCCCGACCAGAACTATTGGTTGGTTTTTGATTCATGAAGCTTTTCCTCCGCATTCATAGATCATCTTGCGAATCTCTTTTACATAAGTGTCATACTCTGTTGTAAATTCAGTATCGCTTGTACGCGGTCTTGGAAGGTCAATTTTGACTATTTCTTGGATTAGACAAGGTCGTGCTGTCAGCACAATCACTTTGTCCGCCAATAATACAGCTTCCCTAATACTATGTGTAACAAATAGAACTGTTTTTTGTCGTTCTTGCCAAATACGAAGGAGTTCAATCCCCATTTCATCACGAGTCATGGCATCTAATGCCCCAAAAGGTTCATCCATAATGATAAGCGTTGGATCATGAATCAATGCTCGGCATATGGACGCCCTCTGCTGCATCCCCCCGGAAAGTTCCCATGGTGACTTATTTTCAAATCCTGATAGACCTACAAGCTCCAGGAGCTTAAGAGCTTCTTCTTGGTAATCAGAATTTGATCTTCCTAAAATTTCTATTGGCAAAAGAACATTCTGTAGAATATTTCGCCAGGGTAATAAGAGTGGTCGTTGAAAAACCATACCAACATCTTTTCGTGGACCAACCACCAATTCATCATTAAATAATATTTTCCCGGATGTTATCGGCAGGAGTCCAACGATCATATTCAACAATGTGCTTTTTCCGCATCCACTTGGTCCAACTATTGTAATAAACTCCCGCTCTTGGACATCGAGATTAATACTCTTTACCGCGAGTACCTTTTCAGCATGTTTCCCCTCATAAGTCTTACTGACATCCACCAAGCTAATCATAATAATAGAACCTCCTGAAACATTATATGTTTCGGTATGATTTTGTTTGAAGACCTTATTAAATTAGATATTCTATGGTACAATTTCATCTACGTGAAACTATTTCACGATATAGAAATTGTATAAGATTTTTTATACAAAACTTAGTGACTTATGTCTTAGTATCTCTTGACGAAAGTCATATCTGGTTCTCGGGGATGCTTCATAGGTTAAAGCAAAAGGAATTATTCATCATTCATGACTTAACATTACAAGTAACATATGTTATTTGACGAGTATATTTATTTTGGATCCAATGTTTTTTTTGAGTCTACTCTTCTGTCTCCATCACCTAGTAAAATTGTATGATCGATGGGTTTAATTTTATGATCAATCAGTATTATTCAGATTTATTATTTATTTCAATCTATTCGATTTTGACTTCTCAAAGCCAAGTCTCCTAACAAAATATATCGTTTATCGATCTGAAGAGTTGAAGGAAAAGTGCTCAAACACTTTTGAAAACTTTTGAAACTAGTATATTTATAGGTACGTATGGATAAAAAATACATTCAGACTGTTTTAACAATATTGACAATCATATTGCGAGATAAATATAGTTCATTTTTACATTTCAATCTTTTCCCCACTATTTTTATTGCGAATCTTACTAATAAATCAAATATGTTAATTATGTTTCGTGATTGGGTTGAAAAAATCAAAAACAAAAATTCAAATAGCACCCCATTTCTTTTGGGATTTAATTTTTATTTCTATTAATAACATAAGTATCTTAAATATCATGACATGTCTTGATAATTTCACGTCGTATATAATAATAAGAGAACTGGAAATCACAAGGAGGTCATATGGAATTTGGTCTAGAAGGAAAAGTCGCATTAATTGCGGGTGGAAGTCAAGGCTTAGGATTTGCAACTGCTTATGCCTTGACTCGCGAAGGAGCAGATGTATCTATTTTTTCTCGCAACCAAGAAACCTTAGATAATGCAGCAAAAATGATTTCTCGGAATAACCGAGGGAAAGTTCATTGTATTGTTGCCAACTTGAGAAATCCTAATGAATTAGAGAAGGTTGTCGAAAAGACAGTGGAAATATTTGGAGGAATAGATATATTAATTAATAACTCTGGTGGACCTGCATTGGGTTCATTTATGAAAGTAACTGAACAAGATTGGTTAGATTCTTTAGAGATTGAGGTGATGGGAGTAATCCGTTTATGTCGATTGGTAATCCCTCACATGAAGAAACGTGGTGGGGGAAGGATAATTAATATTACAACTGTTGGTGTCAAAAAACCCCAACCAGGATTGGTAATTTCTGATGCAACTCGGCATTTTATCAATGGATTAGCATTGAACTTAGCAGTCGAACTCGCCCCGGATAATATACTTGTAAACACAGTTTGTCCCGGCCCTATTATGACCAACCGGTTGGAGGAGGCCATAGAAACAACATCTCAACATCAAGGAATTAGTCTGAAGGATGCTGAAGAACACTGGCTAAACTTGATTCCTCTTCATCGATTCGGGGATCCTAAAGATATGGGAGATCTGATTACTTTTCTAGTTTCCGACCGTGGCTCCTTTATTACAGGAGATATAATACAAGTCGATGGCGGAAAAGCAGTGGCATAAAAGGGATTATTATGTATCAAATAGATGGTGGATACCTAATCGCGCAAGCGTTAAAGAATGAGGGAATAAAATATATATTTTCTGTCTCAGGAGGTGTTCTAAATCCCATTTATCGAGCTTGTGAAGAAATTGGAATACAGATTATCCACACCCGCCATGAAGCTGCGGCGGTCTTTATGGCTGATGGATGGGCTCGCACAACTGGAAACCCTGGTGTTGTCCTAACTACTTTAGGACCAGGTTTAACTAATGTCATTACTGGCATATTTACTGCTCATTTAGCTACATCTCCAATTATAGTCATATCTGGACAAGTCAATCAGTCAATGCAAGATATGCAAGCTGGTATGGCTATTGATCCAATACCACTTGTTTCGCCTATTACAAAATGGGCAAAGTCAGTTAAAGAAACGAAAAGGATACCCGAATACATATCTGGAGCTTTTAGAAACGCTCTGTCAGGAAGACCTGGCCCGGTATTCCTCGAATTTCCTAGCGAAGTATTACGTCATCAAATTGAACGAAGTGAATTTGAACCTCATGATCCATTAAATTCACGATCACACAGCAGACCACAGGGCGACCCAAAGGACATAAAACGTGCAGTTGAATTAATTAATAATTCAGAAAGACCATTAGTAATAGGAGGTAGCGGAATATTTTGGTCAAGTGCTTTTAATGAATTTAAAGCATTGATAGATTTGTATGAATTACCGTTCTTTTTAGCCCGAGGTGGACGTGGAGCAGTCCCAGAAAACCACCCTTTATATTTTGGACCTGGATATATTTCAGCAAACCCTGTTCTAAAAGATGCTTTAAAAGAAACTGATTTGTTAATTTTACTAGGTCATAGGTTAGACTTTGACCTAAATTTCGGTAATCCGGCTTCTCTCAATAGAAATGTAAAAATAATCCAAGTTGATATAGAAGCAAATGAAATTGGTCGTTACAGACCAGTACACCTAGGTATCGTTGCAGATGCACAATCCGCACTTCATCAACTTACAAAAACAGCAATTGTAAAACACAAACGGTCAAATCATTGGTTGTCAGATTTAGAACAAGCTCGTAGCAATTGGGAAAGAGAAAATGAGGAAACATTATCAAAAGAAATTGTACCTATGCATCCATTGCATTTCCTGAAAGGGATTTTTGAGATCCTTCCACGAAAATCCGTCTTGATCAGTAGTCATGGAAATATAGATTTTTGGGCTGATGCTTACTACCGCGCATATCAACCAGGTAGTTACCTAAGAGCTGGACAATCAGGAACACTAGGAGCAGAGATTCCATATGGTTTAGCTGCTAAACTTGCCAGACCAAATGAAACGGTCGTAGTCATCGTTGGAGATGGAGGGTTTGGTTATCATTGCATGGAACTTGATACCGCTTCGCGTTATGGAATTCCATTAATCATAGCAATTGGAAATGATGCATCATGGGGAGCAATTTCTCTCCCCCAAAAACGAATTTATGGACGTACTTTCTCTACCAATTTAGAATTCCGTAATTATGAGCGTATTTCAGAGGTTCTAGGTGGATATGGCGAATTAGTTAATTCTCCTATGCAGATCGGGAATGCTTTACTAAACGCAATGAATAGTGGACTTCCATCCGTATTGAATGTTCAAATTGCATCTGTCGAAAGCAGATATATGCAAGAATTTTCTAAGGAATAAAGGATAAAAAGAAATGAAAGTAATTGACACAAATAACAAGAAAGCGTTTAAACCTGATAATCATTTTGGTAATTTAACCGTTGTGGATGTTTTGGGACCAGAAAACTCAGATCACTTAACAATTCAAGTTTCATTTGGACCTGTCGGTAGCGGAAGTGACATGCACTCACATGAAAAATCCGAGCAGTTGTTTTTTATTCTTAGTGGTCGATTAACCATGATTGGAGGAGATGGCGAGAAAGAAATCCTAAGTTCAGGGATGGCTGCATATTTATCGCCAAAAGAAAGTCATGCAACACTGAATGAAGGTGAGGAAGGAGTAGTCGCGCTTGTAATAACTTCTCCACACCTTCGGTAGATTTTCATAATTTCTCAATCTGCTAATTTGAATCGAGAGTTACTGTGAATTTAATTTCCACATTGGATTATTCAGATTAAGAAATTTCTGGAGAAGTTATCTATTCACACAGGGTTTTAGTTTTCTAGTTTCTGGATAATTGGTTTTAAAAATATAAATTCTTGACTAATAAGGATCATAAAAAAAACAAAGGAATATATTATGGTAAAAATTATTCGAGGAAACCCTACAAATTTACGCAATATTCGCTCAAGTGTATACAACCATTATATTCGGGTAGATTCCCCTAATACACTAATATTTCTATCAGGACAATTATCGCGAGATGAAGACGGAAATCTTGTTGGTCGGGGAGATATGCTCGAACAGACTCGTCAGGCAATAAGAAATATGTTAACGGTGTTAAAAGCCGCTGGTGGTGATCTTGAGGATATTGTTATGATCACAGTATATACAACGGATATCCGTGAGTTTAAAAACATAGTAAAAGGTCGGGAAGAGTTTTTTATTACCAATTTGCCAACAAGTACCATCGTTGAAGTAAATCACCTGGCTGATCCAGGTTTATTGATTGAATTTCAGGCAGTTGCTGTTTTATCAATATAATTTTTTTATTGAGAAGAAACATTCTACAACATTTGCTAATAACCAATTTAAACAGTTGGGTATTGGATTCATTTAACGGTAAAATCTTGTCCGTGCATATGCTCGTGACGATGTAGTGTAAGGAAGTGGCAATACCTATTCCAGAACAAAACGCGCATCAACCACTACTGATCCTAATTCCCCTACAATCACTGGATTTAAATCAATTTCAAGAATTTCCCGCTTTTCCCAAACCAATTCAGATACTTTTATCAAGATCTCAACCAATGAATCCAGATCTCCCTTTGGCTGCCCACGATAACCCATTAAAAGAGGATATCCTCGAAGGGAACGCATCATTCGCCAACCATCTTTCTCTGAAATTGGAATGAGCCCAAAAACGATATCATCCAGCAATTCTGTGAATATACCCCCAGTACCTAGCATAATGACCGGTCCGAACTGTGGGTCTGTGGTTGTTCCAATGATTATTTCAACACCCGGCGGGATCATCTCTTGCACAACCACTTTCACTTCGGGATCTATTGGTTTAATACGACTCATGATTTGTTGAAAGGCTTGTTCCACCTGCTGCGGTGTTTGTAAATTTAGCTTTACACCACCTACATCTGTTTTATGTATCACTTGCCTGGAAAGAGATTTGAGAACGACAGGATAACCAATATCATCTGCTGCCTGTAATGCTTGCTCAATATTTGAAGCCTCTTGAAATTTAGTTGTGGGAATGCCTTTTGACAGAAGTATTCTTTTCGCTTCCGTCTCTAAAAGTACTTTTTGTTGATAGTTATCAAAATACTTATCCATAGGCTTATTTTCCATTCCTTATTTGCCTATATTTGATCATCCCACCAGCTCCCCAGGCTACCTCTTCTGGTGAAAGGTAGAAAGGGATGCCATTTTCCTGGCAATCTTTTTGATTTTGCTTGGATTTTTGGTTGCCTATATAATAAATTAGTATAGGCTTCTGGTGCTTCTGAACCAATTCGGCCAATTCCAGGGCAGGAAAACGCCGGTTCTTATGTTCAATCCAGATAGGAATCATCAGGTCAACTCCTGGATCGCCAAGCACAATATCGACCAACTTGACATAGGTCTCAGGAGAATAACCCGCGGAGGCGGCATCCAGAGGATTTTTTAGAATTACTGGGACATTAACGAAAAGGTTTTTCATATTCCTAATCGTATCACTTGAAAATGGATTGAATTTGCACCCAATACTGTCAAGTAAATCAACAAGGATCAGGCTTGGACCGGCAGTGGGAGTGACTACAGAAACGCCATTACCTTTTGGCAATGGTGCAATGGAGAGTGCCTTACAAATGCTGACTAATTCATCTACACTTGCAGCAGTTAGCAAACTGCTCTGTGCAAAGATATCCTGATACATTTTGTATGAACCAGCCATTGATCCAGTATGGGTCACAGAAAATTCTTTGGCAAGCAGCGAACGGCCACTTTTCATAACTACGACTGGTTTTCTACTGACGGATTCCCTTGCAATTTGTACAAAAGAACGGGCTTTTTCGGTACCCTCTAGGAAAACTCCAATCACCTTTGTAGAAGGATCGCCATTCAAATACTGAAGAAGATCATCAAAATCCAGGACTGCCCGATTTCCCAACCCGATCATTTTGTTTATGGGTAAGCCTTCATCTTGCATCTTGAAGCCTACCATTTGACCGACTCCACCACTCTGAGTAATAAGTGAAATACCGCTTACCTGATCGAGTGTGATAGGCCAAAAAGTAGCATTGAGCTTGCTCTCTGAATTTAGAACCCCGAGTGTATTAGGCCCAATCAACATGATGTTGTTTTTTTCAGCGGCAATAGTCATCTTTTCCTGTAATTTCTTTCCTTCTTCACCAACTTCGCTAAACCCCCCGGCCACACAGATCGCACCTTTAACATCATACCTGCCACACTCCTCCAATGCGTCAATAGTCTTCCGTTCGTTGAGGGCAATTATTACAAGATCAATTGGTTCTCCTATCGCTTCCAAGTTAGGATAAACCTTCAAACCCAGTATTTCTTCATTTCTGGGATGGACTGGGAAGATTTTACCTTCAAAACCACCTAGTATGATACTTTCTAAGATTGAAAAACCAACCCGCCCAACTTCCTTTGTAGCACCGATAACTGCCACAGTTCTAGGTGATAATGCTTGATTGAGCCGTTTCAATTGAAGTGTGTTTAACATATGCTTTTCCGGTTAGCCAATATTTGCCAGTTGTTCCAAGTATTCCCAATTTTCATCCACTGCCTGCTGAATTTCAGCGATATTTTCATCAGATAGATGTCGATAGCGTTTTTGGGTAGACAAATATTCTTGTACAGGGCGTTTGAGGCGGTTGGACATTTGCAGTGTGTACTTCCTACCATGCTCTACTTCCACAAGTGGGGCAATACGGGTTTCAACTGCAAGCTTTGCCAAGTTGATACTCTGATCCTCGGGGAATCCCCAGCGATAATTGCATGGTGCGAGAACATGGATATAACTTGGGCCTTCAATTTGAACAGCCTTCTCGATTTTGCGAAGCATATCCTGTGGATAGGCAATCGAAGCTGTTGCTGCAAAAGGTATGTGATGGGCAGCCATAATAAGGACCATGTTTTTTCGATTCTTTACACTTGAATGTTTGCCAACCGACATATTGGTAGGTGTTGTGCTGGTACTTGACCCATAAGGAGTAGTTCCCGATCTCTGCCCTCCAGTGTTCATATAACCCTCGTTATCGTAGCAGATGTAGAGGAATTTATGACCGCGTTCTACAGCTCCGGACAATGCTTGAAATCCAATATCTGCTGTACCACCATCACCTGCCAGGACCATGAGATTGATCCCATTACGTTTACCAAGAGCCTTCAATCCTGCATCAATCCCCGAGATAAGGGAACCCGAACCCGGAAGCAGACTATGGATAAAAGGAATGCTTGGTCCTCCCGCGTGGGTTATGTTGGAAATTACACACCCCGTTGCACTTACCATGATCGTCTGTCTACCTAGCACCTTCAGAGCCAAGCGAGCGACTAGCATCGCTGCACAACCTGGACAACCAGTGCGACCGGGTGCCATTAATTCTTCATTAGTTAAGGTCTTTATAGATATTGGCATTTAAATCTCCAGTCCCCAAGTCTGGATAAGATCTAATCTAATATCCAGCCAAACCAGATTTTTTTGTACTGTTCCTTCTTTTATAGCCACCTCGAGCAACTTAACCGCTTCGCGTATCGTATAATAACTAACATCCCTACCTCCCAGCCCAACTATAAAATCAATAATATGTGGCCGTGTTTCCAACATGTTTATGCTTCTAAGAACTTCCTGGAATAATGCTCCGCTGGAGCCAAAGGATATATTTCGATCCAGAACGCCAATAGCTTTTTTCCCAGAAAGCATCTCTGCAAGTACCTCCACCGGAAAAGGACGAAAAGTTTTAACTTTGATAAGTCCTATGGGTAGGCCTTGTGCACGGAGCTCTTTGACAACAGATCGCGCCGTTCCAGCCATTGTCCCCATACATAACAAGACGATTTCTGCTCCATCAAGGTAATCAGCCTCCAGGTTGGAATAATTACGTCCAAATGATTCTGCAAACGAGGCAAAAGATGCAGTCAAAAGATTCTCAGCCCCTTTCATACTGATATGTTTATCATATTCAAATTCGGTGTAATATTCTGGAGGTGCGAGAACATTGAGAAGTTTAGGATCCTTTGGATTGAGTAATGCATTTTTTGCCAATTGTTTGGGTAGGAAAGCATCGACAACCTCCTGGTTCGGGATGGCAACCGGCTCGTAAATATGCGAAAGGAAAAAGCCATCAAGGCAGACCATGATTGGAAGTTGCACTTGCGGTAACTCAGCCAATTGATATGCAATAAGGATACTATCTAATGCCTCCTGACAATTCTCAACATATAACTGCAACCACCCGGAGTCACGCTGAGATAATGTATCTTGATGGTCGCAAAAAATGGTATTGGGACCCAACAAAGAACGGTTAGTCACTGCCATCACGATCGGTAACCTAAGCCCTGCTGTCCAGAAAACGGGTTCTTGCATGAAAGCCAACCCTTGCCCGCTAGTCGCTGTGAAGGTCCGCGCCCCGACGCAAGCAGCACCAACACAAGCGGACATCGCACTGTGCTCACCTTCCACGTGAACCATCTGCGCCTGAAGTTCACCATCAGCAATGCTTTTTGCAATACCCTCCACGATAGATGTTTGAGGAGTTATAGGATATGCTGAAACCACATCAACTCTGGCAAGCTTGACAGCAATAGAAACAGCCTCACAGCCAGAAATGTAAGCTAAGTTCATTCATCCTCCTGCACCAGCTTAATGACATTTCGCGCGCACTGCTGCACACACACTCCACATCCGCGGCAGTTTTCATAATCAATAACTATATAATCATCAAACTTCGAAATAGCCCCATCTGGGCATCCAATCCAACAGATACCACAAGCATTACACAAGTCTATATCCACAATCGGTTTACCAAAATGGTAGGGGTTTTTTGTGACATACCTACGATCATTGACCGCTGGCAACCAAGGAGAAATAGGTCTTCGATTTTCCCAATTTTCAACCTTCATTTTAGTCGCTCACCTTTCAATTCCAGTAGTTTACATGATTCAAAGCCCTTTTCAATGGCCTTGATGTTTTTTGCCACTTGCCTTTGCCCAAAGCTCTGCTCAACGGCATTCTTTAAATTATCCATAGTTATATTTTCTATCATTCGCAGAAGAGCTCCAACCATAACTGTGCTGGGCACGGGAATTCCTAGTACAGAGCGGGAAATTTCATCCGCATCGAGACAGTAAGTATCTTGAGTAAAGGGATCAGGAATAAATATTCTTTGACCTGCTGTGTTGATTAACAATTTGCTATTTACTTTTAGTCCTTTCATTGCGTCATTATCTTGAAGAAGGAGTGGATGAAATAAGACTAGAATGTCGGGTTCATATATATAACAATGCTGGTCTATCGGATTTACATCAATGCGGGTATAAGCAGATACTTTACCTCCGCGTTGTGAAGTTGTGAAAAACGGCAATGAATTAGCCCACATCTTTCCGATGATTGCTGCTTTTCCCATCAAGTGCGCAGAAGAGACAACACCTTGCCCGCCCAGCCCATGAAAACGTATCTGAATCATATTTTTATTCCTCTTTAGATATTTCAGTTGAGGTGTACCATATGGTTAACTCACCTTCAATCAAAAAATATATATTGCTGGTTTTTTTAAGACTTTCTGGATCGATATCAACTAATCGGGGAGATTTAGATTTAATCAGCGAATATAAATCCTTTTTACATAAACCATTGGTTTAAAAACCTAAAAACATTGAATAATGTGCTGTTCGGATCTGAAATCAGGAGACAATGTACTTTCTCAATGGAGTGGACGCCTGTACGACTGAGCTTCTAGAATTAATGTTTACATACACCTCAACATTGTTATGCAATTTAAAATTCTATAACTAGGTCTCGGATCACTTTTTCTTTTTTGAACGGCATGATAATTACATGTGCTCCTGGCTCGAGAGGAACGGTGCAACTTTTCACCGATTTTCCAATCACCCCAATTTGAAAGCGGCAGGTTCCACAGATTCCCCGACCACACTGTTGATTGCGAAAAGCCAGGGTTGGATCGATATTCTCGTAAATCTCACGGAGCAAGGTGAAGATACTCATGCGATGCGTATATGGTACGACATAGGTTTGCATCCTCGGTTGACTATCCTTAGTAGGGTCAAAACGGAAGATCTCAGCAGTAATAGGTTCACCGATTTCATGAAAATTTCTCGGGGTCGGATGTAGTATGTGTGACATAATAGTCCTATTTCTCGTACCCACTCAGAACGCCTGCTTTCAACAGTACAGGATCTGCTACACGGCGTTCTCTTGTACGATCCTTCAACCGCACCACCGGGGCATCCATAACAACATATTCATGTTTGCAATTTATACGGACAATGGTATGCTTTTCCCACTCTGAACGCATGTTTGGAAAATCAGTGCGCCAGTGATGACCACGGCTCTCTTCTCTTGATAGTGCCGATGCAGCAATCATCTCTCCCAAATCCACCATAAACGCTGCTTCTAGTGCTTCTTCCCATTCGTAATTATAGATACGGGTGTTTGAGGCTGCTTGTAAACGCGGGATTTCTTCTGCGCGAATTAATTGTAGAGTTTGAATGGCTTTTTTCAATCCTTCTGCGCTGCGTTGATAGCCTACATCATTGTGCATAACAGTCTTAATCCTCCTCTTTGCTTCTATGGGACGTAAAGGATGATTTTTTTTATCAAGAAAATGATTTATACGTTGATATTCTTCATTAATTTCCGCTTTATCCAATTTACCTTGGTTTGTTTGTTTTGAATATTCAGCTGCTCGAATCCCAGCTCGAGCACCAAAAACCTGAGTCTCTGCTAAAGCATTACCGCTAGTACGGTTTGCTCCATGCACATTACCGGAAACTTCACCAGCTGCAAATAAACCAGGCAAAGTAGTCTCAGTCCACTCATTGATACGGACACCCCCCAAGGTGTAATGAGTAACCGGCTGAACCTCGATAGGTTCCTTGAGTATGTCTATTCCCAGGTCACTGAGTTGGTTATAAGGAAGAGAATCTAGACGTTTCAAGGTCTCCATGATCTCCTCAGGAGATCTCGGTGATTGCCTTAAATCGATATAGACACCACCGTGAGGCGTTCCACGCCCCTCTTCTACCTCACGAAACATGAGCTTCATCATCACATCTCTCACTGGCAGGCGATCGGTATGAGGAAGAAATGGCTCTCGCAACCCGTTGAGCATTACTCCTGCGCAGTATTTGTCGGTCAGCAAACCCTCATATTGAACTAACGTACCTTCAACCTCAGATGGGTAGCATAATCCGGTTGGATAATAGAGCATCATCTCTAAGTCTATTAGATCAGCTCCTGCCTGGAAAGCCAACACAGCTCCTTCGCCAGTTAGGCCTGGCTCAGTATCCGTCCACCGCCAAAGTTCTGGATAACCGCCAGTTGCTAGAATAATAGCTGGTGCCTGTACAACTATAGGTTTTCCTTCACACATATTGAGAGCAATAATTCCACTAATCCTCCCCTTATCCTTCAATAAACGAGTGGCGATTACATCCTCTGCAAGTGTGATATTGTCATGTTTTTTTACCTCTCGCAGAAGACCTGCTGACATGGCATAGCCGTTTCCAACAATAACCAAGTTACGTTCAAATGAATGCCCTGGATGGACTACTTGTAAGTAATTTCCATTTTCTTTTTTGCGAAACTTAATTCCGTAATTTGCCATATCATTAGCACGTTCGGTTGATTCGTGTGTCAGGGCATGGACAAGATTTTCATCACCCAAATAACGCCCTTCAAAACAGGTATCCTCAAAGGCGATTTCTGAGCTATCACGTTCATCCTCTATAGCAAAGGCAGCCTGGTATGAGGGGCATGCCATTGGGGTGGCGCCACTACGAGCTGCTTGCCCCTTGGTCAACAACATGACTTGGACACCTTGCTGTGCAGCGGCAATAGCAGCGCGCATACCTGCACCACCTCCTCCTAAAATAAGCACATCAGTAGAAATCGAGTTTAATTCTTTGAAATTCACAAAGACTCCTTTTTACGAAAAAAATCTATAGATTAATACATATCGCCACTAAAGCATCATCCTGTTATCCGAATTAATTGGGAACTATTCAATTTAGGGAGGTTACTAAATCTCCATCCTTGACTCGCCAGCAACCAGGATCTCTTTCACGAGATTGCTCGCAGTGTGTGAATGTCTCGGTGAACGATTCATTTCGATATTTGTCCGTTGAGAAATATTTTAATATCAATTATTTGTTGGTACTAGCAGAATATTCATTCACTAAACATCCATTTTCTGCATATATCTTTTTCTCGATTGCATCTAACCATTATTTTTATAACCAAGTTGGGCGCTAATCTCATCCGCAGAGTCCTTTAAAAGCTTATACCAAGTTGATGTATCTTTATTATTGATTCTAACAATCGGAGCAACAATACTTATGGAAGCAAATGGTTGCCCCTCTTGATTCCAGATACAACTCGCAACAGCCCATACACCTTCCTCTGACTCTTGATTATCGAAGGCATAACCTTGATTGCGGTATTTGGCAAGTTCCTCTTTCAATAATATTTTGTTCGTTATTGTATTCGGGGAAAAAGCACGTAAAACCTCATCCGGATACAATTCATCGATTTCCCTTTCATGCAGATTTGCCAACACAACCTTTCCGGATCCCGTCGAATGAGCATGAAGTCGTGTTCCTACAGGATTTATCACCTGGAGGATACCTTTTCCAGGGCGTTTATGAATGATCACAATCCTGGTTCCATGTAGAACAGCCAGACTAGTAGTCTCCCCTGTGATTTCCCTCAACTTCTCCATCTGCACATCTGCCAAAAGAATTAGGTTGACATTCTCAAGGTAAGCAACATTAAGTTGAGCTAATTTTGAGCCTAGGTGCAATTTGCTTCCCCGATTTGTTTGAATCAAATAACCACGATAAATCAATGTTGTAATTAGATTATATAAACTACTGACCGGTAATTTTAAGTGATTAGAAATATCCATAAAAGATAAACCGTCAGGATATCCTGCCAATAGTTCAAGAATATCCAGAGTCCTCATAGCAGATTTCACATGATTCTCGTTAACTTTATTTGTTTTTTCCATTAAGGCACCGTGTTTTGGAACCCCTTTTAATGATTTTAATTCACATATATGAAACTATTTCAGCATAGTGAAATTTTATAAGATATTGTTACTTAAACTTAGTAACATTTGTCTTAGTATCTATTGATGAAAGTCATATTTCGAACTTGCATGAGTGCATTCCTGCTTAAAAAAGATTATTTATTTAATCAATACTTAACAATTAAGGTGGTTGTGAAAATCCAAATAACAAGCCCGCGATTCATTTCACTTTCGGGTCCAGTTAAGATTAAAAATTTTATCTTTTAATATCATTTCTTATAGATAACTATAAATTTGAAATTTTTAAATCACTCTTTCATAATTTGGCAGAGCTAACTTGTCGCCGTTTTTTAATCCAACAGAAACTGCAAACATTCCTGCAGACTTTTTTTGTTCGCCTTCAAACTGAACACGAAGTATTTTAATAGCCCCAAATTTGCATCCGACGCTAAAACTATCCTCTCTTAGATTCCCTACTTCTCCAGGTAAAATTTGAAGGGTTTCGGCTTCTAAACGGCAATCATATATTTTTAAAAGCTTATCTTGAAAAAAGGAAACCGCTCCTGGTTGAGGATTACAGCCTCTTATTAGGTTATAAACAACATTAGCAGGTTTTGTCCAATCAATTCTCGCACTTTCTATTTTGCATAAGGGTTCATAAGTTGAAAGACTATGATTTTGAGGAATTCTTGGGGCATTTCCTTCTCTAACAAGTTTTACAGCTTCTAGTAAAGAATCCACTCCCATTGGAAATATCTTTTCAAAGTACAATGAGCCAGTTGTGTCATCTGGACCAATTGGAATCTCTTTTTGGAGCAAGATAGGTCCAGTGTCTATCCCAGAGTCTGGCCAAAATATTGTTATCCCTGTTTTTGTATCTCCTTGAATGATAGCCCATTGAATAGCACTACCACCCCGGTGTTTTGGGAGCAGTGAAGGATGGAATTGGATTGTATGAAAAGTTGGGAAAGTTAGGAAATTCTCTGGAATTATATCAGTCACAAACGCCATAACTGTGAGGTCAGGTTTTAGTGCACTATATAAGTCGAAAACACCTTGGTCCCGCATCTTCTTTGGTTGATAAACAGGGATTGACCTTTCTTCCGCAATTAAATGAATCTTACTAGGTTTTTCTGGTGGATCAGGCGGATAAAAAACCCCTACTATTTTCTCATAGTTCTGCAATAAACCCTCGAGTACTTTTTCACCGAATGTCGCTTGGCAAATTAGGACTATTCGCATTGCTAGACCTCCATAATCAAATTAAAAATGAATTATCTTTAAAATTATATTTCCAAAATTATAAACTCATTTGAATACCGGATGCATGTCAATTAGGGGAAACATTATATTTATATTTTTTTCTTTGAGTTTCTCTCCATGTATGAACTTTATAAACCGATACACTCTCGTTTTTCTTCAAGTTATTTTGTACATGATCGGTCTGGTTAGAGCTAACGAATTTATCAACACTTCTTATATGGAAGAAACTTGACATCAGAACCCTAATGCTTATTTTTTATGTGTTGTAAACCATCCAAGAGGAAGCAGGCAAAAAGATGACTGAAATCCCTCTACTAATTAAAGTGAGGTTAACTTTGGAAAAAAAGCCAAGGAACCTGTCAACAAAATTGATTCTGGTCTATGAATTTAATTGGCAGCTTTGATTATTATATGAAATCAAACCAACCAAGATACCGAGGCAGCCCATCATCGTGCAGGACCGGTGGATAATGCGGAACTTTAATAATAAATCATAGATTCGTCATCAGATAGTTCTGTTTTTGTCGCCAATTAATCAGAATTATGCTACTATATCATTATCAAATCGTTGAAAATAAACGACAGCCTAAGGGCGGAAATCATTGCATCAGAGTTTCATAAGCACACTCGCCCCTAAAAGATGTCTGATAAAATCAGGATGACATTTGTGTCTCATATTTCTTTTTAATTGTTGAACAAATTCTTCATATAAAGGGACTGGGTTTCGAAATCGAAGGATACACATTCGCATGATCATCGCTCCCGGCAGCATAATTAAGGGGCCACGCTGGCTCGAACCGATCAAGGTCGATCTTGTTGAAGACCATGGCGAGTATGTCCGCATTGTGGGTGCCACGGTCAATACGCGTACTCACATCGATCAAATGCTCCCAATATCAGAACTGGACCAGGTCATGGGTGGAGAGATCAAACCGTTGTTTTCTGCCAGATCCGTGGCTACATTTCAACTTCCCGCAAGAATGGGGAGCAAGTTCTGAATGTGTTGCGACTGGCCATAACAGGTACACCTTATCTACCTCCCTTTGTCTCACCTACCTGAGCAGTCACAAGAGTTTACATGTTAATTGAAAAATAAATAAATTCCCAAGATATGAAAAAGATATATATAGATTTATTATTTATTAGGTCTCTACCCGGGAGAGTAATTAATTGGCAAGAAACTTATCTAATATCCCACTTATGTGGGTTATTTTTTTATTTTAGAGATAACCATATCTGTATTACTAATCCTATCACCATTAGGAAGGTCAAGATTGCAATCCCATTTGTTAAACGAATCATTTTTTCAGTTTGATCTGAATTAATCTGATTGTATTTTTCGAGCATATCATGTAGATCTTGTATTTCTAATAATGTGTCTACTGCTGCTCGTGCAGCTGGACTTGGTACTATTTGCGGGTTGGGTACTGAAAAGTTCTGCATGATTAATTCTCCTCAAGTTTTTATTTCGTTGTTATTGATATACTACCTCAATTCAATAATCCAGGTTAATGATTATATGGAATATCATTGCATCTCAAAACTGAGAGATTTTTCTTAATCTCCCACTTATTTGGGAGACTGCCTTTTTAATTTGTCATAATCTCTTTCTTAAATTCCTCTAATCACCATATAAGAGTTGACACGAATGTTCTATATACAGTATATATGGTGGTTAATAGTCTACTTTGTTCTACATATGGGGGTAAAAATGTATCTCTTGTCTATGCTTTCAACACTATCTAATTTGGTTGCTGTAGGGTTGCTGTAGAAAACTATTAAATTTCCTGGAAAAACATTTTCAGAATCAATTGGTTCATAAAATTATAACAAACTCAATAAAAAAGGAGAAAATATCATGGAAGATTTATGTAAGAATGAATATTGTCTTTTCATCACCTTAGATTAGGAGTACTAACCTAAAAAATAAAAAATCCAGAATATTAACTGGATTTTTTTATAAGGTTAATCTCGCATTAAAAGAAGTGCCAAAAGGTGGGCCCGGCTGGATTCGAACCAGCGACCAAGCGTATTCAGGCTCAACTCCAGTTAGGCTACAACTATCCTTGGGATGGATAGTGGATATTAAACAAGCAGTTTTAGGTGATAATACATCACGAATACATTACTGATTAATAATATGTTTTCTACTGCGTCCATCTGAAGTGGAATATCATCTTATTTCTTGATATGATCATTGGTTTTATTAAATAAAACGATAGAAAATATTGCTAACCATGTCCCTAGAACAGTGGCGTGACTAACGACATTATTTTCATAATTAGAAAGTTGATATGTCACGAAAGTGGTAATCGTGCTAAAGATAATTACAAACAGAAATTTTGGTGTTTTATTCCAGCAATTTAGTATTCCTTGCAATAAGATATTTAGATTAATGGATTTCTTTGAAGTAGGCAGTAATACTTTCTCGCGAGGTTGAAAATTATTCTCTACTTCATAGTCTTTACTATAAGCAATTTCGTTAATAATAAAAACCACTACCGACCCCAGGTATAAACCCAAAGGTAATAATAAAGGATAAACGATATATATTTGAAGAATATTCCCGTATAAAATAATTCCACTATAAATTGACAAGGATATTATGAAAGTTAAGAGTGTTGCTATATATAGGTATATATATTTCTTGGTTATATGGATAAAGGAGAGATATTTATTTGGTTGGAAGAATGAATGAGATGAAATATAAAAAGAAATAATAAGTAATATGATAGCAAACTCAGAGTCTTTAATTATCGGGTAGCCATAAGTAATAGTACTTGCACTTACATATAACAATATTGGGAAAGAATAAAAATATATTTGAACCAGTGTCTGACGAAAATCCCAGCTCATTCCAATAACCTCAAAAAATCGCTATTAGTAATCAATTTTCACAAAGTGCTATAGAATTCCAATTCCAGCAGGTGGCTGGGGCAATACATATTATTAACAGGTCAAGCCAAATTGCTGATAATGTATTTTTGTATTTATGTAATGTATTCTATAAACATTGTTATCTTAACCAAGCGTATTCAAGCTCAAATCCAATTCGGCTACAAATGAAGCACAAACAATAGGTATGATTAAGAAAATGTATTATAGCTTTTCATAGTAGTTAATTCAACTAAATCTTTCCGAGATAAATATTTCCAATGGTCTATATATAAATTGAATAAGGGAGTTGTTGAAATTTCATGATTAGCTTGAAAATTGTATATCTTTACACCAGAAGGTTGAATCGCTTCAATCCAAATAGCAATATTAACTGAATCGTGATCATTTGACCATATGGGAAATCGTGCAGCAACCTGAGCATCAGATAATAAAGGCGATGGATGAATAGAAACGACAACCTTAAAGTGAAAACTGTTATTCGGGGGCAATGCCATTGGATATGATAGATTACTATCATCATAATTTTTAGCATCAGGTACCATAAAATGTAAAGGTAATTTACTTCGATGCTCTTCTACTGATCCGCCAAATTTTAGAATTCTTATTGGAACTAGGCCAGTATTTTCAATTCTTAGCTGTAAAGTTAATTCGGATTTTGGTAAAGTAGAATCTTTAAGAACCTCATTAGGATTCGTATTGAACTCATTATGAGCTATCTTTCTATCTTCTTTGTTAGGTATGTATATTGAATTATCCTGAAATCCAAATGAGTATTCATTCCCTTCTTTAAATAAAAGAGATATTTCAGGATTTAATGGTTTTGATTCATCAGGGATTCTTGCAAGCAAATTTAAATATGTGATAAAACCTGCCCAAACCAATCCTATGAAGGCAATAGTAGTATATGTAATTTGAAAATATATTTGTGGAATAATTTGAAAAAATGGAAATACTTGTATTATTCGAGCAATCAGATCAATGCCAATTGATAACCAAAGAACCCAATTCCTTGAGAGAGCTTTAATATAACTCCAAAAGAGAGAAAGCGTAGGCTTCATAATTATTCCTTGAATTATCAATTGAGTAAAAAATTTCTATGTTATTGATAATCACTATTATGAAAAACAAGCGTATTCTAGATCAATTCCAGTTAGGTAATATTTTTGCATTCCATGGAGTGCAGATATTAACCTTGCGGTTATATGTTCTAAACTTAGAAGAGGCTTGTTGTTAAAATTTAAACATACTAATTCATTTGAGTAATCTATTTATAGTTTTGAATACTTCCTCAAATTTATTAATAATATCTGTAGGAATATCGTCTGCTAATTTCGTTATATTTTCAGCAAAATATCTAGCTGGGCGATAGTGATTGAATTTATGATTATCGGTTAATGGTTTTTTGCTAAAATAATTATCTAATCTCATAATTATTCTTGGTAATTTTGAATTTAGATTTTTGGCTAGTATTGGAGTAGATAATTCTCTTGAATACTCTTCGTTTACTAATTTTAGATAAAGATTTTCTCCAAACATATCTTCGATATCGGCTTCTTTTGAATTAACAAAATCAGCGAATGTTAAAACATTTTGCTTTTTGAGAAGCTTTTTCTCAAATAAATTATCAATTTTCTGTTTATCTTTATTCTGAATGTCGATAAGGGTGACAATTTTTATTTTCTTTTGAGCTCCAAGCAAGGCTACAAATGTGGGTATTTTATCAGCTCCGCCGACTGGTGTAATTGTCCATCTATCGTCAATTTTTTCCATGTTTTTTGATTCAAGTAGGGATGATATTGATTGTAAGTAGAGAAGATCTGATACACCTTCGACAATAAGGCAATTCGGCCCTATAAACAGAGATTGACAAATATCGTATCCAAGAGCTCCTTGCAATGGAAATAAGCTATCCTCAGTAGCATCATCAATGTTATTAATTACTTTTGTACCGTCTTCATTTGGGGAAGTTTTATCTTCATCCATGCTTCTATCTTGAACGATTAAGACACGGTCAAGTTTTGAAGGGTCAACCATGAAAGGTGAGTGGGTTGTATATATAACTTGATGATTAGGTTTTAACTCTTTCTCCATAAAATCAAGTAGGTCCGCCTGAGCACGACCATGTAAGAAAAGGCCTGGTTCGTCAAGTAATAAAATTAAGGGTTGATTATTCTTTTGTTGTTGATCAAACCAAGCAAGAAAGGAAAAGAACCACACAAATCCACGGGAACGAGTACCAAGTAGAGTAGATACTTCTCTCTTTGAATCATGAACACGACCCCAAATGTTAGTTCCTTGTCTCATTCCTTCAGGGTCACCAGGACGGGCGGGACGAACATCGAATTTTATATTTATATGTTTGTTTTGAGACCAATACTTTAGCACTTTTTTGCTAAGATGGTTACTTGCCCCTTCAAGTTTATTTACAAGTTCCTCTGTCCTTTTATGATTCAGCAATTCATCTAAATTTAATCTAGCTAACTCAATCAATCCTAACAACGGATAATCTGATTTTTCTAGCTTATTTTGTGTAACTCTTGTCTTTAAAACTTCTATATTTTCGCATCCTTTCATTAAGTAAAATTCTTCAAACAAAAGAAACTTAGGAAGACTACCGGCGAGGTATTTATCATAGATATAAATAATTAAACCATTCTTAGCGTTAATGTTTTGTATTATTGATTTAAGACGATTAATATGTTCCGAATACTCAGAGCTATTATTTTCGTCAGCTAGTTTGACGAGATTATCCAATGAGGAGGATGTAATTAAATTTTTAGCTAACTCTGTAGGTATTTGAGCTTGATCAATAATTGATTTTATAGCTTTTTTAGGATTGGTTGATAAACTAACAAATAGCTTATTATCATAACCTTTACTCAGGGTAAGAAAGCTATCTGATAAAATCCCCTTTCCAAATTCAGTTTCTATGCCGCATATTTCTTCATCTGATAATGTGAAAGTTGCTTCAATTACTTTCGCTGGTTCACGATCTCCGGATTCTACATCTTGTTGATAATCCTCTACATCCGCTCGAGGGTAATCATCTGTAACATCAAAATTGCCTTCTTCAGGAATGATAGGGTTGAGCCTATAAAGAGCCCTTAGTAAAGCTGTTTTCCCTGCTTCATTTTTTCCTACCAAACAAGTAATTTCCCCAATTTCAAAAGGATTTGAATGGCGAATAGATTGGAAATCAGTGATTTCAGCAGATGTGAGTTTCATAATGTGTTGTTTCCTTTCCCTTTGTTGTACTATCCAATTTATGTGATCATCGGTCTGATAAATCTACTAAAGCCCTAGCTTGGGCTATTAATCTTCGCATATCCTCTTTACTTAAATGACGTACTTGGATAAGTAATTCCTTTTCAAGTAACGATAATTCGTTTTCGCTCAATTCATAAACAAATTCTTTCGGGAAAAAATAAATAATAGGTTTATCTAGTGCATAGCTCAAATATAAGATTTCTTCTGCTGCTACCGATCTAGTTCCAGCTTCGATTTTGGAAATTGACGATTGCTTAAAATATGCTTTTTCAGCAAGTTTTGCTTGACTCATATTCGATTCAAGCCTGGCTTCACGAATTCGTTTTCCTAATGCAATTGTATATCTATTGGGGAGAAATGGACCTTCGTCTCTCAGAAGATCAAGGAATTTTTCAATCATAAGAAAACCTGTAGAAATATTGACAATTATTCTAATTTAGAATATAATAACATTCCTTATTAGAATAATTGAACCTTGAATAATATGTATCTATATTACATCCTTCTGGTTTGAAGTGCAAGGTCGATTTTACCGCCCGTTATAGCCTTAGCCGTCCGTCCTTAGCCATCTTTACCAGGCTGACCGAGGCTCACTGTCAAGGGCTTGAGCGAAGCGGCAACAGCCAAAAGCCCTTGACTGTGAGTGTCAGCCTGGTAGGCTGCACTTAGGACGGGCGGCGGGTGCAAATTAGATTAAGGAAGGAAATATGGTTGAAAAAATAATCAAAACTAAAAAAGGATTGTACGGAAGGGTAAACGTTACTTTACCTTTACCTGTCAAATATTCTTTAATGGATTTTCAAAAGAGATCAGGATACAAAAAGGCTGAATTCATGCGTTTGGCATTAATGACAGGCTATATCAGCCTTACAAAGAGTATTGAAGATAAAGATCAGAGCGAAGTATCAGAAATTCAGCTTTCACAACTGCCAGCCCGCACGTAAGGAGGACTGCCAGCTTGTGAAAGCGATAACCCCCCCCATACTGATAGGGGGTGGGAGTTTAAAAAAATGGAAAAAGTAACATTTGGAATTCATTGGTTAGCCTTCACAATACATGCTCCTAGAGATCAAGCATTTAATATTTATGACATTCTATTAAAAGATAGGTTTGGGGAAATGGTTGAAATGGGGCATGGTGGAAGAGGATTTAAAGAAATATGGCATTCCTTAATGGAATTTAAAATTTATCTTAATCCTGTTCAAGAAGATAGAGAATATTTCCATTACGAAATACCTGGTCAAGCGTGCGAATTAATTTCGTGGGATTATTTTCATGCATTAGGGGTTTTGTTGGAAAGCAATTATAAAGATGCATATAACTTTACTCGTTTAGATTTCGCATTTGATAATCTTGGTTTCACTCCTGAACAAGCTGAACAAGAAATAATTGAAAACAATATCAGAACATTAGGGAAACGTGAAAATTTAGTAGTACATAAATCACCTTTGGGTAAGCGAGATAATGGAGAAATCGGAACTTATACAGTTGAGTTTGGATTGAGAGAAGCAGATCGTAGAATCAGGATTTACAACAAACGGGGTTATACAAGATTGGAAATTGAAACAAGAGATTTTCGAGCTCAAATAATCGCACAGGATTTATTATTAGCCGAAGATGTTTCAAAATGGTTTTCAATAAGTATTGGCCATTTGCGAGATTACATTGATTTTTATACTGATTGGTGGCAAGAATTTATTTCCGGTGAAGCAAGAGCATGGGCAACAATTGGGGATGCCAAAGAGTTAACAGTCACAAGGATGGTTAATTGGTTGGATAGACAAGTTATGCCTGCCTTAAGCGTAGCAATCGATATTCTTCCACCAGAAGCAATTGATAAGCTAATAAAACGTGGTCGTAGTCGAAGAGGGGCAAAATATGACAATCTTCTTGAAAATATGGGTAAATGAAGAGGATTATATGACGGACCAAACCGAGATTATTTTAAAAGGTCGTCTAAAAGGTTATCAGCGAATGCGTTTAATTAAGCTGCTGGATATGGAATATACACCAGGTGAATTAGCAATTGAGGTTGGTTTTAATCGTAGACAGGTGTATCGAGTTTATATGCATCAAGGGTGTCCACATAGAAGAGATAACAAACGACGTCTATGGATAAATGGAAAAGAATTTCAAGAATGGTATGAATTTTTTTATCCAAGAATAGAATTAGGGAAAAATGAGGCTTTTTGCTTGACTTGTAAGAAACCAGTTATTATGAATAACCCCCATTTGATTAAAAAAGGCGGTTTTATATACTGGATTTGTAAATGCCCAAATTGTGGACGTAAGCTTCCAAGGATCATTGAAAATAAAAAGTGGGGAAAATGATTAATCGGGAAAATTGGAAATTCATACGAGCATATTTGCATTATCGGCGTGAAGTAGATCTTCTATCTAAGAATTCTTTAAGATTAGAAGAAACTATGCTCTCTCATTTGCTGGAATGGGCTGGTAATGAACCATTTGAAAAATCTTCTTCTATCCGTCCAGTTTTTCCCGATTATATGTTAACTGCAAATCGTGATAAAAATTCAAAAATCCTATCTCCTATTTACATTAGAAAAGTAATAAGAGCGGCTCATAATTTTTATAAGTGGCTAACAACTCATCGGAGAGGTTTTGGGGTTGTTTCACAAGCATGGTTGGATACTCTTAAAACTCCAAGAATGACTATTGAGTATAGAGAACATGAAGCGGTAACCTTAGAAGAAATAATGGCAATTGCTAAAGCATCAGTATTTACTTATAGAGATAGGCGTATTAGGGCTGCTGCTGTATTTTGGTTTTTGTCAGGGATAAGAGTGGGAGCATTTGTCACTTTGCCGATAATGGCTGTAGATATTGAAAACCTAACTATAAAACAATGGCCAAAGTTAGGGGTTCATACAAAATTTAAAAAACATGCCACCACTTATTTATTAAATATTCCCGAATTATTAGATGTTGTTAGAGATTGGGATATAGAAATTCGAAATGTATTGCCGAATAATGGATTTTGGTTTGCTCCTGCATCCCCTGATACAGGGGAATTAGATCCACAAATCCTTAAAGTAGGTGAAAATCGTTACCAAAGACCGAGTAAGGATTTGAGACAATGGCTTAAAAAAGTTGATTTAACTTATCACTCCCCACATAAATTTAGACACGGTCATGCGGTTTATGCTTTGAAGAACTCAAAAGATATTTTGGCGTTAAAAGCCGTTAGTCAAAATCTAATGCATTCAAATATTAGTATTACTGACGGGGTTTATGGAATACTTTCAAGAATAGATGTTAGAGAACAAATAACCAATATTGGTGAAAAAGAGGATATGAAAGTAATTCGGAATAATGAAGTGTTGGTCACTTTAATAGAGCAGTTATTACAAAAATTATAAAGAATGCTATTATTTTTGAAAAAAGTCATTATAATCTGTTCCAATTATCGAGGTTATTTATGAGAGACGAGAACAACATTAATGAAATCTTTAATAGGGATATCATTAATACTATTAAGTTTGGAAATGCAGTTGATGTTTTAAAAGAAATTCCTAGCAGTTCAGTGAATTGCATTATTACAAGTCCCCCTTACTACAAACAACGGGATTACAGTACAGCTGTTCAAATTGGTAATGAGGCCAATGTAGAAGAATATATAAATAATCTTACGGAAGTTTTTGTTGAATGCAAAAGAATTCTTAAACAAGATGGCACATTTTGGTTAAACCTGGGTGATAAATATATTGATAATGAATTACTTGGGATGCCTTGGAGGGTAGCAATTGCACAAATAAATTCGAAATGGATATTAAGATCTGACATTATTTGGCATAAACCAAATGCCATGCCCTCACCAGTAAAAAACAGACCGACAATTGATCACGAATATATATTCTTATTTGTAAAGAGTAAAGAATATTTTTATAATGCTGATGCTGTTCGTGAACCTTATATTACTTTTTCTGATAAAAGCAGAATGAAAGGTGGACGGAATCATTTAGGTAAAGCAAATGGAACGCCTGAGAACGGAAAGTTTGCAGGTGTAACTAATTTACACAGTGGTAATTGGGATAAAATATTTAATCCATTAGGAAGAAATAGGCGAACAGTATGGGAGATTCCTCTATCAAAATCTAGAGATTCTCATTTTGCGGTTTTCCCAGAAAAATTAGTGGAGATTTGTATATTAGCAGGTTGTCCAGAAAACGGGATTGTATTGGATCCTTTTATTGGAAGTGGAACAACTGCAGTAGTTGCTAATAAATTAGGGCGCTATTACATAGGAATAGATAGCAACCCGGAATATTGTGAAATGGCAAAAAAAAGATTAATTCAGGGTTCTTTATTGTAATTATTCAATAACTTTGAGTATTGAAATAATATCAAACAACTTTTCTCGTAACATTGGTTCAATTGTTTCAAGTTGATTCGGATTGGCTTGAATATATATATATTTTTCTGATTTCAAAGTATCCAAGTTTCCTGACCAAGATTCGGCAATTACAACAGGTATACAATGGTATCCAATTTGGATTGCAGAATTTATAGATTTATGAATGTCTCTAGTAAATAAAAGTGCGTGACCTCCACCCATTGTTTCCCTAGTTTTTACAGGAATAAGTAATGTGCCTGATTTACCTTTTACTTCGATATCATATGTCTCATCGTTAACTTTTACTTGGGCGTTACTAATTATTAAAGATAAGTGATTTGTATTTATTAGATCTCTTAATACACTTCGAACTAGTTCTTCTATCCGGGTTCCTTTTAAAGCCCTTCTACTTCCCTCTAATCTTGTTATCATTATTTCATTAAAAGCTGGCCATTCCCAACTGTGTGGGTCTGGGAAGAGTGGTCCTACATCTATTCTTAATTCATTTAATAAAAATGTCTTTCTTTCTATATCACTTTTTCCTGGAACATTAGAGAGAAGTGGTTGAAGTCTTTGAGTGGCTGCGTCTCTAAATAGCCATGAAATAAAAAACCACTTAGCCTTATTAGGTGGATAAGGGCGGAGTAAACCATCAAATAATAATTCACTAGGTTCATAATAAAAATAATCAGAAATTGTACTAATAGCTTTCTGGTTATCTGGTTCAATAATAAACTCATAAACAGATTGATAACCTTTGCTAATGATAAAAGAAACAAATTCATCAAAGAATGGCTTATTTCTTTTTGCAATTAACACAAGTTCAAGCAACCGCAAATTTCTTAGAATCAACTTAAGAGGGTTTTGTATTATTTGTTGAGTGTCTTTTGGATTTTCCATAATATTTATTTAGTGTTGAGGTGGGAATAAGAAAATTACTATGAAATTATTAAAAAAGATTATTATTTTTTTCTTTAATTTGTAAACTGCACCTTAAAAGATGCATCAAAAGTGGGCCCGGCTGGATTCGAACCAGCGACCAAGCGATTATGAGTCGCCTGCTCTAACCGCTGAGCTACGGGCCCGAAGGCAGGGTAATTATAGCATTGTTTACAGGGTACTGCTTAAATATTTGAACCCTATTTCTGTGATTTGTGAGAATTTAAGCACACACAATAAGTTCAGAAATTGATGTAAGAAGCTGTAAAAAAGCTAGGACAGAAATTTTAGGATGGTATTGATGTTGACCGCGAACTGGCCGATGACCATCAGCAGCAGCAAACCCCACAGCAGGCGGCGGGTGAGTGGACGAGTCAGCCAGGCCGGGCCGCGCAGCCCGGTACCAGGTTCTGCCAGGGCCGGCAGCAGGAATCCGCCGGCATAGAGGGGCAGCATGACGGGCAGCATATATTGATAAGACTTGACCGCCACAAATTCCACCAGGTATACGACGGTCACCAGGCACCAGGCCAGCAGCAGGCGGTTAAGATAAACCTGCGAACCCCATAAGGATCCCAGCACCAGCGCAGTAAAGGCAAAGAAGAAGAACCACGGGTGCATGAAGTACTTGTTGAAATAACGCAGCCAGTTGGGCAGGCCGGTCTGGTAAACGCCTTCCGGATCAGGTTCGTTATAACCTGTGGCATTGGTTGTGAGCTGGTGCCCCCAGGTATTGACCAAAGATTTCACCGTGGCGGGGTACAGCAGGCATGGGCTGGAAATGATGATGGTGAGACCCATGACGGCAATGAATCCGACCCCGGCCAGCACAGCCTTTTTGAGGGGGATCACTTTGCGCAGCATCCCGGCCAGCAGGTACCCGGCGATGGCCAGGAAAAAGAATAATCCCCATAGTTTGATGACAGCTGCCAGGGCGCAGGTGACGGCAGCCAGGTAGAAATATTTTTTAAAGCGCAAGGCATCCCGCTGCAGGAAGAAGAAGGTCAATAAGACCAGCAGCAAGACTAGGCTGTCTGGATGCCAGAAGCGCATGTCAAATATAAATACCCCGGGCAGGGACAGCAGGAACAGGTACATGCCCACCGAGGTGGGCAGAGATTTAAAACGCGTCACCAGGTACACCAGCAATGCCAGGGCCAGCAGCATGGGCAGGATGTTGATGAACTGGCGCAGGAGCAGCAGGTTAAGTTGAACATGCTCGCCAAAAGCCGGGCCATATAGGATGCGGGGCAGGATCAGGGTGGCGGCAGAGATGGACAGGTAGGGGTAGCCGTACCACCAGTTGTTGTCGACCAGCAGGTTGTTGACGCTCTCCGTAAATGTGGCGCCGGGTGTTAGGATATTAATGACACTGGGATAGATGACGATCTCGTCATCGTGCCCAAAATAGGGTTTGAAATTTGTGGGCTGGCTGTTGGAATTGATCGGGATGAAGGCGGCAAAATAGATCAGGCCGATGACGAACATTATCTGCATGACCTGGCGCTGGACCGGCAGGCTGCCCTGCCATTTGGAGCGCAGGCGGGCAAACAGGCCGGGTCTCTGGTGGTAAAGGTTTCGGTACAACAGGCGCAGCATCAGCCAGGTGTGCATGCAGATAAACCAGCCCCAAACCAGCACAGGGCGCAGGGGTTGGGGGATGGAGATATAGCTCATCAGGTACAGCTCAGTGATGAAGACCAGCGCCACCCCCAGGAAGAACTGGAGCACGAACAGGCGGCGGGTCGTTCCGGTCAGCTTTTCGTCCAGGCGGGTGCACAGGTTGAGTGCGGAATTGGGACGCCGCTGGAAATTCCACAGCAAGCCCAGGCAGACCACCAGCAGCAAGCCACCCAATCCGGCCAGGGCCAGGCGGATGGCAGGGTAGTTAAGGGTGTGACCACGGTTGGAGTCGAACTGCATGGCGACCAGGTAGATCCCGGACAGGGATCCTTCCAATAAAACCAGCAGCAACCAGATCTTTAAGTGTTTCGGCTTTATCATTTGTAGTTCTCCTGACGGGATAAGTTCATTCCAGATTGGTGTTCATGAACGGGGATTCATTATCATCAAACCCACCCATGGCTTGCCTGTAATTGCACAGTGCGCAAGATTCAGCGGACTGCGGGGGCTGGGGGGCGTCCAGAACGGACATGACTTCTCCTAAAAATGCCAGGAAACTGCGTTCATCCCGGGGCACATCCATCCAGGTGGTGCGGGTGATGAAGGCTGCTTCTTCACTCGATATTTTTTCATAACGATGGGGGGTGATGATAAACAGCCCCAGCCGGGTGATGGGTGAAAAGTTGAGCGCGCCGGGAGCCGGGTTTTCGAGGGCATACGCGTAGGCGGATAACTGCCGGCTGTAGAAGGCGGCTTTTTCTGCGGAGGCGTCTGATGTCTTGTAATCGATAATGCCGTAGGAGCCATCCTCAAAGGCAATGACCGCGTCGAAGCGGCCGCGGATGACGCACTGCGAGGCATACTCCGGGAAGAAGATGGGGCTGGATTTGACCCATTTCTCCTTATATTTGACAATACCCGGCGGCAGGTCAGGGGAGATCTCGGAGGTGGGTTTATCCAGGTAGAACCGGCTGGTCAGATCACCCATGGTCCCAAACATGCCGGGGAAGGGTCCGCGGTAAATGATGCTGTGTTTTACTTTCATACAGAAGCAGAATCTGCATCCGTCCCACAAAAAAGTGAGGTCGGAGGGACTCAGGGTATAGAGTGTCATCGGGCCTCCTTTGCAGCAAGGGATTACTCTGCTTGTATTTTACGCCAGGTTGGGGAAAAATGGTTGCAGCCCGAAGGAATGCAAGCTGCCGGAACTAAAAATCACCTGACCCGGGAGAGGTTAAGGTGATTTTTTAGAATAAACAGGAGCGGGTAACGGGATTCGAACCCGTGTAGCCTGCTTGGAAGGCAGGTGCTCTGCCCCTGAGCTATACCCGCATTTGTGTGCCTGATTTTACCGTGAGGCGCGCAGACGGTCAAGCCAGGATTGGGATTAATATAAAGGTTATAATATCCGTGGAGCTGATATGAAACAAACACGAATTTTCCTGCTTGCCATCACGATCCTGTTGTTCGCTTTCCAGCCTGCGCAGGCGGTAAGTGGTGCACCCCTACCCCTGGTCCTGGTGATGAATATCGACGGGCCGATCGCCCCGGCAGTGCAGGAATACCTGGCGCGTTCCATAAAACTTGCCGGGCAGCAGGGAGCAGAGCTGCTCATCCTGCAGTTGAACACTCCGGGCGGGGGAATTGATACCATGAATAACATGCTGCAGGATATGCGCGCCAGCCAGGTGCCAATCGTGGTGTACGTGGCTCCGCGCGGCGCAATGGCCGGGTCCGCCGGGACGGTGATCACACTGGCAGGGCATGCTTCTGCCATGGCTCCCGAGACCATCATCGGTGCGGCCAGCCCGGTGGGTGGGCAGGGTGAGGACCTGGGGGAAACCCTCAAAGCCAAGGAGATGGAAGCCCTCAAAGCTACCGTACGCACACTGACCGAGAGACGTGGCGCACAGGCCGTACAATTGGCCGAAGATACCATCGAAAAAGCGCGGGCAGTCTCTGCCAGTGAAGCCTTGCAGGCCGGATTGGTGGATTTTGTCGCCACCGACATAAATGACCTGCTTGCCAAACTGGACGGCTTTACGGTGGTGACCGTGGAGGGTGAGCGCAGCCTGCACACCGCCGGGGCCGTGATCGAAACCATCCCCATGACCCTGATCGAATCCATCCTGCAGATGTTGACCAACCCCAATGTGGTCTTTATCCTGTTGAGCATCGGTGTACAGGCCATTTTCATCGAGCTTTCCAGCCCGGGTGGCTGGGTGGCTGGTTTTATAGGTGTAGTCTGCCTGGCATTTGCCGGTTACGGTATGGGCGTGCTGACGGTCAACTGGTTTGGGCTCTTATTCCTCGTGATCGCTTTTGTGTTATTTATTGTGGATATTAAAGCACCCACTCACGGCGCACTGACGGCGGCCGGTATCGGCTCTTTCATTGTTGGAGCGCTGGTGTTGTTCAACTCACCGGGCACCCCCCAATTTCAGAAGGTATCCATGCCGCTGGTCATCCTGATCGGTATTCTAACCGGCGCCATGTTTGCATTCATTATCGGACTTGCCCTGCGCGCCCAAAAGGTGCCGGTTCGCACCGGGCATGAATCCATGGTCGGGCGGGATGGAGTTGCATCCAGTGACATCACATTCAGCGGACAGGTGCAGTTGGGGGGTGAATTGTGGACTGCGGAACTGGCTGGGGGGTCTGACCCGGTCTGCAAGGGTGATCGGGTCAAGGTGGTCAAGGTGGTTGGTTTGCACCTGGTGGTTAAAAAAACCGATAATATTTGAGTCTGCATTTCAATCGGGTATATAAACCGACAATATAGTATAATATACTAGAAAAAATTGATAAATATTAACCGTTTCAAAGAGAGATTATGGCAGCCACACCTACACGCGACCGCGTAAAACCCGAACAGATCAATACCACCCCCTTGCGCCGCCCCGAATGGATCAAAGTCCGTGCCCCGTCCGGAGAAACTTATCAACAGCTCCACCAGTTGATGCGGGTTAAGGAACTTCACACCGTGTGTGAAGAGGCCATGTGCCCGAACATGGGCGAGTGCTGGGGATCTGGTACGGCCACCTTCCTGATGCTGGGAGATGTGTGCACGCGCTCATGCGTGTTTTGCGATATCAAACACGGCAAACCCGGTCCGCTGGACTGGCTGGAACCTGAACGCGTAGCCCAGGCAGTCAAGTCCATGAAACTCAAACATGCCGTCATCACTTCGGTCAACCGGGATGAACGCCGGGATGGCGGTGCTCCCATCTTTGCCATGGTCATCCGGCGCATTCGCGAGCTGCACCGGGGCTGCTCCATCGAGGTGCTCATCCCGGATTTCAAGGGCAGCCTGGAAGCCCTGAAAATCGTCATGGAAGCCCGCCCTGAGATCCTGAATCATAACGTGGAAACTGTGCCGCGCCTGTTCAAGCAGATCCAACCGCAGGATAACTATGCCTGGGCGGCTGCCACCCTCAGCAACGCCAAGAAGCTTGACCCCGAAGTGCTTACCAAATCCGGAATCATGGTCGGGTTGGGTGAGGAAATCGATGAGGTCAAGGCGGTCATGCGCGACCAGCGCGCCTGGGGCGTGGATATCCTGACCATCGGGCAATATCTCCAGCCCAGCAAAAAGCACTATCCGATCAGCCGCTACTACACCCTGGAAGAGTTCAAGGAACTCAAGGAATATGGGTTATCCATTGGTTTTAAATGGGTGGAGAGTGCCTCACTGGTACGTTCCTCCTATCATGCCGGAGAGCAGGTGCGGGCTTTAAGCGCTGTGCACCGCAAATTGTATGGCGAGACAGGCGTGTGAATTAACGATTGCCAAATTGTAACCATCGCATTAATCGTCAGAAAAAAAAGGATAACTCATGGAAAGAAATAAGAATAGTAATAAATCAATTGATGAGTATATTGCAATCTTTCCTGAAGAAGTACAATTAAAACTGAAAGGTTTACGGGCAACCATAAAAGACTCCGCGCCTGGCGCCGTGGAAAAGATAAGTTATCAAATGCCTACCTTCTTTCAGAATGGCAATTTAGTCCATTTTGCTGCTTATAAAAACCATATCGGGTTTTATCCCACACCAAGTGGAATTGAGGAATTTAAAAATGAATTATCCATTTATGAAGGTTCAAAGGGTACGATAAGGTTTCCAATAGACGAACCACTACCGTTGGAATTAATCAGTAAAATTGTGAAATTTAGAGTTGCTGAAAATTTAAAAAAACAGAGATAAAATATAGAAAAAGGAAAGCACCGTCTCAATAAATTGATGAAGATGGATAAAAAAGCACAAATCATTGCGGCGCTTGGGGTAGAATTCGGTTATCATTAAGTAGTGTAGCCTGTTAATCCATCATAATTTCAACAGAGGAGCGCGAACCCTGGGTGGGAGACTTTTTTAAAGTAAACCGGATCCAGCATCTGACAAAAATAAACCACACAGGCAAAGGTATTCGCCTGTCAATCGCGACTCTACTGAAGCGCAATTCTTTCCCCGTTCTCCTTTTGTTTGGGCTAGCAATCCGCCTTCCCGGGATCTCCTCCCGTCCAATCTGGTATGACGAGGCTTTCTCCATCCTTTTCTCGGGAAAAGGCCTGGGGGCAATGATCTACGGCACATTAACCTCTACCGGCGCTGGTGCAGCAGACATCCACCCATTGGGATATTACACCCTGCTCTGGATATGGATGCAGGTCTTTGGAACTTCCCTGATTGCGGTGCGGATCTTATCCATTATTGCTGGTGTGGCAACTGTGGGGTTAGCTTATCTCTTGGCGCGTGAACTATTTAATGAAAAGTTAGCTGTGCTGACCGGGGTTTTTGTCGCACTAGCACCATTCCAGGTGCATTACTCGCAAGAGATCCGCATGTACTCATTCCTGGCATTTTGGCTGATGCTTGCCACTTATGCTTTCGTGCGCGCTGCAAAGAAGAGAGGGATAAAATGGTGGCTGATCTTTGCCATTTCCTCTGCACTGGCCCAGTACACCCACAACCTGGCCGCGTTCTATCTTATGCCGCTTGCCCTCACTCCCCTCTTCCGCAAGGACTGGAAATCCCTGATTGCAGTCACCTTATCCGGGCTGGGTGCATTATTGCTCTACCTACCGTGGCTTTTATATATACCAGGTCAATTTACTAAAATATCCACTGCTTACTGGATAGCCCGACCTGGTATTGAAAAAATCTTCACACTTCTGCTCGTCTACGTGACGAATCTGCCACTCCCCAACGGTTTGCTCTTTGTCAGTCTCTTCATCGCGCTTGTTGTAGTATCCATCGCCATCTTGCAAACATTCCATCGCAACAATCATAACTCGAATGCGCAATGGTTGCTCTATCTATCCTTTACGCCTCCCCTCCTGCTATTTCTCTTCTCTCAATGGGTCCCGGTTTACATAGAGCGCGTGCTGCTACCGAGTGGTGTAATCTTTTGCATCTGGCTGGCATGGGCATTGTTCGATGGCTCCCTTCCCGGGGTAGTTCGTAATGGATTAACAATCTTGCTATTGGTCGGGGTGGTCATTGGCCTTTATCAGAACCTCACATATAAGGGTTTTCCTTATGCGCCTTACCGGGAACTGGACGCGTTTCTGAACTCCGAATACGATGATGGAGACATCATCATCCATTCCAGCAAATTGACCCTGTTACCTGCCGTCTATTATGACCGCGATTTTCCGCAAGTCTTCATCGCTGACCAACTCGGATCCGGTGTGGACACTCTCGCGCTGGCCACGCAACAGGTTCTCGGGTTGGAGGCGCGAGCGGATATGGAAGGCGCTGTCGGGAAGGCTGGTCGAATCTGGTTCATTATCTTCGATCAATCCATTCAAGAGTATACGCAGGCGGGTGAACAGACGCATCCCCAACTTTCCTGGCTGACCGCACATTATTCACTTCTCAAAATTCAAAAATTTGGCGATTTGGGTGTATATCTTTTCTCCGGATAACCATGAACACATCCCATCCTTTCAGAAAAACCATCGTTTATGGAGCACTTGGCTTACTCTGGCTCATCACAGTTCTGATTGGCTATTATTACACCCATAAACCATTTTCCACTGATGAAATGATCAGCTTGCTGATTGCAGCCTGGCGCGTTCTGGTAGTCTTCGGAATCATCTCGCTCGCAGGAGGCATTGGATTCAAAATCCTGAAAGGCTGCACAGATCAGCCTCTTTCTAAGACGATCACCCAGGTTGCGCTCGGATTAGGTATTCTCAGTGTCATAACATTAGCTTTAGGCGCTACTCTGGGCTTCAACTTGTGGATAATTGCGTCCATTTTGATACTGAGCGGATTCCTGCTTTTTAACAATATCCTTGACTGGTTACGTTCATGGATTGCCCTGAAAGAAGCGTGGAATCAATCAGGGCGTTTTGGAAAAACAATCGCTGTCTTTGGGATTTTCATTTTGACCTGCAGTTTTATCGTTTCCCTTGCCCCACCCCTTGAATTCGATACATTAACCTATCACCTTGCCATTCCTCGTGCATACTTAATCGAAGGTCGTGTAACTTACCTGCCTGATAATATGTTCTGGGGCATGCCTGAAGAGACAGAAATGTTGCATACTCTTGCAATGTTATTTGGTGGTAATGAAGCTGCAACCCTGCTTGGTTGGTCAATTGGATTCCTGACCCTGGCAGGAATATTCAGTTATACAAAGGAACGGCTTGGGTATCATGCAGCTTGGGCGGCCTTTGCATGTTTGTTGGTAGGAGAGACATTATCTGCTTCGATAGCTTGGGGATATGTCGAATGGCCGTCGATGTTTTTTGCCACAGCCATGATTATTGCCATGGATGAATGGCTTGGAAATATGGAACCAAAAAGTATCGTTCTGGCAGGTATTTTTGCCGGCATGACGTTGGCGACAAAGTATACAGCCGGGATTTTGCTTCTGGGAGGGATGATCGTCATCTTGAGCAAGTTCAAATCTCTCCCCTGGCGTACTACTCTAATAACGCTTCTTCTGTTCGGGTTTTCAGCGGTTCTCGTATTTTCTCCGTGGCTTGCTAAAAATGCTCTTGCTACAGGTAACCCGGTTTATCCACTCCTATACCCATCCGGTGCAATGGATCAGATTCGCTTGGATTTTTACCAAAAAAATTCAGTTGCCCGCCCCTGGCTCGAAATGCTTCTCCTACCCTGGCAGGCCACCGTTTGGGGCTTGGATGGGAAAATTGGATATTCCGCTTCGATTGGGCCGTTATTGTTGGGGTTGAGTCTGATGTGCGGAGCGGGTTGGCGTGAACGTACGAAGTCTGAAAAAACAGCGATCCTGAGTGCTGCGTTTATTACCGGAATGGGCTTAATTGTTTGGGCAATCGCCAGCCAGTTGGTCGGGCTTCTCAACCAAAGTAGGCTCTACTTTTCGTTTTTCCCAGCTTGGGCGATATTGGGAGGAGCGGGTTTCACTGCGTTTAGTAGGTTAAAAATCAAAGGAATCCGCTTTGGAAGGATTGCATCTGCTCTGATATTGTTGGTTTTTGGTTTTGCCATATTCGAAACGGGTTTAAAGGCTCAGAGCCAGGCCGCAACTGATGTTATGTTCGGTCTGCGATCTGAAAATGAGTATATTACCGATCATCTTGGTTGGTACGCGCCTGCCATGCAAGCCATCCAGGCGTTGCCGGCAGGAACCCGGGTTCTTATGCTTTGGGAGACACGCAGTCTATATTGTTTGCCGAAATGCGACCCGGATGAAGTGATTGATCGTTGGTATCACGATGTCCGTACTTATGAATCTGCTGATAGGATTCTCGCGTCCTGGCAAAAACAGGGTTTTACGCATCTATTACTAAACCTGGACGGAGCAAATTTTTTCCGAGAGAATGAAACATGGGACACAAATGAGGAATGGGTGCAACTGAAAAGGCTCCTTGACAAACTTCCCCCACCCACAAATTTTGGAGAAAGTTATTCTCTTTATTATCTCGGCACACCCTGATATGGAAGGTTGAAAATAACAACTCAGAAAGAACGACTTTGGCTGGCAATTAGCATCCTCCTAATCATGGTTTTCAGCTCCATCCCCAATTGGGTGGGATATTCTGCTGGAACCGTGAATCTGGCCTATAAGAGTGTTTTCTTTGATCCACAGGATTACTCCGTCCACATGTCCATGATACGTGCCGGGATGCAAGGAGACTGGTTTATCAATTCCGCTTTACAACCGAACCTGCCCTGTAAATCCTGCCCTGTCAAACCTGCCCTTGACAGCCCTGCTATTATAGATTATCTTCTTTATCCTGTCATCTCGCCATGCACAAACCAGAGGTGATCAGTTCAGCAGTCTTTGCATCTGTTATCCTTTGAGCGTCCGCTCGATCCCCCTGACAATAAATAGACTTCTGAAACCCATTCAATCACAATGATGGATTCTGTCTGGTTTTAAACCAACAACTCATCCTGTGAATATTTTGGACATCCCGCAATATGCCGCAGTTGTATCAGATGGCTTTTGCCAGGGGTCTATTGTAAAAAAGGAAAAACAGTGTCATTCGTTCAATTTAATCTTGATGCCCGCTTAATGACGGGCATCCAACGGGCGGGATATACCGACCCGACTCCCATCCAAACGGCAGCCATGCCTGCTGCTCTCACCGGTCAGGACTTGATCGGTACAGCCCAGACTGGTACCGGGAAGACCGCAGCCTTCGTTCTGCCTATCCTGAACAAATTGGTCAATGGAGCGCGCAATCGTACGCGCGCCCTGATCGTTACCCCCACCCGTGAACTGGCGGAACAGATCCACGACACCATCAGCCAGCTCGGCAATGCCACCAATCTGCGCAGTGCCACCATCTATGGGGGTGTGGGGGCAACTCCGCAGATCAAAGCTTTGCGCTCTGGTGTTGAGATCCTGGTAGCCTGCCCTGGCCGGCTGCTGGATTTGATCGCACAGGGGCATGCCAAGCTCGACTTCGTTGAGTTCCTGGTGCTCGACGAAGCTGACCGCATGTTCGACATGGGCTTTTTGCCGGATGTCAAGCGCATTATTGCGCGCCTGCCTGTCAGACGCCAGACCATGCTTTTCTCGGCCACTTTCCCGCGCGAGATCGAACAACTGGCCTCTCAGACGCTGCGCAATCCACAGCGCATTGCCATTGGGCTCAGCCGCCCGGCGATCACCGTTACGCATGCACTCTACCCGGTGCCACAACACCTGAAAGCCGGGTTGCTGATGCAACTGCTCAAGCGGACAGACACCAACTCCGTGCTGATCTTCACCCGCACCAAGCATCGTGCTCAAAAGCTGGCCATGCAGATCGAAAATTCTGGTTTCCGTGTAACCAGCCTGCACGGCAATCGTTCACAGGGACAGCGCCAGGAAGCTCTGAATGGTTTCAAGAGAGGCCGTTACCAGATCATGGTGGCCACAGATATCGCTGCACGCGGCCTGGATGTGGAAAGCATCTCACATGTCATCAATTATGATATACCCGATACTGCAGATGCCTATATCCACCGCATTGGCCGCACCGGGCGCATGGAACGTGCTGGCGATGCTTTTACGCTGGTAACTCCCGAAGATCATGAGATGGTGCGTGAACTGGAAAAGATCATGGGGCAAAAATTGCCCAAATTGACCCTGGAAGATTATGATTACAGCGTTGCAGCACCGGCCAAGCCGGTCGTCAGCCAACGACCGCCGCGCCAGACATTGGCAGCCCGGGGTGTGAAAGTCATCAGTCGCCCTGCATCACGCTTTCAGCAAAATCACCGGACGGGAAATAAATAACCTTTATCGTAAGATAAGCTTGTCTCTTCCGGAGAATATTAAAGGAATTGACGGAGATCACCACAACCTGGGGATCTCCGTTTTATTTCCTATGGACTCCCGCAGAAGGTGTGATTCACAAATTCATGATAACCAATAAACTCTAATCTTTCTCATATGAAACTGGGGTTGCTTTTTGGTAAAATCAAACCAGACAGATTTTATCTATTATAGACAGGTGCTCATCTTTAAAAATGGAGTTTTCATTTATAAGGGAAAACCTGGGCTGGGAACAAGCTCCACCGTTGAGAAGTGGGTCACCGGTGATGGATGGTAATTATTCAGGAGATATTTTATGGCAGGCACGGAAAGATTTACCCAACGAGCACGCCGGGTTTTAAGCCTGGCTCACCAGGAAGCTGAAAAGACACATCAGAGATATATTGGAACCGAACATTTATTGTTGGGTTTGCTGGAAGAAGATGGCGGTGTAGCCGGGCGAGTCTTGCGTGAGTTGGGTCTTGAATCCGGCCGGGTGCGTGAGATGGTTTCGCGCATATCTGTCGATGGCGATAATATGGATGTCAAGATTGAACTGGCACCCGATACTCAAAAAGTGCTCGGGTTTGCAGTTGAAGAAGCTCAACGCTTGAGCCATCAATATGTGGGTACTGAACATCTCCTGCTCGGGCTGGTTCGCACGGATGGGGCTGCCCTGGAGGTATTGAACAAACTGGGTGTTACCCCGGACCAGGTCAGGCGCCAGACTCGCCGGATCCTGCATGAGGGCAGTTCCAATGCAGTACCCGAAGGTTCTATTAAACCCGCTTCAAAGAACGAGCCAAAAACCCCCCTGGTGGACCAGCTGGCAGTTGATCTGACCACCCTGGCTGAACAGGATAAACTTGACCCGGTCATCGGTCGCCAGATGGAAATTGAACGTGTTATTCAAATCCTGGCTCGCCGTACCAAGAACAACCCGGCGCTGATAGGTGAACCCGGGGTGGGCAAGACCGCCATCGTGGAGGGACTGGCTCAGCGCATTGTCGATGGAGATGTACCTGCCCCCCTGATGGACAAACGAGTCCTGCGCCTGGACGTCGGGTCCCTGGTAGCGGGGACCATGTATCGCGGCCAATTTGAGGAACGCCTGAAACGTGTCATTGATGAGCTTAAGCAATCCGGATCGATCCTGTTCATTGATGAAGTACACATGCTGGTGGGAGCCGGTTCGGCTGGCTCATCGGTGGATGCAGCCAATATCCTTAAGCCCGCCCTTTCACGTGGCGAGCTGCAAGTGATCGGTGCAACCACCCTGGATGAATATCGTAAAAACATTGAATCTGATGCCGCCCTGGAGCGTCGTTTCCAGCCCATTATTGTGGAAGAACCCAGTGTGGATGAAACCATTGAGATCCTGCGCGGCATTCGCAAAATGTACGAAGACCATCATCACCTGATCATTTCCGATGAAGCGATTGAAGCTGCTGCGCATCTATCTTCACGCTATGTGACCGAACGATTCCTGCCTGATAAGGCTATTGACCTGATCGATGAAACCTCCTCGCGCGTGCGTATGTACAAGTCAGACGCGGCTGTCTCGTCCAAAGACCTGTACACGCAGTTGAAACAGATCCGTTCAAACCGTGCCCTTGCCCAGGAAGATGGTCAAACGGAAGAGTTAAAGACATTAACGGATCGGGAGACTGCCATTACAGAGCAGATCAACCTGATGCGCACCGGTTGGGACCGCGCCAACAGCCCGGTGGTTGGACCCAACGACATTGCCGAGTTGGTTGCCATGTGGACCGGGGTGCCGGTCATGCAGATCGCCCAGGAAGAATCCCAACGTTTGCTGGAAATGGAAGCTGAACTGCAAAAGCATATCATCGGTCAGGAGGATGCCATCCAGGCTATTTCCAAGGCGGTCCGCCGGGCACGCGCTGGTTTGAAAGACCCGCGCCGACCCATTGGATCATTTATATTCCTTGGTCCCACGGGTGTTGGTAAGACCGAATTGACCAAAGCCCTGGCCAAATTCATGTTTGGCAGTGAGGAAGCTCTCATCCAACTGGATATGTCTGAGTTCATGGAACGCCATACCGGCAGTCGGTTGGTAGGCTCTCCACCCGGGTATGTGGGCTATGAGGATGCCGGGCAATTGACCGAAGCGCTGCGCCGCCGACCCTACTCCATTGTGGTTTTTGATGAAGTGGAAAAGGCGCATCCAGAAGTTCATAACATGCTGCTGCAGATCATGGAAGAGGGTCACCTTTCGGACGCACGCGGCCGCAAGGTGGATTTCCGCAATGCCATCATCGTGATGACATCCAATGTGGGCGCTGAAGATATCAAGCGTCAGACCGCGCTGGGTTTCAAACTTAAACGGGATGAGAAAACCGAAGAGAAAGTCTCCTATGAAGAAATGCGCAAAAAATTGACCGTTTCGCTGAAGAAAGTCTTCCGTCCTGAATTCATCAACCGGGTGGATAGTGTGATCGTTTTCCGCTCACTAAACCAGGACGATATCCGCCAGATTGTGAACCTGGAACTGGACAAGGTCAGCACCCGCCTGACCGAGCATTCTGTCACGCTTACAGCCACGGAAGAAGCGCTGAACTTGATGGCTACACAGGGCTTTGACCCGGATATGGGTGCTCGCCCCCTGCGCCGCGTCATCCAGCAGTTGGTGGAAGACAAGCTCTCTGATGCATTGCTTTCGGGTGAATTTATGGAGGGGGATGTCATCCTGGTGGATGTGGATGGCGAAGATGTGGTTCTAAAGAAACAGAAGAAAGCAGAACCGGAACTGGTGCCTGAAGGAGTTTAACCCAGCTCTTGGGATCCTCGAAAAAAACAAGTCCCGGTAGTTTTACCGGGACTTGGAAATTGGCACACAATAATTTCGCTTATATAGGCCACCATACCCCATATTTTTCAAAAGTTACAAATTTATCGATAAAAGGAGTAACCTCATGGAATCTGGTTCCCAAATTGCAACTTTAGCCGGTGGATGTTTCTGGTGCCTGGAAGCTGTGTTTGTTGAACTGAGGGGTGTCCTTAAAGTTGAGTCTGGTTTCTCCGGTGGTACCCTGGTAAACCCAACTTACCGCCAGGTTTGTGAACAGGAAACCGGTCACGCTGAAGTAGTCCAGGTTACTTTTGATCCAAAGGGGATCACATATACAGATCTCCTGAATATCTTTTTTGCCATACATGATCCAACCACGCTTAACCGTCAGGGAGGGGATACTGGCACACAATATCGTTCGGCAATTTTTTACCACTCCCCAGAGCAGAATCTTATTGCACAGCAGACCATCACTGACTTGGACCAGAATCACATCTGGGGAGATCATATTGTGACGCAGGTGGTCCCTTTTGAGAAATTCTACAAGGCTGAAGATTATCACCAGAACTATTTCGCGAATAATCCTAACCAGCCATATTGTGGCATAGTGGTTGCCCCAAAGGTGACCAAATTCCGCAAGCAATTTATTGAAAAACTCAAAAAATAAGAGTTTGTCCAAAATACAATAATCAAAATGAGACTAATCTAAAAGTGAGAGTCTCCTTGAGACCAATCCTTTTCATTAAGTTGTTTCCTCTCTAAGTCTGAGTCTTAACGGATTTTTGGTAGGTTGGGTTGAGGGGTATTAAGCGATTGGGTTATCATGTTGTTCTCTGCTCCGAAACCCAACAAAACCTTCGAATGCTGGCTTTCGCTAATATTATTATACCCATTCGACCCTCAGTAAAAGTTATTTTGGCAGGTGGGTAAGATGTCTATTGATATAATTCATCCGTGCCTGATAGTATTTCGCGATCCGACTCGATCAATACTCCCACCTTCCAGGTGCGGAATATACCCATTTATGGGGACGCTATCCTGGCGCCCATGGATGGATATTCAGATTGGCCTTTTCGCTCCTTGTGCCGGGAGCTGGGCTCCGCCATGAGTTACACCGAGTTTGTCAAGGTGGATGTCATCCTGCGAAAATCCCGGCGGCCTATAGTAAAATTAAAGTTCACACAGGCAGAACGCCCCGTGGTTTTCCAGATCTATGGGGATGATCCGGATTTGATCGTGAGGGCCGCACTCAAAGCTCAAGTCTTGGGACCGGACATCATTGATATCAACATGGGCTGCCCAGCCCGGACTGTCACCCATCATGGTGCCGGGGTGGGTTTGATGCGTACCCCCCTGAAAGTGGCGCACATTTTCAAGAAATTGAGCAGCATGCTGGATGTTCCAGTGACTGGCAAAATTCGTCTGGGTTGGGATGATTGCCGCAATCATGTCTTGATCGCCCGGATCATTGAAGAAAATGGCGGGGCTCTGATCGCGGTCCATGCCCGCACCAAGCAGCAAGGGCTGGCCGGACAGGTTGACCTGGATGCCATTGCTGAAGTTTGTTCTGTGGTAAAAATACCAGTGATCGGAAATGGGGATATCAAAAAGGTTGCTGATATCGAACACATGAAACAGGCGACCGGCTGCCAGGCAGTCATGATCGGGCGCGGGGCGATTGCCAACCCTTGGATATTTTCCAGATTGGAGCGTGACCAGGTCGCATACGAGCAGGTACGCCAGTTGGTGTGTACCCATCTTGAGCGCAATATTGAATTTTATGGATCGGAAATTGGGCAGCGCTTGTTTCGAAAACACGCGGTGCAATATCTCCTGCAGCATGGATTGGATCGTGAAGCCCGCAAGGAGTTATTAAGCCAGAGACCTCCTGACGAATTCCTGGAATTGCTGGATCAGATCAATGCGATTTCTCAATAGCCCTGGAAAGATCCAATAATAATTGTAACCAGATTTGAGCATAGTTTGCATCAAACTGTGCAGATGGCCGGGCATGCAACCAGATCCTTCCGGGCTGCATGTAAATTTCACGCATTCCCAATTTTTCTGATTTATCCATTAAACGCCTGATCAATTCAACATTGGGTGATTCAGCCAGTAAGTTTTGCGCCCAGGGTATATCTTCGGCATACACATTTATGTCATCCAAACCGTATGAAGAGCCCTCCACTTGCTGGCAGGTGATGCAATCCAGCAAGGGTCTATTCACTCCAACAGCCATTCGTAGATTTGTATCGGTCTGGATGTGAATATTCAGCAAACCATTCTGTATCATCCGACCTGGTGAATATTGAGCCTCCACCTGGCGCCCGTCAATACTGCCCTGATACTGCCTTCCCAAACCCAGATAACTGCCGGCTGTAAGCCCCCTGGATGTAAATGTAGATTCAAATGCCCGGCCAGCCATTAGAAAGGAAGCGACCAGGTAAATGACCAGGGAGGTTGCCCAGACCAGCCCCAGTATCCCGGTCAGAATGGCTGCCAGCAGATTGCGGGCATGACTCCCGGCCATTGGAAGCGGTGGGGGCAATGGAACGAGAGTCAGCAGCAGGGCAATCCCCAATATGAGGATCGGTGTAAATAAAAGAATGAAAACAATGAGCATGTTTTTGGATGCAGTCATACTCTCCTGATCTATTTGCGAGATGGGTCATCCATCAATTAAAAAAGTAAAGTTCGCTGGCATGGGGAAGATGATACCTTGGATAAGGTTGTCTCCCGGCCAGAAGGTATAGAGCATTATGATGATTAACTATAGCATACTCGTCAATACCCCTTGGGGTTTTTTAATTATAAAATTCTAAAATCCTGTCCGAAGGTATAATACTGCTATGTCTAAAACACAAAGTCATTTTGTTTGTCAGCAGTGTGGGCGGGTCTCAGCCGGTTATATGGGACGTTGTCCCCAGTGTGGTGAGTTCAACAGCATGGTGGAAGAGGTCATTGCGACCGAACCACAGGCAGGTAAAGGGGCAGCGCGCGGACTGAGCGGGCGCTCCACTGCCAGTCGTTTGAATGATGTAAGTGGAGATGCCGAAGAACGCATCCCTGTTCCAATAGGTGAATTTGCGCGCGTCCTGGGGGGGGGCATTGTACCTGGCTCGATCGTCCTGGTGGGTGGTGACCCGGGTATTGGAAAGTCCACGCTCATGCTGCAGATGGCGCTGGAAATGGCTGGCAGGCAAAGGGTTTTGTATGTGTCGGGAGAGGAATCTGAACGCCAGATCAAAATGCGTGCCTTACGCCTGGTGGGGGCGGGCGGGAAAATATCCCTGGCAGATGACCTTTTTTTGGTCACTGAAACCAACCTGGATACCATCTTTGAGCATGTGCAGGAAACCCACCCGCAGTTATTGATCGTTGATTCAATCCAAACCGTGTATATGCCAGCTTTGGAGTCTGCGGCCGGATCGGTTTCACAGGTGCGAGAGAGCGCCTCGCGCTTGCGTGAATTTGCCAAAACATCAGGAGTCTCGGTATTCATTATTGGCCATGTTACCAAGGAAGGCGTCATTGCCGGTCCACGTGTGCTTGAGCATATTGTGGACACGGTACTGTACCTGGAAGGGGACCGCTTCCAGGCTTACCGGCTGCTGCGCTCGGTCAAGAATCGCTTTGGCGCAACTGCCGAAGTGGGCGTGTTTGAGATGAGTGAACGCGGTCTGGTGGAGGTAACCAATCCGTCAGAGGCATTTCTTTCTGAGCGCATGATCAATACAGCCGGGTCTGCCATCGCCGTCACCATGGAAGGCACGCGACCCCTGCTGGTGGAGATCCAGGGGTTGACCAGTCCAACCCAATTTGGCAATGCCCGCCGCACTCCCAATGGGGTGGATATCAACCGGGTGCTGATGATCGCGGCAGTGTTGACGCGACGCATGAATCTGCGTTTGGCTGAACAGGATATCTTCGTAAATGTAGTCAGCGGCTTGAAGGTGGATGAACCGGCAGCCGATCTCGCCATAGCTGCGGCAGTGGCTTCGTCTATGAAAGATGTCCCGGTCAAAGCGGATACTGTGCTGATCGGTGAGATTGGACTGGCGGGCGAATTACGCATGCCCGGGCAAATGCCGGTGCGTTTACGTGAGGCAGCCAAGCTTGGCTTTAAGACCGCGGTGGTGCCCAAACGACTACGCAAGGGTGAACTCTGGCCGGGGGGGATTGAGATTATAGAGGCATGCTCGCTTTACCAGGCGTTGGAAGCTGCCCTGATCCTGGACAAGCCCCTGCCCAAAGGCAGGAAAGTAGCTTAAAAAGAATTCGAACACATCAGTCCTCACAGGTATTCATTGCCTGTGAGGACTTTTTTTATCATATTCTTCTAATGCAACTCTATTAAAATTCTGCATAAATCTACATTGACGCAAGATTTGGTTGTGATAAATTTAGAGTGATTTTTCACAATAGATGCACTAATTGAATCGTTGAAAAATCGTTTACGGAGATGGAAAAATATCAATGAATGAACATGAAAATTGGATGACTCTAAGCCAGGTGGCTGGATTGCTGGGTGTGCATCCCAGCACAGTGCGCTTGTGGTCTGATAAAGGCAAGATCCCGGTTCAGCGCACACAAGGTAATCATCGCCGTTATCTGCGGACAGAAGTTGAACTATGGGCCAAGACGGCGCGCCAGACTGAAAACCTGGTACCAGCCAATGTTATCCAGCATGCCCTCGGCAACATGCATTTCCGGATCAAGGAAAATTGTCTTGAATCTGAGCCCTGGTATCACAAATTAAATGATAATGCCCGGATGCAATACCGGATGAGTGGGAGAATATTGGTGCAGGGTTTGTCAAATTATCTGGTCTGCCAGGAGGAGGATGCCATGGCTGAGGCGCATTCCATTGGGTACGAGTATGCCTCTCGTGGACGCAGTTTCAACCTTGACAGTGTCGATGCAGTCCGGGCTTTCCTTTTTTTTCGGAATGCTTTGCTGCAATCAATTGTGGATGTGTACCAGGAGGCACGCATTCCATCCGGTGCGGCCTGGAGCGAGATGCTCCAAAGAGTACACACTTTTACTGACCAGATCTTGATCTCTTTGCTGGAAACCTATCTGTCATTCGAGCAGAAAATACATTAAAGCAATTACTACTCGAAAAAGTGAGGGGTTGGAGTGTAAAATCAAGCTTAGCTCGCATTCACTCCCCAATCTCCCCGAATTAAAAGTGGATACTTAAAGAAGAATAATAGAAAAAGACCGAGAAAATAGTATGAATGGAAAAATGAACAAATCCAAAGTTCCCACCCGGCAATACCCGGCAATATATGAAAAATTAATTCCGGTCGCAATCGGTTTTATCGTGGTGGTGATCCTGACTTTACTGGTCATCACCTTCGGGGTTGCCCTGGGTGTGTGGGCGAACTCGGTCTAGTTGTAAAAATAAACAATAAACCAAATTTCCTTCTGGAGGTATGTATGTTCAATTCAATTGTGCCCTTGCTGTCAGGTATCGTCAGTTTTGTATTCGCCTTCTTTGTTCTAAAGCGTTACATGGAACGAAAAGGTACCTACCTGCTGATCTGGGGGATTGGTACCATCTTTTATGGAATCGGTGGTCTGAGTGAGGCATATTATGGAGCCATTGGTTGGAACCCGTTGGTCTTCCGTCTATGGTATTTGTTCGGAGCCATCCTGGTAGCTGCCTGGCTGGGGCAGGGGACAGTTTATCTACTGGCCAAACGCAAGTGGGCAAATATACTTCTGGTTATCTTGATCCTTGGTTCTATTTATGGTGCTTTTAAAGTTTTTACTGCCCAGCTTGATCCGACTTTGATGGCTGCCAGCACACATACGGGCAGTGAGTTGAGCGGTCGTGCCATAACCAGTCCGGGTGTGCGCGTCCTGACCCCGTTCTTTAATATGTACGGCACCTTAACCCTGGTGGGCGGAGCTGCTTATTCAGCTTTCATTTTCTGGCGCAAGCGGGTTCTTCTGCACCGTACCATTGGCAATATCTTGATCGCTGTAGGCGCCACCCTGCCGGCTTTTGGTGGATTTTTCAGCCGCTTACAGTTCCCTGGTGCGCTCTATATTGGAGAATTTTTGGGGATTTTGTTGTTGTTTGCCGGATTCTTGCGGTCAACCACACCCATGAAAACCGAATCTGTCGAGTCTGTGCCTGCCGCTGCTGATTAACTTTACTGCAGATCTAAAAATTTCAAAAAACACAGGGTCACAAGCCTTGTGTTTTTTTGTTTCCTGTCATTGAATAATTCAGTTATTAATTGCGGGTATAATCCTGTAAGACTCAAAAGGAGAAACCATGAGCATACTTGATCTGCCTGTCATTTCACGCATCCGCCGCAACCATGGACTGGAACATGCCAGCCTGACCCTCCTCAGCAACCTTCAACCCAACCTGGCGCTGGCTGGTATTTCCTTCCCGGGAGGTTTTTTTGTGCTGGGTAAGGTGGATACCGGTGACCTGCGTTCAATTGTTTTTCAGGCATTAATTCGCTTGCAAAATGGGGAAAGGCAGTTGGTTGTGCATCCCAACTGCGGCACCAACTATGCCACCTCCGGTATAGTGGCGGGAGTTTTGGCATGGCTGAGTTTGAGTGGTGCAAAAAATCGACGCGAAAAACTGGACCGGTTACCTCTGGTGATCTCCCTTGTGACATTGGCATTCATCTATACCCGTCCACTCGGACTTCTTATTCAGGAACGCATTACCACTAGCAGTGAACCTGGCGGCCTGAAGGTAATGGATATATTCCCGGTCAGAATCGGAAATTTCTGCCTGCATCTCGTTGTCACGAACGATTGAACCAGGGTACCCTGTCTAAATGGATTCCCCGACAGTCCTTGTTCTCTATGGCACAGATGAGTTTGCCATCGATCAGACGATCCGTAAATTGATCGTCGCGATGGGGGACCCATCCATTGCGGAGATGAATATCTCCCATCTGGATGGACACAACCTGAATATGAATGATTTAAATACTGCAGCTAATGCCATTCCATTCCTTTCGGAACGCAGGCTGGTAACCCTGGCAAACCCTCATTCTGCTTATAAAGGAGCAAAAGAACTTAAAAAGTTATCTGCATTTATAGAAACCTTACCCCCCACTACAACCCTGGTTTTGGCGGAGTATCTTGATTCGCCCGCCAATAAAAACAAAAGTTTTTACGAATGGCTGCAAAAATTGGCAAAAGCACAGGGCGGGAAGGTCACTGTGCAGACGCAGGAATTTAATATGCCGGGTCGCAGGGATCTACCCGGCTGGATCATCCGGGAAACAAAGAAGCAGGCTGAGGCGTACAAGAAGCATATCAAGATTGATCCAGCCGCTGCAGCGCGACTGGCAGAGATGGTGGGGGAGAATACACGGATTGCTGTCCAGGAGATTGGCAAGCTGCTGGAATATGTAGATTTTGAACGTAATGTCACTGTGGAGGATGTGGAAAAGGTCAGCATTGTCAGCGCCCAGCAGGATGTATTTACCCTGGTGGATGCTCTTGGTAATAAAAATGGCCGCAAGGCACAGAATGTTCTGCAACAATTAGTTCAAAATGAAGACCCTTTTTCATTGTGGGGTATGGTCATTCGTCAATTCCGCCTGTTGGTACAGGCGCGTGAAGTGATGGACGGAGGCGGCGGGCAGGATGACATTGCCCGGGAATTACATGCGCACCCATTTGTGGTGGGTAAACTAATGAATCAGGCCAGTGGATTTGACCTGAAAAGCCTGGAAGAAATTTATCATCGCTTGCTGGAATTGGACGAAGGCATAAAAACCGGTCAGGCGACCATTGAGCTGGCGTTGGATATGCTGGTGGTTGAGCTATGTGGGTGAGATCTTTGGAATTTTATTTAAACCAGTTCAATACAGTATAATCCCTGCCATGCCAAGCGACCCTGAACTCATTGATACCTATATATCAATTGATATTGAAACTGCTGGACCAAACCCTAGCCAGTACGCCATGCTTTCCATAGGTGCCTGCGCCCTTACCGAGCCCAGGCACACATTTTATATCGAGCTAAAACCAGACAAGGATAGTTCCCTGCCTGAGGCGCTTGACATCAGTAAACTTTCAATGGAAAAACTGGCAGCAGGTGGGGTGGAACCTAAAATTGCCATGCAGCATTTTGCAGATTGGTTGCTGGAAGTTGTACCCGCCGGTCAGCGCCCGCTATTTGTGGCCTTTAATGCTCCCTTCGATTGGATGTTTGTTAACGATTACTTTCAGCGTTACCTGGGTTATAATCCCTTTGGACATGCTGCCCTGGATATAAAATCTTACTTTATGGGGCTGGATGGTGTACTCTGGTCACAGACCAGTATGCGAAATATTGGCCCGCGTTATCGGAGCATTGATCATCTCAGCCATAACGCCCTGCAGGATGCCATCGACCAGGCTAATATCTTTGAGAAAATGCTGGCTAAATCTGCTCAAAATACATCTGAATAAGTTACCTTATACACATCCCGCAGGTGGAATAATAATTCAAACCTGCTTTCCAGAACAAACAAGCGCGACGGTGTGTCACATTAGTGTGTTGTGTCATTTCTCCGATTGTTCTAAAGGAGTAGGTAACAGATGGGTAAATCCAAAAATCCCCCAAAAGACTTAAAACGTATCCTTGAATCAGCCAGGCGACTGGGTGTTGAATTGGATAAAGAAGAAGCGTTGCAGTGGTTATCCGCCTTGGCTGCAAATGATGGTCAGGAAAACGTGGTGCACGACTCTCGTACGGGAGTGTTCGGCCATAAAGTCAGTATGCTGGATTTCAGCCTGGATGAATTGGAGCATTTCCGCAAGATCGGCCAACTGGTGGAATTTGCCGATCAACCTGGTCGGGTGGAAACCGCCCTGGCCCTTTCGGGCTCTGCAGCTCAATCCAAAATCCAGACTTTTCCAGGTGATTGTGACTATTTTGAGCGCATCAACATCCTGGCGCCCACTCGTGCTGAGGCTTGCCGCACCCTGGCCGAGATCATGCATGCGAAGGTGGTTGATTCCATGAAAGGCACCACCTTCCAATTGATCGAGGTCAAGTTCGGTTCGTACCCTGCTGATACAGTCAAAAATGGTCAATTAAACCGCAAAGGAACGCCCATATCCTGGACGGCTTCTGAGGTAGTGGCTGGTCAGTTTGATGGATTTACGCCGGATGGACAGATAATTGTGGTAGTTTGGAATGTGGTTGCCGATGAACCCGGTTGGTGCAAGTTGGATTGGGTCATTGCAGACCCGGTGCATGGCAGCCTGGCAAATGCCAGTAACATGCTGGATGTGACCTGGGAAGCTCCAGATGGCTCCATCACTCCGCTGGATGGCTACCTGGATCCATATTTTCAAGAGATCTATCTGGAAGCAAGTTCGGTGCCCATCTTTTCCAAGTTGGCCCAGCACGTTTCGGCAAATGCGCTGGATGAATATGTCAGCCAATTGGAAGGGGAAGTCAACAAATATTTGACCAAGCATGTCAATTATGGCAAAGCAGCCAAGCGTATGTACAATATCTTCCGCCTGACCGGGCGCTATGGTGAGGCGAGTTTCATCCGGGAATTATTTGATGAACCTGCCTCCATGCTTTACCAGGTCTGGTCACTGATCCGCACCATTGAGGATTGCTGCAACCCGACTTCACCCATCACCAGTGATCAGATGCTGACCCAGACTGACCAATTGATCCTGTCAGTGATCTCTGCACTGGAAGGCGAGCAGGAGACTGAGATCGTGCGCTTGTTGCTGCGCATGCGTGAAACTCTCAGCCGCCAGAAGACCAACCAGGAATTGAACGCGGAAGCCGAAGCCGCGCGTGCCGAGGTGATCAATGTGGTTAACAACTTCTTCTACGAGAAGCTTACTGCCGTGCCAGAGATCAAGCTGTACATGGATGGGTTTCAAGTGGGGAAGTAAAGATTAAATCCAGACTTTTAGAATCATGGGATCCAGTCCCTAAGGGTTTTCAAAACCCTTAGGGACTCTTTATGAATCATCATCGAATTAAAAGAAAAAGCGCGTCCTTTCAGACGCGCCTTTCGTTAATGTGGCGGGGAGGGCGGGATTCGAACCCGCGGCTGAGTTTAACCCCAGCACTCACTTAGCAGGCGAGCCCAATCGGCCACTCTGGCACCTCCCCAAATACAAATATCAATGTTCCAATTCACCCAGAAACAGCGGAGGGAGAGGGATTCGAACCCCCGGTGGCCTTGCGACCACGACTGATTTCAAGTCAGTTGCCTTAAGCCTCTCGGCCATCCCTCCGGGCGGAGCGATTTTACCATAATTTGACGAGCAATGGGAGACAGATTCTAGCTTGATCACAGGTTGTTTATGCAATTTTCGCGTTGCAATCATAGTACAATAAACCCGGCGATTCGGATCATGTCTTCGCAATGTCTTTTGTTGATTAAGATATATGGCTGCCTTTGGGATGCATGTTTTGAATTTCACCAATTTCAGTGGAAAAATGGAGTTTAAATATGGAAACGAACCCGGTCCTGGAAACCATGCTCAATCACAAATCGGTGAGACGCTATACGCAGGAAAAACCCGGTGATGAGGTCATCGAATCGCTTATACGCGCTGCACAACAAGCGCCCTTTGCCTCCCAACTCTACAGTGTGCTGCTCTCGCGCAAAGCAAAACTCCCCTTTAGGGCTCCCTTGTTGTTCACCATCTGTGTCGATATTTACAAGTTGGAGCTGTTCATGGGTCGGCGCGGCTGGGAACGTGTGTCCAATGACCTGGGAATGCTGTTTTTCGGCATCCAGGATGCCTCCTTGATGGCTCAGAACATGGTCACTGCCGGGGAGAGCCTGGGTTTGGGGAGCTGCTTCCTGGGGTCGACCCCCTACCGGGCGGAGCGCATTAAAAAGGAATATAAACTACCTGATGGAGTTTTTCCATTGGTGCAGCTGACCATGGGTTACCCGGCAGAGGAATTTCCGCCCCGCCCGCGCTATCCGCTGGCCTTTACCTTATTTGAAGACGAATACAAGATCACGGATGAGATGTTGACTGAAGCCATGCGAGCCATGGATGAAGGTTACCTGGCACAGGGTTATTATGAGAAACAAAAAGCCAGGATCAAACTCCAGGGGGAGCGTGAAGAAACTTTTACATATGAGAATTACTCTTGGACAGAACATATTTCACGCAAATGGGGGCAGTGGCTAAAAGACCCGCAGGAATTGCTGGACCAACTCAAGAAATGCGGCCTGGAGTGGTAGGTATTGAAGGCTATTGAAATGCTAACGAAAGATTAAGATGTCAGGCAGCACCGCTATGCTATAATCGCACTCCGAAAGGGTATCTATGCTTAGAAAATTCGTCAGCATTTTCGGGGGCGACCCCAATAAGAAAGAGATTGACAAACTGGGTGAGGTGGTTGAGCTGGTCAATGCATTGGAGGCGGAATACGAAACCCTCAGCGATGACGAGCTGCGCCAAAAGACCACATTATTCAAGGAACGTATCGCCACAGCGCTGGAAGGCATCCAGGATGAAGACGAATTATCACAGGCCGGGCAGGAGGCCCTGGATGAGATCCTTCCGGAAGCCTTTGCCACCGTACGTGAAGCCAGCAAACGCACCCTCGGTCAGCGCCATTACGATGTCCAGTTGATTGGTGGTACGGTGTTACACCGCGGCCAGATCGCTGAGATGCGTACCGGTGAAGGCAAGACTCTGGTGGCCACTTTACCGGTATATCTGAATGCACTGACAGGTAAAGGGGTGCACCTGATCACTGTCAATGACTACCTGGCACGCCGCGATGCGCGCTGGATGGCTGAGATCTATCATTTCCTGGGGCTGAGCGTGGGGATTTTACAAATGGCAGCCGCCACGGAGAATGGCAAAAAGGCCTTTTTATACGACCCCGAACGTGAGTCAACACGGGAAGACCAGGACAAGCTGCGCATGGTGGATCGCAAGCTGGCTTATGCGGCTGATGTGGTCTATGGAACCAACAGCGAGTTTGGTTTCGACTACCTGCGCGATAACATGACCATGAGCAAGGGAGACCGTGTCCAGCGCGGCCACCACTATGCCATTGTGGATGAAGTCGATAATGTTCTGATCGATGAAGCCCGCACGCCCCTTATCATTTCCGGGCCAGCCTCAGGGGATGTGGAATGGTACGCACGCATGGCGCAACTGGTGCGTCAACTGAAACCGGAAGATTACGAGGTCAGCGAGAAGGATCGCAGCATCTCCATGACCGAAGTCGGGACAGTCCATATCGAGCAGTTACTGGGACAACCACTACGCGATCCTGAACGCCCCGAAGATGTGACTCCCGAACAAGCGCGCCTGATCGGTTACCTTGAACAGGCTTTACGCGCCCAGTTCCTGTTCCACCGCAATAAGGACTACCTGGTGCAGGGCGGCAAGGTGGTGATTGTGGATGAGTTCACCGGACGCCTGATGCCCGGCCGGCGTTGGTCTGATGGTCTGCACCAGGCTGTCGAAGCCAAGGAAGGCGTCAAGGTGGAACCTGAAAATATCACTTACGCCACCATCACCCTGCAAAATTATTTCCGAATGTATGAAAAACTGGCCGGTATGACCGGTACTGCCCTGACAGAGGCAGAGGAATTTTCCAAGATCTATGATCTGGAAGTACTGCCGATTCCCACCAACCTGGAATACCAGGTGGCGCATCACAATGCCGCCCTGATGGAAGTGCAGGCACAGGATGAATTTAATTACAAGTACACCTATTATGCCCGCCTGGATGATCCCACCTCCTCGCCAGTTTTCTGGAAGCGCAAGGATTACCCCGATGTGATCTACCGTACCGCTGAAGCCAAGGTTCGCTCGTTGGTGCGCGAGATCATAACTTTCCATATCAAGGGGCGACCCTTGTTGGTGGGAACAACATCGGTGGAAGGCTCAGACCGCTTGTCCAACCGGCTTCGGGCTGAACCGTTGCGGCGCTTGCTGCAGGTGCTCCTGATACGCCATAGCTGGTTGAAAGCCAACGACCGCCAGGAAGATGGGCGTTTGATCACTGAACTGGAAGATTTTAACCAACCACTTGAAAAAATCCAACCCAATGATCTGCGCCCGATGAGCCGCGACCTGGGTCTTACCCTTAATCCCGAAGACCCTGCTAATATCAGCCTGTTGATTGAGATCCTGGATCTGTCTCCTGAAGATGAACCCCGCCTGAAAGCGGTCACACAGGGAGGTGTTGCCCACCAGGTCTTGAATGCCCGTAAACATACCGAGGAAAGCCAGGTGATCGCGGGCGCAGGCGCCTTTGGAGCGGTAACCATTGCCACCAATATGGCCGGGCGTGGTGTCGACATCAAGCTGGGTGGCGAAATTGCCGAGGAAGTTCTCATTACTGTACACCGTGTGCTGCGCCGGGCGGGTTATGCAGAGCCTTACGAAATGTCTTTGGAAGAGCGCCGCCAGGCTTTACTTAAACTGGACGCGACTTCCTTTGGAATTTATGAAAGCGAAATCAAATTTTTCCTGCAATATTTTGATGACATGGAAAAAGTACGCGCCCTGGGTGGCTTGCATGTGATCGGTTCCGAGCGGCATGAATCGCGTAGGATTGATAACCAGTTGCGTGGTCGTGCTGCCCGCCAGGGTGACCCGGGATCTTCTCGCTTTTACCTCTCTTTGGAAGATGACCTGATGCGCATGTTCGGAGGCGAGCAGGTGAAGAATATGATGGAACGCCTGCGCATCGACGATGCATATCCACTTGAACACCGCATGGTGACTGGCATCATCGAGCAGTCCCAGCACCGGGTGGAAGGCGCAAACTTTGATGTTCGTAAGCATCTTCTGGAATATGATGATGTGCTTAATTCCCAACGCAAACGCATCTATTCCCAGCGTGACCGGGTCTTTGACAAGGAAGACCTGACTGACGATGTGGATGAATTGCTGACCGGTGAGATACAACAGCGCGTACCGGCTGCGTTGGATGACGAGGAAGGCCCTTGGCGATTACTGGCGTGGCTGGAACAGATCCAGCCTTTGCTGCCAATGCCGGATGGTAGTATTTTCCCAACCTTCACTTACCGTTTATTGCTGAATCGACTTAAAACCTCCGGGCTCGACTTGCGCACTGCCGTTCTGGAAATGACACAGCTTGCCATTGAACTTGAGCAGGAACATATTCTGCATGCTACTCAGGTTCTGGCACATAATACCGGAGAAAGCCTGGAAAAACAGATAAGAGAACGCACGGATGCGCTGGATACGTTTTTCGATAACATAAGTGACAACGAAAACGAAACACCACGACGTGCCCAGGAAGTTTTGGATGAGGTCTCCGGGTTGGCACGTCTGCCTGTGAGCTTAACTTCCGAACAGATGCGCATCCTGACCGAAGATCCGCATGAATTACAGGAACCGATCCAAGCTCAAGTGGAGAATTTACTAACCGGTGTGACCATCACGCGCTTGCTTGGTGCCATCGAACACCGTCTGGGAGATCCGTTGGACCTGGATAAGTCCGGACTGCAGGGACAGGATTGGGAAGAAATTGTGGATCAGGTCATGCAGGCTTTACATGGGGCGCTGGAAAAGCGCAAGGACAACCTGCTGGGCAAGAACGGGCAGTTGGTACGTGAGTTGGATGTCATTCTGCAACGCCAGGAGACCCTGGAAGATAGCGAAAGAATCCGTCTGTTGAACACCCTATCCCAGGGTCGTCGGACTGCTTTTGATAACAAAACCCATCGCCAGGTGCAGCAGGTGATTTTACGTTTCAGTTATCTCTACCTGGCTGCCAAATTGTTGGAAGAACTTGAACCGGATGAAGTCATGGATAATGTCCTGACACATCTGGAAGCAGGTAGGGATGTCATCCGCACCGCCTGGGGTGAGAGCGAATGGGTGCGCCTGACACAGAACATGAACATGCCCAGGCTGGCGGACCTGCCGCAAATTGCCGCAACTGCCCATCTAATGGATGGCAGCAGTCTGTCAGTAGAAAGCATTAACCTGCCGTTACCTGAACTAAACAATGAAGAGCACCAGGCCGTTGTGGTTGAACTTGGTAAGCGTATGCAAACCCAGATCTATCGCCAGGTGCTGCTGGGCGCAATTACCGAATTGTGGGTGGATTACCTGACACGCGTTGAAGCCTTGCGCATCTCGATTGGCCTGGAAGCCTATGCACAAAGAGATCCGCTGGTACAATATAAAGGACAAGCCTCGCAATTGTTCCAAAATCTGATGGGAGAGATCCGTTCTGCTGTCATCAGCCGCATTTTCCTTTACACACCTCGTGCCCAGAGTTCCCTGCAAGCTGAAACCAGCAACGAGGCGCCGGCCGAGACCCGGGTTGCTGAGACCTCCAGTAAGAAAAAAAGAAGAAGACATTGATTTGATGATATCTTCTTAAATAGATGGATTGTGGGGGGTGAAAATGCGAGCGAAGTTTGCATTTTCACCCCCCATCATAGTCCAAATGATAGAGAAGCTTCAAAGACGGCAAAGATTCTTTGAATACATTTCCAAATTGGAGAACCGATGACTGAAGATTTTTTCAAATCACGTGATGTATTTAACATCAAGCATGGCAAATATACAATTTATCGCCTGGATGCCCTTGAGAAAGCTGGTTTGACGACCATCCAGCGCTTGCCTTACTCCATCCGTGTCATGCTCGAGGCTGCTTTACGGCAGTGCAACGATCGCGAGATTACTCAAGAGGATGTAAAAACCATTGCTGCCTGGAAGCCGGTTGATCCGAACCGCCCAGGCATACCTTTCCTGCCGGCGCGCGTCGTCATGCAGGATTTTACAGGCGTACCAGCTGTTGTAGACCTGGCTGCCATGCGCTCGGCAGTCGCCCGCCTGGGAGGTGACCCTAAGAAGGTCAATCCCATTGTTCCAGTGGACCTTGTGATCGATCATTCAGTGCAGGTGGACTTCTTTGCTACGGCTGATTCCCTTCAACGTAATACGGAAATGGAATTCCAGCGTAACCGGGAACGCTACGAGTTCCTCAAATGGGGACAGAAAGCATTCGATAATTTCCGCGTAGTACCGCCTGCCACCGGTATTGTCCACCAGGTTAACCTGGAATACCTGGCCCAGGTGGTTCTGGTTAAGAAGGATGGCAAAGAAACGCTGGCCTATCCAGACTCACTGGTGGGTACGGACTCGCATACCACCATGATCAATGGATTGGGTGTGGTTGGTTGGGGGGTGGGGGGCATCGAGGCTGAGGCAGTCATGCTGGGTCAACCCATGGACATGCTTTTACCGGATGTGATCGGTTTCAAACTGCATGGCCGTTTAAAAGATGGTGTCACCGCTACTGACTTGGTCTTGACCATCACGCAGATGTTGCGTACCAAGGGAGTGGTTGGCAAGTTTGTGGAATTCTTTGGACCGGGAATGGGGAACCTGGCGCTGACAGACCGTGCCACCATCGCCAACATGGCGCCTGAATATGGCGCCACCATGGGCTTCTTCCCGGTGGATAAGGAAACCCTCAATTATATGCGGATGACCGGTCGCCCGGAAGAAATGATCAAACGCACAGAGGCCTATTGTTACGTCCAGGATTTATTCCGGGATGAACACGGTTCTGACCCGGAATACACCGATACCATCGAATTGGACCTGGGATCGGTGCAGGCCTGCCTGGCTGGACCAAAAAGGCCGCAGGATCGCGTTAACCTGCCGGATATGAAGAAAACCTTCCAGCAAGCCCTGATAGCACCGGTCAAAGAACTCGGCTTCGAATTGAAACCCGAAGATTTGAAACGCAAGGTAAAGGTTGGCACGAACGGTGGCTCTTACGAAATTGGTCATGGGGCGGTGGTGATTGCAGCCATCACCTCCTGCACAAATACCTCCAATCCGTCTGTGATGATCGCAGCCGGACTGGTGGCTAAAAAGGCCCTGGAACGCGGCCTGACAGTCAAACCACAAGTCAAGACCAGTCTGGCACCTGGCTCACGTGTGGTCACCGAATACCTGGAGCATGCCAAACTGCTGGAGCCGCTGGCCAAACTTGGATTTAACCTGGTTGGTTACGGTTGCACAACCTGCATTGGAAACTCCGGTCCCCTGCCTGGTGAGGTGGCAAAAGCCATTGGCAGCCAGGATATAGTGGCAGCGGCGGTCATCTCTGGAAACCGAAATTTTGAAGGGCGTGTGCACCCTCAGGTGAAAGCCAATTATCTGGCTTCGCCGCCATTGGTGGTGGCTTATGCTCTGGCTGGAACCGTGGATATCGACCTGGATAGTGAACCGCTGGGCATCGGCAAGGATGGCAAACCAGTTTATCTGAAAGATATCTGGCCAACCACGCTGGAAGTGCTCGATCTGGTCATCACCAAAGTGGATGCACGCATGTTCATTCGAAAATATCGGGATGTCTTTGAAGGAAGTGATATGTGGAAAGATATTGAGGTCACAACCGGAGATCTATATTCCTGGAATGAGGCCTCCACATATATCCAACATCCACCTTTCTTCCATGACTTGAACTTGGAAGTCCCGCATGTAGGTGATATCAAAGGTGCGCGCGTTCTGGCTTTGCTGCGCGATTCAATCACCACTGATCATATCTCCCCGGCAGGCAACATTGCCAGCAACAGCCCGGCTGGTAAGTATCTGCAGGAGCAGGGCGTGGTGATAAGGGATTTCAATTCATACGGTTCGCGGCGCGGTAATGACCGAGTCATGACGCGCGGCACTTTTGCCAACATCCGCTTGAAGAACCAGTTGGTGCCGGGCGTCGAAGGAGGGGTGACTCATTATTTTGGCAACCCCGAGGAAGATACCAGCATCTTTGATGCTGCCATGCAATATGCAGCCCAGGGTGTCCCATCAATTGTGCTGGCTGGCAAGGAATACGGCACAGGTTCCAGCCGGGATTGGGCTGCAAAAGGCACTCTGTTACTGGGCGTAAAAGCTGTAATTGCCGAGTCTTTCGAGCGCATCCACCGCTCCAACCTGGTTGGCATGGGCGTATTGCCAATGCAATTTGAGGTCGGTCAGAATACGGAGAGCCTGGGCTTGAAAGGGGATGAAATATTTGATATAACCGGATTGGGCGACAACATGCTTCCGCAGAGCACGGTGACGGTGATAGCCAGGAAAGCCAATGGTCAAAGCATCGAATTCAAAGCCAAATTGTTGCTCAACACACCTGTGGAAGTGAATTATTATCGCAACGGCGGTATCCTGCACACTGTGCTGAGGAATATGGTGAAATAACCTACCGCAAGATGAATTGCATGGACATTTGATCACGATACCATCTACACAGTTACTATTGATGATGGACTTCGTGGTCATTTTAATTAAGGCTGGATGAACCTTCTTTCCAATTGCCCCTGTCCTCAATTTCTTCTAAAATAATCTCATTTGTTCGGGTTGTGTGAATGGGTCTGCACCTATTTTCTTTTGCCAATCTTCGCGCGTTAAGGCTGGATCTTCTGCCAGGAGCCGTACCTGACGATATTTGAGCATCTGCCAATCACTGGCGAGCTGCTTAAGAGCCGGATTACGCTCTAACTTGTAAGATAGCAAACCAGCTCGACCACCCGGCAGCACCAGGCAGCGTATCCCCGTCGTTTGAACCGCTTGTAGCAAGATACCCCCAATTACAGCTGATGCAATTATAAAAAAAGTATATATTTCCAGCCCATCTTCCAGCCATTTGATGGATTGGTATTGATTTTTTGTGATTGAAACCTGATAACCCAGACGTTTTCCCAAGGCTTTTAGCGTAACCTGCATGGCTTTTAAGTCTGTCTTTCGAACTGCAGGGTTGTCTTCAGGGCGTAGTTGCCAGCCTGATCCTAACGGGGTTGCATAGGATGCAAGCACATTCTTCACAATGGCAAGTTGAGGTGTGTACAAGCCGGGAAATTCCATGTTTACCACAGCCTCGATTTGATTTTGCGTGGAACCTGGGTTGCGGGATAGATATCGCACCAGTGCCATTTCCACCCGGTCGGGCAGGGGTAATATGTCTGCAGCAGGATCGCTCAAGCCCCACAGTCCGATTTCCAGACTGTGTTTACTGCCATCATACCTGGTAAACGACTCACTCTCCAGCGCCAGGTGGATGGGCGTATGAATGCTGGCTAGGGCATCCACCTGCCAGTTCAGACAATGATTTTCGGCCAGGTGAGCCAGGCTGGCGGTATGCAGGTGCAGGTAAGTGACAGGCTCACCTCGTTTTTCAAGATATCCACGAACCGCATCCCGTATGCCGGAACTTTCGATCTGGTTGGCATCCTGGCGTGAAAAGACACGCCGCTGCCAGTGGATCTGAACCGGGTCATGGGAACTGCGCAGGGCAATGGCGCGCAGGTCAAACCCGGATGATCCTGCCGCAAGCAATGCCGCTGATAAAAAAGAAGATTCGGGTTCAGGCAGCAGGGCAAAGAGGGGGACATTTAAGGCCAGGTGGGGGTACAAGTTCTTGAGGGCTGCATACAGGGCTGCTGCATGCCAGTTCCAATCATAACGCTGACGGCGCAAGACATGTTTGAAAGGTGCAACAGACTCGCGCCCCCACAGCCATCCTGCCCATAAGGCAGAAAGACTCCAGAAAGCCTGGTTGGGACGCGGCAATGCGGATACAACCGCCTGAACCGGGATGACATCAAGATGACTGGCCAGCTCGCGTTGTGGGCCTTCGAAGATACATACTGCAGATTTTTCTGTTGGCAGATCAGGCCAGACACTGATGGGCAACCTGGTTTCATCGGAAGCCCAGGTATCCACGCTTTTCTCAAGTGCCATCCAGACATTGTTTTCCCGAAAACGTGGCGGGATGACCAACTGGCGCGGGCGCGGGCGTTCGGATGGTTGTGGCCAAAGGGTGTTGGTTTCATCACAGGTTGTCAATACCAGGGCTGCCAGGTCTCGCCGTTGGCGGGAAGTAATGACCAGGCTGTCCAACTTATTGATGATGGTAATCAGGCTGTAAATGGCGCGTGGCAGGTGGTATTCGAGCGCTTCCTGCACATGTGGGCGGTCGGGGTCGCTCATGGCAGCCACGCGTTCCAGGGCACGGGCTTTATGCAGGGCAGCTGTGCCAGCCAGCTGGGAGATGTTTTTATGATCTTCGGGTATGGCCTCAAATTCACCTCCATTTCCGCAGTGAGGACATTGCAGAACGCGGGATGAAGGAAATTTTTCGCCTCGTTCCCAGATGAAGGCCTGGGCAGGGATGAAGTGTTGGCAAAACGGGCAGGTGGTCTGATAAAGTGATTGCAGGTGGGTTTCCAGGCGTTCGTTCCCCTTGCGGCTGGAGGCCAATTCGGATAGTGCGGATTGAAGGTCTGCCCGGGAAGGTGGATCGGCTGCCATTTCCATCAGGAAGCGGGTGATGGGGTTGTTAACAGCGGTCAACACACGGAAACCGGCGCGTGCCATTTCCATGACCAGGCGGCTGGAGGTTCCAAATGGATCCAGGATATAACTTCCAGGCTGAATTTTTAAATCAGACAGGTAGGTCTGAGCCACACCTGTCGGGATGATTGGGAGGAAGCGGTTCAATGGTTCGGGGTTGGTAGGATAATCCCCGGTAATAAATGCATGGGCAGAAAAGATATCCATATCTGCCTATCAGTATAATGGTTTGATGCCAAAAGACAAGCAGGAGACTGGTCTTGGGATGACTTAATTGTTTTCAACCAGTATGCAGATCGTATATGGCGAAAGTTCAATGCTCCCATTTTCAGGAGGTTTAAAGCCTGCTGTGGAAAGGAGAGGTTGCCAATCGCGATTGGTTATGCTTGGTTTGAAAGTAGCCTTTACCTTCTGCCCAGAGAAATTCATTGCCACCAGGATGGTTTGCCCAGGGATCTGACGCAGATAAGCCAACACATGGCGGGACTTGGAGACCAGCGGGGAAAAATTGCCTTTGCGCAAGGCAGGATGCTTTTTGCGCAAATCAATCAGCGTGCGGGTAAAGTTGAGCATGGAAGCTGGTTCCTGATCCTGTTGGACTGCATTGCGCGTCAGGTAATCGGGGTGTACAGGCAGCCAGGGTTGAATGCTGGAAAAACCTGAAAACGCGGAATCATCCCATTGCATGGGACTGCGGCAGCCATCACGACCTTTGTAGATCGGCCAATAGCGCTTCCCTGGCGGATCCATGATCTGCCTGCGAGACAGGCTGATATCCCGCATGCCAATTTCTTCACCATAATAAAGAAAAGGCGTGCCTCGCAGAGTTAACAAGAGAGTCATGGCGAGCCGGGCTTGGGCGTCATTTTCCCCGTGGGAATATCTGCTGGCAGTGCGAGGCAGATCGTGATTGCCCATGACGGTTGCCGGCCAACGTTCACCCTGGAAGGTCTTTTCGCGAATAAAAACTTGCTGGAGCAGCCAGCGCGGGTTCCAGGGGAACATAAGGTGACTCGCTGTGAAATCAAAACTAAAAGCCGCATGTAAAAGATGATCACCAACATAACTGGCAGCTTTTTCGGCAGTTGCAAGGAAGGTTTCACCGACAGAATATCTTTGTGGGTAAGTATCTAGCAGGTTGCGAAATTCATTTAACAAAGAGTACATTTCGGGCTGGCTGGAGTCATACAGGTGTTTTTGCCAGTCAAAACTGCGTAACCCTACCTTGACGGGGTTGTTCTTATACCCTTCATCTTTGAAATAGATATTAAAGACATCCAGGCGGAAGCCATCCACACCTCGATCCAGCCAGAAACGGATAACATCCAACTGGGCCTGGCGTACTTCTGGATTGTGCCAGTTGAGATCCGGTTGTTCGGATAGGTACATGTGGTAGTAATACTGGTTGGTAAGTGGATCGAATTTCCATCCGGAGCCTCCAGTCATTGATCTCCAGTTATTTTTCTTTTCGCGCCAGAGATACCAGTCACGCTTGGGGTTGGTAAGGCTGGAGCGGGATTCCTGGAACCAGGGATGTTGGTCGGAAGTGTGGTTTAAAACCAGGTCGAGCACGATGCGTATGCCGTGAGCATGGGCCTGCTCGAGCAGGTTGTCAAAATCTTGCAGCGTGCCAAAGCGCGCATCCACCTGGGTGTGGTTGCTAATGTCATATCCGAAATCAGCATCCGGAGTTGGATAGAAGGGTGAAAGCCAGATTGCATCAATCCCCAGTTGCTCCAGGTAATCCAGGTGGGCAGTGATCCCGGGCAGGTCACCGAGACCATCGTTATTGCTATCTGAAAAAGAACGGGGATATACCTGGTATATGACCCCATCCCGCCACCAAAGATAATCATTCATTTCAGGAATATTTCCTTTGTATAAAGTGTTACAATAGCCTTGGAATTTATATGAACTCAATAAAACAGGGGGCATCCCCAACTTATTGAGAAGATGATGGAATCTGATCAAAGTGAATTGTACCGGGTATTTCTAAATCCATGACAACCAACATCGAACATATCCTTTTAGTTGAGAGCGATCCAGAGATTTGCGACGTTATCTCCAGACAGACTTTGCAGCCTCTTGGATATCAGGTTGAGGTGGTATCAGATGCCAGTAAAGCCATTCAACGGGTGGTTAAGTCTGCACCGGATTTGATCATATCCAATATTAACCTGCCCGGTTTGAGCGGCAAAGATTTGATAGTGGCACTTACATCACAAGGCTTGCAAACCCATCTGATCGTGATTGCTGAAAAAGGACAGGAAAACGATGTCATCCAGGCTTTTCGCCTGGGTGCTGAGGATTATTTGCTCTGGCCAGCCAGGGATACAGAAGTGGTATCTGTAGTGGAACGTTCTCTACGACAGGTGCGCGAAAGTCGTTCCCGTCAGCAACTGGGTTCCGAGCTGAAAGTGACCAACCAACAACTGGAACATCGGATACGAGATTTAACCACCATAATTGCGGTTGGAAAAGCTGTTATTTCCACCCGGGATCAGGCTGCTTTGTTGAAAAAAATGGTTGAAGGGGCGGTGTATGTGGCCGAAGCAGATTTTGGCTGGTTAATGCTGTTAAACGAGACAACCGGAGGGTTTGAACTGGCTGCTCACCGTAAACTACCTGACGTATGGGTCAATAAACTCGGAAAGACGTTGGATGATGGTATCAGCTCACTGGTTGCCCTGTCTGGTGAAACTCTTGCAATTAATGGCACAGCTTTGAAGCGGTTCAATGTTGCCAATTTGGGGCAATCCGCTGCAGTTGTACCCATCAAAGGGGACCACAAGGTGATCGGGTTGTTTGTGATCGTACGGGCGAAAAACATTCCTGTTGAAAAAGGCACGCTTTCTTTGCTGGAAGCTGTGGCTGATTATGCTTCCATTTCTTTGGTAAACGCTTACCTTTTCCGCGCTTTACAGGAGACTGCTGATTCTGCCAGGGCAGACGAAAAACGCAATTTGAAGCTTTTATCCATTTTCCAGACAGAGGTCAAGAGTCAGTTGCAGTCTGTTAATCATACGTTGGAATCGTTACTTTCTGGGCGTATGGGTTTGCTGACAAGTGAACAACAGCAGGCATTAACCAATATCCGGGAAGCAAATCATTGTGTTCTAAAATCGATGGAAATCGCAAATCTCCACCAGGACCAAGCGTTGATTGGGGCTTAGGAAAAGATGCCTGAATCAGATCTGATATTATTAGCCCTTGATGATTACCAGATCCTGCAGCTTTTTGAGCGCGCTCTGACCGCCTCCTCGTATCGTATCGCTGTTGCACGCGATCGCATTTCATTGGATAAGACAATGCAGGAAACATCTCCTGCGTTGTTGATCATTGCAGAGCATTTTTCAGATAACTCAGGTTTGGAATTATCCAAATTGATGATGGAACGATTCCCCACGCTGCCCGTGTTGTTCTTCGCAGCGCGAGAATCCAGTGAAATTTTGCAGAATGCACTAAAAGCTGGAATCAGTGGTTGTTTGTTTCCACCTTTAGTATCAGGGGATATTGCCGAAGCGGTGGAATTGGCCCTCAAAAAGTCACTGCGCATCGGTGACTGGACGCGACGTGAAGTTAGACGAACAACGGCTTCACTGGAGCAAAGAGTCAATGAGCTGCAAAAATTGGAGACTATTCTAGATCATATTGAAGACGGAGTCATCATCCTGGATTCAAGAGATGAATTACTGCTTATCAACCCGGCTGCAAGACGGGCATTTGGTATTGGCAAAGAGGATATAAGCGGCAAAAATGTATTTGATATCATACCCCATCAAGATTTGCGTAGTTTGATTTCAATGGGAAGGTCAAATCCAAATCAATACCACGAAATACGCTTTGAGGATGAGCGGGTATTTAATGCTCAATATGCTCCCATTCCAGGTATTGGTATAGCAGTGACATTGCAAAATATCACCTATCTAAAACAAATTGAACACATGAAAAATGAATTTGTCAGTACGGTTTCGCATGACCTGCGTTCACCCCTGACAGCCATTATGGGGTATGTCGAACTTCTTGACCGGGTGGGTCCTGTCAATGAGCAGCAAAAAGATTTTATCCAGCGCGTGCAGGCCAGCGTACAAAATGTCACCGCTTTGATCAATGATTTGCTGGAATTGGGACGGATCGAGGCGGGAATTTCTGGACTGGTTGGTACGGTTCCCTTGGATGCAGTCTTGAAATTTGCACTTGATGAAATAAATCTTCAAATCGCTGAGAAGAAGATCAATCTGCAAACCAGCATTCCGGTGGACGTACCTCTTATTTATGGGAACCCGGTCCGGATCCGTCAGATGTTGGATAATTTGCTGGGGAATGCACTTAAATACACTCCGGTGGGCGGTGATATCAAGATCAGCATCACAGTTGATGGAGACCAGCTTCTGTTTCAGATTTCTGATACGGGTCCGGGGATTCCCCCGGCAGATCAACCGCATATTTTTGAAAAATTCTACCGGGGCAGCAATGTTTCCACCAAAGTGATCGGCTCGGGATTGGGTCTAGCAATTGTCAAATCGATTGTTGAAACCCACCATGGACGTATCTGGGTGAATTCGGTCTATGGCAAGGGCTCCACTTTTGTGGTGGTTCTCCCTCTAATAAAAGTCGGAAAAACTCCTCATCTCTAAATATATCATCCCGAATTATTGAAAAGATACCTCAAATGCAATAAATGAGCTTAATAACAGCCTCCGCATGGTGGGCACCAGGCGGAGGCGTTCGCCAAAGGAGGAGACAGTTATGCACAAGTTGGAGGTGTCTTAATCCCGTCTCCAAAACGAATGATAGCCGATAAGGTGTCATTCTGATAGAGAATAATGTCATGCATAAATCGTGATAATGTTCACAAACTTCGCTTCAGGGTATACAGGAATTCCTGGACGAAATTAACAGCCTGGTTCACATCCGCGTATGAAACCACCTGTAAATTTTTATGCGAATTTCCAGTGATCATTTTGGATACCTTTTGACCGGCCTGGAAGCAGCATAATACCGGCTTGCCAATGCCGAGGGCATATGCCACCTCGTAACCAACTCCGTGTGACGGTGTGCTGACTTCCGCGATCAGGGCATCACAAGCCTGGATCCAGTTTACATCCCGGGTGTAGATATCCCGGGCGTTCACTATATTCTCCAGGTCGATTACATCTGCTTCCGCCAGGTGGGCGGTAGGGACCTCATGTCCGGACTCCAGCAGGGTTTGGGTGATGGATTGATATACAGTTTCGAATTGTCTTCCACCGGTTATTGAGCAGGCAAAATAGATATTCATTCGAGTCTTTTCGATAAATTAATGATCAACGGGTGGCGGTGCCCACTTTCATTCATCCGGGCCACCCTCTTCGTCGGGCAGGTAGGCATTACCGGCCAGGTCACCCGGCAACAGCTCACCCGACAGCAATTGTTTACTGAGACCGGCAATGGCCTGCGCCAGGTGTTCACCCCTCAGGCTGAAGGTCAGGTCTCCGCGCGTCCGCTCAATGATACTGCGGGCGATGTCCGTCTGCCGGCGCAGCCCGTTGGTGATGGCATCCGGGTAATCCATGGTGACCAGTACAGCAAAGATATCATCCATCGATTTAAGCAAACGTTCTGCCTCATCCGAATATCCCTGGCGCAGGATATCCAGGCAGCGCCGGCGCAATTCGCCGACCACTTCAGAGAGACCCTTGAGATAGGTGGCGCCGATGACGTGTATCTCGTGCGGTGATGGCAGGGGTCTGTTGAGGATCAAAGCGCAGGTGATCTGGGCTTCAGCGTATTCCTTGAGGGCATCCTGGGTGTAACCGGTGTGATACAGGTTGGGGAATTGCTCGAGGTCTGTGGTAAGGCAAGCCGCCAGTTTCCCGGCTTCATCCAGGTGGGATTGCATCAGATCAGTTTCTTCCCGGTGGACGGCGCGAATTGCCAGCGAACAATGGCGTGTTAACATGCGGGCCTGGGTCAGAGCCTGGTCTCGGGCGGCGGTCTGGGTGTCAAATGTCTGCCGGATCTGTTCGGCGATCTGTTCCAATTTATCCATCATTTGTATCATCTCGATTGAACAAGGTAAACCACTTCCTTATAAAGTGATCAGGTCATCGCTCAGGCTTGTCACCCTCCCGACGGACGTCCCGTAAGAACATCGGGACGATGCCCCGTAAGAACATCGGGACGATGCCCCGTAAGAACATCGGGACAATGCCCCGTAAGAACATCGGGACAATGCCAGGGGATCCTTCGCTTCCTACGGTCGCTCAGAACGACAATTACACTCCCGCCGTTTCAATCTTCTTATGGGAGAAAAACAACATGGCCAAAAAGTTATGTAATGGCATCATTTATCGGGTGGATCTTCCGGCGGAGGCTGGTGGGGCCGGAAGAGATTGTCTGCCAGGGTTGAATTTACGGGAATGTTGATGCTGCCATAGGCAGTTTCGTAGCGGGCCAGGTTCTCACTTAAGGCACGCTGCAATAACTTGGCGCTCAGGGGTGACATCAGGATGCGGGCGCCGATCCAGGCGCGGGTTTCTCCCGGCAGGAGATGGGCGAAGTCGATGACGAGATCCGCCGGGGAGTGGGCGATGCGCGCCAGGTTGGAGTAGATGCTTTTCAGGTCGGTGGGAGCTTCCAGGGCGGGGGAAGCTGGCGGGGGGAGTGGAACGGTCATATCAGCCTCGCATCCGCTTAGAACGGAATTTCATCTTCAGCTTGATCGGTAAAGCCGCCATCCTCGCCTCCGGAAGGAGCCGCGCCTTCCGTCTCGTTGCGGGAGGACAGGAAGCGCACGGTTGAGGAACTCACTTCGAAGGAGGCGCGTGAGCTGCCGTCCTGGGCTTTCCAAATGCGCGGCCCGCCGGTGGCCGGATCACAGGTCAGGCGGCCTTCCACCAGGACTTTGCTGCCTTTGCGCAGGTATTGATTGCAGGTTTCAGCCTGTTTTCCCCAGGCAGAAACGCGGAACCAGGTGGTTTCTTTTACGCTTTCGCCATTGTTGTTGGTATATTGGCGGTTGGTGGCAACTGAAAAACTGGTGACGGCCTGTCCGGAGGGGGTGTAGCGCATCTCTGGATCTCTGCCAACATTGCCGACGATGATTACTGTACTGAACATGGGGTTTCTCCTCTAAAAGTGTTTAGGACCCGCCGCAATGCGACGGGGACGGTTTATGACAATATTTTACCTTAATATGGTTAAATGGATTTGATCAATATTCTTCGGCGGGATGGGGCGGGTCTGGTTTTTTCCGACCTGCCCGCATGTCTGCCTCCAAACCCATAACCCATTAGGAGAGTGCTGGGATGAGGGCTTTTGGGTGAGATCGTAGGGGCGCATTGCCATGCGCCCTTTGTCATTTATTTTGTGCGTTAAACAATCTTATTTAGCCACCAGCCCTTATAAATCATTATATGTTTGATGGTATATTGACACTGTTCTCTTTTGCGGTATGATATTTTGAAAATGAAGGATGCTTTATTATCAGCTTCGAATTATGAATATTCCCATACCCATCATTGACATTTTTGCCGGCCCCGGAGGTTTGGGGGAGGGTTTTGCATCTTTAAGAACAGATAAAGGAGATTCTTATTATAAAGTAAAGCTCTCGATTGAGAAAGATGAAATTGCCCATCGAACATTGGAATTAAGAGCTTTTTTTCGCCAATTTACTCCTAAATCAATTCCATTCAGCTATTATGAATATTTAAGAGGAAATATTAGTAAAGAGGAACTTTTTAACAATTACCCAATTGAAGCATCCAGCGCAAAATCAGAAGCTTGGCTTGCTGAACTGGGAAATACTAATCGAGATACAGTTAAGTCACGAATTAAAAAAGCATTGGATGGGGTAACTAATTGGGTCTTAATTGGAGGTCCTCCATGTCAAGCTTATTCATTGGTTGGTCGATCCCGAATGCGGGGAGAAAACGAGGAGAAATATGCGACAGATAGTCGTCACTTCCTTTACAAGGAATACTTGCAAATATTAGCAGATCATCAACCTCCTGTGTTTGTTATGGAGAATGTGAAAGGGTTGCTTTCATCAAAAGTAAAAAAACAGAATACTTTTGATTTAATTATTTCTGATTTAAAAAATCCTTTAAATGTGAATAGATTTAATACTAATAATCTTTTGGCTTATGAACTATTCTCGTTTTCTAAAAAGTACCCTGCAAATGGTGAATTGAAGCCACAAGATTTTATCGTACGCTCGGAAGAATACGGTATTCCTCAAGCTAGGCATAGAATTTTTATCTTTGGGATTCGATCCGATATTTACAAATCTGAAATGGGGCTGTTGGAAAAAACCAATCAAGTTTCCATTGATGATGTGATAGGCGATTTACCTAAATTGCGAAGCGGGCTTTCAAAAAAAGAAGATTCAGTCGAAGAATGGCAGAATACAATAAAGAAAATCTCCAAGGCAATATGGATAAAAGACATTGCGCCTGATCTTCAAAATGTTATAAAAAATGAGTTGAAGAATATCGGTGCAAGCATTTCGCGTGGATCTACCTATATGGATGTTCAAGTTGCTCCCAAAAAATACAAGGAATGGTATGTGGATAGGGCGTTAGCTGGAGTTTGCAATCATGAAACCAGAGGACATATTGGTGATGATCTGTATAGATATTTCTTTGCTTCTGTATTTGCCCGTGTTTATGGTCGTTCCCCTACCTTAAGTGATTTTCCAAAAGAATTGCTTCCCAACCACGAGAATGTACAGGAAGCCATTGATGGTTCAATGTTCAATGACCGTTTTCGGGTTCAAGTCTGTGGAAAGCCATCAACAACAGTAGTTTCGCACATAAGCAAAGATGGTCATTACTACATTCATTATGATACTTCGCAATGTCGCAGTTTAACTGTTAGAGAAGCGGCACGTCTGCAGACATTTCCAGACAATTATTTCTTTGAAGGTACAAGAACTCAACAATACCACCAAGTTGGAAATGCCGTACCTCCAATGTTGGCGAGTAAAATTGCAACTATTGTCTTCAAAGTATTACAAGACTCGGAATAAGTTTAACATGCCAGATGTTTTTACAAAAGAAAAGCGTTCAGAAGTAATGTCGCATATTCGGGGGAAAGGCAATAAGGATACTGAACTGGTTATGATTAAAATCCTGCGTTCCAATCATATTTCGGGGTGGCGGAGGAATCAGCCCTTGCTTGGGAAGCCTGATTTTGTCTTTCTCAAGCATAAAACCACTCTTTTTGTTGATGGTTGTTTCTGGCATGGATGTCCTATGCATTCAACCATGCCAAAAAATAACCAGGAGTTTTGGAAGAAGAAACTCTTGGGTAATAAGAGTCGTGATGATTATGTCTCGGAAGAGTTAATCAAAATGGGGTGGAAAGTTATAAGGGTTTGGGAACATGAATTGTCTAATCCCGACCTTGTAGTAAAAAGAATTTTGGATGCTATTAACATTTAACAAAAGAATTGTACCTCTTAAAGTTTTAGCAGTAAACTAACCTTAAATTTCAATGCAATTCTGAAATAATTCTGATCTATTAGTTTTTTATTGAGATGGCCGATTTCATGTTTCTTGCTGGATTACAACTGCATCCTCATCGTCGGGGTCCTTTACCGTCCAAATAATTGCCTTTTCCACTTTTTGTCCTGGATATTGAATTCCAAAACCAACAGTAATCTCTGTTTTGGAGGTTGCATCCTCTTGGACAAAATACAATAGTAGAACAGGAGCTTCGGGATCTCGATATTCCAAGAGTGACAGGCATGGATATTGAACATTACCACACCCGCTTAAATAAATAGCAGCTTCTCGATGCCGTGGTTCAGAATAAACCTTAAATCGGCTAGTGGACACCCGTTTTCGCGTGACAACCGATAAGTCTTTCAGTTGTGTGTTTGGTGGAGTGAATTTTCTTTCCGTGTTTGATTGAGGGAGAAGAACAAGCCATTTATTGAGTTTATTCTTCTTGAGCATCATATCAATATATTCTATCTCAAGATAATTTGACTTCTTTCCATCTGCCCAGCTGTATTCCTTAAGAAAAGTGAGTACATTCTCTCCTGAAACAAGCCCAATCATTGCATCATACTGGCGTTTACTATTACTATCCGTATTGGTATGTGATATTTTGAGAAGAGGACTAATCTGACATGAGGAAAGTAGGGTTGCTGTAATAGCTTGATTTCTCTTGATTGGATTGATTTGAGATGGAGCAGATGTTTTTTCTTTCCATTCTCCGGCAAAATCACGAGAACATATTTCTGCGTTGAACATTTTGTTTCGCGAAGTGAGTGGGAGTAGAGGAAGGTGCTGTCGAACAAGTGGCGGTACTTGCCTGGGAAGGAGGCCTCCCTTGGAATACTTCTGAAGTTCACTACGAAGCGATTCTTCATCCCGGCAAACCGCGCCAAAGGCTTCATAAAGATCAACCGTGGTTCGTCCCTTTGGTTCCCTGCTACCTATAAAAAGTCGAACTAGATCTTTATAGCCATTTCTGAATCCAAACCATCGCCCCATCTGCATTAAAGTATCTCCGGCGCCTGTTGGTCGCCTGTAATATGAAATTGTTAATCCTTCAACTGTATAACCTCTGGAGAGTTTTGCACCTCCAACCAGAATCGCCCATACCGAAGTTTGTTCAAATTCAGGTGTGTCATCCCGATGTTTATCGTCTCCATTGACTACCAGTACAGGTTTTCCTGCACAAATTTTTGAAATGCATCTTGAGATAAACGGGAGCAGTTCCTCGAAATTCTTAGGAAAAGGAAAATCGGGGGCACGAATTTTTGACACGGGCACAAAGTCGTTTTCAAAAAGTCTGTGAAGCTCACTCAAACCAGCCGGACGTTGATAACGGACACCCCCATTAAAAATATTCTCCACTACATCCCTGTCTTCCTCATGAACAATACGTTTTGATGAATGATGAACCAACATTGTGTGGTGTTTAAAATACTTAAAGCGTTCAGGATCTTTGCTTTCGCGAAAAAGTTTAATGGCGCCAGAAAGAACAAAGGAATCAATTGCCATTGGAAGGTTTTCCGGATCTTCGTTGTCCCCTTCCACAGCACGTACGAAAGCATTGTAATTTCCCCTAAAATCGCCTTTCTCGAATTCATTTTCAAAATCGAAGAAGTCCGATACTCCCATATACCCCTTTGGTCTTGGAAGGCTTATGATGAAATCTTTTGGGAAAAGATCATCAGCATCATAAGGATTAATAAAAACATTGGCAAATGGCGTTGCTGTATATCCAACGTATTGGGCACGTGGCAACATCTTGAGAAGCTCTCCAATTGCTTTGTTGGTACTAGTTCGCTTACCTTCTTTACCAGGCTTTGACTGGTCGATTGTGTTTACGGATGCTTGATCGGATTCGTCGTCAATTATTAGAGTGGGAACATGCATCAGTGCACTTCTTAACTCGCTCAGCCGCTTTAAATCCCTGCACAACTTGTTGATTCTGGATGGCACTTTTTTGATTACTGCAAGTTTTGCGCTGGCAGTTCTCAGGTTATCAGGGTGATTAAATGGTTTTGTGCGGTCTGCTGGTTTGAATTCTAAAATACTAAGGTGCTTGCTTAATGGTTGATAGTCATCGTGCTTGTCAGTTAGTCTCTCCCAATCAAATGAACCAATATAACTTGGTCGACCCCCATGAGAAACAAAATTTTTCCAATCAGCATCCGTCCCATACTCATCGGGGTCCAATAATTCAATTCCAACAATTTCTTTATCGATTCGTCTTTGTGTTTGTTGGCGTAAAATATTCATTGTGCCAGCCAAAACAATTATTAATCGATACCCTGCATCAGCGGCTTTTGTAATAAGGCCGCTAAAATGTGAAGTTTTCCCACTTTGCACGAAGCCCATTACAAGACCTTTGACAGGAAAGATTTCTGCGCGGGTCGGGTCTGACAATCTGGAGATTACATCATCAATACTTATGTCGAGAATCCCAATTGACTCAAAATCCCATGATTCTTCAAGGTGAGATTTATAATCTTTCCAGTAGAAGTCTGTTATGTCTTTTTGACGATCATTGTACCAAGGTTCATGATTATTAGAAATTACGATAGGAATTTCAGCATCAGTATATCTCGGGATTTTATTGTTGATTACAGTCAGATGATTGGAATTGAAACCGAGTTTCTTGATAATTTCCCTTCTTCTTTCGTTTGTATGTGGCAATGTTCCATTTGCCCATACCGGTGTTTCTTCGTGATCCCAAGCCTGAATTGCAAAAGTAAGTGAATGAAGAATACGATCATTTAGGTCACAGATTGAAATGTGTTCAATCAAATATTCAATGAGATTATCAGGTAAATCTATACGGGCGTAAAAAGCAACCATATTCATCGCTGCTTTTAAATTATCAGGTTGTGTTTTTTCCAGAATTTCGAGGGCTAAATCAAGTGATCGCGCTATGCCATCAATAACTGAATTCATTCAATCTCCATTCTGAGCTTGCCAAGAACATCTGTGAATGCTTCCGAGCCTTGCATCACACCAAGGCCTTCAATATCTACTCGATATGATACGTCGTCTATTCGACCTGATACTTCTGGTGAAATTGTTTCTGACATTATTTCTCTTGTAATTCTTGGAAACTTATCGTTGACAATAACAAGCACTGGAGGGTCGGCAAGAATCAACTTCTCTTGGTAGTGTTGTGCATCGTTATCGTTATATCCGGTTGAAAGAAGTCGGCTCTCGAATTCCATGCGTTCAATTTCTGTGTTGGCAAGGCTTTTACGAATACCTTCGATCTCATCGCAAAGGCTTCTCCCTAGTCCCAAACCTGCACCTTCAAATTTTAGTGAGAGCAAATAAAGTATATGCCCTTCACTTGCTTGCAGTTGCCCAATTCCGTGGATGATATGTCGGCGGTGAGAACTTCTTGTTGACTTTACTTCAATATCAATTTTATTAATTCGGAAATCATGACGTTCAGCTAGTGCTTTGTTTCTGCCTGTCCATGCCATAATTGACTGCGGCCTTTGAACTTGCAACAAAGAGCGAAGAAATACTAGTTCACCTTGAAGGCCTAGTTGCTGGTCTTCAGTTAATAATTCTTTTCGTGATGTAAGTTCGCGCCAGCGGTGGGTTGCTGTTTCAAATGCCCCAAATGCAGTTTGCCCGGGTTGCTCAAAATCTTCAGTAATAATTTCTGCAAATCGATGAAATTCGCGAAATAGTTGTTTTGCTGTTGTCTTGATCTCAAGAACAAATCCAGTTTCATCTTTTAGTACTCCACTCTCAAGTTCAGCGAAAGTGCTGGGAGGAACTGATGTTTCCGGATCAATCGGTAATCGGATAAACATACTTCGGGATATGGGATCAAAACCAACTCTAACATTGCGTGTCCCCCCCATATTGAGAATGCTCGGGCTTAACCCATACAGATGTTTTTCAAACGCTTCCCATGAAAGTGTTTCCACTACTTATTCCTTCATAGAAGCTAAAAGCGTTTGGTTAATGGATTGCAACCAATCCAATGTTTTCTGTGTAATAAACGATTTCTCAAGTTGATTTTGAAACAGGAACATCAGTACAAGTTTGAGTACTGGTGCATCACCACTTGAACCTTCCACGAGATATTTCTTATACTTGGAGTTCAAATTAATCACATCATTTTCAGGGTCTAATCGGACAATTTCATCAAGATCTAACGATGACCATTTAAACGAAACTTTTTTGGGTCGTCCTGTTCCCTTTTCTTCCAAAATGTTGGCAATTGCCTTTTGTGCTTTGGCTGATATACCTTTTCCCGGTATCAGGGGAAATCGTGCACCCTCTATTTTCTTTTGCTTTCGGTAAGCATTCTCAGCATGGTCAATGAATTTATCAAAAGTGATACCATTGGTGGAAGCGGTTTTTAGAGCATTGATGAAATTCGGAGATGGATCAAGACGACTCTTTGTCACATCTAGTTTAAACATTGAATCTAACGCTGGCGGCAAATCAACCCTGACTCTTGCCAAAGAGAAATGTGGCTCACCGTCATCAGCTCGAATTCCGTTCCATCCACCAGCTTGGATAATCCTGTCATTACGATAAAAGTAAAAACCTTGTCGAAGCGCAACCTTGCCACCACCCAATCGATAACCAAGGCTTTTGGTTTTTGGAGGCCATATATGGCAATGGACATCTACGGGAGTATTATTCAATTCGAATTTCAAAGTAATTGGATAATCTGAACGTCCAGGTTGTTCGTAAGAAAACGGGTTCAATGCAGGAACGAATAAATTAATCCCGGTGGGTGGTTCCAAACCAAATTGTTGATCAATACTAATTTCCAAACATCCTTCTTCGATGAAGCGGTGAAACCGGATTCCCAGTTCGGTAATCAACTTTTTAATGGTTTTTTCTAATATTTGATTAATGTTATTAGGTAATGCCTTAAGATGTTCGAGTCGTTCCCATATAATAATGGTCCCAGAATCCTTGATACTGAACTCGCCAAATTTAGATGTAAACGCATTTTGAACATCAGATTCTAATAAAATTTCACATGACCAGCCGATCTTTACATTCTCTAGCGTCCAGCGGCGACCAAGCGTAGATCCATTTTTTTTCGTTAAGACTGTTACAGTCTCAGCTTGGCTAAGGGATGCTGATTTTAGACCAATTCCATATTTACCAAGTTGTGCATCAGATTTGGTTGAGCGGGAACCGAAACGCATAGCCTCTCGCAATTCATCACCATTCATCCCTTTCCCGTTATCAGCAATAATTACACTATAAATACCTTCAGTTCCTCGGACGAATCGAATATGAACTTTGTCAGCAATTGCGTCGACCGAGTTATCAACAAGATCAGCAACTGCATCAGAGATTCCATAACCCAATCTGGAGAAAATATCCCCTACTTTCCCATCGTCTGGGGGAAGATATTCGCGGTCAGTTGTTTTGAATTGAAAATTTGTCATTAATCACCATATGTAATTAAACGATTTAACAATATTGAGCCAATGATAATTTTAGCAAATTTTATTCTGTTTGATTTTAATTTACAAGAAAAATAATTTCAGGAGAAGTGGGCACTTATCCCCATTGTTTCTCTTGAAATACTCCCCTATATGTACAATAGATGGGGGATTCAATTAACTTTTATTATACTATCATAGTAGCTGTAGTACATTTGATAATAAGTATCTAGCCTGAAGGGGTCTTTTCAAAAAATTGCCTCTTGTAATATTAGAACATTTGTACTATAATATAACAGGCTAGAGTCGCACAACTGCAAAAGTCTTAAAAGGCTGCCATGACCCTGCCCATCGACTCTCTCCTCACCTCCACCCCCAACTACGTCCAGAGCACCACCGGGATTCATCTGCGTCCCTATCAGCTCGACCCCATCCCCAACTTGCTCGATTCGATCCAAAAGCACCGCGGCGATTCCATTGTCATCGTCTTTCCCCGCCAATCCGGTAAGGATGAATTCCTCATCCATCTCATGGCCTACCTTCTCGATCTATATTCCAAATTCCCGGTCGGCATCGTCGCCGTCAACCCCACCTACAAACCCCAGACCATCAATGCCCTCCTCCGTTTCGACCAACTTCTCAACAAAAACCCCCTCACCGCCGGGCGCTGGCGCAAACATGGCGGCTTCATGCGCCTCATCAACCTGGCCCGCATCTCCTTCCTCTCCGGCAACTTATCTTCCAACGTTGTCGGTGCCACCGCCTCCCTCCTGCTCATCATCAACGAAGCCCAGGACATCTCCCCCGCCCTCTACCAGCGCAAATTCCTGCCCATGGTCGCCTCCACCCAAGCCACCTGCCTCTTTGCCGGCACCCTCTGGACCAGTTCCACCCTGCTCTCTCAGGAGATTCGTCACGCCCGTTATGCCCAGGAACAGGATGGTCGCCAGCGCCTTTTCATGGTCGATGCTGACCATGTTCGCCGCGTCCTCCCCAACTATGGAGCCCATGTCGATTCCGTCATCGCCCGCTGGGGTCGCCAGCACCCTCTCGTCAAAACCCAGTATTTCAACGAAGAGATCGACGCCTCCTCCAGCATGTTCAATTCAGCACGTTTGGCACTTATTTTTTCAGGTTCACCTCTTAAAACTCCCCCTAAAATCGGAGATTTTGGGGGGAGTTGGAGGGGGGCCGATGAGTCTGGGGAGAACCACAGGGGGGTCACTTTCCTCATTGACCTCGCTGGTCAGGACGAAGCCGTCATGGCCGACCCGGCCTCCCGCCTCGCCAATCCCACCCGTGATTCCGCAGCCCTTTCCATTGCCGAGGTTGACACCTCCACCGTCTCCACCCTCAATTACCCCACCTACCGCATCCTTCACAGGGTTGAATGGACCGGCCAGAACCACCTCACCGTCTTTGGTCAACTCAAATCCCTCGCCGAATCCTGGAACCCCCTCTACATTGTCATGGACGCCACCGGCGTGGGTGAAGGTCTCTGGGCTTTGCTCGACAAATCCTTCCCCGGCAAAGTCATCCCCGTCAAGTTCACCTCCGCCACCAAGAGCGAGATCGGCTACCGCTTCCTTGCCATCATCGACACCGGGCGCTTCCGTGATTGTTCTTCCACCCCCGAGGTCGAAATCCAGTACCGCACCTGCCAGTCCGAAGTCCTGCCCGGTCCCACCAAGACCCTGCGTTGGGGTGTCCCCGAGGGCAAACGAGATTCCGATGGCACTCTCATACATGACGACTTCCTCCTCGCCGACTCTCTCGTCACCCAGCTTGACACCCTTGATTGGAGCTTCCATTCCCCCACCATCATCATCTATCCCAATACCGTAGGAAGCCTCGGCCTCAATTTCCGGGACAATGACATTCAGCCCACCCTCGGCGACAACACCGACCTCCTCGACTTCATGGATCATAACTATTAAAACATCGTCTACATAGGTACTGTATACACACTGTTTTATCGTGCCTCACCGTATCGTCAACATAGGTACTGTCTCATCGTATTGTCTATTGTCAATCACTCACACGTGAAACTTGAAACGTGAAACTTGAAACCTGCAACGTGAAAACGTGCAACTCTCACCAAGGAGCCCCCATGCCATTTACGAAAACCATGATCCACCCTCACAGATTCCACAATTATTTCCTTTGCGCCTTAGCGCCTTTGCGTTAATTCTTTTCACTTGAACTAAAAGGAGAATCCATGCCCCCAATTCCCAACCATATCCCCCAGGCCAGCCCCTATTGGCCTTACTACACTGAACAGGAGCGCCGGAACATCCTCGATCATCCCATCGAGGACGCCACCATTGAGATCACTCTTATCCGTTCCCTCATTGCTGGGTTTCTGTGCACCACATCAACCCGGCCCATCACCGACCCTGACCTTTCGTTACAGTCACTCTACGCAGTCAGTGTTGCATCCAGCACAATTGCCAATCTCATCAAGTACCAGCGTGAATATCAACACACCCACCCTAAATATGAAAAAGAGCTTGAAGCGGCTTACCATCGTGCTCGCATCAAATTGGGTATCTATCGCCAGATGTATGAAGCTGGCTTTGCAGTTCCGGATGATCTGCCTCCAGGCACACTCGACCCCTTGCCTCCAGATCCTCCTTATATTCCCCCAACCACCATCACCCCGTAGGGCTTTCTGTCATTGCAAAGTCCCATTATTTTTGGGGCGTGGCGATCCATGCATGTCACCGAAACACCGGAACACATGACAAACCTATCGTCAATAGTCAGTCTTTCAAGGAGCATTCTGTGAACCATAAACGATCTCGTAAGCGCGGCGGCCAATCTGGCAACCACAATGCCTTAAAACACGGCTTTTATTCCTCCCGTTTAAACCCTCTTCGTGCCACCGTAGGGGCGAGTCCTGCCTCGCCCGGGGTTGCGCCAGTAAATGCCGAAGTACCAAACGTCCAGGACATAGACAACGAAATTAGCCTCATTCGTACCTTGATCTCCCGCCATCTTGAGTTGCGCCAGGCTCATCCTGCCGCCAGCCCCGAAGAAAGCCTCACGGACTTGCGCGTCATCAGCTTTTCAGTTGCTAGGCTCACCAGCCTGGTTCGTCTGCGTGCCAATTCCCCCGCAGACAGCCTTGCAAAGAGCGCGCAGATAGGCAAAAACGACGATTGGCTTCGCGACATCATGGAAGAGTTCCCCCATGACCCAAACGCCCCCATCCAATGACTTGTTGTCTGGTCATTGCGAGCCCCCGCTTTTTGGGGGCGTGGCAATCTCCGTATATTTAGGCGGGACATTCGTTCCTCCGACCGGAGGCTCACGACCATAGGAAGTCCCATTTTTTTTGGGATGCTATTAGAGCCGCAGGGGGCCCCGGCTTCTTTTTCCGGGGTTCGTTCCTCATCGTTTTCCGGGATTCGTTCCTCGGGAAATGGAAAGACATGTTCTGGAGGTCGGGCTGGGTCTTGAGACTTCCGAAGTCTTTAAGACTTCGGAAGTCTGCTGCGGGGTAGTGGGCTTGACCCGGGTTATTGAAAAAATGCCCTCATCAAGATCCCAGGATCATGCGGGCGGCACGACGCCCGATCTCCACGGCGAAGTTGGTGCCCCGGTCCCAGGGATAGACCTGGCTCATGCTGGCAAAGTATAATCCCGGCAGGGGTGTCTGGATGGGGGGGATGTTGCGGGAGTGGTTCACCAGGGGAACCGGCTGGGCATAATTGGTGGAGAACAACCAGGTTTTCTTGATCCAATCCGGTTGGAAGTCCGGGTTGATGCGCTTGAGACCGGGCATAAAACGCTCAAGCAGTTCTGCCTGGCTGAGTTTGAAATACTCGTGGTCAGGTTCAAGGTAATCGCCCATGTAGACGATATGGTCCCCGCCAAAATGCTCAGGGGAGACATAATTGGTGTGTTCCACCAAAGCCAGGCAGGGAAAACCGGCGTTCTTGGGCAGGTTGAACCAGTAGTAGCCCTGGTTGGAAAGTTGATGCTTGAGCGAAAATACCATGACCAGGGCAGCCATGCTTTTTAGTTCCAAAAGATTTTTTAGATAACTTTCGGGCAGGGAGGTTACCAGCCGGGCGAGGCTGGAGGGGGAGGTGGTGACCAGGACGCGCTCGAAGGACTGGCTGGCGGTTTCGGTCTCGATGAGGAGCGAACCTGTTTCGGACTGGCGTGAGATATGTTTGATGCGTGTGGAGAAGCGTAACTCCACGCCCATTTCAACCAATCTTTCTGCAAAAAGGTCCGCGAAATTCTGAAATCCACCTTCAAAGGTACCCAGGCGGGTGGTGCGGGCCTTGATGCGTGCCCACATCCAGGCCATGTTGACCTGTTTATAATATTTATCACCGAACTTGCCGATGACGAGGGGCTCCCACATCAGCCTGTAGACTTTCTCACCGGCCCACTTGCGCATCCACTCATCCACGGTCACTTTTTCGAGGGAATACCAGTTATTCGTCAACCGCAAAAATAATCCGACCAACCCAAAGCGGAGTTTGTTGAATCCCCAGCCCAGGCCGGGGAAAAGGATGGCCTTGAGGATCGAATCAAATGGATACCATTTATCCTGGTAGTGCATGACGGTATATGGGCGCGGGAAGATGACTTTATCACTCCAGCCGAGTTCTTCCACCAGGCCGAGCATGTGTTTGTCCCCGGCGAACCAATGATGATAGAACTTCTCCACCGACCAATCCCAGCCCGGTTCTTTAAAACCCGAGGCCAGTCCACCGGCGTGGTCTTCGGCTTCAAAGACGGTGATGTCATGCCCGGCTTTGGCAAGGTCATAAGCAGCGGCCATGCCCCCAAAGCCTGCTCCGATGATCGCAATTTTCATAAATACTCCATTTTGACAATAATATCTGTGAGCCCACTGAAGATAGACTCGTTCACCACCAGGCAGCTATGAATGTTGGGTTTCACCCTGCACCCATCGGGTGTCCTACGGGCGGGTTGCGGGTACGCTGTGCTGTGTTGGGTGATGGTTTTGCAAGTTGCAGGCCCGCTCCCCTGCCTCCTGTGGAGACCTTCGGCGGGCAACCTACAGAAGAACTTGCTACAAACAGACTTTACCACCATCCCCAAAAAGCGGGGACACGAGTCACACCCCCCTTGAACATGGGGGGCACGAAGTTACGAAGCTTCACTTTTAAGGAATCTTGATTGCTTCGTGACTTGGTGGTATAGACACTGTTATATCGTGTGAAAAGGGTTTTTTGCAGTAAAGTCATGGATATCTCAGGATAACCTGGTTTCTTTGCGCAGGGCATCATTCCACTTGAGGCCTTCCCTGGCAAGGTAAAAGGCTCCCAGCAGAGTGATCGGCAGCCACAGGGCAATATGCAGAACGACTGCATAACCAAGCGCAACACCCTCAGGTACCTGGTAAGCCACCAGGACAGCTTTTGTGACAGCTTCCCAGGTGCCTACATATCCGGGAGCAGACGGGATGGTGGTGGCCAGGTTGGCAATCCCGTTCAGCAGCATCAGTGTGAAAAAGTTGACTTTGAACGGGAAGGCGTGCATCACAAACCAGTACTTGCCGGTTTCCAGCAGCCAGATGATGACGGATGTGATGAAAACCATCAGGATATTAAATGGGGAGCGCAGCGAAGCCAACCCATCCAGGAACTTGTGCAGGATACCGGAGGCATTTTCACGCAGCCTGACAGGCAGGAGGTGATCGATGAACCATTGCCCGATGTTGATGGATAGTTTGGGGAACATGGCAGCCAGCAGGAAGAGTATCAAGGCTCCCATAAAGGCAGCCGTGCCCCACAACGCCAGGGATTGAATATTGCCAACAAAACCGGAGTCTGAACCGGATAATTTTGCCAGTTCGGGCAGGTTGATGAAAACAAAGGCCAGCATGACGACCCCGTCAAAAATGCGTTCGACGATGATGGTGGCCAACGAGGCGGAGATGGAAACGCCTTCCCTGCGCTTCAGGATGATGGCCCGTAAAACTTCCCCGGCCCGCGCCGGGTAGATATTGTTGCCCATGTAACCGATGGTGGTGATGGGAAACATGGTGCGGGTGGGTATCTTCTTGATGGGTCCGAGAAGATAATGCCAGCGCCAGGCACGGATCCAGACCCCTACAAAGTAGATCAGGATGCCGGGAATCAGCCACCAGTAGTTTGCCTGCTGGATGGATGACCAAAAATCATGCCATTCCAGTTTGCTGAATGCCCAATAGAGGAAAACAGCACTTACGATCAAGCCCAGCCAAAATTGCCATCGTTTCATATAATATGATTCTACCCGAAAAATAAGGTAAAAGTTTTGATAATATACGAGTGACTTTACTGAAAAAAGACTTTACCACCATCCCCAAAAAGCGGGGACACGAGTCACACCCCCCTTGAACATGGGGAGCATGAAGTCATGAAGGTTAATTATTTAGGAATCCTGGTGTCTTTGTGTCTAGGTGGTATAGACACTGTTATATCGTGTGAAAAGGGATTTTTTCTGTGGTTTAAAGAATGTATAATTTAAAGCATGCGAATACTGGAAAAAGCCCCCGATTTCTGCCTGCCCGACATGAATGGAAATAATCATTGCTTGAAAGATTACCGTGGAAAAATCGTTGTTATCAATTTTTGGTCGGCTGAATGCCCGCAGTCTGAACGGGTGGATGGGGAACTGGCGGGTTACCTGGAATCCCGGGGAAGGCAGGTTGTCGTCCTGCGGATCGCTTCCAATATAAATGAATCCCATGAACAAGTGCGGTTGGCGGCTGTTGAACGCGGCGCCTCACCTGTATTGTGGGATGCCCACCAAAAAACGGCAGACCTGTATGCAGCCCAGACCACTCCGCATTGTTTTCTTGTGGACAGAGATGGTTTGCTGCGATACCAGGGAGCTTTTGATGATGTCAGCTTTCGCCAGCGCACTGCCAGACAGGATTATTTGAAAGCTGCCCTGGAAGCCTTGTTGGAAGGGCGGGAGCCGGAACCAACCCAGACGCAGCCTTATGGCTGCATGATCGTCCGCCATCTTCCCGATTCATGCTAAAATAATCGCATGGAATTCAAACCATCCAAGCTGGATATAAACCAGAAAGTTTTGTTCCTGAAGAAATGCCACCTGTTCCGGGGCCTGACAGATGAGCAACTGGACAATGTGGCCGATGCAATGGATGAAATACCCTACCCTGCGGACAAGGTGCTGATAAAACAGGGGACCCAGGGGGAATACATCTATATGATCCATTCTGGCAGTGTCAGGGTTACCCGTTCCATGAAGGGTAAGAATGAAAACCTGGCCAGCCTGGTGACAGGTGACTATTTCGGTGAGGAAGCACTCCTGACCCAGCGTAACCGTACATCCAGTGTCACCACGCTGGAAGATTCTGTCATCCTGGCTTTGCCTCGCCGGCATCTGGAAGTCTTATTTGCCCATATCCCCAAGCTGAAGGCAAATTTTGAGGTGGCAAGGGAAAGCCGGCGCTTGATCCGGAAAACAAATTTTGGCTGGATCCAACCGGATGAAGTGATCTATTTCCTGGCGTGCAAGCACCCCATCCTGCTCTGGCAGAGCCTGGCAACTCCACTCCTGGTTTTATTGGGAGCATTGTTCCTTTTTTGGTTTTCCATTTCAAGTGCGGCTGTCATTCCTCTCATCCTGGCCTGGATTTTCCTGGTGGTGGATGGTGCCTGGGGACTGTGGAAGTGGGTGGATTGGGGCAACGATTACTATATCGTCACAAACAAGCGTGTCATCTGGCTTGAGAAGGTGATCGGTATTTACGACAGCCGCCAGGAAGCTCCTTTGAATACCATCCTGTCGGTTGGTGTGGAAACCGACCAGATCGGGCGTATTCTGGATTATGGCGATGTGATCGTGCGGACATTTGTGGGGCGGATCCTTTTCCACCATGTCCGCCGTCCAAACCAGGCCGCTTCACTGGTGGAGGAACACTGGGTACGTTCCCGTGAGATTTCCCAAAAGGAGGATGCTTCCGCAATGAAGCAGGCCATCCGCGAACGGCTGGGATTGGTTGAGCGCAAACCCGGTGAGCCTGCACAACAGGCTCCGGTGGTGAGTACGGCGCGCATACCAGGTGTTTTACAAATGATGTTCTCAAATATTTTCAAAGTTCGTTTTGAAGACAGCGGCACAATAACTTATCGCAAACACTGGTTTGTGCTTTTGAAGACGACATGGCAGCCTGTATTAGTGTTCCTTTTACTGCTGGCAACCATTATCTACCGTTTGTTTTACCTGGCGGCGGTTGATCTACCCAAAACACCATCCGGTTCAGGGGTGGATACACTGATCCTGGTGATGCTTGTGTTTTTTGCCATCACGTTTGTGTGGTGGTTGTACAAGTATTTAGACTGGCATAATGACATCTATCAGGTAACACCTGACCAAATATTTGATATTGATAAAACACCACTGGGTCGTGAGGAACGCCGGGCGGCACCGCTGGATAATATTTTGAGTACAGAATATAAGCGCATTGGAATCATGCAAGTCTTGTTGAATTTTGGCAATGTGTATATCACCGTGGGCGGCGCGCAACTCGTATTCGAGGATGTTTCTGACCCGCCTGCCGTGCAGCAGGATATCGACGAGCGCCGCATTGCGCGCATATCCCAAAAACAAGAGATTGAAACGCGCGCTGAGCGTGACCGTATGGCCGATTGGTTTGCCGCCTATCACAATGATGCAGACTCCTTCAGGGGGGAGGCAGGGCAAGGTGGTTTCAGTGATCTCCCTGAAGGGGATGAATTTGATGTACAATAGCAAAATATTCTTACGGGCTGATTCTAGCCCTGATCTTAATGGTATGGTGATGTACAATGTCCTTGCGTGAAATAGTTACTATTCCAAACCCGGTGCTGCGGCGCAAAGCCCACCCGGTGACGAAATTTGATGACGAGCTCCAGGTGTTGATCGCGGATATGATCGAGACCATGCGTGTTGCGCCAGGAGTGGGACTGGCGGCTCCGCAGGTGGGTATTTCCCAGAGAGTGATCGTGGTTGAATACACTACCAATGAAGAAGATGAAACCGCACCCAAAAAGCTCTTTGCAGTGGTTAACCCCGAGATCAAAATAACCGACGAGGAAACCGAGACGGGCGTGGAGGGCTGCCTGTCCCTGCCCGGCCTGCTGGGTGAGGTGGATCGCTCCCTGGCGGTGATTGTCAAAGGCCTGAACCGGCAAGGCAAACCGGTACGGATAAAAGCCCAGGGTTGGCTGGCGCGTATCTTCCAGCATGAAATAGATCACCTGGAAGGCGTGGTCTTTACCGATAAGGCCAGCAAGATTTGGAAACCGGAAGCAGATGAAGCATTGGTTGATAACGTGTAATGCGCTTCATCGTTTTGACAGGATTGTTTCATTCCCCGCAGTCAAAATGATATGTACCTGACCCACCTATCCCTGACCCACTTTCGAAATTTCTCCCGCCTGGACATTGACATACCCCGGCGGGCTGTTTTGCTGGTGGGCAGCAATGCCCAGGGTAAGACCAGCCTTTTGGAAGCCATTTATTTCCTGGCGGCTTTTACATCTTTTCAGACTCACGCTGACCGGCAGATGGTCAATTTTCTGGCGGCGCGTGAGCCATTGGCGGTGGCGCGCCTGGTGGCTGAGTACCGGCGTGGTACCGCCGCTCACAAGCTGGAGGCGCGCCTGATCCTTGAGCCGACCGGGATCAATGGTCAGCGCCTGCGCAAGGAAATCCTGCTGGACGGACTCAAGCGACCCCTGGCAGAAGTCATTGGTCATTTTAATGCGGTTGTATTTGTGCCGCAGATGTCGTTAATTATTGAAGGCGGGCCGGATGAACGCCGCCGGTATATCAACCTGGCCCTGGCACAGGCTGCCCCCAGTTATGCGCGTGCCCTAAGTGAGTATGCCCAGGCCATCAGCCAGCGCAACGCCCTGCTTAAGCTGCTGAATGAGCGCAGTGGTGACCCGGAGCAATTGATCTACTGGGATGAGGTCATCAGCCGTACAGGTGCTGTTATCATGCTGGAACGCATCCAGGCCTTCCAGGAATTGGAACGACTGGCTGCCCGCATCCATCACCAGTTGACACGCAGCCGCGAAGTATTACGCTTGAATTACCTGCCTGCGTACGAACCGCTGCCACGCAAAGATGGACAGATTTCCCTGCCCATGAGCACCCCATTGGACCGCAGCAAATTAAGCCTGGAGGAAATCCGGGAGGGATTCCTGTTCCGCTTGAAACAGGTCAGGAATGAAGAGATCAGCCGCGGGGTGACCACCCTGGGTCCGCACCGCGATGAACTACGCTTTCTGGCCAACAGCCTGGACCTGGGTGATTATGGCTCACGGGGACAGATCCGCACCGCGCTGCTGGCGCTCAAGCTGGCCGAAGTGGAGTGGATGCATGCCCGAACCGGTCAGTGGCCGGTCATCCTGTTGGATGAGGTGCTGGCTGAACTGGATGCCCAGCGAAGGATCGACTTGCTGAACCACCTGGGCGACAGCGAGCAATCCCTGTTGACCACCACCGATCTGGCGCTGTTCAATCCGGATTTTGTTGCCCAGGCAACCCGCTGGGAAGTGTCGGCAGGGGAGATCCATGTCCTTGCTTAACCGATTGTTGGGTTTCACCCTGCACCCATCGGGTGTCCTACGGGCGGGTACGCTGTGCTGTGTTGTAAGATGGCTTTGCCAGCATAAACCAGAATTCCGAAGTCTCGCAGACTTCGGAATTCTCCCGGCAAGAGCAGGGGCGGGTCTTGTTTTTTGACCAAGTTGCCTTATCAAACGAGAAGACCCGCCCCTATTTTGTAAGGAGAATTTACCATGACCGTTAAAAATGTTGATGATGTAAAAGAAGCCAATGTGCCTGCCGGAACAGCCACAACCATCCAGGTGCTGATCTCGGCGCAGGAAGGCCCGCATTTTGCCATGCGGCGCTTTGTGATCCAGCCCGGGGGAGGTATGCCTCTGCATACCAATACGCTGGAGCATGAGCAATATGTGCTGACCGGTCAGGCCAGGGTCCAAATTGGTGAAGAGGTTCATTTCGTAAAGCGGGGAGATGTGGTTTTCATTCCGGAGGGCGTGCCCCATTCCTATTTCAACAACGGAAAAGGAAATTTTGAATTTCTGTGCATGATCCCCAACCAGCCGGATGAGATCAAGCTGGTGGCAGAGGGGTGTTAGGGGGCGGGTTTTTTATTGTAATAGTGGTTTTTTGGCCCCCGGGATAGCCGTTTTCCGAGAATAGCGTCTTCTTGATGAGGCAAGGAGATATCGTATTCTTCGTGGCCACTATCGCATAGGTAAGCAACTGAGAATGAGCCAAGAGGAAAATGATGGAATGATGTATTATTACTTCTTTTTAGTTGAGTCATTATCAAGTTTTGGCCCATAAGGCCAACTAATCGTTCCACGTTTTTTCCTTGCTGCAAATGAATCTTCTATCACATGCTTCAATTTTTCTTTTTGCAAGCGATTTTTTTCATCCTCTGACTTTTCCAACCTCTCAATAGCGTGTTTCACATATTCTGGTGAAACATCAATTCCAAAATATCTATGTCCAAGCAACTTTGCGGCAACTAAAGTTGTACCAGTTCCGCAGAATGGATCCATGACAATACAATTTTTGGAAGTCAAGATGGAATATATGATGCGTGTGGGTAATTCTATCGGAAAGGGTGCCGGGTGTGAATTGGTTCTGTGCTCGGGTCTCATGTGCCATATTGAAGCAAATTTTGCGTGCATTGATTCCAATTCTTTTCCGATGAGATAATTATCTTTGGGTTTATAAAGCCAATATATCCTTTCATCTATCTGCCAGAACCTCCAGCCGCGCATGTTAGCAGCAATTACACGATCCCAAATTAATTCCTGCTTTATTGTCCACTTAGTATTGACTAACCAACTAAAGGGGTTAATCAGGACACCATTCGTCCAGCGATGTTTGTGATTATAAAACAATGAACCACCCGGTTTGGTTATTCTGAAGATTTCATCCAAAACGGCTATTTGCAATTGCTGGTATTTTTCCTCAGGTATATGATCATCAAAATGACTATATTTTTCATTAGTAACAAGCCAGCCATGTGATTTATTACGCTTATTATAAGGAGGTGAAGTAACAGTCAAATCAATAATATCATTTGGAATTGATCGGAGAGTTTCTAGGACATCACCAACAACAATAGAGTTTGGAGTAAATTTATTATTATTCATGTTTACTGAAGCTGCTCAAGCGACGAGGTTCACTAGTGCCCTTTGTCAGATTAATTAATCTACGTTCAAGTTCATCGACTGAAACATGCATAATAATATTCGGATCTCGAAAGGTCATGCCTCCTTGACTTGCTCCAGCAAGTTCAGAGGCTGCTTCTTTGATGCTCTCCTTATTTATTCCTAAGAATTCTTTGTCTCGGGAAACTTCACCTGCCACTAAGTCTATAGTTCTAGGAGAGTCCATTAGCCTGCCCCCTAAATGACGTAATGCATTTAGTATTGCTCGATATAAACTTCTCTTGTCCCATATGGGTTGTTCAAATAAGGATTTTATTTGCGCCGTTACTTCATCCGGAGTGAATGCTGTCAGTGCAATATCTAAAATGTTATTGGCATTGAATTGTCTTTTTTCTGCAGATTCCACAAATAACGCTAACTGTTCAACCGTCCAACAAGAAATTTTCAAGTTATTTGCACGCCGTTGGGCAGCATAATGTTCTTGTGAATCGCCTGGGTAATTGGGAGCTACCAATAAACATCCATCGGCTTTTTCGTTTATAACATGTTCTTGAAGTGATGCAAAATCTATTGCAACAAGAGATGGGGTATCTATAGATGATTTGGCCTCAAGGGTAATTTTCTTTTCGCCACCAGGGTATTCAGTGAATAAAGCCAATCCATCGGGATTGCCAGCCCCAGCAATGTGCGTTGCGGTAAACCCAAGTGATCTTGCAGCAACCACTAAAGAAATTTCCAATTCATATTTATCTGTAGCAGCATCACGAAGACGTCTTGCAATAGTTTCAAATGAATATGAGTGGTCTCTTATTAAACTACGAAGAAGCTCGTCCCGCTGTTCCAGGATTTTTCCTATTGCACTAATAGATACTTGATTTTCTCTTAAATAGACTTCTAGTAAAGCTTCGGCTGTTACTACCTCCTGTAACAATCTTGAAACACCTTCATTGATAAACTCTGCTGCGAATTCATGATCCTTATTAATCCAGAAAGTCGAGCTTGCAGGATCAAATTTCACTATTCTGGCAGTGGGTCCATTGTTAATATATTGGTAAGTGTACTTCTCGCGTTTAGGAGTATATAAAGTCTTAATAAGATCGTCCAATTTATCGTTGGAACTAAGAGATAGATAAAACCAACTTTCATCAGCTTCCGAACCAATAAACGATTTTGTATTTTCTACAAGAACATCAGCGACTTGATATTCTACTAGCCGAGGTGAAACTTGATTTCTCTCCCCTTCCTTCTTATCTCTTTTTTCATCTTCTGCAGCTTGTGCCTTTACATAAAGATGATTCGTATGATTAAAAATCTCCCGTAGAAGATGCCTAAAATTATCTTTAATAGTTGTATCTTCAATAGTTTCCCGAGATGCCTTTAAATCCTCATCTAGATCATCTGCGTAAATATCTGCATGGAACCTATAATACAAACCAAAAAAAAGCGGTTTTAGACCGAAAAGAGGGTCATTGTCATTAATTAACCGTCCTCTTACCCGAACAAAAAAACCATAGCTGCGAATAAGATCTTCACTTTTTCCCCCCGAGAGCGATGGTTTGGTTACAAATACTGATCCACTAACGCCTGATGGGAAGGATGCGGATTTCAAGTAATTTCCTTCATTCGACCACTTTTCGCCAGTTGATTCTTGAAGTGCTTTTAGTCTTTCTGCGGGCAATTCACTAATATTAAATTCAACCCATTTTTCATAAACTTCCTTAGAACTTAATACTTTGGTACCGTTCAAGAATAAAACAAAATCTGACTGCAAAGGCATAGCAGTACTTAATATCCAATGAAGAGTTTCTTGTCTTATTTTTCGGGCTTTCTCTGTTAAATCCTCTAGAATTGCTAAAGTCCAAGTTTTATATTTCGTCCCACCGATTTCTTCTGGTTTGATACCACAAGCATCAAGCATTTTGGATAGACGTACATTTGTATTGAAAAAATCCTTATCTACAATTTCACGAACAGAAGTAATCACAGGTTGTGTTGTGGCAGAAGGATTATCTTTAAAATCTCTAAAATCCACGGTTACTGACAGAATTCGATTTCCTGTTTTTGTTATATGGGTTAATTTATAGGCGATAGTTCTCGAAGCTAATTTCCCTATCCCAAATTTTCCAATCTGCTTTCTCTTAAGCATTTTTTGAATATTTTCATCTCTTTTATTACTTCTACCTATTTGCCAGAGATTTACTAATCCTTCATAATCCATCCCAACGCCATCATCAAAAATTACGATGAAGTCATTTTCGGTATCACTTGGAGCCGGAACAAACACACGACATACTTTTGCGTCTGCATCATAAGCATTAACAACTAATTCTTCCACAGCTTTTAGGGGTGATTGGTATAACTGATCGGACAATAATTTCACCAATTCATTTGAGAGAGAAACTGTTAGAGGTTCCCCAAATGCTTTTAACGACGAAAGCTGATCGGCAAATAAGGATTTCATGGTTTTGTCCTTCATTATGTAGGCACTATAAGGTTCGAACTAACCTGTTGTGTACCTCCCTCAGGAGTACCAATCCCCCCCGATGGACTTCATCAGTTAGTTTACGCTTGTGTAGTTTGCTGATTACTCATCCTGCTTCGAGAATAGATAGAATATTTTCACGAGTAGAAATATCCTTTTCTATATTATTCCATTGCTCGATCATGTTTTTGTACTTATCTAATGTTATTCCATGTGAATTGAATGAATCGGTTTTGGCTTTGTATATATTCTGTTCTGTAAATTTTTCTTGAATCTCGATTAAGAATAACGTGAAATTTCTATAAGCATATTCATTATTTCCATCAAACCCTTTAAAATAACCCCAGTAATGATTTGCTATTTCATCATCACTAGGATTATTTCTTTTATAGGTTTCGATACCTCGATAAATGGAAAGTATATCAAGAACAAGTTGTCCAGCGTCATGTGACATATCTTCAGACAGCCATTCAACTATATTAGAATAGAACATTTCGAAGCCGTTTTTCAATATTTCAATTAATTCATCATAAAATTTTTTGTTATCATTATCCAATACCTTGAGTATTTCATATTGGTTTATAAGCATTAGACGGTCTTTCTTTGTGAGCTCCATAACATCCTCCTTGAAATATTTCGTTTAACTTTGTACTCGGTTGTCAATTTACATTCTCACGACTTCTATCACCCATTGCCTCACAGACGAAAGACTTCCCTTCGATGGCATCTGCAAACAAGTGACAAGCTGGCTGCCTCCACTGCGTACTTAACGGGATTCTCTAAAGCTGGTGTTAAGCAACAGTTTTTCGTAACTCGTCTCTCCATAATTCCAGGATGGAGATAATCGGTTCGAAAGCGGCACGTTCAGGAAATGTGATTTCGGTTAACACGCCACAAAGAGGAAAATCAGTGTTTACTGGAAACCCTACCATTTCGAAAGTTTCCTCTATGTATTTCCTTTGTTTGTCGGTTTTTTCAAGAGACCATTCGCTATTGTGTTTCCAGTAATTTGCTGCATTATTGATAATCTGCACTATTGATTGTCCACTTGAATGAAATGGTCCAATGGGTAAAGCCTTCTGCTTTTCAATTCTCAGGTAACCGTAAACTGAAGACATATAAGTTTGGCAGGCAACAAACCCTAAACCAGTGATGTGTTCTGCGCTATCGAAATATCCAAAACTATCAAGATCATCTTCCTGTGTCGCTTTTTGACACATTATGTCAAGATGTTGATCGATAATACGAACGAGTTGCTTCAAGAGATCAAGGTCAAAATCTACAAACATAATCTGCTACTCAATTTCATATCTTACTATATAGCCGCATAACTATCCCTTACTTGAGAAGCATAAGGCCTTATGGATTGCCACACAACCACCTGCTGTTGGGACACCAACCCTGCACGGATGGACTTCATTCGATGGGACTTGCACGCTTGATATCAATTACCAGCTCCCACGTACGCTGATAGTGTAAGGATTAAAAAAATAACCAAAGTATGTTTCATTATTCCCTCCATGAATAATAGAAATCTTCTAATAAACTACCCCAGGCATCTTAAGGCTTGGATTGTGTATTGTAATCCTTTACCAATCGCTCCTGGCAAACCCATTCGTATCATTATTGTAGCAAATAATTACCCATTTGTATGCAGGCAATTGAGGGGACTCTTCGGTCGCGAAAAGATGCTCCTCACACCGTCCCGGTGTCCTTCGGGAGAGTGACAATATAGGTGGGCGAAATATATTTACTTTTTCAGGGGGTTTTTGGCCGGTATACCCGCTTTGCGGGGATAGCCCGGCGGAGTGGCGGCCACTTTGTCCACCAGCACCAGGTAACGTTCCTCGACCACACCGGGCAGGGTGACCGGCACTAGCTGGCGGATGTGCCCCCCCAGCAATTTGATGACTTTCTCAGCACCGTGCGCCTCAGCCGGTCCGCTTTCCCCTTTTTGGGCGAGCATGGTTCCCCCCACCTGCACCAGGGGCAATAAATATTCCGCCAGGACAGGCAGGTTTGCCACAGCGCGCGCCACGGCCCAATCATATTTTTCACGGTGAGAGACCAGTTGACCCACATCCTCGGCGCGCAGTTGCAGCACTTCAACATCCGATAACTTGAGTGTCTCGACGACATGGTTGCAGAAATTGGCTTTCTTGCCTACCGATTCAACCAGGGTTAATTTCAAATGGGGATACAGGATCTTGAGCGGTAATCCTGGAAAGCCGGCCCCGGTGCCGATGTCGATCAGACGGGATGGGGGGCTGTTTTTCCAGGCCAAAACACATGAGAACGAATCCAGAAAATGCTTGGTGCGGATGCCTGCCTCTTCACGGATGGCTGTCAGGTTAAATTTCCGGTTCCAGTCCAGCAGTTCGCGGGTGTATATCTCCAGGGAGGCGATCTGCCTTTTGTTAAGGTGAATGCCAAAGAGTGTGAGTGCCTCGTACGTTAATTTTTCCATCCCCTATATTATACAGGCTGTTTAATGGGGGTGTTGAATTTCGCTGTGTTGGGAAAATGGGAAAATCAGGGACGGTTGAGGACCGTCCCTGAGGGTAGGATTACATGAATGAGCAGGCTGCGATGGATCTATCAGGCAGCCGGTGGGGTTTTCTTGGTGCGGCGGCGGCGGAAGATGGCTCGCACGACCAGGAAGACCAGGAAGAAGGGCAGCAGGATGGTGATCAGGACTGGCAAGACCAGCAGGAAGAAGTTGATCATAAAGTCTACAAATCCCTGCCAGAAGCGGATGAGGGTCTGGATGGCGTCACGGGCTACGCCCTGGGGTTTCCAGCCGCCGATCTCGATGGGCTGGATGGTTTCTTCAGCGATCAGGGTGATGCTGATGGCAGAAAGATCAGAGGCCTGTTCGTAGTATTGGATCTGGCCTTTGATCATTTCGATCTGCTGATTGTAGGATTGGAGCTGTGAGAAGACGTTGAGAACATCCTCGGTCTTTTCGGCACTTTGCATGATCTTGGTCAACTGATCGGCAGCGGCTTGCAGGGAGTGTAATTGGGAGTTCAGGTCGATATAATCCTGGGTGACATCCTGCCCGCTGCGATTTTCAGTACGCACTTCGACTGCATCGGATTTGATCTGATTGAGGGCACTGTCCAGTTTTTCAGCAGGGATGCGTATGGTGATGCTGCCTTCGGGGACGGGTTTACCATCGGACAAATAATTCTGGTAAATGTTGGAGGTAACCACAAACCCCCCCATCTCACCGGCCATGGCGCTGATGGCGGCCAGTTTTTTCTGCGGGTCCGGCACCACGATGGTCAGGTCGGCGTTCTGAATGACCAGGCGTTCCTGGAGCTGTGCATTGCTGGCATCCGTCTTGACGGTATTTCGGTTCATATCATCAGAGGATGGCATGGCTTCCCCGTCAACAGGTGAGGGCGCCACACCTCCTGCCATGGGGGGTGATTCAGGGTAGGATAAATACTGGTCAGTTGAGGCCGTCTTGGATGCACAGGCAGACAATATCAGGGCGGCAATCATTAGAACAAATAAGATACGCTTTTTCATTTGGTCTCCTCCTTGGAGAGAATAGGGCTGTATTCCTTCAAAAGACGCCCTGTTGCTGTTATTTGTTCCCGTTTTGGGCAGTAAACTTCTACCAACCACCACTCAAACGTTCGGCGTGTCGGAGCGGCAGACCGGCTTTGAGGATGCGGTCTTGCACCTCACGAAAATCGTATCTGACTCGCTTTGGCTGCCAGGTGTTCGCTTCGGGTTCGTAGATGGCATAGGCTGCACGGGTGTCGCGGTCACGCGGCTGCCCGACCGATCCGGGATTCAGGATGGCACGATCTACCAGGTTATATGCATGACCGGGTTCCGGGATCTCAATACTGATCTGTTGCTCTTTTGGACGATATTGAAAGATGGCCTGAAAATGTGAATGACCTACACAGCACCAAGGAGTTTGGAAATAATCCAGGTTGTTTAAGGCAACCAAAGTATTCAGAACGTATTCCCAGATGGGATCACGCGGACTGCCATGTGCCAGGGATACCTGCCCACAGACCTGCATGTCCCTGGGAAGAGCCCGCAAAAATTCCAAACTTTCCTCAGAAAGTGTTTCCTTTTGCCAGAGTAACGATTTGCGGGCATCGTTATTAAAACCATCCAGCAGCATATCGCCGATGGCAGCCAGATCGTGATTGCCCATCAGGCAGGTGAGGTTGGGCAAGTTGCTTATGATGTTAATGCACTCATTTGGATCCGGCCCATAGCCAACCACGTCGCCCAAGCACCAGGTTTCGTCCACCGTTCCGGCATCTGCCAGAACCGCTTCCAGGGCGGCCAGGTTGGCATGTACATCAGAGAATACCAGAATTCTTGTCAATTGTTTTCCAGCAAAGTTGCCAGGCGTTCAATGATGGTTTCGGAAACTTCAACTTTGCTCAGGAGTGGCAAGTCTTCGGAGCTTCCATCTGCGTGCAGCAAGGTGACCCGGTTGGTATCCACGCCGAAACCTGCATCGGAGGCCGAGATGTCATTGGCAACGATCAGATCCATTTTTTTCGTTCTCAATTTTTCGGCGGCGTTTTCCAACAAATCCCTACTTTCAGCGGCAAATCCTACGATCACTTTCGGTTTGGGTTGGGTGTAGCCCGGGGTGCTGAGAATTCCCAGGATGTCTGGTGCAGCTTCCAACTCGATGGTGGGGATACCATCCCGTTTTTTAATTTTTTGATCAGAGGTGTTTTTTGGGCTGAAATCGGCCACGGCGGCAGCCATGAGAAGTGCATGGCTGTTGTGTGAAGCGGCCAGCACAGATGCCAGCATTTCCCGGGCAGTATTGACTGGGATGAAGCTTGCGCCAACGGGTGGCACCAGCCCGGTGGGGGCGCTGACCAGGGTGACCTGTGCCCCGGCGTCAAGAGCGGCCTGGGCCAGGGCATAGCCCTGTTTGCCAGAAGAGCGGTTGCTGATGAATCGCACCGGGTCGATGGGTTCCTGGGTGCCCCCAGCTGAAATAGTGATATGTTTGCCAGCCAGGCGGCCGGTTTTGCCCAGGATAAGCCGGATATGGCCGAAAAGATCAGCGGGTTCGAGCATGCGACCTTTGCCAATAAGCCCGGAGGCCATACGACCTTCGTCCGGGCCGGCAAAGGTGACGCCGCGGCTGGTGAGGATGCGCACGTTTTCCTGGGTTGCGGTGTGCGTATACATGCCCACGTCCATGGCCGGAGCGATCAGAATTGGGCAGCGGGCTGCCAGGGCTGTGATGGTGAGCAGGTTATCCGCCAAGCCATGTGCCATTTTTGCGAGGGTGTTGGCCGTGCAGGGAGCCACCACCAGAAGGTCGGTGGCATGGCTCAATCCGACGTGCAGGATATGAGCCTGACCGCCCCACAGATCGGCTTCGGTATAGGCTTTTCTTCCGGTGACGGATTGAAAGGTGAGCGGTGTGATGAATTTTTCGGCGGCGGGTGTGATGATCACATCCACCAGTGCACCAGCCTGGGTTAATTTGGAGGCCAGGTCAGCAGCTTTGTAGGCAGCAATGGAACCGCAGACACCTAAAAGGATGTGTTTATCTTTGAGAAGAGTGATCATTTTTTTGGATGCTTTCGGTCGTAAATCCTTGACCAGGCTGGCGTGGGCTTTTAAGGTGTTGAATTGCGCTGGCTTTCTGTGTTGAATGTCATGGACAGGTCTTCAAATATTGCGCCCATGCGTTCCTGTGAACGCGTGTGAATATCAAGTGTATGACATGATTATACAATGGAAGCTCAAATTTTTGGGTGTCCACCTCCGGTGAGCGCTTGTTCAGGAGGTTGACCAATTAAAGTGCCTGGCGATTTCAGAGGAATAGGAAGCGCCGACGGTGTCTTTGTTTTGTTCCAACCAATCGGTGAAGCGGGTGAGGCCATTGGGCATTTGTGTGGAGGTGAGCATTTCCTGCATCAGCCCGCGTAACTCATTTTCTGTGAGGACCACATCCCGAAGGAACATGCCGAGTATTTTTCCAAATGCGATCCCGACTGGCGAGGGCATGTGGATCAGTTTGGTTGTGCGCCCCAAGCTGGTGGTGATAAGCTGAAGGAATTCTTTGAAAGTAAAGGTTTCAGGGCCGATCGCATCAACTATAGAGCCATTGGTTCCATTTGCCTGTGCAACTGCGATCTGGGCGAGGTCTTCCACGAAGATTGGCTGCACACGATAATCCCCGGAACCGAAAATTGGGAAAAGTGGAAACCTGCGGATCATCCAGGCGATGTTGTTGACCAGGATGTCTTCTTTTCCAAAAACAAGGGTCGGGCGAACGATGGCGTGGGGTATGCCCGTTTCGGCAAGCATTTTTTCCTGGAAACCCTTGCCACTGTAATAGGGTAGATTTGAATTGATGGAAGCCTGGGTGACGCTGATGTGTACGATCTTGCCAACACCAGCTTGCCTGGCACATTCAAACAGTGTGTGTGTATTCTTCAAGGCTTGTTCATAAGTCAGACCGCCATATGCAAATCTGATCCAATAGGTGTTGTAAAGCGTGGTTGCACCGGTTAGAGTTTGGATGAGGCTGGCGGGGTCTTCAAAGCTGTATGGGAAGGCCTGTACCCGGGCTCCAAAAGGGTTCGGTTTGGTCGGGTGGGTTGTGATGGTGCGGACTTCGCGTCCGAGGTCAAGCAAGTGTAGAGTTATGTATTTGCCGATGTATCCAAACGAACCGGTTACGACATCCATGATTTCTCATTCCTATTGTTGGGTTTCACCCTGCACCCATCGGGTGTCCTACGGGCGGGTACGCTGCACTGTGTTGTAAGGTGGCTTTGGTGGTTCCAGACCCGCTCCCCTAGCGGGCAACCTCCTACTACTTTCCCGGAAAAAGAGGCCGGGACTTTGCATCGCCCAAACGTTGCGTATAAAACTTGAGCCCCTACTTTATATATAAAATTTTAGCGGATCGATCTCGTCACGCAGGAGACGCAGTTCTTCGGCGCCGGGGGCGGGTATGTCTTCGACGTGGGTGGGCATGACAAGTTCAAAATTGGTGCTGGCAACAACGGCTTCGACAGTCACACCGGGGTAGAGGGCTTTGAGGCGCATGCGGCAGGAGGCTGGCTCGTAATCCATCAGGGCCAGGGTGGAGACCACATAAGCCGGACCGGTGCCGGGGGGCAGACCGGCGGCCTGGCGCGTCCCCGGGCCGGTCAGGAAACCGGGCGTGGTCAGGAAGTCCACTTTAGGGATGAAACGACGGGCATCGTGCTGCATGATGGCAATTGTTTTCCAACAAAAGCTGCCGACATCGTTGCCTCCGCCGCTGCCAGGCAGGCGTACCCTGGGATGATCGTGGTCGCCAATTACCACGCTGTTGAGGTTGCCATAGGGGTCGATCTGGGCGCCGCCCAGGAAGCCATAATCGATGAATCCACGCTGGGCAGTTTCCATGGTGTCACAGATGCCCAGGGCGGAGATGCCCTTGTGAAAGGTGCGGGCTTCACCCACGGCACGCGGCAGTTCTTCCAGGATGGCGCCGGTGCCGCCGAATTCAAAAACGGGCACCAGGTTGGGGGCAGTGGTCTTGGCAGCCAGCATGGCAGCCAGCATGGGGATGCCGGTACCGATAAAGCAGGTGGCGCCATCCTCAAACAGGCGGGCGGCCACACAGATCATCAATTCGGTCCTGGTGTAGGTCGGCTCGCTCATCATTCCCTCCTTTCGCGGGTTTCAACGGCTTGTTCGAGACGATCTTTTCCAATCAGGTCGAGGTAGGCGGCGTGATCTTTGAGTCCAAATACATATTTATCCAGGTATTCTTTGGCGCCTTCGGCAGTGGCGCTCATGTCGACCCACTCCTTGATACCGGCTTCGTCGCGCCCGTACATATAAGCCATCTCACCGGGGTACGAGCCGAAGGGAGCATGCACCACGGCATCCACCAGGTAATAGGGGATGACGGTACGGTCGGGATATTTGCGGATATCTTCGGTGGGGATGATCTCTTCTGCGCTGATGATCAGGCGCTTGCAGGCGCGGGACATCTCGAGAGCGAAACCGGTGATGCCATCGATCTGGCAATTGCCGAACATGTCAGCGCGCTGGACATGGATGAGAGCCACATCCAGAACCAGGGCGGGCAGCAGGGCCACCTTGATGCCGGTGAACGGATCTTCGACCACTTTGGCGGCGCTGTACTTGAGCATATCCGTGCCGAGCATGGAGCGGGTGGGCAGGAAGGGCACCCCCATGGCAGCGGCTTTCATGCGCCAGGTGATGGAGGCGTTGGACCATTCCACACAGGTCTCGACCTGCCCGGATTCAACTGCGCGTCTCAGGCTGGGTGGAATACCGTAGACCTCCAGGCCTATGTAGGTGATATCCAGTTTCTTGATGAGACCGGCTGCCAGCCAGAGGTCCAGTTCAAGGACACCCTGACCGCAAACGCGCAGGTCTTTTTTGTTCTGGCGGACCACTTCGCGTGCCAGGCTCATGGGGGCGCGCACGGTGCCGTACAACTCGGTGCCGATATAACAGCCATCATATACAAACTTGCTGACGGCCTCCTGTTCGCTCATGCGCTTGTCCACCAGCTTGCGGCTTTTCCGGGTGCGGTTCCATTCCCGAAACTCATCCATGTCAAACGGCTGGATCAGTTCTCCAATACCCGATTCCAAGATCTGCATGTTATCTCCTCTTGTCAATGTTTTCTTGTATCATAAATATGCCTGTTGTAAGAAAATTTACCACAATCTTCAAAAAGCGGGGAAATGAGCAAAGAACACGGGGACAACGGAATGTTGTGAACCGCATAACGACAAAGAAGCTCCGATTGCTAATTAATTTTCGATTGATGATGGGATTCTTCGCTCCCTCCGGTTGCTCCGTTAGACATTTCAAAAAAATCAGGACAGGTAATCAGGGTCAAGTTAATTTACCTGCCAAAACGCAGGTTGGTGCCATCCTGCATCAGGTACAACATGGGAGTATCCTCCAAACCGAGCAGAACCACCTCGCTGGTTTTACTGGGCAGGTGGAACAGGCGGGCTGCCAGGAAATTACCATCCGATGACCAGACTGCTTCCGGGAAACCACCGGCTGGCAAGTGCAATATATTATTGCGCAAAACCTGCCATTCTCCGAGGTTTTCTGCGGCCGGACCCATCAGAGAGATATTAAACTGGCTGGCATTGGTTGGGTCTGGTGTGCCCTGGAAGTAGACCAGGCGTCCATCCGCACCCTGGTACGGCCACCAGATGAAAGTATCTGCGACCAGGGTTTGCAGGCTGGCATTGAGGCTGGCAGCAATGCTGTACAGCCCATGAGTTGTGCTCATCATGCCGGGTTCTGTGGCGCGGGCTGTGAAATAAGTCTGGCTGTCGCGGCTCCAGGCGTCTGAATCGCCATACTCAAATTCTGAAAGCAAACTGCCGTCGGTTATGGAAATAATACCGGAGCCACCCCATTCCCAATAGCCGATGGATACCGCCAGTTTAGAACCATCTGGAGACCAGGATCTTGGAGAATAAACGCGGCGGTCGGATGAATTCATGGTGTTATTGTCCGCAAGTATCAAGCGGTCTTCCCCGCTGGCAAGGTTGTAGATGTGGATGCCTCCCAGTCCATAAGCCAGGAAGGCACCATTGCTGGAGAAGACAGGACTATATGGACCATCGTTTTCACTTCCAGTGACCAATACCTGGCGATCAGCGTTGGCCGGGTTGCGCAGGATCAATTGATAGTTGCTGATGTAAGCCAGGCGGTTATCCAGTGGGTTAATTTCAAAGCTGGAAATTCCAGCCGACTCCTGGGTAAGCTGGGTCAGCGTATAACCATTGGGATCCATACGCCAGATTTGCCGGGTGTTTACCTCACCCCTCAAGTAAAAAAGCGGTGCAGGCAAGACATTTGCTGTCCCTGCCAGTACTTCCATGTTAACTGCCAGGGTTAGTGGGTTGCCACCAGAATCCGGAACGGGGATCCCTGAAGCATCCAGGAGCTGCCAGTTGCTGCCATATGTGCCAGGCGCTGGCGGGGAGGTGAATTGGACTGAAATATCCACGCTCGACCCGGGCTGGATGGCGCCCGGCATGGGGATAACCACCGGCGCATCCATGAGCTCGCCATCCACAAAGCGCAGGCGGAAGGTATTGGGGGTAAAGGTGCATTGTCCTGTGTTTTCCAGGCGCCAGACCTTGGTAAAGCTGGTCTGTGTTGCAAAGCGGGTTCCGGCCGGGATGGTGACATCGGCAGAATATGCGGCCTGGGACTGGCAGGCTTGTTGACCTGCAGCGGTGGAACCTGGCCGCCAGGCTGGCCAGCGGTCGGTGGATTGGTTGTTGGTGAGGCGCATTTCAGAGCTGCCATCGGCATTGATGACATAGATCTCATAATTGCCGTCGTTGTTTTCATTACGGGTGGACACGAAGGCAATGCGCCCCCCATCCGGTGACCAGGCGGCATCAAACTCATCAGCCGGGTCGGTGGTCAATTGGGTCAGTCCGGAGCCATCCTGGTTCATGATAAACAGGTCCTGGTTCCCATTCGCCTGTGCGGAAAAGACGATCCTCTGACCATCTGGAGACCAGCTCGGACTGCCTTCGTAATAGTCGTTTTTAGTCAGCTGGGTTAAACCGCTGCCATCCACGTTAGCGATGAAAATATCCGAGTTTCCGTCATTGTTCACATCTGCGCCGAACAATATCTTCCGCCCATCCGGTGACCAATTGGGATCACTGACCCAGGGAGAGAATCCGGGGATCTGGCTCAAGGTACCGGAACCAACTGTGTAGTGAATCATGTCCCAGCCAAAGGCCCCGGAGGACAAGAACACCAACTGGCTGCCATCGGGTGCCCAGTCAGGTGCATCGCTGAAGGCGCTGGTAATGGCAGTGGGTTGAGATCCGCTCAAACTGTCGCCGGACCCTTGCAGGTCCATGATGGCGACGCCACTTCCCGTGCCAATATCAATGCGCATGGCCAGGCGCTGCCCATCGGGTGACCAGGCCGGGTAACTGTACTCACCATAATCGCTGGTGAGACTGGTTTCGTTGGATCCATCCGCATTCATGACCAGCACCTGCCATTTGTCACCACGGTCGGATGCAAATGCAATTTCACCGTCCACGGCAGGCAGGTTCAGGACCGGTTCGGGAGGCAGGGTCTGTAGCGGGAGATCGGTGGCTGGTGCACTGGTAGAGGTAGGACTGCCCTGTGGAAGACCACAGGCAACAGTAATCATAAAAATAGCCAGTATGAAAAAGAGGATGCGGGTTGTTTTCATAAAAATCTCCTGAATTTTTCTTGCATGAATTTAGTTTCCATCCGTAAATTACCGAGTAATGGTGAGTTGGGGGTGTTGGCGGCGCACAGCGCCGCCAACACCCCCACAGCATATCGATTTTTAGATAGGTTCTTATTTACCGATAAAGAAATATGACGATCAATTTAACAGAATAGTTCCGCTTTTCAAAGTCATTTACAAGGTAAGAACATATCGTCCCGAAGGTTTTTATCAAGTGGCAGGTCCTGAAACACAAACCTTCACCCTTTGGGTATCTTCGACGGGACAGTTATTTTGCAGATTAAATGTTCACATGGCAGCCAACAACTTCTGTCCGAATTCAGCCGGTTCGGATTTCTCCATGGAGAGGTCGGTGGCCTGGTGAAAACTCATAAAATCGCGCAGGCTGTCAGCCATGGCAGTTACCAGCTCTTCGTCGGGCTGGATGCCAGGCTCGAGATAGAGGGCTTTGAGGATCAAGCGGTGTTCTTTGCGCTCAAGCTTCGGGTCAAAACGCCCCACCAACTGGTCCTTGTGCAGGATGGGCAGGCAAAAATAACCGTAGGTGCGTTTGATAGCCGGTAGATAGGCCTCCAGGGATTGGCGGAAACCCCACAGCTTCTGGTCACGCTGGCGGGCCCAGAAAAGCGAGTCGAATGGGCTCAGGAATGTTGTACGACTAGGCTGGATCTCTCCGGAGGCAGCCTTCTCCAACAGGGGCAGGTTATCACGATGCACCAGCATGGTTTCGGTGCGACTGTTCATCAATCCGGCCTCAATCTCAACCAGGGTTCCATCCTTGAGCAGAGACGCTACAGCTGACCTGGCGCGCCCCAATTTCATCCAGGTGTAATCAGCTGCCTGGGCGGGATTGCAGATACCCAAAGCCCTCACTCCGCGTTCGATCCAGAAACAATCACGTTCCTCCAGGGTCGGTTCGCTCATGTCCACCCAATCCGGCAAAATACGACCGGTCAGATCGTAGACACGTTGAAAATTGAGGCGATTCGCCACCATCAAGTTGCCAAAAGCATACTGGTATTCCAGGGCTATTTTGGCTGGCTTCCAATCCCACCAACTACCCCGCCGGGGGCCGTCATATTTGAAATCGCTGGCGCGCAGCCCGCCCTCCTGCTGGATACGCTCCAGGACTTGAGGTAAAAGCTCGGAATTATGATTCTCTGACAGCCAGCGGGTGTACCAGTCGTTGGGTTGTTCCTGTAAACTGCGCTGATGCGGCATCTGGTAGCGGTATTCTGCCATTGGGATAATGGAGGCGGCGTGCTGCCAGCCTTCAAAAAGACGCCTGTCGGAGCCAAACAGCAATGCATCAAAAACGTTGGGGTCGTAGTTTCCCAGGCGGCTCCACAATACCAGGTATTGGCTGCGTTGAACCATTTGCAGGGTATCGATCTGAACGCAGCCGAGTTGCTCCACCAGGGCATGGATGGCATCTGCATCGGGTTTACCCTGCGTCTGCTCTCCCTGAACATGGGGGACGTGCCCCCCTTGAATATGGGGGACGTGCAATCTCTGGGTGTACAGAGCCAGGGCTCGCAGGGCAGGCAGGCTATAAGGTCGGGTCATCGGGTTCCCAGCAGGGAGATCCTGAACGGGTGCAGTTCAGCCATCATGACATTTTTTTGGATGGAAGGGTCTTCCATCATGAAGGCGTGTGCCGAGGTTTCATCCTGCGCCTGGAATACCACCAATCCAAAAGTATCATCCAGGCAGGGACCAGCCAATACCACCTGCCCGGTATGCATACCGGTTTTTAAATATTGGAAGTGTTCTTCCATGGCCGTATTTTCTTCCTCGGTTGGGTTTTCAAAGAATCCTTCCCGAAGAGGGTGGATCAGGTAAATAAAATCAGGCAAGGGTACCTCCGAGAAGGATCCGATCAGGCTAAAAAATGCCGCCTGCTGTGCTGGTCATCCTTGAAAAATGAAACATAGGGAAAAACCTGGCAGGGAATAAATTTTTGTTCCTTGATGCGGTCAGCAAAGAGCTTAAAAACAACGGCGGTGATTGCTGTTCCGGAGGTGCCATCCAGCAGGTGCAGATCACTGACGATAATTAACAAGCTGACCTCCCCGGGTAAATTGGATGCGATAATTCAATTATAGCCCGAATTATGCCTCCCTCCGGGAGATGTGCTAGAATTAAGCCGATGAAAGCATCCCAGGTGCGCATAATTTTTATGGGTTCTCCCGATTTTGCTGTTCCAGCATTGAAACTGTTGGCTGGAGCGTACCCGGTTGTGGGAGTGGTCACCCAGCCTGACCGGCCAGCCGGGCGCGGGCGGGAATTACAGGCGCCTCCGGTCAAAGTGGCAGCCCTGGAATTGGGATTGCCCGTGCTGCAACCTGAAAAGATCCGCCAACCTGAGGTGTTCCAGCAATTATCCGATTGGAATCCGGATGTGATCGTGGTGGCGGCTTTTGGGCAGATCCTGCGCCAGAATGTGCTCGACCTGGCTCCCTTCGGCTGTATTAATATGCATGCCTCCCTGCTGCCGCGCTGGCGCGGGGCAGCTCCCATCCAAGCCTGCATCCTGGCCGGGGATGCGGAGACGGGGGTCACCATCATGAAACTGGATGCAGGCATGGATACCGGACCCAGCCTCAGCCAGAGAGCCATCCCGATCGAACCTGAAGATACAGGCGGCAGGTTGTTCGATAAACTGGCTGCCCTGGGAGGTGAATTGCTGATGGATACCCTGCCGGATTACCTGAGCGGGAAAATATTTCCACAACCCCAGGATTCCAGCCGGGCAACCTACGCCCCGATGCTAAAAAAAGAGGATAGTCTGCTGGATCTTTCCCAACCTGCCGAAACCCTGGCAAGGCGGGTGCGAGCTTTCAACCCCTGGCCGGGGACGTATTTTTTGATGAATGAATTACCGCTAAAAGTACATGCTGCGCACAGCCAGCCGGGATTTTCCCAGGCGGGCAAACGCAGCATAATAAATGGCAAACCAGCCATCTCTACATCTGATGGTTTTTTGGTTCTTGACGAAGTGCAGCCACCTGGCAGGAAGCCCATGCCTGGCAAGGCATTTTTAGCTGGAGCCAGAGGTTGGTTGGATTCCAAATAAAAAAGATGGAGGTCTGCATGCCAGGTTATATTGGAGCCATTGACCAGGGTACCACCAGCACCCGTTTTATCATCTTTGACCACGATGGCAGGATCGTAGCGGCTGATCAGAAGGAACACCGGCAGATCTACCCAAAACCGGGCTGGGTGGAACATGATCCCCTGGAAATCTGGGAGCGTACCCAGGAAGTCATGCAGGGTGCGTTGGCTATAAGCGGTCTTCAACCTGGAGATTTGGCAGCCATCGGCATTACCAATCAGCGCGAGACCACCGTTGTGTGGGAAAAAACCAGCGGTAAACCCATTTACAATGCCATTGTCTGGCAGGATACGCGCACGGATGAGATATGCACCGGACTGGCGAAAGAAGGCGGACAGGATCGTTTGCGCGCACGAACTGGATTGCCACTGGCAACCTATTTTTCCGGGCCAAAGATCAAGTGGCTTTTGGATAACATCCCTGGCGCCCGCCTGAAGGTTGAAAATGGGGAGCTTTTGTTTGGGAATATGGATTCCTGGGTTATCTGGAATCTGACTGGTGAGCATGTCACCGATGTAACCAACGCCTCACGCACCCTGCTGATGGATCTGAAAACACTGGATTGGGATAATGAAATCCTGGGATTGTTGGGTATTCCGCGCTGCATCCTGCCAGAGATCCGCTCTTCGTCCGAAATCTATGCCACTGCCCGGGGTTTGTTCGCCGGCATCCCGGTCTCCGGCGACCTGGGCGATCAGCAGGCTGCCCTGTTTGGCCAGGTATGTTTCAACCCGGGTGAAGCCAAGAACACCTATGGTACCGGCTGCTTTATGCTGCTGAATACAGGTTATGAGCCTGTGCCAAGCACAAGCGGATTGCTGACCACCCTGGGTTACAAGATCGGAGGTCAACCTGCCGTTTATGCGCTGGAAGGCTCGGTCGCCATAACCGGTGCCCTGGTGCAATGGCTGCGCGATAACCTGAAGATGATCGAAAAATCCTCCGACATTGAAACCCTGGCGCAGGAAGTGGAAGATAGCGGCGGTATTTATTTCGTGCCTGCCTTTTCCGGTTTATTTGCACCCTACTGGCGCAGTGATGCACGCGGTGCCATCCTGGGATTGACGAGATACATTACGCGCAGCCACATCGCCCGGGCTGTGCTGGAAGCCAGTGCCTACCAGACCCGAGAAGTGCTGGACGCCATGAATAAAGACTCGGGGGTGAAACTAACCAACCTCAAGGTGGATGGGGGTATGGTCTTTAACGAACTGCTCATGCAGTTCCAGGCGGACATCCTGGATGTGCCGGTCATCCGCCCGAAGGTGGCTGAAACAACGGCGCTGGGCGCGGCTTATGCCGCCGGACTGGCAGTGGGCTTCTGGCAGAATTTTGATGAATTGCGCCAGAATTGGGGTATAGACAAAGAGTGGCAGCCGCACATGGAATCTTCCCAGCGGGAAAAACTTTACGCCGGCTGGAAAAAGGCGGTGAGGCGCACTTTTGATTGGGTTGAGTAAAAAATGCCATATTGGTACCATTACAGAGTCCACATCTAAAAGCCCATTTCACCACCATTCCCAAAAAACGGGGACACGAGCCACACCCCCCTTGAACATGGGGGGCACGAAGTCACGAAGGTTAATTATTTAGGAATCCTGGTGCTTCGTGGCTTTGTGGTAAAGCCTTTTTGCAGTAAGGTTAATATTGGGATTTATAATGAAACAGATTTAGCAGATATTTTTGAAGGGATATCCCCATGAATCGAAATGAAAAACTTACTTCTCTTAAGATCCACTCGCCAGATGTGCTCATCGCCGGTGGCGGGATCAACGGCGTGGGTACCTTCCGCGACCTGGCACTCAACGGAGTGAACGTGTTGCTGGTGGAGCGGGCTGATTTTTGCTCGGGTGCCTCGGCAGCCTCCTCGCATATGGCACATGGCGGCATCCGTTACCTGGAAAATGGCGAATTCAATCTGGTGCGTGAAGCCGTGCAGGAACGCAACCGCATGATCGAAAATGCCCCACACCTGGTGCGCCCCCTGCCGACCGCCATCCCCATCTTCAAAGTCTTTTCCGGTTTGTTGAATGCCCCGCTTAAATTCATGGGATGGCTGGAAAAACCATCCGAACGCGGCGCTCTGGTTATAAAAATTGGATTGATCTTCTATGACGCCTTCACGAGCGCCCAAAAGACCGTCCCACCGCACCGTTTTGTGGGGAAAAAGAAAGCGCTGGCAGAATTTCCGGATATGAATCCCGACATCCGGTATGTTGCCACCTATTATGATGGCTCGATCCTCTCGCCTGAACGCCTCACACTTGAACTGCTGTTGGAAGGTGAAGCCGAAGGAGAGCACGCACAAGCCCTTAATTATGTCTCCATGCAAGGCGCGGACGGACAGATCGTAAAATTGAAAGATGAATTGAGTGGCAATGTTTATGAAATATCTCCACGCCTCATCATCAATGCCGCGGGTCCATGGATCGATTTTGCCAACCGTGGCCTGGGACTCTCCACCCGCTATATTGGTGGGACCAAAGGCTCTCACCTGGTGCTGAACCATCCCCAACTGCACCAGGCCATCGGAGAGAATGAGATCTTTTTTGAGAACAAGGATGGCCGCATTGTTCTGATCTTCCCGTTGCGGGACAAGGTTTTGATCGGCACATCCGACCTGCCTATTGAAGACCCGGACGACGCACGTTGTACACAGGCTGAGATCGATTACTTCCTGGGTATGCTCGAACGTGTTTACCCAGGCATCAAGGTGGATCCGACCCAAATTGTTTTTCGCTTTTCGGGTGTACGCCCGCTGGCACATACCCAGGCCAAAAATGCCGGGCAGATCACACGTGATCACCACATCCAGGAGGACAGACTTGCAGACCTGCCGGTCTATTCCCTGGTGGGAGGCAAATGGACCAGCTACCGGGCTTTCTCCGAGCAGGTGACCGATAAAACCCTGGCGTTTCTCGGGTTATCCCGCAAGGCTGCCACCCACAATCTGCCCATCGGGGGTGGACGCGAATACCCACGCGGCAAGGAAGAGATCCAAAAATGGCTGGATGAGTTTGAAAAATCCACAAGCTTGCCGCGCAAGCAGGTTGAAGTCCTGTTCAGACGTTATGGAACGCGTGCCAGGCAGGTGGCAACATTCATGGAGGCTGAAAAGGATGCGCCCATTGCCACCTGGCCTAACTTTTCCTATCGTGAAATCCTGTACCTGGTACAAACTGAAAAGATCCTGCACCTGGACGACCTGTTACTGCGCCGCACCTTGCTGGCATACCTGGGTGAGTTGAGCCTGCCGCTGATCGAGGAAATGGCTGATGCCGTGGGAGCCGGACTGGGCTGGGACGCCGGACAGAAACAAGCCGAGGTCAAACGCGCACTGGCTATCCTGGCAGATAAGCATGGGGCGGAGTTCTGATGGAAGAAACCACAAGTGGGAGAGCTTCACCGATCAAGACCCGCGCTGATCAATCAAGACATTCGGTAGGAAGGTCGGCGGGATTGGAGACCCTCGCCGATTAAAGTAGGATGCTTGACGAATCCGTTCAACCCAACCTGCACATGGATTCTGGTACAATAAACGCCTGATGAAAGCCAATATCCCTGTATATGCGATCACTTTTTTGCGCCATGGCGAGTCGGTGGGAAACGCGGATGGATATTTTCAAGGCCAAACTGATTTCCCGTTGAATGAAACCGGCCTGGCACAGGTGCATGCCCTGGCTGAACGCTGGGTGGATGAAAAAGTGAAATTTGACCTGGTACTGGCCAGCCCACTTTCACGGGCACGCCAGACAGCAGAGATCATTGCAGATTCCTTGAATGCTCCCGTTGAACTGGACCCCTTGTGGATGGAAAGGGATAATGGCAACCTGGCTGGCATGAAGCATGAAGAAGCCTTTAAGATGTATCCCCAGCCTGATTTTTCGAATATTTACCAGCCTTTTGCCGGGACAGGCGAGGGTGATTGGGAGCTATACCTGCGGGCTGGACAGGCTCTGCACAATTTGCTCAGCCGCCCGGCGGGTCGTATCCTGGTGGTTTCACATGGCGGGTTGCTTAACCAGACCATGTACACAATAATGGGGATCACACCCCAGGCGAACTATTCGGGGGCGCGATTCCGTTTTGCAAATACCGGTTTTGCGGCTTTTGTTTATTATCCGAATGAACACCGCTGGCAGGTGGATACCATTAACGATCATTCCCATTGGAAACCTGACAAGGATCTTCTCAATATTTAGGGAAAGATGGGGGGTGTGGGTGTCGAATCCACCCAAACACTCCTTTCCCCCGTGTTTTGAGATCAACAAAAGACGAGTCATAATTGGAGGCAGAACAATTGCAAAAGATTTCCGTTTTAACATTTGGTGCCGGGGCAATTGGCACATATGTGGGCGGTTCATTGGCGCTTTCCGGGCACAAGGTTGTTTTTATCGAACAACCTGCGGTTGTAGATGAGTTAAATCGGCGAGGAATGTGCCTGGATCTGAGCCTGGATGAACGCCGGAATACACACCAGCCATTCAACCTGCCTCCTTCCAGGTTCAAATGTGTCGCATCGCTGGAAGAGGCTCTTGCCCAGGGTCCTTTTGATGCTGCCATTTTTGCTTTGAAATCTTTTGATACGGCATCGGCTTTGGAGGGGATGAAACCTTTTGTTGAACAGATGCCCCCTGTTCTTTGCCTGCAAAATGGTGTGGAGAACGAATCCAGACTGGCAGCGGTATTGGGTGACGGGAAGGTCATGGCCGGTACCACGACTTCATCCGTAGGCAGGCTGGGCGCTGGAAATATCGTCCTGGAACGTTTGCGCGGCATTGGTATCGCCACTGGAACCAACCCTGTTTTGAATTCTTTGGCTGGGCGCCTGGTGGAAGCCATGAACGAGGCCTTATTAAATGCCGGGCTTTTCCCGCGTGCAGCGGATATGAAATGGTCCAAGATGTTAACCAACCTGATGGGAAATGCCACGGCCGCCATCCTGGATATGACTCCTGCTGAAGTCTTCCGCCACCCGGGCTTGTATGGGTTGGAGATGGGCATGTTTCGTGAAGCCTTGAAAGTAATGGCTGCCCAGGGAATCCACCCGGTAGATCTGCCTAAAGTTCCGGTGCGCCTGCTGACACTGGGTGTCAGATACCTTCCGTCATTCATTGTCCGGCCATTGATGGTTAAAATGGTAGGAGGGGGAAGGGGAGCGAAGATGCCATCCTTCCACATTGACCTGCACTCAGGGCGTGGAAAAATAGAAGTAGATTACCTGAATGGCGCAGTTGTGCGCTTTGGAGAGAAAACAGGTGTTCCAACCCCGATCAATCGCCTGTTAAATGATACCCTGTTGGGATTGGTACAGGGCAGGCAACCATTAAGTGAATTTTCCGAACAACCGGAGAAATTACTGGCCTTATTATGAATATGCAAACGAAAATTGAGAGTATAGAACCGCGCTCCCAAGTGGAAGTTCATCTTCCAGATGGGCAGGTATTATCGGGTCCACGTGGAACGGTTGCAGGTGAATTCTTGAAAGTGGCGGCAGACAAGCGGCCTGCGCCAGTGGTGGCTGCCATTGTGAATGGGGAACTGCACGAGCTGACTCTTCCCATCCAGATGGAATCCAATTTATCGGCAGTGACGATGGCAGATGCGGATGGGGCGCGCATCTATCGCCGCTCGCTTACCTTCCTGCTGGAAGTGGCTTTTTCCGCGCTTTTTCCAGATGCCAGGTTGTTGATCGATCATTCAGTTGCATCGGGTGGATATTACTGCCACATCCAGGGTCATCCACCCCTGAGCCAGAATGAAATGGATGATCTGGAAAAGAAAATGCGTTCCCTGGTTAAGGCGGACCTGCCTTTTGAGCGTTTCTTATACCCTCTGAATGAGGCGGTGGCTTACTTTGAAAAACAAAATTATCCAGATAAAGTACGTTTGCTGGCTTACCGGCATAAGGATTATGTGACCCTTTACAAACTGGCAGGCCACCTGGATTATCACCACGGTTACATGGTACCCAGTACAGGATACCTGGCCTGGTTCAATTTGTTGAATACAAATGGCGGCTTTACCCTTAGATTTCCACAACGGAGCGCCCCGACTCATCTGCTGCCCATGCCAGAGTATCCCAAATTGCTGGCTACTTTTCGGCAGTATGGTGAGTGGCTCGAACGCCTGGGGATAGACAATGTCGGCGCCCTCAATGATGCCATCTCTGCCGGACGCACCCGTGAGGTGATCCTGGTCTCTGAGGCGCTGCATGAGCAAAATATTGCCTCCATCGCCGGGCAAATTGCTGACCGCTCAAACCAGGTCCGAATGATCCTGATATCCGGGCCATCCTCCTCCGGAAAGACCACCTTCTCGCGGCGTCTGGCGATTCAACTCCTGGCGCTGGGATTTTCCCCATTTGCCCTGGAATTGGACAATTATTTTGTTGACCGTGACAAGAACCCAAAAGATGAAAATGGTCAGTATGATTTTGAAGCCCTGGAGGCGCTGAACCTGGGTCAATTGGCTGAACATTTGCAGCTTCTGGTGGCGGGAAAAACTGTTCAACTGCCGCGTTACAACTTCAAGGAAGGAAGACAGGAACAAGGTGATCTGATCCAATTGCGCGAAGACCAGATCATCATCCTGGAAGGCATCCACGGTTTGAACCCGCGGCTGATTCCGGCATCTCTTGGAAAGCGGGCTTTTCGTGTATATGTCTCCTGCCTGACGCAGATCAACCTGGACAGACATAACCGTGTTTCCACCACGGATACGCGCCTGATACGGCGAATTGTGCGGGATGCCAACGAGCGAGGCTATTCGGCTGCCCAAACCATCCAACGCTGGGAATCGGTTGGGCGAGGAGAAGGACGCAACATCTTCCCTTACCAGGAAAATGCCGATGTGATGTTCAACTCTGCGTTGGTTTACGAGTTGTCTGCCATGGTGCGTCTGGCTGAACCTTTGCTGCGCCAGGTACCTTTTGGAAAAAAGGAATATATAGAAGCCAAGCGCCTGCTGGCTTTTCTCGAATGGTTCCTACCTGTGGATACCGAGCTGATCCCCGACAATTCGCTCATCCGGGAGTTTATCGGCGGCTCCATCCTAAAAGATTTCAAGATCTGGAAAGCATGATATGAATTTTTTTGAGATCCTCTTCATTGCCTTGAGTATGGCGATGGATGCTTTTGCGGTATGCCTGGGAGTGGGAGCTGCCCATCAGAGTGAGGGACCCAGACCCACCTTTCGATTGTCATTTCATTTTGGGCTGTTCCAATTCCTGCTGCCAGTTGTAGGCTGGTTTGCCGGCATGACGGTGGTACACTACATAGAAGCTTATGATCATTGGGTGGCTTTTCTTCTATTGGCATTTGTTGGCGGGCGGATGATCCACTCTGGTTTTAATGGTGAAGAAGAAACTCATAAAAGTGACCCTACACGCGGCTGGAACATGGTGCTGCTTTCGGTGGCTGTGAGCATTGATGCCCTGGCCATCGGTTTGAGCCTGGCAATGGTTAATGTTGACATCTGGTACCCGGCGGTAGTGATCGGCCTGGTGACGGGGCTGGTTTCCCTGTTGGGTCTGCGTTTGGGAAACAGCCTGGGCAAGAAATTTGGTAAAAGGATGGAAATAATCGGGGGAATCGTGCTGATCCTGATCGGTTTGCGCATCGTCTTCTCACATCTAATATAGCATGCCACTGGATACAGGTCTTAAAAAAATCTCCCACCTCCAATCATTATGGAGGCAGGAAGACTTTTTTGTCTGCGATATTGTGCCAGCTTTTAGTTGGCTGTTTCCACTTCCACGAGTTCTTCGAAGTCTCCTTCTTCGGTGTTGCCGTAGAACAGATCCTGGAGCAAATTCAATCCAACGGATACGCCGCGCAATACCAGGAAGTAAACAACTGGAACGAAGGAATCCGCAAATAACTTGGCAAATGCGGAGATCTTGTCAAAAAGGGAGGCGGGCAAGGACATTGCGATGGAAGCCCAATTGGTGATGATGGAATAGGCCTGGTTGGCGAAGGTAATCACCCCCAGCCCCAGTAAAATCCAGGCTACGATCGTGGCCCATAAAGCGATGCGGGAAACCGCATTTGGGTTATGGAAGAGCAGCGACGTGTTTTCTTTTGATGACATTTTTTCTCCTTGATTTAATATTGCTATTTGTGATTTTAAACCCACTGAGGGTCGATTCCGTAGAATAGGGCGATTATATGTCATAAATCCATTTCTGGGAGATGGGTTTTGAATATTTATCAGAATCTACACAATTATATTCAACCAACCATCCTTAAAAAGGCCAATCCCAGCAGGGATCCAGCCAGGGCGCAGCCGACATTGACGAGATCATTGTTCAACCACTTAAAGCCTCGCAGATGCGTGGTGGCTGTACCGCAGGTGTGCACAGGGTGGCGTTCGGTCTCCTTGTTGCAATGAGGGCAGGTGTAAATAGCCTGGAAAGTAGCTCCGAGAAAGGAATCAAAGAAGGCTCCCAGCAGACCCGCCAGGGTGGTGAAGCTGAAGGTCAGCAAAAAGCCTGAACCCGGCCTGACCAGTTGCGCACAGGCGGCTACCAGTCCTGCCCCGGCCAGGGCGGCCAGCGTCCCACCCCAGGAGATGCCACCGGAGGTACCCTTCTCCACCAAATGACCTGTGGTGATCAAACGCGGCGGTGTGGGGTTGAGAACTCCCAACTCGGTAGCCCAGGTATCCGCGTTAACCGCTGCCAGGGAGGCAGTGAAGGCCAGCCAGGGCCAGGATGCAGATGGCAGGAAGAAATGCAAGCCTGCAAACAAGGCCGCAATGCCACCGTTTGCCAGAACCTGACCGGCATCCCGTTGACCGCCCTTATCAAATTTTTCGTTCAAACTGGATTTACGTTTTGCGAACAGGCGCGAAAGCAGGCTGGATGAAATGAAAAAAACCAGCAAAATGACAGCCCATTGCCAACCCCCCAGGCCAAATATGACTGTCCCTATCAGTACGGCTGCCAGTGCGCCGCTGGTGCTCAAGCTGTGTGCCCGGTAAGCTGCGAACGCTACGATGACGGCTAAAAGGAAACCATAAAGTAATTGGGTCATTGTAAAAAATCCATAATTACCTAGTAGTACAGCGCAAGGTTTAAAAAAACTGCTAAACTTGTCACCCTGCGGAGTGTTTAGAACGACAGAAGGGTCTTCTTCCGCGCTTCCAAGGGATCCTTCGCTACGCTCATAAAATCCCGATGTTCTTCCAGGGCACCGTCCCGGTGTCTTTCGGGAGGATGACAATTGTGATCACTGCACCTCGATGTCATTCGGGAGAAAGACAACCTGGCCGAGCAGTTACAAAATTACAGTATATATTAAAAGCTTTACCACGATCCCCAAAAAGCGGGGACACGAGTCACACCCCCCTTGAACATGGGGGGCACGAAGTCACGAAGGTTAATTATTTAGGAATCATGGTGCCTTCGTGGCTTGGTGTCCTGGTGATGAAAAGTTCTTTTGCTTTAGGTTCATGAGATAACATTGAACAAATATGAAACCCGGGCAGACACCCAAGTCTGTCCCTACTAATACTTTCCACAGGATACCGGCCAAAAGTGCCTACACGGGTGTGGAGACGATGAACAAAACTGCCATCAGGAAGAGCAAACCTGATAATGTACTAAAGCCCCAGGTGAAGAAAGCCAGTAAACGTTGGGTTGGGCGGCGAAAAAAATAGATGCCAGCCAGCCAGGTAATAATGTAGAACATAATGCTGATGACCGGCAGCAGGAAAAGCTGCACGCCGGGTACTGCATTCTTTGGTACACCATATGTCAGAAATCCCATTGGTACGGATTTCAGGCCTGGAACCAGCAGACTGACCCACACCAGCAGACCGATATTCAGGAATAAACCTGTCAACCATAAAAAACGTGCCAGCCGGCTTTTCCAGACCTGGCCTACAACGAAGGATGGGTAGATGGATTGCGAGGGAACCGGCGCCAAACTGCCCATTTCCACAGTCCGTTGAAAATCCTGAGCAAATGCGACCGGATCATCCGGAGAGATGGCAAATACTCTCCGGGCGGTGGCGACCAAAAGCAATTTAGAAGCGTTGTTCGCCAGGAATTCGACTGTCCCCAGGTCCGGGTGATGCTGGATGCCCAGTATGGCGCCGGGCATTGAAAACGGCGGCATACGCAGGGGATGGGTAAGGTCGAGAGCATCACGTACCCATTCCACGTCGGTAACCGGGATCTGTTCCAGGCGTAACCCCCAGCGGATGGTCAGAGTCTCCCGGTCCAACAGGTAATTGCCGCGGTTGAGTGCATACATCCTGTAAACCAGGAACGGTAGAGGAAAGAAAGCGAACAATCCTCCCAGGCTCCACAGGATCAAACCGGAACCACTGCCGAAGGTGGATGCCTGCCAGATGCAGGCGGCCAGGATGATCAACAACACGAGCATCAAGATGCTATGCAATGAATAGCCGCGCTGCCGGAGGGGGGGATAACTTCGTGGTTTCAAGGTATCCTCTTACAGGGATTGGTGGATGATACGGCAGACTGTTTCCACCTGGGCTTCACTCATCACGCCTGAGAAAGGCAGCGCCAGGCTGCGGTTGCCCAGGTCTTCGGTGACAGGGAAGTCGCCCGGGCGGTAACCAAAACGCTCAACCATGTAGGGCTGCAGGTGGATGGGGGCAAAATAAGGCCGGGCCGGGATGCCCAGCTCGCCAATCTTTTTTGCCAGCCGGTCACGATGGATGCCGGGGGCAAAGCGGATGACATATACAAACCAGGACATACGTGTGGTGAATGGTTCGATGACCTGGGTTTCAACCCCCGGGATCTCTGACAGGCGTTCTGCATACCAGTCAGCCACCTGGACGCGTTTGGCGATCAGTTCATCCAGCCGGGACATCTGCACCGTACCCAGGGCGGCGGACATCTCATCCAGGCGGTAATTGTAGCCCAGGTGGGTATGCTGCAGCCAGGTATCACCAACCGCGCGGCCCTGGTTGCGCAAGGAACGCATGAAATCTGCGGCGGCATCGTCATTCGTGATAATGACCCCACCCTCACCGGTGGTGATTTGTTTGTTGGGATAGAAGGCGAAGACACCGAAATCGCCCACAGAACCGGCCGGGCGGCCTTTGTATTCCGCCCCGAGGGCTTCACATGAGTCTTCAATGACCTGGAGCTGGTACTGGCGGGCAACCTCCAGGATCGGGTCGAGATCGGCTGGCTGCCCGAACACATCCACGGGCAGGATGGCTTTAAGGGAGCGGCCGGTTTCTATCCCACGAGGTGGCAACCACTGACGGGCTTTTTCGCCGCCGGCCATCAGGTCATGGGCCGCGGCTGCGACCATTTGCGTGTCAATGTTACCGGTGCGTGGATCAACATCCACATAGACCGGGACGGCGTTTTCGAACAGGAGCACGTTAGTGGAGGCTACAAAGGAGAAAGGCGTGGTGATGACGTAATCACCTGTGCTTATTCCAGCGGCACGCACGCACAGGTGCAATCCAGCCGTGCCGGAGTTCACCCCAATGGCATGCTGGCTGCCTGTCCACTGGCAGAAGGCTTCTTCAAACTGACTGATCCTGGGTCCCATGCTCAGGTCGGGTGTGTTGAGAACATCCAAAACTGCCTGGCGCTCGGCTTCACCCAGGTCAGGGGAAGACATGGGGATGGGTTGGTTGATTTGATCCATAGGGTTATCCGGCTTTGGGTGAGGCGTCTGCGGCGGGCTCGCTGATGGTCACCAGGCCGAGATCAATTTGCTCTTCCATGCGGATCTGACCACGCAAAAAGGCGCCCTCTTCGGTGGCAAAGGAAACGGTGACCACATCCCCCCAGATGCGGCCAGTGGAACGGATCTCCACCTTTTGGGCGGTGATGTTGCCGCGCACGGACCCGGCCACAATGACCGTCCCGGCGCGCAGGTCTTCGCAGGTGACGCGGCCGGTCTCGCCAATCACCAGCATGCCATTCAGACCGATCTGGCCTTCGTAGGTGCCTTCAATACGCACGCCGCCCGAGCCGGCCAGGCTGCCCTGCCAGATGATACCCGCCCCCAGCACAGAGGTGACGCGTTCGACGGCCTGCACGGTGGGGGTGGAGTTTTGAGGTGTGTTTCGTTTGAACATGCACTTATTTTATCATCTTCTGCTAAACTTTTTCCTCCGGCCCGGCCACGCCCATGATGTTGTAACCCGAATCGACATAGAAGACTTCACCGGTGGTGTGAGCGGCCATATCCGAGCATAAAAAGACGGCGGCATTGCCGACATCCTGGGTGGTGACGTTCTCACGCAGGGGGGACATATCTGCAAAAGCACGCAGCATGTCCTTGAATCCGCTCACGCCAGCCGCAGCCAGGGTGCGGATGGGGCCGGCCGAGATGGCGTTGACGCGTACTCCCTGCGGCCCCAGGTCGTAAGCCAGGTAGCGGGTGGAGGCTTCCAGGGCGGCTTTGGCAACCCCCATGACATTGTAGTGCGGAGCCACCTTTACGGAGCCATGATAGGTCATGCAAACCATGGCGCTGCCCCTGGGCATGAAGGGTTGAAAAGCACGCGCCAGCGCCACAAAGGAATAGGTGCTGATGTCCAGGGCCAGGTGGAAACCTGCCCGGCTGGTGTTGTAGAAGGGACCTGTCAATTCGTCCCGGTTGGCGAAGGCGATGGAGTGCACCAGGATGTCGATCTTTCCGAATTCCAGGGCGGCTTTTTCCGCAACGGATTGGATGGCATCATCTTTGGATACATCGCACTCCTCTACGAATGTGCAGCCAATGGATTCGGCCAGCGGGCGGACGCGACGCTCGAGGGCCTCCCCGGCATAGCTCAAGCCAATACGCGCGCCCTGGGCACGCATAGCCTGGGTGATGCCCCAGGCTATGGAACGGTCGTTGGCCAGACCGAAAATTAGTGCGTTCTTACCTTCCAATAAACCCATTTCGACCTCCAATAATATTTATGTATATCTCTGCTGCAAAAAAATGTTTCACCACCATGACACAAAGGCACCAAGATTCTTTAATAATAAAGCTTTGTGACCGGTGACTCGGGTCCCCGCTTTTTGGGGATCGTGATGAAGTCTTTTCAGTACAATCAAATTGTTAATACCTTAAAACCCTTTGGGACATTGCGGCTTTGCGTTGATAGTTTTTTCACCCAGACCACGATTTTGGTAAAGAACTATTTACCCGGAAGCGCCAGGGTTTGGATTTCCAGGGCTCCGGTACAGTATATAACCCCACACGAGGCCCAATCGTCACGCTTTCATCTGGAATGGGATAACCCATCTCGATCCACAAGCCAGCGGAGGAGCTGCAAAGGTTACAATTGTTGGAGTCTTTCTGGATCCCCAGCGCCTGGGTCAGTTTGGCCGGTCCATTCGTATCCCGGCCCTGGCGGTTGGCGGAGATGACCTCCAACCCATCCAGCGGCTGAATGGCGCGCAGCAGAACCGCTCCCGGAAAACCTTCCGCTTCGGTGACGGCATTCAACATCCAATGCATGCCATACGTGAAATAGACATAGGCATGCCCGGCCGTACCGTACATGACCGCGGTGCGCCCGGTACGACCGGCCTTAGCATGGCAGCCCAGATCCTGCTCGCCCACATAAGCTTCGGTTTCGGTGATAATGCCTGCCAGGCGGATGCCATCCAGGGCTCGCACCAGGCGCATCCCCAACAGCTCACGGGCGACACGCAGGGTGGGGCGGTTGTAAAATTCGGGAGAGAGGATGGAACCGACGGGAGGAATCATGCCGCCTGCAGGCGCGGGTCGCGCTTCAGGGTCAGGCGCAGGCCTTCTTCAAGCGAAATGGATGGTTTGTAATTCAATTTTTGGGCAGCCAGGGTCAGATCGGCGCACATGCGGGAGACCCCGCCTGCGATCTTGGGGTTATAGATCACATTTGCCCGGCTTCCGGATGCGCTCAAAACCAGGTTGATCAGGCTGCGCACACTGGTTTCAGTGCCGCTGCCAACATTAATGACCAGACCGTTGATGTTGGGAGCGGTGGCGGCGGCCACCATGGCAGAGGTGACATCGTCTACGTAAATATAATCACGGGTCTGTTGTCCATCGCTGTGCACGACCAGCGTGCCTCCCCGCAATGCCTGGCGCAGGGCATGCGCAACTATGGGGGGATGCGAAGCCGGGATGTGCTGTCCGGGTCCATAGGCGTTGAAGATGCGCAGGCTGGTGGTTTCGATGCCCCACAAACCACCAATGGTGCGGATGTAATATTCAGCTGCCAGTTTGGAGACAGCGTAGGGGGAATGCGGCGCGGGTTGTGTGTTCTCTGTGAGAGGCTGGGTAGGCTGGTCACCGTAAATTGCTCCGGAGGATGCCAAAACGACACGATGTACACCCACATCCCGCATGGCTTCCATCAGGCTTACTGTTCCGCCGACATTGGCAGCGTTGTATTCACGTGGATACAAGATGGATTCCTGAACCGAGACGCGCGCGGCCATGTGGTAAACGCAATCCACTTCCTGCAACAGTGTCCATAACTTGGGACGGTCATTGACATCGCCGCGCGTAAAGTGAACATCCGGGGAGAGTGCCTGCGGATCACCGGTGGAAAGATCATCCAGCGCGCGCACCTGATGGCCTTCGCGCGCAAGCTGGTTGGCCAAGGCTGAACCCAGAAAACCGGCTGCACCGGTGATGAGAAAATTCATAGTGTGCGCATTATAGCATTATTGAGACTGGGATAACTGGCCAAAAGACCTGACAGGTTTTTTTGAAAAAACCTGTCAGGTCTGGTTAAGTTGGGATGTTGATATGTTTGGTGGATTTGAATGACATAAGATTTTGTGGCTGCTGCCGATCCAGATCTCCTGTGGGAATACGATCTTGTTGGAACCCGGAAAACGTTCCATTTCCATACCGGTATTCAGATTGATGCCCAGCTGCTGGTAAGCTTTGTAGGCCAGCTGGCTGCAGTAAAAAGCTTCTTCCGTTTCGGAGTTCAGGAAATTTAGATTGTAAGGTTTGCCGATCTGTGCCAGGCAATATTCGGCCAACCGGGCGCGCATGTGGAACTCCTCGTCTTCTGAAAGCTCCAGACCTTCCAAGGGGCAAGCCACACCGTAGAAGGTATCCAGCAGCAGGCCGCGCTGGCGAGACATGCGCCCAGTTTCCCAGATGTTGTCCATCACATCGAAGACGATCACACCCAGTGCACCGGCTTCCATGCATCTGCCTTCGGGGCCGAGGTAAATGGCGCAATGATCCACGTCACCAGGAACCAGGCGCCCGACCAGGCGCCAGAACTCGCCTGGCAGGATGTCGGGTTTCCCGTTCATGGTGCAGAGGATGTCACCAGTTTGGACGGGCAGCCCGTCGATGCTGTAGGTGTGGATCATAAGATCATTGATTGCGAATATATCCTGATAGATCCAGGTTAAGCCACTTATATTATTGTACATCCAAAATGAGGGCTCTGCATATTATAGAAGACCTGACAGGTTTCACAAAAAACCTGTCAGGTCTGGTCATGGTGTGATAAACGCCGGATTAGTAAGCTATATAATCTGCTTCTCCAGTTCCTTCTGTGCATAATCGTAGCCGCGTTGCAGGGCGAGGCGATTTTGGGGCAGCAGTTTTTTGTGGCGTTCGGGCAGGTGGGCGTTCAGGGCGGTTTCGATATCCTGGATGCTTAACTCGGGCAGGCGGGTAAGCAAGGCGCCGACCATGACCATGTTGAGCAAGCGACGGTCGCCGATCTCTTCAGCCAGCTCGTTACCGGGTACAAATATGGTGATGATGTCCGTTCGTGATGCGCCGCGATCCACCATGGATTGATTGACGATCAATACCCCGCCAGGCTGAACCAGTTCTTCATATTTGTCAAACGAAGGCAGGTTGAAGGCGATGACGGCAGGTGGATTTTTAACCAGGGGTGAGCCGATCTCATCATCTGCAATTACTACTGTGCAGTTGGCTGTGCCGCCGCGCATTTCCGGCCCGTAGGAAGGGATCCAGGTGACTTCCTTGCCGTTGTCCATGGCGGCATAGGCCATGACCTGACCGGCAAACAGGGCGCCCTGCCCGCCAAAACCAGCGATCAAGATCTCTTTTTGCATGGATTCTCCTGTGAATCTCTTTTCAATAATTCGGGTAAGGTTGGGGTGTGAAAGCGAGCGAAACTCGCTTTCACACCCCAAAGCCCCATTTTTTTGAGAAGGTTCTCCCTGGTTGATTAGAATTTGATGGCAGCCAGGTGTTCGGAAACCTTGTAATCACCGAGCGGGTAGGCCGGGATCATGTGGTCTTCCAACCAGGTTAAGGATTCGATGGGTGTGATGCCCCAGTTGGTCGGGCAAGTGGAAAGCAGTTCAACCATGGAAAAGCCCAGGCCGTGCATTTGGGTTTCAAAGGCCATACGAATGGCTTTCTTTGCCATGCGGATGTTCTTAGGGTCGTGCAGGCTGCGGCGTACAATATACCCGGCTCCATCCATATTGGCAAGGATCTCGGCCATGCGGATGGGGTAACCGGCTGTTTCCACATCCCGGCCGTTGGGTGATGATGTGGTTTTCTGTCCGGGCAGGGAGGTGGGAGCCATCTGCCCGCCTGTCATGCCATAGATGGCGTTGTTGATGAAGATAACGGTGATATTTTCACCTCGAGCCGCAGCATGCATGATCTCTGCCATGCCGATGGATGCCAGGTCACCGTCACCCTGGTAGGTAAAGACAACCCGGTCAGGCAGGACACGCTTGATACCGGTCGCCATGGCGGGGGCGCGCCCATGAGCTGCCTCAACAAAGTCGCAATTGAAATAATTGTAGGCAAAAACTGAACAACCAACCGGGGCAACCCCAATGGTGTGGTCTCTAACATTCATCTCGTCCAACACTTCAGCGATCAGGCGGTGAGCCACTCCGTGGGTGCAGCCGGGGCAATAATGATTGTGAACTGAGGTCAGGCTTTCTGGCCGGGAGTAGACCAGGTTTTCAGGGACAGCAAGGCTTATCATTTCTTACCTCTCACTTTGTGCTGTAAAGCGTGCCAGCCAGGCATCGCGTGGATGCTGGTCCGTATTCAGTTTGGTGGTAGCCACACGCTGGATCTCGGAAAGAACCTCGTCCGGGAAGGGGACGATGCCTCCCAGGCGTGCGTAGAACTCAACCGGGACGCGTCCGCGCACAGCCAGGCGGATATCCTCCAGCATCTGTCCGGAGTTCATTTCAACCACCAGGAAGGCGCTGGCCTTGTTTGCCAGTTCATCGATCATGGCATAGGGAAATGGGTTGAGGCTGATCGGACGGAACAAGCCCACCTTGATGCCCTGGGCACGGGCAGCCCGCACGGCAGAAAGAGCCACACGTCCGGAAGTTCCAAAACCAACCACAATAAACTCAGCGTCATCCAGGTAATATTCCTTGTAGCGTACCTCATTGGCCTGAACCTTTTGCCATGTTTTCATCAGGCGCAGGTTGGTTTCTTCTTCCAAAGGCGGGTTGATGTAAATTGACGAGAGGATGCGGCGCTCACGACCGATGGCGCCATTGGTGGCCCAATCCCAATCCTTGCGAACCACAGGGCGCATTTCGGGTAATTCAGCCGGTTCCATCATCTGCCCAATCGATCCATCCGTCAAAAGCATGGTGATCATGCGGTACTTTTCTGCCAGGTCAAATGCCAGCACCATGAGGTCAATTGATTCCTGCACAGTGGAAGGTGCCAGGACGATCATGTTGTAATCGCCGTGACCGCCGCCGTGAACTGCCTGATTATAGTCTCCCTGCGAGGGGGCGATATTTCCCAGTCCCGGCCCGCCGCGCATCACGTTGACCAAAACTGCCGGGATTTCGGTACCCGAGATGTAGGATATGCCCTCCATCATCAAAGATACTCCCGGGCTGGAGGATGAACTCATTACGCGTGTCCCGGTACAGGCCGCGCCGTACACCATGTTAATGGCAGCTACTTCGCTTTCGGCTTGAACGAATGTACGTCCCAGTTCGGGCAAACGTGCGGACAGGTGTTCAAGAACTTCGGTTTGTGGGGTAATCGGGTAACCAAAATAGGCTTCCAGGCCAGCCCGCACTGCGGCTTCGGCCATGGCAACATTGCCTTTGAGCAATTCACGTGCCATTTATGCGCCTCCTGTTACGATTGCGGGCTTTTTGATTACTTCGCGGTAAACAGTGATGGCAGCATCCGGGCAAACCAGGGAACAAATTGCGCAGCCTGTGCAGCCGTCTTTATACAGTTTTGCCGGGTGAAAGCCCTTGGGTGTGAGAGATTCCATATCCAGGCGTAAGACATCCTGGGGGCAGGCATTAATGCAAAGTTCACACCCCTTGCAGTACATGTTGTTAACTTCGATCCATCCTCTTGCAGGCATGGATTTTGCCTCCTTATATGATAAATTGGATAATACAGGGCACAATTATCCACCCGTGGTGATTAAACCTATATCTTCAGAGGGCGGGTAGTACCAAGCGTCATTATACCCGCAATACGAATATCCTATTATTTAAACGCCATTCGGAAACACAGGATACGCTTTAGCAACTCCAATTCCAGAATTTGTAATCCGGTAGTCTCAAAATACTGACTGTTTCTGATAAAAATCAGGCCTCAAGAATCCTTGAGGCCTGATTTTGGGTAACATTATTCCTCTCCCTACGAGAGAGCCGGGTGGCGCTTTCAGCCTGCTGTCAGGGCCTGGAAGCGTGCATCAGTGCGAATATTATCAAAGTCTGGATCACGACGCACCCAATCCAGCGTGGTCTGGTTCTGTTTCAAGGCTATTTGCAGCAATTCTATGGCTCCCTCTGCGTTTCCACAGATGGCTTCAAAACAGGCCTGGTTATATTCCTTTTCTTCCTGCATGGTACGCTGGGCAATTGCCATGTGATATTGAGATTCTTTTGTTTTACCCAGTTTGCTGTAATAACCGGCCAGGGTGGCATGTGCCAGATTGTACTCAGGATTGATGCTGATAACCTTTTTGAAAGTTTCAATGGCATCTGCAAACCTTCGTTGGGCGGCGTATACCAGGCCAAGATGATAATGGAAGACTTCCTGGCGTGGATCGAGCTCGATTGCTTTTTCAAGCGAGTTTGCCGCTTCGTCAAATTGTCCGGTTAAACGTTGCAGGTTTCCCAGGGAATGCCAGGCCCGTGCATTCTTTGGATTGATCCCGGTCACTTTCTTGTAGATGAGGATGTCACTCTCGATCTTGCCGGGCTCAATTTTCCTTTGTAACGCAGGAACTCGGATGATCGTGGGGGGTGAGGCTGGTGAGCTTTCCAAAGATTGGCTTTCTTTGAAGATTTTTTCAACTGGAAGCTCAGGCTTGGAGGCAGGTTCTGCAATGGTGAATTCCAAAGGTTTGCGCAGCTTGTGGTTAACACCGGAGGGTGGAGTATTTGGCATGCGGGCAGGTAAGGGCTGGAAGGTTTCCAATTCATTCACGAAGGATTCTTTGTCAGAGCCAGCAGATACGAATTCCATAGCACGATGATAGACCAGCAGAGCGGGATCCAGGCTTTCCACAGGCATGGATTTAGTCGCTTCCTGGAAAGAGGAAATTCTTTCTTCCATGTGCCACATGTTGCGGTAATTGGAGGCTGCCTTTTGAGCGATCCCGGGCATATTGGTATTGTCTCCACCTGAAGATTGGGCAGGCACAGGCATTCCTGTCAGACTGCGCCTGGTTGGATTAACTTCTACATTCCGCCTGGCAGGTTTGCCAATTGGATACTTTACCCGGGTTTCCTGTTTCGGGTCGAATAATCCTTTTTCCTGGGTGAGCTGATCACCTTCACTGGATTGTAAGGTAGTCTGTATATCGATCAATTCTCCCAGCGGACCCGGTTGATTATCTTCGATGGATGATGTTTCACCTGTATCTTTCAAGGCAATTCTAAAATATTCAATATTCTTGTTGCCCATTTTTTGATCATCGTTCATGGATGGTTGGATCTTCTGCCTGGCCTCTTTGATGGATTCCTCCAGGTCAAACTTGAAGGCATAATCATCAGGCGCCAGTTCGACCGCTTTTTGAAAGGACTCGGTGGCAGACTCGTAATCGCTCAAGCGACGGTAAGCATTTCCGAGCATGTTCCAGGCTGAGGCTTTATCCAGACTGGCTGTCAACAGGTCGATCGTTGTTTTTATGTGTCCCAGATCATTATGGATACGGATCAAGTCCTGTCGTGCATTAATGTTTTTGGGATCCAGTTCCAGGGTTTTACGGTGGGCCTGAATGGCTTTAATATAATCATTCAATTTTCGATAGGCAACCCCAAGCCGGCTCCAAACCACAGCTTTTTCCAATTTGGTTTTGAGCAACTTCAGGCTTTTTTGGTAAAGAGGCACAGCTTCTGCATATTTGCCATTGCTGACAGCGATCAATGCCAGATTCGCGTAAGGCCAGCCAAACCTACTGTCCAGTTCGATGGCTTTGAGATATGCCAAGGCTGCCTTGCTATAAGCGCCTGCTTTCATCAAGGTATTGCCGCGTTCGTTCCAGTCGTGTGTGGATCCAACAGTTTGGGTTTCAATAAGTGGTCCCATTTGAGGTGAAACCTTATTGATGGCAGAGTCCGGCCCCAATTCAGTACTTGCATCCACGAGAAACCTGTGTAACGCTGTGTTTTCCATGGTTATACTGGACATGGAATTTTCATCTCCCGATTTACTCTGCAAGTTCAAGGAATTGTGAATTTCCATCAGTTCATTCTTGATCTGCTCATTCGAGGGATCAAGTTCCAGGGCAATCTTCTTGGCTGTAATAGCATTTTCAATATCGTTATTTTGTTGGTAAATATTACCCAGCCTACTCCATGTGATGGCTTTTTCGGTATTGCTTTTGAAAAGCTTGATGCTCTTGTGATACAACTGGATGGCTTCCGTATATTTACCCTTGCACACGTAAGTCTGCGCCAGGTTGCACAGTGACCAGCCATTACCATGATCCAATTCTATGGATTTTTGAAAAGCGCATACAGCCTCGTCATAACTGCCTGTGTTTAGATAAATTTTGCCTTGTTCATTCCAAACAAGGGCATTGGCGGGGTCAAGCTCAAAAGCCTTCTTGAAGGCAACTGCAGCTTCGTCAAGGCGATCCAGCTTTTCAAAGATACTTCCCAAGCTGATCCATGGTAAAGCCAGATGATGATCGAGTTCAGTGGCTTTTTTGAAAGCAGAAATGGCAGCATCGATTTGATCCTGACTGGCATAGATATTTCCCAGACCATTCCAGGCATGTGCAAAGTTGGGTGCAAGTTGGATGGCTTGCTGGTAGTTGGTGTAGGCCTCATTTGTGCGCCCTAGTTTCAGATATACATTGCCCAGTCCGTTCAGACACAAGGGGTCCTGGGGGTTGCATTGCATGGCTGTATGGAAGGCTTCAAGAGCCTCATCAAAGCGATCCAGCTCGCTGAACAGGTTCCCCAAGTTATTCCAGGGAAAGATCTGATCTGGAGCCAGGCTGCTGGCTTGTTTTAATGCTTCGATGGCTTCACTTACCTGGCCTGAGTTGGCCTGGATGAGTGCCAGTGAGTTGTAACAAAAGGCTTCGAACCATTTATTTTCAATCTTGGTGGCAAGTTGCAGGGCAGATTGGGAAAGTCCGATGGCTTTCTCAATATCTCCCTTGCGCCAGTGCAGTACTCCCAGGGAGATGAGCAAATTAGCCCGCACCGAAGTGGATTCATTCTTCTCGGGAAGGCCTGATAAAAGCGTATTCCGCAAGGCTATCCTGTTGTCTATATCTTCCATTCCATCTGTATATTCACCAATACCCTGCCAGATGGACCCCAGGCTGCGCAGAGGCGATTGGGCAGGGTCCATATGTTCCATGAATTCGACCACACGATGGCGGTAACCCCAGAATTCCGGGGCATAGCGCGCCAAGTCGTTGGCTTCATCAAGGGTGAGCCAGAAAACCACCCGAACCTGACGATTGACAAAATAATCCCGTCCGATGTTCAGCGTCCGGTAGGCATGGGCATTTTCCTGCCCGCCTCCCAACTTAAAGCCTTCAACAAATATCACCTTTTTCTCGAGGTGGGGCAGGTTGGTCAGATACTGGGGAATATCCGAGTTCGCTTCCCCATCAATTTTGAAACAATGCACATCCTGTCCAACAGCCAGCAAACGGCTTTTAAGAACGGATTCAACCTCATCGTGAAGTTGATCGGATTTGAAAATTGCCAGCAAGATGGATGGCCGCTGCCAACGAATGGCTAGTTCAAGCTCCCGGAATAAAATATCAATCCGATCATCGAAGGCACCGGTAGTGGTTGTTTGGATTGGAATTTGAGTTGTTGTCATAATTATTTATCCGGTTGGTTACTTGATATAGGGATCAGTCATTCAATAATTTTCTTAATACAGGATGAACATCACACCAGTTCTCGCCATTGCGATATTCCAGCAATGCCAGAAGTTGAAGCAGGGGAGTCAAGCGATCGGTGTTTTCCAGACGGTTATCCACCTGGACTTTCTTGAGAATTTCAATATCTTCCTTTTCCAGGATGCGCCGGTATTCGTTGCGGATCTCGGTGGCTGCAAATTCCACATCCACGCTTTCAACCCGGGCTGTTTTGCGCCGGCGTGCCTGTCCGATAGCAGTGCGCATGATGCGGGCCATTTCCCGAAAGACGCCACCACTGTAAGTAATGGCTTCCTTTAGTGCTGTGGGGTCCATTAAATTGATATCCATTCTTTGATTTACGAAGCGTACCAGTATTTCATACCCCTCTGCATTCAATTCGGTTGGTTTGAGGCGTGGGTGTAAATTAATATTTGGCAGGAAGACAGCCTGGTCACGGATGGAGTCGAAATCCTTGCTGTAAAAGAGGGCGCTTGAGACTGTGTAAACAATGGCGCAGCTGGGCTGCATCATGATCTCACGCCGGTCATGGAAGATAGCCCGGGCTTTCTCCAATTCTGGTTTATCCAGGTCATCGATCAGGATGAGGGGAATGCGTTTTTCCTTGCTGTAAATTGCAGTGGCGATGTTGTTGATGACGGAAATGAGGCCGGTGATATCCCTTTCAAAAACCTGCCGGATCTCGGAGCGTGTTTTGGGCTCCAATTTCATTTTTAATCCGGCATTGACAAAGAAAGCTTCCATCCCGGCACCGAGTTCAAACTGGACTGGCAGCCCACCGATGGTTTTAACCTCTTCCTCCACCTTGCCGCGCCAGGTGTTCAATTCTTTGAGAAGCTGCTCGGGTAGTTTGCCGCCATTCTTGCGGTAATCACGGAACATCCGGCCACCAACTGCCAGCAGGATATCGCGAAAGTCCAGGTCAATAATATCTGCTTCTTCGCGGATGCTGAAATTGATCGGCCAGAATTTTTCCAGGATGGCGGTGTTGCTCATCAGGTGCAATAATTCAGTGGACTTTCCACAACCGCGATGCCCGGAAAAGAAGAATTTTGGGGGACGGTAGAAGGGCGCCAACAGGGCATCTTCCAACTCAGCAATCGGGTTACCTGGACGATTGATATAAAATGGATTAGCTTTGCCATTCTTGCCGGGTTTGAGGGGCAGATCCAGTTCAAAATTTAACCAGGCCCGGTCGAAATCCTTTGCCATGATGTATTCAAAATCAACCATTTGCTGCCTCTTGTTTTCTCAAGTCTTTCAACATGTCACTCCACATGAAGGCGTTCAGCGCATAACGAGATTCAGGGATGAATAGCGGGATGGGTCAGCCTCGGAATCCGTCAGTTTCGTTTCCTGCTCAGACCATGCTTCTGCAGACCAGATCTCAAAGAAATCACCCATGCCTACCATTACAGTTGGGGATTGCAGATTTGCAATCCGGCAGAGTTTTTTGGGTATGGTCAGTTGACCGGTTTGGTCAAGGGCGACTTCATTTGCGTTGCCCAATAACATGCGCAAGAGCATACGGGCCAACGGATTGGTCAGATTCATGGACATGACCCGTGAGGTTAATTCCTGGAAAGCCTGGCTCGTTAGGACCATCAGATTGCGGTCAAAACCTTGAGTTACAACACCACCCTGCGCAAGCAGATCTCCAAACCGCTGTGGGGGAGTAAGTTGATTGGTTGAATTGAGGGTAGTGTTGTACTGACCTGAGAACATTCTGCATTCCTTTTTCGATTGCATACACAATCCATTCCAGGAATTCTGGCTGCCATTTCTGGTTGTGCTTGAATTCAGTATATCGCCTGAGCTGGAACGGTGAAATGCAAGAAATATGTCTTTAAATATCTGGCGGGCAACTCAAAATGACCAGCTTTACTCTATTAAATGGTCAAGAATGACCAGGTGGTGCTGTGAATTAAGAAAAACATCCTCATTCACATTAAATGAGGATGTTTTTGTAAATGCCAGGCAGAAAGATCGAATTCGTAGAACTACTTCGGATTCACCTCCAGCTCAGATATACCTTCACGCAAGGCATACAGGGCTGCTTTTGTCCGGTTTTCGACATGGATTTTGGTCAGGATGCTGCTGACATATTTTGCCACAGTACGTTCCTGAATGTAAAGTTCATTAGCGATTTCCTGGTTACTGAAACCCCGTGCGATCAAGCGCAAGGTATCCAATTCCCGTGAGGTGAGTGCGTCCTCAGGCAGTGAGGTTTCTTCGGGATTGTTGAATTCCTGGATCACTTTTAGAGCAATGGAAGGCGCCAAAGAGGCCTGCCCCTTGGCTACATCCCTTATCGACTGAACCAAATTATCACGCTGAAAATCTTTTAATAAGTAACCGAGTGCGCCTGCTTTGATGGCGGGAAAAACAAGCTCATCCTCCGCAAAACTGGTTACCACCAGGATGTTTGGCTTGGGAACTATTTCCAATAACAAGGGGATGGTTTTCAACCCGTTCTGACGAGGCATCACCAGGTCAAGCAGGATGACGTCGGGCTTGAGTTCTTTGGCTTTCTCAACTGCCTGGATGCCATCTTCTCCCTGGCCAACCACTTCAATTTCCGGGTAGAACGATAAGATTGCAACCAGACCTTCCCGAATAACGGTTTGGTCATCCACAATAAGTACTCGAATTTTATCCATGCTGTGCACCATCCTTTCTTAATGATAAGATTATTTTAGTCCCTTTTCCGGGTTCTGAGTGCATCTTTAATGTTGCACCAATTTGCATTGTACGCTCCTGCATGCTACGCAGACCAATGCCTCCCTGCTTGTAATCATGAGTATCGAAACCATGCCCGTCATCTTCTATCTCCATGACGATGTTGTTCTTGGTCTGTTTCAGACGGATCAAAACAGATTTTGCATGAGCATGTCTGAGAGTATTATTCAGGGCTTCCTGGGCGATGTAGAAAAAAGCCACCTGTTGGGTGTAAGACAGGGAAATGTTCTCATCTGAAATGATCTTGCGTTTAATGTCCGCACGACCTTCGACTGCATCCAGGCGCTGATTGAGCACTGCAATCAAGCCATCCTTCTTCAGATTGGAGGGGCTTAATTCATACAAGAACAAGCGCATTTCCTTCAGTGCCTGGCGGGCGTTTTCTCCAATAGGAACCAGGACTTTGGTGGACATTTCAGTAGATCCCATCTCCAGCCCTGCCTGGGCTGCCTCGGTTAGAGCCAGCAAACCATAAAGCTTCTGAGTGACCGAATCATGCAGGTCCCGCACCAGGCGGGCTCGTTCTGCAAGGGCAATGGCTAACTGGCGTTGGCGATCATTGTAAATGAAATTGGAAATCTCCTCAGCCGCGGCATTGAAGCGAAATATTTCTTCGGAAGTGAAAGTAGCTCCCGGTTTTCGAATAATGTTAACCAAGCCCAGTATCTGATCGCTAGAGCGCAAAGGTGCCGCCAAAAGTGCTCCTGGACCCAAATCCTGCAGCTCAAATGGAACAAGCGGGTCATTGTTTATGACTTGGGAGGTGAACGGTTGTCTTTTGACCAGTACTTCATTGTACATGTTCCCAGCCTCCCCATTTTTTACGGCTATTCGGGAAAGTTTCTTGGCGAGTTGTGCGGAAAGCCCCACCTGATTTACCAGGGACAACTTGAGAGGTTCTCCGGTCTGTTGATTTTCATCCAACAGAAAGATGCCAATGCTCTGGCATTGAAAAGCTGACAGGATCAAATACACCGAATCTGATAAAAATGATTGCAAGTTGGAGGCCTCGCTGGCTGCGCTGGCCAACCCATGCAACAGCAAGAACATCTCGTCCCGGGCTTGTTTACGGGCATCATCGACCATCTTCTGTTCAGTGATGTCCCTCCAGAAGATCACATGTCCTATCAGACGCTTGAAAGCATTTGTGAGGGGCTGAACACGCAGGTTGAAGTAGCGCCAGGAATTGTTCATTTCCACGCTAAAATTGGTATCCAGGACAACTGTGTTGTTGTTGATCTGCCGAATAACATTAGGCCAGTCTGTCAGGGCTGCCTCTACGGGCAATCCAAAGATCTCTTTACGCGGACGATTGATCAACTGCTCTGCCTTTGGATTAATGTCAATGACCTGGTTGTTATCATCCAGCACCAACCAGCCGTCATTCATGATCTCGATGACCGCATCGCGGGTTTGAATGGAATAATCCAGCAGGCGGTATTTGACCAGACCAATGACCAGGGTGATACCGGGTATGATGAATACCGCTGGCGATAATTCGGCGCCGGGGATGATGGCTGAACCTGCCAATGTGGCCACATAAAGAACAACGGGAGCAATGGCTCCAAAAAGCAGCAGACCCAAAAGCTTGCGATCGATTCGAGATAAACGGATATAGGATTGAGCGATAATTAGAATTGTTATCAGCAGCAAGCTATAGTTATAGACAGCACTTATCCAAAACCAGGGACCAATCTGATAGGTTTGTCCGAGTAATTCAATGGTCCTTCGAGCGAAGAAGAAACCGTGTATATGGTTGGTCCACAGGATCGCTTGAGATATGATCGGTTCTATCAGGAAGAACCCGAATGTACGCTTGCTCAGCCAGTGGTCGTTATTTGTATATTGAATGGAAAAGATGAAGAGTGAGAGGCGTGCCAGGGATGAAAAAAGATAAGCGGCGCCCAGCCAGTAGTATATCCAGGATTGGGAGGCATAGAAAAAGAATATATAAGTGATCGACCAAATCAACAACCCAATTGCAAAGAAGATCAGGCTGATGGCACCTGGCGCATTCCGTTTTCGAATTGAGATCGAAATGATGGTGGTTGTCACAATCATTACGAGCGCTAATAAGAATCCCAGGTATAAATTCATTTACCCTCTTGAACGCATCCCAATTCCAGTAATTCTTGCCTATTAATCACCATCTATCAACTTCTGATAACGAGGATCAGCGCGTAAACCAATAAAGTTTGGATTGGAGAGAACTGCCTGGGGAGTTGTCTGGTTTTGATCCAAGGCAACCTTCAAAAATCGAAATGCTGCTTCGTTATTTCCGCATATTGCTTCAAACTCCGCCCATTTGATAACAGATTGTTTTTCCAGACGGGGACGGGCATGGTTAATTTGTTTTTTAAATGCATCAGGTTTTCCCAACTGCCGGTAGCAGGCAGCCAGACCTGCGTAAGGCAAGACATATTCAGGATCGAGTTTTATAGCCTTATTGTAGGCGGCGATGGCATCTTTAAAGCGGTTCATTTCCCGGTAAATAGTACCGAGCTCATTTAGCAAAGCTGCATTCGCCGGAACCAGGCGGGTGGCTTTTTTGTAGGCACGGATGGCCAGATCAGGCTGCCCGGCATCCAGGTGGGTATGTGCCAGGTTGATCACGGGTTTGGCATTCTGTGGTTCAAAGCGGGCTGACTGCTTGTAAGCATGCAGTGCGTCGCGGCTTTGTGCATTCTGCCGATGGAAATTTCCCAGGTTGTTCCAGGCATTGGCATATCTGGGAGCCAGTTTAATGGCTTTCTTGAAGGCGTGCAGGGCGCTATCCTGGCGACCCTGGTCAGTGAATACCCTGCCCAGGTTGTTCCATGCGCTTGCGTTGCGGGGATCCTGCTCGATCACTTTCTGAAAAGTGGCAATGGCCTTGCCCAGCATGTATTGCTCGTGATAGAGCATTCCCAAGGCGACCCTGAATTTTGCCTGGATGGAAGCTGCCTGTGGATGGACTGCCAGCGCCAGGCCTTTTTCCAGGTAAGAAGCTGCCTTATCATAATCCTGCCTGGACGCATACAAATAAGCCAGGATATACACCAGGTCTGTGCGCGTGAACAGGGATGAGTCGCTGATGGGCAATTGTGCCAGCAGGGATTCCCTGAGGGCAATCTTTGCCTCCAGATCAACCGGGGTTTCATTGACCTGCCAATCCCGCCAGGATAGGTCAGGCTGCGAGGAAGATGCAGGAAGTTTTGAAATGTTATCTGGAAATTCAACCACCCGGTGTCGGAAAGCCCAGAAATCTGGAGCATGGTGAGGCAGGTCACTGGCTTCTTTTTCATTCAGCCAGATGACCAGGCGGATCTTTTCATCCACGAACAATTCCCGGCGCATATTTAATGCCTGGTAGGCATTGGATCTGCTTCGGCCACCTCCCCACCTTAAACCGGAGATAAAAAAGACTACCTGTTCGTGTTGTTCAAATTGTGATAAAAACCGGGCGAGGTCAAAATTTTCTTTATCAACTTTAATGCGGGTGACTTTTTGCCCGAGCCATTCGATTTGTTTTTCGAGTGATTCCCGGGCGTGGTTGTGAATTACTTCTGAAGCATATACGGCCAGCAGGATGGAGGGGCGATCCCATTTGATGGCAAGGTCAATCTCTTCGAGTAGGGTGGCTATCCGGTCTTCGAAGGTTTCGGAAGAATTATTGGAACCCTGGCCTGGGTCGGAAGCATTTTTCATCAGTTATTCATTATACAACAAGTATGGTTTTCGTTCTAAGTTGAATTCGGGACACGAATCCGGGCAGTGACCAACAATCACAGTGGTAGAATCAATTCCATGGAACATTACAATCTTATAATAATTGTACCTGATTAGCCAAGCTGTCTTTTCTCTCGAGGGCCAACTCGCCCCGGCGGGCTGCCGGCCCGAACGGGGACACCGGGACGGTGCCCCGGAAGAACATCGGGATTTTATGAGCACAGCGAAGGATCCCGTGGCAGTGCCCCGAAAGAGACCGGGACGGTGAAGGAGACCCTTCGGTCGCAGCGAACGCTTCCTCCGTTAGACAAGCCTTAATAGTTACATTAATTAATCCATAGGTTGCTGCAAGCCAACCTTACAAAAAACCAAGTAAGTGACAAACACATATAATTTGGAGGAGATCATGTCTGAAGTCTATATAATTGACGCCATCCGCACCCCCATCGGTGCGCTGGGTGGAGTTCTAGCCTCAGTGCGTGCTGATGACCTGGCAGCCCTGGTGATAAAGGCGATCGTGGAGCGCAATAACCTGGACCCCAGCCTGGTGGAAGAGGTTTACTTTGGTTGCGCCAACCAGGCCGGGGAAGATAACCGTAATGTGGCGCGCATGGCCTCACTGCTGGCTGGTCTGCCCGTGGAAGTGCCGGCGGTAACGTTTAATCGCCTGTGTGCTTCGGGATTGAACGCGGTTAACCAGGCGGCGCGTGCCATCAAGGCTGGCGAGGGCGATGTTTTTATCGCGGGTGGGGTCGAAAATATGTCGCGGGCGCCATACTCTGCTCCAAAAGCTGAAAAAGGCTTTTCGTTTGGTAATCTGACCATGTGGGATACCGCCCTGGGGTGGCGATACCCCAATCCCCGTATGCAGGAAATGTACGGAACCGAGCAAATGGGTGAGACCGCCGAAAACATTGCCGCCATGAAACCCGAAATTACACGTGAAATGCAGGATGCATTTTCTGTGCGCTCGCATCAAAATGCCATCGCAGCCATTGACAGCGGTAAATTTGCGCAGGAGATATTGCCTGTGCAAATTCCGCAGCGCAAGGGCGAGGCACTGGTGGTGGATACCGATGAGCGTCCACGACGGGATACCACGCTGGAAACGCTGGCAAAATTACGCCCGGCTTTTCGCAAGGAGGGGGGCACTGTGACTGCTGGAAATTCATCGGGGTTGAATGATGGCGCAGCCGCATTATTGCTGATGAACGCCGAGAAGGCTAAAGCACTGGGTCTCAAGCCCATGGCCCGCCTGGTGACATCTGCTGCGGGAGGGGTTCCCCCCCGCATTATGGGGCTGGGACCGGTTCCTGCCACCACCAAAGTGCTTAAACGCGCTGGTTTAAAGTTAGCTGATATCGGCCTGGTAGAACTGAACGAAGCATTTGCCATCCAATCCCTGGCAGTCATGCAAGAGTTGGAAATGGATCCGGAAATCGTCAATGTAAACGGGGGTGCCATTGCACTCGGGCATCCCCTGGGATGCTCAGGGGCTCGTATCCTGACCACCCTTTTATATGAAATGAAACGCCGCTCTATGGATCACAAACAACCGTTTTTTGGCCTGGCAACCCTGTGTGTGGGGGTCGGACAGGGCGAAGCGACCCTAGTGGAGTGGGTCGGGTAAAAAAATCCTGGCTGTTTTTGGTTTGTGCCGGGAACTTTCCGGGATCAAGCTTCGTCTTTAGCTTGCTTGTCGCGTTATGTTTTGATTCGAAATGAGTGGCTTAAATATCCATTATTGTTCCATACTTATAGGGATAGTATTCGGAGGCTATATGCGGTTAAATAATGCAGCTTTGAAAGTTTTGTCAGCAATGGCGGCTATGATGATGGTGGTCCTGGCTTGCTCCATTCCCGGCACACCGGCACCTGCTCCGGCTGTCACAGAACCACCTGCAACGCAAGCGCCGTCCGTAACTCAAACCCCGGTTCCTGTTTTACCGGCATCCCCGCCAGATCTGCCGGTGTTAACCAACCCGTCGCTTACCGCACTGGATATGTTGGACTCTCTGAACGGCTGGGGGACGACTGAGACCAGCCTGGTGCGTACCCTGGATGGCGGCTTGACCTGGTATGACATCACTCCTCCCGGCGCAGGCAGTTTGGGTTACCCAGCCAGTGTCTTCTTCCTGGATCCAGCCACGGGATGGGTGGTAATGGCAGGCTCCGATTTCATGACCGGAACGCTGGCTTATACCATCGACGGCGGCTTCAGTTGGACATTGGTCGCAGTTCCATTTGCGGGAGGCCAGATCGATTTTCTCAACGCCACCACTGGTTTCATCCTGGTCGGGCGCGGCAGCCGGTTCTTCGGCTGTGGATGTGTATTCCAGCGCGGATGGGGGTGCCACTTGGACTCCGGTGTATATCATGCAACCTGGCGCCGGGGAAGATGTGAATACCTTACCGTTCAGTGGACAGAAAAGTGGCATCACCTTTTTAGACAGTCAGCATGGCTGGGTGGGGGGCAATATTCCCATGGACGGGTATGTTTATTTATATGCCAGTTCCGATGGAGGCCATGTCTGGAACAAACAGGATGTAAGCCTGCCTGCTGATTACGAAAGCGCCATGACCGAGGTGAGATCCGCTCAATTCTTTAATGGAATGGATGGTATTTTGCCGGTTCGCCTTTTGGCTGGAAATTCAGCCGTGGATTTTTATGTTACCCATGACGGTGGGGTCACCTGGACTTCGACAACTCCGTTGATCAGCAATGGGCAATATTCAATCCCCTCGTTTATGGACGTTTTTGTATGGGATGGTGGTCCAAGTTTGCAGGTTTCCCATGATGGCGGTCTGACCTGGAACCCGGTAGCCACAAATGTTGATGTTACGGACATATTAATGAAGATGGAATTCGTAGATGCTCAAACTGGTTGGATGCTGACTGGAGATTCAGCCAATCATCATAGCCTCTACAAAACTGTGGATGGCGGGGCAACCTGGAGCGTCTTGATACCGTGATCGTTTTTCAAAGGAGAATGTTATGAAAGCAATCCGCTTTTCCCTTATGTCTGTACTGCTGGTGGTCCTGGCCGCTGGTTGCAGCCCTGCGACTGTTTTGCCTGATCAATCCCAGGTTACACCCAGTATTGATCCTGCTTTCCTGCAAAGCACACCCAGCACAGGACCCATTACGATGGAGATGCTCAAGAATGGAGAATACCAGGCTCAAAATGGTATGACCCTGGTCAGGCTTATGGATGGAAAATATGAGGCGGGATCCGGCAGCGATTACCTGTCTGTCAGCATGCAGGAGCAGTCTGCTTTTGGGGACCTGAATGCAGATGGTGTAGAGGATGCGGCTATCATCCTGGTGGAAAACTATGGAGGCACCGGTCAATTTGAATACCTGGTTCCAGTCTTCAATAGTGGCGTCTCGCTATCCCCTTCGAGCGGGTATTTCCTGGGAGATCGTGTGGCTGTCAATTCCATGAGCATCGCAGATGGGCGCATCACGCTCGATATGCTGGTGCATGCCCCCAATGACGGTCAGTGTTGCCCGAGCCAGTCGATGACGCAATCCTTCCGTTTCTATTGGGGACCCGGCCTGGTGATGGTACATGCCACCAGTGGAACTTTCACGGATACCCTGCGGGAGATAAGTATTGAAGCACCCACTGCAGGCAGTGAAGTGACCAACCAGATCCAACTTAAAGGCAGAGTGACCATCGCACCTTTTGAAAACACATTGTTGGTGCGCATCATGGATGTAAACAATACCTCGATCTACACTGGGCCGATCATGGTCTCCGCCCCGGATATGGGTGCCCCGGGAACCTTTGATGGGCTGGTGGATCTTTCCGGTTCCCCAGCCAGTCCGGGCTCAATCCGAATCGAGGTGTTGGAGATGAGCATGGCGGATGGTTCCATCCTGACGATGGACTCGGTGGATGTGACGCTTAAGTGACCCGCCTGTAAATGGATAAAAAATGAAAAGGCCACCCAATATGACCGGGTGGCCTTTTTTATGATTTTATGGATTCTGAAAGTTGGGTCAGGAAGAGACGACATCCATTCTGCGTATGACCATGACCACTTTGCCCTGGATTTCAAGGCTGGCCGGATTTTTTACCATGATCGGCTGCATGGTGGGGTTGGCTGGTTGCAGCCGGATGCCTTTGGGTTCCTTGAAAAAATATTTAAGTGTGGTCTTATCTTCGTCTTTGAGCCAGATTGCCACCATTTCACCGTTCTCGGCAGTTTGCGCTTTTTTCATGATGACGATATCGCCATTGTTAACCATGGCGTCGATCATCGAATCTCCATTGACTTCGAGGGCAAACAGCTCGCTTGTCTTTTCTTTGGCAGGAAGCAAGCTGCGGGCGATCTGGATATTGCTTTCTGCGTCGAAGTAGTTGAAATCTGAAGCCGGTACCGGGATGGGATCGCTTGCGAAAATACGACCAATAACAGGTACGTTCAATAATTCGTTGATGCTGGTGGCAATATTCCTGGCAGCTTGAGATGCCCGTTCGGCAGGTTTTTGTGCTTCCACATTCAAGCGAACCCCGCGCGAGACATTATGATCCCGTTCGATCAAATTCATTTCTTCCAACTGCTTGAGGTAGTAAGTAACCACTGATGTGGAAGAAATCCCGGTAGCTATACCTATCTCACGAATGGAGGGGGGGTATCTTTGTTTATCTTGACGGCGGGATAAGTATTCCAATATTTTTTGATGCCGTTCATTGATGCCTTTGCGTGGTCTTACCATTTGCGCCTTCCTTTCCTACTGTTCGCTCATTTGTGCTAATAATAACACGAACATACGTTCTGTGTCAAGCACGACTTTTTGAAAAATCTTGGTAGACGAGGCATTTGTATGCTCGAATAACCCTCAGTTCACTTATAACCCTGAAAAACAACAATAAGGCAGTAAAAATCAATAATATTGAACAAAAAATAAGAATATGTAAAAAATAGTACTTGACTGTTAAATATTATTTGGTATAATATTAAAAGATTATAACTTGTTGTTGAGATCTAATTTATCCACCCCACTGGTGAAGATATTTTACCTCAATTCCCTGAAGTGGGTGAACATGAAATATCATTAATTCAAAGTATAGAGGTGATGAATGAAACAATCTTTAAGTGCCTGCCCGGTGTGTGATTCTGAATTAGTGGTTTCCCGTTTATATTGTCCCGCTTGTGACACGACCATTGAAGGACGTTTTACAAATGGTGCCTTCCCGGGATTGACAGCCGAACAATTGGATTTTGTGGAAACTTTCGTGCGTTGCGAAGGCAAGATCACCCGCATGGAGGATGAGCTCAGTCTCTCCTATCCCACCATTCGCAACCGCTTACATGAAGTCATCCGTGCCATGGGGTATGAACCCGGCAAAGATGAAGAGATACCTGAAATAACGGGAGGTAATCGCTTAAAGATCCTGGAAGAGTTGGACGCTGGTCGTATCACTGCTGAAGCAGCGCGCCGCCTGTTACAGGGAGAGGAGTGATCCATGAAACAGCAAACTCTGCAAGCCGATGCCAATTCGCACATCCAGGTGCAATTTGTGGCAGGTGATTTGCGTGTGGCTGGTTGGGAACGGGCTGAGATCATGGCAAAGACCAACGGAGACAGCCTGGATATTGAGGCGACAGAACAGAACTTTGTGATTTCCTGTGACGATGACCTGATCCTTTACCTGCCGCGCCAGGTATATCTGATGATAGAAAATGTGGCCGGAGATGCCAGTCTGCAGGCTTTGAAAGGTCAGATCAAACTGGGGAGTTTGAATGGTGATCTGTCGTTGAATGATGTCCAAAATGCCAGTCTGGATACTGCTTCTGGAGATGTTACATTACGGAATGTAGGTAGGATCATGCTGGGCAAAATCGACGGTGACTTGAACTTGCATAACTGTCAGGGAGATTTTTCGGCGGTTTCCATCAACGGAGATGCTTCATTGCGAGATGTGGAAGGAAATGTCAGCCTGGAAAAAGTGGAAGGTGATCTCTACCTGAGGAATGTGCGTGGTTCTGTGCATGCAGACGTAGGCAATGATGCTGCTTTGAACCTGGACCCTTTGCCGGGGGTTGAGTACTGTGTCAGCGCCGGTGAGGACTTGCTCCTGCACCTGCCTGTGGATGCCAATGCTGAGCTGCATCTGGCAATCATGGATGGGGATGAGGGCTCTCTGCATGTGGATTTCCCGGGTGTCACACTTGAAGAAGGCAGCCCCACGCAAAAATTCGCCCTGGGGAATGGTTCTGCAAAAATGTATTTGACAGCGGGAGAGGATCTGATCGTAACCAGCAAGTCGGAGAAATGGGATTCAGCCGCCGATTTCGGAGTAGGTATGTTGGATGGATTAGGTATCCCATCGATACCAACCATACCTCCCATTCCGCCCATCCCGCATGACCTGGGTGGCTTGAATGAACGTATCAATCTCAAAGTTCAAAAAGCACTTGAAAAAGTTCAACTGAGGTCTGAAGGGTTGTCCCGCAGGGCAGATGTGCGAGTGGAGGCTGCCATGCGCCGTGCAGAATCCAAGGCACGAGCCGCCGAGGTACGCGCCCGGCGTGGACACGACAGGCATGTTAATGCCCGCATTAACATTGGTGGAACCGAAATGTTCAGTTTTTCCTCCAATAAGAAACCTGTCGAACCTGTCAGCGATGATGAACGCCTGACGATTTTGAGAATGCTGCAGGAGAAGAAGATCAGCGCGGTGGAAGCCGAGAAGCTGTTATCTGCACTTGAGGGACAAGGAGAGTAATATGACAGCATCTGAAAGATCCAAGATTCTTAAGATGGTTGAAGATGGCAAGATCACCCCGGAAGAAGGACTGCGCCTGATGCAGGTTCTGGACGATGACCCTCTTGATGACGAGAAGTGTAGCGTTGCATCAGCCATTGCTGAAGTGGAGGCCAGACCTGCTTCTGAAGCAGACCCTGATATCAGCAAAACTGTGGAAAAAGCTCGCAGCCTGCGGATGATCCCCTTGTGGATCGGTGTGATCATCACAACTTTTGGCGGCTGGGTCATGTATAAAAACGTACATCCATCAGACATCAGCATTTGGTTTTATTGCCTGGGTTTTCCAATCTTTATTCTCGGTATGTTGATCATCCTCCTGGGATGGGGTTCAAAAACCGCACGCTGGTTGTTCGTGTCGGTTAAACAAAAACCTGGAGATTTTCCAAAACGGATCCTGATCGGCTTTCCCCTGCCGCTGCATCTGACATCCTGGTTCTTGCGCAATTTTGGGCATAAGATCGAGGGTCTGGGCAATGTGCCGGTGGATCAGATCATTGATGCAGTCCAACACACGAGTGATCCCCTGGTGGTGAATGTGGATGAAGGCGATGATGGCGAAAAGGTTCAAGTTTATATTGGATGATGAGATTTTACCTAAACATACATATATTCTTTTGTTATGATAGAAGACTTAATTTCTTAATTTATTAAGGAGGCTGAATATGGCAAATGCTGAAGAACGGATGAAAATCCTGAAAATGATTGATGAAGGCAAATTGAGCGTGGAGGAGGGAGCCAAACTGCTGTCTGCATTAAGTGCCAGCCAGAAAGCATCCCCGGGCGGCAGTGTCAACCTTGGAACTGGTGGCGCCCGCTGGTTGCGTGTGCGCGTAACGGATACAGTCACCGGGCGCTCAAAGGCAACTGTTCAAATTCCCATCAGTTTAATTGATGCAGGCATGAAGATTGGTGCGCATTTTGCCCCCGAGGTTGCCGGTGTGGATATGTCTGAGGTGATGGATGCCCTGCGAAATGGCATGACCGGCAAGATCATTGATGTTATGGATGATGAAGATGGCGAACACGTCGAGATCTTCGTCGAATAAGCATTAAAAAACTTTTTGAAGGAGCTTTCATGTCACTCGAAACCATAGAGCATACTTTTAGCGTTTCGTCTCCAGCACAACTAAAACTGGGCAATATCAGCGGCTCAGTGGAAATCCAAACAGGAGAAGACGGGGTTATCCACGTTCTGGCAGTCAAGCAGCCCGGCAGCGGAGATGCAGAGCGTACAAAAATTGAGTGTTTGCAGGCTGAAGACGGTTCTGTGTCCATCGCCACCCGATTTTCTGATGTGGGTTTGACCTGGTTATTTGGATCGCAGGTTTGTGATGTCGATTATGTGATTAAAGTACCTCGGCAGTGTTCCCTCAATGTAAATGGTGTCAGTAATTCGTTGCATGTTTCAGGTTTTGAAGGGGATCTCACCTTCAAAACGGTCAGTGGTGATATGACCCTGAACGACTTATCAGGTATGTTGAAAATAGAAACGGTAAGCGGAGATATTACCGGAGAATTTCTATCCGGCAGCGGACAACTAAAATCCGTGTCAGGAGATATCAACCTGCGGGATTCCAGTCTAACCTCAGCCAGTGTCAACACGGTCAGTGGAGATGTCAGCCTGCAGACGGGTCTTGCGGAAGGTCCTTATAAATTTCATGCTGTTTCGGGAGATGTGCACCTGGTTGTGCCGGGAACATCCCGTTGTAATGTTGAAATGCACAGCATCAGTGGCGATTTCTCTACAAACTTCCCGGTCAACCAATCGTCGCGCAGCAATGGAATTCAGACTTCCCGGCTTGGAGGGGGTGGAGTACTACTCTCGCTGAATAGTGTTTCCGGTGATCTGTTGGTGGAATGTGACGGTGAAATTTCCCAGGCACCAGTGAAAAATTCACTTGATATCCTCTCCAAGATAGAGAGCGGTGAATTGACCGTGGAAGAGGCCCTGGCTCAGTTGAATGGTTAGACGCTGCGTGAATACAACAGAGACCACCACAAAGCGCCGGCCAACTGGTATGGCCGGCTTTATGATAGTCTGGCTGGGACAGATCATCTCAGTTTTGGCCTCCTCCATGACCGGTTTTGGGATGACTCTTTGGATGTACAAACAAACCGGCAGCGCCACAGCCATGGCAGGTATGCAGGTGGCTTTCATCACGCCTTTTCTACTGCTATCCCCCATAGCGGGTGTGCTGGTGGACCGATATAACCGCAAACTGATGATGATGGTCAGCGACCTGATGGCTGTGCTTTCCACGGCTGGCATCTTTGTTTTGTATGCTTCAGGTAATTTGCAGTATTGGCACCTGTACATAGCGGCTGTGATCAACGGTTTGGGCAATACCTTCCAGTGGCCGGCCTACTCGGCGGCCATCAGCACCATGCTCCCCAAGGAACAGTACGGGCGCGCCAATGGACTCATGTCCCTGTTGGATGCGGGTCCAGGCGTGTTTGCCCCGCTCCTGGCCGGGATCATCCTGGCGCTGCCGATGACCAAACCCTTTGACAGTTTTGCCCTGATTATGCTGCTCGATGTGCTTACATTTTTCATCGCAATTGGGGCTTTGCTCTTTGTGTATATTCCCCAGCCTGAGAAGACGGTTGAAGGCCAGCAGGAATCAGGCTCGATCTGGCGGGAATCGGTTTATGGTTTCAAGTATATTTTCAAGCGTCCCAGTCTGTTGGGACTGCAAATGATCTTTTTTATAGGTAATTCGTTTTCGGGTATGGGTTTCACCCTGCTGGCGCCCATGGTGCTGGCCCGTACAGCTCAAAACAGCCTGATATTTGGTTCTGTCCAAACTGCCGGAGCAGTGGGAGGCGTGATCGGAGGGGTCATCATGAGCGCCTGGAGTGGTTTTAAGCGCAAGGTGCATGGTGTTTTATTGGGTTGGCTCATGTCTGGAGTATTCTTTGCCATGCTGGGAGTGGGACAGGGATTGACCGTCTGGATCCCATTCATGGTTTTAATGGTGATGGTGAGCCCCTTGGTAAATAGCTCCAACCAGGCCATCTGGCAATCCAAGGTGGCACCCGACGTCCAGGGCCGGGTCTTCTCTGCGCGACGTCTGATCGCCTGGTTCACCCAGCCGATCGCACCGATCATCGCGGGTGTTCTGGCCGATTACGTTATGGAACCATCCATGCAGGTCAATTCCGGGTTATCCCGGCTCTTTGGAGGTCTGTTTGGAACAGGTCCGGGTGCCGGGATGGGGTTGCTGGTTTTCTTTTCCGGGATGATGGCAGCGCTGGTGGGATTATCCGGTTATTTTTTCAGGCCAATCCGGGATGCAGAAAGTATTCTGCCGGATCATGACCAACTTGCCAGGGTAGAAGAGACTTAGGGATTTTTCCACCAAATAATTGAACCCACAAAATCGAGTGTTTCTTAATTAAAGACTCTTTAATAATTTAATAGAGACATCCAATTTCAGGATGTCTCTATTTTTGTCATAATTTACAGAGCTTTATTTTTTGGAAATTTGCTCTTTCAACACCAATCCCAGGCGGGAAATGCCTTCCCGGGTGGTCTCCGGGTTGGAGAAGGAGAAGTTAATGCGCATAGTATTGTTACCTCCTCCGTTGGCATGGAAAGCAAATCCGGGCACAAAGGCTACCTTGCGTTCAATGGCAATTTTGAGAACCTCGGCTGCGTCCATGTCCCCAGGCAGGATACCCCACAGGAACATGCCTCCTTCAGGATGAGTCCAGCTCACTTCAGATGGAAATAATTCAGCCATGGTTTCAAGCATGATATCGCGGCGCTCCTTGTAAGTGCTCCGGATGGTCTTGACATGTTGATCGATAAAGCCATCCTTGCCAATTTCATGCGCCACTACCTGGTTGAAGGTGGCGGTATGCAGGTCGGCGGCCTGCTTGGCCATCACCAGCTTGCGGATCACTTCCTGGGGTGCGATCACCCAGCCCAGGCGCAAACCGGGAGCCAGCAGCTTTGAATAGGTGCTCAAATAGATGACATTGCCGCTGTATGTGTCCCCATTTCTCTTATGGAACTCACTATCCAGGGCGATGATCGGGCGCAAGTGCTGGCCTTCATAGCGGAGCTGACCATAAGGGTCATCCTCTACGATCGGCACGCCGTAACGATCCGCCAGTTCAATGAGCTTGTGGCGTCGTTCCAGGCTAAGGGTGGAACCGGTGGGGTTTTGAAAATTAGGAAGCACATAGATGAACTTTACGCCTGAGCGCAAGGCTTTTTCCAATTCATCTGTGATCATGCCGTGTTCGTCAATGGGAACGGAGACATATTCTGCCCCATACGCGTTCCAGGCCTGCAGAGCGCCCAGGTAGGTGGGAGATTCCACCAGGATGCGATCTCCGCGGTTGATGAACAACCTGCCAATAAAATCCAGGGCTTGCTGCGAACCGGATGTGATCAGAATGTTATCAGGTGAAACTTCAATGGCGTATCGGGCAGTATGACGGGCGATCATCTCGCGCAGAGGCGGATGGCCTTCGGTAGTGCTGTATTGCAAAGCCTGGGCCCCTTGTTCCTGCAGGACAGCATTGCAGGCCCGCTGGAACTCTTTGAGTGGAAAAACATCCGGTGCCGGCAAGCCACCGGCAAAGGAGATGATATCGGGTTGTTGTGTAAATTTGAGCAGTTCACGGATGACGGAACTTCCCATGCGTTTTGTACGAAAGGCATAGCGATCTTCCCAGGGTGTCTGCATTCTTTCTCCTACTAAATGAAGTATGTAATTTACTGGTTTTCGGGAACCGAATTAGGTGACCAGTTGATTAGGACTAAAAAGGCCTGGCAGGTGTGACTCACCTGTCAGGCCGGGGCTGACTGAATTATGGCAAGAGCAAGGCCAATAAGGCCAGGTAGATCTGCTTGGGTAACATGGCATCTGTATCTTACCTTTTTTTTGGGTTTCCAGCAATGTTTTTTACCTTACAAACTGAACCCTTATAGCAGATAAACAAATACATGAAACCAGAATGTTGGACAACCGGCGTTACTGGTAAAATAATCAGGTTGCAAGCATAATAAAATCTAAATGGGTAAAAGTAACCCATGATTCATCGAAAAGGAGATTTAAGCATGCTAAATGAGATCCAGAAACAGATCGAACGCATTAAAGCCAAAGGCGCCACCTATGTGGATTCCCGCTGGTACCCTTTTGAGGATGCCAACTTCTTGATGATGTTGAATGGCAACCTGAAAACCACTGCCATGTCCGGGGAAAGTGGTATCGGCATCCGGGTGCTGTATAAGGGCGCCTGGGGTTTTTCTGCATCCTCAGATGTCAGCTCCCTGGCAGCCTTGTTTGATAAAGCCTTTGATAATGCGCGCATCGCAGCCGAGAGGGTGACTTTCCCGGTACGTTTGGCCGAGAAGGACATCATTCAGGCCAAATTTGAGAGTCCATGTGAGATCAATCCCTTTGAAGTACCTCTGGCTGAAAAAGTGGCCTTCCTCAAAGAGATGGACGAAAAACTGAACCAGGCAGGCGTATTCCAGCGCTTCAGCTCACTGGCTTTTGTGCGCAAGCAGATCGTCTTTGTCGATTCGGAAGGCAGCCACATTGAAAAACTGATCACCGAAGTCTTTGCCGGAATGGAAGTGGATGGACAGGACAATCAGGGCGCCTCGCAGGAACGCAAATTCCGCTTGAGCCGGGTAGGGGACAGCCGCGGTTGGGAATCGATCGACAGGCAGCAATTCCATGAAAATGCCGAGCGGATCGTAAAGGAACTCAACCAGGTACTGGTGGCGGAGGATTGCCCGAAGGAAGATCGTTCGGTCATTCTGCTGCCGGGCATCATGTACCTGCAAACGCATGAAACCATCGGGCATGCCCTCGAGCTGGATCGCATCCTGGGTTATGAGCTGGCCTTTGCTGGTGGTTCATTCGTTACACTGAATGATTTTGGCAACCTGCGTTATGGTTCTTCAAGACTGACCGCACGCGCAGATGCCACCCTGGTGAACAGCCCCGGCAGCTTTGGGTTTGATGACGATGGCGTTCCCGCCCAGAACAAACTGTTGATCGATAAGGGCATCCTGGTGGGTGCCATCACCGGGCGGCAGATGGTGGAGGAGGCCAACGCCAAAGCCCGAAAGAACATCTTCCAGGGCAGCGGGGGCGCCAACCGTGCCACCGCTTTCTATCGCGTGCCCATCGAACGCATGACCAACATCAATATTGACGCGGGTCAGGATGGCAGCCTGGATGACATCATCAAGAATACTGAAAAAGGCATCATCCTGGATGGTGACCGCAGCTGGTCGATTGGTTCGAACCGCGAACAATTCCATTTTGGGGAGGAGATCGGCTGGTTGGTGGATGATGGCCGGGTAACCGGCGTAGTGAAAAACCCTACCCACAAGGGCGATACCGTGAAATTCTGGAACTCGCTTTCAGCAGTTGGGGATGAATCCACCTGGCAGGTGAAGTTCGTGGATAACTGCGGCAAAGGTCAGCCCAACCAGATCATGCAGTTGGGGCATGGCATTCCGGTCTGCCGCTTCGACAATGTTCGCATAGGAGAATAACCGTGAAAGATCGAATTTTATCAACAATAAAAGACCTGCGGGCTTATGCGCTACACAAAGGCTATGAGATCAGCCTCTCTTACCATGAGGAAGACAGCTACCTGATGAGGTTCGCCAATTCAGCCATCTCCTTAAATACCAATGAGCACCTCATCCGCCTGGATGTGACCGCCTACGATGATCGCAAGCGTGCCAGCTATGAATTGATCACCGATCTGGGAAAAGTGGATGCGATGAAGAAAGCCATCGATGCCGCGGCCGAGTTGGTGCTACATGCCCAAGCGCTTAATTACCAACCCTCCATCCCGACCTTCACTGAGACTTTTATTGACGAAAGTGGTTACGATGCCGCCCTGGCGCAGATCAGCAATGAAGAGCGGCTTGAGTATTTTAATAAAGCCAGTGCCGGGCTGGAAACCGAAGACATTAAACTTTCGGGCATTTTTTCAAATGGCGCCACCACCCTGGCGCAGATCAATACGCGCTCGGAGCATGTCCAATATTTCAAGGTTTCAGATGCCCAGGTGACCATAGTCCTGGCGCATGCCAGCCTCAAGTGGGAAGTGACTGCCGAGCAGTCCGCCTGGCGCAAGGCAGACTTGAACCCAGCCACCCTGCGCAGTGACCTGGCTTTCCTGGTGGAACGTTACCAGAAGGATGCCCCCCGGCAGCTTCCCCTGGGACAATATGATATTGTTTTTGGGGCTGCTGCCACTGCCGATATGGTCAACTTCATGAACTATATAGGTTTCAGCGGTGGGCTGATGAAGCGCGGCTATTCTTTCCTGAGTGAGGAAAAGATCGGTCAACGAGTCTTCTCGGACAAGCTGACCCTCAGCGATGACGCCAATTGCCTGGATACCTTCCCGATGAAACGTGATTATATGGGCAAGCCGCGTGACCTGTTCCCGTTGTTCAAAGAGGGCGTCTTCCAGGCCTATACTTGGTCACAGGATGATGCTGACGAGTTTGCCACCCAATCCACCAGTCACACGGTTCCACACAAAAGCCTGGTAATGGAGGGTGGTGACGTAGATGCCAGCACTCTGGAAGAACTGGTTAAGATGCCGCGTGAGAAGGACATCCTGTATCTCCCCTTCCTGCATTACATGAACATCGTCAACCCCTCCAGGGGCATGATCACCGGAAGCTCCCGCTTTGGCGCCCTTCTGCTTAAGAAAGATGGCACAGTGGCGGTACCTTACAATGTGCGCATCACCCAGAGCCTGCTGGATGTGTTCGGTGAAAAAGTGGCCTGGCTATCAAAAGACACCGTGGCTTATAACACCTCGGCCAGTTATGGAGCGCGCAACCCGTCCTCCATCGTGGTGCCTGTTTTCATGTGCGTGCGAGACCTGGAGATATCCCACTCCAACTCGTCCTACTAACCCGCTCCGCCCCCATTCATAAATTGGGTGATCTTGAGCCGTTCTTCGGCTTGTGGTCACCCTTTTTTATTTGTCATGCGAGAAGCCGCACAGCGGCGACGCCGAAGACCCCGATGCTTTTGGAGGTGGCAATCTCCACAAAACCGTCCCGAAGGTTCGTTTTAATAGATTGTGGCGCTTGAGAAAAACTTTCACCCTTACTCTTTCAGGGGACCTGCGGTGGGTTTTTTCAGCGGGACGATATTCTATAGTCCAGATATTAATGCAAGAAGTAGTAAAATCGGGCATAATTTATATTATGGGAGATAATGTGCGAACGATAGCTTTCCTGCGTGCGATCAATGTTGGCGGGCATGTGGTCAAAATGGATCACCTGTGTGAATTATTTACTTCCTTTGGGTTGGAGCGTGTGAAAACTTTCATTGCCAGCGGGAATGTCATTTTTGATACCCCGCAGAAATCTGGTGGCAGGCTGGCAGAGCGAATTGAAAACGGCCTTGAAGCAGACCTGGGATACAGGGTGGCCACATTCATCCGCACATCCGGGGAGTTGAGAGCGATTACAGGATACCAGCCTTTTCCTCCAGCGGAAATGGAGGCTGCATCAGCCTTCAATATTGGCTTCCTGGCAGAAGAACCTGACGAAGGCTCAAAGCAGAAATTGTTGGGATTGCAAACCGATATTGATCGCCTGCATGTGGATGGGCGTGAGATCTACTGGTTGTGCCAGCTCAAACAGAGCCAATCCACCCTATCCAATGCCGCCTTTGAAAAAACGCTTGGCAGGCCTTGTACATTACGAGGAATCAGTACGATCAGGAAAATCGAAAAGCTGATTTCATCGTGAGGGGTCCATTGAAACATCTCTTTTCTTTATCGCCAGCAGGGACAGGAACTCAAACACCAGGTTGGCTGCCAGGATGGCGGTGATCTCGCTGTGGTCGTAGGGCGGGCTGACCTCCACCAGGTCAAAACCCACCAGGTTAAGCCCCTGCAGGCCGCGTACCAACTGCAGCATCTGGTAACTGCTCAAACCGCCCACCTCAGGTGTGCCAGTGCCGTGGAGATCGGGCGGCGTGCCGCCCGCATGATCCTGGAATCTTGATGAGGACATTTTTCAATAACCCGGGTCAAGCCCACTACCCCACAGCAGACTTCCGAAGTCTTAAAGACTTCGGAAGTCTCACATTAAAACCTCCTGACCAACCGAACAAGCCCCGACCCTCTCCGACAGGGGTTTTTCCCCTCTCCAAATCGAGTGCAGGATTTGGGGAGGGCTGGGGTGGGGTATTGTATTTCCCCCTTTTTTCTTGTATGCTGGTTGGGGTTAGGGCTTATTCCAACTCCATCTTATTCAACAACTCTTTTAAAGCCAGCAATTCTTCTCTGGACAAGGTCACGCCCGCCTGCCCCGATGTTTTTTCGGGGTGCCCATCTTCACCCCATCCGGTGACCATTCGCGCAGATCATATTTTGGTTCTCTATCGTTCCAACTGACCAGGTTGAACTGTTTGGACCAGCCAAAGTCGGTCCTGGAAAGACCACTGATCTATTTGATGCTTTCGAATTTGTTTTCGATCATGGTGCAGCTCAACATTTCGTAGAACTCTTATTTCAATACAACTTTCCAGGTCTCAAAAGTAGACAGACATTCCTTATGCCAGAAAGCATCTTCATCCTCATCCTTCAGCCTGCCAAGCTGTCTGGCCAAAGTAAAAAAACCCGAACCAGGCAATCAAAGAACCGGGAGTCTTTGATCAAGACATTGAATCTGTCTTTCAGGCTTTGATTATTTTTGTTAGTAATGAAGGTAAGGTCAGTTGTCATTTTCGATTCCATGGAACAATATTAAAATCATAACTGGCAACATCGGTGCATGATCGCTTATCCAACCTTTTGCAATCAATATGATTGTAGCATCAATTTTACTAACCTGTGCGGTATTTTTCCTCCCCCAAATCCGAAGTATTTGGGGGAGGTGGCCACAGGCCGGAGGGGGTCGCAGGGGGTCATTAAAATTCAAAATTGGGGCTTGTATTGTACGAACATATGTTCTATAATGAACCTGCTACTACTCACCATATCAGATTTTGTCACTGCGAGCGCAGCGTGGCAGTCTCCTCTCCGGCAAGGGGATTGCCACCCCAAAAAGCATCGGGGTCTCCGGCGTCGCTGGGAGGATGCTCCTCGCAAAGACAGAAGATAGAGCTTTTTTGCATTGAACAGCAGCGTTCTGCCACTGTGGAATTAATCACAATTATGGACGTGAGTAGATACCACCAAGGAGCCCCAAATGACCACCACCCCCATCCCCGTCTACCCCCCTCTCCACCCACCCAAACCCGAATACGACCCCTCCACCAGCACCTACTGGCCTTACTTCACCAAAGAAGAGCAGCAAATGCTTCTCAACCACCCCAGGGAAGAAGTCACCCTTGAGATCGGCCTCATGCGTTCCGAGATTGCCGAAGTCCTCAAAGCCCAGCAAAAAGACCCCTGCAAAACACCGCAGGAGTCACTCAGCACCCTCTACACCATCGCCGTGGCCGCCCGCACGATCGGGACACTGGTCAAATATCAATCCGACTACAACCAGACCCATAATAAATGGGATTCGTTTTTAGCAGAAGCCAAGCACATTGCCCTCATCCGTACCGGCGTGTACCGGCAGGTGGCCGCGCTGGGTTATGCTGTCCCCGACGGTGTCCTCGAGATCGAACCCGACCTCATGCCCAAACCCTTGTCCTACAGCGAATCTCTTATTGTCGAAGCCAGGGAAAAAGCAGCCTTCGAAGCCGCTAAAACACAGGCCGCCACAGACACCGATCCTCTCGCTTGATCTCCGGCTTTGCCACTTATCACCAACCCGCACCTTAAAAACTGAACCCCCCCATCTTAACCCAAGCGCCACACACCAACCGCGCCTCACACTTGGCACTGGAACACGTGAAACCGGAAAACGTGACACTGGAAAACTTACACGTCTATCGTTTGTGTTCCACCGTCTGCCCAACCATTCGTTCCTCCGACCGAAGGGAGTCCCGGACTTTTTTTCCGGGATTCGTTCCTCTTCGTTCCTCCGACCGTAGGCTCAATTTATTGAGCCGTAGGGAATCCCGCCTGCCTTTTAGCGGGGCGAAGTCCCATGCTTTTGGGAAGTAAGTCCCCAACCCCTGATTGCAGGGGGTAAGGGGAAGGCTCCCGCGACCGCAGGAAGTCCCGTCTTTTTGGGATGCTTTTCGGAGGTTCGTTCCTCAGTCAAACCGGCTCATATAGTACAATACCCACATGATTCCGGAACCTCCAACTGCCAAAGCATCGCTGCCTCGCCGAATTGCCCGCCTGATGGGTTGGATACGCTCCAGATATGCTCTCCACTCTGTGTGGAGTCAGAACCATCCGTAAGATCGTGGAGAGATTTTGTACTTCTGTAAATTGACAGTATGTACAAATGTACATATAATATATGGAGGCAAGTGAATGCTGCCAGGTATTGAATGGGATCCAGAAAAAGCCCGCCGCAATAACAACAAGCACGGGATTGAATTCACCGAAGCCGTTACAGCTCTGGAAGATGATTATGCAGTCACGATCGAAGAACTGCATTCAGGGGAAATCCGGTTCATCACCATTGGGTTAAGTGATTCGGGAAAAATTCTGGTAGTTGTTTATACTTTCAGAGGAAATGTTGTTCGCCTGATCTCCGCTCGCCAGGCAACACCCAAAGAACGTAAGTTTTATGAAAAGGATAAAGCATGAAAGACGATGACATCAAGACGGATTACGATTTTTCAAAGGGCAAGCGGGGGGCAGTATACCCACTTCCCCCCGGTAAGGAACGGATCACAATTCGTTTGGATGCGGATATTTTGGATTGGTTCCGCCAACAGGTAAACACCCGGGGTGGAGGTAACTATCAAACCCTTATCAATCAGGCTTTGAGGGACCATATTGGCCAGCAGAAAATTCCTTTTGAAGACCTTTTAAGACGCGTGGTACGTGAAGAATTGGCACATTATAAAATTGAATAAGGAATCCCATTGAAACCCAAACACTGGTTCGCCTTCATCCTGCTCGCCGCGGTCTGGAGCTCCTCCTTCCTGTGGATCAAAATTGCAGTACAGGAGCTCTCCCCCTTCCTGCTGGTATCCCTGCGCACCCTGTTTGGGGCGTTGAGCGGTATCCTGGCCATCGTCATCACCCGCACACCCCTGCCCCGTCAGCGTTCGGTCTGGACCGCCCTGGCCGTCCTGGGGCTGACCAATGTAGCCGTGCCTTTTGTGCTCATCTCGTGGGGTGAACAGTCCATCGACTCGGCCGTAGCCTCCATTTTGAACGCCACTGTCCCGCTCTTCATCTTTTTGATCGCAAACCTGTTCCTGCACGATGAGCGTCTGACCCCGCCCCGCATCCTGGGCTTGATCACCGGCTTTGTGGGAGTCATCATCCTGCTGATCAAAGATCTCCAGCCCGGTTTGCACAATTCCATCCTGGGGCAGGCCGCTGTCCTGTTGGCCGCAGTCTTCTATGCCGGCAGCGCGGTATACGCCCGTCTGAAAACCGACCGGGTGCCCGGCCTGGTGCGCGGCATCCTGCCGCTGGTCAGTGCCACCACCTTGATGTGGACCGGTACCGCCCTGCTCGAGAGCCCGATCCACCTGCCATCCCTGCCGCTGACCTGGCTGGCAGTCATCTGGCTGGGGGTGCTTGGCTCCGGGCTGGCATTCATCCTCTGGTATTATCTGTTACAGGAGGTTGGCCCGACCCGCGCCTCCCTGGTGAATTACACCTTGCCGTTGGGGGGGGTGCTCCTGGGAGTTATCTTCCTGAAAGAACCGCTCAGCTGGAACCTGGCGCTGGGCGGGTTGTTGATCGTGATCAGCGTGATCATGGTGAATAGAAAAACGAATAAATGAGTCCATCGCAATAAACCCTTTTCACCACCTAGACACAAAGATTCTTTAATAATGAGGCTTCGTGACTTTGTGGTAAAGACTTTTTTCAGTAAGGTCATAAATAGAAGGAATAAAATGAGTGAATTTCGTTCCGGTTTTGTAGCCGTGATCGGCAAGCCCAATGTGGGCAAATCCACATTGATCAATGCATTGCTGGGGCAAAAAATAGCAGCCGTCTCGCCGCGCCCGCAAACCACGCGCCGCCGTCAGCTTGGCATCCTGACCACGGAGTCAGCCCAGGTGGTTTTTGTGGATACTCCGGGCATGCACCAGCCGCGTCATAAACTTGGAAAATTTCTCAACCAGGAAGCCGAAGACAGCCTGAACGGGGTGGATGTGATCCTGTGGTTGGTGGACGGCAGCCATGAACCGGAAGAGGAAGACCAACTGATCGCCGGGCTGCTGACGGGGCTCAAACGTTCACAACGCCTGATCTTGGGACTCAACAAGATCGACCTGCTGCACGCCGGACAGACCGTGGAGGGGCAATCCTTGCTGTTCCAGGCCATGGTGCCGCATGCCAGCCTGGTCCCGCTCTCGGCGCTGCACGGCGAGGGACGCCAGTCCCTGTTACAAAAGCTGATCGAAAACCTGCCTGAGCGTGCTCCAGATTTTCCACTGGACCAGTTGACCGACCTTTACGAACGCGAGATCGCTGCCGACCTGATCCGGGAGGCTGCCCTGTTATACCTGCGCGATGAAGTTCCTCACGGTCTGGCGGTACGCATTGATGAGTTCACTGAGCGCGGTGAGATCGGGGCCTATATCGGAGCCACCCTGTTCGTGGAACGTGAATCACAAAAAGGTATAGTGATCGGTGACGGTGGCTTGATGCTCAAAAATATCGGTTCTGCAGCCCGCAAAGAGATCGAGTCCATGAGCGGACGCAAAGTGTTCCTGCAGTTGCGCGTCAAAGTGGCCAAAGATTGGCGCAATGACGAGAATTTTTTGAATCGTTTTGGATTTAAGATCAAGAAATAATTTCTTAAAAAAGCGGGGCAACTTCCCCCGAATTACGGAGAGGATACATCAAATAGAAATAATGCCCGCGTTGCTATTGATCGCCACCTGCTTGGTGGCAATCCTGGATTGGTTGACTGTGTGGCGGAGGTGGCGCCGGTTGGGGTATATTGCCAAACCGCTCACCATCATTTTACTTTTTGCCTGGCTGGTTTTTCGTACCAGCTTGAGGGGACCCACTGCCTGGTTTGGGATCGGGCTGCTCTTTTCCCTGGCGGGGGATGTCTTTCTAATACTGCCGCCGCGTTTCTTTATGGCGGGCCTGGCTTCCTTTTCACTGGTGCACCTGGCGTACTTTATCGGCTTTAATTCTCCATTCCCAGGTGAGGGTTATTTGGGAGCATTGGGGCTGGTTATTGCCATTGGCGGAACAGCTTTCTTTGTGATGCGCCGGATCACCGCAGCGCAAATCAGCCGGGGACTTGGGAAACTGGTGCGACCAACTTTATTCTATGCTTTTCTGATCAGCCTGATGCTGCTATCCGCCCTGTGGACCCTTTTCAGACCGGATTGGAGCACTGGGAATGCGCTGCTGGTCAGCCTGGGTGCCCTGTTATTTTATAGTTCTGACTTGACGAATGCCTGGATCCGCTTCGTGAATCCAGTGCAAAGCGGACGGGTGGTCGTGATGGTCACTTACCATTTAGGTCAATTGCTGCTGATGGTGGCAGTAGTGCTTAATTCGAGCCTCTGGTCAACGGTTTGAAACCTTCACCCAGGGCTTCATGCGCCTGCCCGATCACCATGAAAGCCTGCGGGTCAATTTCGTGGATAATGGATTTCAATTGGGCTACTTCCGAGCGGATCACCACGCAATACAGGATACAGCGTTCTTCCCCGCTATAAGCACCCTTGCCGGACAACATGGTGACACCACGGCTCATGACCTCCATGATCTGCCCGGCCACCTGCTCCGGCTGGCTGGTAACGATCATGGCTGTGCGTACCACGCTGGAGCCTTCCATGGTAGTCTCGGCCACAATTCCGCTCACGTATAAGGTGATGAGGGCATACAGGGCTTGTTTGGGTCCGAATACAAACCCGGCGGTGAGGATCACCAGGCCATCCACCATCAGGTAACTTTGGGATACAGAGATGTTCCGCCAGTTGTTCAGGATGCGGGCCAGGATGTCGCTGCCTCCGCTGGTGCCCTGGCCGCGGTAAACCAGCCCATAGCCAATGCCGCTGACAACCGCACCATACAACGAATTCAGAACAATGTCATCTGTCAGCCCGTTGGCGGGCAGGAATAGTGCAAAGATATCCACGCACAGCGCATAGACGACCACTGCCACGGCGGTTTTAGTGGCAAAGCGTTTGCCCCCCAGGAAGCGCCAACCGAGCAGAAAAAGCGGGATATTCCCGATCAACACCATGGTGCCAATCGGCCAACCGGTGAAATGGTTGATCAGCATCGAAGTCCCGGTCACCCCTCCGCTGGCAAGTTTGGCAGGGAGGAGAAAGATGCGCAGGCTGATGGCTTGCAAAACTGCGCCTGCCAGGATGAGCAGATAATCACGTAATACCGGCCAGATTTTCTTTTTATTTTTCATAGCTTCAACTCAGTTCCTGCCAGAGCTTCGATCACTCCGATCACTGCCGAGTTATCCAATTCACCCATGCCCATTTGCAGCATGGCATTAAACAGCTGGGTGTTCCCGGCTGTGGCCGGCAGCGGCACACCATATTCACGGGCTGTGTCCATGGCGATATTCAGATCCTTGGCCTGCATGTAGGCTTTAAAGCCGGGAGAGCGATTCCCGCTGAACAGACGTGGTGGTTTGATATCCAGTGCCCAGCATTGGGCAGCTCCGGCCTTGATGGCTTCCACAACTTTGACGGGGTCAGCCCCGGCTTGCTGGGCAAAAATGAGCAATTCACCCATAGCCACCATCTGGGCAGCCACCATGATCTGGTTGGCGGCCTTGGCAATCTGCCCGGCGCCGGATTCACCCACCAGGGTGATGGTTTTGCCCATGACCTGGAAGACCGGCATGACCTTGTGCATGGCTTCCTGTGGACCTCCGACCATGATGGTCAGGGTGGCATTGCGCGCTCCGATATCCCCTCCACTGACCGGGGCATCCAGGCTTAAGACACCTTTTTCTGCCAGTTTGGATGCGATAAGGCGTGAAGAGGCTGGTTTGATGGTTGAATTATCCACGAATATCAACCCCGGGTGAGCGCCAGCCAGGATGCCTTCAGGTCCGAGGGCAACCAGCTCCACATCCGGGCTGTCTGGCAGATTGGTGAAGACCACATCCACCTGTTCCGTCACTTCCCTCGGATTTTTTGCCGGGATGGCGCCCTCGGCGGTTAATTCGTCCACTGCCACGCGGCTGCGATTGTGCACCACCAACGGAAAGCCTGCTTTTAGAATATTACGGGCGATGGATTTACCCATCAACCCCAGTCCGATATACCCTATTTTTAACATGGACACCTCCTGATCAAAAAATGGCATGGTAACTTCTCAAAAAAGTGGGGTGTTGGGGTGTGAATGCGAGCGAAGCTCGCATTCACACCCCAACCTTCCCCTAATTATTTCGATGGACCATGGCATGATTATACCAATGGTGGGATGGTGGGTATCCTCTTGTGGGGGACTTTGGAAGCCCGTCCTGTGGTTTGAACATTTGGAAAGAAAACGTGCAGAAAAAAACTTCCGGTGAATATGATCATCGGAAGTTTTTGGAATATTTAATGTTCAGACTGCTTTATTTGAGCGCATAGGTGATGGTGACTGTTGCTGTAATGGTCATCTGACCGGGGTTGACTGGCACGGAAATGTCAGCGCGCACTCCACCGCCACCGCCCTTGCCATAATCCATGTAGGAATTCCCGGCAAACATTGGAATGCTTTCTGAATAATTGATGAACTGGATTGCACCCAGTTTGATCCCGGCTGCATCGGCAAGTTCCTGGGACTGCTGGATGGCATTCTGCATGGCTTTGTCACGGGCTTGTTTTAGTGCTGCGGTGTTATCCGCCACATCGAACTGGACATTGTTGATGCTGTTTGCACCTGCCTGGATGGCATTGTCCAATAAATTGCCCAGTTTGGGGAGGTCGCGTACCGTCACAATGATATTATTGTCGACTGCATAGTATGTTCCGGTTACCTCTCCGGTTTCAGGATTGGTTTTCTGTAGAGAGGCGATGCTGAAATTACTGGTGCGCAGGTCTTTGCTTTGGATACCAAATTTTTTCAAAGCATCCATCACCTTCTGCGCCCGGGTGTTATTCATTGAAACTGCAACCACAGCTGTGGGAGCTTCGGTATGTACACCGATGTTGATGTAGGCAATGTCCGGAGTAATTTCAGTTGTGCCTGTACCATTGATGTACATGCTGCGGATTTGCGGATATAAGGTTTGGGTTGTGCCTGATCCACAGGCGCTCAATACACTGGCGATCGCCAGGACGCTGATCAAGAATAGAAATTTGTTTTTCATGGCTTTCTCCAATGAGTCCTTATTTGATCTCGTAGATAATACTTACATCCACGGTTAACTGCATTTGCCCGGGGTTGATGGGTGCGCTTGAAGCTGCAGTATCCACGCCTTCACCACCTTTGCCATAAAATGGGGATGGGGAGTAGTCATAATATGAAAGAGTTTGTACATCGCCCAGGGTAACGCCCGCTCCGTCGGTCAGTTCGGTTGCCAGTTTATGGGCGTTTTCAAGGGCCAGCAAGCGGGCTTGTTGAACAGCTTCGGATTTATCCGCGATATCAAATGAAACACTGTTGATATTGTTTGCCCCGGCCTGGATGGATGCATCCAGAATATCACTCATTTTAGCCAGGTCACGCATTGTGATAATAACTGTGTTATCCACCATATAGATGGTGCCGGTCTGCAGGCCGCTAGTTGGATCATATTGAATGGAATTGTTGACGCTGAAATTGGTGGTCTGGATATCTTTGGCTTCCACGCCCAGGGCTTTGATGGCTGTCATCACTGCCTGGGATTTCTGGCTGTTCATGTCCACAGCCTTCCCAACTTCAGGGTTTTCGGTGTGAACACCGATATTGATGTAGGCGATATCCGGTGTCAGGTACACAGTTCCGGTGCCATTGACCGAAATGGTACGGGCAGCTACTGTAGATCCGGTCACATTGGGCGCACAGGCGCTCAATACCAATGCCAGGATGGCAATGGATGCCGTTAGTGTGATTTTGGTACGCATGGTTCCTCCATATTGAAACTTTATTTAAATAGATTGTGTAAATTCGTGTCCAATTATTTCATTGGAGTTACGAATTACTGGATACAAGACGTGAAAGCAGGTTAAATGGTTCCCGTTATTTGAAAATTGTTTAAACCTGGAATTTCTATCCGGCTGTCACTTGCATTATACAATCTTTGCTTGTAGAATATCTAAGACAAATGTTCTAGCTGGCAAATAATGTCTTATACCATACAGGGCGAATAAATGACGATTGATTATCAACAGGTCATTCAGAAGATAAGGGAAATAGCAGCCGGAGCGAAACAAAGCGATGAGCAAATAAGTGCCAGACGCTTGCGTGCCAGCAGTCTTCTGGAGGCACATGCCAATCGGTTGGATGAGCTACTGTATAAGGTGGACCAGGCATGTGAACATGATCCCAGCCTGCGCTGTGCGCTGCCGGTCAGCGATGCTCTGAATGCCTCCGTTGAGCTGCCAGACCTGCCTCCCCAGGTGACGCTCATCGCGGCAGATGGCTCGCAGATCAACCCGGACAGACACGCCGCACTTTTCTTTTCCCTGATCAATGTCGGCGCCATTGTGATCGAACCTGGCTCTGGCAAGACGCCTGATATATTCACTTTCAGCGATCTTAAATACGGAGAAGAGTTATACACTGATACAGGTCTGCTTGGCGAAGACCTGATCGCGATGGGGAGAGACCTGGCTGAACGCCAAAAACTACTCGATCTGGCAGAAAAATACCCCTCTCCTGTTGTAGCGCTGACCGATGGCCCGGTGGAGGTGTGGGGTCCCAAGGATGGAAGTTTGGAGGCTTACCGCCGCACCCTGGAAACCCACCTGCTGGTCTTGAGCAGGCTGCAGGACAGGGATGTAACCCTGGGCGGGCTGGTGGATAAACCAGGAGCCAACCTGGTGGTGCGCCTGCTGGAGATTGCCGAGATGCATGTTGAAAATCTCAAGGATATTCGCAAGAAATCCAGCTTGCGGGGAGTAAGCGACCGTTGGCTGTTCAGACAATTACCGCCGGGAGCGCGTTCTGCGGTGTTTGGGCTGCAATCCAGCTCACGGGCGCATTACAAGGGTGGGTTGGCACTGCACTTTTTTTATCTGAATACCAGCAGCGACGGACATCCCTACCTGGTGCGGGTGGAGATCCCGGCCTGGGTGGCCCAAGATGAATCCAAACTCAATATGCTGCATGCCGCCTTGATCTCGCAGTGCCGCATTTTGGGTGCCAGATCGTATCCTTATATTTTGCATCGTGCCCATGAAATTGCAGTGGTGAAACTCCAGGAAAAACAACAAGTGGAGCAGATGCTGATGTTGGAGCTGCTCAAGGCAGGGGCAGAGGTGGGAGAACCTTCCAACAAACAAGCTACGAAGGATTTGCCGGGTAGAGGCAGTAAATGAACGAAGGAGAGAAAATGAAACCACTTCAGATAGGCTACCTGCTGCGTTCCGGCACAACAGGGTTTGTGGCTGGCTGCTCGGTTTCCCAGCTTGCCTCACCGGCGCTGGGAGCGCTGATAAGTGCACCGCTCAGTTCAGGGTATCAGGTTTATGGCTTGATCCATGATATTCACATCGATGATGATGGCTTGGTACGACAACTGGTCACTGCAGATAATATCAGCCAGGAAGTGATGCGCGATAACCGTGAAAGGCGCATTGTTCCGGTGGAAATGTCGGTGCTGACAGTGGGTTGGGAGCAGGATGGCAGGATCTCTCACTTGCTGCCGCCGCGCCCGCCGCTCAGCCTGGATGTCATCAACCTGTGTGATGAGGATGAACTTGTCAAATTCACAGGCGCGGGAAGTTTTGGCTATTTCCGGCATGTTCTCAGAAACAAGGATCTGCCTATTGGGGAGATCCTTGCAGCCCACATTCAACAAGCCGGAGCCGCCCATGCGCACAAAGGGAACCTGTTATGGCAGGAACAGGCAGCCCAGGAATTGATCATCCTCTTGCGCGATGATTACCCCACCCTTATGTCCGTACTTTCCGCACTGGGGGATGCTCTCCCTCTGGATAAGTGATGAACAGGCGAAAAAAAACACAAACCTCTTCGTTTGGATCCCCCGGCCGCGTTGGACATGATGCCAGTGCATTTTATGCGGGCAAGATCTACCACGGAGTGGTTCAGGACCAGAAAGTGGATTACGTTGAAAATTTCATTCCGGGCAATGCACTTGACCGGATCTATTGTAAAACAGCCGAGGATATGAGCGAACTACCAGAAAACAGCGTTCACCTGATGGTCACTTCGCCACCTTATAATGTGGGCAAGGATTATGACCAGGATCAGACCCTGGACGAATACCTGGCATTCCTGGGGCGTGTCTGGTTGCAGGTGCAGAGGGTGCTAGTGCCGGGCGGGCGGCTGTGCATCAATGTCGCCAACCTGGGGCGCAAGCCCTATATTCCCCTGCATGCAATGCTCATCTCGAGCCTATTGAAATTGGGCTTTCTAATGCGCGGTGAGATCATCTGGAACAAGGGCAGCAGTGCCAGCCCATCCACTGCCTGGGGCAGTTGGAAATCCGCATCCAATTCCACCCTGCGGGATGTGCATGAATACATCCTGATTTTCTGCAAGGACACATTCAAGCGTCCCAACCCTGCGGTACGTGCCAGCACGATTACGCGGGATGATTTTCTCGAGTTTACCAAATCGGTATGGACTCTTCCAACCGAATCTGCGCGCAAGATCGGGCACCCGGCTCCCTTCCCGCTGGAATTGCCGCGGCGCCTGATCGAGCTGTATACCTTCGCCGGGGAAGTGATCCTGGATCCATTCATGGGTTCCGGGCAGACCGCCCTGGCAGCCATCCAAACCGGACGACATTATGTTGGTTATGAAATCGCTGAAAAATATGTCAACCTAGCCGAAAAACGCATACAGGGTTTTGGAGCAAACCTGAGCTCTGAGGAGAAAGATAGATGAACGAAAATAAATCCATCGGTTACATCGTTGGTGGTGGGTTGAAGGAAAATTTCCGCGTGCGCCTGACCGTCCCCTCCCAGGAGATCCAGGAAGGCGCATTTGTGACCATTGCCAGCGGTGACTTGCAATTTTACGGGCTGGTCACCGACCTGCAACTTGGAGCCACAGACCCGCGTTTTGCTGATGAACAATCCGAGACTCGGCTGCCGCCTGCCCTGGCCAAAGCTTTGCATGGACAAACCTTGTTCACCAACCTGGAAGTCCTGCCAGCCCTGATGCTGGAACGAGGACCGGATCCGGCTTCACCCGAATACCCGGCCTGGGTGGAAAAAATGGGTGATCAGATACCTCATCCGCGCCCGGTCAAAACCGTCCCCCGGCATCATGCCGAGGTGCACCTGGCAGGGGAAGGCGACATCGCCGAGATCTTTGGAGACCCGGTAGAGAAGGGAAACTTTGTGGTAGGCTACACGCGTGAACAGCACCATCCGGTGTGCATCAACCTGGACAAACTGGTGCAGCGTTCTTCAGGTGTGTTTGGCGCCACAGGAACGGGGAAATCCTTTCTGACACGCATCATCCTGGCTGGTTTAATTAATTACAAAAAAGCCTGTGTGCTGGTCTTTGACATGCATAATGAATATGCTTATGACGATACCGCCACGGATACCAGCCTGCGCGTGGTAGGACTAAAAACCAAATTTGCCTCCCGTGTGCAGGTGGTTGGGCTGGGAGGGGGCGCACTGATCCGCGGCCAGGCCCCTGACTTTAATTTGGAAATTGCCATGCAGGATATCACCCCTATTGATGTGGAACTGTTGACGCGTGAGTTGAACCTGCGCGAGACCACCCCCACAACACTGCATGCGCTGCTGACCAGTTTTGGCAAAGATTGGTTCAGACGGTTTAAGAGCATGAACCGGGATGAAGTTGAATATGAAGATGAAAAGGGCAAACTAAAGAAAAAACCACACCCAGACAGTGTGGCAGCCTGGGCGGATGAAAATGGAGTGAATGTCATGGCGGCTGAAGGGCTGCATGACAAGCTTCGCCGTTTATTCGACAAGCCATATATTGTTGAGAAGCCAGCCGCGGATAGTGTCAGTGAGATCATCAAATCCCTGCAGGCTGGCAGGCATATCGTGCTCTCGTTTGGGAATTACGAAACCGACCTGGATTACCTGTTGGTATCCAACCTGCTGACACGCAAGATCCGTGAACGCTGGGAGATAATGACCAATGATTTCCGAAATGGCAAGGAAGAACCTCGTCCACTGGTGATCGTTATTGAGGAGGCCCATAAGCTGCTCAACCGGGAGATGGCAGGGCAAACCACCTTTGCCACCATCGCGCGTGAAATGCGCAAATACTACGTCACCCTGTTGATCATCGACCAGCGGCCTTCACAGATCCATGATGAGGTCATGTCACAGCTGGGTACGCGTATCTCGGGTTGGCTGGGAGATGAAGATGATATCCATGCCGTCCTTTCCGGGTTGGCAGGCCGCGAGGCGCTGCGCGGCATGCTGGCGCACCTGCAGCAAAAAGAGGAAGTATTGCTGTTGGGGTGGGGCGTGCCCATGCCTTTGCCGGTCAGCTCACGCCGGTATGATGACCAGTTTTGGAGAGAATTACTGGGAGGTTCCATCGGAAAACGAGAAGGTAAGATCATTGAAGAGTTGGGTTATTAAGTCGGGTATTAGTGACCTTTGAAAGAAAAAAGGGCCTCCTTTAACAGGAAGCCTTTTTGGTTAGTTATACGAGGTTTAATCCACGAAATAAATGAGAAGCATTACTTTTCCGGTGCTCCGTTGTTGATCCATTTAACGATATTATCCAGTTCTTCAGCAGTTAGCTGGGCGTAATGTTCACCGCTCGATTGAACAATCACCAGGAGGCTGTCAGAGCTATTCGATGGAATAATCACCTGTCCATGATCTCCACCGAGCATGGCGTCAGAATAAGTAACCAGTGAGAGTCCACCAAAGGCCATGTCACCATGGCAACTGGTGCAATTTTCCTGGAACAGCGGGCCAATATAGCTGTTCCAACTGATCGGACCAACTGGGCCGGATTCTTGAGGCGGCAGCGGGGGTATTGGAGTGGGTGTTTGAGGAAGGTAGGCCGGGATGGGGCTGCTGACCGGTGGGATGGTGGTTATTGCGGTGTTCTCACCGTTGACAAACCCGTAAACTGCAGCCAGCATGACCACCGTAAGCAAGCCGGCGATGGGGTAGTAGATGGCTTTTCGCTTGCGAAGTTGAATTGGGTCGATCACACGCGGACCCGCCAATCCGGCTTTTAAGTCGGCCAATTCAAGTGGATGCTCGTGCAGCATATCCTCTTCGCTCATTTTGCCGGTGAACATGCTTTTATTAAATTTTTTGAGGTGGACCCCATACATGTGCCAGATAATGATGGCTGCAACTGCCAGAATGGCTTCGCCACCATGGGCTGCTTTGGCGGCTGGAATGGCTTCACCGGGCAGTAGCTTGAGGGTGATGAGGGGATTCCACATCATGAAACCAGTCAACCCCATGACTGCAGCTCCCCAGACGAATGCCCAGTATTCCAGCTTTTCTTCAAAATTGAACCGTCCCATTTGGGGAAATTTTTTGCCGATCCCAAGGTTATACAAAAGTGCCTGAATGCCATCCAAAGCATCCTTGACAGCTGGCAGCATGCTCATGGGTTCTTTCAATACAAAGATCTTATATCCCGCTACCAGGATGTGCCAGGCTGTACCCAGCATCATAACTGTGGCTGCGATATGGTGAACCAGACGCAAGTTTTCCACACTGCCAAAGGTGCTAGTAATAAAGATGGAGATATTCAGGGTGGGGAATTTCTGCGGTAATCCGGTCAAGCCCAGCAAACCGAAAGATAGCAACATGAAGATATGTTCGATCCGGCGAGCGATCGGAAAGCGTTGGTAGGTTTGGGTTTCGTTGCTCATTTGCGATCTGCTCCTTTCAGTCGTACAACCATGCGGTGGATGAAATCAATGAGTACATATCCACCCATGCCTCCCAACACTAAGGGGATAAAAAATTTATAGAATAGATTGATGTAATATACAAGGGGATATTTTGTTGCACTTGGTATGTAATGGCTCATCCAAGCAGTCGGGAAATTGGCATCGGCTCCAGGGTGACACACCTGGCATTTTATCAAGAGATTCTCTTTCATGGCGATGCCATAGTCCGGGTCATCAGCTCGCTTGATATCATGAACACCATGACAGTCATAACAGACCGGTTTGTTGGATGGCTGGTCAGAATTCGTCTCCTCAAAGAGGGTGATAGTGGTGCCGTGAAAATCTGAAACATAGGTATTCAGCACATTGGTAGAGATGTTGTACTTGTCCATGATCTCCGGATTGGTATGGCACCCCGCGCACAGCAAGGGAGAATTGGTTCGGAAAGCATCCGTGCGTGGATCCTGGATGTTATGGACTCCATGGCAACTGATACAAGTGGGTACTTCCTGGTTTTCATAATTTTTCAGGGCGTCACCATGCACGCTGGATTTATAGGCGTTATAGATACCGCTGTGGCAGCGTGCGCAGGTTTGAGGAATCTGCAAACGGGCATCCGGCAATAGTTGCCCGGTGGTGGGATCGGTTATACGCTTTTGAATATGCGGGTTATGACAGTCGGTACAGATGGCAGCATTGTAATTACCACCTGCAAGCTGCTTCTGATGGATGGAGTCCAGCGTCTGGTTATACTGCTCGATGTGGCATTTTTGACATACAGGGTACAGCAAAATGGAAGCTTCGCGCAGGCTGCTTGCTGCGAAGGGGAGGTGAGGAAACCCGCTGATGTCCAGGTGACAATTTGTACAGGAAAGCCCTTCGCTGGAATGAACTGTCTCTGAAAAATGTTCTGCATCGATGGTAAGGAGCATTACTTCGCCATTGGCTAGTTCTTTGGTTAAGCCGGGCTTGCTATGACAACCCAGACATGTGGAATCATCGCTGGCTGTCCTGGCGCCAGGGAGAGACTTTTGTGATGCGGTCACTGGTTGAGTCAAACCCAGTGCAGTGCCCACCAAGGCTAATCCCACGACAACCGTCAATAGCGCGCGACGACGCTCCTTGTTGGTGGAAAGAAAATTACTCATTACATTCTCCTACAATGTTATATACATGCCTGGTGCAACCATAATTACATAAAACAAATGATAATAAAAGTATCCCCGGGCTCGTGGGGTATTTGCACTACATAAGTGGGTAGGGTTACCCTGTTCTTGGATTGTGAATTGTGTAATTATACCCAATTATAAACCCATAATTGCCGAATTGCCAATAGTGCAGAGTATCACATATTTGTAACCTTCCCAACATCAACTCAATTCCACAGATTCTTGAGAAGATATTTTTGCCAATCACAAGTAAAAAAGGCGGGAGCGAGAGTTGTTCGATCCCGCTTTTGGCTGGTGTGAGCAAAGATCAGGGCTGCACATATCCGGTGATGTCTTCAACCCGGGTTTCGATGGAATCGTAAAAGACCTGGATGATGTACAACGGATTATATGTATATTTTCCCGGTTCTTATTCCAGGAAATGGTAATTATGGGTGTGGCGACCAGTATGTTAGGCGTGTAGCTGGTGTAAACGTTGGTACGTATGCTTTCTTCCATAAGAATTGCCATCCATTTGCCTGACAACAATTGGTTTTTCTCTTGTTAGAATGGCGAGTATGCCAGGGACAGGTGGGATATTAATCCGGGTTTATTGCCCCAAGTTAGTTTAAAAATAAGTTGAATAATATACAAGCACATGTGATAAATGTCACACTCGTTAAGGTGATGGATATGCATATTATCCCCATGCATAGCGATGTACAATACCCAATAAGAGATATATTTCACAAACAAAATGCATCGGGATGACAAAATAATGCCCACTCAAGGAAGAAATGCCTGATATTGGCTTGCATTTTAACATCATACTAATATATTTTTTCTATGGATTAGGTTTTTTTGCCATGGGCCTGGCAATGGCTTTGGAAGTAAGTCGATCTTCAGCCCTGGCCAGGGCCAGCCTTCTCATTCCCCTGGCGGGTTTTGGTCTCTTGCATGGTTTTCATGAATGGATGGAGATATTCCTGCTGCAATTGGTGTGGGTGGGATATGAATACCCCTTGTGGTTATCCATATTCCGGTTAACCTTGCTGGCGGTTTCCTTTTTATTGCTGTTCCATTTTAGTCTGCAAACCATGCAGGGTGTTAATAAGCCAATCAACTTCCGAGCGAGAATCCCCGGCTATTCTGTGCTGGGAATTTATTTTGTATTCATTGCATTCTGCGCTTTTTCAGCCATGAAAACTGGATCCAATCCAGCTCTAAGAATAGCGGATGTTCTGATCCGTTATATGCTGGCGGTTCCTGGAGCGGTATTTGCTTGCCTGGGTTTAATTGCAGAGTCCAAAGGGTTTCGATCGCAAGACCGCCTGGAATTGTCAAAAAGCATTCGCATGGTTGCTGTCGGTTTTGGTATTTATGGACTCACCCAGATATTTGTCCCTTTCGTGGATATGTTTCCTGCCAGATGGATCAATTCTGACGCCTTTGAATCCATTGCCGGATTTCCAATCCAGGTCATTCGGGCGATCGTGGCAATGGTTGTCATGATCGGTATGCTCCGGGCTGTCACCCAGGTGGAAAAGGAACGTCAAACACAGCTAGTGCAAGCACAACAAGCCCGGCTGGCCGCACTGGAACAGATCCAGGTGGAATTAACCGGACGAGAGATTTTGCGTCGTGAACTGCTGCGCCATACAGTACGTGCCCAGGAAGACGAACGTTCCCGAATAGCCAGGGAATTACATGATGAGACTTCACAGGTGTTATCTGCCTTCTCGCTTGACCTGGCTACTTTGCGCCAGCTATCCTCCCGGCAAAAAGATATCACCTTGCTGGTAGATCGCTTGCAGAAATTGGGAAAGCAAATGTCACAGGGATTGTTCCGGTTGGTGCACGATTTGCGTCCTGCCCAACTGGATGATCTTGGTTTGGCGTCAGCTTTGCAATACCTTAGAGAAAGTGAAAACTGCCCACCTGGATTAAAAGTATCCCTGGAGGTCAAAGGGCAGGAACGCAGGTTGGATCCAGTCACTGAAACCGTGTTGTTCCGGGTGGCGCAGGAAGCTTTGACAAATATCAGCCGGCATTCCCATGTGAATGAAGCACTCATAAGATTGAATTATGAAGAAGGTCAAGTTACTCTATGGATTGAGGATCATGGAATTGGATTTAACCCTGCAGACAATTTTTCACCTCCCCGTGGCTGGGGCCTAGCAGGTATGCAAGAAAGGGTTGATTCTGTGGATGGTTTATTGAACATAATGTCATCACCTGGTAAAGGAACAATTATTGAAGTGATCATTCCTTTAGAACCGGAATTTACCTAAAGTCAGGAGATTTGATATGGATATAATCCGCTTGATGTTGGTTGACGACCACGATGTTGTGCGCGTTGGTTTAAAATCCTTCTTGCAGACTCAAGAAGGATTGAGCGTGATAGCTGAAGCTGCCAATGGAGAACAAGCCATTGAGCTGGCTTTACAAGTTAAACCAGATATTATATTAATGGATATCAGCATGCCTGGCATGGATGGATTGGAAGCAACGCGCCGTTTACGCACCCTTTGCCCGGATTGTCTGGTACTGGCTTTGACTGTGCATGATGATAAACAATACTTTATGCAAATGCTGGCAGCGGGTGCTTCGGGATATATCACCAAGCAGGCGGCTGCGGACGACCTGGTGGCAGCCATCTTTACTGTGGCGCAGGGAAATATTTACCTGCAACCAGCTCTGGCACGTTGGTTGTTGGATGACTATCAAAGACTGGCAAACCAGCGTGGATTTTCCCCCAACGCTGTTGTGGATGAAGAAGCACCGGAAGCGGTAGGGTTGGAGGTTCTCAGTCATCGTGAAAGACAGGTTTTGGAACTTGTGGCTGACGGTTCAAATAATCAGGAGATTGGCAGCTTGCTGAATCTCAGCCCCAAGACAATTGCCCGCCACCGTGAAAGGATTATGAACAAACTGAACATGCATTCACGCACAGAGCTGGTTAAATTCGCCATTCGCACCGGGCTGGTTAAGTTAAATTAGGTCACAGCTTGTTGGTTCTCCCGCTAAACAAGAGCCACGAGTTGAGTGGGTTTTCCTTCAGTATGGGAAGGTAATGTTCGTGGTTTATATACTCAACCTGACCAAAAATCCGATAAACCGCAGATTAAGCAAGAGAATTGTTTGATTAGTCATATTTCTCACATTCTCACCTTTCTCTAATGTAAATATGTAAGAATTAGGGTTGATTTTTGTCACACTTGTTCTTCCCAATAATCAGGGGAGGATGGGGATGCGCGGGTGGTTTCGCTGTCCGCACACCCCCCGCTTCCCCGCTTTATTGAGATGATACTTACTCAATTTTTACATGGAGGTTTTCAACATGGAACAATCCCCCACCCCTCAAAAACCCGGGCGGATAAAGTTCATTCTTGGCGGTCTGTTGATCCTGGCTGCCGTGGTTTATCTGATAGTATCTTCGACTCAAGGCAATGCCGAGTATTTTATGACTGTAGAAGAATTGAAAGCCAAGGGTTCAACAGTGATCGATCGCAACCTGCGCGCTTCAGGAGCAGTTGTTGGAGATACCATACAATATGATCCTCAAACGTTGAACTTATCGTTCACAGTTGCAAATGTACCAGGTGACAACAATGAAATTGAAGCTCAAGGTGGCCTTGCCTTGGTGCTGCATGAAGCTGTGGTCGACTCCACCCGCGCTCGTATGCAGGTGATATACAATGGCCCCATGCCAGACTTGCTGCGTGATGAAGCCCAGGCAATCATGACCGGTCACCTTGGAGAAGATGGCATTTTCTATGCCGATGAACTTCTCCTCAAGTGCCCAACCAAATACGAGCCGGCAATCCCCTCCCAGTCCAGTGGAAATTAATCATCCAGGTTAGGAAGCGTGGACCTAATCCATATTCGGGGATGGTGATATGGACCGCGAATAAACGCATTCCAGGCTGACAAATCAAGGAGATTGAATGATTGCAAATCTTGGTTTTGGTTTATTGGTAGTGACTTTTATAACCGCCATTTATGGTGCGGTGACAGCTGTGTATGGTGATGTGAAGAAGGATTCTCGCTGGGTGGAAAGTGCCCGCCGGGCGACAATACTCTCGTTTCCTTTGGCTACTCTTACGGTTTTCGTACTGTTATATCTTTTGGCCACCAATCATTTTGAAGTTCAATATGTATATTCGGTAACCAGCTTGAGCATGCCGATGTATTTAAAATTGACTGCCCTGTGGGGTGGCCAGTCTGGTTCCCTGCTGTTTTGGGCCTGGCTGCTTTCCGCTTTCAGCTCAGCGGTCATGCTGCGCAAATGGGATCGAGATCGGGAGTTTCTACCCTGGGTAATCCTGGTTACAGCAGTGACCATGATCTTCTTTCTGTCACTTATTTTGTTATTCGAAAATCCATTTATACGCTGGTGGCAGACTCTTGGCGGAGAGGTGGCTGCCATGTTTGCACCAACCCAAGCCACGTTATTGACACCAGCTGACGGTATGGGTCTGAATCCCCTTCTGCGGCATCCAGGGATGATCATCCACCCACCCATGCTTTACCTGGGCTTCGTAGCATTTATCATCCCATTCGCTTTTGCAGTGGCGGCATTAATCACCGGGCGTACCGATGATCGCTGGATTCGCATCACCCGCCGTTGGACGCTGTGGGCCTGGCTCTTCCTTTCTCTGGGTTTGGTATTGGGAGGTCGTTGGGCTTATGATGTGCTTGGGTGGGGTGGTTACTGGGGTTGGGATCCGGTTGAAATTGCCGCTTTCATGCCCTGGCTGACCGGGACAGCCTTTCTGCATTCGGTAATGATCCAGGAAAAACGCGGCATGTTAAAACAGTGGAATATGCTGCTTATCATCCTTACCTATGACCTGGTTATTTTTGGAACTTTCCTGACACGTTCGGGTGTGCTCTCTTCAGTGCATGCTTTTGCTCAAAGTGCCATTGGCCCCATGTTTTTTACATTCATCGGGCTGACATTTGCTGTATCTGTTGGGTTGCTTATGCACCGTTGGAATGAATTAAAGTCTGAAACTCCCATGACTTCCATGCTCTCACGTGAGGCACTTTTCCTGTTGAACAACTTGTTGTTCATGGGGATCCTGATCGTCAGTTTTTGGGGTGTAATCTTCCCCTTGATCTCTGAGCTGGCTACAGGGCAAAAAGTGACTGTTGGACCACCCTTTTATGAACGCGCAACTGCACCTCTGTTTGGAGCCCTGATGTTCCTGATGGCAGTTGCCCCTCTGGCTGCCTGGGGACATTCCACCATTAAGACCCTGGGTAAAGCCATCTGGAAGCCCGGTGTGGTGGCATTGATCGCACCGATCGCTATTTTTTTTCTGGGAGTTCGGAATATCGTTGCCTTGATCGGTTTCACCCTGGTGGCATTGGTCATTTGTGTCACCCTGTATGAAATCTGGCGCGGATCCATGGCGCGCAGCAAAAAACTGGAAGAGAATTTCTTCGTCTCCACCTGGCGGCTTTTTGGCCGCAACCGCCGCAGATATGGCGGTTATATTATTCACATCAGCATGGTTTTCATGGCAATTGGCATCCTGGGTATTGAAATCTTTCAAACTCAAACCCAGGGCACCATCCCGCAGGGGAGTTCGCTAGAGCTGGCAAATTATGAGATTACCTTCGACTCAGTGGCTCAGTTTGATACAACCGGCGGACGAAATGTCACCCGTGCTGTTATGAGTATTTATAAAGACGGTAATTATATCGGCCAGGTATTCCCGCGCCGTGATTATTATTATGAATCCCAGCAGCCCATGACCATCCCGGGTTTGCGCAGCACCATGCTGGATGACCTGTACGTGATCCTGGTGGATTGGCAGCCCATCTCGACCATCGGTGCTACTTTTAAGGTTTATCATAATCCGTTGGTAAATTGGTTATGGGTGGGGAGTATCCTGTTCATTTTTGGAACACTGGTGGCTGCCTGGCCGGAAAAAGACCCCGCAACTTTACGTGCCACGGCCAAACTTGTCCAGGCACCGGGTGCTGCCAATTAATGAAACCCCTGGTCAGGAGAGAGTTATGAAACGTCTTATTTGGATTGGCTTTATCAGCATCCTGCTCTTAGTAGGTTGGGCCGGAGTTGCCCATGCCCAACAGCCGACCCCGTCTGATGATGATGTAAATGTGATTGCGAGTCAGTTGTTTTGCCCGGTGTGTGAAAATACTCCATTGGATGTTTGTCCAACCCAGGCATGTGCACAATGGCGTGATGAGATCCGTCTGCGCCTGGCCCAGGGTTGGAGCGAAGCACAGATCAAAAATTACTTTGCTGAGAATTATGGGATCCGGGTACTGGCTGAACCACCCCGCCAGGGGTTGAACTGGCTGGTGTATATTGTTCCGCCGGTGGCATTCCTGGCCGGAGCTTACATTCTTTTTCGGGCATTTCGCTCATGGCGTGCACTTGCCACGCAACTTTCCGAAGAAGAAGCACAGAAATCGGCACCGGAAGAGACTGATCCTTATCTCAACCGTCTGGAAGAAGAATTAAAGAAACGAGGCTAGGATTCGATGTCTGATATTATTCAAGCGGAAATAAAAGGCTTGGAATGTCCCAAGTGTGGGACTAGCATCCTTGAAGAAATAAAGAAAGGCAAAGTATTTAAGTGTGGGAATTGTGGCAGTACTCTGGTCTGGCCCGATAATCAACCTACATTGGTGTTGAGTTTTGGGGCGAATTTGTGTCCCGATTGTGGAACAGACAATCCACAGACTCACAGATCGTGCAGGAAATGCGGCGCAGGGTTGGTGAAGGTCTGTCCCATCTGTGCGGAATCATTTTATGTGGGTGATAAATATTGTCCCAATGGGCATGATATTGATGCAAAGCCGACTAAACAGAATGATCAGCCAGTAACAGCCGAAAAACGTGGTGTTTCACCCCTCATCCAGGGCATCATCTGGGTGGTATTGTTGGGTTTCCTGGCTTTTATTGGATCGGGTTTGCTGCGTGCTCAAAAAAGCATCATTGCAATTGGTGATCCCGTGACAGACTTTACACTGACCACTTTTAGCGATGATACGCATCCGCAAGGGCAGGATATCCTTTTGAGTGACTTGAAAGGCAAGGTAGTGCTGGTTAACTTCTGGGCTTCTTGGTGTAAACCTTGTGAAAGCGAAGCTGCTGACCTGGAAGCTGCCTGGAAATATTACGAGCCACGGGGTGATGTTGTCTTCTTAGGCGTGGATTACGTGGATACCGAACCGGAAGCCCGCTCCTACCTGGCAAAATTTGGTATAACCTATATCAATGGACCTGATCTCGGAACACGCATCTCGCAAGCGTTCAACCGGCAAATTGGCGTCCCGGAAACCTATATCATCGACCAGAATGGCATATTGCGAAATATAAAGATCGGGCCTTTTGTCTCGGTCTTAGAGATCCAGTCTGTCATTGATCCTTTACTGATTGGGAATTAACAAATGGATATTGGCGCAATTTTTCTAACACTTGCAGTTCTGATCCTGATTGCCATGTTCGTTTCAGGTCCTTTCATGCAAAAGCAGCGCAAATTGGTCCAGGAGGAACATGAGATCTCCAGCCTGAAGGCCGAGAATGAACGCATCCTGAATGCTTTGCAGGAACTCGATTTTGATAATACATTGGGAAAAATTCCCACTGAGGACTATCCAAGTATGCGCACAGCTTTGATGCAGAAAGGAGTTGCCATCCTGCGTCAATTGGATGAATACCAACAAACCGCTTCAGGCCAGGATGCTGAAAGCCTGCTGGAGGCAGCCATTGCAGACCGCAGAGTTGACTCAGCGCTGGCTACCTCTTCCGACGATGCTGAGAAAGATGAAGACCTGGAAGCCCTGATCGCCAAGCGCAGGTCAGCCCAAAAGGCGAAGTCTGCAGGGTTTTGCCCCAAATGTGGCAATCCCATCCTGGTATCCGATACTTTCTGCCCCAAGTGTGGCAATTCACTCAAGTAATGAGGCTTTGGAAATATGCCTTCAAGGCAGATGCATAAATCGGGTTTTTGTAATTATATATATATAGTTCTTGCACAACTGGCCAGGTTGGTTATTTCAAGAAGACTAAATAAAGAACAAAACATCTAGGCTAAAGAATTTTCCTGTTGTAAAAAATCAATAAAGAGGGTCGTGTTCATGAAAAATCGTTTATTAATATTGGGTTTCATGCTGAGCATCTTATTGGCAGCCTGCAATTTCACCCTGGCGGAAGATATTACTCCTCCACCAAATTATGTATCCCCCACCCCTGCACCGACAATGGGTGCTTTGTTTCCTTCTGAACCGCCTTCACCTGCGCGTGGACAGGCTATTTTTGATGCGAAATGTGCCCCCTGCCATGGCACGGATGGATTGGGCAACGGGCCACAGGCAGGCAGTCTGTCAGTGCCAATCTCTGCTATCGGTTTGCGCGATATTGCCAGCCAGTCCAATCCGGCCAAATGGTATACGATCATCACACAAGGCCAAATGGATCGCTATATGCCGCCCTTTACAAGCCTGTCTGATGCTGAACGCTGGGATGTGCTCTCCTATGTATACACTTTGAGCAATATTTCCAGCCAGGTGGAGCAGGGCGCGGTGCTTTATGCGAACCTGTGTGCCACATGCCATGGTCCAAATGGAGATGGAAGCAAAGGACAAACAACAGGTTCCCCGGTCGATTTTTCCAATCCAGCTTTCATGTCCCAGGTCACTGGCCTGGGTATGTACCAAGTGATCTCCAACGGATTGTCTCCAAAAATGGAAGCGTTTAATTCCCAATTAAGTGATGCCGAGATCTGGGCGATAACGGCATACCTGCGCACATTAACTTATGATAATAGTGTACTGGTTGCCCAGATGCCTTCACCAACAGTTGAAACGCTTACCACTTTTTCTCCCACAGAAAACCCTACCCAAGATACCACTTCCATGCCTGTGGATATGACTCCTGAGGTCACCGCAACCCCTGAATTTACAGTGACACCCGAAGGTCTGTTTGCTTCAGTATCAGGGCAGATCACCAATGGTTCAGGCGGGAATGTTCCAAAGGATCTCAGTATTGTGCTGCATGGCTATGTCAATATGAACGAGATCGTCAACCTGATTACCCCGGTTAATCCAGATGGCTCTTATGAGTTTACTGGTGTCCCGTTGGAATCCGGTATGGCTTTCGTAATCTCAACTGATGTCGAAGGGACTCCTTATAACTCGGATGTAGCTGTATATGATGGTACAACAACTGTTTTTGAATTGCCTCTTACAGTTTTTGACACGACTACGGATCCCAGTTCCATTTCTGCAGACCGTTTGCATATTTTCTTTGATTTCTCCAACAGTGGGCAAGTCCAGGTGATCGAGATCTATATCCTTTCCAACACAAGTAACAAGGCGGTTGTGGCGGCTGGACCAGACCAATCAATCCTGACTTACATTCTTCCGGAGGGTGCCAGCAATTTGCAATTTGAAACTGGTGAGATTGGCAACCCGTTCATTTCCACTAAGGATGGTTTTGGAGATCCCACCAGCATTTTGCCAGGAGCCAGCTCATATCAACTAATGTATGCATTTGACCTGCCTTATGGCAAGAAACTTGAGATCAACCAGTCACTCAATGTATCGGTTGGATCGGTGATTGTCATGGCTCCAGATGGCATCAAGGTCAGCAGTGATCAGTTGGCAGATGGAGGTTCCCGGGATGTCCAGGGACAACCATATACTATGTTCACCGCGGAGAACCTGGCAGTTGGCGACTCATTAACCCTGACTATTTCGGGAACACCCAAAACGGATTCTTCTACAGGTTCAACATCTGTTACATCACAAACCAGCCTGGTGATTGGCCTGGGTATTTTTGGCAGCGTACTGATCCTGGCGGGTGTGTTCTTCTTCCTGCGGGGTCCTTCCCGGAAGGTTGATTTGGATGATAAACTGGATGATGATGAAACTGATGCGCTGGGAAATGATGCGGATCTCCTGATGGACGCAATTGCATCTCTTGATGATCAATATAAGGCAGGTGCGCTTTCTGAAGAAACCTACCAAAAGCGAAGGGCTGATTTGAAAGCACGCCTGAAAGAATTACTCTAGACCTGGATCAGTATCCATTTAATGATCAGAAATTGATCTGCACGGATACAGAAAGAGTATTGATGATAGAAGTTCGAAAATTGGTGAAGCGCTTTGGGCTGAAAACAGTCCTGCGCGGCCTGGATTTCCAAGTTGAGCAGGGTGAGTTTGTGGCACTGCTTGGACCGAATGGGGCAGGAAAGACAACCTTCCTGCGTATTTTAGCTACCCTGTCACGCCCCTCGCTGGGTGAAATTCGGGTGGCAGGTTTTGGCCTGCCGCACCAGGCTGCCCAGGTTCGCCAGAAATTGGGAGTGGTCTCTCACATGCCTTTATTGTACGGCGACCTGACCGCTGAAGAAAACCTGCGTTTTTTTGGCCAAATGTACAATGTCAACGTCCTCAACCAACGGATTGGAGAAGTGCTGGACCTGGTGGGATTGACTTCGCGCCGCCGCGATCTGGTGCGGACATTCTCGCGCGGCATGCAGCAACGCCTGGCGATTGGCCGGGCAGTATTGCATGACCCTGAAGTGATGCTGTTCGATGAACCACATACCGGCCTGGATCAGGATGCCTGTGACATGCTGGACAAAGTACTGCGGGATGTGGCTGCGCGAGGCCGGACAGTGGTGATGACCTCCCACGACCTGGCGCGTGTCGAAGACCTGGCAACCCGTTATGATGTGCTTTCAAAAGGCATTATCTCCGCCACCTCCAAAAAATCGGAATTAAAGTCGGGTAATATCCTCACGTTCTATAAAAAGGCACTGGCAGGTGAAAATGGCTGAAAAACAAGCTCCTGTCGCAAAGTCCAGCAATTTCATCAAAGCGGTATTTGCCATTGCGTGGAAAGACCTGGCTGCCGAATTGCGCTCGCGCGAATTGCTCTCCGCCATGCTGGTTTTTGGCATGCTGGTGATCCTGATCTTTAATTTTGCACTCAAACTGGATGCAAAAACACGCATAACCGCTACATCCGGCATCTTATGGGTGACATTCACCTTTGCCGGAACACTGGGTTTAAATCGCTCAATGGCAGTCGAAAAAGATCGTGGCTGCCTGGATGGATTACTGTTGGCTCCGGTTGACCGCTCCAGCATATATTTTGGCAAGCTACTCAGCAATCTGGCATTCATGTTTATTGTGGAAGCCATCGTTCTACCGCTTTACAGCCTGCTTTATAATGTAAATCTTTTCAACCCCGGCCTGCTTCTGGTCATCCTGCTCGGTTCAGTGGGGTATATTGCCATTGGCACATTATTGTCTGCCATGGCAGTTCAGACGCGTACGCGTGATGTGATGCTTCCCATTCTGCTCTTTCCGGTGATTATCCCGGTGGTTGTGGCCGCGGTGGAAGCCAGCGGAGGCTATCTGCAGGGAATGGATATATCCGAGTTGCGCTATTGGATCAACCTGCTTTTGGTGTATGATGTCATTTTTATTGCCATTGCATTCATGGTATTTGATTACGTAGTTGAGGAATAAGTCAGACTATTAATAATTAGTATCACCTCAATAAAACCGGGAGCGGATTTTTGAGAAGAAACGCAGGAGATTAACTAATGAATAAAAAACCCGTTATTTTACTTGTTTTAGATATCTTATCCCTGGTATTTTTGGCCGTGGCGGCTTACCTGGCGCTCAGTTATGCTCCGATGGAAGCCACGATGGGCAATGTCCAAAAGGTTTTCTATTTTCATGTTGCCAATGCCTGGGTGGGTATGCTCGGATTTATTTCGGCAGGCGTGGCTGGCATCGCTTACCTGCGGTCTGGCAACCCCAAATGGGATATTGTTGAAGTGGCTGCAGTGGAGATCAGCCTGGTATTTTTCCTGATCGCCATTTTGTTGGGTTCCATCTGGGCTCGACCAGCCTGGAATACCTGGTGGACCTGGGAACCACGTCTGACCACGGCTGCCATTACCGAAATGATCTACCTGGCATATTTCATGCTGCGCAACGGCATTGAAGACCCCAATCGGCGCGCCCGATTTAGCGCAGTTTACACCCTGGTGGGCGCTGTCAGCGTCCCAATAACTTTTATGGCCATTCGATTATTCCGTACCATTCATCCAGTGGTGATTGGCAGCCAGAGTGCACAGGCTCAGGGTGGTTTTAATATGTCACCCGATATGGAAGTGGCCTTCTTCTTCTCACTCTTTACTTTTACGATCATATTTGCCGACCTGTTCTGGCATCGCATCCGCCTGGGCAACCTGGCAAATAAAACCGAAGAACTCAAACTGAAAGTCATGGAATAGGAGCAAAACATGTCCATCTCCCCCGAAACAACCAATTATATGATCGCCGGTTATGCTGTCTTTTTCCTTGTATTCACTTTTTATATCGTCAGCCTGGTCGTGCGTTGGTCCAACCTGCGGCGCGATATGCACATTCTCGAAGACCTGGAAATAGATAATAAATCCTGAGTTTTCCCTTTCTTTTCAGTCAGAGTCCATTATAATATAGCGGACTTTTTTATTGGTATCCAGGAGGGCACCGATTGGGACGGTGGAGAGTTAGGTTCTTATGGCTGGGTTTGGCCATGGCGATGGTTGCATCCGCCTTTGCAAATCTGCACGCCTCCGCAAAACAGGACCAACCACCTGGTCCGGATCGGGCTGCGCTGGTGACTGTGGATTACACCTCATACGATTGGTGGCTGACCAATTGGGAGGACAACAGCGTGGCCTGCGAGTTATTTGTAGACCACGAGGGGTCGCCAACATATAACGAAATTTATAAGTCCTGCGGGGAAGAATTGTATCAATCCTGGGCTTTTACAAAACCTTGTGAATCATTCAGTTATTGTGAAGGCTATTACCTGCATTTTGTAGATTCTGCTCCCGCCAGTCGCACGGTTGGAGTTTCGCTTCCTGCTGTTCAGATCTGGCTTACACTTAAAGGTTGTGACTTGGTTTCATATACCAATGTATGTATTCAACCGCCACTATTGGTGATAACAGCTGAAGAACCACTCCCAAATGAGAATATCCTAAAAATTGAGGGTATGTTGAATGGGGAACCATTTATCTGCAAGGCTGAATGCGAACTGCCACTCTCGGATACAAATGATGAGGATGGCATTGAGTTGGATTTTTGGGCATATTCCAGCTATGGCGACAGCAGCGAGCCATTTCATGCCAAGATACGTGTGGTCATCCTGGATGATACTCTTCCAGGTGAGCGCACCTGGTATGTGGATGTCCTCAGCAGTCAGTGGACAGGTTCTCCAACTGCCAGTTGCTCACAAACCTGGGAATCCTTTCCACCCATCTATGGAGTACCGGCCTGGTTAACCACGCCTGTGGATGCAAACGGTCTCGCCTCCGATATTCCCTACTCTTACCTGGCGCGCAACCTGATCATCCAGGGATTGGTGGATGTCAGCAACTGCCCCGATTCAGGGTTTCTGGTGAGTGGGCAAGCCAGTATATGCGGGTTGGAAGCTGCCCAACCACAGGTTGAGCAGTGGCAAAACCGTTTTGACGAACAGATCTATACAGTAGCAGGTGAATCGGGAATCCCGGCTCAATTGCTTAAGAACTTGTTCAGCCGGGAGAGTCAGTTCTGGCCGGGGATAGGGACAGAAGGACCTGAAGCGGGTCTGGGACAATTAACCCTCAATGGTGCCGATACCACCCTGTTATGGAATGCATCCTTTTACAGTCAATACTGCCCACTGGTTTTGGACGTCTCGGTTTGCCAAAAACCTTATGCACTATTAAAACCTGCATTCCAGGAACTCCTGCAAAGTGCACTGGTGCGCAGTGTGAATGCTTTTTGCGGTGACTGTCCGTATGGCCTGGATCTGGAGCAAGCCAATTCCTCCGTACGCACTTTTGCGGAAACACTTCAGGCAAATTGTGAGCAAACCGGGCACATCGTACAGAATACCTTTAAAGCCGCACCCGGGCTGGTCAGCGACTATGATGACCTCTGGCGCTTCACCCTGGTAAATTACAATGCCGGTTCAGGCTGCCTGATCCTGGCTTTGCAGGATACCAGAAAGGCAGGCGAGCCGGTGGATTGGTTGCACGTGTCTGCGCACCTGACACCGGTTTGCAAGGGTGCCAAGGATTATGTCAGCGATATCAGCCGATGACCTGATCGTTTATTTTGAAACAATTTAATATTTTCAGCATCATGTATATGTAAGCGTTCATGATCTGGAGGCTAAAATGCATATTAAATTAAGCAGAGTAATTGTAGCCATCATCGCCCTTGGGAAACCAGTGTAGAACCATTGCAAACCTTTTCAATCCGGGTGACTGTGAAGTAAACAGCTCAAGCACAATTTCAACAATACAAGCGGAGACATTTTTTCGTCTCCGCTTGTATTATTGCATCCATTTTCTGCTTGTGGTAAACTTCCCCCGTTAACATACCGGCGTGTTCCAGGCAGGCAAGTTCTTTTTTGAGACCGCCGAATCTATTGAGTTTGTTGTTTGTGAGGTGTCATGCTTCAATTGGTAGAAAAGATCTTATTCGCCTGTGCAGTTGCTGCGACATTGGTCCTTGCATGGTTTGCAGTGAAACGGTTGGTTGGATTGATCTCGGGCGGGCAGGGGAAACCAGATTGGAAAATCATCCCCCGGCGGCTTGTAAAAGTATTGTTAAAGGTTGGAACTTTTCAACCTGTATTTCGCTTCCGTTTGTTGACGAGTATTTTTCATGCCTTGGTTGGCTGGGGGTTTGGTTTTTACCTTCTGGTGAACGTGGTGGATGTGTTGCGCGGGTATATACCGGGTTTCGAGATACCCGGCATGGCTGGCAATATATACCGCCTACTGGCAGACGTGCTTACGGTGAGTGTACTGTTGGGGATGCTGTATTTTCTCATCCGCCGCTTTGTTTTTAATCCCGCTCTGCTTACTGCTCGTGATACCACCCTGCTTAATCCGCAGGCGCGTACCGGCATCCGGCGCGACTCTGCGATTGTCGGAATTTTCATCCTGTTGCATGTTGGGTCACGCTTTGCAGGCGAGTCGTTCAGCATTGCCTCACAGGCTCAGGCAGATGCCTGGCAACCTTTTGCCTCAGCACTGGCATCCTTGTGGAATGGGTGGAGTCAATCTGCCCTGGTGGTGGGCGAACATGTCGCCTTCTGGCTGGCTTTGGGTTTGATCCTGGCTTTTATTCCGTATTTTCCGTATTCCAAGCACGTTCATCTATTCTTTGCTCCCATCAACTTTCTACTTAAGCCTGAGCGGCGTTCCATTGGTGAATTGAGCAAATTGAATTTTGATGATGAGAGAGTTGAGCAATTTGGAGCCTCCAAATTATCAGACCTGGGCTGGGAGCAGATCATGGATGCGTATGCCTGCATCATGTGCTACCGCTGTCAACAGGTTTGCCCTGCCTATACCACTGGAAAAATACTGTCCCCGGCTGCGCTGGAGATCAACAAACGCTATGCATTAAACCATGTCAGCTCCGGGATGCTGCCGGAAATCCCCCTGCGGGACTTGATCCCGGATGAGGCTGTTTGGGCGTGCACCTCCTGCGGAGCGTGTGTGGATATCTGCCCGGTTGGCAACGAGCCTATGCGCGATATTCTTGACATTCGCCGCTCGCTGGTGTTGATGGAGAATACTTTCCCCAAGCAGCTTGAAACCGCTTTCCGCGGTATGGAACGCACGGTCAACCCGTGGAACATCTCCCCGACGGAGCGCATGCGCTGGGCTGAAGGGTTGAATGTGCCGACTATTGAACAGAATCCCGAGCCGGAGATCCTGTGGTGGGTGGGTTGTGCCCCTGCCACCGACGCTCGAGCGCAGAAAACTGCCCAGGCATTTGCAAAAATACTCGAAGCTGCCGGGGTCAATTATTCCGTGTTGGGTCAGAATGAACAATGCACCGGTGACTCAGCCCGTCGCGCAGGGAATGAATTCCTGTTCAATGAATTGGCGACAGCCAATGTGGAGCTTCTCAATGAAGTGGCTCCGCGCCGGATCGTGACCACCTGCCCACACTGCCTGCATACCTTAAAGAATGAATACCCGGCGTTTGGTGGTAATTACCAGGTCATCCATCATACCCAATTGATCAATGAACTGGCAGGCGCTGGCAAGCTGCACATGCAGACTGAAGGCGAGTTGATAAAAGTAACCTTCCATGATCCCTGCTACCTCGGACGTCACAACCATATCTTTGCTGCCCCGCGTGATGACCTGAAAACTGCCGGAGTTGAATTAGTGGAGATGCCGCGCCATGCGGATAAATCCTTCTGCTGTGGTGCTGGTGGCGCCCAGATGTGGAAGGAAGAAGAACATGGCACCGAAAATGTCAACCTGGCGCGTTTTGCTGAGGCTAAAGCCACAGGTGCTGGAACCGTAGCGGTTGGTTGTCCCTTCTGCCTGACCATGCTGAATGATGCCTCCAAAGCGGATGGTGGCTCGATCCAAGTCAAGGATGTTGCCGAGCTGGTGGCTGAGCATCTCAAATAACAGTTTCATGTGTGAGAATATTCTCTAATCTGTTTCTTAAGTCTCATTCAGGATATTCTTATCTAAATGAATATAATAGAGATTAGACATTCTCCCCTAGCAAACCCCGCACAGATCAGGGCCGATCTGCAGCGGGGTTTGAGGTTTAAAGGTGGGGTTACTGTTATGCGAACTTGAATCCAAATTCTGCTTGACATCCTGATTTGACTTGTATATACTAAAATAGTAACATTTAAAAAAAGGTAAGTGTTGGGGTGTGAAAGCGAGCGAAGCTCGCTTTCACACCCCAACCTTCCCCCGAATTATTGAAAGAGACTTAAAACACATATATACTAAAACTACAATTGAACGGGGAGCCTGCGAACAGGCTGAGAGGAAAGCAACCGGCTTTCGACCCGTATGACCTGATCCGGATAATGCCGGCGGAGGCAAAATAGGCTGCACTTATGAACCACCCTCCACGGCAAGGATGGTTTTTTTTATGCCTAAAGCCCGAGTTGTGATCTTTGCCAATGGTTTTCTTTCAGACCCGGTTGCCGCCAGGCGTCTGTTGCAACCTGAGGATGTGCTTTATGCTGCCGATGCCGGAGCCAGCCATATTCTAAGGATGGGTTTGCTGCCTGCATTGGTAGTGGGTGACCTGGATTCACTGCCAGAAGAAGATTTGCAAAAACTGAGGGCTGACGGTGTCCGGATGGTGCAACACCCGCAGGATAAGGCCCTGACCGACCTCGAGCTGACCATCAATTCCGCCCTGGAGGAAGGTCATCGCAGTTTTTTGATCGTGGCAGCCCTGGGAGGGCGGTTGGATATGACCCTTAGCAATCTCAGCTTGTTGACCCGCCCAGATCTCCTGAACCTGGATGTGAGATTGGATGATGGCATGGAACAGGTTTTATTTGTGCGGGGGGAGACTCATATATCAGGCCATGCAGGAGATATCATCTCGCTGGTTGCCTGGGGAGGACCTGTTGAGCAGGTGACCACATCCGGTCTGCGCTGGCCTTTGAGTGACGATCGCCTGGAGTCCTATGAAACCCGCACGATCAGTAACGAAATGCAGGTTGCCGAGGCCGTTATTCGTATCGGTTCGGGATTGCTGTTGTGCATCCATCGCCGAAGATCTCCGCCAGGGATATCTTGAATAAATATGCAGGAACCATTCCTGATGAACCGTGTGATCAGAATGATATTGTTGTCATCCCGCCAAAAAACTGGAGATAAATTATGAAACGACTTTACCTTATCACCTTACTTATTGCCTCGTTGGTTGCCGCCTGCAGCGGAGTTCAACCAGCATCCCATTCTGACAGCCTGACTGTCATGACACATGATTCGTTTGAAGTGAGCGCAGACCTTGTTTCCACCTTTGAACAAGCCAACAATGTGAAATTAGTTTTTCTAAAAAGCGGTGATGCCGGGGCGGCTTTGAACAAGGCCATTCTATCCAAGGATGCCCCGCTGGCGGATGTGTTCTATGGTGTGGACAACACCTTTCTGTCACGTGCCCTGGCAGCAGATATATTTGAGCCATATAACTCATCCGATTTGAAAACCATCCCTGCCGAGTTTCAACTTGACCAGGGTAACAACTTGCTTCCAGTAGATTATGGGGATGTATGTATTAATTTTGACAAGGCCTATTTTTTCGAACATAACCTGCCAGTACCACAAACCCTCGAAGACCTGCTCAAACCCGATTACAAGGGGTTACTTGTTATGGAAAATCCGGCTACGTCCTCACCCGGGCTGGCTTTCTTGTTGGCAACCATTGCTCATTTTGGAAAAGAGAATTATCTGGATTATTGGCAAGGGTTAAGCTCAAATGGGCTGGTGGTTGTGGGCGATTGGTCAACCGCCTACTACACAAATTTTTCGGCATCCTCCGGGCATGGATCCCAGCCATTGGTGGTTTCTTACGCCAGCAGCCCTGCCGCCGAGGTGATCTATGCCGAGACAAAATTGACTGAGGCGCCAACCGGTTCGCTCACCGGACCGGGTAATTGTTTTCGACAGATCGAGTTTGTTGGAATTTTAAAAGGCACACAACAACGCCAATTGGCAGAGAAATTCGTGGATTTTATGTTGGGAGTTCAATTCCAACAGGATATGCCTTTGCAGATGTTTGTATACCCGGTCAATCCACAGGCAAAATTGCCTCCCGAATTCGTCCAGTACGCACAAGTGTCAGAGCAACCTGCCAACCTTACCCCCAGTGACATAGCCAGCCATCGCGATGACTGGATAGCCGCCTGGACAGATGTGGTCCTGCACTAACTTTCCGGACGGTTATTGCGCATGCGTCGTTTTCTACCCTGGCTGGGTGCCTCAATTTTCCTAGTGGTCTTCTTTTTTTATCCCTTGCTGCGTATATTGTGGCTGGGATTGGATTGGAGTGGACTGGAGGGAAATTGGGATCAGGTTGCCCGGCTGGCTGGCACAACACTCTGGTTTACTTTTTACCAGGCAATTCTCTCCACTCTCCTGACCTTGCTGGTAGGGCTGCCGGGGGCATATCTATTTGCCCACTATGACTTCGCTGGAAAAAAGTTGGTAAAAGCGCTCACAGCAGTACCATTCATGTTGCCAACCGTGGTAGTGGCGGCCGGTTTCAATGCCCTGCTGGGTTCACGCGGCTGGGTCAATGTAGTTCTGATGAACCTTTTTCACCTGGAAACTGCACCGATCCTTTTTGTGAACACGATGAGCGCCATCCTTTTGGCACACGTTTTCTACAACACCACGATCGTTTTGAGGCTGGTGGGCAATGCCTGGATGCGGCTGGATCCACGCTTGGGTCAGGCAGCCCGAATGCTGGGTTCAAAGCCGGGGGAAGTATTTTGGAAAGTGAGTCTCCCTTTATTGCGTCCGGCAATTCTGGCAGCTGGTTTGCTGGTATTTCTATTTGATTTCACCAGTTTTGGGGTGATCCTGCTGCTGGGCGGCCCGCATTTTGCCACCCTGGAGGTGGAGATATTTATTCAAAGCATGCAGATGCTCAATTTACCTGTGGCTGCTCTGTTATCCATCCTCCAATTGCTGTGTACGCTGGTTTTTTCCGTGCTATACAGCCGGGTGGTGGGCAGGGTAAATGTGCCCAGCACTCCATTCATGAATCCCATGCGAAAAGTGAACACCTGGCCGGCACGCATATTCGTATCAGGCATGCTCATTCTGCTAATAAGCCTGTTCATTTTGCCAATGGCGGCCCTGCCCCTGCGTTCGTTTGCCAGCCTCGACCCAGCCATGGGGCAGCGCACCGTCTTTACAGCCCATTTAACCCTGGATTATTACCGGGAATTATTTATCAACAGGAGCGGATCGCTTTTTTATGTGCCTCCCATTCAAGCTTTAGTCAACTCGCTCAGTTATGCTGGCATGACCGTCTTGATCTCACTGGCACTTGGCTTTCCGGTAGCTTCGGCGCTGGTACGACCAGGGCGCGTTGAACGTGCCCTGGATCCATTTCTCATGTTACCTCTGGGGGCTTCTGCTGTCACCCTGGGTCTGGGTTATATCATTTCATTCAACCAGTCGCCACTTAATTTTCTGACATCCTCATGGCTGGTGCCACTGGCGCACAGCACCATTGCCCTGCCATTCGTCATCCGCAGCTTGCAGCCAGCCCTGGCTGCCATCCCGGACGACTACCGAAAGGCGGCAGCTGTGCTGGGTGCCCCTCCGCTGCGGGCATGGTTTGCAGTTAATTGGCCGCTGGTTGGGCGCGCAACCCTGGCCGCGGGGACTTTCGCTTTCACAGTTTCGCTCGGGGAATTTGGCGCCACTTCCATATTGGCCCGGCCGGAGAGCCCGACTTTGCCCCTGGCCATTTATCGTTTCCTCTCCCAGCCTGGCGGATTGAACTATGGTCAGGCCATGGCCATGGCAAGTTTGCTTATGTTGGTTGCCACACTGGCCATATTGTTGATCGAACGGATGCGCCTGCCCGGCAGCGGAAGTTTTTAAGGATAGGAGCATTTCATGCTGGAACTTATAGACATTCACAAATCTTATCAGGATGCGCCTTTGCTGAATGGGATCTCATTTTCGGTGGGGGAATCAGAAATTGTTTGCCTGCTGGGTGCATCTGGCAGCGGCAAATCAACGTTGCTTCGCATTGTGGCAGGCTTGGAACCACCTGAGTCAGGCCAGGTGTTGTGGGCCGGGGAAGACCTGGCTCTTGTCCCCGCGCATATTCGAAATTTCGGATTGATGTTCCAGGATTATGCCCTCTTTCCATTTCTGAATGTGGGCGGGAATGTGGCTTTTGGTTTGAAAATGCAGCATTTACCTCAGGCGGAAATAAATTTGCGAGTAAACGAATTATTGGAACAGGTGGATCTACTCGGGTTTACCAGCCGTCGTGTGACGGAACTTTCGGGGGGTGAACAGCAGAGGGTTGCCCTTGCGCGTGTCCTGGCTCCCCGGCCGCGTTTGCTGATGTTTGATGAACCCCTGGGCGCCCTGGATCGCAGCCTGCGCGAGAGCCTGCTGGAAGAATTACGTCGTATCCTGCGAAAAAGCCGGGTTCCTGTCATTTATGTAACCCATGACCAGGAGGAAGCTTTTGCACTCGCGGATCGCATCTTGTTATTGCATGATGGTCAGATTTGTTGTTCAGGCAGCCCGGCAGAGCTATGGAATCAGCCCGGTTCAGCCTGGGTGGTACGTTTTCTAGGATTGGGAAACGTTCTGTCAGGTCAATTTCTTCCGGACGGACAAGTGCAGACCTCTTTCGGGAGTTTTCGCCCACTTATCTGCCAGCACAGTCATCACCCCGGCGAGACTGTATCTTTATTGATCCGTCCGGAAATTGATCCGACCTCTGCCAGCGATAACCACCTGGAGGGGATTGTGCAGGATGTTCATTTTTACAAGGATGGATACCGGGTAACCATCCAGGAGGATCTATATTTTTTTCTTTCTTATGCCCCCGTGGTGGGTGAGAGGCTGAGGCTAAACCTGCCTGACCATGCGGTACAATGCCTGGGATGAATGAATTAACTATTTACAAATGCGATGCGCATGGAAAGGTGATCTGGCAATATCAAGGCCAGGTGTCAAGCCGTGAGGGAAGCATTATTGTGGTTATTTCTTACTTTAACCGGGAAGATACACCTTTCCAGGGTATTGTGTTTAAAACCAATGATCGGTTTATTGAGACATTCTATACGGACCGCTGGTATAACATGTTTGAGATCCATGACCGGGAAGATGGGCACATCAAGGGTTGGTACTGCAATATTGGACGCCCAGCAGAATTAAAAGGAAAATCGGGATTGTTTTATGAAGACTTGGCGCTTGACCTGTGGGTGACACCCGATGGCACCCAGCAAGTTTTGGATGAGGATGAGTTTTATGCGCTTAAGTTGGATAATGACACCCAAGCACAGGCCCTGGCAGGATTGGCACAAGTACAGGAATTTTTTTATTGTAAATTTAAAGCTTGAATTATGGGGTCTGCAAAGGCAATTGCCAAGCCTAGAAAACCCAAACACAAACAGCAGCAATAAACCAGAGCTGCAACGGTAAGAATAATAGTCCGATTGTTCTTTTGGTCCATCTTTAAAAACTATTTTTATGAGCGATCTCTTGGTTGGAAAAATAACAACAAAACTGTTCGCGTGAACAAAAACCCCACCCACCTCTATCGGGCCATGACGATGGCTTCCAATTGGACGATAAGGTTTCTTAAGAATTATTAATTCTAAAATTCGTTTTGAGGGTTTAATTATTCAAGTAGACTCCAGTATCGACCAGAGTCTACTTTTTAAAAAAGTATAAAACCTGCTTTAAATTACAAATTCAAAGCTTGAAGGATCGAATCGCCATAGTTATAAAACGCAATTAAGGTAACACAGCAGCAGCAAAGAACAATTACTGCCACCGCGATGATTATGATCATGGTCTTTTTACTTTTCTTTTCCACCGGGGCTTCGGGCATGGGGTTGAATTCTTCAGACATGATTTTCTCCTTTTCGATCGAAAATTGAATAAAAACTATAGGGTTAAAGATGCGCTATTTAGAAAGGGCGTGTCTAAAAAACCAAATGATCTATTTAAAGGTGGAGGGATCAAAGATAGAAATCAGAGAGATACCCACCAAAGGCAGGACAATCGACAGGCAGATCATGAGCAGAGCAATAATAATGCCGATCAGAAATAAAATGCCATTTACCACAAAGAAGGTCTTGATATTGCTCATGGCAGAATTAAAGGCATATTTCTGACCAGTGTTTGCGGCTGTTTCGATGGAGGATGCAGCCTGCATGAGTAAGACACCCTGCCAGATGGGGATGATGCCGACCAGGGCAAGCGCACTGGGGATACCTCCCAGGATCAGCATGATCCCAACAAATTTCAGCCAGCCCCTGGCCTGGTATAAAGGAAGACTTGCTTCGCGCACGAACTCATTTTCCCCGTTATTGGCGATAATTACATTGGGTGGAACTGATCCGGGATAATTCGACATACTGACCTCCGAGTGTGGCGAGAAATACTAATAAATAATTTTGAATTATTCTACACCAATTTATGTTTATTGGTGCGACTTATGAACCACCAGATGATCACGGCTGCCACAATGCAAATAAATACACCTACCAGGATCGGGATTAAGACCGAAAGGAGGGATGTGAATGTGGCCAGGATGTCTTCGGCAATACTGACCGGCACATTGGCTGTGCCTCCTGTAGTAACAGTTACAGCAGGACGGATCGCGGCTGCTTTTACAATGTGCACGCTGCCGGCGATCAGCAAACCACAAGCCATGGCCACTATAGGGTGGATGTCGCTTACGACTCTGGCGCTGGCAGCAAAGACAATGGCACCGGCAACCGGTCGAACGACAGATTGGATGATGTCATTGATGTGATTGACAGCAGGGATCTTGTCAGCCACCATTTCAATGATAACCAACACTCCCAGCAGGATCAAGATCCATGGGTTTGCCAGTGTATCCCATGGTGAGTTCAACTTGATAAGATCGGTGTAATGCGCGGTAACTCCTATCACCAGGAGAGGAATGTAGGCGTTTAAACCAGCGCTGGCTGAAAGCCCAAAAGCAGATAATATACCGGATAATATATCCATGCGAATTCCTTTAACCCAGGGGGAAACCTCCCCAGGTACCGGTCAACCAGAAGCGCAGCGCATCGATCAGGGCAATTTGAAGGATCCCAATCGTTAACCCGGCCAGGAGCGCCTGCCAGATCTGGGACAACCAGTCAAACATATTCTCCTGGCGAAAGAGTATCAGCCATAAAATGCCATAGATCATGGTCAGCAGCACGAGAACCCCCGCGGCGCTGATGAGAGCCAGAGGGTAAAGGACAAAGGCATTTTCAGTCAGCACCAACAGGTCGAATAACAGGGTTATTGCCAGCAGAAGCGATAAGCTCTTGATGCCAGTCAGGGCTGGCTTGGGATCCTGAACTCTCCATACAGTCTGATTGAAAGCCGGGAACATGGCAGCAGAAATGACCAGTCCCATACCACTGCCAGTCAGCAGTCGAAAAACATTGTTGGGGGTATACAAGTTGGGAATATTCGCAAGTGCCCCCGGATAGGTTTCTTTGATAAGGTATAGATAGGAATTGCTGCCATCCACACCAAAAGCGAGCACGAGCAGCGCCAGGGGAATGATCACCCGCCAGGGAGGCATGCCGGAGCGGCGCTTTGAGATTATGGCTTGAAATACGAGGCCAATCATTGCGCCCAAGTACATACCGCTACAACGTGCGCACAGGGGCAGTTGATAATCTCCAATATGAAAAGATCTCTCGGGGATACGGTGGCAGACAGCGTAACCGATTGCATCTGCTTTTTCAAAAAAGCCCGGGGGTGTTGTCATCATCCAGCCAATAAAAACCAGAACAGCAGTCAGTATTACCAATGCCTTTGATGCAACAGCAAAGCGGGTTATTGTGGGTGGTTGCATAATGGTTCAATTATAGGTATTTCCACTTTGAAAAGCAAGCATGAATATAAATGCAACCGGGGTCCTTGTATGATTGGAATTAGATAATCAACCTGAAACACCTAGATTGTTACCCTGCTTGGGCAAGCGCATTCTTTTCAGAACTGGAATAATTGGAGTATGATTGCTTCTTAACACAGGAGAATAATTTTTAATATGAAGAAAATTTACTTTAGCATAGTCATGTTCCTTTTCTTTTTAACCTCGTGTGGGCCAGGTGTCGCGGCGGCCACACCTACAGAGGAGCTTGATCCCACCTCAACAATCGCACCGACTGCCTTAGCTCCGACTCCCACCACCACTCTGGAACCAATTGCCACCCTGGCTTATCCATCCGAGGGATTGGGTCCAGATAATTTTCCGCAGAACGTGGATCCATTGACGGGGTTGGTTGTTCGCGACCCATCTCTTCTGGATCGTCGTCCATTGATGATCAAGATTTCCAACCTGCCGCGCTATGTCCGTCCGCAATGGGGATTAACCCTTGCAGATCATGTGTATGAATACTACACCGAATATGGCACAACCCGGTTTATCGCTATTTATTTGGGTCAGGATGCCTCCCAGGTGGGACCCATCCGTTCGGCACGCTTTTTCGATGAAAACATCATCCAGGCATACAAGGCTGTATTTGCTTTTGGGTCTGCTGACATCCTGGTGTTAAACCGTCTGTTTGAAGCTGATTTTGCAGACAGACTGGTCCTGGAATCAAACTGGACCCCAATGTTTCGATATGACCCAAATGGCTACAATCATCTGATGGTGGATACCAGTGCCCTGAGTAAATATATTAGTGATAAGGGAATTGAAAATGGCAGGCAGGATCTAGATGGGATGTTCTTCCAGATCGAACCCCCTGCAAACGGTCAACCTGCGGAGCATGTCTCGGTTCGTTTTTCCATTTCCATCTATAACAAGTGGGATTACGATGCATCTTTCGGCAGGTATCTGCGATCTTCAGATACGGTTGAAGATGCCAATGGGGGGAAAAATGAAGCTTACGCCCCTCTTACTGACAAGCTTACCGATGATCCGGTGGCTTCTGACAACGTGGTCTTCATTGAAGTTCCTTACCAATTTTACCGGCGGGAGCCTGAACAGATCGAGATCCCATTTGTCGGCTCAGGGTTGGCTTATGCGTTTCGGGATGGGCAAATGTACAAGGTTCGCTGGCAGCGCCCCACACAGGATTCGATGGTCTCATTGGCGTACGAGAATGGCGCACCCTTTCCGTTTAAACCAGGAAATACCTGGTTTGAGGTGATCGGTTCCACCTCGGAACAAAGCCAGAATGAACAGGGCTGGCGTTTTGTTTTTCATATCCCCTGAGGTCGTCCGGATTTGTTTTCACCCCGTTTAAAGTGGAAGACCGCCCTTTCGGACGGTCTTCCGGTGCGCGCTACGGCATCTTTTATCGCAGAGCGAGGAGGGATGCCGCAGCGCTTCGTCTATTACTTCTATCCATAATGGGCATCACCTCCTCTTTCATAGGATGGCGGTATTATGCAGACCTTGGCCTGATCAAATTTAGTATCACATAAAAATATTTGGATGTCAATACCTTGATGTGGCGGTTAGATATGCCTGGCTTTGGATTTGGGCCTGGACCGTATTTTTTCCTCCGGTTTGGAATCTACCTCAAAGTTTAGTTTGAGGATCCAAATCGAATAAAACATAAAAGACAAAACGCCTGCCAACCCCAACCCCAGGTAGACCACGTAGGATTTCCAGTTGGATGCTCCAGATAGCCCGACATCCTTAATCAGGTTGCATATTACCTGGTCTCCAGCATAGCAGCGAGAGTCGTTCCTGGGTACCATCATTTGCTGCCACCATATTTCCTTGATTATGGCTGGTTTGTTATTATTCCAGCTATCTCCTTGTTGGATGATCACTGAGCCTGCCTGAATATTTGGCAGAACGTCTTCAAATCTATTTGACACTACCCGATAATAAGCAGTTGCCCAATAATGTGTACTTACACCAAAGATCAAAGTAAATATGATCAGACTTATGATAACGAGCGTGCTGATTCGGACTGGTGGATTTTTTCGGAAGAGTTTGCGCCTTGCCGGGCGCATAAGCACAAAGGCGATCAATATTCCAATTAACCCAGCAATAATGAAACTAAATAAAACAACCAATACCGTCAAGAAGGACATATTAACCCTTTCAGACAAGACAATAATGGCAGGCTGCCATTATCTGTAACCGGGCAGGACTTGTCCCGGAATAAAAACTATCGAGCCATATTGTACTCCCAACTGACGAATCGATTAAATTTAGAGTGATTAATAAAATTGATCGCTTAACAATCCAAATTTTGGGTTAAGTCCTTACTTTGTGTCCAACGTATCAGAATAAAGTAGAATAACCAAGCATTGCCTGTTGACAAAGACTTGAGATGATCTGATACTTTTTGATAGTTTCCGGCAGTGATGACTGGCTATGCTTTACGAAAATTTGGAGGAGGCACGTTATGCAAAAACGTTCGAATCGATTTTGGATCGTAGCCCTGGTGTTGGGGTGGTTATTTGATTTTCTTTTCTGGAAACAATCCCCTGGGATTAACTTCGCCATATACGTTATTTTGTGCCTGGCCGGGGGTCTCTATGGACTGCGTATGGATGGCATTAAACCTGCCGCCCGCTCACAGTTCCTGATGATCCCCATCTTTTTCTTTGCTGTCATCACCTTCGTTCGGCAGGAACCACTCAGCCTGTTCCTGGCTTATGCCTTAACCCTTTTCTTAATGGGGTTGTTGGTGACTACTTTTGTCGGTGGACGTTGGGGTTCGTTTGGTTTAGCGGATTATCTGGCTGCTTACTTGCGCCTGACCGGGGGTGTTTTAACCAAGCCTTTTATGCTCCTTAATGTTAAACGCCAACAGCAGGAAGAAACTGTAGGAAAACCAAGAAAAAAGAATGCCTGGCCCGTGGTACGTGGCATCCTGATCGCCATCCCCATCCTGGTGGTTTTTTCAGCCCTGCTGTCATCCGCAGACCTGGTATTTGCCCAACGCCTGGACGCGTTCGTATCCCTATTCCGCCTGGAGAAGCTGCCGGAATATATTTTCCGTGTGATCTACATTCTCATTGGTGCTTATTTGCTGGTAGGAGTATTCTTGCACGCAGCCATCAGCAGCCATAATGAAAAATTGATCGGAGAAGAAAAACCGCTGGTCTCACCTTTCCTGGGTTTTATTGAATCCAGCATTATCCTGGGAAGTGTGGCAATTTTATTTGCTCTTTTCGTGGTCATCCAATTTCAGTATTTCTTTGGTGGGCAGGCCAACATACACATTGATGGATATACCTATGCTGAATATGCCCGCAAAGGCTTTGGTGAATTGATCATGGTGGCTGTATTCAGCTTGTTGCTGTTCCTGGGTTTGAGTGGGATCACACGCCGGGAAAACTCCACCCAACGCAATATTTTCTCTGGATTGGGTATTACAGTTGTGGTCCTGGTGGGCATTATGCTGGTTTCAGCTTTCCAGCGCCTGGTTCTATATGAAACTGCATATGGATTCTCGCAACTGCGAACCTATACCCATGTATTCATGATCTGGCTTGGACTGCTCCTGTCCGCGGTGGTCGTACTCGAGATTCTGCGCAAGGAACGCAAATTTGCCCTGGCTGTTCTTCTGGCTGGCATCGGTTTTGCTGGCAGCCTGGCATTGTTGAATGTGGATGGTTTTATCGTTCGTCAGAATGTGGAGCGGGCGGTTCAGGGTCAGGAACTGGACGCGGCATACCTGGCCTCGTTGACAGCTGATTCCATCCCTGCCTTGGTTGAGGAGTTCAATGACACTACTCTCTCGAAGGATATCCATGAACAGATAGGTGCATCCCTGGCATGCATGTCGGCCCTGGCTCCTGAGCGAATGGATAGCGACTGGCGCGCTTATAACCTTTCGGTTTACAACGGTCATAAAATGCTTGATGCGCATGAAACAGACTTGAAAGCCTATAAAATAAGTGAGGTGGAATACCAGACGTTTGTGACGAATCCTTCTGGCAAGAAAATGGATTGTCGGGGGTATGGCATGATGGATTGAGGTTCAGGTAGATCAGCCTGTAATTTACCTTAGACTGAGAGTTGCATGGAGGACTTAACCTCCATGCAACTTTGTTAAATAAGGCAATTTTATTAAAGTTTAGGTATTTGCCCAGGCAACTCTAAAGAAAGAACCTAAATTTTTCTTTGCTGAAAAGGTGCTTGACAAGCATGAGTACTGGTTTGTTATCTTCCAGAAAACCTTTAGACCGCCTAACAAAACTTTTGAACGAACTTCCAGCAAATCAAGGCACAACCAATAGATAGAAAGGCTTGATGAGTATCACCTTGACGCTCATAACGGACATGCAAACGGCGACATCGTCAGCCAGGAAAGAGTGCATTCAACAACCCAGCGATGCGTTCCCAAGCGCAAACCCTGGTCAATGCGTCGTCCACCCTTTGGCTTGGGTGTGGGTGGTTCTGCTGGAAGTAGCGGTTCGATGATTTGCCATAATTCGTCTGTTACCAAAGGTTTTGTCATGCCCCTATCTTTCCAAAATTTAGGGTTTTGTTAGGGGCTCTTAGGGTTTGTCAGCAACGACAAAGACTGAGCAGTTGCCAATTACGGTAGGTTCTTAAAGTAGAATCAGGGGTAAAATTGCTTGAAATTGCCCCATATTATTTGAGAGGTAACAGTGAGAACTCTTGAAATACTGACAGCCCTTTTCCTGCTCTTATCAATTCTTCGATACGTTATTCCCAACCGACCACGTTGGTTGGAGCTTTTACCTGCTGCAACGTTGGTTGTATCCCTTCTACAAATATTTATCGAAGGATACCGTTGGCAGATGGTCCCAATTTATACCTTCTCGACGGTGCTATTCCTGTTCTCGATGCCATCTCTAATCAAACCTGTCCGCAAACCTGCCGGTGCTCTCTGGCGCAGGTTGGTTGGGCTATGCATCGGTCTGTTATTGTTTGTGGGTGCCACCGAACTGCCCATCCTGCTGCCCATTCCGCAACTATCAAAAGCTTCGGGCCCTTACCAGGTGGGAACTTTCTCCATGATGTTAATAGACAATGCCCGCAAGGAATTGTATTCTGAAAATCCATCTGACCCGCGCCGCATTATGATCCAGGTCTGGTATCCGGCTGAACCGCTTCCGGAAGACCAGGCTGCCCCGTGGATGGATCGGGCTGACTTAATTGGGCCAGCCATCTCCCGCTTTCTTGATCTTCCCACTTTCTTTCTGGATCATTTGAAATATGTGCATTCAGGCGCTTTTCTAAACTCTCCTGTATCCCATGCACAGACTGCTTATCCGGTGCTGTTGTTCTCGCATGGTTGGAATGGATTCCGTGCTCAGAATACCTATCAAGCCATTAATTTTGCAAGCAATGGGTTCGTGGTGGTTGCGATTGACCATACCTATGGAGCGGTGTTAACCGTATTCCCTGATGGCGAGTTGGCATATAACAACCCACAAGCTTTACCAAGCAATATGTCTGACCAGCAGTACATCCCGATTGCGAATAAACTTGCCAACCAGTGGGCAGGCGACTTGGGTTTTGTGCTGGATACACTTCAAACAATGAATGAAAATGACCCCGAGCATGGTCTGACCGGTATCCTGGACCTGGAAAAAGTGGGTGTCTTTGGTCACTCCACCGGGGGTGGCGCGACTGTGGAGTTTTGTGGCCGAGATCCGCGCTGCAAGGCTGGCCTGGGATTGGATGCTTATCTCAAACCCGTTTCGGAAACGATCCTGGAAGTGGGTCTGCGTCAGCCCTTCCTCTTCATGTTCAGTGAAACCTGGCCCAGTGAGAAGAATTGGGATTTGTTCAATGAGCTGTATCTAAATTCGGACAACGCCAAAGTCCTGTCAATAATTGGGACTTCCCATTATGATTTCAGTGACCTGCCCATACTTTCACCCATTGCAGCACAGATGGGTCTTAAAGGACCACTTAGCGGAGACCGGGTTATAAAGATCACAAGTGATTATCCGTTGGCTTTCTTCAACCAGGTCCTTTATGGCATCCCCACCACTCTCCTGAATGGACCCTCACCGGATTACCCGGAAGTAGTGATCCCGTAACCTTACCCATTCAAACGCTTGTATAAAGCCTTATTCTGCTTGTAAAACTTCACAAACACATCGAACATCTTATCGTAGATATCCCTATTTTGTGAATTAGGAGCATAGCTGGCATTGTATTCGATCATGCCAGGGATATCCTCATATTTTAAATATCCCAATCCGACAGCTGCGATGAAGGCCGCACCACGTGCATTGGCCTGGATGGGGTCACGCACCTGGCGGATGGTCAGGTTGAGCACATCAGCAAGTATCTGACACCAAATGTTGGACTTGGCGCCTCCACCCACATAATTCAACACGCTTAGTTTGCGACCAAGGAATTTCTCTACAGGAGCCAGCAACCAACGTGTATTGAAAGCCACACCCTCCATCACAGCACGGATGATATCTTCACGTGAGTTTTCCAGAGAAAGGTTGAAGAGGGCTGCACGTACAAAGCGGTCATCCACAGGGGCACGTTCGCCATAGATCCAAGGGGCGAACATGACCCCATTGCTGCCGGCAGGTACACGCCCGGCAATACGATCCATGATCTGGAAGACATCCGGTACTTGTTCTTCCATAAGTAATTCATCCTTGTGGTACAGGATGTTATCGCGTAGATAGTTCAGCGTGCCTCCGGCGGTGGTTTGTGTGGCGATCAGCAGGTATTTTCCAGTGATGGCACACGGCAAGGATGCCATGTTAGTGGTGATGTCGGTTTTTTTAAATGGTACATGTGCGGCCAGCCAGGAAGATGTGCCAATGTAAAGGTGAGTCTCAAAATCCTTCACAGCACCCGAGCCTATGGCTGCAGCAGTCACATCGATCGAACCGGCTACGACTTTGACCCCGGCTTTCAGACCCAGGATGGAAGCTACTTCCGGTTTAAGTTCGCCCACCACCGCGTCGCAAGCTATAATTTCGGGGAATTTATCTGCTTCAATTCCACTGCCTCGCACCAGACCAGGGTGGTAAACTACGTGTGATGCATCACGATTGTCTGTAACCCATGAGGTCATGATTAAGTCAGGTGTCGTAACGAAGCGACCGGTCAGAAGTAGGTTCAGATAATCCAGGACATTCAGAAATTTGTATGTCTTAGAGTAAATCTCGGGGAAATTATCCCGGATATAGAGCATGTGGGCAGAAGGATCTCCACCCCTTAAACTTGGAGCGCCCCCAGTGAGATTTATCCAGCGAATTAATTTAAGCGGATGGTAGCCTTCGATGTTGATTCTACCTTCGGTTAACTGCTTTAGGCTTTCTGCGCCGCGCATATCCATCGAGCCCATTGCATTCATGAGTGCATTGCCTTGTTGGTCGACAGGTACGGTGACCTCCCCCTGGGTGGAACAGCATACCGCAATGATATCCTCCACAGGTACCAGGTTTTTACCAATCAGCTTTTTGGAGGTGCTCAATAAAGCCTGCCACCAATCTTCCGGCCTTTGCTCGGCTGCTCCAGGGGAGGGGATAAGTAGCGGTATTTCCTGGTATTCCCAGCCTGCCACCTGCCCGGAAATGGAAATGAGGGCAGTTTTACAGCCGGATGTGCCCAGGTCGATTGCCAGGATATAGGGTTCTTTCTTTGCCATGTTAATCTCCCTTGCAACCATCAGAAAAAGCTTCTCATTAACGGAGAGGCAGGCACCTCATCTTCTGAGAAGACGCGATTAGGATTTCTTCACAATTTCCACTGGATCCTTCATCCGGGTGATGAGAAATACACTCAACACCAGCAAACCAGTTGCAAACAACAACGAGGGTGTGAAAGAGCCATCTGCACTTTTCATGGCTTCCATTATATACACAAACACCACCGCAGCCTGGCCGAAAAGCTGCACCATGCCATTGGAAGTGCCTTCCGGGGTTGGGTGGGTGATCTCAGCCGCATACTGCATACCCACCGGAAAAGTGCTGACCAGGAAGAATCCCAACCAGAAAGAGGATAAAAGTAAAAACCAACTGGATGTGGCAAATGTCAGCCCGAGCAAGCCAGGGATCGCCAGGGCAAAGCCCAGGTAAAGGTAGCGCTGGCGTTTGTGCTGTTTGTCTGAAAGAGAGGGAATCACAACTGCGCCTATCAAGCCACCCACCAGCATTAAGGCGCCCACAGTACCAGCATCGTTGGGAGTAAAACCGCGTGGCCGGATAATATTTTCCACCCAGGTGGTGATCCCGTTGAATATGCCCAGTCCAATGAAGGAGATTGCCAGGAAGAACCAGAAAGCCTTGACCGTGACCGCATGCTTCAAACCATCCAACATAAGAGCGCGTGTTTCCATCCCTTCCGGGCAGGGTGGTGTGGCAGGTTTTTCACGGGCAAAGATCACAAACAGTACGGCAGAGAAGGCAGCAATGCCACCGTAGATCAATTGGACGGTTGGTATGGAATAGGAATCCGCCAGCATGGGGGTCAGCAGCATGCCCAGGGCCGTACCCAGAATGCTGGCCAGGGTCACCAATCCCACCGCGGTTGCGCGTTCTTCCATTCCAAACCATTTGGCTGGGACAGTTGTCCAGGCATTCAGCAAAAAAGGTTGCGCCACTGCAATCCCGATCGTGGACCACAAAACCAGATTGTAATTCTGCCCGGCCAGACCACGCAGGATGCCAAACAGACCCATCATGACCGCACCAATGCCAACTGATAATCTAAAACCATATGTATCGATCAACCAGGAGACGGGTATGGAAAGTGGGATAAAAGCGATCATGAAGGTCATCGCCAGGAAACCAATCTGCAAGTCAGAGACGCCGTAAAAAGCTGCCGCGGGGCCGGTGATGGGTGCGTACGCGATCCACAGCATCTGGATGGTGATGTTAATGAACATGAATACCCCCAGCACCACCCAGCGATATCCGTATACTTTGAATCCTTTGTTGTCAGTCATGTTGATATCTCCTTATGATTTATTTGAGTCAGTTGATGAGTATTAATTGCCGATCTTATATCACCTTGACCATATACGATAATTCGATAACACAATAGCGATAACACCCAAACACTACGACCGTTGTATTTCAGACCCGTTTTCGTATCTTCTCAATAAGTAAGGGATGCCACCTGATTTATTGTGATCATACCTTTTTTTCTATATAAAGAATGGATGGATTTTTTTGAGGTAATTCTGCAGAATGGTGCCTTCCCTCTTTCGCTGCTTGAGCAGGTGGTGGATGACTATATCCAAGCAGAGCTATCCCCGTTTAAGCCCTTCAAGCTTGGTTATTAATGATACAAGGTGTTGAATTCTCAACACCTTGAAGTAAATTCTTATTTCGATCAAACATACCGGCACCAACGGAAGTCGCATAGTTTATCGCCGCGCGCCAGGGTTTTGGTGCGCAGCCAGTGAACCTTTGGAAGCGCTTCCGACAGCCAATCATCCGTTTTGCAGTACAGGGTTGTCAGTTCCCTGGCATTCAGGGCTGTGAGAACATCCAGGGTAAAGCAGTGGGTTGTGTTAATGGCAAAGCAATCCGGACTGTCTTCAATCACCATTTGAGAGCCTGGCAGATACTGCTGGCGCGTCATCATTTTGAGAACAGGCCGGATGAGCGGGAATGGGTCTGGTAAAGAGTTCATGAGGCGTATGCCCCGACTGATTCCGCTGAAAAAATCCGCTCTTAACAATCTTTCGACTAAATTCAGCGTCTGAGCAGTATCCGGGCTGTCTTCAAGTAAAGCCCTGTACAACGCCAACCCGGGATATATACGCGTTTTCAGGCAATTTCTCAACGCGTGGGTGCGGGCAGGGATGGATGGGACGACAGCCATCAACTGCTGGTACTCCCCTTGTGCATTAAGCATGATCGTTGAAGCCGCCTGCCTGCCGTGGGAATCAGCCAGCAGTTTATTCCAGCGTCGGGAATGTGGCATGCCCAGCATGTGTAATCTCCTTGTCTCGCAATCCCCTCAACTTACTTCTCCGGGAAAGTCACCTCCACGGTCATGCCCCAACGCAAACGGGCATCCACCTCCTGCAAGCGGATGTGAATGGTATACAGAATATCCCCGGCCTGATTCTTGGGTGTATTGGAGATCTCTTCAACTATTCCGGTCATGGTCTGACCTGGCAGAGCGTCGGCAGTCACCTCCACCTGCTGCCCGACTTCCACCTTGACCACGTCCAGCTCGCTCAAATCGCTGGTATCCACATACCATTGGCTGAAATCTGCCAATATAACAGCCCAGGTTTCCGGGCCAGTCTGTTGTCCAACCGTCAGGTTAATTTCAGCAATGCTACCATCCATGGGAGCTTTTAGTTCATAACTGTCCAGCAGGGATTGGGAGGCTGCTACAAGTGCATCGGTTGCACCCAGGCGCGCTTCGAGTAAAGCCAATGCATCCGGATCCGCGCCGGATTGTGTGTTTTCATAACTGCGTTTGGCTTCGGCTTCGACAGCCAGGGCGGTATCCAGCGCAGCGCGAAGCACATCGCGCTTGTTGGTGGCTTCATCGAGTTTGCGCAAGGCTTCATTGTAGTTGTTCCGGGCAATGGTCAGCTTGTCTTCCGCATCCTTGCGGGTGGTGTTGTTCTCTTCGAGGTCCTTGTATTTATTAAATTCTTTTTGGGCATCCTCGAGATCTACCTTCCTGGCATTGACATCAGCCTGGGAGGCGGATATTGCATCTTTGATGGTGGTCAAATCCAGTTTTTCCCAGGCTCGTTCAGACGCGGCGCGGAATTGTTGGGCATTGATATACGCCTGCCAAGCCTGGGCATGCGCCAGGTTGGTGGTGCGAAGCAATTGATCATAAGCCTGGTTGGCAACCAATTGTTCCAATTTTGCTCCTTCCAGGGAAGCCTGGGCTTGTTCCCGATCTGCAAGACTTACCAGTACCTGGCCTGCCTTGACTTCTTCCCCCTTGGATACCAGGATCTCTGCCACTTTGCCGCGTACCAAAATCGCCAAGGTCAGGTTGCTTTGCGGAACGAGGTGCCCTTCGGCTACAAAGATCTGCGGCATGGGAGTGGTTGTGGAGCTGGTGGCGGTTTCTGTACCGGCGCCACAAGCTGCCAGTGCAATATTGGCCACCAGGATTACTATAAGGATGGATAATCTCTTCATGGGGTATTCTCCTTGATTTCTAATACACAATATGGCTTACTCATAAGCCAGTACTTCGCGAATTGTAAGACGGGCAGCATTACGGGCAGGCAGCAGGCTGGCTACAACTGAAAGTGCCAATACCAAAAGCAGCCACATGCCAAAGCCCTCAAAAGTGAAATGCACTGGAATGGGTGATTGGAAAATCGCCACACTGATGATGCTGGATAGCATGTAAGTGATTGGGAAGGAAACCAGTACTCCAATCAACCAGGAAATGCTGCCGATGAGCACACCTTCCACAATTACCATGCTTGTGATGGCACGGTTTCCGGCTCCAATCGAGCGCATGATACCGATCTCGCGTGTGCGTTCGAGTACATTCATGCTCATGGAGCCGGCCAGCCCCATGCTTCCGACCAAAGCTGTCAGCACAGCCATGATGAGCAAGAAGATCACCAATATATTCAGGCTCTCAGATGCGGTTTTTAATGTGGACAAGCCGGTACGGGCTTCACGAAGATGAAATCCCTGGCTGCGATAATAGGCATCCAGTTCCTCGCTTATGGCTTGCTGATACTCCGGGGAGTGATCTGTTGTGACCACCCTGAAAGAGAATGAGCGATTGGCCATATGTGTCAACCGGGAGATGTATTCATAAGTCCCATAAGCAATAGTGCCTTCCTGGTTGACAAATTGGAAAAGCCCTACCACTATCCAGTCGGCTTCCTTGCCGTTAATCTTCAGGTGCAGGTTGTCTCCAGGTTTGAGATCCGGGAACAAACCCAGGATACTCTCACTGACGGCAATTGCCCTTTCATCTCCAGGTTGCAGCCAACGACCGGAGACAAGGATCGGTTCCACCAGCCTGCTCTCCACCGGAGGAGCCAGGATGGTCACATTCCCGGCGGCGGTATGGTCGTTGTTGAATACCTCGGCGCTGGCATAAGCCCAGCCCTCGACTGCCTGCACGCCAGGTACGCGCAATCCAGCCAGTTCCACATCTTTGAGACGATAAGGCGTATCAAAATCCAGGGTTACATCAGCAATGAAGTACTTGCCGATCTGCTCGATATACTGGTTCAGGCTGAATTGCACATTAAAAACAGCAATGAATATGGCTCCGCCCATTGTCAGCGTGAAAAGAGTCAGCGCCAACCGTCCCTTGCGTCGAAAAGTATTGCGCAGGGAGATAAGCAGGGGACGAGGCAAGTGGATGCCGCGCCGCGCCAACCCGGCCATCAAACGCTGGCGGAATTTTTCAAAGGCTGATTCGGGTCTGGGTGAAACTTCGCGCTTGGTACCTGTATCCTGGGTCAGATCATTGCTGAGAGCACGCTGCACAGTGACACGTGAGCCGTTCAGCACCGGCAGCAGACCCACCAGCAGCGGAACTGCCAACCCGATCACGACCTGGATCAACAAGGCAAAAGGCACTATACGGTAACCGGTCAGGTTAAAGTTCAACTTATCCGCAATAAAGGCTGACAAAGCATAAGCACCCTGACCTCCGAGGGGAACTGCCAGCAGGAGAGCGATCAGGCCAAATGCCAGGATCAGGACAATATACATGCCAAACACCTGCCCCTGGCTGCCTCCCACCAGCTTCATAACCCCTATATGGCGTTTGTGCTGGTTAAGCAGAGCGCTCAGGGTGTTGGCGATCAGTGAACTGCTCAGGAACAGGATGAGCACGCCCATGGCTCCCAGAATGCCGATCACTGCTTCCACAATGGAAGCCATTGGGTGACGGTCGCTGCGGGCTGTGCGGGTGCGGTAAACCACCACATTGTTCTTTTCAACTTTATCCTTTAAGTTGGCTGCCAACTCATTAAGGTAGGAAGGATCATCTCCATTCTGCGCCAGAATGACATACATGCGATTAAAGCTCTCTGGTTGAGCCAGGTATTTCAGAGTATCCATGGAAATGAACGCAAGAGGTGGAGCCAGAAAATCACCTGCACCTGAGGTCTGGTCTTGGACGATACCAGCCACCGTCATTTTCTTTAGTGTACCATTTGCAAGCTGAAATTCAAGTTCGCTTCCAATGGGCACATTTAAATTTTCCAGGGCTTTTTTTTCAAGCAGAACCTGTTTTGAAGCGGGGATGCTGCTTCCTTGCAACGGACGCAACAAGTTGATCTCAATGTTGCTGTAATCCTGGATGGCAACCAGGTCGAATGTTGTCCATAATTTATTGCCAGGTATGCGTACCCGCAGGTTAAACACCCTCCGGCCTTCAGCGGCTTGAACAGTGCGCAAATTCTGGAGGGTATCCACAAGGGTGGAATCGAAAGAGCCGGTTCGCAGTTCAACATTCATGGGTTGGTTGGCAGCATAACTGGCACTCATATCATTTGATATGATGACATAAGTTCCGGCGATCACTCCAATCGAAAAGACACCCACGGCGATGGAGAATACCACGAGCAGCGTGCGCATCTTATTATCGATCAGATCATGAAAGATCTTGCGCCAACGTGGTCGCATCATTCTGAATCCACTTCTTTTCCAAACCATCGGCGGGAACGCCGGTCAGCAGAGCGGTTCTCTTCGATGCGTTGTTGTACCAGGTAGGCGATGGTATCGGCTGTTAGAGGAGATTCGCCCAACAGGGAAATGAATTGCTGCCTTGGCAGGGCGACCAGTTCCACCGGACCTTCCGGGGCAGCCCGTACACAGGCAATCGATTTGCCACCGCGCAGCAACTCAACTTCTCCAAAAAACTGCCCTGCGCTTAACCTAGCAACACTGACATCCCTTTTCTTTTTGCCACACAGAACCACTTCCACCTCACCGCTGGTAATCATGTAAAAATAATCCACATGGGTATCTTTATGGATGATGTTGGTGTTGGGTTGAAAACTAAGATGCTCCAGTAAACGGGTGGCCTCCAGCATCTGGTGATGTTTTAATAGAGGCAGGGCGTGAGCCAGGGTTTCATCAATCAGCTCACCATCCGAAATGACGATTGTGCGTGAAGTGCGTTCGGTCAGGGAGGGGTCGTGGGTCACCATGGCAATCGTTTTTCCCTGGTGCACCAATTGGTCAAACAAGTCGATGATGTAAGATGCCGAGCGTGAATCCAGGTTGCCTGTCGGTTCATCGGCCACAATAATGGGGGGGTCAGTCGCCAGGGCACGCGCAATGGCTGCACTCTGCTGCTGCCCGGTGGAAACTGCAACTGGCAGCTTATTGGCCTGTTTCTCCAGGCCAACTATTTTTAGCAGCTCCATGGCGCGTTTGGGTCGCTGATCGAAATCATACATCTCCACGTAATCCATGGGAAGCATGACATTTTCCAGCAAGCTCAGCATGGGTAGAAGCTGGAAGAATTGGAAGACAATTCCAAGGTTGCGGCCGCGCCACAGGGCTCTTTGGCTTTCATTCATTTTATGAATATCCACCCCGTTGACGATGACCTGACCTGAAGTGGGAAAATCAATCCCGGTGATCATGTTGAGCAAGGTGGATTTTCCGCTGCCGGATTTTCCAACAATGGCAACGAATTCCCCGCCTTTTATGGATAGGTTCAACCCTTTCAGAACCCGGAATTCACCGGCAGCATTTTTAAAGGTTTTGATCACCTGGCGCATCTGGATCATACCCTGCAAAGAATCCAGTGGAATATCTTGCGAAGCTGCAGACGTAACCATTGTGGGTCTCATGGCTGCTCCCCGTTCAGGAGCGGATTATTCCCATTGATCAACTTGCCATCCGCGATCTGCAGGTGGCGGGAAAAGCGAGGCCCCAGATTGTTGTCGTGGGTGACCATGATGATGGTCATGCCTTTTGCGATCAGCCGCTCGAAGACGGCAAAGATATGGTCAGCAGTGACCGAATCAAGGCTGCCGGTAGGCTCATCCGCCACAAGGATGGGCGGGTCATTGGCAATGGCGCGGGCAATTGCCACACGTTGCTGCTGACCGCCTGAAATGAGATTGGGGGTTTTAAAGGCGTGTTCTTCCAATTCCACCAGGCGTAACAAATCCATGGCGCGTTCCCGGCTTTCAGTGCGACGGTATAAGCCGCACAAATCCATGGGCAGCATGATATTTTCAAGCAAACTCAACATGGACAGCAATTGGAAGGATTGATACACCACCCCCATGTTGCGTCCCCGCCAGAGCGCCAGGTCATCTTCGCTCATGTCGTGAATGGAAACAGTGCCGGAGGCAGCGTGTACCAGCACCTGACCGGAGGTTACGTCATCCACACCGGTGATCATGTTCAACAGGGTGGACTTGCCGGCGCCTGATTTGCCGATAACTCCCAGGAATTCGCCCGGGTATACCTGGGTCGAAATATTATTTAAAGCCGGGAAATCTCCGGCTGCGGTCTGATATACCTTAAATACATCGCGCAGTTCCACCAGTGGGTTTTGTGCAGGGTGTGATTGCGGGTTTGTTGAGATAACGGATTTTGGATTGATGAACATGTGTATTTTCTCACAGAGATTCTACTACGATTTCAATACTGCCTAAAAGACCATCATCAAGACGCCCTATGGAGGAAAACAAATCCGAGATATCGTCAGAAGGCTTCAATAATTTATTCCGACCTAATTAAATTTATGTAAATTTACCTGATTGTATCGAAAAGGTATTTGCTATATAATTATTGCATCGCAAACTAAATGAAAACCTTATACTGGTTTGCGTGAAGTAAAAAGTGGAGAAGCAACAAGATGGAAAACGGAAAAGTTAAGTGGTTCAACAGAACAAAAGGATTCGGTTTTATTGAGCGCGAGTCCGGTGGCGATGTCTTCGTCCATTTTAGCGCCATCCAGGCGGAGGGCTTCAAAGTGCTCGACGAAGGTGACGAGGTGGAATTTGATGTGGTCGAAGGACCCAAAGGTCCTCAGGCTGCCAACGTTAAAAAACTCTAAATAAATCCACAACCTGCAAACAGACTTCGGATTCAACTCTGAATCCCCGAAGCCTATTTGCGCGCCTGGAATTGATAAAATTGAGAACCAATTTCGTTGTGCAACTTCCGTGAACCAGATTCGTAAATAAATTGTGAGTAATGGAACGATAAATCTTGTTATCAAGTATTAATGATCGCCTTCTGGCAGTCATGGATTTTAACTTAATAATTTATTTCAAAAATTTAAGGAGAAAGATTATGTCTGAAAAACGAAATTATGGAGCCCTTGTAGCCGGTGTAGTCTTGATCTGCATGGGTGCATTGGCACTCCTTGACCGTATATTCCAGGGCACAAAATTCTGGGAGATGGCGTGGCCTTTGATCATTATTGGCTGTGGTGTCTTGTTCTTTGTGGGCATGTTCGTGGCAGGTAAGTCGTTTGCCTGGTTGGCCATCCCGGGCAGCATTATCGCCGCCAACGGCGTGATGCTTTTCCTGCAAAACCTGACCGGGCGCTGGGAAACCTGGTCTTATAGCTGGACAGTCATTCTGATGTCCATCGGTGTGGGCATCTTTATTATGGGTGCCTGGCAGGGAGATAAATCACGCCGCAGAGCAGGATTGAAATTATTTGAAGTCGGTGCAGTCCTGTTTGTGATCTTTGGAGCCTTCTTCGAAATCCTGTTCTCGTTGGGCGTTCCGGATGGGTTGCGCGGCTATGTCTTCCCGATTGGATTACTCCTGCTGGGCATATACCTGGTTGTGAAGCGCTCCGGACTGTTGCTAACTCGTACCACGAAAAGCAGCGATCAGCATGTTGTTGTTGAAAATCTCGGAAATATTGAAATCAAATAATTCCCTGGAGATGGTAACCTCCACTGCTCGCGAGGGCTACCACCCAGGGTTAATCAAACCATTGGAGATAATAAAATGAAAGAGAGATCATTATTCTGGCCGTTCGTTATGATTGCCACCGGATTCGTGTGGTTGATGGTCAATCTGGGCAAAATCCCAACCGAAAACTTATGGGCACTGACCCAGGTTTGGCCTTACCTACTCATGGCGCTAGGTGTCGGTTTGATCGTACGCAGCTTTTGGCGGCATGCAGGCATGTTGTTCTCCGGCCTGATCGTACTGGCAGCTGTGCTGGCGATATTATACGCTCCGCAGTTTGGATGGAACGTACCACAAGATTGGAACGCCGGGCGCATCAATATCGGGCGGGACTTCACAGGTGCAATCCCAGGCTCGGGCGTGGTCGTAAGTGAGAAGCGTGAGGTCTCTGCATTCACCAGCTTGGACGTGCGTTATCGTGCCGATGTAACCATCAAGCAGGGCGAAACCGACTCTGTCGCAGTGGAGACCGATGACAATCTTATGCCGCAGTTGAGAACACGTGTCAGTAATGGCACCCTGATCATTGAGAATTCCATTACGGCATGGAACCAGCGTGTCAACCCTTCCGATAAAATTGTGATCACCATTACGGTCAAAGATCTGCGCGAGGTGGATTTCCCGTCAGCCGGTGAGATATGGATCGAAGGTATCCAAAGCGATCATTTGAAATTATCAGTATCCGGGACGGGGAATGTGTCCTTGATCGAGGTTGGGCTGGGAAAATGTGAAATAAACTTAAGCGGAGTTGGCAGCACCCATGCCAGTGGAAGCGTAGATTTACTCGATGTGGATATCAGCGGAGCCGGCAGTTTCAATGGGTCAGATCTCAAAGCCAAGTCTGCCTCTGCCAACATCAGCGGGGTGGGCAGCGCCAAGTTATGGGTGGTCAATGACCTGACGGCCAATATCAGTGGTGTGGGTTCAGTCAATTACTATGGCAGCCCCAACGTACAGAAAAACGTAAGTGGTCTTGGCAAGGTAAGTGGGTTGGGCGAGAAATAACCCAGGCCGATAAAAGGTTCATATAAATGCAATACCAGGAAAGTCGCTGAATTAGAGCGACTTTCCTGGTTTAAGGGGGTTTAACCCTATGAATACCTTCTCCAAATAATCCAACCGGGAGGAATCTTCATGAAGAAAACCATTTTCCCAATTTTTTCCTATGCATTTCTATTTCTATTTTTTATTCAAATGGCCGGAACCCTGGTCTCATCCATTTATACACTCGATCTGTTGCATACATCATTGGATGCCAAGGCTCTAGGTGTGTTGTTCTTCTTCGCACCTGTTGTCTTCTATGCGTTTCGCAGACAGACACCAGGTTGGTTGACCTTGTGCTATTTTGGAGTTCTGTTCCTGGCACGCGGCCTGACGCCAGGTCTGGATACCAATGGAAGAATGCTGGTCTCGGGTTTGGGAACCGCCGCCAGTCTATGCCTTTTCCCAAGTTTGGTGTCAGCACGTAGTAAACCTGATGTCTTTTCCAGGTCAGGCACCTGGGCGGCCCTGGGTCTGGCGTTGGCGGTGGCATTATCAACCATGCTGCGTACCATGAATTCAAGCATCGATTATTCCCTGACACCCGCAGGCAGCTGGGTTGGATGGGGTCTGGGTGTGCTATTCGGCATTGCGTTGGCAGGGTTGGAGCAACCCCAGCCCAGGGATGTGACCCACCCCAGAGGCAGGGGAGTTACTTCATCAGTACTGGGTATTTTCATGGTTCTGACACTGGTGTACTTTGTGTTCTCTGCTCCGGCTGTGCTGGCGCGTTGGACGGATGGTAATTATGCCGGGATCGTGCTGACAGTCAGCCTGCTTTCGCTGGGCTGGTTCGGATTTAGACTGTTCAAACCGGCACTGCTCAAACAAGTATCCGCCCGGATGCTGGTAGTCTGGAACCTGTGCTTTTCATTTGCGCTGCTTGCCACCACCCTTGTGCATCGGGTTACTTTCCCAGCCAACCCCGAGTCTGCCGCAGTTGTGGTTGGATCTCCCACTTTTTTGCAACAGTTGCCGCTGGTGTTCATGCTGTTGCTTTTCCCGGTGATCTTTTTTGATATGCAGCTATTCTGGAGCAAGTTGCAGCATGCAGAAACATCACCCAGGCAAATGGCGCCAGGCATGATGCTGGGAGGTTTTACTCTAGTCCTGCTGGTGTTTATGAATATCTTTACCAATGTGTGGGGATATGTTGAGCCGATCAGCCCCTTTTTCCGGAACAAATTCTGGTTGCCTTTCCTTTTGATATGCGGTCTGCTGTGCGTGCTGATCATGCTTCATCGACGTGAGGCACCATCCCAGGAGGCCGAATCGGACTCGCCTCAATTTTGGACCTGGGGTCTGTTGTTGGTGGCGATCCTGGTAGTCACTGCCAATGGGCTGTTTGTCCCCACCATTAAAGTGGATGCGGATATTCCAATCTCATCTCTGAAAGTTATGACCTACAATATTCAGCAGGCCAATGACAACAGCGGGGAACAGTCCTATATGCGCCAACTGGCTCTTATCCAGCAGGTGGCGCCGGATGTCCTGGCAATACAGGAAAGCGACTCAACGCGCATCTCTCTCAATAACGTAGATTATGTGCGTTATTACGCTGACAAATTGGGTTACTATTCTTATTATGGACCTACCACGATCACAGGCGGTTACGGTACTGCCATTCTCTCCCGCTTCCCGTTGAAGAATACGCAGGCAATTTTCACCTTCAGTGACCAGGATGAAAACGGTACCGCCGTAGCCCAGGTCGAGGTGGGTGGCAAGTTATTCAGCATTTACAATGTTCACCCGGATGGCTCGGATGATGCCAAGCTGGCTTTTGCCCGCATGTTGCAGGAGCGCCCGATTGCCCAGGCCAATGTAATCATCCTGGGTGATTTTAATTTGCGGGACTACGAAGAAGCCTACCAGTTGATCGACTCGGTTTACACCAATTCATGGATGAATGTATATCCAACCGGTATCAGCACGGATGGGGTGGACATGTCTGGCAGGAACCGCATCGACCACATCTTCATCTCGAAGAATCTGCTGGTTCGCGCCCCGGTCTACCTGCTGCCGCCTGATTCCGCCACCGATCACCCAGCGCATTGGGCTGTGATCTATTGGGAGAATTAAAAAGAGAGTTTGGTTGGGTTTCGAGCGGTCCGATTGCCAACGATCATTGACCAATATGTATTTGGGTCACATGGAGACCGCTTTATTGGTGTCAAAAAAATCGAGCCACATGTGCCCGGTTGTGATGCGTAACTGGGGATGCGCTGCAGCAAAAACTCGAAGATTATCGGTGTGCGGCCCTAACACAAACCGGATCAACCAGCGGGGAGCATAATCCTCCAGTGCGACTGGACCTGCATCCGCAACGTGGAAGTGCCAAGTGTTGCCTGTACGGATCGCCACCCCACAATGACCGTGGGTGTGTCCAAAAAGAGGCACCAGCCACATCTCAGGCTGGAAGGGTAGTTGAATGGCCGGAAGGCCTAGCCAGGTCTCACCGCGATCTGTATATGAGACCACTTTAGGGTTATGAGCGATATGGCGGTGAACATAAGCCATCTGGGTCAAGTGCCACGGCCAGCCTAGGAAGGCTTTATATTCGCGTTGGTGAACGTGGACGCTTGCCCAGGGAAAATCAGGTAAACCACCGCAATGGTCGAAGTGCATGTGGCTGAGCACCACATTTTGGACATCTTCTGGCTTGTATCCCAGCCGGATGACCTGGCGCACGGCAGTTTCTTCCGACCTCAGGGGGACTTTCGTAATAACCTGGAAGAGGCGCAAGATGCCCGGCCGGTGGATGTAATCCTCCAGTCCAGGACCTGTGTCAATGAGCACAAGCCCCTGTTCGGTTTTCACCAGCAGGCACAACGTACCCGTGTGCCATGTGGATGGGATGCGTGCAATGCATGTGAAGCAATTGAGAAAGTTTATTTTCATATTGCATCCCTCAAAAGCGGACAGGTCATGCAATGACCACCGCCGCGGCCTTTGCCGAGTTCGAAGCCAGGGATGGTGATGACTTCCACACCGGCTGCGCGCATCTTGGCAATGGTATGGGTATTGCGCTCGTAAGAGATCACCAAGCCGGGTTCCAGGGCGATGGTATTGTTGGCATCATCCCACTGCTCGCGCTCCATCTGGTACTGGTCTCCGCCGGTTTCCACTACCTGAAGTTTGCGTACTCCAAGCGCATCCGCCACAGCGGAAAGCAGATCTTTTTCAATGGTGACATGAAAATCGCCGGCTTTTTTACCAGGACGAAGGCTGATGGGACGGATCTGGCTGACCACCTTTGGGAAGGTGGTGACTTTGTCGCGGTCAAGTAGGGTAAAGACAGTGTCAAGATGCATATGGGCACGGTCTTTGGTCATGACGCAGGCGATGACACGTTCAGCTGCTTCATTGGTAAAGAGTGTCTTGGCGATCTGTTCGATCATGCCACCCTGGGTACGCTCAGACATACCTATCAGGACGGTGCCATTCCCAATGGGTAGAACGTCGCCGCCTTCGAGTGAGGCGCGACCATAATCACTGGTCTTGAAGGTGCCATCCCCGGACATTTCAGGATACCAGAATTTAAAGCCAGCTTCTTTGAACATGGGATGGTAGCGGTAGATTGCCAGCAGGTTAAGCGACTCGCGCCGCCGGGCTGGCCAGTACATCGGGTTAACGGATACACCGTTGAATATCCAGCAGGAGGAGTCGCGCGTGAAGAGCGTATTGGGAAGAGGCGGAAGCAGGAAGTAGTTCATATCTTGCAGGGCAGCCGCATGCAGCGAGATGCGCCCGAATTTATCCCAGTCCAGGTTGGTCTCTCCGGCCGTCAGGCCACCCACCAGGTGAGTTGCCAACAGGCCAGGGTCCAGGTTCCACAGAAAGCTGTGAATCTCATCCACCAGCGACCAGCCAACAGTGTATTCGGTGGCTACCTGCTCAATTATCAAGCGCCGTGCGTCATCACTTGTTTTCAAGGTCTCAGTCAACAGATCCAACAGATAAAAAACTTCGACTCCGCGTGAACGCATGGCTGCCACGAATTGGTCATGTTCCAACTGGGCGTGTTCCACCCACAGGACATCATCAAAAAGTAGTTCATCGTGATTGGAAGGGGTCAGGCGTTTGAGACTCAATTCCGGTCGATGCACCAATACCTTGCGTAGTTTGCCAACTTCCGAGTGGACACCAAAATTAGACATGGTTAATTCGCTCCTCAATAGTGGATGGGAAAGCCGTTCTTCAAAGTATAGATACTTTGTTCATGAGGGTCAAGCAATTTCGAATATAAAAAGAGCGGTACATGAATTGTTCATGTACCGCTCGTGGTTTGAATTCTCAAGCCAAAAGAGTTATGAGGTTTTATCGGATGTGGATTCAGTTTTTTCTGCTTTGGCGGGTTCCTTGATGCTTTCATCAGCTTTCTTTTCACTCTTCTCTTCGGAAGAATGGGAAACTGGTGCCTGACCGGAGGGGGAATGGTGATCGGTGGCATAGAATCCTGAGCCTTTGAATACAATACCCACTGGCGTGTAAACCTTGCGCAAGCTCTTCTTATTGCATTCCGGGCAGCGGGTTAAAGGCTGATCTGAAAAACTCTGCTGGCGTTCAAATTGAATCCCGCAAGTTTCACATTTATAAGTATAAATTGGCATAGAACTGACCTCGAACATCCTTTCAAATTGACGGGTGTAATTATAGTTTAAGAAACAGTGCATGACAAGGGGTATCGAAGGGGATATATAAATTTCTAATAAAGAAATTGCCTCTTGACAAAGCTAAAAATGTGCTATAATTAGAACAAATATTCTAATAACCAGATACAGGCAGGTGACCCATGACAATTTCAAATACCTTTTCAACGGCTTTACAAGCATTCCAAGAATTGAGGCCCGAGATCGAAGAACAAAAGAAAAAAGCTTTTCACGAATCAAGTTTGATAACGATGCCGCCTTCGATAACGGTGCAAGAATTAATTGCCCAAAACCCTTCCCTGCCAGAGGATACACTCATGCTTGGCATGGCGAACGATGGTTTACCCGTACTGCTAAACCTGTACGAACCTGCTCCAACCCCTTTGCTGGTGATGGGAGATGCCGGCAGTGGTAAAACCTGCCTGATGCGAACCCTGGCGTGTGCAACCGATTTGATCCAGGATCCATCGGATATTCAATTTGGAGTTGTATCCAACAATCCGGATGAATGGCAGGCGGTGGATGTCTCGCCCGGAAGTGTGGGCGTTTGGCCTGCAAATCACCCTTCAGCAGGACAATTCATCCAGCGAGTGGTCGACTGGGCCAGACAACCGTTACACGGCCGGCAGGTAATGATCCTATTCCTGGATGATCTATCCTCACTGATACATACCAGTTATGAAGTTCAGGAAAATATCAAGTGGTTGTTGCTGAATGGAAGCAAGAATCAGGTCTGGATAGTGGCAAGTTTGAATGGTATGTGCGCCATCCGCATGCGTGTCTGGCTTGACCTGTTCAATACCCATATTTTCGGGTATATTCACCAACCGTCCGTGGCTCGGGCATTAACAGCAGATAGCTTTTCAGACTTTGAAAGCCTTGTTCCGGGTCTGGAATTTGATATAAAGCAGCAGGGTGGTTGGCTGCGTTTCTGGTTACCAGCTTTAAAAACTTGCTGACGAGAAACAACATTAACCGATCGGGTACCGAATTGGGATGAAGGATGACCAATTCAATGCCTGATCCATGCTCCATTCGATCAGGAGGTCGATATGAATATTGGAATGATGTGGTTTGATAATGACCCAAAAACTGCCCTGACAGCCAAAATAGAGCGCGCGGCTGATTTTTATTGCAACAAATACGGGCGGACACCGAATCTGTGCCTGGTTAACCCCAAGTCCATGACGGAAGATATATCCATGAGCGGTAATATCGCTGTCCGCCCGCAAAGCATGGTTTTACCCGGTCATCTGTGGATCGGATTGGACGAAAAAGATAATTAATTCTCCCCACAGGCAATCACCATGGCGATCGCATTTTGGTGAGTATGACTCAAGCTGACCGACCAGAGGGTCAGCTTGAGTTTTTTTGCCAGCGCTCGTGCTGCGCCGTGTAAGACCAGTTCAGGTTGATGGTCAGCGTTTCGTTTAACTTCAATTTCGAGCCAGGATACCTGACCGATTCCGCAGCCCAGTGCTTTGGATGCGGCTTCCTTGGCTGCAAAACGCACCGATAAAGATTCCACGTTTCCCCCACAATCCACCAGTTCCTGCGCGGTAAAGATCCGCTTTAGAAAGCGCTCACCGTGCCGTTTAATACTATTTTCCAGGCGATCAATTTCGATAAGATCGATTCCCGAGCGGAGAATTGCAGGCATATTCCAATCCAATAATTACGGTCCAGCGATGGCGATTGCCAGCTTTTCTGGATCCAGGTATTTTCTCGCCGCGGCCAGGACATCCAAGGGGGTGACCCCACGAACCAGGTCTGGATAATGCAGGTAATAGTCCAGCCCGAGGTCGTAGCGCTCAATATTCAAGAGAGCTCCGGCAACACCTGCGTTGGATTCGAGTGAGAGAGGCAGACGCCCGATAAAATTTGCCTGGCTGTCTGCGAGCTCATCGGGGGATACTCCATTGGTTACAAAACTGGTAATCTCTCCCTTGATCAAATCGATGGCTTTGCGTACATTGGTGGGATTAACCCCAGCGCTTACTTCCCATGATCCCGGACCAATGCCTGCATTCAATGAGCTGTACGCGTAGTAAGCCAACCCGGATTTTTCACGCACCACATCGCCAATTCGTCCCATCATGCCAAATTGTCCAAGCACCGAATTTCCCAATGAAGCTGGCAAGAATTCGGGGTCGAGACGTTTAGGACCGCTTGAGCCCATGACAAGGTCGCTCTGAGACTTGCCGGGGATGTGCACGCGTTGAGTTTTTCTTTTTTTGAGGGGAGTAAAAACTGGTAATAAAGGTAATTCGGGTTGGAAAGGATTCTCCCAATCAGCCAGGACGCGTTGTACCTGTGCGACCGCATCCTCCGGCTTGATCGCACCAACGATTGAGATCACCAAGCCGGTTGGCCCGTAATGGAGTTGGTGAAAATCCTTTAAATCCTGCCGAGTGATGGACTTGATGGTAGCCGGATAACCATCTTCCGGGCGGCTGTACGGGTGGCCTGCGAAGAGGATCTGGTCGAAAGAAAGCGAAGCCATCTCACCGGTATCCTGGGCGCGTATGGATAGGCCTGTCAATAACTGGGCGCGCAATTTTTCCACCTGTGCGGAATCGAATGATGGCTGTCGCAGACTCTCGGATAATAAATCGAGCAACAGGGGTAAATCTTCTGCCAGGCAGCGTCCACTAAAACTGGCCGTGTGAGTGCCGGCACTCATGCCAAGATTGGCGCCACAGGATTCCAGGGCATTATGGATGCCCTGAAAATCACGCGTCAGGCTGCCACGCGTGAGTGTCATGGCTGTAAAATCCGCCAAACCAAGCTGCCCATCCGAATCGAACAAACTACCGGCGGGCAGGTAACCTGAAATGACGACAGATGGGCTGTTGAAGTTGGAGCGGCTCAGGATCGTGATCCCGTTTAATGTCTGGAAGCGGTGAATATCAGCGGGTCCTGGCAGGGAATGTTGGTGTTTTGTTTTCATGATCACTCTGAAACCTTTCCATCTGGCAAGTAGGTACCTACCAATCTTTTTTGTGGAAGCAGCCAGGTTTGGGCCACTCGTTGGATATCGCCTGGTGTTACTTCCGCCAATTTTTCAAGATAACTCTCAAACCACTTATAATCTGCAAACATCTCAGAAAAGCCCAGCCAGGCTGCCTGGTATGTGATATTCTCTGTGCCATACGCAAATATGGCACGGGCTTGTTTTATGGCGCGCAGGATATCAGACTCTGGAATGAATTCATCCTGGAGGCGTTTTATTTCAGCATCGAATGCGAGCAGAGAATCGTCGGGATTGCTTTTCGGGTGGACAGTAATGGTGGTCGCATAAAGGAATGGATCAATTGTCACCTGACCACTTCCAGAGACCCCTACTGCCAGATCTTTATCTACCAGTGCGCGGTACAGACGGGAAGTTTTGTTGGAAATACCGCCTCCGCTGAAGGCGCTGGGGTTGCTGGGGCCACTCAACAGGCTATCCAGTACCATGAAAGGAAACAGGTCTGGATCGGCGGCAGCCGGGAACCGGTATGCGATTTGAAGGTAGGTCGTTTCTCCAGGGCCTTCAATGCTCAAGCGATGTTCACCACGTACTGGAGGTTCAGGCCGGTTCAGTCGGGCTGGAGCCTCCCCGGCCGGGATTGATTCGTAAAGCGTGCGTATGCGTTCCAGCATGGCTTTGCTGTTGAAATCTCCAGCCAGAGCCAGAACAGCATTGTTGGGGGTGTAATAACTGTGGTAGTGCTCGTACAGGTTATCACGAGTTATTGAATGAAGATCTGCCATGTCACCGATAACCTCGTGGTGATATGGATGAACAGTAAAGGCAGTTGATTGAATGGCTTCGTTGAGCTTAAAGAGAGGTTCATTCTCACTCCCTTCACGTTCGGAGATGATGACAGTTCTTTCAGAAGCTACTTCCCCCGGTTCGTAAAGACTATTTACCATGCGATCGGCTTCAAGGGAAAGTGCCAGGTCAATCTTGTCAGCAGGTAGAGTCTCGAGGAAAGTGGTCCAATCCAGGTAGGTGAAGGCATTCCACATGCCTCCTTCCCGGGAGATGGATTTATCCAGGATGACAGATGGGTAGGTAGGTGTTCCCTTGAACTGCATATGTTCCACCCAGTGGGAAATGCCGGTCAGGCCGGTGGGTTCATCTTTGGAACCCACTCTGTACCAGATCCAGGAACTGATCAGTGGGGCGGTATGGATCTCTTTGAGAAGGACTGACAACCCATTATTAAGTTTGGTTTTGATGATGGCACCTGCCATAAAGCCTCCATTTGATGCTGAGAATGGTGTGTTAATTGAACCACCAAATTATCCTACAAAACCATCCTCCTCCTGAATGTTATGGCTTAACTATAGCATAGAGTGATGTTTTTGGCTGCGAATACTGCGTGCTCCCGTTTCAAAATATTTATTACACAGGATTTGGTGAATCCAGGTATATAATTAATAAATAGTTTATATATATAAGATAATAATACTCCATTATTCTATTAGAATGTAGGTTGTTAGTAACATCTCAATAAAAAGGGAGGAAAGAGGTGTTTTATCCGATTCCACCGGCCGACAACACCCTATCCCCCAGATTATTAAGAAGTTACGATTATCATTTATAATAGATAGGTTCCGGGCAATTTCTCAAAAAAGAAAGTCACCTTTTCCCGAATTATTGAGAAGAAACGATTCCGGGGATAAAAGAGTCAAGGAGCAGGGTATGGATGAATACAAATACCTAGCGGCTGTTATAGGCGCAGGTCCGGCTGGATTGTTTGCAGCTCGTTTTTTAAGCAATAATGGTGTGCGCGTGGCATTATTTAACCGGGATATAAAACCGGGGGGGTTGGCTGAATATGGCATCTATCCGGATAAAATCAAGATGAAGGAAGGTTTGCGAAAGCAGTTTGCCCAGATCCTTGAGTCTCCCATGGTGGATTATTTTGGCAACGTGAAAGTAAGCAGCGGAGGAACGTTGTTATTATCTGATCTGACTGAAATGGGTTTTCAATCCATAGTGATCGCCACAGGTGCCCAGGGAACCAAATGGTTACGCATTCCCGGTGAGCAATTGCCAGGTGTTTATCATGCCAAGGACCTGGTTTTTTACTATAATCTTCTCCCGCCTTATAGTGTGCGCCGTTATTTGATCGGACCAAAAGTAGTCCTGGTGGGTGCTGGAAATGTTATGATGGATATTGCACATTTTCTGATCCGCGAGAAGAAAGTTGAAGAAGTCACCGTGGCAATGCGACGTGGTCCCGGGGAAGTCAAGTTTACCCGCAAGGAACTGGAAAATGTGGCTGCCAATATCGATATGCCCGCCCTGGAGGCTGAGCTTGCCCGGGTGGCACCAATTATGAAAGCTTCCGGTCAGGACGTCGAGGCTGCCCGGCAGCTTTTTTTGGATGGGTTGCCAAAGGCGCTTGAACCGGTTTCATCTACAGCATTGCGCTTTGAATTCCTGGCTTCACCTGTGCGCATCCTAGGAGATTGGACGCGGGGAGTGAGTGCTCTCAGAGTGGAAGATAATACCCTGGTTGCAGTCGATGGAATTGTCAAACCAAGAGGTTTGGGAACCACCCGAAATATGGAAACCGATACGGTTATCTTTGCAATTGGGGATACAGTCGATAAAGAATTCAGCTTACCCACTTATGGAGATGCTTATTCCATCAATGAGCACCCAGCTTTCCCGATTGATGGGGTATCGTATGAGGCTTATGATAATGATGCAGATGCCCCCATAAAAGCAGTTTTCCTGTCAGGTTGGGCTCGCCAGGCCAGTACCGGATTGGTAGGTGTAGCCCGCAAGGACGGAGAAAATGCTGCCAGGGCTGTACTGCAATACTTGGACACACAGTCTCCTCTTCAAAACCAGGAAAAAACCTGGTTAACCATTACAGACTGGGTTCATACCCATCTGCAGCAAGTAGTCACAAAGGATGACCTGGCCCGTTTGCATACTGCAGAACAGGAGGAAATCAAGGCTCGCGGCGTGGAAGATTTTAAATTTGCAACAAATGAGGATATGCTGCGGACAATGGGTTTGTAATTATTTATTCGCATTTTCAGAAAACCAGCTATTAATAGTTATCCAGGCTTGCTTTCAAAATATATCTGCGGTTTTATGACTGACATCAAAAAAGAGTTCACAGAAATGAACTCTTTTTGTTATTATTATTTAGTTGTTCTCTTGCCAGGTCTGCGTTCCATCGGATTTTTAGCAGGTTGGTTGACCGAAGGTTCCCGAAGCCCTACGAAACACAAGAATGTTGGGTTTCGTTCTGTTGCAGGATGGCTATGCCAGCATCAGACCCGCTCTACCAACCTGCCTATGAATCAATTAATAAGAGAGATGATCTCAGTAAGGTCATTTCTTATTCAATATTTCCAGTATCGAAATTGCCATGGAGCGAGCGCGGGTGGGGGAATCTCCGATATGTTCGCGCGTATCCAACAAGGTGCGTATCTCAGTTTCGTTTAAATAATGCCTGATCTCTTTATCCAGACAAATTGATTCCAACAGGGGATTGGGGTTGCCAGCCTGTATTTCCTGCCAGGCAAGCATGGCATGGCTGCGGAGATTTTCATGCATGGCCTGGCGATCTGCTCCAGCTTTTACGGCAGCCATCATTATCTTCTCTGTCCCGGCAAAGGGAGCATAAATGGACAGGTTTCTTTCAATGGCATGTTCGTTGATGTTCAACTTCTTAAGGATTGCATATGCACTGCGCAGCATCTCTTCCAGCGCAAGGCAAGCTTCTGGAAGCATGACCCTGCGGTTGGCTGAGTCATCCAGCGTCCGTTCCAGCAGGGAATGAGCAGCGTTATCCCAGGCCAGACGAGGCAATTGGGCCAGATAACGACCCAGTGAATTGATCTTTTCGGAGCGGATAGGGTTTCGTTTGAATGGCATGGCAGAGGAGCCAACCTGCTTGTCAGAGAAAGGTTCGGACAGTTCGCCAACAGAGGGGGTTTGCAGAAAACGAAAATCAAATGCCATTTTATACAGGCAGGCACCCAACCCTGCCAGGAGGCTGACAACCAAATAATCCTGCCGGCGTGGATAGGTCTGTGAGGTGATGGGGAAGAATTTAATGCCAAGTTTTTCAGATAGCCGGGTTTCAAATTCATCCAGCCGCCCGGTACCGATCAATTCGGAATAGCTGGCACGTGTGCCGACGGCACCTTTAAACCCCTTACCACGCAACTCATCCCGCATAGTTTGCAAAGCCTGGTAATCTGCCAGCAGATCCTGGGCATACATGGCAAAACGATATCCCAACGTGGATGGTTCAGCCGGCTGGAGATGAGTGAACGCCATTAACGGCGTATCTGCCCACTTTTCAATGAGATCACAAAAGACAAGCAGCAATTGACCAAGCTCTTGCTGGATCAAAGTCAAGCTTTCACGCAGCCGTATTACATCGGCGTTGTCTTCAATATCCATAGATGTGGCACCCAGATGCAGGATGCGACCACCCAAGGGGCATTGTTCTGCGAAGGTTTTTAATTCAGCCATCAAGTCATGCTGGATCTCGGCTTCGATCTCTGTGGAGCGAACCATATCGATATCATTCATATGCCCTTTGAGATCAGCCACCTGTTCGGGTGTGACCAACCCAAACTCGGACTGGACTTCAGCCAAAATCACCCACACCTTTCTCCAGGTTATGCGTTTATTATTTTCGCTCCACAGTTGACGCATGGGTTTTGACCCATAACGCCAGGAGAAGGGTGATTGATATACTTCAAAATCAGGCATGTGAAAAGTTATACAGAGATATATTCGCGCAGACTGTGTTCAACTGCATATGCAGCAGCCTCAGCACGATTGCTGACCCCTAGTTTTGAGAGAATACTGCTGACATAGTTGCGAACTGTACCTTCGCCCAGAAAAAGGGCCTTGGCAATCTCGCGATTGGTTTTTCCTTCAGAGACCAGCAACAAGACATGTTTTTCCTGTTGGCTCAGATGGGCGAAAGCTGAAGCTTCCTCTTCTTTGACTGCGCGCCGAACTTCCTGGAAGACTCTTTGAGTGACAGCCGGATCCAGCAAGGCTTCGCCACGGCTGACCGCTTCGAGTGCATGAATCAAGTCTTCGCCACCAATCTGCTTCAGAATGTAGCCCGACGCACCGGCACGTATCGCCGAAAATAACATTTCATCTTCAGCGTAGGATGTCAACATGATGACCTTTGTGGTTGGAAACCTCCTGGTGATCTCCTCGCAGGCTTCGATTCCAGAGGTACCCGGCAGCCTGACGTCCATTACTACAACATCGGGTTGGATGTTGGAGACCAATTCAATGGCTTCCCGCGATGAGGAAGCCTCACCAACCACTTCAAAATGAGGATGGCGTTCAAGTAGGGCTTTAAGTCCCAGCCGAACTACTTCGTGGTCATCCACCAATATAATTCTATGTTTTGTCATTAGCAGTCTCGGCCTCCATTTTTATATTTCAATAAAAACCCTGATCAGGTAAGTTGAGGACCAGGTATTTGGAATTAATTTTATTCTACGTGTTCGCGTCTGAAATCCACAAAACGGTAGCCTACGCCACGTTCGGTAAGGATGTATTGGGGATTGGCAGGGTCTTTTTCCAACTTCTGGCGCAGGTAGTTGATGTATAAGCGTACATAATGCGGCTCGTCCCGATATTCATAACCCCAGACTTTGGCTAAAAGTTGATCGTGTGAAATAACCCATCCGGCATTTTGAACCAGGTGAAACAAGAGGCGATATTCGGTTGGGCGGAGTTTAATGATTTTGCCTTCCAACCAGACCTCATGCCGGTCAAAATCGAATTTTAAACGTTCATCCACTTCGATTAATCCGTGCATGCTGCCGGTGGCACCTTCAGTGCGGCGTAGTACTGCTTTAACCCGGCTGACAAGTTCACGCGGGCTGAAGGGTTTGGTGATGTAATCATCCGCGCCCAATTCGAGACCACGTACTCTGTCGTTTTCTTCACCCTTGGCTGTCAACATAATGACCGGGATATTATTGATCTCACGGATCATTTGCAAAACCTCAAAGCCATCCAGATCTGGCATCATTACGTCCAATAAAATGATATCCGGAACCGAATCGCGTAATCTTTGCAGGGCTTGTTTACCATTGAAGGCTTCAACCACCACAAATCCATCATGTTCCAGGTTGAGACGGATAAAGCGAACCATCCGTTCTTCATCATCCACTATCAATATTTTGCGTCGTTTTTGTGCTTCGTCACTCATAATTTAATCCTTAACAAAGCTGACGATTTCTTCATCCATTTCGTTTTTTATAAGTTCGATGAATGTGATACGAAGAATGGGCAGGATGATCGCCATCACATTACTTTCCAGGTAATGCACATCTTTACCATCCCGGCGTCGTGGATTGTTGACAGTAATAAGTTGGTCGGTGGTGCTGGGCAGTTCTTCCACCTCTCCAACTATCGGATCTTCATTTTGTAAATGGATCAAAAGGGTATGGGTCATTTGTTCTTCATATTATAATGAAACAGCAGGCAAGTAAATGGGAACAGGTCATTCTGAATTATCTCCATCCATCTCTTTTCACAATTTACCCTGATCCTGATCGATCAATACCTGGATCTTTAATTTTCCCAGTGTGATGACATCTCCATGGTTTATTGGAGTTTCAGCATATGGGGATAAACGGACTCCAATATGATAAGTGCCATTCGAAGAGCCCAGGTCCATGATAAAGGTTTTGGAATTCACTTTTTTTATGACACAATGCAAGCGTGAAACGCCATTGGCATGGGCATTAAAAGCTGTTAGATCCACATCTGGCATGATGGGTTGGCCCTCACTGGCTCGGCCGAGTGTAAACTCATTCCGATCTGCAAGAGATATGATCTGCCCACTCTCGATCAGATGGAGAGAGACCCATGAACTTAAAGGCACCTTTGGTGTCGGGAGGAAGGGTGCATGTTGTATCGCTTTAATTTTTGTCTCGGAAGTATGAATTTCATGGGTCTTGCCGGAATTAGGTACAACCAATTGGGTACCACAATTACTACAAAAGACTGCACCTGGATCTTCCTTGTGTTGACAATTTGGGCAAAAAATCATGTTTTATTTTCTCCTGATCCGGGCAGAAGCAAAGCCCGGGTGCCATATTTGATGCGTTTATTGCCCTCAAGAGAGTAAGTTTGTTTTTCTTTTATGTTTTCTGCTTCCAGTAACACCGTGCGAGCCAATCCCCGGTTTCCTTGTTGGAGTAAATGGGTAGCCAACCTTTGTAAATGCTGGGAAGCTTGATCGTATGCCCCCGCATCCACCTCCAGGCGGGCTTGCTCTTGTAACCGATATAGCCTCAGCCGTGACAACGCCTGAATGATCGCTAAAGGAGGTGGCTCAGGTGTACTTGCTGTCATGCTAACAGGACGAACCAATCGGATGTTAAAACTTGAAATAGGTGTGTTATGGGTTGCAGTGCTGACTATGACTTGTCCTTCAAACAATTCTATCACGTTTGCATTTTCTGTGCCGGAAACCATAAATTCCATGAGAATGGTCATATTTCCGGTGCGTAATATTGGACCCAGATGTATTGGGCTTTCTATTGGCAGTAACCCAAGTTCAGGCTGCAACCGAAAAGCATAGCAAAGCTGAACATTTTCAGATACTCCGAATTCAATCGTGACATCTTCTGCGTAAATTTGCCACAAATTATTGAACTTCTCCATCAAGAGACGTTGGATATCCTGGGGGTGTGAAACATAAATGCTGCTGCCGCCGGTTCGGAGTGCAATTTCATCCAATAAAGCATCATTCCATTCATGCCCGATACCCAACCCACTGATGCCAATTCCTTGTTTAATGGCTTCATCTGCTAATTCCAGACAGCTATTTTCATCCCCGAACGTGTGTCCATCGGTGAGCATAATGATGTGGTTAATGTAAGCTGGATTGTATGCCCTTTTAACTTCTGTAAACGCAGCAACCAGCCCATTATATATTTCAGTTGCCCCGGATGTTTGCAGCATTTGAATACGTGCTTCGATTTTAAGAAGGTCGCCGTCCCGGGTGGAAGGTATAAGGGTTTCAGCTCTATCGCTGAAAGCAACCAGGGATAAAATATCCTGTGGACGTAACCGCCTCAATATCTGGATGGCAGTCGCCTTGACTATGTCCAGATTCCCACCTTTCATGGATGTGGAGCGATCTATCAGAAGGCAAAGATTTAATGGTGGCGAGGGGATGCTTTCCAGGTTTTTTATGGAAGGAGAATATTCCAGCAGGGCATAAACCAGCTGAGGGTCTTGCACTTGAATAAGATTTTCGCGGCTGAAAGTAATCTTTTGGGAAACAGGCAGGTTGATAATTTTTTCGGGAGGTAAGCCGGCATTATAGTTGGAGCGTTTTATTGGATCCGAAAGCACTTGATAGGCTTCATTGGCGCTGATGAAATATTCAGTGTCTCCGGGTGCAATATTCTTGTCTGGGTGCAGTCGCCGGGCCGCGCTGAAATATGCTTTTCTGATTTCCTCAGGTGTAGCATCTCTCGGGACACCCAGAATCGTATAGTAATTGGATGATTCCACTTTAACTCAACAATTGTACAAGAACCACACTGATATTGTCCGGTCCTCCAGCTGCATTGGCTGCCGCTACAAGGTTTTGACAGGCGGATTGTATGTTTTTGGCTTCTGAAATATGGCGGAAGATTTCAGCATCTGAAACAACACCCCAAAGTCCATCGCTGCAAAGGAATAGATATCCCGGTTGTGGAACAGGTGCTGTGAAAATATCCGCCTCGAGAAATTCACCCTGTCCCAAGGCACGGTACAAGACGTTCCTTTGAGGATGTATGGCAGCTTCATCAGAGGTAATTTGGCCCAGTTCTTCAAGCCTGCGAACTAATGAATGATCACGGGTTAGGATTGAAACACGCCCATCCGGTTGAACCGAGTATGCCCGACTGTCACCAATATGGGCAATTGTCATTTGCTGACCTAATATCAGGACAGCCGTAAGTGTAGTTCCACTACCCGGTGCGGCTTTCATGACAGCATGTTGGGCTTCTTTAACCGCATTTTGCATAATTTCTTGAAGAGGTTCGTCCAGAGTGACGGATGCATCTGCAATTATTGGATGGAATTTTCGTATAAGGTAACTTGCAACTGTGCGAATTGCCACGTTGCTGGCGACTTCTCCATATTGGTGACCTCCCATTCCGTCTGCAATAATATATAAACCAAAAGGTTGGCTGTTTATGCCATTCCCCAGGGTAATTGTAAAAGTGAATAAACTATCTTCATTGTGGTCTCGCTGTTTTCCGACAGATTGACCACATCCGACGACCAATTGGGATGGCTCATAATGGATATACTTTGAGATTTCAGCCTGAATTTGCAAGCCTGAAAGTGGGGTTGTAGTTATGTTCTGATCCAATCCAATCTCAGTTGGGATTTTCTTCTGACGGCCAAGGTTCTTAAAAAACGATTTCACTGATCTCTCCTTCTTTAGCCTGTTTATGCCAAGAGTGCGTAGATGATGTGGTCAGAGGATCCGACATAAACAATATCATCGAATATGACTGGAGCACTTGTGATTGGACCTTGTGTCTCAAATTTCCAGCGTAATCTGCCGGTACGATATTCAAGACAGTACAATTGCCCATCCGCAGCACCGCAATAAATGGAATCTTTGAAAATAACCGGAGAGCCGCTGATTTGATGATCAGCCTGGAAATGCCAGATCTCTTTGGATGTACGCGCTTCTATTGCATAGATCAAGCCATCCGCAGCACCGGTGAAGATGAGATTGTCTGCAAAGCATGGGGAAACAATTGAACCTTTACCCATGCGGAACCTCCAAATGACCCACCCCCCCCTGGCTTCCAGCGCATAAAAACTGCCATCGAGTGACCCAAAAAAGACCATGCCATCCTGAACCACTGGGGAGGATGTTATGGCAAGTTTGGCTTTGAAGCGCCATTTCAAATTGCCCCGGAAATCGATGGCATAAAATTCCCCACTCTCAGAGCCAATATAAATGGTTTCGTTAAGGACATATGGCGTGGAACGTACTGGGGAAGCAGCATCGAACTTCCAGGATGCTCTGCCGGTTAGTACGTTCACTGCATGAAGTGCTTTATCATCAGATCCAAAAAACACATGCCCCTCTGAGATACGTGGGGAGGAACGAATTCGCCCTTCACTGTAATATGTCCAGTTTATTTTTCCTGAACGTGCATTAATAACATGTAAACGATGGTCTTCAGAACCGATAAAAATATTTCCATCGTAAACAGCCGGGCGTGTAACTATACTTCCGTCAGTTGCATATTTCCAGGCAAATTCTCCGTCGGCTGCTTTTAAAGAATAAATATTATTGTCGCAAGATCCTACATATATCCCCCCTTCATAATACAATGGTGAACTCCTGATCTCGTCTTCACATTGAAAGGTCCAGAGAGGTTTCAAAGAGCTGGTTTGGATGTTGCCAGTGGATTGATTGATACGGCCTAATAAGCCGGTTTTTCGGGCAGCAGCCATGAGAGCTTCTTTCATGGTTGCAATAGTTTCAAAACGATCCGGTGGATTATATTGCAGTGCCACATTGATGACTGCTTCGAGTTCCAAAGACACAGCAGGGTTTATCTTCCTGATGGGTCGCTCGTTATATGAAAAAGGAGGCTCCAAGCGTGGGTCACGACGAGTTAATAAATGATGTAAAGTAGCACCCAATGCATATATGTCTGCAGAATGGTTGGCTTCACCTCGATATTGTTCTGGAGGCGAATAACCTTCTGTGCCAATCATGGTGCCTTTTTGACCGGATTGGAATGGTTTGGCAATTCCAAAATCCACAAGTATGATATGATTTTCCTGGTTGATAATTACGTTGGATGGTTTCATATCCCGAAAAATAATTGGTTCGGGTTTATGGTTGTGCAGAAAGCTCAAAACATCACATAATTCAATACCCCAGGTGACAGCCTGTTCTTCAGATAGGAAACCATCATTTTGGGAAATGATGGTTTCCAAGTCTTTCCCGTGAATGAATTCCAAGACCAGATAAGAACGGTTATCCTCAGTAAAATAATCATATATGCGTGGAATTGAGGGGTGATTGAGAGTGGCAAGGATATTTGCTTCCCGCTCGAAGTTTTTTACTATGGTGGCACGCACAAGTGGATCCGGAGCGCGGTTGATCATCTCCTTAACAGCTACCAGTTTGACAACATTAGGGAAGTGCAGGTCGCGTGCCCGGTAAACTGAACCCATGCCTCCCACACCAATCACATCCTGAATTACATAGCGTTGGACAAGGGTAGTGCCGTTTTGGAGTTGATTCTTACGATCCTTGCCGGTTTCTTCAAAATTGTCAGGCAAGATGATTTGTGTTTCCAGGCTAACCTCCTAAGTGGATTACTCCTTAATAAATTATAGCCATCCCGGACAGGAATTGCAAATGATAAATCAGATTCCTGTTCAGGATTGTTAATGTGTCAACTTTTAGAAAATCCACCTAATTATCTTGCAAATTAATTTGGTTTGAGGCAAAATACGTTTATTATTTATGCATCATCATTGTTCGCTGGCATTGATGAAAGTTCATGCTGAATGGTTGAAAAAGGTTGACTTATAAGAAGATGTAAACTGCAGGCTGAGATGCCATGTTTGCCTTAAATATACCATCTGTTGATGATAATCTAAGCTGGAATATTCGGGTGTGATAAAAGATCGCTTGATGAGAGGAATTATATGTTACATAATTTAGCAGGTGTGTATGCGGCTGCATTGACACCATTGAAAACAGATTGTTCTCCAGATGTGGATGCAATTCCAGGTTTACTAGAGTTTCTTGAGAGGCGAGGTTGTCACGGTGCCTTATTACTTGGAACGACAGGAGAAGGCCCTTCATTCTCGTCTGGTGAGCGTATTGATATATTTCGTGCTGCCCAGGAATTTAAGCATCTGCACCCTCAGTTTCGATTGCTGGCAGGAACGGGTACGCCGAGCTTGACCGAAACGATCGATCTGACACAGGCTGCTTTCTCGCTGGGTTTTGACGGCGTGGTGGTACTGCCTCCTTATTATTTTCGCAAGGTTGATGAGCGAGGATTGTTGACCTGGTTTGGTGAGGTTATTAATAAGGCAGTTCCCCCGGGAGGCTACTTGCTTGGCTATCATATCCCTCCAGTCACGGGTATCCCCTTTTCTCTTGATTTGCTGGCAAATTTGAAGGAAGCCTTTCCGGAAAAATTTGCCGGAATCAAGGATTCTTCTGCGGATGCAAATTTTGCGAGAGCTTTGGGAGAGCGTTTTGGATGTGAATTGCTGGTATTAACTGGTAACGATAGATTATTTAAGCTGGCGCTGAACTCTCATGCGGGAGGCTGTATAACCGCTCTGGCCAACTTGTACTCTCCCTTGTTGCGTAAGATTTGGGATGAAACCCAACAACTGATTTCTCCAGATGAAACCCAAGGAAAAATCGATGCATTGCGGACCGTTTTGGATGCATATTCACCTTATCCAGCTATTTTAAAAGCTATGATGGCTCAACAGCACGGTTATCCATTATGGCCTGTTCGCCCTCCTTTGGTTCCAGTACAAAAAGCTGTCTCACAACAGGCTGCCCGTGAATTTTTCAATGCCGCAAAAAATATTTGATATACGAACATTAATCTACGTGATAAAATAATTCCATGCAGTCTTCATTAAACAATCTACTAAAATTTTTACGCCTTGAAGCTTCCCGGGGTTATGATGATGAAGCTGTCATCGGTGGATTGATCAAAATTTTGGATTTCTGGATACCAGAAGCGCGTAACGAAAAAGTACCGGAAGAGATCATTCAAGATGTTTCAACCTGTATGAATGCCTACCACGTGCTGGACACGGAAAGGCGATCTGCGGCTTTGAAGGATTTGTGGGGGCGAATTCAACCCGATAATAATTCTGAAATTGAGAAAAAAGAAAATTCCAATGGTGCAAGGCAGCTGCCCGAGCCTGCCATAAAACCAGCGCCAGTCACAAACACGACCTCCCCAGAAATCTCAAAACAAGCCACGTATAAACACCCGCCGCGTTCAGCCAGCCAACCAGGTGGAATGACCAGCAAGACCCCGATCGCTTTGAATGCTTCCCTCACTGTGTTAAATGGAGTAGGTCCGCGTAATGCTCAAAACTTGGAAAAACTTGGGTTACATACTCTGGAAGATATGCTCTATTTTTTCCCCCGCCGGTATGATGATTACAGTAAGTTAAAACCAATCCATAAGCTTTGGTATGGCGAAGAAGTAACTGTGGTTGGAACGATTCAGAATGTTACCAATCGCAAGGTTCGTTCGGGCAAAATGAACATTATTGAAGTCATTATAGAGGATGGCACAGGAGCTTTGCGTTTAAGCTGGTTTAACCAACCCTGGTTGGAGAACAGGCTTAAAAAAGGAGATACCATTTCTGTTTCCGGTAAAGTGGAGCAATACCTGGGGCGCCTGGTCATGAGCAATCCAGATTGGGATCCAGTGGAAGTTGAAAGCCTGCATACCAACCGGATCGTACCGGTTTATTCTCTAACCTCCCAGGTGACCCAGAAAGCTTTACGGAAAATGATCCAGCAGGTAGTCTCTTATTGGGCGCCAAAATTGACCGATCACATGCCACAATCCATTCTAACTACGGCAGATCTGCCCGACCTAGGGACTGCCCTTATGCAGGCGCACTTTCCAGATACACAGGATCAATTGAACGCAGCCCGTCAACGGCTTGCTTTTGATGAAATCTTTTTCCTGCAAATGGGAGTATATCGTCAGAAACGCAACTGGCAGCAAGCTACAGCACGTTTGTATGAAGTCACCGATGAATGGCTGGATGCCTGGCTTGCGGCGCTGCCGTTTGCTTTAACTGGTGCTCAAAATCGGTCTGTGGCAGATATACGCTCGGATTTAAAATCAGGGACACCCATGAATCGGTTACTTCAGGGCGATGTCGGTTCGGGGAAAACAGTTGTGGCTGCCATTGCTGCCACAATCATTAACCAGGCTGGAGCGCAGGCAACCATCATGGCACCCACCTCGATTCTGGCTGAACAACATTTCCGCAATTTCTCAGCGATATGCACCAGAACCATAGAAAACGGAAACTACCTAAAACCTGACCAAGTCCAATTGCTGGTCAGCGATACCTCGGAGAAAAACAAGCAGGAAATCCGGGATGCGCTCGCCAGTGGATATATCAAGGTGCTCATTGGAACGCATGCTTTGCTTGAAGATCCTGTGTTTTTCAAGGATCTTCAACTGGCGGTGATTGATGAACAGCATCGTTTTGGTGTTGAGCAGCGAGCGATTTTGCGCTCAAAGGGCAGCAACCCTCACTTGCTGGTAATGACAGCCACGCCTATACCGCGCTCCCTGGCATTGACTGTTTATGGGGATCTGGACATCTCGGTGATGGATGAGCTGCCTCCTGGCCGCATGGAGATCAATACGCATGTGCTCTTTCCGCGCGAACGGGAACGTGCTTATGCAATAATCCGATCGCAGGTGGAAGCCGGACACCAGGCATTTATCGTGTATCCTCTGGTGGAGGAAAGTGAAAAAAGTGAATTGCGGGCTGCCAGGGAAGAACATGAACGTCTTCAAAAAGATATCTTTCCTAAATTAAAGCTGGGTTTACTGCATGGACGATTGCGCCCTGAAGAAAAAGATGCAGTCATGCTGCAATTTCGTAATGGAGATTATCATATTCTTGTAGCGACGACGGTTGTGGAAGTAGGCGTGGATATTCCGAACGCCACTGTGATGCTGATTGAAGCAGCCAATCACTTTGGGTTGGCTCAACTGCATCAATTGCGCGGAAGGGTTGGGAGAGGGGATGCCCAGGCATTTTGTCTGCTGATTCCAGATCATGAAGATGCAGCAGAAAATGAACGTCTGGCTGCCATGACGAGGACCAACGATGGTTTCATCCTGGCAGAAACCGATTTGAAACTGCGAGGACCAGGAGATTTTCTGGGTACCCGCCAGGCAGGTTATGCAAACTTGCGAATGGCAAGCTTGACTGATGTCCAGATGATTGAAAAAGCGCGAAAACAAGCACAGGAGTTGTTCGAACGCGATGCTGATTTGAGTTTACCTGAAAATCAATTGCTGGCAGAAGCCCTGGGACGTTTCTGGGGCGCCGGTAAAGGAGATATTAGTTAACCATGGTTCGTGCCCTATTCCCTGGAACGTTTGACCCCATCCATTTCGGCCATATCAATATAGCTGAAAGGGCGGTTCGGTTATTTGACGAATTGGTTATTGCAGTGTATGACAAGCCACTAAAATCCCTGCTTTTTCCACCTGAACAACGGATTGCATTGGTGAATGAAACATTTAAAGGGCATCCCAAGATCCGTGTAATAGGTTACAGCGGTTTGACTGTAAAACTATGCCAGGAAATCGATGTTCAAGTGGTTGTGAGAGGTTTACGGGTATTTTCTGATTTCGAATTTGAATTCCGCATGGCTCTGGCAAACCACCGCCTGGCGCCGGATATTGAAAGTATCGCCCTCATTACCGACGAGGAACATACATTTCTTTCTTCAACCACGGTACGTGAAATTGCCATGCTAGGCGGGGATGTTTCCAGCATGGTGCCTCCTCACGTTGAAGCAGCTTTAAACCATAGCGTTAGTCTCATGAGTGATCAACAAAAACCACCGAACGCACTTCGCGATTAGAATGTATAATGTTAACATTCAAATGCTTGGGTTGATGATTCTCACATGATTAGTATATCTCTTTGCGGAGGAGAAAATGGACATCCTTCATCTTGTTGACCGTTTGGAAGAGCTCTTTAACCAGAGCCGGCCTTTACCATTTACGCATAATGTAATTGTAGATGAAGATCGCATGCTGGATATCATTGATCAGATGCGAATTTCCATTCCTGAAGAGGTTAAGAAAGCCCAGCAGGTTTTTGTCCAAAGGGATCGGGTTTTAGCTCAAGCCCAGGAGGAAGCAGGTCGGAAATTGAGTCTTGCCCAGGAAAAAGCCGATCAATTGGTGGAAAGTAACTTTGTGGTACAGGATGCACAGAAACGGGCTAGTACGATCATTGAACAGGGTCGCATAGAAGCTGATAATATTCGGGCAGGTGCTGACCAGTACGCCATGGATAAATTGGTTGAATTGGAACGTGCTGTTCAAGTGCTTATTAACCAGATCCGGAATGGAATGCGTGTGTTGGACGAGAAACAATCCTCAAACCCGGGCAACAATTCAGTAGAAAATTAAACCTCATTAATATAATAAGTAGGACGGGAACTTGTAAAATCCCATCCTACTTATTATTTCAAAAGTACTGGAACGCCAGCATTCGGTCATTGTTTGGAATGCCACTCCTCAGCCAGGATCGCGTAGATAAACTCATCCTGCCATTCACTGTTTACAAATGAGCTTTGTTTGAAGTGAGCTTCGCGACGCATACCGATTCTTTCCATTAACAGCCACGAACGAATATTGTCCCGACTTGTGCTGGCCGAGATGCGATGTAATCCCATTTTATCGAATCCAAAGGTCAGGAGAGCTCTGGCAGCTTCGCTGGCAAACCCCTGCCCTTGGAACTTGTTTCCCAGTAACCAGCCGATCGTCCCTTGTTTGTTTTCGTTCATCTGTGAAATCAAGATCCCAATATTGCCTATTACCTTGCTTTTTTCTTTCCACTCGACCACCAGATCAAGCTGATCGAGATCTTTTGTTGTATCCATGTAACGCCTGGATTCCCAAAATTTCTTTACACCTTCCCTGGTTGGCTGCCAAGTCAGGGTGCGCATCAACCAAAAATCGGATGTTCCGGAATATTCGAAAATATCTTCCAGGTCTTTATCTTCGTATAGCCGTATTAACAATCTCCTTGTTTCGATTGGGAAGAGCATGTTACTCCTTGGTTTGCCTGGTTTTGTATGATTCCTGTCGTAATTCGAGAATACCCCATAAGATTCCTGCCAGAATAATGAATACCAAGATTATCCCAAACGCAATAACCCCGGATGTGTCTCCGATGGAGGCTGGATCAACTGTGGCTGTAGCCTCAAGGGATGTTTGAATAACATTTGGCAGGGGAGTAGGATTCAGGGAGGGGAATGCCAGGCTTTTGGAGAGTGGGGAACCAGCAGTTAACAAAATCAGACCTGAAATAAAAATGAAGAAGATAATTCTTGAAGGTAATTTCATAGTGGGTTTAAGTATAACATGAGTAATATTTCACCAACAAAGAAAAAACTCTTGCGAATTTGAGCAAGAGTTCTTTCCAGAAGGCGGAGAGGGCGGGATTCGAACCCGCGAACCCTTTCAGGTTACACACATTCCAGGCGTGCGCGCTAGGCCAACTACGCGACCTCTCCAAAATTTTTAGCGGCGGAATTATACCATGCGATTGGGAAAATGAATCTCAATTCAGACAAAGATTCGTAACTTCTCAAAAATCTGCAGTGTGGGGTGTGTTTGGCTGGTGGAGCCAGCCAAACACACCCCACTTTCCTTCTTTATTGAGATCCATGAGGAAATTACTAACGCAAAAAATCCCGCAGGTTCTCCAACCCATAACTTTCTAGGCGGATAATCTGCGGGGTAGAATGGTCAGTGGTTCAGAAACCGACAGGGTTGGTGCTTTTTGATGGTTTTATGGGTTGTTCTCTTGGTTGCAAGAGTCCCCAACGCCCGGCTGATAGATATAAAATTTCCAAAATCAGGTCTTCGTAGGTGATTCCATCCGCAGCAGCCTGGATACACAGATCGCTGTATCCTGGTGTCAGCCCGGGCAACGGGTTGATCTCGATCAGGCGCGGCTGACCCTCTGCATCCAGCCGGATGTCGACGCGTGAGACATCCAGGGTTCCCAGAATTGTGTGACCGCGTAAAGCCAGGTGATGAAGCTTTTTAGCAAGATCGGGGTGGACATCTGCCGGGCAAATGTATTCCGGGGCGCCCTCCTCTCCCAGTAAATGAGATTTTGCAGCGTTGCTATAAATGCCAGGTGTAGCCGCATGAGAACTCTCCACTTCCATGATTGGGAAGCGATGGTATCCATCTGGTGCGTACCACTCCGGATGGCGACTGAATAAGGCGGCATCCGGGCGACCAATTTGACCTACAGTAAACTCGCGACCTGGCAGGTAGGTTTCCACCAGGGCAGGTTGTTTGTAGGCATGGATTACATAATTTACCCGTTCACGAAGTTCTGCTTCATTCTCAACTTTGGCCTTCATATCCACGCCCATACCGGTCCCTTCCCGTGCTGGTTTGACGAACAAAGGGAAACGAAGCTCGTGGCGTAAGGGTTCATCCCCAATATTGAACTCCTGGAATGGGGCAACCGGCAGATTTCGGTCACGCCAGATGCGTTTAGTGAGGGTTTTATCCAAAGCGATGGCATTTGTGAGTACTCTCGAGGCTGTATACGGGATTTTTAGCATCTCCAATAGAGCAGGGATCTGGGCTTCACGGGCATCCCCTCCCAATCCCTCTGCAATGTTAAAACAAATATCTGGTTTATATTTTTTTAATTCATAAGGCAGATATTGATCTGCCACGATAAATTCAGTTTTATGACCATCTGTCTCCAAAGCAGCCTGGATAAGATGTATGGTTTCGATGTGGTCGTAATCAGCATAAGCATCGGGTGGCACATCAGCTGGGCGTTCAACATTCTCATCCTTGATATTTGCGAGAACGGCTATTCGCCAGACTGGTTTTGGTTGGGGCCAAATACTGGGGGGCTTATCATTTTCTGGAGCGATCTGTTCTTTTGACATGGTTTCACACCTCGTTTGATAAAAAATTAAACAAGAGAATGGTGACTATGACCGGCTCTCATCTTTGTTGTTTAGTATAAGGTAAGATATAAATAAATCAAGAGGTGATTTTTGAAGAATATTTGATTTGTAATATTTGTAACTGGACAAGTGTAATCCTTTCAGGTATCATAAGCACGTTCTGGAACCAGCCAGGTTTTTATAGATTAAAATCCATCTGTTCAATGCTGTAGACGGGTCATCGCAGGAAGAATTTTCCCGGAAAGACACCGCGCAGTAAATATTTACACTGAGAAAAATAGTTTCACTCAAAATTGTTGGGTATCTCCCCGCGATTTATTGAAAAGATACAAAGTTTTAATTATTAGAGCTTTAGGAGTTGGAAAAAATCAATGGACTCGGTTGAACAATTATTAAAAAACCTGACAGAAGCACATGGCGTGCCCGGATACGAAACACCCATCCGGGCAGTTGTGCGAAATTACATGCAACCAATTGGGGAACTGACACAGGATAAATTGGGAAGTGTAATATGCAAGTTGAGCGGGGCAGAAAAGTCGCCGAAGGTCATGCTGGCAGGCCATATGGATGAAATTGGTTTTATGGTTAAGCAACTTACCAAGGAAGGTTTTATTAAATTCCTTCCATTAGGTGGTTGGTTTGACCAGGTTCTGCTTGGACAACGCGTCATTGTCAAGACCGGCAAAGGCGATGTATTGGGCGTAATTGGTGCCAAACCACCTCATATGCTCAGTCCCGAAGAACGAAGCAAAGTGGTTCTCCGCAAGGAGATGTACATTGATATTGGTGCCAGTAGTGAGGATGAGCTTAAACAAGCAGGCATTCAGGTAGGCGATCCGATCGTACCTGATTCTGATTTTCAAATTCTTTCAAATGGAAAAAACTATTTGTCCAAAGCATTTGATGATCGCGTCGGTGTGGCTATAATCGTTTCTGTCCTGCAGGCTTTGAAAGAGCATAACCACCCGAATACGGTTTTTGGCGCGGCTACTGTAATGGAAGAAGTAGGCATACGTGGCGCCACCACCAGTGTAGAGGCGGTTCAACCGGATGTGGCCATTATTCTTGAGTCTGATATTGCTGGTGATGTGCCGGGCATCAAGGAAGAAGAATCCAAAATTAAGCTTGGGGGTGGACCCAGCATGCTGGTTTATGATGCCCGCATGATCCCCAACCATAATTTGTGCAACCTGGTATCCAGCATAGCCGTGGACCTGGGGATAAATCTTCAATTATCCTCTATCGAAGGTGGTGGAACAGATGGAGGCGCCATACATCTTTATAAGACAGGTGTTCCAACTGTGGTACTGGCGGTACCAGCCCGCCATATTCATTCCCATAACTCGATCATAAATCGAAGTGACTACGACAGTGCAGTTAAACTGGTGGTTGAATTGATAACCCGCCTGGATGCTGCCACGGTTGCAAAACTTACGATGTAAAACCTTAGAAAGACCGGAGGCAAAATGTCCGACCTGATCAAGCAAATTGCAAGTGATCTAAAAAAACAAATCGATTCTTTTGAGCACGAAGTCAGCGTCAGCGATATCGGTACCGTTACCGAAGCTGGTGATGGGATTGCGCGTGTTTCTGGGCTGGCAAATGTCAAGGCGCAGGAACTTGTACAGTTCCAAAATGGTGTGATGGGCATTGCCTTCAACCTCGAAAGCAACAGCGTTGGGGTCATTATTATGGGTGATTACGCCGGGATTGCGGAAGGTATGACGGTTCGCTCCACCGGGCGGATCGCCTCAGTTCCGGTTGGTGATGGACTGATAGGACGCGTTGTGAACGCTCTTGGAGAACCCGTGGATGGCAAGGGTTCTCTTAAATTTACAGGATACAGACCAATTGAGCGGATCGCCCCGGGCGTGGTTCAACGCCAGGACGTGGACACACCGGTTCAAACAGGTATCAAAGCCATAGATTCCATGATCCCTATTGGACGCGGTCAACGTGAGTTGATCATTGGGGACCGCCAGACGGGTAAAACAGCCATTGCTATTGATACGATCATCAATCAAAAAGGCAAGGATCTGATCTGCATCTATGTGGCCATTGGACAGAAAAAAGCTGCCATTGCCCGAACGGTTGCACTTTTGGATCGATATGGCGCCATGGAGCATACCATCGTAGTGATTGCCGCTGCCGACGAAGCCGCTGCTTTACAATATATTGCTCCTTATGCGGGCTGCTCGATCGGTGAGGAATTCCTTGAAACCGGACGCGATGCCCTGGTTATATATGATGATCTTTCAAAGCATGCCTGGGCTTACCGCCAGGTATCCCTTCTGCTTCGCCGTCCGCCTGGACGGGAAGCTTATCCGGGTGATGTATTCTATCTGCATTCACGTTTGCTCGAACGGGCCGCACGTGTGGCTGAAAAATTCGTCATTGTCAAAAAAGATTATGCTGAACCACTGGCAGCGAATGCAGATGGTGTGGATGGCAAGGTATATTCAGGTCCGCGCTCAGCCCATGATGTTGCTGAGGCCATGAAAGCCATGCCCAATCCAGATGATTTCAAGGCAGTAAAAATAAGAGGTTCCGGCGGATCGTTGACCGCCCTGCCAATTATTGAAACGCTGTTGGGTGATGTCTCTGCTTATGTGCCCACCAATGTTATTTCGATCACGGATGGGCAGATCTACCTGGAAGGTAACCTCTTTAATGCAGGCATACGCCCGGCTGTGAACGTAGGTATATCTGTATCACGCGTGGGTGGCTCTGCCCAAACTAGAGCTATGAGACAGGTGGCTGGTAAACTGCGCTTGGATATGGCTGCATACCGGGAACTTGCGGCTTTTGCTTTGATGGCATCCGATCTCGATAAAGCCACTCAGGGACAGTTGAATCGTGGACGCCGGATGCAAGAGATCTTAACGCAACCTCAATACGAGCCAATGTCACTTGAGAATCAGGTTGTTGTAATTTATGCGGGTACCAACGGTTTTGCGGATAGTGTGCCGATTGAGCGTATGCGTGCCTGGGAAACCGCCCTAATCCGATACATGGAGACTTCCCATCCTGAAGTGGGCAGGGATATAACCGAGAATAAGCGCATCACTGAAGATAACGATAAAAAGCTGCGTGCAGCCCTGGATACCTTTAAATCAACCTGGCAGTAAAACGGAGCGACCATGGCTTCTGCAAGAGAAATGCGGCTCCGGATACGGAGCGTCAAAAACATCTCACAGGTAACACGAGCTTTGAGTGCGGTCAGTGCCAGCAAAGTGCGTAAAGCGATGGCAGCAGTGGCTGCCACACGCAATTACGCCACCAAAGCCTGGCAGGTGCTGACACATATAGCCGGACAGCCCGGAAGGGATACGCTCCATCCGTTGTTGACCACGCGTTCAAACATCATACAAACCCTGGTTCTGGTTGTCAGTGGCGATCGCGGTTTGGCGGGTGCCTATAACACCAACATCATACGCTTCTTGTTGCACAAATTTGATCGCTATGAAATACCGGTAAAGTACATTGCGGTGGGGCGCAAAGGGCGGGACATGCTCATACGACGGCGAAAAAATGTGATCGCAGAATTCAGCAATCTACCACCTGCGCCATCGTTTGCAGATGTTTCAGCGATCGGACGCCTGGCTGTGGATGAATTCCTGAGTAGCAAAGTTGATGAGGTCTACCTGGTTTATACAGATTTTGTCACAATGACCAAGCAGGAGCCTGTTATAAAACGATTGCTGCCCCTGGATGTGGGCGGAGAATCAGACCGGGTGGAAGCGTACGAATCCAAACATCTTTCTGCAGCTTATATTTATGAGCCGGAAGAAAGTGAAATCCTGGACGAGATCATCCCACGCTTCACTGCTTTGCAGGTTTACCAGGCCATCCTCGAGTCATTAGCCAGTGAACATGCTGCCCGTATGGTTGCCATGGGCAATGCCACGGACAATGCCATTGAGCTGGTTGGAGCATTGCAGATGGATTACAACAAGGTGCGTCAACAGACGATTACCGGTGATTTATTGGATATAACTGGTGGCGCGGAAGCGCTTTCCAAAGCACTTTCACAGAAATAAGGTAACGGAGGCAATAATGGCAAATGCAACAGGCCGGGTAGTACAGATACAGGGCGGTGTGGTGGACGTGGAGTTCCTCCAGAATGAACTACCGGATATATATGAAGCGATTGAAATCCCGCGCGAAGCGGCAATGCCGCTCGTGCTTGAAGTTCAGAAGCATATGGGTAACAATCAGGTGCGCTGTGTATCCATGGATACCACCGATGGTCTTCAGCGCGGTGTTGCGGCAATTAGCACCGGCGCTCCCATCATGGTGCCGGTAGGCGAATCAACTTTAGGTCGAATTTTTAATATCTTGGGTCATCCTGTTGATCAAAAGGGTGATGTTATAGCTGAACAATATTACCCAATCCATCGACCTGCTCCTTTGTTTTCAGATCAATCCACTCGGGTTGAGATCTTCGAGACGGGCATTAAGGTAATCGACCTGGTCGCCCCCTTTACCAAGGGTGGCAAGACAGGTATCTTTGGTGGAGCTGGCGTTGGCAAGACAATCGTCATCCAGGAACTCATTCGTTCCATTGCCACAGTTCACCAGGGCAACTCAGTCTTTGCCGGCGTAGGTGAACGCACTCGTGAGGGAACGCAGCTATACCGTGAAATGCTAGAGTCAGGTGTTATGAAAGATACTGTGATGGTTTTCGGGCAGATGAACGAACCCCCGGGAGTGCGCCTGCGCGTGGCTCTTTCAGCTCTGGCCATGGCTGAGTATTTTCGTGACAAAGGACGCGACGTACTGCTCTTCATTGACAATATTTTCCGCTTTACCATGTCTGGCTCAGAAGTATCGGCTTTGTTGGGTCGTATGCCATCGGCTGTGGGTTACCAGCCCACCCTGGCGACTGAAATGGGTGAACTGCAGGAACGCATTACCTCCACCAGGCATGGTTCCATTACTTCCATGCAGGCAGTATATGTACCCGCGGATGATTATTCAGATCCAGCCCCTGTAGCCACTTTCACCCACCTGGATGCGACCATTGCTTTGGAACGGTCCATTGCAGAAAAGGGTATTTATCCGGCTGTTGATCCGCTGGCTTCCAACTCTCGCATTCTTGATCCACGCATTGTTGGCGATGAACATTATGCCACTGCCCGCGAAGTTCAAAGCGTTCTGCAACGTTACAAGGATCTTCAAGACATCATTGCCATTCTTGGTATCGATGAGTTAAGTGAAGACGATAAGCTTGTGGTGGCACGTGCCCGCAAGATCGAACGCTTCTTTTCACAACCCTTCTATGTGGCTACCCAATTTACCGGTATCGATGGCCGCTATGTCCCCTTGCGTGAGACTGTACACGGCTTCCGTGAAATCCTGGATGGCAAATACGATGACCTGCCAGAGCAGGCTTTCATGATGGTCGGCACGATTGAAGATGCGGTTGAAAAAGCCGAGAAGTTGGCAAAGGCCTAGTTGTGCTGGTTAAAATGTGCGCTGCGCCTGGTTTATTGAGACAGCGAGCACAGAGGAGATAAAATGCCAATTCGTTGCGAGATTGTTTCACAAGATCGCCTGGTCTATGAAGGCGATGCTGATATAGTGGTCCTGCCTGGCTCAGATGGTGAGATGGGAATATTGCCTCATCACTCGCCTCTGTTAACCACATTAAAATTCGGTGTTGTTAAGGTCCGCACCAAGGATCGGGAAGAGATATTCACTGTTGCAGGTGGTGTGGCTGAAGTTCAACCTGATGTTGTCACAATTCTTGCAGACGCGGCTGAGAACGTTGAAGAAATTGATATTGCCCGGGCGGAGGCGGCCCGGATGCGAGCTGAAGAATATCTGGCGCAAGGAACTCCACAGGATACAGATTCATACTTAAAGCTGGAAGCCGCTTTACGTCGTTCAAATTTGCGTCTGGATGCTGTCAAACGCTTTAGACGGATTGCTACCAAACAGACCAGGTTTAACGACAGCGAATAGAGGTAATTAATGGCTTCATTTTCCAAAGACCTGGGGATCGACATTGGCACTATTCAAACCCGGATCGCCGATAATACTGGAATTCTGATTGAAGAACCAACTATTGTTGCTATTGTCATTGCAGAGCAAAAGCTTGTCGAATTTGGACAAGCAGCTTTGAACATGGAAGGACGTGTGCCGGATACAATCGAAGTTACACGTCCCTTGCAAAACGGCGTGGTGGCAGATTATGAAGTCACTGAGGCTTTTTTGCACCATTTACTCCAAAAAGTAAGTGGTCCCATGCGTTTGTTCCGCCCGCGTGTCATGGTATCTGTCCCTTATGGCGTGACCAGCGTTGAATCGCGAGCTGTTCATGAAGCTATTTTCCAGGCTGGCAGCAAAGAGGTGCACCTTATCCAACAACCCCTGGCTGCTGCCCTGGGCATTGACCTTCCAATAGGATCTCCTTCGGGAAATATGGTCATTTGCCTTGGGGGAGGTATTACCCAGGCAGCGGTGGTTGCCATGTACGGGGTCGTATCCGCTGAGTCTTTGCGCCAAGGAGGTACTTATCTGGACGAAGCCATCGTCACTTATGTGCGCCGGAAATATGGCATCATCATTGGATCGGTTACTGCTGAACAGTTAAAAATCAAGATAGGAGCTGCTATTCCACAAGATCAGGAGCAAAGCATGGAAGTCCAGGGACAGGATCAGGTCAGCGGTCTACCCAGGCCCGTGACTTTGACAACGGGTGAAATCGTTGAAGCATTGCAAGACCCATTAAAGAATATTGTTGAAACTTGTAGAATCGTCCTTGAAAAGACTCCTCCGGAACTGGTCTCAGATATCATTGATCACGGAGTAGCTTTGTGTGGAGGTGGAGCCATGTTGCGTGGCATTGACAAACTTATCACCAAATCTCTGGGCATTCCAGCCTACCTTGTGGATAATCCTACCTCCTGTGTGGTTGAAGGAGCCGCCAAGGGCATCGGTATGTATGGAATTCTAAAGCGCAATCTGCCAAGCGTCTGATCTGGAAAATGACACCATCTGAATTGCCGGAAGAATTCAGTTCCATGGCCGGGTTTGGGGAATTAGTCAATTTTTTCCCGGCACGCAAAATCAAATTTTGGCTGCCAGTAATATACGGGACCGTTTTCCTGATAATTTCACTGGCATCTTTTCTCTTTGGCATCACCATGTCTTCTCAGGAGATACGCCAACACGGGACGATTGTGGTTGGGAGCCTGTTATTTTGGCCGGGAATTATTGCTCTAACTGCCTTTTTACTGGCTGTTTGGATGGCCTGGTTAGCTTATACCCGTTGGGGATTGTCGGCAGCAGTTTACCAGAATGGGTTTGCATTTAATAATCGCAAAGGATTGCACACCTGGTTCTGGCAGGATGTGGTTAGCCTGTATATGGCTGTGACCCGCCATTACACCAATGGGATCTATTCAGGTACCACGCATGTATACAGCATTGTAAACAAGAATGGCAAGTGCCTGGTGTTAAACGATGTCATTAACAAAGTGGAAGAGATGGCCGGGTTGATTGAAGAATATATATATTCAGGTTTATATTCCCAGGCATCCCAAAGCTACAACTCTGGTAAAAAACTGGCATTTGGAAACGTAATCTTGGACGCAGGCGGGATCGGGATTGGGAAAAAGGAATACGCCTGGAACCAGGTCGAGCGGGTATTCCTGCGGCAGGGAGTACTGCACATTGTAAGGAAGGATGGCAGCTTTTTTAAGAATGCCCGGGTACGGGTGGCTGCCATCCCAAATTTTCGGGTACTTATATCCATTTTGGAGCAGGGGTGTGGGGTTTCAAACTGCCATGAAGTAAAAATTAGCCGGTAGGGACCGGATGTAGAGTGGACTTAATAGATCAGGCATAAGAAATTCAGAGCAGGAGAACCTCCTGCCCTGAATAGTTCTTATAAGTCACTAAGCTTTAAATCAAAATTTATTGTTATAAGTAATAGGTCATGCGCTGAAGGTGTGTGGAAGGATCAATGTATTGGACAATGACACCTTCCGGAACATTGAGGCTGATGGGTGCATAATTGAGAATTGCTTTTACACCGGCCTCCACCAATAAGTCAGTGATTTTTTGTGCAGCAGTGGCTGGTACTGTAAGCATAGCAAGAGACACTTTTCCGGCTTTGAGTGCGGAAACCAGGGCATCCGTTGATTGGATGGTCAGATCACCAATTTTTTTCCCAAGGAGATCCGGATTGTTATCGAAGATCATGGTAATCCGAAAACCACGGTTAAAGAAACCCTGGTAACGGGTGAGGGCATGCCCCATGTCCCCAGCTCCAACCACAGCTACATCCCAAACACGATCAACTTTAAGGATTTCGCAAAGTTTATCGATCAGGTATGAGATAAGATAACCTGTGCCTTGTTTCCCAAATTCACCAAATTGGGAGAGGTCTTTTCGGATCTGGGCTGCGGAGATGCCCACTTGTTTTCCCAATTCCTGGGATGATGTGGTTTGTTGACCATCCTCCCGCATATGGCGTAGGGCGCGCAAATATATAGGCAATCTGCCAACAATGATATCTGGAATTTCTTTTCCTACCATGGTCTGCTCCCGCTCAATTTGATTAATTTGGCTAAATTTACCACAAAAGATGTTTTTGTGCAATTCAGCGCAACCGAGAGTTGCAAGCTGAATCGCTTTGGAACTAAATACCATAAAGTAAACATGGTTTTCAAATCGACAACCATTTGGCGAAAACCCAATTAGCCTGAATTTTCTCCCCATTCAAGAATTGGATCCAGGGATGAGCGGCAATGTATGCCATGCCGGCCTTGCCCATAACCGAATCTCCCCATGTGCTGTGAGGCAAACTGCCACCCAGCACGACCAGGTCAGTTGGGTCAGATGATAAGGCGGTGGTCAGGAGTTGGAGGCGAACTTCCAGGCTGAGACCTTCATCGGTAGCCTGGATGGGAGCATTGCTTTGAGCCAGGTCCGGCAGGTTAAGCGGGATCTGAAAATCATCTCCATGCTGCCGGGAATATACAGCGATCAGGTCACTGGTCGGGTCAGTTGTGTTTGGGGATTCAAGCAGGTGCAAGTCGGACAAGAGCCAGGGCTGCCAGGATTGGAAGGTTGGTTGCGCCGGGGTGCAGGCGGTCAGGATGAAGAGCAGGATGGGGATGGTGCCGGGTCGTTTCATTCAGGGGATGCTGCGCAGTGTAAAAGCATATAAAATATAGCGAAGTCCGTTGCCATCGTTGATGCTCAGCCGGAATAGATAATCGCTGCCACCGTTTAGCACAAGCTGGTTGTTGCTGTTCCCGCAGGTGAGGCTGCCCCAGTTGGAGAGCTGCTGATCGCCCTGCCAGAGTTGGACCTGTAATGAGCCGTTTCCGGCGCAGGTCAGGCTGGCGGAGAGAGAGGCTTGCATGCCCGCCTGCGATGTATAGGGGCGGATGGCGATCCAATCCACCAGGTCGCCATCCGGGGCAGACAGGTCGCTTGTAAAACTGAAACTGCGAATGCCGAGTGGTGAAAATACCTGGGATGCTCCTGGGTCATCGGCCGAGTCGCCATCCTGGAAGGCGGGCGCGATAGTTAGGGTGGGGGTAGATAAAATCATGGTTGGCTCGGATGCAGGGATATCAACCACCGGGGTGCCAGAAGAATCCACGGCGGGGAGGTTCAGGATGTCTTGCGCTTGCACGTAGCCAGCAATGATCCAGCCTTTACCTCCAGGTGCAGACGGGTAGTCGATCAATAACCACGAGCCGGATTCGTTGCGTCCAGTCAGCCAGACGATGGCATTGGCTGGGAGGATGCCAAGAGAGTCAAAGTGTGTGCCTGGACCGCTGCGTACATTCAATTTTTGGGTCAGGCTGGCCTGGGGTGCAGGGGTGCCATTGGGCAGGGTGATAAGTCCAAGGGTGGGCAGGCTATCAGTGCCCGTTGCCTGGATGTATTCTGCGGTGACCCAGCCGCGGCCCTCCGGTCCAGAGGGGTAAGCAATGGCAAACCATTCACCGCTGGCATCCACGCCGGTGATCTGAACAGGTTGGTTTTGGTTGATCTGCCCGAGCAAGGTGAAATAAATGCCTGGTCCACTGCGGATATTTACCTGCCATAGCGTGAGTCCTGGCAGCGGTTCAGGGGTGATAGTGGCAGCAGGAGGCAGAGGGGTTTCGCTGGGTAGATAAGTTTTACTGGGTGAAGGACTCGGGCTGACAGGTGTGGAAGTCTCCATGGCGGGTTGTGTCAATACCGGGCCGCAAGCGGAAAGCAAGGTGATGAAAAAAACAAGTACGAAGAGATGTTTGGGTAGCATCTGGGGTATTGTACCAGAGGCCGGAGGTTGGTTGTTAGCGGATGAGTCTGCAGGATTGGTTCCTTATTTTGAAAAATTGCTAAAATTTGCACCAGTAAAGGATAAATGATATGATATTTCTCAGAGAGAAGCCTCAATGATCAGGAATATCATGTAGCGGAGATTTCGGTTTCATGGTAATCTGGGGATTGGATGGAAATCTGTTGCGGTGAAGCGATATTTTTAGTTTTTTATGAGGTGTTTGCAAAACATGCCAACCACTAAACATAAATCAAACATACAGACGCCTGATGGCGGATCCACGCTACGAGCAGCCCGGGAAGTCCTTTCGGGACGCAGTAAAAAATCACGTATAGCCAACCTGCTGCCCTTCCTGGGGCCGGCTTTCATCGCCAGTATTGCATATGTGGACCCCGGTAATTTTGCCACCAACATACAGGGTGGGGCACAGTTCGGTTATGAGCTGCTGTGGGTGATCCTGGGCAGCAACCTGATGGCCATGCTGCTGCAGGCTCTCTCAGCCAAACTGGGTATAGCCACAGGTAAGAACCTGGCTGAACACTGCCGCGAGCAATATTCAAGTCCGGTGGTATGGAGCATGTGGGTTCTGATGGAACTGGTCGCCATGGCTACAGACCTGGCAGAGTTCCTGGGTGCCGCAGTGGCGCTGAACCTGCTGTTTGGTTTTCCATTGTGGCTTGCTGGGCTTCTAACTGCAGTAGTGACCTTTCTCATCCTTGGGTTGGAACGCTATGGTTTCCGGGCGCTGGAGGCGGTCATCACCGGCTTTCTGGTCATCATTGCGGTCAGTTACCTGATCGAACTCTTTCTTGGGCGCCCGGATTGGGCTGCAATTGCTTATAACAGTGTGGTTCCCCATTTCACCAATAAGGAAAGTGTTCTGCTGGCAACAGGTATATTAGGTGCAACTGTCATGCCGCATGCCATCTTCCTGCATTCGGCACTTACGCAGGGACGCGTGGTTGTGAAAAAAGCGGAGCAGCTGCGGCGCCTCTTTCGTTTTGAGATTATTGATGTGGCGATCGCCATGCTGATTGCCAGCTCAGTCAATGCTGCCATGCTCATCACGGCAGCTGCGACATTTTTTGGTAAAGGCCTGAATGTTGGTACACTCGAAGAGGCCTACCAGACCTTGCAACCTCTGCTGGGTCCGGCCGCGGGGACAGTTTTTGGAGTGGCACTTCTGGCATCGGGTTTGTCTTCATCATCAGTCGGGACAATGGCTGGCCAGGTCATTATGCAGGGCTTCCTGCATTTTCATGTTCCACCGTGGATCCGCCGCGTAGTCACCATCCTGCCCTCTCTGATAGTAATTTTCATCGGATTCGACCCAACTCGTACCCTGGTTCTCAGCCAGGTGGTGCTATCTTTCGGGTTGCCATTTGCAATTATTCCGCTGGTCATGTTCACCAGCCGCAAGGATATTATGGGGGTGCTGGTCAACAAACGCCTGACCACCTGGCTGGCCAGCCTGTGTGCTGTTCTGATAATAGCCCTGAATTTCTTCCTGCTTTACCAGATATTTTTTGGGAGTTAGCTTATGTTCAAACATCTCCTGGTCCCATTGGATGGTTCCAAATTAGCCGAATCTTCCCTGCCGGCGGCTGTATCCCTGGCGGAAGTACTGCATGCACCGGTGATTTTGCTGCATGTCATCGAGCAGGATGCATCCCCCGAAATCCATCATGATCGCCATTTGACCAACTCGACCGAAGCACAGGAATACCTGGATGAGATTGCCAGGTCCGTTTTTCCCGGAACGGTAAAAGTGGAAACCCATATCCACACTGCCCCGGTCGCAGATGTTGCGGCAAGCATCATTGAACATGCCACCCAGGAATTCCAACCTGGCCTGATCCTGCTGTGTTCCCACGGGAAAAGTGGAATGCGGGAAATATTCTTTGGCAGCATCGCCCAACAAGTGGCTGCGGCGGGAGGCACCCCCGTGCTGCTCATCAAGCCCGAAAAGGTACAGACTCCTTTCAAGGTGAAGAGCATCCTGGTCCCATTGGATACGGAATCAATCCATGACCTGGCGCTGCCGTATGCAGAATTTCTATCGAAAGCCTACAATGCCCAACTTGATCTGTTATGCGTGATCCCAACCCTGGCGACCGATTCGGGAGCCCATGCTGCAGCCGGGAATTTGCTGCCTGCCACTGCGGTTGCCTATCTTGATATCGCTGAAGAAATGGCAGAAGAGCACTTCCAGGAACACCTTGATGAATTTGAGGAAACAGGCATCCCTGCCAGTGCGGAAATAGCCAGGGGAGACCCGGCATCCGTGATTGCCAAAACAGCTGAACGATTGGGGTCTGATATTATCCTGTTTGGTACCCACGGGCGGGCCGGCCTGGAAGCCTTTTGGAATCGATCTGTGACAGCCAGCGTGGCGCATAAGACTCAAATCCCTCTCCTGCTCATCCCATTGACGGACTAGCATAGGAGTCGATCATCATTGATTGTTGATTATTATGGGTTCCTACCTGGTTAAATTGCTGATCATCGGTTTTGGAGGCTTTATTGGTTCAGTGTTCCGTTACCTGTTTGGCGGATATGTTCAGAAGCTTTCCAATTCTGTTGCATTCCCCTACGGCACACTGGCTGTTAACCTGCTCGGTTGTTTTGTCTTCGGGTTTTTGATACAGCTTGCGGAATCACGCGGCATTTTTACCAGCGAGACACGGGCTTTTATTTTCATTGGAATATTGGGTGGATTTACCACTTTTTCCACCTTCAGCAATGAAAGCGTCAATTTACTGAGGTCAGGTGAAAGCATTGCTGCCCTGCTCTCTTTGGGTGCGCATATTGCGTTCGGGCTTGGAGCCATCTGGTTGGGGCGTGTATTAGCTTATGTGATCTGGAGATGATGTCATGAATCTACCTGAAGAAGGCTATTTACTGCGTATCTTCATAGGTGAAAGTGATAAGCATGCTGGCAAGCCATTGTATGAATGGATCGTTGTGCAGGCTCACCAGCAGGAATTGGCGGGGGCAACCGTTTTACGCGGCGTGATGGGGTACGGTGCAAACAGCAAGGTGATACAAACATTCAAAATCGTACGTCTCTCGGAAGATTTGCCTGTTGTCATCGAAATTGTGGATACTCACGATAAGTTGGAAAAATTTCTAGCCAGCATTGACAATGAGATCCATGCCGGGATGGCGACTTTGGAAAAAGTCCAGGTGCGTATCTACCGGAGCCTGGGGGATGGAGATAATTGAGACAATCATAAAGATAAAGCCTCAGTTCATAAAAAAACCTCCTAGGTATTTGAACAAAAACCATTTTATTTGTTTTGATATTGTCACTTTTATTATCAAGGATATTAAATGTGTAGTCATGATCTCCATAGTCTTATTGAACAGTGCAAACCTGTAGTGCAGTCCTTGATCCGCAAGCAGGATCGCCGGTCCCAGCTGTACCGTGACCGGTATGAGCATACCCTGCGTGTGTTGAACTGGGCGGAACGAATCCAGAAGGTTGATGGCGGTGAAATAGCTGTTGTCAGCCTGGCAGTCATGTTCCATGATGCGGGCTGGAGTGACACCACCAATCACGCCGTGGTAAGCGCAGACCTGGCGGAAAAATTTCTGAATGGGATGCACGTCGAACCGCAAGTCGTGGATCGAATTGTGTCAGCCGTGAAGACCCATAACCTGCGGGGAATTCCCAAAGAAGATTTGTCGCTTGAAAATAGAATAGTGATGGATGCCGATCTGCTGGATGAACTGGGGGTTACCGCGTTGGTATGGGATGCCCTGGCAACCGCTGGTGACGCCAACCCGGGTTACGTAAAGGTGTTTGAGAAAGATAAAAAGTATTATTCAAGTGCGGCCAAGAAGATATCCCAACTGAAGACTGAAACAGGCATGAAGTTATATCAGGAACGTCTTAAAATCTGGGGATTGCTTCTTGAAAACCTGGCTTATGAGCTGGGTTTGAGTGATCCGGATTTGAAATAGTAGGTCTTATGCATGCAAAGCAACCAGGAACGAACTCCGCTGAGGTTATCCTGCGGCAGGTTGTGGATGAAGACCTGCCGATCTTTTTTGAGCATCAATTGGATGAACAGGCCAATTGGATGGCTGCCTTTACCTGGAAGGATCCTGGCAACAGACAGGTATTCGAAGAACGTTGGAGCCGCATCCGTGCTGATGAAGGCATCCTTATCCGAACCATCCTTGTAGAAGACCGGGTGGCCGGGTCAGTGTTGAGTTTTGACTTGTTTGGGGAGCTTTCGGTGAGTTATTGGCTGGGACGAGATTTTTGGGGCAGGGGCATTGCAACATCAGCTTTAATGGCACTCATAATAATACAGGATAAAAGACCCCTTTATGCCCGGGCTGCCAGTGACAATTTTGGCTCTCTGCGTGTATTGGAAAAATGTGGCTTCAAGGTCATGGGAAAAGAAATGGGGTATGCCAACGCGCGTGGCTACGAGATTGAAGAATTTATCCTGAAGCTGGAGACCCAGGAAGGCAGCAGTGGAGAAGTTGATACGGCCAATTAAAAGCTATTTGGCTGCCTCGACCAACAATTCAACATGATCGATCTCAGGTCCCAGGGAGGCGATCAGGAAATCGAATGACAGGACATCTATGGGGGAGAGTGGTTTGTTGGATTCCCAACGCCGGAAGCCGATCACGTTCCCGGATTTGTCATATGCTACACCCAATATCCACACTCTGCTGGCATCCCCGGATTGTGGATTTAGCTTAGCCTGCCCGCTGACCCGGGCGCTTAATCCCCTCCAATCCACCTGTACCAGGCTGCTTTGAAGATGGATGGGCGGGTAACGGGTATCAGTGGATGCCAGGCGTGAGGCGCTGAGTAATTGAGCTTGAGAGCGGTACCCATCCGGGTTAGGTGCCGGGAAGAGCGCACCGATGGCAACGGACTTTCCAGAAGGTAACAGGTCCAGTGGCGCATATGCTGGTTGACTGCTGATGATCTTTCCAGAGGAGTCCTGCAGGTTGATCACCACAGACAGGTTTTGGATCGTTTCAGCGTACTCATTTTTAAGCAATACCAGGCACCACAGGCTGCCATCCTGGCTTGGGTAACACTGCGTCTGCTGGATGGTAACGGGCAATGGAATCGCAGTGGGTACTGACGAAGTCTCCTGCGCTGGTGGGATTGTCAGCACCTGGCCGACTGTCAGAGCCCGGGAACCAACGGATGGGTTGGCAGCCAGCAGGTCTTCAAGCGTGATATTGAACTTGCGGGCGATACCCGTCAGTGTATCTTTCAGTACGACCGTATAAAGAATGGGTGTGGCAGTGGGCAGGATCACGGTTGCCAAAGGGGGAATTGGGCTGGTGGTAGCATATGGTCTGAGGGTGGAGGTGGGATCCAATAATTGGACGGGACTTGTATCTGTGCTCACCTGGGAACTCGCAGTTGGGGATGTGGAAGATTGTTCACCTGTACATCCAACCAGCAATACCAGAACCAGGGCAAGGATTAATAATCTCTGCATACCAGAATTATACACGCACCACTTGCCGCTTACGGTGGGCTGTGCTAAACTGGCTTTATGGCTGAAGATACTATGCTGATCGAAGCGATCGAAGCCCTGCGCAAGAGGGACCATGTACGCGCCAAAGATTTGTTAACCCGATTGCTCAAAGTAGATCAAAGCAATGCCACTTATTGGGTTTGGTTAAGTGCCGCGGTTGAAACTCAAAAAGAGCGCATCTATTGCCTGCAAACAGCTCTCAAACTGGATCCGAATAACGCGGCAGCTAAACGTGGACTGGTATTGTTTGGGGTTTTGAAACCAGATGAAGATATCAAACCCTTCCCGATGAACCACATGCGCCCATGGGAAGAGAACCTGAAGAAAAACGAAGCAGACAACTTAAAAGCAGCCTGGGGCAACCCAGTCATTCGCCTGGGGATGATCCTGGGTACGTTGATGCTGATGGCGGTAGTGGTATGGGCCGGGTTTAATGCGCCGAAAGCTGTATACAGACGACCAACACGCACTCCGGGGCCATCACCCACTTTTTCGCAAACACCGACTGCCATGAACGCCAGTCCCCAGGTTTTGGTTACCCCCGCTTACAGAGGACCCACCCCGCTCTGGTTGCTGCTGCAGGCAACCTATACCCCAACACTCTTGTATGTGATCACCCAACATCCAGTCACCAGTTCAGATGCCTATAATGCCGGTATCCGTTATTTTAAACAGGGTAATTGGCAGGATGCCATAACCTTGATGAAACAGGTAGCCACGCTCGAAGCAGGATCCGCGGCAGATGCCTGGTACTATATCGGTGAGGCTTATCGCTTGAGCGGGAATAACGTCGAGTCTAAAAAGGCTTTTGACCAGGCTATTGATATTGATCCAAATTTCGGAGTCGCCTATCTGGGCAGAGCGATCGTTTCCCTGGCAATGGATCCGAGCGCAATTGTGGAACCTGACCTGGATAAAGCCATTAAGTTTGATCCCACACATTCACCTGCATATGTGGAACGGGCTGCTTATTTTATTGTTAACAACGAAACAGAAGCTGCCCGTTCCGATGTTGATAAGGCACTCGAATTGGATGCGGGTTCATCCGGAGCGTATTATGTCCTGGCGCAAATCGAATTGCTGTTGGGAAATAAGGCTAAAGCATTGACTGCAGCACAAAAAGCCAATGAACTGGATGTAACCAGCCTGCCGGTCTACCTGGTGCTTGGACAGGCTTACCAACAGAACGGGCAATTTGAAGAAGCTGTCCAGGCGCTGGTTATCTATAACCTTTATCATCCTGATGATATCAGCGCCATGCTTATCCTGGCTACCGGTTATAACGCGGCCGGAGACTACCAGGAAGCCATTGATCTGTTGGACGAGGTGATAAGCAAAGACAAAAAACGGGTGGAGGCTTATTACCAGCGCGGTTTGGCATACCTGGGTTTGGAAGAATTCAAAAAAGCCTCTACTGATTTCAAATCAGCGGTTGGTTATGATCCCAATGATTTTGATGCATATATCGGGTTGGCGAAGGCGTATCTCAAGCTGGGGTTCCCAGGGGACGCCTATTTGCAGATCAAGGATCACGCTGCCAAGCTGGCTCAATCCGATGGGCAAAAGGCTCAAGTGTATTACTGGGAAGCCACTGCGCTGGAAGCCCTGGAGAATGCGTTCGCTGTTACCTTCTGGCAGAATTTGCTGGATCTGCCGGAAGAGGTGATGCCTGCAGAGTGGCGCACCCAGGCCCAGGAATTTATTGCGGCGCGTGTTACCGGAACACCTACTTCAGTGTTGACAGTTACACCAACACTTACGTCCACACCTACAAAAAACACTATCTCTACCAAAACGCCATAACTCTATTGGGGCATCCTGAGGAAAAACTACTACTTGATGCTGACCAGGCAGATGGTTTGGCTGTATAAGATTTAACGCACCGTCCCACAGGTTCACCCTGAAATCGTGCTTGAATTTCAGAAACCGGCGGGACGATTTATGGATGGAGAGTCATTTATCAATTAACCGGGATGACAGACCAGGCACGGGCACAAAGCTCGCAAATAGTGCCAATTGTAGATGCCGTAGTCATGGCTGTCTTCCCAAACTGGAGTGAGAGCATATGAGCCAACACCGACTATGTTCTTCAGATGTATGGCTGGACCATCTTCCAGATGCCCACTAAAAACAGCAGGATCAGGTTCGCCCCCCATTTTGTCATGCCCGCCGCGGCATTCGGCACAGGGACAACCCTGGCGTAATAATTCAAATGAGTACACGCTGGTATGATCATCATCCCAAACAATGGTCAATTGGTTGGACTGGCGGTTGGCTGTGATGGAGGTGGGTTTTGGATTCATTTTATTTTCCAGAAAGTATTTAAATGGCTCTCATTTAATAGAGACTTTACTTCAATAAGACTTTGTCAAGAAGTCACAAAGCTTCATTATTATTAAAGATTCTTTGTGACTTGGTAGTGAAAGGGGCTTTTTACAATGGACTCTATGGAATAATACATATAATACTACGGTGAAGGCACATAGGTCAGGTAATTGACTACCGCCCAGCCTGAACGGGTCTGGTCATAGGGGGCGGTGAGAAACCACCAGGTGTAACCATCCTCCTGGCTGGGACCCCCGGTAACCAGGAATACTTCTGAGTCATACCCTAGGAAGAGGGGATCGCTGGAAAGGGCTGGTGAAACTCGCAGTCGCAGCCCGTCTCCGCCAGTTCCCGTAATCTGGACATAAGTGTTAAGGGCGATCGTGCCAGGCAGGGGAGTGTTGGTGGGAGGAGGCGTAGGGGATATGGGCACCGGACTGGGTGTCACAAATCGAGGCGTGGAGGTGGGTGCCGGGATGACGGTAAGTGCCGAGGCGGGTTGGGCAGGCTGAGGCATGGATAGATTCGGGCTGATCCAAAGAATATAGATGAAAGTGGTGCACAGCAAAAACCCGGCCAGGAACAAACTACCCAGGATCACTTTGTAATTGGGGCTAACATTTTTTCCCATTTTGGTGACATCTCTATTGAAATGATTACAGGACAATATATCACGAATGAGTGAATTTGTAAGAGGGTGTTTGCCGGATGGCAATTCTAGAGGGTGTTTATGGATAGGGTTACGGGTTGGGTAAATCCGGTGAGCACAAATACCGGTGTGCCTGGGGTGGCAGGAGCACGCGCAGACCGCGCGGCAGGATGCTGATTTCCACCTGGTTGCCTGCCAGCATGGGTTCACCATCCATTTGAATGGAAAAAGGGGTTTCAGATTCGATGCGTAGTTTTTGATAATGGATGCAGCGCGCATATTCGGATGTGAGATGCCGCCCGGCGGTCATTTCAAAGAAATGCCGGAATGCATCCGCCAGGTTGCTGCCGGAAAAAAGCCACAGCTCCATGCTGCCATCGTCAATAAAAGCCCGGGGTGAAATCTCTGCCATTCCACCCATGTAATGACGGATGTTACTGGCAACTGCCAGGAGATAATGCCCCTCCACTTTTTGGTCATCCGCCCAAATGTCCAGGTTCATCCCGTGCCAGAAACTGGCGTTATAGATGGTGGCGGCCATGTAATGCGGTACGGATAGATATTTGTAGAAACGTTTGCGCGGCTCCAGTTTATGGACCGTCATGGCATCCAGTCCGATGCCTGTCCACATCAGGAATGGTTGTTGGTTACAAAATCCCACATCAATTTCACAGACGGGGGATTTTGCCAGAAAGCGGGCATTTTCTCGCAGGCTGTTCCAGCGCATCCAGGTGAAAGCTGGCAGACCCAATTCGCGCGCCCATACATTGGCAGTCCCTGCCGGGAGAACACCCAAGGCAGTTTGGGAACCAACCAGGCCGCTGGCAACCTGACCAACCGTTCCATCGCCACCGATGGCGAAAGCGGCATGAAAATTCTCAATGGCTGCCTGGTGGGCAAGCTGGGCAGTATGTCTGCCGTTCAGGGTTTCAGCCACCTGAACGCGCCAGCCATTGGAAGACAGGATGCGCACAATACCAGGAATGAATGGCTTCACAGAGATTCGCCCGGCAGCAGGGTTAAAAATAAGGAGAACATCTTCCATATGGATATTATAAGCCTGAAGTCCCGTATGTTATAATGCTCGCAAGGCTGAGAAAAAGAGGAAATTGGGGTTTGGGTTGCAGCCTGGCTGCCCACCAAACTCAAAAAACCCGATGTTGCCAAAGCCGCAAGGCAGAGAAACCCCCATAATGAATGAAATACCCTTATTAAACAATCGTTACCAGTTGCTTGAAGAGCGTGGCAAAGGCGGGATGGCTTTTGTTTACCATGCCCGAGACCTGATGCTTGAGCGAGATGTGGCCATCAAAGTATTACGCGAAGATTATTCGAATGATCCGATCTTCCAGGAACGCTTTCGTCAGGAGGCGCGTGCAGCTGCCAACCTCTCGCATCCGAATATCGTCACGGTGCATGATTTTGGGTTGGACCAGGGCAAGCTATTCATCGTAATGGAATATATGCCAGGGGTGGATTTGAAAACCCTTATCCAGCAGCGTGGTCGATTTACGCCGGATGAAGCCCTGCCGCTTATTATCCAGGCTTGTGCAGGAATTGGATACGCTCACCGGGCTGGTTTGGTGCATTGTGATGTAAAACCGCAGAATATGCTGGTAATGCCGGATCAACGCTTGAAAGTGACAGATTTTGGAATTGCGCGGGCACTGGCAACCATCCACCCTGAAGAACAGGCCGAAGTAGTTTGGGGTTCTCCCCAATATTTTTCACCCGAACAGGCTGCCGGCATGGCACCCTCCCCGGCCTCGGATGTGTATTCCCTGGGGGTTGTCCTGTATGAAATGCTGACCGGATCGCTTCCATTTATCGCAAATTCTGCTACAGGTTTGTCGCAGCTTCATTTGGAAGCGAACCCGCCGCTGTTGAGTTCAATGTTGCCGAATGTCTCACCAGCGCTTGAGCAGATCATGGACAAGGTGTTATCAAAGGAACCTTCCATGCGCTACCGGACGGCTGACCAGTTGGGGCGTGTGCTTCAAAAATTTGGCTCCAAAAGGGTTAACAGCATGCCTGCATTATCCCTAACCCCGGAGATGCAGACAGATGAATATTATGTGCAACCCGTGGAATCTGTAGCTGATGATGCCAGTCTGGATATCGATTGGATCTCAGTTGGGTTGGGGCTCCTGGCATTGCTGATGGTTGGCGGATTGGTCCCATTCTGGGTGTGGGTATATTTCGTGTATAACCCGCCCATGCGCTAGGCGGGCAGACATTTAATCATGGGACCATCCAGTCCCGCAGTTTTTGTGGTAATCTTGAGGCGAACAAACCTTACGAAGGGAGTTAGATTAACCAAAAATCACGGCATGCGCCGTGATCCTGGATCGGAAAATAGGTTTAAGGATTTCTTATGCTGTTTTTACCATGGTGCGGATGCACCTGGCGCATAGCGTTTTCTGAACCTTCTGACCGTTTTCGAGCATCGTTACTTTCTGCAAATTGGGCTTGAATGTTCGATTGGTAGCCCGCATTGAGAAAGATCGATTGTGACCAAAGGTAGTGGTTTTACCACAGTGAGCGCATTTTGCCATCTTGAACTTCCTTTCTTACTATAAATGCAGATTAAGTGAGTTCTTGAGTATTTTGAAAGGAGATTTTCCCACAAAGACTACCCAACTCTCACCCTTTCGTGAGATAATATTGCTCGATGTTCAGGATCACCTTCCTAATTGGAAGCGGCTGATTTTACCATAAAACGCATCCTTATACAAGGCAGGTTGTTAATATAATACAAAGGAATTAACCATGGGTGAAGAAAAAACTACATTAGGAAGCATTAATATCTCGCCAACCGCTGTGGCGACGATTGCTTACCAGGCTATACTGCAATCATACGGTGTGGTTGGATTGGCTCCAAAAAACTTTGCAGAGGGGCTGGCACAAACCATTACCAAGGAACCCTCGCGTGGGGTTTCCGTCCATTTTTCCGGTGAGGATATTGATATTGATATCCACATCATAGTGGAATATGGCACTCGAATTGCTTCAGTGGCAGACAGTGTTGCCAATGCTATCCGATTTCAAGTTGAGAAAGCACTTGGCATGCCGGTGCATGATGTCAATGTACACATCCAGGGTTTACGCGTCAGTAGGGACGATGAAGCATCTCAATAAAGATGGGAAAGCGGAGTGTTTTGGGCTGGCTAACCCAGCCCAAAACACCCACCCCCAGATTTTTGAAAAGATACGTGATGAGTAAATAATTCACGCCTCAGGAGAACGATTATTTCATGAATCCAGAGTATCAAACGCGTTTGGAATTTCTTAAATCCAAGCCAATAGACGGACAAGCACTCAAAAAACTTGTCGAAGCCGGATTGGTCTGGTTAAAAGCGAACCAGGCAACCGTGAATGCACTTAATGTTTTTCCCGTTCCTGATGGAGATACCGGCACAAATATGGTATTGACCATGCAGGCAGCCTACTCAGAAATTATTGAAATGGGGTCACGTCATATTGGGCAAATGGCGCATGCGGTTTCACAGGGTGCATTAATGGGGGCACGGGGTAACTCGGGGGTAATATTATCGCAAATCTGGCGTGGTTTTGCACGCGCTTTACATGATGCAGTGGTTCTGGATGGTCCCGGTATGGCGAAAGCCTTTGCAGAAGCACGTGATACTGCCTATAAAGGAGTTGTTCGCCCGGTGGAAGGTACGATTCTAACAGTGATCAAGGATGTTGCCACGGCAGCCAAAACTGCGCTGGAAGCGACGCGCGACCCTTATGAAATCCTGGAACGGATCGTTCCAGCCGCAGATATTTCTGTCCAACACACGCCCGAACTATTGCCAGTGTTAAAGCAGGCCGGGGTGGTGGACTCAGGTGGAAAAGGGTTGTTTTTTATCCTGGAAGGTATGCTGCGCTATGTTCATGGCGAATCATTGGACACAGCTCCGGCGACTGTTCAACCCATGGCTTTAATGAACCTGGAAAATAGCCTGAGCGCCATAGAACCCGGGCAGGACTATGAAATAGTGGTTGATTTTAAACCTGCCCAGGTGCTGGATCTGCAAAAATTTTATTCCGGGCTTGAAGAAATGGGCACATCCATTCAAGTTGGGGAGGGGGATGGCTTGTACCGCATGCATATCCATGTTTCAACCGAGAACCGCTATCTTCCCATCGATTATGTCATGTCCATGGGGACAATCACCAAGGTCGCCATGGAAAACCTCCTGGCGCAGATGGACGAAATCAATCGGGCATCCAGGCGAGAACGCATTGAATTGACCCCCATTGAGCCAGGTCAAGTTGCGGTAGTGGCTGTTTCACCCGGACCAGGAATTTCACGCGTTTTTGCCAGCCTGGGTGTGGCTGCCCTGGTAGAGGGTGGCCAAACCATGAATCCCAGCACGCAGGAGATCTTGAAAGCATTTGAAAATCTCCCGACCGATCAAGTGATTATCCTGCCCAATAATAAAAATATCATTCTTGCTGCCCAGGCAGCCAAAGAAGTGACCGTAAAGAATGTGCATATTGTTCCAAGCCGGACTATTCCACAGGGACTGGCAGCCATGATGCATTTGAACCTGGATGGGGATATTGCCCAAATCGCAAATAAAATGAATCGAGCCTTGGAAGAAGTTATCACGGGCGAGATCACGGTTGCCACACGCACGGTAGAGATCGATGGCGTGTCGGTTGAAAAAGACCAGGTGATTGCTCTGCTGAACGGCAAGCTGGTATTCTCGACCAACAAGATAGAAGCTGCAGTCCTGGGAATGCTTGAAAAAGCCTCAGCCACCGACTATGAGCTAATCACTCTTTTCTTTGGACAAGACCTGCCAGCCTCGGAAGCCAATCGAATTGCGGACCTTGTGCGCGCAGCGTATCCATCCCTTGAAATTGAACTCCAGGATGGCGGTCAACCGCATTATCAATTTATCATCTCCGTGGAATAAAAGGTTATGCGAAGAGTATGCATTTTGACGGATAACAGTGTGGAATTTACCCGTCAAGGATATGCTGGCAACGAATTGGTCTTCACATTCCCGTTTTCAGTCCAATCCGAATTACCACAGCATGTGAAAGCCAGGGAGTCGGGGAATGAGGAACAATTCGGACTGGAACCTCCTCCTATTAATGAAATTCTCAAACTCTTTCGTAAATTACACCAGGACCATAGCGAGATCCTGGTGATCACGCTTTCATCTGCTTTAAGCAGCCTGTCTTCTGTTGTTGAAAAAGCAATCGGACAATACGGAGACCTGGGGAGTATTCAAACGATCGATTCGCATACAACCTCTATTGGCCTGGGAATGCTGGTGCAGATGGCGGCAGAATTAGCCTCTCTTGGCACAACCTCCCAGGAGATTGAGCAACAGTTACGCATCTCCATTCCACATATCTATTCATTGCTATGTTTGCCTGACCTGTCATACCTGGCATCTGCCAATTTTCTTTCTCCCGCTCAGGCTGTGGTCGGCGAGATGCTGGATGTACTCCCCATTTTTTCGCTGGAAAATGGGTGCCTTACATGTATACAAAAAGTGCGCACCCATCGCCACCTACTGGAAACATTCCAGGAGTTTGTGGACGAATTCATCGATCCATTCTATGTTGCAATCATCAATAATGCAAATCATTTAAGGACGACTACATTCCGTGATTACCTCATCACCAATTTTCCCAGAACCTCCTTTGGTGAACACATACTGGGCACGCCATTGTTTGAACTGCTTGGACCGCGGAGTATTGGTTTGATTGTTATCGAAAACAATCTCAGAGGCACAAATGAAAATAGGGTTAGTCACTGACAGTACTTCGGATTTACCCCGGGATCTGGTTGACCGGCATGCAATTGAAGTTGTGCCAGCCATACTGAACTTGGGCAAAACCAGTTATGAAGACGGTGAAGGCATGACCAGAGAGGCGTTTTATGACCGTCTGCCTGGTTTGACAATCTCTCCCACAACCTCTGCTCCCTCGGTGGGTAGTTTTCAAGTTCGTTATGAAAAATTATTGGCGGAGGGGGCTGAAATGATCTTATCCATTCATCCACCCGATAACCTGAGCGGAATATTTAACGCGGCACGCCTCGCTGCTGATTCCTTTGCGGATAGAGTTCATGTCCTGGACAGCGGACAACTCTCACTTGGACTTGGTTATCAGGTTTTGGCAGCTGCTGAGGCCATTGCCCGGGAGGCTGTCATCAGCGAAATCCTTGAAATGGTGGCCAGCATCAGGCGGCGGGTACGCGTGATGGCACTTCTGGATACAATGGAATATTTGCGCAGGAGTGGACGGGTTTCATGGGCGAAAGCCATGGTGGGTGGCCTGTTGAATTTAAAGCCAATGATTGAACTTCGCTTTGGCATGGTGGAGCGGGTCGGCCAGGTGCGCACCCGGGCACAAGGAATACAACGCCTGTTTGAGAGCATTCAAAGCTGGCAACCGCTCGAGAGATTGGCAATTCTGCATACAAATGCTGAGGTTGCTGCCAGACAATTTCTGGATGATCTTAACCCCAACCTGACTGTTCCTGCCCTGGTGGTAAATGTAACCACCGTGATAGGCACCCATGTCGGACCTAACGGGTTGGGTTTTGCAGCAATTCCCATTTTATGAATTTATACCGTTTAATTTTAAACGCTCCGGCAGATGGAGCCTGGAATATGGCAATAGATGAGGCCATCCTTGTGGCTGTTGGTAGCGGTGATGCTTTGTCTACCTTGAGATTGTATGCCTGGCAGCCTGCCTGCTTATCCCTTGGGTATTCTCAAAACATCCAGGATGTAGATATGACCCGTTTGCAGACACGTGGATGGGGGCTTGTTCGCCGAATGACCGGTGGCAGGGCTATTTTACATGCGGACGAATTGACGTATTCAGTGATCGTTCCAAACCATGATGACCTGGTTTCCGGCAGTCTGCTTGAAAGCTATAACCATATTGCCCGAGGACTTCTGAAAGCATTGCATAACCTGGGCCTTGCGGTGGAGATCAACGAGCACACCCCGGGAATGAATTCAAATGCTGCCGGCCCGGTTTGCTTTGAAGTACCCTCGGCTTACGAAATTACCACCCAAGGAAAGAAATTGATTGGTTCCGCACAGGCCCGCCGCAAACAGGGAGTCCTGCAACATGGTTCATTACCGTTGTATGGAGATCTGGGACGCATCACACAAGTACTGGCTTTTAGTGAAGAAGCAGAACGCCAGGAGGCGCTTGAGCGCTTGCTGAGACGTGCCACCAATGTTGAAAGTGTGTCAGGCAGAAGGTTGGATTGGGAATTTGTTGCCAAGGCGTTCGTGGAAGCGTTTGAAACCGAATTGGATTTGCGCTTTGAGGAGGGAGAATTATCAGCAGAAGAAAAAAAATGTGCATATGAACTTGTGAAAACGAAATACTCTCAACCGGAATGGACCGGGCGGGTGTAATATCCGCATCCACTTTTGCAGGTTAGTACTTTTAGCTGGATAATGTGTGCAGGAGTCATGAGACTTTTCACTTGTCATCTCGGGAGTTTCGAGTTATTATTTATAACCTATTGGGGAGATACCCCTAACTATTTTATTTTTCAAAGGAGAAGAATAATGAAGAAAATGCTATTGCTCGTCTCTTTGTTGGTAATTGCTTCCATGCTTTTATCGGCATGTGCGCCGAAAGCAACCCAACCACCAGTTGTTACCACAGCTCCAACCACAGCTCCAACCGCAGCACCAACTGCAGCTCCTATTGAAGCACCCACTGAAGTAATGTTTGCCCTCGGCAGCCCTCAAAATCCCATCAAAGTCTTATTTGTCCCATCCGTTGATGTAAAAGCTACAGTGTCCGGTGGTCGGGTGTTGGCGGATGCTTTGAATGCAGCCACAGGATTGAGATTCACAGTCTCTGTCCCGACTAGCTATGCAGCTACTATCGAAGAAATATGTGCATCCTCAGATGATACGATGGCTTTCATCCCTGCTTTGCCATATGCCATTGCCAGCGCACAATGTGATGTGGATGTGGCTTTCAAAGCTGTTCGCTATGGCTACCCAGTTTACTGGGCTGAGTATATTGTCGCACGCGACAGCACCTACCAAACCCTAGCTGACCTGCAAGGCACCAAATGGGGTTATGGTGATACAGCATCAACCTCAGGTTACATGGTTCCCTTTGTTGAACTCGCGGCTGCCGGTGTTACCACTGGTGAACAACTGGTAACCGGTGGTCACAACCAGACAGTTTCAGCCGTCTATAACGGTGAAGTGGATTTTGGAACTGTTTTCTACAGTGTTCCACTTGATCCGGATGGAAAATCTATTTTTTCATATGATGATTACCTGGCAGGAAAGATCACCAGCCTGGATCAATATGAAATTCCTGCTGCGAGCATTCCAAACTGCGCTGTCAGCGAGGATGGCAAGAAACTTCTGTGCGACGGATACCGTATTATGGATGCCCGTGCCAACATTCGTGTGGAAGCCCCGGATGTGATTGAGAAAGTACGCATCCTGGCAATCTCACAGCCTGTCCCGAATGACACCATGTCGTTTGGTTCTGATTTCCCGGCAGATGTTCGTTCTCAGATCGAAACCGCCCTGGTAGCTTTTTCGCAGACCGAGGCCTGGGCCACCTCCGTCGGCAGCCCGGATGTCTACGCATGGTCAGGTATTTTACCCGCCACAGATGCTGAGTATGATGTCGTGCGCGCCATGGTCGAATTGACCGGTTACAAACTACCTTAAATCTCTTATTTGTATGAACTATAAGGGGTATGTTATCCCTGCCCCTTATAGTATTTTTTATTTTATAATTATTATTTGGAGTGAGGGGGTGGGCTGGTTTATTTTAAGCCACATATCTTACTCTCTGGTGTTATTAATGGTGTGATCAGGTAACCTCAGGAAAACCATTATGCTACAAATCAGAAATCTAACAAAAATTTATGAAGGGGGTGTGAAAGCGCTTGATGATGTCAGCTTTGATGTGCCGGATGGGCAGTTCCTGGCTGTCATTGGCTTGAGCGGGTCGGGTAAATCTACTTTGTTGCGCTGCATCAACCGCCTGATCGAACCGACCGAAGGTCAGATCCTTTGGAATGGGGAGGATATCACGGCTGCCTCCCAGGAGGAGATGCGCCGTATCCGTCGAAAAATTGGCATGGTTTTTCAACATTTCAACCTGGTGCACCGATCAAAAGTCATAACCAATGTACTGGCGGGACGTCTGGGTTATGTTAACCCGGCCTGGAGCTTGATGAATCGCTTTCCAAAAGAAGATCTTGCCAAGGCATTCAAACAGATGGAGCGGGTAGGCATCGCTGACAAAGCTTACCAGCGGGCAGATGAGTTGAGCGGAGGACAACAACAGCGGGTGGGTATAGCGCGTGCTCTTATGCAGGACCCCGAGCTTATCCTGGCAGATGAGCCTGTTGCCAGCCTGGATCCGGTTCTGGCACATAGTATCATGAAACATCTCGAAGATATTAATAAGCAGGATGGAGTCAGTGTTCTTTGCAGCCTGCACTTCCTGGACATTGTCCACCGTTACGCCGATTATGTAATTGCACTTAACGAAGGCAAATTGGTGTACGAGGGACCTCCTAAAGACATCGACGACCAAAAATTCAAGGATATTTATGGCCGGGATGCTGAACGGGTAGGGTGACGTAATCATGAAGAAATCCAATGACAAGAAAGCCTCACCCTGGAAATCCATAAAAATTGGTTTATTAGCCCTGTTGGTGATGGTGATCTATGCGTATGGTTTCCAGATCACCGAGGTAAACCTTGAAGAACTGCGTAGTGAAAAACGGCAAACCAGTCTGAAAAGGGTAACGCGTGCCCTGGCAAAGCCGGATATCATTGAATATGACCAGACTGAGCAGATCATCAATTTTCCGATATATATTCCCTGTCAGGCAGATGGCACATTGCCAGTTGCCCCCGGGCATGCCGCCTCTGATCCATTTCTGATCATTACTCCTGGCTGCGCCTCCCCGGGTGAGACCGTCCAGGTGGAAGGTTTTGATTTTGCTCCAAATGTAACCGGCCCGGTCAGGTTTGTGCCCGGAAGCGATGTAACCAATATCGTCACCCTGGGACGGGATGTGGCTGAAACTGACAACACTGGTCATTTCATACTTTCCTTTAAACTCCCTGAACGACCCAGTGAGGATGTTCAATATATCCGTGCCTCTTTGCGTAAGAATGTTGGCTCTCCTCATTTCACACAGACCGCCAAAGATACGTGGGAAAAAATCATTGAAACCGTGTTTCTGGCATTGCTGGCGACCACATTCGGGACAATTCTGGCAATCCCGCTAAGTTTTCTCGCTGCCCGCAACCTGATGAAGCCGGTCAAAAGTCCTTTGACCAGCATTGCGCTTTCTATGATAGGTTGGCCACTGGGTATTTATGTAGGATTCATTATTGTGAACTGGGTGGGAAGTATGAGTACAGCACTTCATACAAATGCCTGGTTGGCTCTGGCGGTGGCCATTTTAGCTCTAGTTTTGGTCTGGATGGGGATCCGCTGGGCGCTTCCACAAGCTGAAGTCAATTCCCCGGGAAGGTTGATTCGCTTTTTGCGTCTGGGAGTGATTCTGCTTTGTGTTGTAGTGGGATTCTTCGGATTGTTTCAATTTGCCAGTTTGGTAATGAGTGTGGGAAAGTCGTTAACCTTAACCCTTGGCCCCTTTGGTTTTCTAGGCAATTTCTTTTTCCAGTCGGGTGATATTATCCTGGTGATCACCTCCAGTCTGGGTGCCCTGGTAGCCGGAGGCGCTGTCAGCAGCTTTTTGAGCCGTATGGGTCTGCAAGCCACTGAAAAATTACCTGCTGGCGGAGTCAAAATTATAAATTTGATTCTGACTCCCATTGCTGTAGCTACAATTCTGGTTTTGTTGGGGCAATTAATTGAGTGGCTTTATCAAATTGGCAAACCGTTCTATACCTTATGGGGTCCGATGATCACAGGGGTTGTGCTTGGACTTGCCCTGGCAATTTTCTGTAAAGCCAAGGACGCACTACCAACTGGCATGGTCATTTACTATATCACGCGTTCTGTGCTGAATGGTTTACGCTCGGTGGAAGCATTGGTGATGGCCATCGTTTTTGTGATTGCTGTTGGTATTGGCCCATTTGCAGGCGTCATGGCGCTGGGTTTGCATACCATCGTCAGTCTGGCGAAGCTGTATTCAGAGCAGGTGGAGAGCATAATGACTGGTCCTTTGGAGGCCATTCAGGCCACAGGCGCCAACCGGTTGCAGACCATTATTTATGGAGTGGTTCCGCAAATCGTACCTCCGTATATTTCATATACCATGTATCGCTGGGATATCAACGTGCGCATGTCCACCATCATTGGTTTCGTAGGTGGTGGTGGTATCGGATTCCTGTTACAGCAAAATATCAACCTTTTGAACTACCGGGGTGCAAGCGCTCAAATGTTGGCGATTGCAGTTGTAGTTGCGAGCATGGATTATATTTCATCGGTATTGCGCGAAAAGACGATCTAAGCTCCAATTGAAGATGAATTTAAAACCCGTTTTCCCTGGTGCAGTTGTTTGAGCGGGAGGGAGAACGGGTTTTTACTTGCAGTGGTAAAATCGCATCTGTGTGGAAACGACTGCTTAAGATGACGTTTAAACTATTGTTGATCTTGTTCATGCTGGGCTTTCTGACCCTGACTCTTCCGAGGCTGGTAACAGGCATCTATTCCAGGATGCGGATCTACGCTGGTGTGAACGTCCCTGCGAAAAGGGCAGCCATTGTTTTTGGAGCCGGGTTGTGGCGTGATGGCTCACCCACACCCATCCTGCAAGACCGGGTGAAAGCGGCTGCGGGGTTATACTTTAATGGCAAAGTAGAAAAAATATTGATGAGTGGGGATAATAGTGTGGTTGAATATAACGAACCACTTGCCATGCGTGATTTTGCTCTGTTAATGGGGGTGCCTGAGGAAGCCATCGTTTTGGATTATGCCGGAAGGCGTACTTACGATACCTGTTACCGGGCAAAAGCAATTTTTGGTTTAACTGAAGCCATCCTTGTCACACAATCTTTCCACCTGCCGCGGGCGTTATATACCTGTAATCAACTGGGATTGGATGCGGTAGGTGTGAGTGCTGATTTACAGGTTTACCGCAAGCGCTCACTGATGTACTGGAACATGCGCGAGTTTGTGGCTACTATTACTGCATTATGGGATGTGCATATCGGACATCCAATTCCGGTATTGGGTGATTATGAACCGATATTTCCATGATATTAAATTACCTTCTCAAAAATCTGGGGTGTAGGGTGTTTTTATCTGGTTGAGCCAGACAAAAACACCCATCTTCCCCCCTCTTCATTGAGATATACATATTAAAACTGGGAAGGCGAAATGAAACCATCTGAAGCACTTAACATTGTTCGCACCTATGTTAAAAATGAAAATTTGGTTAACCATATGCTATCGGTGGCGGCTGCCATGCGTTTTTACGCTGAAAAATTTGGTGAGAATGCTGATAAATGGGAAGTAGTGGGTTTACTGCATGACTTTGATTGGGAGATCCATCCTACTTTGGCAGAACATCCGCAGGCTGGAGCCCCTATTTTGCGTGAACTGGGTGTGGCGGAAGAAGTGATCAGAGCCGTATTAAGCCATGGCGAGGAAACCCGCATTCCACGCCAGAGTCTTATGGAAAAGGCATTGTTTGCATGTGATGAGATCACTGGCTTGGTGACTGCAGTTGCGCTTGTACGTCCATCGCGCTCCTTAATGGACCTGGAGGTTAAATCGGTCAAGAAAAAGTGGAAGGATCACGCTTTTGCGGCAGGTGCCAACCGGGATGAGATTGAACAGAGCGCCCGGGAGTTTGGGGTGGATTTATGGGAGCACGTTGGAAATGTGATCGTGGCCATGCGCAGGATTGCACCGCAATTGGGTCTGGCAGGGGACACACATCCCAGCGTGAATATTTAAGAGTGCATTCATCTTTGTTGTTGAAATAAAATCAGTGACCACCAAGTTTATGGGTTTCGGGCTTTAAAAGTTAAAACAACCTGCCAGGACGAAAAAAATCAGATCAAAAAAGAATAGTTAAGTAGTTGACTTTTTTTGTCATGGGAATTTAAACCTTGGAGCTTTTTATCTTACGGCTGGTTTTTTTACTGGATCCTGTTTTTGTCTTTGCACCAACTTTGGGTTTCGCAGCTGTTTTCTTCTTTGCAGTTGATTTCTTGGTACCAACTGCCTTCTTCGTGATCGCTGTTGTGTTCTTTTCTCCAGGTTTGATATCCAGATAATTTTCAATTTGCCAGGCGGAGGTAACCCCAAGGACCACATCTCCTGGTTTAATTTCAACTACGCTATCCCCTCGTTTGGCCGTGCGTTTACGCAGGGGGGCGGCATCCAGGCGGATGGATTTTGGCGCAGCTTTGAGCAGGTGCAAGGTAACCAGGCTGTTCGCTTTTCCAATGGCAATCCCGGTCAGGAAAACCTGAGGCGGCAGTTCCCAGGCGATGACACCCTTGCCAAAACGACCCTGGGATGGGAAGTCGCTGATTTCGATGCGCTTGGCTTTCCCATCTGTTGCCATCAGGAAAATTTCACCCTTCTGGGGCAGAATTTCTGCACCAACGACAATATCCCCCACACCAAGTTTAATGCCATTGACACCTGCTGCCACCAATCCTATTGGACGCACTCCGTCTTCGCTGAAGCGGATGGTCATACCCAGAGTTGAGGCGAGCAGGATCTCTTTCTTACCATCGGTCAAACCAACCCACCCCAGCGCGTCGCCATCATTTACCTTTGCAAGTATAAAGGATTGGGCAGAAGGCCCCGGCAAAGTACTGATGAGACTCTTCTTCAACAACCCACCACACGTAACAGTGAGAACGCAGGTTTCTTTGGGTAGGTCATTGCGGCGGGCAGGCAGGGCAAACAAAGCAGCCAGACGATCGCTTTCTTTGAGTGGGGAGGCTTTGTAGAATGGCAGGCCATCTGAGAGTTTTTCTACCTGGGGCAGGGTGTGAACTGCCACCGCTGCGGCTGAACCATTTTCAGCTACCAGGTAGAGTGTGTCGGTGGAGGCAGCGCGTGCCAGCAAGCGTGGGGCATCGTTGCCGCTGGGTCGCGGAGGTTTTTCGTCTGCGATACGTGCCACCAGACCGTCATTTGTCACTCCGATCCAAACCACCTGCTCAGGGACCATTTGGGTGGTTGTCAGTGAAGATTTCTGTTTTTTGCCAGGTTTTAAGTTTATGATCTGCGTGCGGCGTTTGTCCCCATAGGCTGCCTTGACTTTGAGTAGTTCTTCAGCCGCCACCAGGCGCATTTGTTTGGGGGATTTAAGCAGTTTTTCCAATTCTTTAATTGTGACGAGAAGATCCTTGTACTCGCTTTCAATTTTTTTGCGTTCCAATGCCGCCAGACGGCGCAATTGCATCTCAAGGATGGCCTCTGCCTGAACTTCGGACAATTTGTAACTCTTCACCATGCGGGTACGGGCTGTTTCAACATCCGGGGATTTTTTGATCAATTGGATAATTTCATCCAGATTGTTGAGGGCAATTAACAGGCCTTCAAGAATGTGGGAGCGCTGGCGGGCGCGAGCCAGGTCAAATTCGCTGCGACGACGGATGACCTCCTGGCGGTGTTCCAGGAAGAGGCGCAGGGCTTGCTTGATGGTGAGTGTGTGTGGTTCGCCATCCACCAGGGCCAGCATTATAATGCTGAAGGTGGACTGCATGGGGGTGCGCCGGTAGAGGTTTTGCAGAACGGTGTCAGCATTTACATTCTTGGTCAACTCGATGACGATGCGCATACCCTGGCGGTCGGATTCATCCCGCAGATCGGTGATGCCTTCGATATGACCATCGCGTGCCAGTTCGGCAATGCGCTCGATCAATGATGATTTGTTGGTCATGTAAGGCAGCTCGGTGACGATCAGACGAGACTTGCCGCGTTCCATTTCTTCGGAATGCACGCGAGCTTGAATGGAAACGCGCCCACGACCAGAACCATAGGCAGCCTCGATATTCTCTTGTCCTTTCTCTTCGATGATGATGCCCCCTGTCGGGAAATCGGGACCCTGGATGAATTGCATCAATTGTGCGACGGTGATGTCATCCATTTTTTCCCAGTGTTGAAGCATGTATACCAGGGCATCCACCACTTCTCCCAAGTTATGGGGGGGAATGCTGGTGGCCATCCCCACCGCGATGCCGGTTGCACCATTGACCAGAAGGTTGGGGATGGAAGCAGGCAGAACGGTCGGTTCGGTCAGAGTATCGTCGAAATTCGGAGTGAAATCGACCGTATTTTTGGAGATATCCAAAAGCATATCCAAGGCGGATGCAGCCAGACGGGCTTCCGTGTAGCGCATGGCGGCGGGAGGATCACCATCGATGGAACCGAAATTTCCCTGCCCATCCACCAGCAAGCTGCGCATGGAGAAGTCCTGTGCCATGCGGGCCATGGCCTCGTAAACGGCGGAATCACCATGCGGGTGGTATTTTCCCAGAACTTCGCCGACGATACGGGCGGATTTCTTGTAATCGCTATTTTGACGCATTCCCATGTCGTGCATGGAATACAGGATGCGTCGTTGGACAGGCTTGAGGCCGTCACGGGCATCTGGCAGGGCGCGCGCCACGATGACGCTCATGGCGTAATCAAGGTAGGATTGCTGCATTTCGTGGTCGATATCAATTTTTCGGACAAGACCGAGTTCCATGGTTCACTCCTGTTACTGCAAAGGGGTTGGATATATTACGAATCGACACCTATCAAACCCGCAGATGGAAATGGTTCGCAATTATGTTCTATTTGGGCAGGCTTATCTTAAAGTGAAAGGAGCAAAGCGTCAAGGAAAAAACACGGGCAGGCAATTTGCCTGCCCGTGTTTAGAATGATCAGGGTGTAAAAGATACTTCTTTGCTTTTACAGGTTCCGCCTAAATCATCCAGGGTACATAATGTAATTGTTGCTGTCATTAGATGACCTGTTGGGTCATCAACGAAATCACCGGAATAGACTCCACCGGGTTCCCCCTTGGTCAAGTCATGTTGAAGGGTTGAAGATGCACAACCTACTATAAAATGAAAAATATCTCCATAAGTGATTTTGGTTTGAGCAGTTACAGTGTCAGTCATGATGGTTTTCCAGGATTGCCAGGTGACATCCCCTGTATTAACGACTTCGATATTGATCCAGTACTCCCCTATACCTGAACAATCCATTATCCAATTAGAGACAACAGAGAAATCCATCGGCGGTATTGTCGGGGTGGCGGTTTTGGCGGGTGTGGGTGTGGGCATGGGAGTAAAAACAGGCAAAGCGCCTGAGTTGCCTGTTACAGAGGCATAAGTTCCATAGATCCAGCAAAAGCCGGACGAGTTATTGGGATTTCGGATGTACCAGGATGAATTGGCCGGATCCCGGGCAATGACTTCAGCTTGTTCTCCGACATTCAGGGCACCCACCCAGTCATAAACCGAACCAGGCCCGGTGCGGCAGTTGGTTAATTGCGAGACTGTCAATATCACTTTTTCTGGTGTGGGAGAAAAGGTGATGGTGGGAGTCAAACTCGGGAGTTCAGGCATGGGGGAAAAGGTGTTGGTGGGTGTCAGGCTTGGGAGTTCGGGCAAACCCTGCTGGGTTGGGCTCAGCGTCCCAGCGACTCCCTGCGCAATAGCTGTCTGCACCTGTGCGGTCTCAGCCAAGCTTCTGACGACGGCGGCTTGCAGCTCCTCTGTTGATTGTTGTGGTGCGGTTGTTTCTCCGGTGAGATCTGACAAACCGCAAGCCAGCGAAGCCAGCAGCAGGACAGATAACATCATCTTAATAGGTGATCCACTTTTCATGTTGAGCCTTCTTTGGCAGGTAGATAATAAGTATATAATACTGTATTTTGGAAATTAGAACAACAATGTTTTGAAAACAAAAGAGGTGCAATTTAACTATGTTAAATGTGAGATCGCCCAGAAGTCACCGAGCGATCTTAGATATAGTTGGACAGCTTTTGTAGTCAAAACAAATTCTATACAGCGGAGAGGGTGGGATTCGAACCCACGGTAGCCACAAGGACTACAGCGGTTTTCGAGACCGCCCCGTTCGACCACTCCGGCACCTCTCCAAGTGGCGCGGGGTATTATAGCAGATTGAGGCTTAAATTTCTATGCATTGGTGCATTTCTGGATATACCAGTTGGGTAATGCCAACTTCACGCAATTTGCCCTGCAAAGCTTCGGATGCATCCTGTTCGCCATGTACCAGAAATATTTGTTTGGCATCATTTTTCACATGGGTGGCGTACTCGATTAGCATATTTTGTCCAGCATGGGCTGAAAGACCACCAATGGTAACAATTTCTGCTCGGACGTCATAGCTCATCCCAAATATCTTCACTTCCTTCTCTCGATCTGCCAGACGGCGCCCCAGGGTATACGGTGCCTGCCACGAGACGATCAAGATGGTATTGGCGGGGTTTTCAATATTATTTCGCAGGTGGTGCAGAATTCGGCCTGTTTCAGCCATACCCGAAGCAGAGATGATGATGGCTGATCCTTTGCGATCATTGATGGCTTTTGATTCCGCGACTGATCGGGTATAAGTCAACATGTCAAAATCGAGTGCAGGGTGGTGATAATTTTGGACGAAATCCTCGGTTTCGCTATCAAAGTATTCAGGAAATTTTCTAAAAATATCGGATGCGTTCACAGCCAGAGGGCTGTCAACATAGACTGGCAATGGAGGAACCTGCCTCGATTGGATCATCTCGTTCAACAGGAAGACCAATTCCTGCGTTCTACCGACTGAAAAAGCGGGAATGATCACCTTTCCGCCTCTACGAACGGTCCTGTTGATCGTATTCAGCAGTTCATCGTATGCCCGCTGCGGGTCAAGGTGTGGTTTGTCGCCATAAGTACATTCCATAATCAGGTAATCTGCGTTGTATGGCATAACCGGATCTCGTAAAAGCGGAAGCTTCCACCTGCCTATGTCTCCCGAAAACCAAAGTCTGAATTTTCGATCCTTTTCCTGGATATCCAATACCACTGCTGCCGATCCCAGGATGTGACCAGCATCCACCAACTTTGCAGAAACACCTGGAACGGGTGTAAATTCGTGCTCATAAGCTTCAGGTTGAAAAAAATCCCCTACTGCTTCCGCATCTTGAATTGTATAAAGAGGTTCCAGGGGTGGTTCTCCACGACGGGAGCGATGCTTATTAACAAACAGGATATCAGCTTCCTGAATGTGGCCTGAATCCAACAGCATGGTTTTTGCCAATTCCATGGTGGGAGGGGTGGCGTAGATCGGTCCCGTGTATCCAGCTTTCACCAGGTTGGGTAGATTCCCGCTGTGATCTATATGGGCATGCGAGAGAATAACTGCATCAAGTTCAGATGGTTTGAATCTAAATCCCCGGTTTTTTTCGTATGTGTCAGCCCTTCTTCCTTGAAAGAGTCCACATTCCAGAAGAAGGTTGGAACCGTTTATTTCAAGAAGGTGTTGCGAACCTGTGACAGTTCTTGCTGCACCGTGGAAGTGTATTTTCAAAATCTTCTCCTTACCACGAATAATCAGTATCCTCTTTATTAAGAGGGGAAGTGGGGTGTTTTTGGCTGACGGAGCCAGCCAAAAACACCCCACCCCCAGATTTTCAAGAAGATACAATTATCACAAATATGGATGAAAGACTTGCTTATCTCCCTTTCAATCTGTTTAAAATATCTTGACCATATTGTTCCAATCGCCAGGGTGAATGGGGCATCGATTCAGCCAGGGATTGGATGTTTTGAGGGTTATTTTCTGCAATTGACTGCATGAAGGTGCGCGGCAAGACCACGTCAGATTCGACCCCCAATTGCTGTGCGGTTTGTCTTCGCCAGTTGCGCAAAGCTTCCAACCGGTTCATGAAAGCTTGATCCGGGTGGGGCGTGTACGATCGCTTAATGGGTTCTGCTTTCATGCCTTTTTTTACTGCTGCAATTATTTCACTTCCGAATAGATATGCCTGGCGAACAGTCAGACCAATGGTTTGAAGATCTTCCACACGATTGGGTTTTGATTCGGCAATTGCAATTAACAGATTATTATTTATGACTTTAAACACCGGGCGATTCATGCGTTCAGCCTGGGTAAGTCTCCATTCAATCAATTCCTTAAGTATCGGCAATTGTTGTGGTGATAATTGATTTGCACCATTTACACGTTGCCAAGGAAAAGATTCCTGCCCAGATTGTCCATTGCAATAGCTGATGCGTTGGAATTCTTCGTTCGCCAAAGCCCAAAGATTTTTTGCTACTAGTTCTTCATGCAGCAGATCCCGCAAGGCAAGGAGGTAATATGTATCAAACCGTGCGTAATTCAATTGATCAATTGGCAGGGGACGTTTTGCCCAGTCAGCTTTCTGAAAGCGTTTATCCAGGCTGACTTCAAACTTTTCGTACAAAAGGTGGTTAAGTCCTACAGCCGGGTATCCCAGGATGCGCGCGGCTTGCATGGTGTCAAACAAATTAACCACACAGAAATTGAAATCCCGCTTCAAGCAGAGCAGGTCGTATTCAGCGGCATGGAATGTTTTTTCAATTTTAGGATTGGAAAACAACTCTGTTAATGGTGAAAGATCCTTTACAGCCAGGGGGTCCAACAAGTAATCGGTTTCAGGAATTGAAAACTGGATCAAGCAAACTTGTTCACGGAAAGCGTGCAGGCTGTTTGATTCGGTATCAATCGCCAAGCGTGGCTGTTGGGAGAGGTGATTTGCCATGGATTGCAGATTACTTGCTGATGCGATCCAAACCGGTGATGATAAGTTATGCGAAGTCATCTCTTCATTATAGCCCAAATTTTAGAAGATTATTTTTTCCATCACCAATGCATCCCCCTTGTCATTGTAATAATCTTCCCACCTGTCAATCGTTTGATAACCAGCGTGTGTGTATAATCCAAGTGCTGCCAGGTTGGTAGGGCGTACACACAGACGTATACGTGGGTGGTTAATTCGTTGTTCGCAGGTTTCCAATAAGGCTTTACCGATTCCCTGGTTTTGGTGATCTGGGAGAACACCCAGGGTGGCAACCCATGCCATTTTTTCCGATGGACGCGGATCCCCGGCGATAAACCCGACCATATGGTTTCCAACAACCGCTTTCAAGCGGATGACGTCGGGAAAGGTAAGTACAGCCACCAGGTCAAACAAGGACCAGGCGTCCAGTTGAAAACAAGCGCGCTCCAATTTTTGGAGGCTGCTCAAGTCAATAATGGAGGCTGTTCGAATCTGATAGGTCATATATTATGATTAACCTCCCGCGGTTTAACAGCGGGAGGTTATTTCTCTCTTAACGAAGTTGTTTCAGGAAATTATTTTTTCCCTTTAACAAATTCCTCGATCATGCTGGTGAATTCCATGGGGAAGATGTACTTTGTAGACGGAGAAGCACCCATTGCTTTAAGCGTTTCAAAGTATTGCAGGGTCATGGTTTTCTGATCAATCACCTGGGCTGATTCAAAGATCTTATCCAGTGCTTTGGCAAAACCCTGTGCCTTTAATTCCTGCGATTGGCGCAAACCTTCGGCTTCAAGAATGGCGCCTTGTTTTTGACCTTCCGCCCGTAGAATGGCGGATTGTTTCTCACCCTCAGCCACATTGATGGCTGCCTCGCGTGTACCCGTTGATTCAGTTACGACTGCCCGGCGGATGCGCTCGGCTGACATCTGGCGGTTCATTGCATCCTGTACTTCGCGTGGAGGAATGATCTCGCGGATTTCTACGTTTGTGACTTTGACACCCCAGCGCTCGGTGACTTCGTCCAGGCGGGTGCGTAGCATGGTGTTGATATGCTCACGTTCGGAGAGGACATCATCAAGTGGGATACCACCAATGACAGAACGCAGGGTGGTGGTTGCCATACCCTGGGCTGCCAGCTCAAAATTGCCTACCTGCAATACAGAATCAGTTGGGCTGAGGACCTTGTAATACCACAAGAAGTCAATGGAGATGGGAGCATTATCCTTGGTAATGGATGTCTGATGGGGGATTTCGCGAACTGCTTCACGCAAGTCCACCTTGACAGAGCGATCAATAAAAGGAATGAGCAGGACCAGACCGGGTCCTTTTTCTCCAACGCAGCGACCCAAACGAAAGACGACCAGGCGTTGGTACTCTGGGACGATCCGAATTGCATTTGCCAAAAAAGCAATAATCACAACTACGACAAACGCAACAACACAAAACACGGATTGAGTTACAGCTGACGACATGGTACCTCCTTAAATATTCTATTGATTAATTGACACTCTGATCGTCGCTCTCGACAATCAGGGTAAAGCCATCCCGACCGACGACCCGTACTTGTTTTCCGACGGGGATACGTTTCTCGCTCCGGGCAGACCACAATTCACCATCCATCTGCACCGAACCTTCACTTTGAACAATTGTTTTTGTTTCTCCTATCTGCCCAAGCAGACTTCCCAGGTCATGGTTTGGGCGGGAATGCATTGCAGCCATTGTTTTTAGAACAATCAACCAGACAAACACACCGGTGAAGAGGGACACGATGGCAGCCAGGTAAGGGTTGACAGACGGTCGAAAACCTTGTGCTGGGTAAAGGTAAATAGACCCAATGATCAGCATGAAAATGCTCACAGCCAGGTAGATTCCCCTTTTTGGTTTGCGAGTGGCATAAACAAAAGGAACAAGCATCAATACCAACACTACAAGCGCCCATAGGTTGAAACCTAATTGAAAGGCGGCAAAACCAGACAACGCCAGAGAGAATAAGGCGCCTATCTCGAGGGCACCAGTGCCTGGGGTAATGATTGCCAGCAGGGTCAGGATCGACCCGAGAACGAGCAGTACATAAGCAATATTTGGATCAGTAAAGAATTCCATTTTGGCTCCTTTCAAGAAAGCCTTTTTTATTATACAACATCCTTGTCTTTATTTCCTCTTAATATACGATAAATGATGAGTCTGGTTTTACGCTTCCTCTGATTTAGGTTAGAATACAACTCTACCATCTCAAATTTCCTTCCGGAGGGTAAATTGAACTTCGAAAAAATTTGTGTGCTTGGCCTTGGATATATCGGCTTACCAACTGCCAGTACATTTGCAACACACGGCTTGCGCGTAGTCGGCGTAGATGTAAATCTACAAATCTTGGAAACTCTGCGCAATGGTGGTTTGCATATACACGAACCAGGTTTGCGAACCGTGGTTGAAGCTGCCATCCGATCTGGTAACTTGAGCGTTTCTGATAAACCTGAAGAGGCAGATGCGTTTATTATCGCTGTGCCTACACCATTTTACTCAGATAAATACGGGGAATTTAACGGGAAGCAATACAAGTTGGCAGATATGCGCGCAGTCACATCTGCCGCCCAGGCGATTGCGCCTGTACTTCGTAAGGGTAACCTGGTGGTGCTCGAATCCACTTCGCCTCCCCGCACTACCAACAGCCTGGTGGCGCCAATCCTTGAAGAATCCGGACTCAAGGCAGGAATTGATTTTCACCTTGCTTATTCACCGGAACGGGTACTTCCCGGGCAGATTTTACGCGAGTTGATTGAGAATGCCCGGGTGATAGGCGGTATCACGCTTCAGGCTGCCCAGGCTGGACGGGACCTGTATGCCACTTTTGTCAAAGGTGAGATCATTTTAACAGATGCGACCACTGCTGAAATGGTGAAGCTGATGGAAAATACCTATCGTGATATCAACATCGCCATAGCCAATGAATTTTCACGCTTGTCGGATCAATTCGGCGTGGATGTTTGGGAAGCCATTTCCATAGCGAACCGTCATCCACGAGTTAAAATCCTGAATCCAGGTCCGGGGGTGGGCGGTCATTGCATTAGTGTGGATCCATGGTTTTTTGTTGAAAGCGCTCCTGAGATTGCCCGACTAATTTACACAGCCAGGCAGGTAAATGATGCCCAGCCCAAATTTGTCCTGGAGTTGGTTGCAAAAGCACTCGGTGATCTGAAAGGCAAGAAAATTGCAGTACTGGGTTTGGCTTATAAACCAGATGTGGATGACTTGCGTGAAAGCCCTGCTGTTGAGATTGTGCACCTGCTCCAGAATGCAGGTGCGTTTGTGAAGGCTTATGAGCCATTTAAATCGAATGCCAATCTGCCAGGCATTAGTATCGAACCAGACCTCAAGAATGCCCTTTCAGATGTGGATGGCATTATTTTGCTTGTCAATCATAAGAACTTGTGCGCTCTATCCCCGCAAGAATTGGCATCCATGACTTCGACCAGAATTTTGATCGACACGGTCAATGGATGGAGTGGTAAGGATTGGGAAGCAGCAGGTTTTTCTTTTTATAAACTCGGAGCAAATAAATAAACATCAGGAATTTCATGCCGATACGCATATTATCTGTTTTTGGAACAAGACCCGAGGCTGTTAAAATGTCCCCGGTAGTCCAGGCTCTGGCAAAGACGCCAGGGTTTGAATCATTTGTATGCGTAACTGCACAGCATCGCGAGATGTTGGACCAGGTGCTGGATCTTTTTGACATCACACCGAATGTGGATCTAGATTTGATGCGCCCGGATCAATCCCTGGCGGGTTTAAGCGCTGCAATTTTTACAAATCTCGATCCAGTGTTGGAATCTATAAAACCGGATTGGGTATTGGTACAGGGAGATACAACCACTGTTGCCATCACATCCCTGCTTTCTTATTACCACCGCATCAGGGTTGGGCATGTTGAAGCGGGTTTGCGTACATTTGATAAATGGCAGCCATTTCCGGAAGAAATTAATCGACGAGTCGCCGGGATAACAGCCGATCTACATTTTGCCCCTACCGAATGGACAAAAAGGAATCTGCTGCATGAAGGGATCCCTGAAGCTGCCATTCGAGTGACCGGAAACCCGGTGATTGATGCATTAATAGTGGTTTCCAAACAGAGCGAGCCAAAGGTTGTAAAAGGGTTGGTGGATCAGCTTGGATTGAAACATGGAAAACGATTGGTTCTGGTAACTGCCCACCGGCGGGAAAACTTTGGTGCTCCATTGGAAAATATTTTTACTGCATTAAAAAACCTTGCTGCTCGGGGAGACCTTGAGATTGTCTATCCGGTTCATCTGAATCCCAACGTACAGGAACCCGCCAGGCGGATGCTGCAGAATATTCCCCATATCACCTTATTGCCACCCTTGGATTATCTACCGATGGTTCATCTCATGAAACGGGCTGTCATAGTGTTGACCGATTCGGGCGGAATTCAAGAAGAAGCCCCGGCGTTTGGTATCCCGACCCTTGTCTTGAGAGAGGTTACGGAACGACCCGAAGGTGTGGAAGCTGGTACCTTGAAACTGGTTGGTACTGATACTGAAAAGATCATGGCTGAAGCAACCTCGCTGTTGGATGACCCAGCTGCATATAATGCCATGGCCAAAGCAACCAATCCTTTTGGAGATGGTCATGCTGCTAAACGTATCGTTCAGGCTTTGCTTGATTTCCCGAGTTATTAAAGCAGAATATTATGCGGTTATAATATTTTTGAATTAATATCTATCCGAAAAGTACAGGGTGAAAGTGAGTAGGGATGTTGGCGTCGCAGAGCGACACCAACACGTCCACACCATCCCGATTTTTAGGACAGTTTCTTAATATGTTTTGGAGGAAATGATGAATATTGCCATTGCTTTACAGGGACTTGCGACTTTTTCCTGGTTACTGGTCGCGGGAGTGATCGTTCTTGCAGTCATGCGTGCGACACGCGGAAGACCATTGAAAGGTGCCAGTTCGATCGTTATCGTGATCATCATCCTGGCCTTGGTGCTTTCAACTGTTAGCGCTGGACTGGTCTTTATCCAGCCGGATGAACGCGGTGTGGTCATTTCAGCCGTGCAGGAAAAAGGGTATCGTGACCAGGCATTGCAGCCAGGTTTGCGCTGGGTGATCCCTTTTGCTGAGACCGTACAACTTTATAGCATCTCCCGGCAGACATATACAATGTCTGTAGCATCCACCGAAGGGGATATTGTCGGGGATGATTCCATCCGGGCACGCACCAAGGATGGGCAGGAAGTATTTATTGATGCATCTGTCATCTATGCCATTGATCCAACGAAAGTTGTGTTATTGCACATCAACTGGCAGGACCGTTTCCAGGATGAGGTGGTTCGTCCTTTAGCGCGAGGTATTATGCGTGATATGGCCTCCCAATACGGAGTGGAGGAAATCGTAAGTACCAAGCGTATAGAACTTGAAGAAAATATCACGCATGAGTTGGAACTGAAATTTTCTGAAAACGACTTGATTATGGTGGACTTTGTTTTACGAGATATCCATTTTAGCGAAGAATATGCTGCGGCAGTGGAGCAAAAACAAATTGCCGAACAAACCGCATTGCAGGCACAATTTGTGGTTCAACAGAAGAAGCAGGAAGCAGAACAAGCCCGCCAGGTTGCACAGGGACAGGCGGATTCAGTTGTTATTCAATCCAAAGGTGCAGCCGAAGCCCGCTTGATCCAGGCAGAAGCTGAGACCAAAGCACTTGAATTAATATCCAATATTCTTCAAAATAACCCCGATCTACTGACATACCAATACATTACCAAACTGGCTCCGGAAATCAAGGTCATGCTTTTGCCGAATAATTCACCATTTGTGTTTCCTCTGCCGGAGTTGACCACTCCATAATTTGATCAAGTTTTATCTTAAAGCCAGGCAAAATTAAGTACCTGGCATAAACGTGAGAAAAATATATGAATGAAGAGAAACCATCAGGAAAGAAGATCCGCCTAACCAGTCTCTCCAATTGTGCGGGTTGAGCATCCAAACTAAGCGCAGAAGCGCTGGCGCAGGTTCTGCGTCCTGTTCAAAACATGTTCCAGGGTTCGGATTTCCCGGATTTGCTGGTAGGCTTGGATGATCCGGACGATGCTGCTGTCTGGCGTTTGGATTCTGAGCGAGCACTGGTGGTTACGACAGATTTTTTCACCCCTGTGGTGGATGACCCTTATGATTATGGTCAAATTGCAGCAGCGAATGCCCTATCGGATATCTATGCCATGGGTGGTCAGCCTTTTCTGGCTTTAAATATTGCGGCTTTCCCATCCAACCTTCCCCCGGAGATGTTGAGCGAGATCGTTCGAGGTGGTGCAGAAAAAGCCCGTGAAGCTGGCGTAGTGGTGGCAGGTGGACATACCATCCGTGACCAGGAACCCAAGTTTGGCCTGGTTGTGGTTGGATTCGTTCACCCGGATAAAAAGTTGACCAAAGCGGGATTGCGCCCCGGCGATAGCCTGGTGCTTACCAAACCAATTGGTTTTGGCGTAACTACAACTGCGCTAAAACAGGAAAAAGCTGATCCTGAGGATGTGGCTGAAGTTGTGACCTGGATGAAGCGCTTAAATAAAGAGGCGGCGTTGTTGGCTCAAGAATTTGACCTTCGGGCTGGAACCGACGTGACCGGTTTTAGCCTGTTGGGTCATGCACTGGAAATGGCGCAAGCTTCGAAGGTTCGGCTAATTTTTTCAATCAAGAATATTCCACTTGTGTCTTGCGCAGAGAAATATGCTCAAATGGGGACTTTCCCGGGGGGTGCATTGGATAACCGCATGTATTTTGGACCACAAGTGGTTTTTGATCCCGGGATCAGTAAAGAAAACCAAATGCTTTTATTTGACCCACAAACCAGCGGTGGGTTATTATTAGGTGTTCCTAACACAAGACTTAAAAATTTCATGAAAAAGGCTGAAGAGAACAACCTTCCGGTTTGGGAGGTTGGCCATGTAAAGGAAGGTGAAGGCATTGAAGTCATATAGGTGGTGATGTGAATAGAAACAAGAAAGTGATGGTTTGATGTCTGAATTCACACGTGATATCCTGATCATTATTGGCCTATTAATTTTGAATGGAATACTTGCCATGTCAGAGGCTGCCTTGTTATCGGTTCGCCTGGCGAGATTGCATCACCTTGCAAATGAAGGTGACAAACGGGCAAGATCTGTTTTGAAGCTGTCTGAAAACCCCAATCAGTTTCTATCCACCATTCAAGTGGGGATCACCCTGATCGATGTGATGACCGGAGCAATTGGTGGTGCGACACTGGCAGTCATCGTTTCGGAATGGTTTGCGAAAATCCCGAAATTGGAGCCTTACAGCCATTCACTCGGTTTGGTCATCGTCGTTGGTACGATCACATTCCTCTCGATCATCCTGGGGGAATTGGTTCCTAAAAGGTTGGCCATCCAACAACCTGAAAGAGTTGCTTCTTTAATTGCAAGACCCATGGAAATAGCTTCAAAGATAATGTCTCCGATTGTGCGGATGTTAAGCGCCACCACCGAATTAATTTTACGCTTGTTGGGGTTCCAGGGATCAAATAATCCACCAATAACTGAAGCCGAGATCCAGGTTTTATTGGATCAGGGTACGCAAGCCGGTGTTTTTGAAGCCTCAGAACAAGATATGGTTGAAGGGGTTTTTTCTCTCAACGACAGGCGCCTGTCCTCATTGATGACGCCTCGTAGTGAAATAATCTGGCTGGATGTAAAAGACCCGCCAGACGAAATTCGCAGAAAAATATCCGAAAGCCCTTATTCGCGCTTGCCTGTATGTTCGGGTAATCTTGATCATCTGCTCGGAGTGGTCAAGGCCAAGGATGTACTGCTGGCGGAATATAAACCAGAGAAGAGTCAACTCAAAGATATTCTTCAGCCTGCATTATTTATACCTGAAACTGCTTTCGGATCTCATGCCCTGGCGATGTTCAGGGAAGGTGAGACAGAAGTATTATTTATTATCGATGAGTTTGGTGTAGTACAAGGGTTGGTCACAATTGTTGATATTGTCTCCGAAATTATCGGTGAAATTGCCAATGATGGCCCTCAAGCCACCCAACGTCAGGATGGTTCCTGGCTTTTGGATGGGATGCTCTCTGTGGAAGATTTTAATGAGATCTTCAGCCTGCGAAATCTCCCTGATGAAGATGAGTATGAGACTTTGGCTGGATTGGTCTTGATCTTGATGGGTCGAATCCCGAAACCTGCTGACCAATGTGAGTGGAATGGATTGCGTTTTGAGATCATGGATATGGATGGCAAACGCATTGACAAAATATTGGTGACTACTTTGCCCGTAATTACTACCAATAGTGAACAATCCAAATGAGGGACCAGGAAAACAATGAATGACATTCTGAAATTTTCCTCACGCCGCTCACCTGTTATGGGAAGCGGGGGCATGGTGGCAGCTTCGCAACCACTGGCTGCTGCTGCCGGTCTGGAGATTTTAAAACTGGGAGGAACTGCTGCGGATGCAGCCGTGGCAACTGCTGCTGCACTTAATGTTACCGAGCCAACCTCCACTGGCATTGGAGGCGATTGTTTTGCGCTCTACTACGAGGCAAATACTGGTCAGATTAGTGCGTTAAATGGATCTGGACGAGCTCCAGCCGAGCTCTCTCTTGAACGATTGGGAAAAGAAGGTCTGGGTACGGAACTACCTCCTTTTCATCCATATACAATTACAGTACCCGGTGCGTGCGCCGGGTGGTTTGACTTGCTGGAGAGTTTCGGTTCTCTGCCAATGGCCGAAATATTAAATCCGGCAATTAGATTGGCTGAGGGTGGATTCCCGGTGGCTCCGCTGACCTCATATTTCTGGCAGCGAGGCGCTCAACGACAATTGGCTTCGGCATTGAACGGCAACCAAATGACTATTGAGGGTCGTGGACCCAACCCGGGAGAAGTATTTAAAAATCCGGGCCTGGCACGAACTTTCAAGTTGATTGCAGAAAAAGGTAAAGCAGTTTTCTATAAAGAGGAAATTGGTGAAGCGATTGTGAATACGATCCATCAGGCAGGTGGTTGTATGAGCATGGCAGACTTGGCCAATCACCTCAGTACCTGGGAAGACCCCATTAGTACCAGTTTTCGAGGTTTGCGCTTATGGGAGTGCCCTCCAAACGGGCAGGGCCTGGCAGCCCTTCTGGCGTTAAACATCATTGAAGGTTTTGATCTTGAAGGGTTTGATCCAATCTCTCCTGTGCGGTTGCATTTGGAGATTGAAGCCATGCGCCTGGCATTTGCAGATACACGCTGGTACCTGGCTGACCCGGTTTTTTCGGAGGTTCCGGTCCACGAATTACTCTCCAAAGACTATGCAAATGATCGCAGAAAATTGATCGATCCAAATCATGCCAAAATAGACCAGCAATATGGTGTACCCGTTGCTTCAACGGATACAGTCTATTTCTGTGTGGTGGATAAGTTTGGAAACGCGTGCTCGTTTATCAACAGCAATTATATGGGTTTTGGAACCGGGATCGTTCCCTCGGGATGGGGATTCACGTTGCATAATCGAGGCCATAATTTCAACCTTGAGAAAGGCCATCCAAATGTGTTGGCCCCAGGTAAACGACCTTATCACACCATCATCCCGGCCATGGTGACGCGGGAAAGTGATCATAGCCTGTATGCTGCCCTGGGTGTTATGGGTGGTTTCATGCAGCCACAGGGGCATTTGCAGATCTTCCTTGCACTGGCTAGTGACCATTTGGATCCGCAGGCCTGCCTGGATTTGCCCAGATTTTGCATTGAGGATGGTACGGCCGGGGGAGGTGTCGCCCTGGAGAAGGGGATTCCTCCACGAGTAGTGGCCAATCTGAGAGCGCGTGGGCATACCATTCGAGTGGTTAGTGGTAATGAACGAGCCTTGTTTGGCAGAGGTCAGATCATTCAGCGGGATAATCTTAGCGGAGTTTTGTGTGCTGGCAGTGATGCGCGTGCGGACGGATGCGCGATGACCCTGGTGTAACAACTCAATTGCTCAAGAATCGAATCTCCAGGTTTTTCTTCTAACTTATAAAAGTCAGGAAGCACCAGAAGCCACCAATCGCCATGGTAATCAGCCCGAAGACTGCAAATAGCAGGCGAACTTTTGTAGTCAGAGATTGACCCAATCCCAGCAGGAAGAAGGCAACTGCAAGAATAGTCAATATTGCCACATAAGCATCTGATTTCTTGCTCCAGAGATGGTAATCGTCTGAGGCAACATTCTGTTTACTCACCAGTGAATTTACAATTGCAGTCTGGTTATCGAAGTAAGCCTGGATATCAGGAACTTGATCCTCAGATTTGGGAGCGTAGCGTGGATCGGAATAAAATAATGAAAGTACTTTAGCCTGATCAGCACGGGCCTGTTGGATGGCTGACTGCAGGGAAGCCAGTTCTGCCCCTGCTGAATTTCCTTTGCTCTCTTCATCCAGAGCGGTATACAGAAATACCATTGATTCTTGTGTATTCTTAAGTACTTCTCCATAAGATGCAATATCGTATGTACCCTGGATACTTTGCCGGATCAACTCTCCGGAGGCAAGAATGGAATAGTACTGGGAATCGATATTAGCCTGGCTGGAACGGATACTCGCATCGGTCTGCAGGTAGGCAACAATAGCTCCAAGCAAAGTATTCAAAACGATTAGAACCAGGATCAGTTTTTTCCAACGCTCAGGATGGTTTACGGACAGTGGTTGACTGTTCATAATGCACCTCCCCGTGATAAGAAGAATAAACCCTCAACGGCAATAAACCAGATCAGTCCCGCCATGTAAATTCCCAAACCCAGCAGGAGAGTCACTGATGTCATCCATTTACTGGTAATCTCTGACAAGGTCAACCATAAGAGGCTGACTGCCAGCAGGATCAAACCGATCGATTCCCAACGCTTTTGCGAGAAATAACTCTTTGCCAGGTCAAATTTACCCTGTGGGTCAAGCGTTGAAAATTCTGTAGTATCCCCTTCCAAGTCTGCATATCGTTTATCCAGGTCATAACTGCCATCGGCTTTCAAGTATTTGGATTCTGTGCCCAGGGGTGATGAGAGTAATTGAAGACTGGGCAGCAAATATTGGCGTAAATTTGCTGCCTGGGCAGATTGAGCGGTATTTTCGCTGTTCTCCATAGCCCGGACACCAGCCAGATAAATGGAGTAATCCCGGGCGTAAGTGGCTTCTTCGTACAATTTCCGCCAATCTTCATTTGCGTAAGTTTGTTTCTTGATGGCATCGATCAGACCTGTGTGTACAATATCATCTGAATTTGAACCCACGACATTAATTCGCCATACAACCAGGGCGGTTGTCAGGGAGACCAACGCGATCAGTATGGCAACTATTACTTCCAGCCTGCCAGAATCGAACCAACTTTTTTTTTCCATATTTTCCTCATGAAGATATATCAGGACTGACCCGCTCCACATTCGGGGCAGAATTTAACACCAGATGGGATTTCCTTTCCACATTCGGCGCAAAACTTTTTGGCAGTCACCGGTTTACCACACTCCGGGCAAAATTTTCCGCCAGTTAATTTGGCACCACAATTCGGGCATGCCGCTACGATGGTTTGTTTGAATTTTTCCGCACTGACCTCGACATTTGCAAAAGCTGTTTCGCGTGCTTTTTGGACGGTCGCTTCCATTTGGGCGACGGATAATTCTTCTTCCATGTCTGGTGCACAACCTTTACATAGTGTCCGGCTGTCATTCCAGCAGTCACTGTCCACCCACTTGCCGCATCTTTTGCACTTTTTAAAATTTGGGCGGGCTTCCTCCACAGCGGCAGCAAAAGCGGTATCGTGTGCTTTTTCCCAACTGGCGGACTTGGCTTTGTTGGCCAGGTTGGAAGCGCTGTTGAAAAAGCCACCCAACAAGCTACCAGCCGCATCCAGTGCATTGGCAATGTTTCCTGTCATTGAAGATTGAAATTCAGTCTGGTAACCGTTCCCGCACCGGTCACAAAAAAATTCAAACTGGAAGCCTTGATCAGTGCTGAGGTCGTTATAATTGCGTGTAAATTGAATAAGTGCCATATTGCATACCTCCTGAAAGTTGATATACAAACAGATTCATGCTGCTTCTTGCATTTCTTTCTGAACTTGTATTTATCGAATTTCTCACAAATGACAGGAATATGGTTTAGATATTTACACAGTACTCTGTAAGGTTACTACAATCATTTTTTATTTGCGCAAGTATAATACTATTTCAAGAATTATTTAATAAGGAACATCTCATAAAAGTGGGGTGGGAGGGTGTGATAGAGAGCAAAACGCGCAATCACATCCTCCCTTTCCCCGTATTATTGAAAAGATACTTTAACAACGACAGGTTTTGATGGGTTAAAACCTGGTGGCACATGAGGATTGATTTTGGAAGAGATACAGGGCGTTAATATTCATGTAAACGGAGTGGTGCAGGGTGTGGGCTTTCGTCCATTTGTTTATGGCCTGGCCAGGAAATTGAACCTGGTGGGCTGGGTGCGGAATACTTCGGCAGGTGTGGATATTGATCTGGATGGAACTTTGGAGATTCTGGAAGAATTCATCCAGTTATTAACGTCTGAAGCTCCTCCATTGGCAAAAATAGACGATATCCTGGTAACCTGGCAGGCTTCGAATGGCTATAACAAATTCGAAATCGTACATTCCGAGGCTGTCCCGGATGCTTTTCAGCCGATCTCACCCGATGTTTGTACCTGTCCAGATTGCCTGCAGGAGCTTTTTGACCCTTCCGACCGGCACTTTCGCTATCCTTTCATCAACTGCACAAATTGTGGCCCGCGTTTTACCATCATCAAGGATATTCCGTATGATAGACCTAAAACCACCATGGTTTCCTTCGAGATGTGTGAATCCTGTGCGGCTGAGTATGCAGATCCCCTGGACAGGCGTTTCCATGCCCAGCCTGTGGCCTGTCCCAATTGCGGGCCAAAAATCTGGTTGGAATATAAAAATGGTGAATTAAAAACAAATGTTGAGGGTGAGAATGCATTACTGGAGGCTCAAAATCTACTTGGGCAGGGAAAAATTGTAGCAATAAAAGGGTTGGGTGGCTTTCACCTGGCTTGTGATGCCAACAATGCACGGGCTGTATCTGAATTACGCCGCCGCAAATTACGGGTGGATAAACCCTTTGCGTTGATGTTCCCAGATATTGAAGCCATCCAAAAAAATTGTTTCATCAATGATAAAGCCAGGGAGTTACTGGAATCTCGCTCCAGACCGATCGTGCTGTTGGAGCGAAAACCCGAGGCAAGTATCGCATTGGAAACAGCACCCGGGCAGAATACGCTGGGTGTCATGCTACCCTATACGCCATTGCATTACCTGCTCTTTGACACTGATCAATTTGAAGCGCTGGTGATGACCAGTGGAAATTTAAGCGAAGAGCCGATCGTAACGAATAATGAAGATGCTCGAACCCGTTTGAAATCCCTGGCAGATGCCTTCTTGTTGCATGACCGTGACATTCACATTCGCTGCGATGATTCGGTGGTAAGGGTATTCGAAGATGAGATCCTGCCGCTCCGGCGTTCGCGCGGTTACGCCCCCTACCCGGTTCACTTAAGTTTTGAACCTCCTGTCTTGCTGGCATGTGGTGGCGAACTAAAAAATACCTTTTGCATAACCCGCAGCAACTACGCATTTCTCAGCCATCATATAGGGGACCTTGAAAATTATGAAACGCTTGAGTCATTTGAAAGTGGTATCACGCACTTCGAACAGTTATTCCGTGTGGAAATAAAAGCCCTGGCTCACGATCTGCATCCCGATTACCTGGCAACACGTTATGCTTTGAAACGGGCGGTCTTGGAGAATCTGACTACAGTGGCGGTCCAACATCACCATGCACACATTGTTGCCTGCATGGTTGAGAATAAGCTTCCTGGCGAGAGACCGGTGATTGGAGTGGCCTTCGATGGCACTGGATACGGAGAAGATGGCACCATCTGGGGAGGAGAATTCCTGGTCTCGGATTTTCACAGGTTCACGCGAGTCTCCCACCTCAAATCCATTCCATTACCCGGTGGTGATCTGGCTGTTAGGGAACCCTGGCGATTAGCCTTGGCCTGGCTTGAACAGGCAGGAATAAACTGGGATGAAGATCTCCCGCCTGTTCGACCACTGATCGAGCAGCCCACTATCGTAGGGATTTTTCAACAACAGTTGAAAACGGGGTTAAATTCACCGAGGACTTCAAGCATGGGGCGTTTATTTGACGCTGTGTCTGCCTTGGCAGGTGTGCGGTTGTATGTAAACTATGAAGCCCAGGCTGCTATTGAGTTTGAAACCCTGGTAGACCCCCTCGAAAAGGCAGGGTACGAATTTGAGATTAATGCAGGAAATATCAATCCGACTCCGTTAGTCCGATCCATTGTACAGGATTTAAGAAGCAATTGTTCAAAAGCCAAAATTGCTGCCCGATTTCACAATGGGGTTGCTGAAATGACTTTGCAAGTTTGCCAAACCATTCGCAGGCAGGATGGTATCCCGGATGTAGTTTTGAGTGGTGGTGTCTGGCAAAATTTAACTTTATTAAAAGCAACCCTGGAAAGTTTGCGAGGTAATGGTTTTCAGGTGTATATACACAAATTGGTGCCTCCCAATGATGGTGGCCTTGCTCTCGGGCAGGCAGTAGTGGCAGCAACCCGGCTGGCAGAAAGTGATGTCTGAAGCTGCTGCCAGCCTGAAAAATAATTTTGATTTTATTTTCAGTGGTTTCACCATCCGCAGCTTGGGCATGTGTTTATCCCAGTGGATTTTCCCACATGTTTAAACATGGTTACATTTGTAAAAGGCTCGCCCAATAATCCATCATGGATTGCCCATGAGCGCAGGCGGATGCTGTGTTCAGCGGGATGGGTTCTAAAAGGCGATGACCCATTAAGCGAAGTGTGCAAATCACCAGCTTCAGAAAAACCGGTTTCAATTCGTTCCATCAATCTTTTCCCAATTTGATACGAAAACCCATAACGCTCGAAGAGAACTGCATTGTGATAGTACAAAGGCTCGACAAAATACACCTGGTGCCCCAGGCTATGCACAAATTCTTCAAACTTTAAGATTGCAGCGGGTAACAACCTCAACCCTGTGCGCACTTGCCCGGGGGCCAGACCTGCTTGCATGGCTGCCAACTCTGCTTGGATGTTCCTTTGGAAAGTTCCAAACCGCGTGGGTTGACCGTCGGGCATGTAATCGACATCAAATCTTTTGGCTGAGGGGTCATTCAGTATATAAAGTAAGACATGGATTTGCCCGGAAATGGTGTCGGTTAGGTGCCCATAAAGGATGGGATCAGGAAAATCAACCTCATGATACAACTTCATTTCTACATCTGTTTTCCCAGGTGAACATGTGAGGTGTAATAATGAATTCCCATTCTTGTCTTTGAAGGAGGCTGGGATCTGAAATCGATCCAGCAATTCCTGTGGGATCAAACGGGCATAAATCTCAATTTTTTCTGTTTCTTTGAGAAGATTTACAGTACCAATGGTTGAAGCAGTCATTATTGTCTACTCCCGATGGCTTATCTGACGCTCGATGTCCCGGTCTGTTTCGCGCTTGGCAATGGCAGCGCGTTTGTCAAATAATTTTTTACCGCGTGCAATGGCAATTTCCAACTTGGCACGCCCACCTTTCAGGTAAATGCGCGTTGGGATGATTGTGACACCTTTTTGGCGAATGGCGTCCCATAATTTTTTGATTTCTTTCTTATGCAGAAGAAGACGGCGCGGTCTTTTAGGGTCATGGTTATAGCGATTCGCTTGTTCATACGGGGCGATATGAGCTTCCACCAACCAGGCATTCTTACCATCTATTCTTACATAGGCTTCAGCCAGGCTTACTTGTCCGGCACGAATTGATTTGATCTCACTTCCCTGCAGAGATAAACCTGCTTCAAATTCCTCAAGCAGGAAGTACTCGAATTTGGCTTTGCGGTTGGTTGCAACAACTTTGATGTTCATGGGTTGATTTTAACACAAGCCAGGTGGGGATTATCCCCATTTGAGGATGGCTGCGCCAGAAATCAGACGTAATATCCCAAATATTAACAAGGCACTCCCCAACCCTATTTTCTCAGCAACTGCCGGGCCAAGGAGGGAACCTGCCAGGATGGCCGCATTCAGAACAATGTTGTACCAGGCCAGATATGCCGGTCGGTCATTGTCGGGCGTTTTTTCGAGCAGGTAATTTGCCAGAGCACCACCCACCAACGCCCATGCTAAGCCACCGATCAGGGAAATTCCCAGGTAATGAACGAATCCACTTGAAAAGGCTAAAAGGATGGGATACAAACTCATCAGGGCGACACCTATTCCCGTTGCAGTGCGGTGGCCCCAACGATTACTTATGCGTGCCAATTGCATGGAGCCGATCAGAACCGTCAGATAAAATGCAGCAGTCCCGATGCCGATCTGTTGATCGTTTAAATGCAGTACATTAACAAAATAAATAGGAAATAAGGGTATTGTAAGGAATTGGGCCAAGTGAAAAAAAAGGAGTACCGAAAGAGTCCTCCGAAAAGGTGTTCTCCAGATGTCAACCCGTATTAATTTTTGACGAACCTCCCTTAACCAATAACGCAATCCTTGATTCCAGCCAGCGGTATGAGGCCATATATTTATATCATCTGGTCTTGCCGGATTTAATTGATCCAGTGGACGCACAAAGAAAAGATGATAACTGCTCATAACTGCGCCAAGAAACCCTATCCCAAACACGATCTGGTATCCACCTGGAAAAGGAACATTATTAAGAATTACTCCGCATACGATAGATGTGATCACATAAACAATGGATAGAACCACATTCCGTGTACCTGCAACGTGTGCCCGCCAGGATGCAGGCACAGCCTCAGCAAACATCGCATTGAATCCAACTGCAAGGGCAGTTCCAGGAATGCCCATGAGCAAAGCAAGCAGGATAAGCACCCAGATTTGTTGTTGGTTTGGAAAGAACCAGGGCAGGGGGATCAAGAGCAGGTATCCAAACCGGTAAAACACAGAAGTCCAGAATACTGCTTTACCGATGGCTCGTTTTTGCAACCATTGACTGGCCGGGATGGCAAAAAGCAGGTTGACCACCGCGGGCATGGCTCCCAGCAGCCCGATCTGAAATGAGTTGGCGCCCAGGCGGGCAGCATATACTGCCAGGAAAGCCAGGGAACTTCCGCTCAGGATGCCAAACCAGCCCATATCCAGGTATAGATGCTTGAAGTTCTGCCTGAATTCTGGTGGAATTTCTGATGATCTGCTTATACGTTTCCAAATGAGCATTCAATAATTATACTGTCCGATGTATATAAGCTGGAAGGGATGACAATTTGCAGGTATTTACTGATGCCACAAAACCAGTGTTTTACTTCATAAACCATTCTCCACTTTCACCCAAGCCTGCTGGAAAAGATGTACAAAACGCGATTTCATACTCACTGTACCGCTTTTCTTATTGCAATTTTGGGTTGATCTCCTGCCCAAGGTTTGACGAGCCTTGATGTTCAGATTTCAGATACTTGATTAAGCCATTACCATTTTTGTTATTCAATGCTGCACCCAAACCATTCATTGAAGTGACCATGTTTTGATTAAAAAATACTTAAGTTCACATGAAGTGTTAAAATAATATAACTTATGGACTTCTGTGAAATTGGGGATGTTTCGGGCCCGTGAAACCCGCCCATCACACCCCCGAATCTTTTCCACTGCGTGACTTCTAAAAATAAATAAGCCATGACAGTAAATAAGGAAAAACGGGTACAATTCTCTAAAGAATATTGACCCATCCAACCAAATTGAAAAATAACGAGGTGTTCCATGTTCCAGTATGAATATTGTAAAGTGCAAATTGTCGAAACGGCTCAGATCCTGGTAAAAAAAGGATATCTGATGGCTACTGGAGGAAATCTATCAATGCGAATTCCAAGCGAATCAGCCCTGGCCATCACACCTTCAAATTACGATTACATGAAAATGACTGCAAATGATATCTGCGTTTTGGATTTTAAATTAAACCTCCTGGAGGGGGAGTTGGAACCATCCGTAGAGAGCGCGTTTCATGCAGGAATTTACCAGGCACGCAGGGATGTCAATGCGATCATTCACACGCATCAAGTTTATACAAGTGCCCTGGCCTTGATGAAAACCCCCATTCCAGCTCTTTTTGATGAACAGGTACGGTATCTTGGTCGGTCGGTGGAGATCATTCCATATTCTCCTTCAGGCACAGATTTTCTGAAAAAAACCATTGTCAAACATATCAAGAATCATAATAATGCATTTATTATGCAAAACCATGGCGCTCTGTGTTTTGGGGAAAGCATGTTGCGGGCAATCTATAATGTGGAAATATTGGAAAAATGTTCTTTGGCGTATCTATTGACTCTGTGTGCTGAACGCGAGGTCAGCAAGATTCCCATGCCAATCCGGGAGATTGCCTTTGCCAAACTACGTAAAGACCAGAAGAAAATTGAAAAGGGAGAAACCTCCACGGGTGGTGAGTAGACTCACTAAATTGAAAGAAGATCTTTCATGGCTGGAGAAATAATGATTGAAGATCGATATGCAATCTCTGAGTGGCCAGATACCTTGGAAATCTATCAGCGTCTGGCAGGTCTCATCGGTCAGCCCCCTCGTCCGATCCGGCGAGACAAAATGCAGGAGTACCTGGCTTATTTCGAGGAAAAGTGTAAGAAATCCAGGGTTTTAACTGAAGAAGCCAAAATATACATCCCGGGCGGGGTTCAGCATAACCTTGCGTTCAATTATCCTTTCCCAATAGCCATAGAAAAAGCAGATGGGGCATATATGTGGGATGTGGATGGCAATCGTTATATTGACTTTTTACAAGCCGGTGGACCAACGGTATTGGGGAGTAATTATGGACCGGTTCGAGAAAAAGTGCAGGAGATCATCAATAACTCAAGCCCGGTGACAGGACTGTTTCATGAGTATGAATTAAAACTGGCCAGGTTGGTGAACCAGTACATGCCGGCAGTTGAAATGTTTCGCATGCTTGGCTCGGGTACTGAGAGTGTCATGGCAGCCATCCGGGTGGCGCGCGCCCACACCCACAAAAAGAAGATCATCAAGGTAGGAGGCGCTTATCATGGCTGGAGTGACCAGATGGTTTTTGGTATTCACATTCCCGGAACCGGACGCTTTGAAGCAGCCGGGATCCCGCGCAGTGCCAGCAGGCATACCCAGGAGTTTTACCCCAACAATCTGGCTGCTTTACGCCGTATATTGATCCTGAATCAATTGCGTGGCGGAACGGCCGCGGTCATCCTGGAGCCGCTGGGACCCGAAAGTGGTACCCGTCCTGTATCCAGAGAGTTCAACCAGAAAGTGCGTGAACTGTGCGACGAGTTTGGGACATTGCTAATTTTTGACGAAGTGGTTACAGGTTTTCGGCTGGGAATGGGCGGAGCCCAAGGCTATTTAAATATAAAACCCGACTTGACGATCTTTGGCAAGTGCATCACCGGGGGTTATCCCATGGCCGGCGGGTTGGGAGGCAGACGTGAAATCATGCTGCATCTTTCGGCAGGTATTGGCGGCACAGGTGAACGCGCCTATGTGGGTGGCACACTATCAGCCAATCCACTGTCGTGTGTGGCTGGATACCATGCCCTGCTGGAGATGGAACGCACCCAGGCTCCCGTTCTGGCCGGTCGCGCTGGGGATCAGCTCACAAAAGGCTTGCAGGAGATCATCACCCGGCTTGGTTTGCCATTCACAGCCTATAATCATGGCTCGATCGTTCACCTTGAAACCGCCGCTACCATGTTGTTGGATTTCAAAAATCCACTCAAGATTGCACGTGAACTCAAACCTCGCAAGCACATGATGGAAGAAATGGGAGCTGCCTTCATGTCCCAGGGTTTGATCACGCTGGCGGGCAGCCGCATGTACACCAGCATGGCCGACACAGATGATGTCATTGAAGATGCGCTGACTCGTTTTGAGACCGTTCTGGCCAGTTGTTAATAGTCGAGTGCGACGCACTTCTTTAGCGCTGCCTGCGGGTGAGTGTGGAGAAAAAAGTGCGTTGCACTTCAAAATCAGCGAGAATCCGACTGGTCCGTGTACTATTCCTTCCATGCCTGTCAAATTATTGGGTGGCTGAAATTCTTCTCCTTAAAAGGTGGTTCCAATTTTGCACAACCTGATTATTCTCTCCAAAAATGCTAAAGAATACCAAAGGTTGATCGAGGCGGAAACGTTGCCTGATCTTAACGTCCTTGCTGCAGCCACACACCCCAGCCAGATTGATTCAAGAACGGCATGTGATATTCTTCTTGGAGATACCACCCTGATCAGCGCAATCCTGGATCAACTTCCAGACCTGCGTTGGGTTCAGACCACCTGGGCGGGTGTTGAGCCTTTGCTCAAGCCTGGTCTACGGCGGGATTACCAGCTCACCAATGCCCGGGTTGTTTTTGGCCCACTGATGTCCGAATATGTCTTTGCATATCTTCTGCTAAACGAAAGGCGCATAATTCAACGTTACCAATCTCAACATGAGCATACCTGGGACGCATCCATTACCGGAACACTGCGAGGCAAAACCATCGGTTTGCTTGGTGTTGGTTCCATCGGTGCTCACCTGGCTTACACTGCCAAGCACTTTGGCATGCAAGTGCGAGGCTACACGCGCTTAAGTAAATCCTGCCGGGATGTAGATCAGTATTACCATGCTGCAGAATTACAGGCTTTTACACGCGGGTTGGATTATATGGTGAACAGCTTGCCAAATACATCCGGAACCAGGCATTTGGTCGATTCCAAAATGTTGGCCTGGCTTCCTCCTCATGCCATTGTTATCAATGTCGGCCGCGGTAGTACGCTGGATGAACCTGCTCTGGCTGCAGCTTTGACCACAGGTCAAATTGCCGGGGCAGTTCTGGACGTATTTGAAAAGGAACCTTTGCCTCAAGAGCATATATTTTGGAATACCCCCAATTTACTCATAACCTCGCATACCGCCGCACCAAGCATTCCCAGCGATCTGGCAGCTTTATTCTCTGAGAATTACCATCGCTTTCGCCAAAATCTGCCTTTGTACCACATTGTGGATTTTGAGCAAGACTATTGATCCGACTTAAAATTGGGGCACGCGTACTGAAAAAATGATTGTGTATGGGTCGTGATATAATTCCAACTTGCATCCATCTGAAAAATATATGAAAAAACCACGGATACTCTAAACAGGGATGTTGTTACATAAGTATCTATCCATGTCGTAACGGAGGCATATATGGAAATAACAACCCAGCAGTACAAACATTGCGATCTGATCAGTGTCAAAGGGCGCATTGATAGCTATACTGCCCCCCGATTGGGAGAAGCAATAGAATCCATAAATAATGCAGGTCGATACAAGATTGTGCTTGATCTGAGTGGATTGGAGTTTATGTCCAGTGCAGGTTTCCGAACCATGTTGATGGGGCAGCGTAATTGTAAACGTTATAATCGTGGAGAGATTGTACTGGCAAGCCTTCCAAAAAGAACCCAGGAAGCCCTTGACCTTACCGGATTCACTCCGCTATTTAAAAGCTTCGCTGATCTTACTTCCGCAGTTGGAAATTTTTAGCCATCAGATTTGATTCTTGACCTAATGGAGCCGCCCCTGCCCATCAAGTTGGATGCGGTTTCCCTTTATAAACATGCGTACAGCCATCTTTCAAGCTAAATATGAAAACCTGGATGCGATCCGTGAATATGTTGCCCAGGCGGCAAAAGATGCGGGATTTGATGAAGCAGGTATTTATTCCGTGCAGCTTGCTGCAGATGAAGCCTGTTCAAATATTATTGAATATGCCTACAATGCAGTTGATGATGGGGAAATAGAATGTACCTGCAGCCAGGATGGAAAAAACCTGGTAATCATCTTTCGGGATCATGGCTGCTGTTTTGACCCTGCCTCAGTTCCCGAACCTATTTTGACTGGAGAACTGAATGAGAGGCACATTGGAGGTCTTGGTATTTACTTGATTCGTCATTTGATGGACGAAGTCCATTATGAATCCCTGGGTGAGGCAGGTAATGTCCTGACTTTAAAGAAACACTTAATGGGGTAAGATGAAAAAATCCAATCTGCCCAAAAAATCCAGTTGGAACCAAGTAGTTGTTCTGGGTTCGCAATTACTGGAAATGAACAATCTGGCAGCTCAGCGTGACATGATCATTTCAGCATTACAGGGCTTGTTCGGGGGCCAAAATGAAGTATGGGTAAATGAAAACTTGTTACGACTTCCTGGACGCCAATATCAACCCATAAACACGTCGGATATACCCACAGCGGAAATGGACCAGGCAAAAAGCACTGGTGAACTCGTTCAGACTTCCATCCAGGAACATCGGTTGGCGATACCAATCATCAGCAAGGATACAGTTTTAGGGGTTATGCAAATCAGCCGTCCAAGCGAAACCCCTTTTAATGAAGATGAGATTGAAATATTCCGGGGAATGGCGGCACATATTGCACTGGCGATAACCAATACGCATCATATTGCGGTAGAACAATGGCGGATTGAACAACTGAACCTGGTACGCAAGGTGAGTGCCCAAATCGTCGATATTCTAGACCTGGACGAATTGATACGCCGTTTAACCCAGTTGATCCAGAAAACCTTCCAGTATTATTACGTTGCCATCTTTACTCTCGAACCGGCACAGAAAATCCTTAAATTTCGTTCATCTGCTGGTCCGGTTGGATTTAAAGGAAAGCGCCGACTCTCCCCGATATTGGAAGTGGAGGTTGGGCAGGGCTTGATCGGGTTGGTGGCATTAACCGGTGAAGAAATTGTCAGCAACGATATCCAGGAGGAACCGCGTTTTAAATTCGTTGCAAGTCTACCAGAGACCATGTCTGAAGTTGTATTGCCTCTCAAAATAGAAGATAAAATATTGGGTGTTCTGGATATTCAAAGCAATGAGGCAGCAGCTTTTCATCCCAACGATTTGCTGGTTCTGCGAGCCCTGGCAGCCAACATTTCCATCGCAGTTGAAGGAGCGCATCTTTATGGGGATTTACAGAAGCGTGCTCAACATCTGGCGCTGGTGGCTGAAGTCAGCCGGGACATTACCTCCATCCTCGACCTTGATGACCTGCTCCGAAAAGTAGCTGCCCTGATCCAGGAACGTCTGGGTTATCCCCATGTTCATCTCTTCAGTGTTCATCCCAATCGGCGTCGTATTTACCATGAAGCTGGAAGCGGTTGGCGCGCATCCGCCCTTGAGGGTTACAGCCTGGACTTGGACAGCCCCTTTGGTTTAATACCATGGGTTGCTTCACATGGTCAAACTGTTGTGGCAAATGATGTCTCAATTGAGCCACGTTTCAAGCCCTCTGCACTGCCACCTGAGAATACGCGTGCCGAGTTGGTGGTACCTCTGATCTATGATGGTCAGGTGGTGGGTGTTTTGGATATTCAAACAGAGAAGACTAATGTCTTCACGGATGGAGACAGATTCATATGTGAAGCCCTGGCAGACAATATTGCTGCTGCCATCCACAATGCTGATCTTTATCAATCCGAAAAATGGCGCAGGCAGATTGCAGACAGCTTGCGTGAAGTGGCCGGATCACTCTCAGCGAATGTCAGTGTGGATGATGTTTTGGATACCATCCTGGGAGAGTTGGAAAAAGACCTGCCTTGTGAGGTTTCGGCTATATTTTTGTTGGACGGCAATGATATATACCTGGGTCACATTCGAGGTGCTGATCCAATTGATGTGGAACTAGCCAGGAAAGATTGGCCAGAATCATCCAATTTTCTAGCGGAAGCCCTGAATTCCGATTTGCCGATTATTCGAAAGCCCATCGATCCAATCGGTCCGAGTGGGGCGGCCAAGGGTTATTCTGCTGATTATTCATCCATCGCGGCACGATTACAGATAGGGAACCAACCGTTGGGTGTATTGACGCTTGCCCATCCAACTTCGGGAAGATATGGTCACGAAGCGCAAGCCATAACATCCACATTTGCCGGTTATGCGGCAGTTGCAATTGAAAATGCAAGGTTATTTGATGCGGCACAAGAGCAAGCTTATGCATCTGCCGCTTTACTGCAGGTAGCTCAAACGGTAGCCAATGCTGATAACCTGGATGATTTGCTGGCTTCCATTGCGCGCGTTACGCCAATCCTGGTGGGTGTGGAATCTTGTGCCATTTATTTATATCAAGATGGGATATTCCTGCCTTCCCACGCTTATGGAATGGCAGATGATATACACAAAACCATTACCGGTAAGAGTTTCTCTACCGGCGAATATCCCCTTTTGGATACAGTGCGTGAATGCAACCGGCTTGTAGTTGGGTCATTGAAATCAAATAATCCTGAAGCTTGGCTTTGCCCGGATCTAGCCTTATCCAAGGAAGATTCTTTCTATGCAATGGAAATGGGTGAGAAGCTATTGATCGGTTTTCCATTGATGATCAAAGCTGAATTTTTTGGTGTCATGGTTGTTGAAGAAACTTCCGAGGCGCGCCGCTTTAGACAAAAAAGGATCGAAATAATCAGTGGTATTGCCCAGCAATTGGCAATGAGCATCCTAAATGAACAGCTCCAATTGGAGACGGTTGCCCGGGAAAGGCTTGATTATGAATTTCATCTTGCCCGCCAGATACAGCAGACATTTTTGCCTGAACAATTGCCCAAGTTTGAGAATTGGGGTTTGGCTGCCTATTGGCGACCTGCCCGGCAGGTGGGGGGTGATTTTTATGATGTTTTCCTATTGCCTGGTGGCAAATTGGGGTTGATTATTGCTGATGTTTCGGATAAAGGCATTCCGGCTGCTTTATTCATGGCTGTGACCCGCACCCTATTGCGGGCAGTCATTTTGGAAATTTCATCACCTGCCGAAGTGTTGGAACGAATAAATAACCTGCTCATTCCTGAAAACCAACAAGGCATGTTTGTAACAACTGTCTATGCGGTTTTGTCGTTAAAGACCGGCGAATTAACTTACGCCAACGCAGGTCATAACCCTCCATTCATAATTAGCAATGAGGACCAGAAGATCGAAAATTTGAATCGTACCGGCATGGCGCTTGGAATTGTGGAAAATACACGTATTGAGGAACGCCTGGTTCACCTCAATGCCGGTGACAGTCTTCTATTGTATACGGATGGTTTGACAGAGGCAGTTTCACGGCATGAGGATCTGTTCGGTGATGATAGATTACAGAGGGTATTTAAAGAGCACCACCAATCTTCTGCTGAAGATATTGTGAAAGCAATCGAGGCATCGGTATTCGATTTTATGGGAACAAATCTCCCGATCGACGATCTGACCATGCTGGTGTTACAAAGGCTTCAATAAGAAGGATGGTATAATGATTCTGTTAAATTTCTCTCTAGGAGTTATACTTGGCATTTAATCCAATTAACTGGCTTCTTGGCCTTTTCTCTTTGGATATTGGTATTGACTTGGGTACCGCAAATACCCTGGTGTATGTGCGTGGCAAAGGGATTGTTATCAATGAACCTTCCTGGGTTGCAATTGATAAACGTTCGCGCGCCCCCCTTGCTATTGGCCTTGAAGCTAAAGAAATGGCTGGTCGGACATCTGGTTCTCTCATGGTTGTCAGACCGATACGGGATGGCGTTATCTCAGAATTTGAGATTACCGAAGCCATGCTGGAGTATTTTATTGGAAAAGTTCACGAGCAAACCATTGTTCCATTGCCTCGTCCCCGAGTGGTGATTGGAATTCCATCGGGAGTGACCCAGGTGGAGAAACGGGCTGTATATGATGCTTCCATGTCTGCAGGCGCCCGGGACACGTACCTGATTGAAGAACCTATTGCAGCTGCATTGGGGGCTGGTTTACCGGTTAATGAAGTGCGCGGCACGATGGTCGTTGATATCGGCGGGGGAACTACTGAGGTGGCGGTGATATCCATGGGTAGGGTGGTTGTATCCCGGTCATTGCGTGTAGCCGGAGATGAGATGGATCAGGATATTGTGCAATATATTCGCAATAAATATAATCTTTTGGTGGGCGAAAGGATCGCAGAACATATCAAATGGAATATTGGATCTGCTTTTCAGTTACCTGTGGAAAAAACCACTGAAGTTCGTGGACGCAATCTGGTAACCGGTTTGCCAGAATCAGTCATTGTTTCTTCTGTGGAGATGCGCGAAGCCCTGACAGGTTCTATACAGGTGATCGTTGATACAGTTAAAGATACCCTGGACGAAGCACCCCCTGAAATCATTGCAGACCTGATGGAAATGGGCATCTGCCTGGCTGGTGGGGGTGCGTTATTGCAAGGGCTCGCTGAGCGGTTGGCAGAAGAGCTTAACTTGCGTGTTTGGGTGGCAGAAGACCCTCTTACCTGCGTTGTGCGCGGTACTGGAATTATTCTGGATGATTTTCAAAATAGCTCCCGGTTCCTGGTTGGTCTTGAAAGGTAGTAATCGATAATTTACCTTTCTTTAGTGATTTGGAATTAGTGAATACGAAAATCCTTGTGATATGAAATCAACATTTCCCCGGTCATTGCAAACGGCCTTCATCATTTTAGTTGTGGTCGGTTTTGTAATGCTCGCACTGGGTGGTTACTTTGGAAGTATCACCAATTGGTTTGGGCAGATAACAGTTGGATCCCAGACCTGGATATCGAGCCGGTTCCTGGCAATATCAGATTTTTTTACCGCGCCTCGTGACATGGCTTCACTTCGGCAGAGAAATATTGAATTGGAAGCGGATGTAGCGCGACTTCAAACCCAGATCATTGACCTTCAGCAACAAGTTACCCAAACGGAAATTCTTTCTGCCCTTGTGGATTTCGCGCGCACCAACCCAGAAAATACCTATAAAGCAGCCGCTGTAATTGGGCGTGACCCAAGCCCTTTCCTTAGATACGTGATCATTAATGTTGGTTCAAACGAAGGAATCGTGCGTGGTATGCCAGTGGTTACTCAACAGGGACTGGTTGGACGGGTTGAAGCGGTTGTTTCAGAGGCAGCCAGGGTGCAACTGATCACAGATCAAATTTCCGCAGTCAATATCCGCCTAAAAAACTCCAAAACGGAAGCCATTCTTAACGGTTCGATCACAGGCGACCTTTCGTTAGGGATGATCTCGCATGATGTAAAAGTTGAGCCAAATGATGTGATCTTAACTTCCGGATTGGGAGGCGATTACCCTCCCAATATCCTGATTGGACAGGTCGTAAGCGTAAGCAACCGTGAATATGAGTTGTTTCAGACGGCATCTGTTCAGCCGATAGTGGATTTTTCCCGGGTTGAGTTTGTCCTGATTATTATAAATTTTCAGCCTGTTGATATCACACCTCTGCTTCCCACGCCGAACCCTTAACGTATTATGGTATGATCTTAATAAACCAGGGGAGCGGGGCGTGTGGGCAGTGAAATTGCCCGTAAGCACCCCGCCTTACCCTTCCTTAATGAGAAAATACGCATTATGTCAATTTTTTTAGCTTTACCTGTGTTGGGAATAGCTCTAATGATTCAAACCGGGATCATAAGCTGGATCAATCTGCTCTCCGGGGGTGCGGATTTGATAATGGCGATCCTGGTAACCTGGTCTCTTCAGGATCGGGTAAAAACATCCTGGTATTGGGCGGTGACGGCGGGTTTAATGGTTGGCTATGTATCGGGATTACCCTGGTATATTCCATTGGCAGGCTATCTCTTGGTAGTAGGGGCAGGTCGCTTGATGCACCGTAGGGTTTGGCAGGCTCCACTCCTTGCGACTTTCGTAGTTATATTTATTGGTACGTTTGGCATGCACCTATTAACCTTTGGATACCTGATCCTTACTGGTAGTTCTTTCCAATTTGGAGATGTTATAAGCTTGATTGTATTGCCTTCTACTTTGCTTAATTGGTTGTTGGTGATACCTGTTTATTACCTGATCAAGGATCTGGCGAATTGGGTGTACCCATTAGAGGTGAATATATGAGCACATCATCAACGCTGGTTCGATTTCAACCGTGGCGTTTGTGGTCAATTTATATTGTTTTTGGGCTTGTTTTTGTTATCTTCGTGATCCGTTTGTTTGGACTACAAATCTTGGACTATGAGACTTATTTAACCTATGCTGACAATAACCGCACGAGGATTATCAGTGATGCGCCACAGCGGGGTATCATTTATGATCGCAATGGCTTCGTCCTGGCTCGAAATGTAGCCTCCTACGCGATTGCTATTACCCCTGCCTATCTTCCTGATGACTCATCTGATATTCAACAGATCTATCGGGAAATATCCGATCTTACAGGAGTTCCAGTTAATAGTGGAACTGTAGAGGATGCCAAACTGGTATCAGCCTGTGTTCCTGGTCCCGGGATCACACAATTGGTGGAGCTGGGAAATTCGCTGGCTCCCTATGAAGCGGTAAAGATCCAATGTAATGTAAGTGAAAATTCAGCTCGAATTGCCCGTGAACGCCTGGTGGATTGGCCAGGAGTGAGCGTGGAAGTAGAACCAATTCGGGATTATCCCACCGGTTCATTAACTGCGCATGTGGTAGGTTTTTTGGGTCCGATTCCTGCCAGGTTGGAAGCTGAGTTCAAATCCCTGGGCTTCTCGACACAAATTGATAAAGTTGGTTACGCAGGGGTTGAAGCATCCCTGAATGATGTACTGATCGGGTCTCCTGGTAAACGAGTGGTTGAAGTGGATGTGGCTGGACAGGAATTGAGCAACCTGGAACCTCCAATAGCACCTGTTCCTGGTGATAATATCACTCTTACAATTGATACCCGTTTTCAGGCAGCAGCTGAGGCTGCCATTGAAGAAGAAATCGATTATTGGAATAATCGATATTACGGATATATAAGAATATCTTCCGGTGCCGTGGTCGCCATGAACCCCAAAACTGGTGAGATTCTTGCCATGGTATCCTGGCCCTCTTATGAAAACAACCGCCTGGCCCGGTTTATCCCTGAGTATTATTATAAACAACTGAGCGAAGACCCGACTCATCCGCTGTTGAATGCTGTCATTTCAGCAGAATATCCTCCCGGGTCAACTTTTAAATTATCAACAGCTTCAGGAGCTTTGAACGAAGGTGTAGTTTCTTTGGACCAGATTATCGAAGCTCCTGGAGAGTTAGTGATCACTGAGAGTTTTTCTCCCACCGATAAGGGATTTCAGCGTTCATACCGAGACTGGATCTACCCAAAATCGTTTGGTAAGATAGATTTTCTTCATTGTATTGCGTATTCCAGCAATGTGTGTTTCTATAAATTGGGGGGTGGATATCAAAACGAGGTACCTGAAGGGCTTGGTATTTTGCGTTTGCAACAATATGCAGATGCAATCGGGTATGGCCAACCATCTGGTATTGAGTTATATGGTGAGGCCTCTGGTTTGATCCCGGATCCGGCCTGGAAGCGTATCTATCAGGGTGAAAACTGGTCCACCGGTGATACTTATATCGCCAGTGTGGGTCAGGGATATGTATTGGCGACTCCATTACAGGTACTGATGTCCGCTGCAACCATTGCCAATGATGGTAAATTGATGCAACCCACCATTATCCGTTCGATCCAGGATTCAAATGGGAATGTTCTCGAAAAGTGGTGGAACCCTGTCGAGCAAACAGTATCAGATAAGCCTGAGGAACAATACAGTTATCAAATATCACCTTTTACTCCAAATTTAAAATGGGATGTCACTGTTGACCCGGTGATAAAAGATTTCCGATGTCAAAATACTTATTGTACAACTACCGGCGATATGAAAGTAATTGAGCCTTGGGTAATCCAAAGCGTTCAGCAAGGAATGCGACTAGCTGTGACGGATTTGTCGGGAACCCTTGATAATACCTACTCTTTCAAAGATTATCCAATTGCCGTGGCTGGAAAAACAGGGACGGCTGAATATTGCGATGATGTTGCCAATAGTCAGGGAAAGTGTAAATTTGAAAATTGGCCCACGCATGCCTGGACAGTTGCTTACGCTCCGTTTGATGACCCCGAAATTGTGATCCTGGCATTTGCTTACAATGGAGGCGAAGGGGGGAGTGTAGCTGCTCCGATGGTAAAGCTGGTCATGGATGCATATTTTGAGCAAAAAGCATTGGATGCCGCTCAAGGTACAACGCCGTAAACAGAATAGTACTGTGTGCTATAATTTATCGTAATTATGGCAAAAGAACCATCCATTGTTCAAATTAAAGGCATTCGTGAAGGCCTGATGGTATCCTTTGGAGATGCTGATTGGGAGGCATTAACTTCAGCCCTGATTAATCAGATTGATGAACGCCCAACCTTTTATCAGAGTGCCCGTATGGCTTTGGACGTGGGTAGCCATGCTTTGCACGTTGCAGAACTGGCATCATTTCGGGATATTCTTTCAGAGCATGGCATTACTTTGTGGGCAGTTCTAAGTGGTTCTTCAACCACTGAGCAAACTGCTCAGAACCTGGGTCTGGCAACCCGCATTTCGAAACCAAAACCGGTTGAGACTATTGAAGCTGCCGAGGCCATCCCTGATGATAAAGCCTTATGGATACAACACACACTTCGCTCGGGAACACGAATAGAATTTTCGGGGAATGTAGTTGTATTTGGGGATGTCAACCCGGGTGCTGAGATTGTAGCGGGTGGGAGTGTTCTTGTATGGGGACGTCTCAGAGGGTTTGTACATGCTGGTGCTGAAGGGAATGAAGAAGCTGTTGTTGGTGCTCTTGAGTTTTCCCCCATGCAGTTAAGAATTGCAGGCAAGATTGCGGTTTCTCCCAAAAAAAACAGTAAAGGTAATGTGGAAATTGCGAAATGGAAAGATGGAAATTTAATCGCCGAACCGTGGAAATCAGGATAATGGGTTAGGATGGATGCATGACAGCTAAAGTTGCGACAGTTACATCAGGAAAAGGTGGGGTTGGTAAAACGACCGCGGTTGCCAATATCGCAGTAGGTTTAGCTTCTCTTGGGCAAAGAGTGGTTTGTATTGATGGTGATATTGGTTTGCGAAACCTGGATGTTGTTTTGGGCTTGGAAAATCGGATTGTTTACGATCTGGTGGATGTGGTTGAGGGTCGCTGCCGTTTACGCCAAGCAATGATCCGCGATAAACGTCTTCCTGAGTTGTATCTCATCCCGGCATCACAGACGCGGGATAAAAGCGCTGTTTCTCCTAGTGATATGGTTCGACTGTGTGATGATTTACGGCAGGAATGTGATTGGATCCTGATCGATTCCCCGGCGGGTATTGAACGCGGTTTTCGTAATTCCATTGCTGCAGCAAACCTGGTTCTTGTTATGACCAATCCGGAAGTATCTGCCGTTCGGGATGCCGATCGTGTGATCGGTTTACTGGATGCCGAAGAAAAGGGCCCAGTTCACCTGGTCATCAACCGGATTAAACCTTCCATGGTCAAACGTGGAGATATGCTTTCAGTCGAAGATGTACTTGATCTGCTTGCAATTCATTTAATTGGGATCGTTCCGGATGATGAAAATGTGATCGTTGCTTCAAATCGTGGAACCCCCCTGGCATTTGATAACAAAAGCAAAGCTGGAATGGCCTTTCATAACATCGCGCGTCGATTAATGGGCGAAGATGTTCCTTTTGTGGATGTGGAAAACCAGGGATTTCTCCAACGCCTTTTCTCGGGGAGGAAGTAAAATGGAATTTTTTAACCGTATGATCGGGCGTAAGAAAAGTGCTGGAAATGCCAAAGAACGATTGCAACTCGTCCTGATCCATGACCGGACAGACTTGGCACCGTCTGCGCTGAATGCTATGAAAGATGAGTTGATAGAAGTTATTTCCAGGTACGTTGAGATAGATCCGACTGCGGTAAGCATTAATATTGCCAAGGAAGGTCGTTCGCAACGGTTGGTAGCTGATATCCCATTGCGTATTTCCAATCGCCGGCGTTTGAAATAACCGGTTTGCTTTCCGTTAACGCCTGGTATACCCTCTCCATTGAAGTTAAGATTTAATATTATGATTCGTGGATTTCGTGAAGAATTTTGGCGCCATTTTGATTTCAGCCTATTTGGGGCGGTGATCCTGGCAATCGCATTTGGTGTCGCCATGATCCGTTCTGCCATTGCTGGAAATGAAATTCTGGAAGGCCTTGTTCAACGCCAGATCATTTTTGCCAGCCTGGGTTTTGTAGTGATCATGATCGTGGCAATAATTGATTACCATTATTGGGCTGCCCTGATCCGCCAGATATATTTTGTTATTATGGTGTTCCTGGTCATCTTGTATATTATTGGAGGTGAAAGGTTTGGGGCTGCGCGCTGGCTGGAAACCGGACTGATATCCATCCAACCAACCGAACTTGCCAAGATAGTGGTTATCCTGGCATTGGCAACCTATTTTTCCCGTAATTTGGAATCTCTGCGCAATATTTCCTGGCTCATGAAGAGTATTTTAATTGCAGCAGGCCTGGCGATATGGATTTTCCTACAACCTAACTTGAGCAATGTGATAGTCATCATGGTTTTGTGGGGATTCCTAGCCTGGATAAGTGGCCTTAAATTAAAGCAGCTGGGTTTGCTTGCACTTTTCGCCCTTATTGTGATTGTTATCGGCTTCCAATTTCTAGAATCTTACCAGCAAGATCGAGTTACTGGTTTTTTCTTTTCTGATGCCAACACAACCTATGGAGCCCAATACAATGTTGACCAGGCCTTGATCGCGCTTGGTTCGGGTGGCTTGTTGGGAAAAGGTTATGGGCATGGTACTCAAACCCAGTTGCGCTTTCTCAAAGTGCGTCACACCGATTTTATTTTTTCAGTGATCGCTGAGGAATTTGGCTTGGTGGGTGCCATTTTTGTCCTCATTTTGATAGCATTCATTATATATCGCTGCCTGCATGCAGCCTGGAGAGCGAATGATCCTTTTGGAGCATTGATCGCTTACGGGGTGGCTTTTTTGATATTCTTCCAGGGCGCAGTGAACATTGCAGTCAACCTCAACCTCATACCGGTAACAGGATTACCTTTACCCTTCATCAGTTACGGAGGCAGCGGTCTCCTTTCATTGATGTTGGGAATTGGCCTGGTTGAAAGTATCATATTACGTCAAAAGACATTGGAATTATAGGAGATCACCATGGAATCCATCACACCTGCCAGAGTTCGTTTTGCACCGTCTCCTACCGGTCGTATGCACCTGGGAAGCGCCCGGACTGCTTTATATAATTATCTTCTTGCCCAACGCACTGGAGGCCAATTTATACTCAGGCTTGAGGACACGGATGTCAACCGTTTTGTGGAAGGGTCAGAAGAAGAGCTGATGCATGGTTTGCGCTGGCTTGGCCTGCAGTGGGATGAAGGTCTGGATGTCGGTGGTCCTTATGGTCCTTATCGTCAATCTGAGCGTAAAGAAATATATCTTGAATATGCCCGCAAACTGGTGGACAGCGGTCATGCTTATGCCTGTTTCTGTTCAAAAGAGCGCCTGGATGGAGTCCGCCAGGAACAGATGAAGCGCAAGGAAAGTCTTCATTACGATGGTACCTGCCGAAACCTTTCGAAAGAGACGGCCGGCAGAAGGATTACAGATGGTGAACCTTATGTCATACGCTTCAAGACCCCGAGAGATGGCAGCATCAGCTCTCATGATGCGTTGCGGGGTGAAATTATCGTTGAGAATAAAAATATTGACGATTATGTGCTGGTAAAATCTGACGGATGGGCACTTTACCATCTGGCTGCCATGGTGGATGACCACCTGATGAAGATAACCCATGTCATCCGGGGTTCCGAGTGGCTTTCAACTTTTCCATTGCATGTACATATCGTGCGTGCATTCGGTTGGGAAGAGCCTGAATGGGTGCATCTCTCAGTGTTTCTGAAACCTTCTGGCAAAGGCAAGATGAGCAAGCGTGATGCTGCGGATGCCCTCGACAGTGGTTATTCAATTTTCATCACCGACCTGGAAAAATTGGGCTATATCCCAGAGGGAGTATTAAACTGGATCCTGCTGATGGGCTGGGGGATTGCCGAAGGTGAATTCATGACCTTGCCGGAAATGGTCCAGAAATTTGATATAGATCGGGTGAATCCATCTCCTGCCGCCATCGATTTTGCCAAATTGGATTACTTCAGTGGCGCCCATATCCGGAACCTGACCAATGAGGATGTTTCCTCGCGTGTTAAACCATACTTCGAAAAAGCAGGTTACCAGGTGGATGATAGAAAAATGATCCAGATCATACCGATCCTCCGTGAGCGGCTTGTCACCCTGGATGACGCGCTGTTTTTTGCAGGCTTTTTCTTTAAAGATGACATTGAACCTGCGTTGGCTGACCTGATCGGGAAGAATTTAACCGCTGCAGAGTCTGCGAAAATAGTGCAGCGGTCTGGTGAGATTCTGGCCTCTCTGGATGAAATCACACCTGAGCTGGCTGAACCTCCCATGCGCCTCATGGTGGATGAGCTGGGCTTGAAAGCAGGACAGGTGTTTGGTATCCTGCGAGTGGCAGTGACAGGACAGGCGATCAGCCCACCTTTATTTGAGAGTATGGAGATCATCGGCAAAACTAAAGTTTTGGAAAGGTTAAAAAAGGCGATCGAGATCCTGGCGTCTGGAACGGAATAAATCAAAAACAGGGTCTGATGAATTCATCAGACCCTGTTTTTGATCTTTTCAACCTTCCCCCATATTTTGAAGTTACCCGGTTATGATTAATATTATTTTTTCCCACCGGAGGCTAACCGGCTCCAGGAATCTTTTAACGATACGGAGCGGTTAAACACCAGTTTGATCTCTGTGGAGTCGGGATCGACATTGAAATAGCCAAGACGCTCAAACTGGAAGATGTCTCCGGCGGCAGCACTCTTCAAGCTGGTTTCCATCCGGCAGGCGGGAAGAACTTCCAATGAATCGGTATTAATATTGGCAGTAAAATCCTGGCCTTCTTCCAATTCAAAGGGGTCTTCAGTCAGGAACAGACGGTCATACAGGCGTACTTCCGCAGCTAAGGAATGAGTGGCGGATACCCAATGAATTGTAGACTTAACCTTGCGACCATCCTGTGCATCTCCGCCGCGCGTGGTTGGATCGTAGGTGCAGTGGATCTCAAGGATCTGACCGGTATTTGGGTCTTTGACCACGCTTGTGCAGGTGATGAAGTAACCATATCTCAGGCGCACTTCGTTTCCCGGGAATAAGCGGTAATATTTGGGTGGTGGCACTTCGCAAAAATCTTCCTGTTCGATGTAGAGTTCCTTGGTGAACAGGATCTTGCGGCTGCCAGCCTGGGGGTCCTCCGGATTGTTGATTGCATCTAATTCCTCAACCAATCCTTCCGGGAAATTATCAATGATCACCTTGATCGGGCGCAATACAGCCATCTTGCGCGTGGCAATTTTATTCAAGTCGTTGCGCAGGCAATGCTCAAGCAGGGCAATATCAATGATGCTGTCATTTTTGGCGACCCCGACCAGGTCCAAGAAATTTCGGATGGAGGCGCGTGTAAAACCTCTGCGGCGTAAGCCGTGAATGGTAGGCATACGCGGGTCGTCCCACCCTTTTACAAAACCCTCCTGGACAAGGCGGATCAACCGCCGTTTGGACATGACTGTAAAGCTCAAATTCAAGCGGGCAAATTCTATCTGGCGTGGATGATAGATTTCCAGCTCATCCAGGAACCAGTCATATAAGGGGCGGTGGGCTTCATATTCGAGTGAACAAAGCGAATGAGTGACCCCTTCAATTGAATCCGACTGTCCGTGGGCATAATCATACATCGGGTAAATGCACCACTTGCTGCCGGTGCGGTGATGGGAGGGTGTGTGCAGGATGCGGTACATGACCGGGTCACGCATATTGATGTTTCCGGAAGCCATGTTGATCTTTGCGCGCAGGACGCGTGACCCATCCGGGAATTCTCCCTGTTTCATGCGTTCAAACAAGTCCAGGTTCTCAGCGATGCTGCGATTGCGGAAAGGACTAACCCGGCCGGGTTCTGTCAGGGTGCCGCGATATTCACGAATTTCATCCGCGCTGAGATCATCCACATATGCTTTTTCTTTTTTGATCAGGATGAGGGCGAATTCGTAAAGCTGGTCAAAATAATCCGAGGCATAAAATTCACGCTCGTCCCAATCAAAGCCCAGCCAGCGGATGTCAAATTTGATGGCATCCACATATTCCACATCCTCTTTGGTCGGATTGGTGTCGTCGAAGCGCAGACTGCATATGCCATTGTAATCTTCCGCGATGCCAAAATCGATGGATATGGCCTTGGCATGCCCGATGTGCAGGTAACCATTCGGTTCCGGTGGGAAACGCGTCTGCACTCTGCCATTAAAACGGTTGGTGTGGTTGTCTTCTTCGACGGCTGCCCGGATAAAATCGGTGGGTGTGTTGGATGCATTCATTGCGGGATACCTCAAAATATTGATGCCAATAACTTGTGTTATTCCAGATGTATAATCATAGTATTATAACAAACCTGTAGATAACTGGTGTAGTTGGTGTTTTTTAGTCAATAAAATAGGGTTTGTTGCCACTCAGCTTATTTATATATTATTTTTGGAGGAATAAATGGAAGAAGAGAAGGAAACCAAGAATCGCTTCATGGGAACGTATTTCGATCCAACCATCATTTTCCGCCTGTCAGGTGTAGCCAGAGTGCTGGGATGGGTCGTCCTGGCTGTTTATTCGATCGATTTCATTGTTGCGCTGATGGTGATGGTTTTGCAAATCCTGCGTGGTTATTGGTTTGGTCTGGGTTTTACGGATTATGTTACGAATATATTGATCACCCTGGAAAGACCATTCCGCGGCCTGGTTTACTTTGTGGTTTTGCTGGGGATTTCTGAAGTTTTGAAGATTTTTGTTGACATTGAAGAAAACACCAGGCGGGCTGCCAGAAAATAATTTGAACTTTATTTTTCCTGCCCCTCGTGGCCTGTCAATGCTTGACGTCTCCCCTGAATCCTGATAAACTTTTCCGCCGTTTGGATTTCCCGGATTGTTAAAATATCCTTGCTCTGGAATGGATGCTTTGGTATAATCGTTCTGCTTAAGGCAAGGAATCGGAGCTTGCCGACGTAGCTCAAACGGCAGAGCAACCGCCTTGTAAGTGGTAGGTTATGGGTTCAATTCCCATCGTCGGCTCTGGTTCGCCCATCAGCCAGTATTGTTTGTTGACCGATGGTTGGATGGCTGATAAAATTGAATAGCGGGCGGATACCCAAGTGGACAACGGGGACTGACTGTAAATCAGTTGGCGAACGCCTTCGGAGGTTCGAATCCTTCTCCGCCCACCTTTTTAGTCTGGCAGCTGAGCTTTGATTGCCAGACTAAAAAACTGACGAATGCCCTCATAGCTCAGTCGGTAGAGCGCGTTCTTGGTAAGAACGAGGTCATGGGTTCGAATCCCATTGAGGGCTCTCGTTACCGAATTTGATTATTTTATATGAATGATAGATAGAAGGAGATAGCAATTATGGCGAAGCAGAAATATGAACGGAACAAACCGCATTTGAACGTGGGGACGATGGGACACATTGACCACGGGAAAACG